>NZ_WOTG01000007.1 GCF_011516925.1 Acetobacter fabarum
CCGGCTGGCTGATTACAAGACTGTCGTCCATGTCATGGCCGACGCCCAGAGGCTCGGGGTCACCCAGATGGGCATCGTCGGGCAGGAACAGTTCGTCGATCAGTAAGGGAGTGAAGAAGATCATGACCATGCGTTTTGTGCGGAGCCTGTTGTGTTCCGCGGCTGTTGTCTCTTTTGCCATTCCGGCCGTGCAGGCGGCGGATACACTAAGCCAGCCCGTTGGCGTGGCATTGCAGCAGGCCCAGAGCGCTCTTGCTGCGCATAACTACGCCAAGGCCATGGATGCTGTGAACGAGGCAGATGCGGTCGCGGGTAAAAGCGCATATGAGGACTACACTATTGCGCAAATGCGGGCTGCTGTGGCTTCGCAGGCGGGTAATGTGGCTCAGGCAACCGCCGCGTATGAAAAACTGATCGCCTCCCCCCGTACACCACGTAACCTGAAAAACCAGATGCTGATGTCCGAAGGGAGCATGGCGTATAACGCCAAGGACTACCCTAGGGCTGCTGCGGCTATCCAGCGTTACCTCAAGGAAGCGGGGCCCAACCCGGCAATGGAAACATTGCTGGCACAGTCTTATTATCTGCAAAAAGACTATGCCAATACACTCAGCGTTCTAACGCCAATTGTGTCCAGAACGGTCAAGGCCGGGCAGAAGCCCGTGGAATCGCAGTTGCAGATGCTTGCAGCAAGTGCCACGGCGCTTAAGGATTCCACGACAGCGACACACGCCTATGTTCTGCTGGCAACCTATTACCCCAAAAAGGAATACTGGGCGCTGCTGCTGCACGAACTGGTCGTGAATACAAAAATCCCGGCCTCCCTGCAGTTGGATGTGTACCGTATTCGTCTGGCGGTAGGGGATATTTCCACCGCACGTGATTTTATGGAAATGACCGAAATTGCCATGCAGGGCCATATGCCCCAGCTTGCGCTGGACCTGATGAATCAGGGATACCAGCAGGGTGTGCTGGGCCAAGGTGCAGAAGCGCCCCGGCAGGCACGCCTGAAGGCAATGGTGGAAAAAACTGTTGCTGCCAAAAAGGAATCCATCGAAGCGGATGAAAAAGCCGCCCTTGCCCAGACATCGGGCAATGAACTGCTGAATGTGGGGTATAATTACGTCACGTTCGGGCAGGCCGCCAAAGGGCTGGCACTGATGCAGCAGGCCATAACCAAAGGCGTAACAGACCCCAATATTGCCTGCTTGCACCTTGGCCTTGCCCAGATGCAGGCAGGCAACAAGGCTGAAGCCATACAGACCCTCAAGAGCGTTGCCGGGGATAATGGTGCCTATGACATTGCCCAGCTCTGGGTGCTCCGGCTGGGGCAGGCACCTGCCAAGCACTAAATGCGGGCAAGGTAGAGTTTGTAAAAAAGGCCGCTCAAGAGCGGCCTTTTTTATTGGATCGGGTGTGGTCTGGCTTACCCTGCTTTTGGGGTGCCAGACTGCGCAGCAGGCTGTTGTGCTGTGCGGGGGGGAGTGGAGGTTGCCTGCCAGCCGCCACCCATTGCGCGGTAAATGGTGACAAGGTTCTGGTATTTTGCAACAGCAACCGTAATCTGGGACTGCTGGGCCTGTAGGTAGTAGCGCTGTGAATCCAGTGTGGTCAGGTAGGAATCTGTCCCGGTTTCATAACGCAGTTTTGCCAGACGGTAGGCATCGCCCGAGGCCGAAACCAGACTATCCATCTGCTTTTTTTCGTCCAGATAGGCTTTGCGGGCGGCAAGGGCATCGGCGACTTCGCGGAATGCGCTTTGCACCGTTTTTTCGTAAGCGGCAATTTTGCCGTTACGGGTTGCCTTGGCCACCTTGAGGTTGCCGCTGTTCATGCCCCATGTCCAAAGTGGAATCTGGAGGCTGGGGTTCAGGCCCCATGTGGTGGCTGCCGCCGTAAACAGCTTGTGGAACTGCAAGCTGGAAACACCATCCGTTGCTGTGAGTGTCAGACGGGGGAAGAACGCGGCGCGTGCTGCCCCAATACTGGCCTGAGAGGCTAGAAGGTCATGTTCTGCCGCTGTAATATCGGGTCTGCGGGTCAGCAGGTCCGATGGCAGGCCAGCGGGCAGGTCGGCCAGAATGGACTGTTTGCCCAAAGGCAGGGGGGCTGGCAGGTTTTGCGGGATGGGCGCGCCAATTAGCAGGGTTATCAGGTTTTCGTCCTGTTCCACTTTGCGGCGTGCATCGGTGAGCAGGGTCGCACTTTGCTGTACCTGTGTTTCCAGCTGCCGCACGGTCAGCAGGTTTTCTTCACCGTGGGCGTATTTGTCCTGTGTCAGCTTCAGGCTGTTCTGCTGGCTGGCCAGCGTGCTTGCAGCAAGAGCTTGCGTGTCCCGGTCGCCCAGCCATGTAATATAGGCCATGGCCACCTGCGAGACGACGCTGATAACCATGCCGCGCATGTTTTCCTGCTGGGACAGGGCACGTTCGGCGGCTTCTTTGGTCAGGGAGCGGATACGCCCGAACAGGTCAATCTCGTAGGAGGAAAAACCAATCCCGCCGGAATAGTAGCGGAACGGGTTGCGGGCCATGCCGCCGCCTGTTTTGTCGGTATCCAGCCCTGGTGCAAAGCTCAGCCCTGCCGCATCGGATGGTGCCTGATACATAGGCCCGCCCGTGGCGGAAATGGTGGGGAACAGGCCCGCATGCTGCACGTCATATTCGCCCTGTGCCGTGGCGATATTGGAGGCGGATGTGCGCAGGTCCCGGTTTTCACGCAGGGCAATGGTGATCAGGGCTTGCAGGCGCGGGTCTACAAAAAACTCGCGCCAGCCAATATCGGCTGCCACTTTGGGTAACAGCTTATCCCCGGTCTGGGCATAGTCTGGCCATGTTGTGGCCAGCGGGGGCGTGGGCCGCGTGTATTTGGGGATCATGGTACACGCGGAGAGTGCCTGTGTTGTTGCAACGGCCATGACAACCGCACGGAGCCGCAGGGAGCGACGGAAAAAGGACTGAGGAGCCATATCTTATTCGTTCCCTGTTGCGGTCTGGACGGGGATGGTGGCCTGTTTACGTTCGCTGATGCGTTTGACCTTAAACACACGCAACACCAGAACAAAAAAGACCGGCACAAAGTAAACGGCCAGAAGTGTTGCAGTGGCCATGCCCCCAACCACTGCGGTACCAATGGCCTCGCGGGATGCGGAGCCAGCCCCGGCAGCAAGGGCAAGCGGGAACACACCCACAACAAAGGCGATTGAGGTCATGAGAATGGGGCGCAGGCGTTCGCGCGATGCGGTAATAACCGCGTCCTCCAGAGATTCCCCACGCTCAAAGGCTGCTTTGGCAAACTCCACAATAAGAATGGCGTTTTTAACAGCCAGCCCAACGGTGGTCAGCAGCCCGACCTGAAAATACACGTCATTGTTCATGTCCCGCCACAAGGTGGCGGCAATGGAGCCAAGAATACCCAGAGGAATAACCAGCATGACCGCAAACGGAATGGCCCAGCTTTCGTAAAGTGCTGCAAGGCACAACAGAATAACCAGACTGGCGAGTGCATAGAGCGGTCCGGTGGAGGAGCCGGAGGAAATTTCCTCAAACGAGAGGCCGGTCCATTCGTAGCCTATGCCTTCCGGCAGTTTTTTCAGAATATCCTTGATGGCATCAAGGGAATCACCCGAACTGTAACCGGCTGCGGGCTGGCCCAGAATTTCAAAGGCGTTAAAGCCGTTGTAATCCTCAACCTTTTGCGGGCCGGTCAGCCAGTATCCGCGAATAAAGGTATCCAGTGGAGCCAGCGTGTTGGTGTTGGTGCGGATGTACCATTTGTTCAGGTCCTGCGGCAGCATGCGAGAATCCATGTCGCCTTGAATATAAACCTGTTTTACGCGGTCATTGCGGGTGAACTGGTTAACGTAGATCGACCCCAGCGCCCCTTCGATTGTTGTGTTGATGTCATCAATCGTAATGCCCAGCGCGTTGGCCTTTTCGCGGTCAATATCCAGATGATATTGTGATGCGTCTTCCATACCGTTGGGGCGCACCGCAAGCAGGCGGTGGTCCTTGCTGGCAAGGCCGAGCACCATGTTACGCGCCGCCAGCAGCTTTTGGTGGCCAAGGTGCCCACGGTCTTCCAGTTCAAGGTCAAACCCCGTGGCGTTGCCCAGTTCGAGCACGGCAGGCGGGTTGATGGCAAAGATCTGGGCGCGCGGGTCAAACCAGTAATGCATCATGATCCGCTTTGCGATGGCGGCTGATGTCTGGCTTGCAAGGGGGCGGTTTTTCCAGTCTGTCAGGCGGATAAAGAATGCACCCGAGTTCTGGCCCTGCCCGGCAAAGTTAAACCCGCTGATGGCGTAAACGGATTCCACAAGCCCGCTTTCCGACTTCAGGATATAATCCGTAATTTCGCGGTTGAGCTGTGTGGTCTGCTCCATGGGCGTATTGGGGGGCAGAGTAACCTGCCCGAAAATAAGCCCCTGATCCTCGTCCGGCAAAAAGCCGCTGGGCAGGCGGGTAAACAGATAGCCCGCCAGCGCGCTGATCAGCAGGAAGCAGGTAATGGACAGCGCAGTGGAGGAAATAAGCTTGCGCACCCCCTTGAGGTAACCATTGGTCAGGCGCTCAAAGTTGCGGTTGAACCAGCCGGCAGGGCCGGTTGTTTTAACATGCGTGCCGGGTTTGAGCATGGTGGCGCACAAAGCAGGCGTAAGCACCATGGCCACCAGCACGGACAACCACATGGCAGAGACAATGGTAATGGAAAACTGCCGGTAAATAACCCCGACCGAGCCGGAAAAGGCCGCCATGGGCAAGAACACGGCGGTCAGCACCAGCACAATGCCGATCAGCGCGCCTGAAATTTCGTCCATGGAAACGCGGGCCGCTTCGATGGGGGAGAGTTTTTTCTCCGACATCACGCGTTCCACGTTTTCCACCACCACAATGGCGTCATCCACCAGCAGGCCTACGGCCAGCACCATGGCCAGCATGGTAAGCGTGTTGATGGAAAAACCAAAGATGTTGAGCAGGCCAAAAGTGCCCAGCAGCACAACCGGCACGGCAATAGTGGGGATAAGCGTTGCGCGGAAGTTCTGCAAAAACACCAGCATGACCAGAAAGACCAGTCCGATGGCTTCAAGCAGGGTGATGATCACTTCCTCGATGGAGAGGGTGATGAAGGGTTCCGTATCCAGCGGGTAAACGGTTTTCAGGCCCGGCGGGAAGAACTTTTCCAGTTCGTCAATCTTGGCGCGGACTGCCGCTTCGGTCGAAATCTGGTTGGCGCCGGGGGCGAGCTTGAGCGCCATGCCCGATGCCGGGTGATTGTTGTAGTAAGAGGATGTGTTGTAGGTCTGCGGACCCAGTTCCACCCGCGCCACATCCTTGATGCGGACCTGCGAGCCATCGGGCTGGACCCGGAGCAGGATTTTCTCAAACTCGCCAGCCGATGTCAGGCGGGTCGGGCCAATGATCGTGGCATCCAGACGGATGTCCTTGCGGGCAGGCAGGCCACCGAGCTCACCCGATGAAACCTGAATGTTCTGGGTCTGGATAGCGGTTTCAACATCCCGCACGGTCAGGCCGTAGTTGAACAGCTTGTTGGGGTCCAGCCAGATGCGCATGGCATATTCGGACCCGAAGAGTGTGTGGTCACCAACGCCGGTTACGCGGCTGAGCGGGTCAGAAATGTTGGAGGCCACATAATCGGCAATGTCCGAGCCGGTCATGGAATTGTTGGTGGAAATAAAGGCCAGCACCAGCATGAAGTTCTTGACGGCCTTGGTAATGCTCAGCCCCTGGGCGGTCACTTCCTGTGGCAGTTTGGGCTGGGCAAGCTGGAGCTTGTTCTGCACCTGCACCTGAGCAATGTCGGGGTTGGTGCCCTGCTCAAAGGTGAGGTCAATTTCCATCTGCCCCGAAGCGTAGGACTGGGCAGAGATGTATTCCAGATGATCCAGCCCGAACATCTGCTGGAGTATGGGGCGCACGACCGTATCGTTCACCGTATCGGCGGAGGCGCCGGGGTAGGTTACGGTAATGGCGATCTGGGGCGGGGCAATGCTGGGGTACTGGGCAACAGGCAGCCGCAGGATGGACAAGCCGCCAAACAGCATGATGATCAGGCTGATCACCCACGCAAAAATGGGTCGGTTGATAAAGAACCGCGAAAGCGACATGGATTTACTGCCCTTTTTGTGCAGGCTGTGCCGCAGCACCGGGTGCGGTGTCGGTCTTGGGCTTGCTTTCCTGCACCGAGACCTTGGCTCCGGGGGTTATTTTTTGCGTGCCGCTGACCACCACGCGCTCACCGGCCTTGAGCCCGTCTGTCACCAGCCAGTTGGTGCCTATGGCCATGCCGATCTGGATCTGGCGCAGGGCCACGGTGTTGTCGGGCTGCACAATCCATACCTGTGGGTCGCCGTGGGTGTTGCGGCTGACGGCTTCCTGGGGGACCAGCAGGGCGTTGGGGTCAATCCCCTCGTCAAGCTGGGCGTGGACATACATGCCCGGCAGCAGCAGCTTTTGCGGGTTGGGCATGATCGCACGCACGATAACGGTGGAGGTTGTTGTATCCACGTTCACTTCGGCCAGCGCCATGTGGCCCTTGAACTCGTAAGGTGAGCCGTCTTCGAGTGTCAGAACCACGGGGACCTCGCCATTGGCCTGACGTTTGATACGGCCTTCCGCCAGTTCACGCTTGAGGCGCAAAAGGGTAATGGCGGGCAGGTTAACGTCCACATAAATGGGGTCCAGCCGGGTGATAATGGCTGTGTTGGAGGTCTGCTCGGCAGTAACAAGCGCGCCCACCGTAATCAGTGTGCGGCCGATCCGCCCGGAGATCGGGGCATACATCTTGGTGTAACCAAGGTTGACCTGAGCACTTTCCACCTGCCCCTGAGCGCTCTGTATCTGGCCCTGCGCCTGCTTTTCTGCGGCTACGGCGTCATCATAATCCTGCTGGCTTACGGCGTGCTCACGTACCAGCTTCTTGTAGCGGCGGACCTTGGCCTTGGCTGTGCCATCCAGCGCCATGGCCTGAGCCAGCTGGCCACGGGCGGTGTCGTACACGGCTTTGTAGCGGGCGGGGTCAATCTGGTAGAGCTGCTGGCCAGCGACAACGTCCGAGCCTTCAATAAACAGGCGTTTGAGCACAACGCCCGTGACCTGAGGGCGGACCTGAGCAATTTCAAACGCATCCGTACGGCCGGGCAGGCTGGTATGCACACTTACGGGCTGGGGTTGCATGGTTACAACGCCCACCGCCTGCGGTGGCACCTGCGGTGCGCTCTGCTGGCGTTTACAGCCTTCCAGCGCAAGCAGGGCAACCGTGCAGAGCAGGACCGGACGAAGAGAAAAAGTGTGTGTTGTCACTTTGGTGTGGCCCTGTGTGTTGAAAGGTTTTCCGCACATTTCAGGCTTGGTCAGGCAGTGCAGGAGCCGGGAAATAAGCCATTTCCTGCCCTGATGGGAGCTTGAGCCGCAGGCCGCTTTGTGGAGAAAACAGAGTGGATAAATGAAGGTGAAAAAACAGTACTAAGTGTTACCTTTAACGTGCAAGCTAAAAGTGCAACCCTACCAAGTCAAGAGCAGATCAAACCAAAAACACAAGCTTTATTGCGGGTGTCAGGCTGTGCGGCCGTTGCTTTCGTCCAGCCGTGTGTCCCGATGGACCCATGTTGAAAGCAGAAGCCCAAACCCCAGCATAACATTCAGCATGGCCGATCCACCGTAGGAAACCAGCGGCAGAGGCACCCCCCCAACCGGAATTGCCCCCATGACCATGGAGAGGTTGACCAGACAGTAAAAGAAAAAGTTCATGCTGATGCCAAGCGCAATCAGCCGGCCAAAACGGTTGCGGCAGCGTATGGCCATGATCATGCCGCCCATAATCAGCAGCACCAGCAGGGCAATGACGGTGGCCGCACCGATAAAGCCCCATTCTTCGGCAATCATGGTGAAAATGAAGTCTGTCTGCTTTTCGGGCAGAAAGTTCAGCTGCCCCTGCGAGCCGTGCAGGTAACCCTGCCCCCACATGCCCCCGGACCCAAGGGCAATCTTGGACTGGATAATGTTGTAGCCTGCTCCAAGCGGGTCATTTTCGGGGTGGAGGAAGGTGGTAATGCGCGCCTTCTGGTAGTCATGCAGGTGCCCGTAGGCAAACTGCACAAGGGAGGGCAGTGGCAGAACAAGCAGAATAATCTGCCAGAGCCGCATGCCAGCCGTAAAAAACAGGGATGCGCCAATACCCCCGATAATGACCGCCGTGCCCAGATTGGGTTCCTTGAGCACCAGCCCAACTGGCACCAGCACCATAAAGGCAGGCGGAATAAGCCAGAGCGGGTTGCCCATGCGGGCATAATCCATGCGCGAAAACCATGTGGCCAGCACCGCCACAAGGGCGATCTTGGCAAATTCGGACGGCTGAACCTGAAGCCCCCCGATCATGAGCCAGCGTTCGGCCCCTTTGCCAACATGGCCCATGTGCAGGACCGCCGCCAGCAGCACGAGCGAGAGCGCATACATCCCCCATGATGCCCGCATAAGCAGGCGGGGGGGCAGCATGGCAATGGTCACCATCAGCACAAGGCCCACGGCAAAACGTGCGGCCTGCGGGGCTGCAAACGGGTAAGGCACACCGCCTGCGGCAGAGTAGAGGGTAACGTAGCCAACACCGGCCAGTGCACAGATCAGCAGAACATAAAGCCAGCTTATCCGCCACAGCTTGGCCATCAGGCGGAAGCTGGGTTCGGCCCGTAACAGGCGCTTGTGGAATCGGATGGGGTTATTCAAAGCTGTCATCCACAGCGGCCACGCTTTCTGGCGGGGGTGTGGTGTGGTTGGAAGGGTCGCGCAGGAGTGTGTCGCGCATGATGTTGCGCGCCAATGGTGCGGCGGCGTCTGCCCCTGCGTTGCCGTGCTCAATCACGACCGATACGGCGTAGCGGGGTGCATCATACGGGGCAAAGCAGATGAACAGCGCGTGGGGGCGGTATTCCCACGGCAGGTTGGCGGAGTTGAAGTGCCCGCTCTCACGCAATGCGCGGGAGACGTGGCGCACCTGAGCCGAACCCGTTTTACCCGCCATGGTAATGCCCGGCAGGTCAAGCTGGGCCTTGGGGGCCGTGCCGTGGGGTTCGTTCACCACGGCAAACATGCCTGCCCGCAGGGCTTCCAGATATTTTTCGGGCATGTTCAGGCTGGGCCAGTGCTCGGGGCTGGCCATCGGGCTGATCTCGCCATTAATGGCGCGCATCAGGTGGGGCTGCACGGCCCGGCCGGTGGCCATGCGGGCGGTGTAGGTGGCCAGTTGCAGGGGAGTAACCTGTATGAACCCCTGCCCGATCCCGCTGACAATGGTATCCCCCCCATTCCAGTGGTGGTGGTGGGCCTGACGCCATGCGGGGGTGGGGATGAGGCCCGTGCGGGTATGGGGGAGTTCAATATCCAGCGGTACGCCAAGGCCCATGCGGTGTGCGGTTTCGGCAATACGGTCCATGCCGATCCGGCGGGCAATTTCGTAAAAATAGACGTCGCAGGAGTATTTGAGCGCCAGATGCAGGTCAACCGACCCATGCCCCCAGCGTGACCAGCAGTGGAAGCGCGTGCCCCCTACATCCAGATGACCGGGGCAGAAAACCCGGTCGGTGGGGGAGATCAGCCCCGACTCCAGTGCAGCCATGGCCACAGCGGGTTTGAAGGTGGAACCCGGTGGGTAAACGCCCGCCACCGCCTTGTTAATAAGTGGGGTGTGCTGGTTGTTGGTCCATTCAATCCACTGTGCGTGGCTGACACCGCTATCAAATAGGGATGGATCGAACGAGGGCGTGCTGACCATGGCCAGCACCTCGCCATTATGGCAGTCCAGCACCACGGCGGAGGCGGTCTGGTCCCCTATGTGGTTGAGCACCCTTTGTTGCAGTCCGCGGTCTATGGTCAGGGAGATTTCTTCCCCCGGCACGCCTTCTTCACGGTTCAGCTCGGAAATTACGCGGCCAACGGCGTTAACCTCCATTTCCACCGAACCTGCGGTGCCGCGCAGTTTCTCGTCCTGATTCTGTTCTATGCCCGCGCGGCCAACCCGCATGCCTGGCAGGGCCAGCAGGGTGGAATGTGCCACGTCGTTCTCGTTAGGGGGAGCAACATAGCCGATAATATGGGCCAGCAGCTCCCCTTCTGGGTACACGCGGCGTGTGCCCACATCTATCAGCACACCCGGCAGAGAGGGCGCGTTGAGCTCGATCCGCGCCATTTCATCCCAGGAGAGGAAGTCCCGCAGCATCACAGGCACAAACCGGCGCTGGTGGCGCATCTCGCGCGCAATGCGGTTGCGGTCACGCTCATCAAGCGGGATCAGGGTGGAAAAGCGCTCTATGGTGCCGGCAACATCGGTTGTTTCCTCCGGCATCAGGAGTGCGCGCCAGTTTTCCTTGTTGTTGGCAAGGGCAATGCCGTAGCGGTCCACAATGCGCCCACGCGGTGGGGCCAGCAGGCGCTTGCTTACGCGGTTGTTGGCCGCCATGCGGGCATAGTGGTCACCATCATTGATCTGGATATGGTACAGGCGGCGCGCAAGCTCGCCCATGGCCCCGGCCTGCACCGCCATGCACAGCAGGGCGCGGCGGGTAAATACGCCGCGTGCCGGGTCCTTCTGATCCCGGATCGGCATCAAGCGGCGGTTCTCGCGTTTACGCCGCTTTAGCCACATGGGAGCACCTCCCATGCGGTCATGGCGTGTCCTTCTCGTCCAGAATATGCAGGAACCACGAGAAAGTGGCGGAAAGCAACGGATAGACCCCTATGCAGAGCAAGGCTTCAAAAAAGGCGGGTGCGGGATCAAGCAGATGGAGCCGGAACAGGCAGGCCAGCGCCCACTGCAATGCCGCTGCAGCCGCTCCTACCAGTCCAAACAGGCACCACACCACTAAAAAATTCATCCGCATGAGACCAAAACGGGCATAACTGCCAATGCCATGCACCAGTAATAGAATAAAGGCGCTCACCCCCAGCGGTGTAAACCCCACAAGGTCCATAAAAAGCCCAAGCAGGAACACGGCCAGCGAGGGCATGCCGGAGGGCCGCCACACGGACCAGAAAAAAATCGTGTTGATAACAATGGCCGGGAGCAACTCCGCCGCTCCGGGAACAGTCAGGGGGGCCGAGAAAAAAATAATGACCAGCGCCGTAAAAACGGACGGCAGAAGATGCCGCGCCGTACGGTCGAGTCGCTGACGGGATGTCAGCTGGGTTTCGGTATCATGTTCCCAGCGGGGCTGGTGGGGGTCAGACATGCCGTTATCCCTCCTGCCCCGGACCAAGCAGGGTTTTAAATGGCAGCGTAAGGGCACGGTGCGGGCGGGTTAGCGGCACATGGCCGGGGGCTTCGGGCGGTTCTATCTCGGATTGCCCGAAGTCAAACACGCGCAGCATGGTCAGCCTGTCCAGCCGGGCAAAAGGCTGCACCACGGGCTGGCCGGGGTGCAGGTAATGCACGCTGCCAATGGGAATGCCAGAGGGAAAAGCCCCAGCCTGATCGGAGGTCACAACCCGCTCACCCTCTATGGGGCGGGTATCCTGCGAATAATAGAGCAGGCGGGGCAGGGGGGAGTTGTCTCCCACCATAATGGCCGCGGCATGGCTGGATTCCAGCTCCACTGGCAGGCGGCTGGCAATGTCGGTAATCAGCAGGATGCGTGCGGCATGCGCGCCAACTTCCGTAACCCGCCCGGCCAGTCCGCTGGAGGCCAGTGCTATGTTGCCAACCTGTACGCCACTGGTTGTTCCTGCCACCAGCAGTACGGCGCGGGCGTAAATCCCCCCGCTGTCGGCCACTACCCGGCCGGTTACAAATGCGGGTGTGGGTTCGGGCACCCAGTGCAGTTCGGTTTTGAGGGTATCATTCTCCCGTGCGAGGGAGACGGCAACTTCGTACCAGCGCCGCAGGTTGGCGTTTTCAGCGCTCAGGCGGTGGTTTTCTTCCGCCAGATTACGGGCTTCCTGTATCCCGTGCACAAAGCGTTCGCTGTCGGTCTGGGTGCGTGAGAGCAGGCTCCACAGGGGGGCCAGCACGTCGGCCACACGCATGCGTGCCTTGTCTGCCAAAGGGCGGTCGGCCTGCCCGGCAATAATGATCCCGACAGACATGAGCAGCAGAACTGGCAGAACCAGTTTGCTCAATGCCTGCCTTACCTGAATGGAAACCGGGACCATGGAAAACCGGATGCCCTTATATCTGACGGCATAAAGAACCAGATTCAGCCACGCACCGCAAAGTGGCCGGGGTGGCTGAACCGGGACGTTAGTACATGGTGGTCAGCACATTGCGCAGACGCTTCATTTCTTCCAGTGCACGGCCCGTACCCAGCGCCACGCAGGAAAGGGCGTCTTCTGCCACGGTGACCGGCAGCCCGGTTGCCAGACGCAGCACATCGGCCATGCGGTACAGCAATGCGCCGCCACCGGTCAGGACAATGCCCTTGTCCACAATATCTGCCGCCAGTTCGGGCGGGGTGTTTTCCAGCGCGGTTTTGACCGCATCCACAATCTGGCTGATCGGCTCCATCAGGCTTTCGGCAATCTGGGCCTGAGAGACCTGAACCTCGCGCGGGACACCGTTGATCAGGTCCCGGCCCTTTACGTCCAGCCAGGGGCCGCTGTCTTCCGGGTCATCGGGGGGGAGAGCCGCACCAAGGTTGATTTTAATCCGCTCTGCCGAGCTTTCACCGATCAGCAGGTTATAGGCCCGGCGGATGTAGGAGATAATGGCTTCATCCATTTTATCCCCGCCAACGCGGACCGAGCGGGCATAGACAATGCCGCCAAGGGATATAACGGCCACTTCCGTAGTGCCACCGCCAATATCCACAATCATGCTGCCAGAAGGCTCGGTTACGGGCAGGCCCGCACCAATGGCGGCGGCCATGGGTTCTTCAATCAGGAAGACCCGGCGTGCACCGGCGCTTTCGGCACTTTCCTGAATGGCGCGGCGCTCAACGGCTGTGGAGCCGGAGGGCACGCACACAATAATCTGCGGGCTGGCAAAGGCCCGGCGGTTATGCACCTTGCGAATGAAATGTTTGATCATTTCTTCCGCAACATCAAAGTCGGCAATCACCCCGTCGCGCATGGGGCGGATGGCGGCAATGTTGCCCGGCGTGCGCCCGACCATCTGCTTGGCTTCTTCCCCCACAGCCAGAAGCTGCTTTTTGCCACGTATGTCTGCAATCGCCACGACCGAGGGTTCGTTCAGTACAATGCCACGCCCTTTGACATACACAAGGGTATTGGCAGTACCGAGATCAATGGCCATGTCCGCAGACATAAGACCGAGCAGACGAGAGAACATCCAGGACTCCTGGTTGAGGCGGCACTACGCGACTGTGCGGAAGGGGCAGGCAAACAAAAGGGACCCCAACGGTCGCTTTGGTCAATATATTTGCACGGATTAACGGGGCATAGCGAGGCAGACAAGCCCTCAGTTCATAAACTTCCGCATAATTTTCTTATGCGGCGGGGTATCTGCCTCGTTATATGGGGGCGCGGGCCCCCAATGGGCGCTGCTCAGGCGGTCAGGGCTTCGGGCGCGGTGCGCGCACGTTTGACCAGCAGCTTGTTCAGGGCATGCACGTAAGCGCGCACGGCGGACACAACGGTATCTGCATCCGCACCCTGGCCATCAACCAGCTTGCCGTCTTCTTCCAGCCGGACTGTGGTGCGGGCCTGTGCATCCGTGCCTTCCGTTACCGCACCAACGCTGAACAGCGCCAGACGGGCCTCATGCGGGAAGGCCAGACGCAGCGCGTTAAAGGCGGCGTCCACCGGCCCGTTGCCGCTGGCATTGGTCTGCACGTCCTTGCCATCGACCTGAATGGTCAGGTCCACTTCGGAAGGTTTGCCCGAGGTGGATGTCAGGCTCAGGGCTGCAAAGCGGATATGGTCGTGGTCACGGGCTTCATCATCAACCAGTGCGACAATGTCATCGTCGTAAACGACCTTCTTGCGGTCAGCCAGATCCTTGAAGCGGGAGAACGCTTCGTTCAGGCGGGTGTCATCCATGTCCGCATAGCCCAGCGCCTTGAGCTTGTCGCGGAAGGCGGCACGGCCTGAATGCTTGCCCATAACCAGAGAAGAGCGGCTCCAGCCCACGCTTTCGGGGGTCATGATTTCATAGGTCGCGGCGTTTTTCAGCACCCCGTCCTGATGAATGCCACTTTCATGTGCAAAGGCGTTGCGGCCCACAATGGCCTTGTTGGGCTGCACGTCAAAGCTGGTAATGGTGGCCAGCATGCGGGAGACCTTGAGCAGGTCGGTGGTCTGGATGTTGGTGGTGTAGGGGTACTGGTCGTGGCGTGTGCGCAGTGCCATCACAATTTCTTCCAGTGCGGCGTTCCCTGCGCGTTCCCCAATGCCGTTAATGGTGCATTCCACCTGCCGTGCGCCACCGCGCAGGGAGGCCAGTGTATTGGCAACGCCCAAGCCCAGGTCGTTATGGTTATGGGCAGAAAAAATGACCTGATCCGCACCCGGCACACGTTCGCGCAGCATGGAAAAGATTTTTTCCATGTCTTCGGGGGTCGCGTATCCGACCGTATCGGGCACGTTGATGGTGGTAGCCCCGGCCTTGATCGCGGCTTCCACGCAGCGGCACAGAAAATCCGGGTCGGTGCGGGAACCATCCTCGGCGGACCATTCCACGTCATCTGTCAGGTTGCGTGCGGCGGTGTTGCCGGTGGTAATCAGGTCCAGAACGGTTTCCGGCTCCATGCGCAGTTTGTACTTCATGTGCAGCGGGGAGGTGGAAATAAAGTTGTGGATACGCTTGCGCTCTGCCGGTGCCAGTGCCTCGCCCGCGGCGGCAATATCCTTTGCTCCCCCACTGCGTGCGAGCGCGCAGATAACGGCCCCCTTGGTGTGGCGGGCAATTTCGTTCACGGATTCAAAGTCACCCTTGGAGGCAACGGGAAAACCCGCCTCGATCACATCCACACCCAATGTTGCCAGAGCTTCGGCCATGCGCAGCTTTTCGGCCAGGTTCATGGAAAAACCGGGGGACTGTTCGCCGTCACGCAAGGTGGTGTCAAAAATAATGACACGCTCAGCCGTCATGCGGCCAAAGGATGGGTGATTGAAGCTGGACTGATCAGCAGACATGAAAAATGTTCCTGAATTGACTTTGGTCTGGCGCTGCCAAAGGCTTGTCACGCCTTATGTTTGCCTGTGCTGCACACAGGCGCTCTCACTTGCAAAATCCCCTGGGCGCGGCAGCACATGGCCACCCGGATCGCTCAGGGGCTGATAAGTCGAAGGAGAAGGTCCAGACGAAAAGCCACGCCGCCCTGAGCCGCTGTTACGCGGGTCTTGAGGGAATCGGACATGAACCGGTCGGAGATCATGCCCGGTAGAATACCGTCCTGTTTTGTCAGCGCAACAGGAAAATGACCGGCGTGGGAAATCATTGGGCTCTGCTTCAGCCCTGCGGCCTGCCACGGCGCAGGGTGTGCAGCACATACAGCATGACCCCCAGCAGCACGGCGGCAAAGGTCTGGTGTACGGCCCCGGCCCATACCGGCACAACCAGCAGCAGGGTGGTAACCCCCAGCGCATACTGCACCAGCACGGCCCAGCCGAGCAGAATAATGCCGTTTTGCGCCTGTGGGCCAAGCCCTGCTCCCCGCCGCAGCCCGGCCAGCAGCACTGCGCCAATGCTCAGCGCGGTCAGGGTGGCCAGCAGGCGGTGGTCAAACTGGATGGCGGCCTTGTTGACGATCCAGTTCATCCACAGGGGGGAAAGCTGGGCGTAGTCAGCCGGAACAAGGTGCCCGTCCATGAGCGGGAAGGTGTTGAATAAAAAGCCCGCATGGGTGCCCGCCGTAAAGCCGCCCGCAATAATGGTGATGCACAGCAGTCCGATGCTCAGGCACGCCAGACGCCGGGTGAGTTTGACACCGGGCGTAAAGGGCGTGGGTTCAGGCTGGGGCCAGCGGATGGAAAACGCAGTCCACAGAATGGCCCCATACAGCAGCAGAGCGGCACTCAGATGCAGCACGAGTCGTACCGGCTCAACCGCCGTGCTGTTGGCCCGGAAGCCCGAGGCCACCATAAACCAGCCAATGGCGCCCTGAAGCGCTCCGAGAATGAAAAACACGAACAGGCGCACGGCAAGGCGGCGGGTGATCATGCCCCGGATAACAAACCAGACCAGTGGTGCCAGCAGCACCAGCCCCATAAGGCGGCCCCAGAAGCGGTGAATCCATTCGGCCCAGAATATTTTCTGGAATCCTTCCAGCCCGAACCCTTCATGCTGGAGGTGGTACTGGGGAATGGTCTGGTACAGCGCAAACAGCCGCTCCCACTCCGCGTGGGACAGGGGCGGGATCATGCCGCTCACGGGCTGCCAGTCCATAATGGACAGGCCAGAGCCGGTCAGGCGGGTCACGCCGCCAATGGCGATCATGCCCAGCAACATGAAACACAGAAGGAACAGCCAGCCCGAAATCAGGCGGCGGTGGGCAGGCGTCATGTCTTGCTGGCGCTGGGGCGTGGTGGGCATGGCACTCTTTTGCGCTTGGGTTAAACTTTATGGCTAGGGTTTACAGCCAGCTTGCGGGCCGCGGCAAGAAGATGCTAGCGCCCAAGGGATGGAACCAGCCACTCCTGCACCGGAGCAGCCCGCCAGGGTCGTGTTCAAACCTTTGCTAATGCTGCTTATTCTGGTGGTGGGGGCAATCGGGTTGCGGCATGTGCCTGCCCTGGAGCAGGTGCTGGGCAGTACGGATATGCTGCGCGCGGGCGTGGGCGGCCGGCTGGTGTTTGTGGCGGGGGCAACGGTCTGGTGTGCTTTTGGGCTGCCCCGGCAGGTTGCCGGCTTTGCCGCAGGGCTGACCTACGGTGTGGCCGAAGGGCTTGCCATGATCACCATAGCTTCTACATTAGGGTGTGTGGCCGGTTTTTTATGGGCCCGCTGGGGTGGTCGTTCATGGGCGCAGGCTCGCCTTGGACCACGGTTTGAAAAGCTGGACGCGTTTTTAACCCATAAGCCCTTCCTGAGTATTCTGACATTGCGCCTGCTGCCTGTTGGGTCAGCCCTGCTGCTCAACCTGCTCGGAGGTGTGTCCGGTATGGCTGTATGGCCATTCTTTGCGGCAACCCTGCTGGGTGCGCTGCCCCAGAACGCCGTTGCGGTGCTGCTTGGGGCTGGTGTGCAGGTGGGGGCGGCCTGGCAGTATGGCGCGGGGGCCGGTCTGTTTGCCTTTTCTGCCGTGCTGGGCTGGTGGCTGTGGCGGCACGCCCGTATTGCCCGGGCCAGTGCGCAGGGCTAGGCCCGGAGCGTTGTGTGCAGGCAGGCCACCAGTATCTGCCTGTTGTGAACACGGCCCTGTTCCTCAATAGTTTTTCCATTATGGGATGAATTTTTTGCGGCACTTATCTCATTCGGCACACCCGGAGGGTCGGGTATGACGTCTTCTTCCTCATCCCCTACGGCGCAGGGTACGCCGGGGCCGGCTTTTGCACAGGGCGTGCCGGGCTGGCTGTCCCTCCTGCTTGGGTTCCTGACTGCTGTTGGGCCTATTTCTACCGATATTTATCTGCCCGCCTTCCCGGCCATAGAGCAGAGTTTTCATACCAGTGCGGGCAATGTGCAGTTTACGCTGGCCATCTGGTTTGTGGGGCTTGCCATAGGGCAGTTGAGTGTGGGGCCGCTGGCAGACCGGTATGGCCGGCGCATGCCCCTGCTGGTGGGGAACGTGCTGTATGCGGCGGCGTCTGCCGTTTGTGCTTTTGCACCGGATATTACGCTGTTTTCCGCTGCCCGGTTTGTGGCGTCTATTGGTGCATCGGCCAGTCTGGTTGTGCCCACCGCGTGTGTGCGTGATGTGGTGTCCGACCGGGCGGCAGGGGCACGCATGATGTCCCGCCTGATCATGGTCATGGGGGTGGTGCCTATTCTGGCGCCCATGCTGGGTGGTCTGGTGGTGGAGTTTGTGTCGTGGCGGATTATTTTCTGGGCTTCGGCGGTGTACGGGCTGGTCTGTGTGGGGCTTGTGCTGTGGGTCCTGCCTGAAACACTGCCTTACCAGAAGCGCCAGAGCCTTTCCCCCATGACCCTGCTGACCCGCTACGTGGGCCTGCTGGGGGACAGGGGCTACAGCATTTACGCCCTGATCACGGCGTTTTCGACATTTATGACCTTCAGTTACCTGACCGCAGCGCCGTTTGTTTTTGTGCAGCTTTTCCACTTTTCGCCATTGCATTTTTCCATGCTGTTCGGGGTCATGTCCGTGTTCATGATCGGGGCATCACAGGTGAATGGCCTGCTGGTCGGGCGGGTGGACCCGGCCCGTCTTTTGCATGGTGCTGTGGCCCTGTCGGTTCTGGGCACGGTGCTGATGGTGGGCGTTAGCGTGTGGGGTTGTTGGTACGCGCCTGTGGCGTACCGGCCGTATGAGGTGTGGCTGGTTATTGGGACCATGGTCATAGCCCTTGCACCAACGGGTATTATTTTCCCCAATGCGATGATGATGGCTCTGGCCGACCATCCGGCTCAGGCGGGGGCGGCATCCGCCCTTGCAGGCACGTTGCAGTACGTGCTTGGCGCACTGGCCGGGGTGCTGGTGGGTCAGTTTGCCGCCACATCTTCGTTACCAATGGCTGGCTGTATGGGCTTTGGTGCGCTTATGATGCTGTGTATGCATACATTCCGCCCCGCTTTGCATGATGTTGCCTGATCCTGCATGGGCAGCCATGCCTTGCCCGGTTAAGATCAAGCTGTCATGCCCACGGGGATGGCAGGACACAAATAATGGGGGGCATGCCTGACATGCTACGGCATCCAGCAAGACGGGCTCATATTCTGGCTCTTATCGGGGCTGGTGTGCTGATTGTGACCTTTGGTGGCATTGGCATAGAACTCGGGAACGACATGGCCCGCCATGGCAACCTGGACCGCCAGAGCACGGCCGCAGGTAGTTATTTGCGCGGTGTGCACCACGCCACCAGCAATGCCCGTATCTGCCATTATGCCTTTGAGGCCGAACATAACCCGGCTGATGGCGAATGTTACCTACAGGCCATTACCCAGCTTTCCGATGCCCGAGCAGGGTTTGACGGCTTCCGCTCCGTGCAGCTGCGTGAAGGAAGCGGGCGCAAGGAAGTGCTGGGGGTGGTGGAAAAACAGCTCCAGACCATTAGCGCATGGCCCCGATCGGCCGAGGCCATGCCGCAGGGCGGGGCTGCCCTGCTGGCCACACTGGACCAGAACCTGTCCGTGCTCAGCCGCGCCAGTACGCTTGATCAGGCGGACCGGGTTGCCAATATGCTGCGCAATACAAGCTGGCAGCGCAGGCTGGCTGTTCTGGGTATTCTGACTGGTGTGCTGAGCATGATCTCGGCAGGCTGGGTGCTGGACCGCTCCTCTCTTGCTGCCGCACGGGCCGAGGCATCCTCGCGTGATCTGGCGTTGCGGCTGCGCGCCACGCTGGACAGTCTGAGCCTTGGCGTTGCGGTGTTTGGTGCGGATGGGCGGCTATGGCACTGGAACGAGCAACTGGCCACGGTGCTTGGTCTGGGCAAGGATTTTTTGCGCACGGGCCTGTCCTACAATGCCCTGAGCGGCATGCTGGTCGTGGATGGCGTGCCCCTGCTGGAACCGTTTGAACATATTGAGAGCAGCCTGTCCAAAGGGGAGCTGGCACCGCCGGTTGTGGTGGAATGCAAGGGCGGCAATGGTGCGGATCTGGAACTGTGCCGCACGCTGTTCTTTGCCCCCGATGGTGCAGCCGAACGGCGCGGGTTTGTGCTGACTGCGGCAGATATTACCATGCGCCTGCGCAGTGAGCGCGCTCTGGGCGAGGCACAGAAGCTGCGTGCCCTTGGCCAGTTGACCGCAGGCATTGCCCACGACTTTAAAAACCTGCTCACAGTTATTCTGGGTAATCTGGAGCTCGCGGCGGAATATGATCAGCCGGATCAGGTGGAGCAGCGGCAGGAATACCTGTCCGCGGCCACACATGCCGGGCATCGTTCCGAAGCGCTGACCGGGCAGCTCCTCTCCTTCATGCGCAGGCAGCGTGGGGCACCGGATTCGTTGCGGCTATCGGACCTGTTCTCCTTTCTGGGTGGGTTGCTTGGGCGTGTCATCGGCCCGCGCATTGTGGTGGAGTGCGGTGTTGTGGCCGATGTGTGGCCTGTCCGCGCAGACCCCGCCCAGCTGGAAAGTGCCGTGCTTAATCTGGCCATCAATGCGCGGGATGCCATGCCTTCTGGCGGGCGGCTGCGCATTACGGCGCGGAATGTCACGTTCTCGGTCAATGCTGACCTGATGGGCCTGCCGGTGGAGGAAGGGCGCAGTATCCGTGTTGTTTCCGATGCCTCCCCCCTGCCTGCGGGGGACTGGGTCCGGCTGGATGTGGTGGATAGCGGTTTTGGCATGACGCGGGAGGTCATGGACCGCCTGTTCGAACCGTTCTTTACCACCAAGCGCGAGGGAGCGGGTACCGGCCTTGGCATGGCCATGGTTCTGGCTTTTTCCCAGCAGGTGAATGGCCGGGTTGTTGTGGCAACGGGGCGTGGCAGCGGGACCGAGGTTTCGTTGTGGCTGCCACGCGCCATAACGGCCAGTGCCGGGGCGGAGGCCACGTCAGCCGAGGCCGTGCCCGCTTTGGCCAGACCCGCCAGCCCGACCCCGCAGGCGCAGGCACGCAGCCTGCAGGTGCTTGTGGTGGAGGATGATGCTGCCATACGCGATATTGTCGTGACCATTCTGAGCATGGCAGGCCACAAGGTGCTGGAGGCGGGGGACGGCGAACAGGCGTTTGATACAGCCGCCGGGGTGGAAGGTACGCTTGACCTGCTGGTGACCGATATTCAGCTCCCCGGCCCGCTTGACGGGGTTACCCTCTCGCGCGTGCTGGTGGAGCGCTACCCTGCTCTGGCCGTGGTGTATATGTCGGGCGACCTGACAGCCGATTCCCCCCCGCCGGAGGGGAGCGTGCCCAATGTGCGCCTACTGGCCAAACCTTTCCGCCGCGATGGGCTGATGGAAGCTGTAACCGCGGCACTGGGTGCGCGCGCGGGGGTCTGACCAGCCGGATATTTCCTTGCGGAACGCTCCCGTGCGGGATAGAGCGGGGCCGGTTGCCTCAGAACTGTTCGCCGGCGGTGCTTGACCTATGGGAATAAGGCAGGATGGAAAACGCGCTTCCACAACGCTGGGCGCATGGATGAAGGATTGTCAAATACCATGACGGGACGTCAGGATATCGACCTTAAGGATTACATCCGTCACATTCCCGATTTTCCCAAGCCGGGTATTTTGTTCTACGATATTTCAACCCTGATGCGGAACCCCGACGCATGGCAGATTGCCATGGGCCGCCTGACGCGCCAGATTGCTCCCTTGCAGCCCGACCTGCTGGCCGCAGTGGAATCCCGCGGGTTCCTGACCGCCGCCCCGATTGCCGACCGCATGGGCTGCGGCATGCTCATGCTGCGTAAAAGCGGCAAACTGCCGGGCAAGACAATCTCGCACACCTATGAGCTGGAATATGGCTCCGACACGCTTGAAATTCAGGCTGATGCCGTCAAGCCCGGTCAGCGCGTTGTGGTCATGGATGACCTGCTGGCAACCGGTGGCACGCTCGCTGCCTCCATCGACCTGCTGCGTAAAGCCGGGGCCGAGGTTGTTGGCGCATCCGTGCTGGTTGAACTGACAGGCCTTGGCGGCCGCGACAAGCTGGACACGACTGTAACAAGCCTGCTGTCCTACGAAGACTAAAAGCGGACGACGTTTTTTTGTATGCCATGTCCTGTGCGTAACGCTGGGTGCAGGACAGGGCATACGAGGTGTGAATACGCTTTTGGGCTTCTTTGGGGTAAGAAGAAGCAGATGGCAGTCTCTCTGATCAGTCCTGACCGGCAGAACGCGGCATGAAGGCTGCGGCGTTTTCATTTGGCCAGTTCTGTCAGGCCTTCAAAACCATTGTCCGGCAGGCGCTCGAGGGGGGAGGCCCCCCGCGTGACCTGAGCAGGCTGCGCTGGCTGTTTGCCCCTAACCTGCTGTCTTTCGGGTATGCGCTCCGGACCACCATATCGTCCCTTATAGCTCTTGGCATTGCCCTGTGGTGGGAGTTGGGGAGCCCGCAATGGGCCGCCCTGACCGTGTGGATGGTGGCACAGGGCACGCGCGGCAAGTCCATTGCCAAGGCGCGGTGGCATATGTTTGGCATGGTGGTGGGCACATTGTGTGCGCTTATCCTTGTCGGGAGCATGCCGCAGTCCCCGCTGCTCTATATTTTCTGGCTTGCGGTGGGTATTGGCGGGTTCTGCTTTGTGGGCACCCTGCTGCCCGGCCCTGCCAGCATGACCAATTACCGTATTCATGGCATGCGGGCCTCGGGTTTTACCTACGCCATTATCGCGCTTGATGGGGCAGCTGCCCCGGACCAGATTTTCCATATCGCCATGGCGCGCGCCACGTATATTACACTGGGCATTGTGGTGGAAACCACCATATCCTCCCTGTTCCAGTACCGGCTTGGCCTGCGGGCCAGAAACAGACTTGCCACCAATTTTGTGCAGGCACTTGATGGTGCCGTGCCAGCACTTGTGCGCCTGCTTGGGGGGGACCGCCGCGCGGTTGCCAATTCCCCCGACGTGTTCACCACCATTGTTGGCCTGAGCGATCAGGTCGAGTTTGCGGAAGTGGAAATGGGCGAGCACCAGCACGAGGGCGACCATGCCCGTGCTGCCCTTGCCGCCATAGCCGTGCTTATGTCCCGTGGGCTGGACCTTGGTGCCCTGCTCTCCATGCCTGAAAGTCAGGGTAAGGAGTATTTGCAGGTTGCACAGCAGGTGGCCGGGTTTTTAAAGACCATTCCCCAGCGCCTGACGGATGAGTCGCCTGTGGCCCCGGTCCTGCGGGATCTGACCGCTCTGCGCGCCACCTGTACCCAGCTTGCGGCGACCTGCCTTGAGCAGGAGATGATAGCGGCCACCAACCCGCCTATTGATGTGGCACAGGAGAGTAGCCTCTCGCGCGAGGGGCAGCTGCTCCACAAGCTGGGTGCCATTCTGGATGAGTTGCAACAGGCCATTGAACAGTTCGAGATGAGCCGCAACCCGACGCCGCATGACCACTTCAGGTACCCCATGCGCAGTTACCGGGATTGGCGCATGGCCTTTACCAACAGCCTGCGGGCCTCGGTCACTATTTTTGCTTCGGGGCTGATCTGGATTACAACGGGCTGGACCGACGGGCTGACATTCATGATGTTTGTCTCCATTGTCTGTGCCCTGTTCTCCACGCTGGAGCAGCCTGCACTGGCCACGCAGGCGTTTTTGCACGGCACGATTTTTGTTGTGGGCATGAGCGGGCTGCTTGATCTGTGGGTCATCGCCCAGCCAACAATCTACGAAACACTGGCCCTGTGTCTGGCCGTGCCCATGCTGGTGGGGGGGCTGGCCTTTGCGTGGCCCCCGCTCATACTGGCGGCAGTTGCGTATAACCTGTTCCTGCCCATTCTTATCGGCCCGATGAATCAGGGCCGGATGGACGAAATCCTGTTTTTCAACACCGCGCTGCCGCTGTTTCTGGCCATGGTTTTTTCCATGTGGATGTACCGGCTCTTCCTGCCGTTTGACCCGGATGGCCTGCGGTGGGATCTGCGCGTGAGTATTCTGCGCCGCCTGCGCAGGCTGGCCCAGCACCGTGCCGCCCCCCCCATGACCGAAGTGATCGGCCGCGGGGTGGATGGCTTTGTCCGGCTGGCATCCATGACAACAGATGATGGCAACACCTACGTGCGTGACCGGTATGTAAGCGGTGTGCTCTCGGGCATGACCATAGAGCTTAA
Organism: Acetobacter fabarum; assembly: GCF_011516925.1. Taxonomy (GTDB): domain Bacteria; phylum Pseudomonadota; class Alphaproteobacteria; order Acetobacterales; family Acetobacteraceae; genus Acetobacter; species Acetobacter fabarum. The sequence goes on from NZ_WOTG01000007.1 coordinate 23,798, forward strand.
CCTTTTGCGCCTGCGCGTTATTCTGGGGCGCAATATTCTGCCAGCTGATGCCCGGCACGCCACACAGGCCATGATGAACCGCATGCAGCAGTTTTCTGGCCGGTATGGTGGGCAGTATGGCCGCACAGCACGGGCAGCGGCTCTGGCGGTGGAATACCTCTCGCGCATGGAGCAGGCCGAAACCAACCTGTCCGTGCGCGAGGAAATGCTGCGTGTGCTGGCCAGCCTGCATGTGATTGCAACGGAACTTAAAGAAAATCAGGCGTTCTTTGACGCATCCTCCCCTTATCTGGACAAGGCGTTTACCTGAACGCAAGGTAGGCCAGTTACGGCGGAGCCGGTCATAAGGGAGAAACATCATGCCAGATGCAGGAGTTGCATGGGATAACGCGCGGGCCAGAACCCTGCTGCGCTCCATGTTTGATGCCGCCGTAGCCAGTGCAGACCCGTTTGTGGTGCTGGCCAAACACCTGCCCCCCAAACCCAAAGGGCGCTGTATTGTGGTGGGGGCTGGCAAGGCCTCGGCGGCAATGGCCGCAGCCCTGGAAGCCGCCTGGCCCGATGTGCCGCTTGAGGGTGTGGTGGTCACGCGTGACGGGCATGCCGCCCCGACCCGGCATGTGCGTATTCTGGAAGCCTCCCACCCTGTCCCCGATGCCCGGAGCGAGGCAGCCGCCCGCGCCATTATGCATGCCGTAACGGGGCTTGGGCCGGATGATCTGGTGATTGCCCTTGTATCGGGCGGGGGGTCGTCCCTTCTGGCGTTGCCCGCGCCGGGGCTGACGCTGGAAGATAAGCGCCTTGTCGGGCGGCAACTGCTGCATTCTGGCGCGACCATTACGGAAATGAACACCGTGCGGCGCTACCTGTCCGCCATCAAAGGGGGGCGGCTGGCACAGGCTGCCAGCCCTGCACAGGTGCTGACACTGGTGATCAGTGACGTGCCGGGGGATGATCCATCGGTGATTGCCAGCGGGCCAACCGTGCCGCCATCAGGCACGGCGGCGGATGCGCTGCGGATTGTGGAGCGGTATGGGCTGGACCTTTCCCCCACTGTGCGGGGGGTGCTGGAGCAGGCTGTGGCAAACCAGCAGGACCATAAACCTGTAGCGGACCCGCGCAACCGTGTAGTGCTGATTGCCACTCCGCTTATGGCGCTTATGGCCGCAGCAGATGTTGCGCGGCAGCAGGGCGTGACCCCGCTTATGCTGGGTGATGCACTGGAGGGGGAAAGTCAGGTTGCCGGTATTCTGCTGGGTGGCATGGCACGTTCCGTGCATGCGCATGGTCTGCCCGTTCCCTCGCCTGCGGTGTTGTTAAGCGGGGGGGAAACAACCGTGACCATCCGCGCGGGGGAAGGGACTGGCAAAGGCGGGCGGAATACGGAGTTCCTGCTCTCCTGCGCGCATTTTCTGGGTGGGGAGAGTGGTATCTGGGGGCTGGCAGGCGATAGTGATGGCATAGACGGCACGGAAGATGCCGCCGGTGCCATTTTTGCCCCCGATACACTAGCCCGTGCAGCGCAGGCGGGCTGCATGCCTGAGCCATTCCTGCGGAACCATGACAGCTACAGTTTTTTCAAGGCGGTGGATGATCTGCTCATGACCGGGCCAACGCTGACCAATGTCAATGATATCCGCCTGCTCCTGATTACCTGAAAAATCCGGGCTTAGTCCTGCAATGCGCGGGCGACCTCGCGGCGCAGGGCGGGAAGAACGGTTGCCCCGAATGCAGGTGTGCGCCGCTCCCACGCCCCTGTGCGCCATGATGGATGGGGGAGGGGGAAGTAGGTAGGCAAAAACTCTTCAAACCGCATAACCCGGTCAAACACCCCGCCTTTGCCCAGCACATAATTCTGCGCATAGGAGCCTACCAGCAGGGTCAGCCGGATATTGGGCAGATGTTCCAGAATGCGTTTGCGCCATAAAGGCGCACATTCCGGCCTTGGGGGGCGGTCTCCCCCTTTTGGCAGCACGCCGGGGTAGCATAGCCCCATGGGTACAATGGCGACTTTTTCCGTATCGTAAAAAAGGCTGCGGTCCATGCCCAGCCACGCCCGCAGGCGATCGCCCGAGGCATCGTTAAAGGGGATTCCCGTTTCATGGACCTTGGTGCCGGGAGCCTGCCCCGCAATCAGCAACCGTGCGCGGGGGGAGATATGGAGCACCGGGCGTGGCCCAAGTGGCAGGGCATGGGCACAGGCCGAGCAGGCGCGGACCTGCTTGAGCAGTGCGTGTAACTGGTGGTCCGTTTCTGTGTGCGCCAGAATCTGGGCTCCTGCTGGTTCCGGGGTGGGGTATCCCTTTGTCCCGGAATGGGTGGGTGCTTTTTATGTGTGGTTGGAAAGTCTGGAAAAAAGGGCTGGAATGTCTTCTTCCGATATTTCTCCATAACCATGGGACACAAGGTTAGGCAGGTCCGGCAGGCCCGGGTGGGAGCGGCTGCTGGCTGCGGCATAATTACCGGGGAAGCGGATTCCTGCTTTTTCCGCCTCGGTCAGGAAAGGCTGCACCTTGCCGAACCCACCGGGCAGGAACCAGCTCAGGCGGGGGGCATGCTCTGTGCCGCAGAATTCCATACGGCCAAAAAACCGTTCCAATGCGGCCATAAAAACCTCTCTGCGGCGCATCATAACCACCCGTGTACGGCGCAGGGCATTGTCCAGCTCGCCCGAGTCCAGCATGCGGGCCAGAGCTTCCTGCTCCAGCCAGGGCAGACCGTTCCCCGTAAGCAGCTTGGCCTCCAGCACGGCTGGCAGGAAGGACCAGGGGACGACCAGATACCCAAGCATCAGCCCGCCACCAAGGCAGGGAGCAAACAGGCCCGCATGGAGCAGGTTGCGCCCCCCTGTAAGGGAGAGAAGGGATGGGATCGGTTTTTTTTCAAACGAGAGCAGGTCATACATCGCTTCTTCAAACACAAGGCAGCGGTCCTGCATGGCCAGTGCTGCAATATGTTTGCGACGCGGCAGCGAAAGCGTGACATTGGTCGGGATGTGGCACCCCGGATTAACGCATAAAAGGCGTGCCTGCTCGGGGGCCAGATCAGCCAGCTTGATCCCCTTGCGGTCAATTGCGCCGTTAATCACGTGCATGCCCAGTTTTTCGTATAACTGGCGTTTTCCCGGGTAGCATGGGTCTTCAAGAATCACATGGTCGCCGGTTTTAAGCAGGGCATGTGCGATAATGGAATGCGCTTGCTGTAGCCCCGTAACAATAATGATTTGCTGCGGGTCAATGGTGACGCCGTGGCGTAAATGCAGCCACCGGGCCAGCGTTGAACGCAGGAAGGGCAGCCCGGCATTGGGCTGGAACTCGCCCCCCCGTTTCCAGTTATCGCGCAGCAGCAGGCGTTCGATGGTTTTTTGCCATGCGGGAAAACGATAAAGTGGCATGTTGCTGCCAAAACCGAGGTTAAAGACTCCATCGGGTGTTTGGCGTTCCTGTGCCGGGTCTCCAATAAAAGCCTGACCGGGCCATGATGGCTCCCCAAGGGATGCGGCCGCGGCACCGCGTTCGTTCCCCAGCTGCGCAACGGAGCTGGTGCTGCATGGTGGTGTGGGGTGGATGAATGTCCCGCGTGAAGGGCGCGTCTGCAAATACCCTTCCGTTTCCAGATGTTCAAAAACAAGCACGACCGTATTGCGTGACACGCCCCAGCGTACGGATGCCTCCCTTATGCCCGGCAGAGGGGTGTTAGGGCGCAGCATGCCAGAGGCAATAGCGGCAATAATCTGCCGCATAATCTGTTTTTGCAGCCCTTCGCGGGCATTGCGGTCAAGCTGGGGCACAAACATGCGGGCCTACTTTCATGCGCATATTGCACTATTTAATATCGTTTAAACCGTACCCATAAAAATTATAAAAGCCGTCACTGTCGTAAAATGCAACGAATTAATACTAATCAAAATAGTAAATGGTTAAAAACAACGCGGCGTGGAACATGATTTACCCTTCCTCACTCTCGGCTCCCCGGTCCTTCCTCTCCCTTTCGGGGCGGGCTATGGCCTGCCTGTCCAGGCGGAACCGGCTTGCTTGCGCCGCTTTGCCATCCCTGATCCTTGCATCGGGTCTTGTGGCGTCCGCCACATCTTCCGCCAAAGCCGAAACACAGGGCAAACCTTCAGGTGCCAAAACCGCCCCGGCTCCGGCCAAGGGCGGCAAGGCCAGCAAAGTGGGCAAGGTGGCTTCTCCTGCTGCATCAGGCGGGCTGGAGACCGTTATGGTCACAGCCAACCGACGTACGCAGGATATTCAAAAGGTTGCGGCCACCGTTACGGCAATCAGTGCAACCACCATTGCCCGGCAGCATCTGGATAGTGCAGCCGATGTGGCCGCTTTTGCCCCTAACGTGCTGGGGTATAATTTTGATGGTCGCTTGCGCCCCCGGTATTACATCCGTGGTGTTGGCAACGGGAATGTGGCCAATAACGCCATTGGTGCGGTGGCGGTTTATGCGGATGATGTGTATCTGAACAGCCTGAGCTTTCAGGGCTTCCCGCTGTTTGATCAGGCGCAGGTTGCCATTCTTAACGGTCCGCAGGGCACCCTGTGGGGCAAGAATGCAACGGCAGGGGCCATACAGTTTACCTCCCGCCGTCCCGAATTTAAAAAAGAGGGTCACGCACAGGTCGATTTTGGCGATTATGGTCAAAAACGGGGTGAGTTTGTTATCAACACTCCCATTACCGCCAATACGTTGACCACCCGCCTGTCTGTTCGGCAGGAAAATTCGGATGGCTGGGCAAAAAATGCCAGCACAGGCAAGGATGTCGGTAATTTTGGTGACTTTGCCGCCCGCTTTCAAACGCTCTGGCGGCCATCGGATGATCTGGAGTTTCTGCTGAATACGCATGTGCGTGACATGCAGAGTTCCAACGTGCCTTACTATAGCGCTTCGGGTACGTCGGTATATTCACCGCTTAAAACATCAAGCCGGGACTGGACCAATTCCAACGTCAACGGGCGTCAGGCCCTTGTGTCGGAGGGGGTATCCCTGCACACAACGTGGCATCCGGGGCATGGGCTGACCTTTACCTCCATTACCGCGTTTGAAAACGCACAGCGCCGCCAGACTGGGGATGGAGATTACACACCCCTTGAATACAGCAGGTCTTATGACAAACTGCACCCTGTGCAGGTCAGTCAGGAGTTTCGCCTTGCATCAGACCCACACCAGCGGATCGCGTGGATTGCAGGCGCTTATTATTTTCATGAAACCCTGAACGACCACTACGCGACCGCAACGCTCCCCCCCGGTGCGCCTACAACGCCCGCCATTATTGGCCAGCCTGCCTTTACATCCACACAATACCGGCAAACCACAGATAGTTTTGCTATTTTTGGCAATACAACCATCCATGTTGTGCCGTGGTTTCAGGTTGCTGGTGGGGTAAGGTGGACGCACGACCACCTGCGCCTTGATCTGGACAGTGTTCAAGCAAGGTCTCCGGTTTCGTTCGCGGGGAATGCGACAAACTGGTGGAATGCCCAGAACGTTCTTTCACCCATAACGGGGATTGATAGTTACCATGGAGGCAAAAGCTGGTCGAATGTCAGCTTTGATGTGGAGCCACAGTTCCTGATCGGAAAAAATCAGATGCTCTACGTGCGTATTGCCGATGGTTATCGCTCAGGCGTGTTCAATACCCAGATTACTCCCAACCCGGTTAACAGGGGGGGCACGCCGTTGCAGACAGCGCGGCCGGTTAACCCCGAAACCCTGACATCCTACGAAGCCGGTTACAAAGGAAGCTGGTTTAATCACCGCCTGACCCTGAGTGCTGATGGTTTTTACTCAAAATACGACAATATCCAGACCTCCTGGACCGCAACGGATGCTGCAACAAAATCGACCATTATTTCTCTTACCAATGCCGCATCCGGGCGCACTTTGGGGGGTGAGTTCTCCTTTCAGGCCCGCCCGATTGATGACCTGACAATATCTGGAAATGTGGGTGTTCTCAGAACAAAGTTTACGGACTTTACTGCCCCCACCGGTGCAACCAGCCTGAAGGGTAACGAGTTCGCCCGTGCGCCACACCAGACAGCCAATATTTCGGTGGACTGGAACTTCCGTACCGGTATTGGCAACGGCAGCGTTGGCACGCACTGGAACTATACCGGGCATTATTACTACCTCGTCTCCAACGAAAAAGCATCTGCCCTTCAGCAATCATCTGTCTGGCTGGGGGATGTTCATGCCTCCTTCCGTCCGGGGAACAGCCGGTGGGAAATCAGCGGGATTGTCAACAATATTACCGGTAACCGTTATCTGGTGCAGGTGCTGCCGTATTCCGCAACAAGCCAGACATTTACTTACCAGTACAGCAATCCCCGCATGTTCCTGCTTTCGGCCCGTGTGGACTTTTTCTGAGGAGAGCACGTCATGACAACCCATAAGACTGTAATCGACCTGCACTCCCACTGGTTTGCACCTTCCACATTGGATATTCTTGGGCGCCGTGCGGAGGCACCGCGTATTGGCCGCCAGGGAGATGAACTTGCCATCTGGCGCACGGGGGCGGGGGCAGGCAAGGGGGGAGCATTCCCCCTTGGTGCGCAATGGCACGATTTGCAAACCCGACTGACTCATCTGGATCATGTAGGGATTGCGCACCAGCTTTTATCCTGGCCAACAACACTGGGGGTAGATGCCGCACTCCCCTTTGCTGATACGCAGGACCTGTGGACGCAGTGGAATAACGATACCGCCGCTCTTGTGGCCCAGCACCCGGACCGCTTTAGCGCCGTGGCGGCGCTCAGCACGGATAATCTGGCCTGGTCTGCCAAAGAGCTGGAACGCGGGCATGAGCAACTGGGCCTGATCGGGGGTGTGTTGCCTGTTAACGGGTTTTTCTCCCGTCGCTCGGCAGAGGCCTTTCGGGGGATATTCGAAGTGGCTCAAGCGCATCGCAGCCATATTTACCTGCATACGGGGTTTGCCAGCCCCAAGGTTCATGGCCAGCCCCCCGATATTCTACATGATGACAACGAAGCCCTGCGCTGGGTCATAGACAACGGGTTCTGCTTTGCATCTGCCGTTGCAACGCTGGCGTTTACGGATTTTCTGGCCCCATTCCCCGATGTGACAATCCAGATAGCCATGCTGGGTGGCACGGCACTGGGGGCGCTGGCGGCCGAACAGGCCGTAGTCTCCCCCCGTGTGCAGGCTGGCCCGCTGCATGAGCACTTTAAGCAGATATGGCTGGATACGGGGGCAGCAGGCAGTGGAACGGCTGCTGTTGCCGCAGCCGTGCGGGTTCTGGGGTCTGAGCGCATTGTCTTTGGCTCGGACTATGCCCCGGTGCCAGATATTGGGCCTACGCTTGAGCGTGTGCGCGCGGCAACGGCAACCGACCCCGATGGACAGAAATCAGTTCTTTTTTGGAATGCACAGCAGCTTTTGGCACGCCATGGCGTGCAGGTTGCCCCACAGGAGTAAAAAGCCATGACCCGTCCGGTTATTCATTACACTCGTTGCCCGTCTGTGCCGACCATTAGCGCACTGGCAGAAGCTTGGGGCACGCTGCGGGCTGAATTTGCAGAAGAGCACGATGTTGACATTGTTTTTCAGTCCGTAGGGTTTTCACCCAAAACAGAATACGATCACAAAGATCGGTTCTGGCTCCGCAATGCCGGGCATGCACCAGCCATATGGAAAAAAAGCCATGGCGTGGACTGCAAGGTTGTGGGTCTTGCTTTTCTGGATGGCCGCTACCCGGTGTTGAGCCTCCATTCTTCCGGGCTTGCACAGCCCGCGGCCCTTAAAGGCAAGCGGCTTGCGGTGTTTTATAACCCCGATAGCCCGTTTGACCTGATGATTGCACAACAGCTCAAGATTTATCAGACCACTCTGGCCACTGCCGGGCTGGGTCTTGATGATGTGGAACTGGTGCGTATTCCACGCACTTTTCCACCACGCGGGGAGCGGCAGAGCTTTCTGCTCGCGGGTTTTCAGTCTGCTCTGGCCGCATTGGAGGATGGTATTGTGGATGCGGTGGCCGCATCCATCCCCCCCGATGGTGGCCTCTACTCACGCCTGAATGTGGTGTACGACACCCGGCTTGCCCCGGACCTTATCTCGCGTGTGCATCCTTCCGTGCTGCGTGGTCTGGTAGTCAGCACGGCGTTGATTGAAGAGCAGCGAGACCTGCTGGTGCGCATTGTGGCAACGCTTGTGCGCACGGCAGAGCGGGCGGCAACCCAGCCGCTGGATGCCCTGCGGGCTCTGGCAACCGATCTGGGGCAGGCACCAGAAAACCTTGCCGCAGTGTATGAGAACATCGCGCAGGGTATCCGGCTGGACCTGAATGATGATTATGTTGCGACGCTGGATGCACAAAAAACCTTTTTGCTGCGTCAGGGGCTGATCAAAAAAGACTTTGATCTGGAAAGCTGGATTGACCGTTCAATTCTGGCAGATGCCACGGCCCTTGCGCAGCGAGCCCCCCAAAATGCTGCGGTTTTCGAACAGACGCACCCTCAACCGGTATGAGGATACAGCCATGTCTTCCACTGCAACCACACTCTCTTCAGTTACCCCGCACATGACAAATCAGCCATCTGTGGCCGGCACGGCATTGTCACGCCATCCAGCGCTGGTGCTGCTGTTGGCAACGGGTACGGTTTGCGCCATGGATAATATGGTTCTTTCCGGATTGTTGACACCAATCAAGGCGGATCTCCATCTTTCGGATGCTGCTTTTGGGAGTGTATCCTCCGCCTCCACACTGGCGGGTATTCTGGGTGCACCACTTTTTGCAGTGCTGGCAGCACGGTTTAGTCGCCGTTCCGTGCTGGTCGGGTCTATTGTGCTGTGGAGTCTGGCATCGGCGGGTAGTGCGCTTTCTACTGGTCTGGCAACACTGGTTTTGTGGCGCACACTTACCAGTTTTGGCATGGCTGCCTATCAGGGCATTGTGCCGGGCTGGCTGGCTGACCTTTATAACAGGAAAGAGCGGAACTTCGTTTTTTCTCTTTTCATGTTGCGTAACAAGCTCGGGTCTGCGCTGGCTTTTGGTGTTGGGGGGTGGATTGCAGCTCACTCCAACTGGCATCAGGCATTTTTTCTCACTGGTCTGCCGGGCCTTGTTCTGGGTTTTCTGTTACTGTTTGTGCCTGAGCCGGTTCCGGGCCAGTCGGATGGCCACGTACATGCCGTGGAGAACAAGGTCAGCTGGAAACAACAGTTTTCTGTTTTTCGTATTGTTCCCTACACCACACATCTGATCGCTCTAAGCCTGTTTTTTTCCGGCACAATTACCGCGCAGATGTGGCTTCCCGCGTTTTTGCACCGGGTGCATGGTCTGGATAACCTGCATGCCACGGGCTTTGCGTTCTCAGCCCTTATGCTCACCCTTCCGGCGGGGCCGGTGGGTGGGTGGTTGACGGGGCGTTATCTGGCCGGGCGCACGGGGGCCATTGCCGCATCCCTTGCTGTCAGCGCGCTTTTGGCTTCGGTTTTGTTCACCATTGGTTTTACGGCATCTTCCCTACGCGTCTGCGAGGTTTTTTCCCTGCTGGCCATTGCATCCTTTGGTGCCACGGCAGGGAGCCTGACCACGCTGCTGGTTGAAACTGTGCCTCCGACTTTGCGCACTATTTCCGGTTCGTTTGGCGCGATGGTTGCCGGTGGAGCATCAGGGCTTTTTGCCCCATGGCTTCTGGGTCTGATTTCCGATCATGCGGGTCTGGCACAGGCCATTCTTATTGGACCGGCTTTTTATGCAGCATCATCCATCTTCTGGATCTGGCTGGCAGTTCACGCCAAAAACGACTCAAAGAAAGATTGATCTCATGACTTTCATCGAAAAAAACACAAGCTTTCCTGCTCCTCGTAATGATCTTGTGCGTGCCACGCGCCCGCAGGCAGTGGCGCCTTACCCACAGGACTGGGTAGATGCTGCACAAAAACTTGCGCATGAATTTGCCGAAGGTGCTGTTCAGCGTGATCTGGATGGCGCAAGGCCCGTTGAGCAGATCCGCCGCCTGCGCGAAAGCGGGCTTGTCAGCCTGCTATACCCCAAAAATCTTGGGGGCGGTGGAGGTTCGCTCCGCGATGCCGCGCAAAGTGTGCTGGAAATTGCCAAGGTGGATGGTTCCACCGCAGCGCTGCTTGGGTTTAATTACTATAACTCCCTTGTGCCGCTGCTAACGGACTACACCGGTGCGAATGATGATGTTGTGCGCCATGCCGCGAATAACCGGTTTTTCTGGGGTAATGTCACACAGTATGTAAATAAGGAGTTTGTGGCCGAACACCACCCGGATGGCGGATTTACAATTACCGGGACCAAAAAGTGGAACACGGGTGCGCCACTGGCAGAAATTACAACAGTGCTGGCCATTCACCCCGATCGAGATCACTACATTTACGCTGTAATTCCTACAGCGCGTGAGGGGTTGGAGTTCCATAATGACTGGGACCCGATTGGTTTGCGTGGCACGGATTCAGGCACCATTACCTTCCATAATGTGCGGATTTTGCCAGAAGACGTCCTGCATTGGGGCCATAGCCCGGCTCAGACAGGCCCCTTGCCCTTGTGGGCCAGCTTTGGTGCCATTTTTTATACGGCTGTGTTCATCGGCCGCACGCTGGGGGCTTTGGAGCATGCGCGCAAGTGGGTGCTGCAAGGGCGCAGGCAGGGCAGCTTTGGGGGTGTCAGTATTTCGGCGGATGACCCGTTCATTCAGGCCGAATTTGCTGAATACTGGGTGCAGGTACAGGCGGCTCAGGCGTATTTTGAGAGAACCATTGCTTTTGTGCAGGAACAATGGGACAGGCGCTTCTCCCTGACGGAAGAAGACTATGGCGCTATTGCGCTGGAAACGCTCTCGCTCCGCACTTTTGCCGCACGCACGGCTTTGCATATTACACCGCGTGTTTTTGAGTTGCTGGGGGGGCGTTCAACCGCACGGGAAGCAGATTTTGACCAGTACTGGCGGGATGTCAGAACCCTGTCTTCCCATGACCCGGAAGTATTGGCCCGTCGCGTAATTGGCAAGCATGTCCTGCATCAGGACCCTCTGGTTTTCCCGTCGCATTTCAAGCAGGATAAAGCTGGTTAAAAGAACACTTGGAGTTTTTCCGGTCCACTTTAGGTGTGTGACACTCTTGGAGTGGACCGAAAAACTCTTTGATAAAATAATAGTTTTTAGAAATAATTTTTCATTCACTCCATGCGTGGAGTATCTATGGCCTTCCTGATCTGGGGAGCCATAAGAATAATCGTATGAAGGAAGAGGTCTGGATCCTTCGCGTGGGGGTAATGATCCTCATATAAGATGATCATTCCTGAATTTTTTATATTTTAAATCTTTATGGCATTGCCGCGCCTGATGCATGGTGGGTGACGCGCTGCCTTATCCAGATACATGCTGTACAGTGCAGCATATATCTGATGCAAGATGGTCTTTGACCTCTTTCTCCCATTCTCTTTCCCTTTGCTCCAGCGTGTTTGTGCTCGCTTTAACCCGCCCGTTTGGATGTCAGGCAAACAGGGGTGTGTGTAGTTCTGCTGGATATAGGCGATGCCATAAGGGGTAGAATGGAAGTCTGTTGCTTTATGGTTGTTTGTATAAATGCTGGGCAGAACCACGCGATAGGTCTGAGCAGTGCCAGTGCCAGTGCCAGTGCCAGTGCCAGTGCCAGTGCCAGTGCCAGTGTCAGTGTGGCTGTAACAACCCTGCTTGGGGCTTGGTGCTTTACTCCGTACATCTGACGGCAGACCTGCAAGGGCATAGGAGAAAGAGCCAAGCCGTTCTGCCGTATGTTGTGGCAGGTGGCTGACGGGCAGTTTGGTAATGTTGGCTTTACGCCATAAAAAAACACCGCAGCGTTGCCACTGCGGTGTTTTTTGTAATCCAGCCCATCTGGTGAGGGGCAGAGGTAAGGTTGGTTAGACCTTACTGTTCTGCGTCCACCCCGTTATGGGTCTGCGGAGCAAAGGTCCAGCCAGCGCCGTAGGGCTGCGGCATGAACAGGCCCCAGGTTGCCGTAGCGGACGTGGGGTCAGCCCAGCCGGTGGTCGGGATCGGAGCGTGGTCCAGACGGAGTTTCTGAACATCAGCAGCCGTCACGTTAGCCGGGGCCTTGTTGCCCCAGGCGGAGCGGACAAAGTTGACCACATCAGCCATCTGCTGGTCGGACAGAACGCTCTTGTAGTCCGGCATGGCAACGGCGGAAGGTGCCCAGTTGGTGGGCGGCAGAACACCACCAGCCATAACAATATGGGCAATGGAGGTCGGGTCATCCCCAACAACAACCGGGTTGCCAGCCAGCGGCGGGAACATCCGGGCTACACCACCACCATCGTTACGATGGCAGGCTGCGCACTGCTCAACATAAACCCGTGCACCCGGGTTGTTGGCCGTGTTGCCAGAATCCAGAGCCTGAGCCGTGGACGGATCGTACGTGTAATCCCCCCGTGACGGCGGAACCGGAGGTAGGGCCTTCAGGTATTTTGCAATGGCGTGCAGGTCGGAGTCCGTGAAGTACTGGGTGCTCCAGCCAACCACGTCGGCCATGCCGCCAAAGACTGCGGAGTGGTCGGTACGACCGGATTTGAGGAACTGGAAGATGTCCTCTTCAGACCAGCGACCCAGACCCACAACCGGGTCGTTGCGCAGTGTGGGCGCAATCCAGTTGTCGATCGGAGCGCCACCGCCAAGGAAGTCCGGACCACCGGAGGCATCCAGAGCCTTTTCCTGCATGGCAAAGCCACGCGGCGTATGGCACATGCCGCAATGCCCTGCACCCGTTACCAGGTATTCACCACGGGCGATGTCTGCATCCGTGCCCGGAGCAGGCGTAAAGTCCTTGGGTGTGGGGGCAAACATGGAGCGCCAGATGGCCAGCGGCCAGCGCATGGACAGAGGCCAGCTAATGCCTGCCTCGCGGTTCTTCTGGGCAACAGGCTGCACGCCGTGCATGAAGTAGGCGTAGAGCGACTTCACATCGTCCTGCGTCATGCGGGAGAAGGCCGGGTAAGGCATGGCCGGATAAAGCGTGCTGCCATCCTTGCGGATGCCATGGCGCACGGCTTCATCGAACTCCTGCAACGTGTAGGTGCCAATCCCGTAGGTGGGGTCTGGCGTGATGTTGGTCGAGTAGATCATGCCGATGGGGGTTTTGATTGCCAGCCCACCTGCAAATTTCTGACCATTCAGTGCTGTGTGGCAAGCCACACAGTCACCAAGACGGGCGACATATTCGCCCTTTTTGATCAGGTCTTCATCCGCTCCCTGCGCATGTGCCAGGGAGGTTCCTGCCAGAAGCCCGACAGTGACCGCTCCAAGAGCGGCTTTTAGTCTGTTCATCATCATTTTTACCACTGTATCGCTTGTGTACCGAATGACGTTATGACTGCCGCTTTATTGGGGCGTAATGCCCACGACAGGGGTCTGAGGAACTCCCTGAGCGTTCTTTCGGGCATCCACTTCGCGCTGATAGGTCTCGTTCGCCCTCTTGATGAGGTACTGACGAATGGATTCGATTTCTTCAGGCTTCATGCTCGTGTCAAAACGGTCCATGCCGTAAGCGGTCAGCGCACCACGGCCCACAACGTTGTAGAACGCATCGTCATGGCGGATGGCACCGGACCAACGCAGGTCAGGGAGCACGCCCGAACCTTCGCCGTTGTCGCCGTGGCAGGTCTGGCAGTAGGTCTGGTACTGGAAGTAGCCCTTGGCAGCTTCCTTGGTGTCATATTCCGCAGGCGGCTTGACGGGCAGGAAGCCCAGTTCGTTCATGGCAGGCAGCTGGGCTTTGCCATCGAGCGAGAACACGGCCACGTAGGAGTGGTTGACGGTCCAGCCCGACGTACGGCCCATGGCACCCATGGAGATCGGGTAGATGCCACCCCAGCCCACTTCAACTGCAACATACTGCTTGCCGTTTACGCTGTAGGTCACGGGCGGAGCAATAATGCCGCTCTGTGCGTCAAACTTGTAAAGGTCGGCACCGTTGGTTGCGTCGTAGGCGTGGAATTCACCGTTGGCCAGGCCCTGGAACAGCAGATCACCGCCCGTTGCCAGAACGCCACCGTTCCATGGGCCTTTGTGGTCGATCTTCCACACGGTTTCCATTTTCACGGGATCCCATGCCAGCAGCTCGCCCTTGAGGTCCTTCAGGTAAGCGGAGCGGGCATCGGCCGAGTCAGGCAGACCGGTTTTGGTCATGTCCAGGCCAAGGTTCCAGGCATCGGGGTGGGGTTTGAAGCCGCCAGCCTGGTTCTGGTAACCAAATGGAATCTGGTGTGCAGGCAGATAGACCAGGTGGGTCTTAGGGCTGTACGCCATGGCCATGAAGTTATGGGCACCCAGCGGGCCGGGAATACCGTACCAGAAGTTGCCGTTCAGGGTCCACAGGCCTTCAGGCTTGTAGATCGGGCGGCCCGTCAGCGGGTCCAGACCACTGGCCCAGTTTTCGTACACGTAGTTCTTGCCAGCCAGGAATTCACCCGTCTTGGCATCGAGCATGTAGAAGAAGCCGTTTTTGGGAGCCTGCACCACAACGTGGCGCATTTCACCATTGATCGGCACATCAAGGGTCATGACCTGCTGGACAGAGGTGTAGTCCCACTGGTCCATGGTGGTGGCCTGGAAGTGCCAGACATATTCACCCGTTTCTGGCTTGACGGCGACAATGCTGCCAAGGAACAGGTTGTTGCCAACACCTTCGGAGCGGTATTTGTAGTTCCAGGGGGAACCGTTACCGACAGCCAGATAGACCAGATCGGACACGGGGTCATACACAATGGAGTCCCACACGGTGCCACCACCGCCCTGACGGACCCACGCCCCGTTGGGGCCCCATGTCCGGTAGGCTTTGGTCATCAGAACATTATCCGACGCAGCGTGGTCGGGTTCGTTCTTGTTGTTCGGAACCGTGTAGAAGCGCCATTTCAGCTTGCCGGTTTCCGCATCAAAAGCGGAGACAAAGCCGCGGGCACCAAATTCTGCGCCACCGTTGCCGATAAGGACAAGGCCCTTGGCAATGCGCACAGCGCCGTCAACCGTATAGGAGCGCTGCTTGCCCAGAGAGGCATCGGCAGGAATGGTGTTGATTTCCCACGCTTTTTTGCCGGTTTTGGCATCCAGCGCGATCAGGCGGCCATCGAACGTGCCAAAATAGACCTTGCCGTTCCAGTAGCCAGCGCCACGGTTAACCGTGTCACAGCAGCCCTTGTCGGCAATGTTGCCGGGCACCTTGGGGTCGTATTCCCACAGCAGCTTGCCGGTTGCCGCATCAAGGGCTTTCATTTTGGACCAGTTGGTCGTGGCATACATAATGCCGTCCACAATCAGAGGCGTGCCTTCCTGACCGCGGTTGCTGTCCAGATTGTAGTACCAGGCCAGCTTCAGGTTACCAACGTTGGAGCGGTTGATCTGATCCAGCGGGCTGTAGCGCTGTTCAGAGTAGGTGCGTCCATAGGACAGCCAGTTCTCGGGGTGCTCATCGGCATGGATGATGGCTTGTCCCGTGTCACCCTGACTGTCGGCGCGGGCAGGGGCTGCTGCGTAAGGTAGGGCAGCGGCACAGATTGTTCCAGCCGCGAGAATTCCTAGCAGCGAACGTCTCTTGGCGGAGGCGGGGCGGGTCATGCGTTCATGTCCTCGACTGTGTATCAAGATGAGGAAAAATAGAGCCGGAAATCCGGTTTCTCACACATCAGCCAAGGCGGGCGCTGTATGTCAATCACGCCAAGAGAATAGCTGCATCCCCACGTATTCGTTCCTTGTAGAGATCAGGGGTGCAAAAGGTCGGTTCCGGCGCATGCAGGAGCGGGAACGGAACTGCGGAAAGATCATGTTATAACAAATTGGAGGTGTGTGGGAAGCCATCAGCAAACTGGTATTCCGCCATCACCTCCCAAAAAGGGTTTTCACGGTTTTTTCCAGTCTTGAACACGGTGAATTCGCAAACTTCTTCTGTCTGGGCAAAGAGATGGCGGTGGGTTGCAAGCCATAAATTGCACACATTCGGGTCCACATCGGTAATGTCTGCCAGGGCAACGCCCGAGGGGAGGAGGGAGTGTGTCGAGGAGACGCCAGCCAGCCGCGCCTGGTTCCTGATTTTCACGGAAAGGTGATCTATAACAGAGGCTTCTACAGTGGCCTCCAGCATGATTCGGTTCCGTTTCAGACTCACGTCAAAACCCGTATGCCGGAGCGTTGCCGGGGCAGGCAGGTGGAGCGTGTACAGGGTCTGGTCCAGTTCCTCCCAGACCTGCGGCTGCATGCGCCCGAAGGACACAAGGGGCAGGTAAAGCAGTGGCATGGCCTTCCATTCCCGGGAGGGAAAGAAGTCCTGAAAACCATGGAGGAAAAGGCGCATCTCCACCGGGAGCGGAAGACCGGCAATAAGGTGCATATCCGGGCCTTGTGACAGGGTGGGGGAGGAAGCAGGCCGTGACCCGAGCAGATTGTCGGCCGGCCTTATATTATATGACGTGTGATACCCTTGACGGAAAGGCAGGGCAGCCACAAGTATAAAGCAAAGCCAGCTTGTCTGGGTAAGGAGTGTAGAAAACCATGTCGTTTAGTAACGACTACCGTTCCCCCGCATCAGCGTCAGGCTGGAACGATCAGGCCAGTCTGGACGCTGGTCTGCGTAGCTATATGCTGCGTGTTTATAACTGGATGGCATCTGGCCTTCTGCTGACCGGGATTGTGGCGTACGTCATTGCCAATACCGGTCTGAGCGACCTGTTTTTTCAGATCTACCTGACTGCTGCGGGTCCATTGCCGCGCCCCACTCTGCTGGGTGATCTGGCCATGCTCTCCCCGCTGGCGTTTGTGCTGGTCATGTCGTTCGGGATCAACCGGCTGTCTCTTCAGGGGGCGCAGGCGCTGTTCTGGGCGTTCTGTACGGCTATGGGGGCCAGTCTGGCCAGCGTGTTCGTTATTTATACCGGGACCTCCATTGTCCGCGTGTTTCTGGTAACGGCGTGCATGTTTGGTGCGACCTCCCTCTGGGGTTACGTGACCAAGGCTAACCTCATGCAGTTCGGGTCGTTCCTGATGATGGGGCTGTTCGGGCTGGTCATTGCCGCTCTGGTCAACCTCTTCCTCAAAAGCCCGACTGTGTATTACCTCTACAGCATTGCGGGTGTGCTCGTTTTCACGGCGTTCAGCGCGTTTGATGCCCAGCGGATTCGGGTTACCTACCCGCAGTTTGCCGCATACGAAGGCCCGGAAATGACCGCCAAGCGCAGTGTTTATGATGCGCTGAGCCTGTACCTGAACTTCATCAACCTCTTTCAGTTCCTGCTGCAGTTCATGGGTGTCCGCAATTCCAGCGACTGAGAGCTCCAGAGCAGCACTCTTGGTCCTGCCAGAGGAAAGCCCGGCCAGGTATGGCCGGGTTTTTTTGTATGGGCAGTTATGCTTGGTCCGAATGATGGCATGAAAATCAAGAATGGGTGCAAAAATGGTCCTGATTTCAATTCTTTAAGTTGTAACAGGGATGTGAGATTTTGTGTGCTCTCTAACAATATGAAATTTCAGACTAAATTTTGCCATTATTGAATTTTTTGAAATATTACGAAACATTCCGTGATATGCTATTTGGGTCATCCAGCCGCCTCAAAAGTAGGCAAAAGCCATGCTCACAGCGGCTAACTGATTGTGACGAAAGGCAGATGGAACTTTTCTGACGTTTGAGAATCCCCGCGTAAGGAATAAAGTAGGCGCAATGCGTTTCCGCCGTGCATGGGGGGCTGCGCCGTAAGCAACATATTCGGGGTATTCATCTTGGATGGCCAGAATGTGTTGCTGGTGCGGAACAGAAAGGGCTCCCCATGCCGGGACGCGGTTTTTCTTGCTGTTGTCAGGCTTCTGTGGCAGCAGGGCAAAAGTCTTTGTGAGGCTAAGTTGATGTCAGAACCAAGAGGCGTGCGATGAAAAACAAGTTACTGGCGAGAACGGCGCGATTGGGCGGCCTATCGTCAGCGTTGCTGCTTGCCGGGTGCGAACTAGACGTTCTGGACCCGAAAGGCCCGGTGGGAGAGGGGGTTAAAACTCTTATTACCACCTCTGTGATCGCAATGCTGATCGTAGTGGTTCCGACCATTATTCTGACACTCTGGTTTGCCTGGCAGTATCGCCAGTCCAACACGAGTGCCGAATATCTGCCGAAATGGAGCCATTCCAACAAGATTGAAGTGGTGATCTGGGGCGTTCCGTCTCTGATTATTCTGTTTCTGGCAGTGATCACCTACCAGACCTGTCATTCTCTGGACCCCTACAAGCCGCTTGAGGCAGAAGCCAATACCAAGCCGCTGCATGTTCAGGTTGTGGCGCAGGATTGGAAATGGCTGTTCATTTACCCCGAACAGGGAATTGCAACAGTTAATCAGCTGGCTATGCCGGTCAATACGCCTGTTGATTTCGACATCACCTCTGATTCCGTGATGAACTCGTTCTTCATCCCGCGTCTTGGTTCCATGATTTATGCAATGGCAGGCATGCAGACCCAGCTTCATCTGCTGGCAAGCGAGCCGGGCGATTACATGGGTGAATCCGCCAACTACAGTGGGCGTGGTTTCTCGGACATGCACTTCCATGCCTTGGCCATGAGCAATGACGAGTTCAATGCTTGGGTCGAAAAGGTGCGTGCATCTTCCGAACAGCTGGATAGCCAGACCTATCCTAAACTGGCTGCACCGAGCGAAGCGAACCCCGTCGAATATTTCGCGCATGTTGAACCCGGCATGTTCAACACGATCGTTGCCAAATACAACAACGGCATGGTCATGGACAAAAGCACTGGTAAAATGATTCAGGTGCAGCAGTCCGCGATGTCCGACATGAATATGAAGGAATAGGATCTATGCTAGGGAGACTATCGCTTTCGGCCATCCCGTTGGATGTGCCGATCCTAGTAGGTACGTTCATCGGCGTTCTCATTGTCGGTGTCGCGGTACTGGGACTGATTACCTATTACGGCAAATGGGGCTACCTCTGGAAAGAGTGGTTTACCTCTGTCGATCACAAGCGTCTGGCTGTCATGTACATTGTACTGGCGCTGGTTGCTCTGGCCCGCGGTTTTGCGGACGCCATCATGATGCGTACCCAGCTTGCGCTGGCTTATGCGGGTAACCCCGGTTATCTGCCCCCGCATCACTATGACCAGATCTTCTCCGCTCACGGGACGATCATGATCTTCTTCCTGGCCATGGCGTTCATGACCGGTCTGTTCAACTTCATTGTGCCGCTGCAGATTGGCGCACGTGACGTGGCTTACCCGTTCCTGAACAACCTGAGCTTCTGGATGACGGCTGTTGCGTTCATGCTGGTGAACATATCCCTGTTCATTGGTGAGTTCTCGCAGTGCGGCTGGCTGGCTTATCCCCCGCTGTCCGAAATGCAGTTCAGCCCTGGCGTGGGTGTTGACTACTATATCTGGGCAATCCAGATCTCTGGTGTTGGCACGCTGCTGACCGGTGTGAACTTCTTTGTCACCATTGTTAAGATGCGCGCTCCAGGCATGACCTGGCTGAAGATGCCCGTGTTCACGTGGACGGCTTTCTGCTCTTCCATCCTGATCATGGCAACCTTCCCCGTGCTGACGGTTGCTGTCGCCCTGCTGGGTCTGGACCGTTACTTCGGTATGCACTTCTTCACCAATGATGGTGGCGGCAACCAGATGCTGTACCTGAACCTGATCTGGGCTTGGGGCCATCCGGAAGTTTACATTCTTGTTCTGCCTGCCTTTGGTGTGTTCTCCGAAGTGGTGCCTGCCTTCTCCGGCAAGCCGCTCTTCGGTTACAAGACCATGGTCTATGCAACCTGCTCCATCATGGTGCTGTCCTTCCTTGTGTGGGTGCATCACTTCTTCACCATGGGCGCTGGTCCGGACGTGAATGCCTTCTTCGGCATCGCAACCATGATCATCTCCATCCCGACCGGTGTTAAGCTCTTCAACTGGCTGTTCACCATGTATAAAGGTCGCATCCAGTACCATGCTTGCATGTATTGGGCTGTTGGCTTCATGGTGGTGTTCACCATCGGTGGTATGACCGGTGTTATGATGGCCATCCCCGGTTCCGACTTTGTGCTGCACAACAGTCTGTTCCTGATTGCTCACTTCCATAACGTGATTATCGGTGGTGTGTACTTCGGTTACGTCTGCGGCATGAACTTCTGGGCTCCGAAGGTTCTTGGCTTCAAAATGAACGAAGCTTGGGGCATCCGCGCCTTCTGGTTCTGGCTCGTTGGCTTCTTCTTTGCCTTTATGCCGCTGTATGTTCTCGGCTTCGAAGGCATGACCCGCCGTATGAACCACTATGACAACCCGGCCTGGCATCCCTGGATGCTGATCGCTGAAGTTGGCGCAGTGCTCATCCTGTTCGGTGTTGTTTGCCAGCTGATGCAGATTTTTGTCTCCATCCGCGACTGCAACAAGCCTGAAAACCGTGACTTCACGGGCGATCCTTGGAACGGCCGTACGCTGGAATGGTCCACTTCCTCTCCTCCGCCGGTGTATAACTACGCCATTGTCCCGCATGTCAGCTCGCTTGACGCTTATATGCACGACAAGGAAAACGGCATTGATACCCGTCAGGCTGGCGGTCAGTACGAAGCAATCCATATGCCGAAAAACACGGCAGCTGGTATTTCGGCTGGTGCTTTTGCCCTGATCTTCGGTTTCGCCGCCGTGTGGTACATCTGGTGGCTGGCAGCCATTGGCCTTGTGGGTGTGATCGCTACGATCATTGCACGCAGCGCTAACAAGGATATTGACTACTATATCCCTGCCGAAGAGGTTGCCCGGATCGAAAACGAGCACACCCGTAAACTGATGGCACAGGCAGCAGAATAATGGCACAGAACACAACTGTTCCGACCGCAGGCCACGACGAACATCACCACGAAAATACGGTGGTGTTCGGGTTCTGGGTCTATCTGATGACGGACTGCATTATCTTTGGCTCCCTGTTTGCCACGTTTGCAGTCCTGCGTAACCAGTTCAACGGTGGGCCAACCCCGCACGAACTGTTCGAGTTTGGTGGGCTTGGGCTGGAAACAGCCCTCCTGCTTCTCTCTTCCATTACTTATGGGTTTGGCATGATTGCCGCCCATAAGACCCAGATCAGCTCGGTTATCATGTGGCTTGGCGTCACATTCCTGCTGGGTCTTGGGTTCGTTGGTCTGGAAGTGCGTGAATTCGCGCACATGATCGCGGATGGTGCTGGCCCCGATCGCAGTGCATTCCTGTCTGCGTTCTTCACGCTGGTTTCCACCCACGGTCTGCACGTGACGTGTGGTCTGATCTGGATTGTTACCCTGATGGTTCAGCTGATGGGGACAACTGAAATTCCGGAACGCATGATGAACAAGCTCACCTGCCTGAGCCTGTTCTGGCACTTCCTGGATATCGTCTGGATCTGTGTTTTCACCTATGTCTATCTGGCGAGCATGATCTGATGAGCAATCCGAACACATCCTCCTCGGGCGAGAGCCACGGTAGCGTATCTTCGTACCTTATCGGCTTTGTTCTTGCTGTTATCCTGACGGTTCTGTCGTTTGGTGTGGTCATGAGCCACAGCCTTGCGCCAACCGGCACGCTGGCGGTGCTTTCTGTTCTGGCACTTGTTCAGGTTCTGGTGCACCTGCACTACTTCCTGCACATGGGTGGTGGTTCTGAAGCACGTTGGAACAACATTGCGTTTGTTTTCACCGTTGCTTTCGTGTCCATCCTTATTGTCGGCACGGTCTTTGTCATGGCGAACACGTCCATGAACATGATGTCTCGCTGATATCATGTCGCTTCGCTGCTCTGGCTTAGGTCAGGGCGGCGGTCAGCAATAAAAAACCCCGGGGCTCAGGCTCCGGGGTTTTTTATTGGGCCTGTTGCCGGGTAATGCTGGGGCGCTGCGCGTTGCACCGCCTGTTATCTTTTGCGAAGGTTGTACTGCGCCCAACAAAAAAGGCACCGGAAAACCGGTGCCTTTTTTGTTGGTAAAACCCCTTAAGTCAGGTGGGGTTTCAGTCCTTGTGCGGTTCGGGGGAAAGAAGGTCAGCCTTGTTGGGCTTGTCTTTCCATTCCTGCGCATCAGCCGGTGGGGTGCCCTTGCGTGTAATGTTGGGCCACTGGCTGGCATATTTTGTGTTGATTTCCGCCCACGCTGCTGACCGGTCGTCGCTGTCGGGGAAAATGGCTTCGGCCGGGCATTCAGGTTCGCATACGCCGCAGTCAATGCATTCATCCGGGTTAATAACCAGAAAGTTTTCACCGGCGTAGAAGCAGTCAACGGGGCAGACTTCCACACAGTCCATGAATTTGCAGCGGATGCAGTTTTCAGTGACCACGTAGGTCATTGCCATCTCCGAAATTATCTGGCGGTCGAGTGGGGCTCGCCGCGTGGGGTCAGATGGCCAACCAGCCGGTCGTGCCACCAAGGATGGCGCAGATATGATGGGCTTTTTGCACTATGGCAACCCGCTTGGACGAAAGGGGGCACTTCAATGCCCGCAGGGCTGCTCCTACATTTGGCTCCGTAACGTGCGCAGAATGGCAAAAGGACTGTTATTTTGGGCACTTTGTAGATGTGCCCCGTGTTTTGGACGGCTGGACCGCTGTTTTCTTTTTTCTGCGTGGCGTGTTGGTAAAACCATAAAAGGTGCCGGTGGCCCCGCATAACGTGGCGGTAAGGGGGCGGGAGGTTGCAGGCGGATTCCTAACCCTTTGAGCACATGGGGCAGCTCTTTTTTGCTGATCCCTAGGCGGGATGCCAGAGAGAGCGGCAAAGGTTTGGGGGTGCGGGCACACAAAACCCGCATATCCTGCATGAGGCTGGCTGCAATATCGAGTCGAACCAGCGTGTTGTGGCTGAGCAGCCAGCCAAGGCTGGCCAGCAGTGCCTGTGCCGGGGGGGCTAGTGGTGCGCTCAGACGCACGGAAACCGCACCACCGGGCAAAGGCTGCGTTATGGACTGGCCCGTGTGGATGCGGAGCAGCAGGCTGCGGAGCGCCATGGCATGGGGCTTGAGCAATGGCGAGCAGAAAGCCAGCGGGCCATGGAGCCAAATAGCCTGTCGCCGGAGCAGCAGTGCTTCCGCCGGGGGAAGAACAGGCGGTGCGGGCAGGGTGGCAACGCCGCCATTTTCAGTAACAGCATGCACAATGCCGCGGAGCAGGGGGTGGTCTGCCACAGCCTGCTCCGCACGGAAGAGTGGGCCAAGGGTGTGGGCAAGGACCGAGGTCATAAATTGTGTCAGCCGCTCGCGTATTCTGGCTTTATGGGTGGATTCCAGAAACTCCGCATCATCAATATGGATCACCGGGTGCAGGACCGAAGGGCCTTTGCGTAAATGGGCGATTGGCTCCTCACGCCACAGGATGTGGCCTGTCTGGTTGTCCAGCGTGATCTCGCTCTCAGGGGCTTGCAGAAAACGGGCAACAAGCCGGGGGATCTCACTCCGGGCAGCACGCCGTGCGGCTTTGAGAATAAGGGCCTGATCAGAGCGTGCGGCTTCGGGGTCGGGCACAAAGGCAAAGCCGCGCATATGCCCTACGTCATGCCCTTCCACGCGCACTTCCCCGGCTTTGTTAATGGCGCACAGCAGGGGGGCTCCATCTGCCTCTTCCAGCCTGCGGGCCAGACTGGCGGCGCGTTTGTCCACAAACCGGCTGGCTAGCCGCTCATGCAGGGCATCGGAGAGTGTGTCTTCGAGCATGCGGGTATGGCGCTGCCAGTGCTGGGCGTTTTCCACCCAGTCGGGGTGCGCTGCAACATAGGACCATGTGCGAATACCCATCAGGCGGTGCATCAGGTCTTCTATCTCGCCACCTGTATGCTCCAGACTGGCGAGCCGCCCTTTGAGCCAGCTGGAAGGCAACTGCCCGTCTTTGGCCAGAATGCTAAACAACTGGCCACATAGGCGGATATGGCTGTCCAGTCCCAGTTTGCGAAAATCCGGTATCTGGCAGATTTCCCACAGCAGGCGGGTGTGTGCGGTGGTTGTGGCCAGTGTGCGCACGGCAGGGGTTTGCATAAGTGCGCTAAGTGTCTGCATGTCGGCTGCGGGTTCGGCAGGGCGCAGGTTGGGGTGTGGGGTCTTCTGGCACAGGCTGGCATACAGGGCTTGCGGGGAGGTAAAATCGAGCTTGCTGCTACGCCACCACAAAAAAGGAAGAGGCTCAAACTTGTGGGTTTCCACTGCCTCGGCCATGGCCTCTGGCAGAGGGGGGCACTCCCCGGTGGTGCCAAATGTGCCATCGCGCGTGCCACGGCCTGCGCGCCCGGCAATCTGGGCGATTTCCGCCGGAGCCAGCATGCGGTGGCGCTGTCCGTCAAATTTGGACAGGCCCGCAAAGGCAACATGGTCGATCGTCATGTTCAGCCCCATGCCAATGGCATCGGTGGCGACCAGATAATCCACCTCGCGGTTCTGGTACAGTGCGACCTGCGCGTTGCGGGTGCGGGGGGAGAGCTGGCCCATGACCACCGCACACCCACCCCTTTTGCGCCGGATCAGTTCGGCAATGGCGTATACCTCGGCCATGGAAAAAGCGACAATGGCCGTGCGGGGCGGCAGGCGCGACAGGCGGGTGTGGCCAGTATGGCTCAGGCTGGACAGGCGCGGGCGGGTTTCAATGCTGATGTCGCGGATCAGGCTGCGCATGAGCGGGGCAATGGTGTCCGCCCCAAGGAACAGGGTTTCGGACCGGCCGCGGGCGTTGAGCAGGCGGTCGGTAAAAATATGGCCACGCTCGGGGTCGGCACAAAGCTGGATTTCGTCCACCGCCACAAAGTCCACCGGGCGGTGCATGGGCATGGCCTCAACCGTGCAGGAGAACCAGCGCGCCTGCGGAGGAATGATTTTCTCCTCCCCCGTAATCAGCGCAACCGAGCGAACCCCTTTAAGCCGCACCATGCGGTCATAGTTCTCGCGCGCTAGCAGCCTGAGTGGAAAACCGATGACACCGGACGCGTGTGCCAGCATCCGCTCTAGCGCCAGATGTGTTTTGCCGGTGTTGGTCGGGCCCAGAATGGCACGGACCGGAGCCTGATCTACGCACTGGGCTGCGTGCAGGGCAGGAGCCATCTGGCGGGGGGGAACCTTCATGCCGTGTATGGTCCGCTGCCCGCGCCTGAAAAGCAAGTCGGCAATGCGTGCAGCCTCCCCCGTTGCATCATGCAAAAGGGAGGCGCAGGGTGCGGGCAGAAGGAGGAATGCCATGCCTATTCATGATCTGGACTGTCTGAGCGTTGCGCGCAGGCGGAAGACTCTGTGCACCGTTTATGCCGTGCGGGCCTGTGAGCGAGAGACATGGGTGGCATTGGCAGGGGAGGCCGCGGTCAGCTTTGCCCAAAACTGCGGCTTTGTCGCGCGGGCAGGCCAGCTTGTGCTGGTGCCCGGTCCCGGGGGCAAGGTGCAGGCGCTTTTTGGCCTGCCTGAAAAAAAGACCACGCCGCGCGACCCGTTTATATTCGGCAAGCTGGCACAAGACCTGCCCGCAGGGGACTGGACCGTGCAGGCACCAGATGATGTGGCGCGGGATGATGTTATTCTGGGTTTTTGTCTGGGCGCATACCGCTACAGCCTGAAAACCGAAGAGCAGGGTGAGCAGCCCCGGCTTGTGGTGACGGCGACCGAGCGCAAGGGGCTGGCAGCGCAGATGGCACGGGCTATCTGCTTTGCGCGTGACCTGATCAATACCCCTGCCAACCTGCTGGGGCCATCCGAGCTCGCACGGGAGGCCAAAACGGCACTCCGCCCGCTTGGGGCTGAGGTCGAGGTCATCAAGGGCACAGCGCTGGACGAGGCTTATCCGCTACTGGCGCATGTGGGTAATGGTTCGCAGCGTGGGCCCAGAGTGGTCGTGGCCCGCTGGCACGGCACACACGCTGTCAAGGATGCACCGCTGATCTCCCTCGTTGGTAAAGGTGTGTGCTTTGATAGCGGGGGGTATGACATCAAACCCTCCAGCGGCATGCTGCGCATGAAAAAGGATATGGGCGGGGCAGCGACCGTGTTGGCGCTGGCTTATCTGGTTATGGCGCAGGACCTGCCCGTGCGGCTGGAACTGCGGCTGGGATGTGTGGAAAACAGCGTATCCGGCCATGCCATGCGCCCGCTGGACGTTATTCGGAGCCGCTCGGGCTTAACGGTGGAAATTGGCAATACCGATGCCGAAGGGCGGCTGGTGCTGAGTGACCTGCTGCACGAGGCAGGTGAGAGCGCGCCAGACCTGCTGGTGGATGTGGCAACCCTTACAGGCGCTGCCCGCGTGGCGCTGGGGCCAGACCTGCCTGCCCTGTTCTGCAATAACGACTCCACGGCCATGCTGTTCGCGGAGGCGGCGGAGCACGAGGCCGACCCTCTATGGCGTCTGCCGCTCTGGCAGGGTTACGCAGGCTGGCTTAAAAGCACGGTGGCGGACCTGAACAATATTGCCTCCCGGCCCATGGCAGGAGCTGTTACAGCCGCGCTGTTTTTGGAACATTTTGTAAAACCAGACCAGCGCTGGGTGCATATCGATAGTTATGCCTGGAATGATTCCAGCAGACCCGGACGGCCAGAAGGCGGGGATACTCCCGGGATTCGTGCACTTTTTCGTGTAATACGTTCTCTTTGTGGAACGAATCGGGCGCAAAAGAGTTAGGGTTTTTACAGACCACTCTGGCGTAATATTTTTTTGTGACAGCGCTTTAAAAAATCGTTTCGGTGTCTATATAAAGCGCATCAGATTCATTCCGGTTTGCATATGGGCCGGAAAAACACAGCCGGGCGGGCCAAAGCTCTGGTCCCCGGCACAAAAGGAAGTTGAACGTCATGGCACAGGCCGCAGAAAAGGCAGAGGATCTGGTCAAGACCCTGCGGGATACCATTGTTGCACTGGTGCGCGGAGAAGGGCCGGACCTGTCCGCCCGTCAGCTCGCTGTGTTCCTGACCTGCTATCTGGATGAAAGCGGGCATACGGTGCGCGGTCTGGCGGCAAGCCTGAACGTGTCCAAGCCTGCCATTACCCGGGCACTCGACCGTTTGACCGAACTGGATCTGGCACGCCGCAAGGTGGACCCGCTGGACCGCCGCTCCGTGCTGGTGCAGCGTACCCCTAAGGGCGCTTCCTACCTGAAGGAAATTCGCTCCATCATGGGCACGACCGCGCATGATGTGGCCCAGAACACCCAGCAGGAAGAAAAAGTGGC
The DNA here is from genome assembly GCF_011516925.1 of Acetobacter fabarum. Taxonomy (GTDB): domain Bacteria; phylum Pseudomonadota; class Alphaproteobacteria; order Acetobacterales; family Acetobacteraceae; genus Acetobacter; species Acetobacter fabarum. The sequence continues at coordinate 50,961 of NZ_WOTG01000007.1, forward strand.
AACAGTGCGTCGCCTGCGCCGTGTTGCGGCTGCCTGATCAGCCAGCCTGCACGTTTTATACACGCACGTATAAAGGTTGCCGTGTTGCGGGCCTCGTACCCTTCCAGAAAGGGGGCGGGGCTGTAACCGGCAACCTTTTTGCATGGAGGGCGTTGTTGTTCCTGACTTGTGTCAGATGTTTTCAACCTTCAGGTTGCTAACAGTCTTCTGGACACGCCTGTAAAGGGAGCTGTTCCATGCGTTTTTCTTCTTTTGTTGCCGCGGCCACTCTGGCTGTCTCTGTTGCGGGCGTACCTGCCGCATACGCCGCCGATGCCATGGGCGCACCCACCGCCAAAATTACCCTGACCGCCAAATCGGCCGATATTGGGCTGGGTTATACGTGGGGTGAGGGTAAGCTGACCTATGGCGGCAAAACGCATGCCTTTTCCATTACCGGCGGGACTATTGCCGCTGTCGGTTTTTCCAAGATCGAGGGAACAGGCACGGTTTATAACCTGCACCGCCTGAAGGATTTTAGCGGCACCTATGCTGCAGCCCACGGCGAGGCCACGCTGGGTCAGGGCCTGGGTGGGGCTGTGCTGGAAAACAAGAATGGCGTCCGGATCAAGATCGAGACCATCTCGCAGGGGGCGCGGCTTGCCGGTTCTGCTCAGGGGCTGACGTTAACACTCAAATAACCGCTTGCCGGGGTGTGTGGCTTACCACGGGCCAATTGCGCGCTGGCGTGCACGCAGCACACCCCAAAGGGTCCATGCCAGCTGGGGTAATATAAGCAGGGCTGCGCCCGCCATGCCGCTCCAGAACCCTGTTGTGGGCGCTACAAGGCAGGCAACGCCACCACCCCACAGGGTTAGCCCCCATTGCAGCAGAGAGACAACGGGCACCGCTACGGCGCTACGGTAGATAATCTGGTAAAGGTGCCCCCGGTGCGCCTGCACAAGCGTCTGCCGCATGTACAGGCGGCGGATAAGCGTGAACAGCACATCATAAACCAGTGGGAACAACAGGGCAGGGCCAAGTATTCCTCCGCGTGGCAGGGTGGTATGGCTGGCAATATACAGGCTGGCTATTCCCGCCAGCAGGCCGCAACCCTGGCTGCCAACATCACCCAGAAAAATCCGGGCATGGGGGAAGTTAAAGGGCAGAAAACCCACAAGGCAGGCGCTGAGCAGCAAGGCAGGCCATTGTAGCGCCGGCACGCCAAAAAACGGGGCAGCAAGGCCCACGCACAGGGCGGCACAGGCCAGACACCCCGCAATAAGCCCGTTTAACCCGTCCATGAAGTTGACGGCATTGGTGATAAAAACAAGCCACAGAACAGACAGGGCCGCACCCGCCAGCGGCGTTGGCCCGGTTAGATGCACACCGCCCCCTACAACCAGGCTGGCGGCTATGGTTTGCGCTGCAAACTTAAGGCCGGGGTGCCACTGGTACAGGTCATCCAGCCACGAGACACTGCACAAAAGCACCAGAGCCACTGCCGCCATAAAGCATGGGAAAGAGAAAACTGGCTGGCCTGCCACCCCCTGCAGAACAGGAAAAAACAGCCCGAATGCCACCATAACCCCGATTCCTCCCCCCTTGGGTGTGGGGGTGGCATGGGCGCTACGGTGGTCGGGGTGGTCCATAACCGCCAGCCTGATCATGCACCGCACAAGGGCTGCACACAGCAGGGCAGCGCAAGGCAGGCATGAAAAAGCCAGAACGGCGGGAAAAAAAGACATGAAAGAGAGGGTTGTCCGGTTAGGCTGCTTCTAGGATGTCGGGCGCTGGGCTATAAGCGCACGATCATGGTATCGCAACGTTCCCAGCTCCAGCATCAATATGCAAGATTTTGGCCGCTGAACAGGATTGCCCTGAATATCCTGCTCGACGGCGGGCTGGCAGCATTGGCGGCAGTGCTGGCCTGCTGGCTGGCGGCCCCTTATGGGGTGCAGCTTCATCCAGTGTGGTTTGCCCTTGCAGGGGGTGCCTCACTGGTGGTGGGGGGGCTACCCTTTAGGCTGCCGCAGCAATACTGGCGCTTTGCAGGCATGTCGGACCTGCTGGGGCTTGCCGGTGCATCATTCAGTAGCGCTCTGCTGCTTTTTGCAGGTGTGGTGTGGGCCGGGTTGCCCCTGCCCAGTGTTGCGTTCCCCTTTATTTACGCTCTGGTGCTGCTGGTCCTGCTCGGCGGGGTGCGGGTGTTCCACCGTCTGGCGCACAGAGCAGGCAGCCCACGGGCCGATGGACAAAGCGTGCTGCTGATTGGGTCGGATACCGCAGCGGATCTGTTTATTCAGGTGGCAGAACGCGGCAAGCACATGAATGTCCGTATTGCCGGGCTGGTGGGGGGGAACCGGTCACAAACGGGCCACCGGATTCGTAACGTGCCTATTCTGGGACACCGGGAAGAGTTGGCCCGTGTGCTGGCGCAGATGAACACGGCGGGGCATCTGCCAGAAGCTCTGGTGGTGCTGGACCCCGATTGCAGGGGCCGTGCATTAAGCCAGATGCTGGATGTGGCGGCAGAATACGGTCTGGCTGTGCTGCGACCGCCAGCCATGCTGGACATGACCCCGGCAGAACAGGTGCGTTTGCAGCCAATGCAGCCGCAGGACCTGCTGAACCGCCCGCAGGTACCGCTGGATCAGGCCGGGCTGGATCGCCTGATCAACCAGCGCTCGGTTCTGGTAACGGGGGTTGGGGGGACTATTGGTTCCGAACTGGTGCGCCAGATTGCCCGTCACGCGCCCGCCTGCCTTGTTCTGTTGGACCATGGCGAGTTCGCACTGTGGCAGATTGATGTGGAACTGGCGGAGTGTGCTCCGGGCATTACGCGCAAGGTGGTTGTGGCCGATGTGCGGGATGCGGAGCGGATTAACGCCATTATGGCCCAGTACAAGCCCGATCTGGTGTTCCATGCGGCAGCACTCAAGCATGTTCCGATTGTGGAGGCCAATCCGGCGGAAGGTGTTCTGACCAACCTGCACGGCACGCGTGTGGTGGCCGATGCCGCAGCCCGGCATGGGGCGGCCGCCATGATCGTGATTTCCACCGACAAGGCAGTTAATCCTTTCAATCTGATGGGGGCGACCAAGCGGGCGGCAGAAATGTACTGTCAGGCGCTGGATGTGCAGGCCCGCTCTTCGGGGCGGCCTAAGGCCATGCGTTGCATTACGGTGCGGTTTGGCAATGTGCTGGGGTCCACCGGTTCTGTCGTTCCTCTGTTCCAGCGGCAGTTGGAGCGGGGCGGCCCGCTAACCGTAACCCACCCGGAAATGCGGCGTTACTTCATGACCGTGCCTGAGGCCGTGGGGCTTGTGCTGCAGGCATGTGTGCGCGGCATGTCCTGTGCAACAGGGACGGATATGGAGGTTCTGCTCCGTCAGGGCGGTATTTTTGTGCTGGATATGGGGGAGCCGGTTAAGATTGTGGATCTGGCCCGGCAGATGGTCCGTCTGGCGGGCCTTAAGCCGGATGAAGATATTGCCATTCATTTTACCGGCCTGCGTGCAGGGGAAAAACTGTACGAGGAACTGTTCCATGGGCGTGAGACCTCGGTGCCGACCGATGCGCCCGGCCTGCTCATGGCAACGCCGCGTGTGGTGGAAATGGATGAGGTGCGCGCAGCTGTGGACCAGATTACCGCCCATGCCCGGCGTGGTGATGTCGCTGCAACCTTGCAGGCCCTGCGCCTGCTGGTGCCCGAGTTTGACCATAACCCTAACGGGGATGTGCGCGAACTGGCTCCGACTGGTGCAAAATCCCATGGTGCGGTAAAAGACGAGCAGATAAAGGCCGACGGCACGGAGCAGATGGCACCATGAGCAGTTCAGACAGCAGGCCCATTGCATTTCTTGACCTTGCAGCCCAGCAGAAGCGGCTGGGGCCTGTGCTGCGCCAGCGTCTGGATGCCGTGCTGGCCCATTGCCGTTTTGTTATGGGGCCAGAGGTTGCGGAACTGGAAGGCCGTCTGGCGGAATGGGCTGGTGCGCGGGAGTGCGTAGGGGTGTCTTCCGGTACGGATGCACTCCAGATTGTCATGATGGCTGAAGGTATTGGCCGGGGGGATGCGGTTTTTCTACCCGCCTTCACCTATACCGCCACGGCGGAGGTGCCTCTGCTGCTGGGGGCAACGCCCGTTTTTGTGGATGTGGACCCCAAGACATTCCAGATCGATCCTGCGCATCTGCAAAGCCGGATTCAGGCCGTGCGGGCGGCGGGCAAGCTGCGGCCGCGTGCTATTGTGGGGGTGGACCTGTTTGGCCAGCCCGCTCCGTGGCCGGAACTGCGTGCCATTGCTGCGGCGGAAGAGCTGTTCCTTATGGCGGATTGCGCCCAGTCTTTTGGGGCGGAACTGGCGGGCAAACCATTGGGGTGCGAGGCCACGGCAACCACTTTGTCCTTTTTCCCGTCCAAACCACTGGGTGGGTATGGGGATGGTGGAGCCATTCTGACAGACGACCCCGAGCGCGCTGCCCTGTACCGCTCCCTACGCACCCATGGCGAAGGAGCAAGTCGGTACGAGGTCCTGCGCACAGGTATGAATGGTCGGCTTGATACCCTGCAGGCAGCAGTTCTGCTGGCCAAGCTGGAAAGCTTCAAAGATGAACTGGCCCGGCGCGATGCCATAGCTGCACAATATGATGTAGGGCTTGGCGGGTGTGTTCAGGTGCCGGTACGTGTGGCCGACAGCCGCAGTGCGTGGGCCATTTACGCCATATTGCTGGCAGACACAGCGGAGCGGGACGGCCTACAGGCCCGCTTGGCAGGCAAAGGGGTGCCTTCGGCCATTTATTACCCCCTGCCACTGCATAAACAGCCTGCCTATCGTGACCACCATGATGGTACGGCCCTTCCTGTTTCCGAAGACCTGGCGCAGCGTATTCTGGCACTGCCCATTCACCCGGAACTGACAAACCAAAACGTAGCGCGCGTGATTGCCGCAGTCAGAGGGTAAGAAAGATATATCATGCGGAAAGAAACGGCGTTTATTATTGGCTTTCTGGTTTTGACCATAAGCACCACGATTGTGATCTGGACCTTTGCCCTGCCTAATTTCAAACCTGTTTCTTTTCCGCAGGTTGCCAGTGGCGTTATTGATGTGGGGCCAATGCACCGCCAGCGCCCGCTGGAAGCGGATGAAGTGGCAGATGTTAACAAGTGGCTTTCAACCCACAAGTCCGGCTGGGGACCACTTAGCCGCACGCCACCGTCTTCGGGGGACTCGCATGTGCAGCTCAAGGATGCTCAGGGCAAGGATGTTCTGACTCTAACGCTGTGGACCGGGATTAGTGCAGCCGATTGGAATGCTACGGTTTTTGTGGAATCACCCGATGGGTCATGGGTGCGCACGGAAACATTTTCCAACAAAGACTTTGCTCCGCTGCGCATGATGGTTGACCGCTATCCGTTCAAGCATTCCAGCTTTCCATAAGGCGGTCATGAGGGGGCGGTGTTAGGGCGCTAACCTGCCTTGAAAAAATGCCTCAGTTTGATTTTTCTTCGTGGTATTCATCATCAATATTAATTTCCCAGATTTTGCTCTTATCCTGCTGACCAGAGATAATCTGGTCAGCCGCTTCCTTGGCCGTTAGCATGGAATGGTCCTGATTATTGTAACAGTGCATCCCATTCCGTCCGATAAGATAGAGGTTTTCCACAGTGTCCAAGGCATTGCGGACTGTGGAAAAACTTTTGTAGGACTCACCAAAATAACCAGGATACGCTTTGGGCACATGCACCACAACACTGTCTAATGTGTTAAGCGTTGAAACAAGGCCGATTTTCTGCATTTCAAAACAGGCGAGCTTGATCATATCCTGCTCGCTCAGAGTCCAGAGTTCATTTCCTTCGGAACAGAAAAACTCAAGTCCAAGCCATGTGGTTTTTGGGTCGGCAACCAGATAGGGGCTCCAGTTATTAAAGATCTGCACCCGTCCGACATTGACGCCGGGTTCCTGAATATAAATCCAGTTGTCTTCTAACTGGCGTGTTATGTCCGAAGACTTATAGAGCAGACCAACTGTAATAAAGTCCCTGTATTGCAGGTTTTGTGCAATCTGCCTTACCGTGGGGGAAAAGTAATTTCCGCTGGCAGAGACTAGCTCTTTAATCGGCATGGTTGATACCAGAACATCGCACTTCTGGCGCTCTTGTCCGCCATCCTGATCGGTAACAGTTATGGATACGGCGCGATTATTCTCAAAAGTAATCTCATTGACATGATGATTGAGGAGAATTGTTCCTCCCATATCTGTAATATGCCGCGCAACAGTTTCCCACATCTGGCCCGGACCATATTTGGGGTAGATGAATTGCTCTATAAGGGAAGTCTGAACACTCGTGTCTTTCTGCAGACCAAGAGCTTTTTTACAGGCATGCAGAATTGCGCTGGAAATAGACAGGCTTTTAACCCGCTGAGCGCCCCAGTCTGCACTAATGCTAGAGCACGGAACGCCCCAGACTTTTTCTGTATAATCTTTAAAAAACTGTTGGTACAGTTTGCGACCAAACCGATTTATGAAAAACTCTTCCAGTGTCAGTTCAGGTGTAATTTTATGGAACCGGACCCAGAGATAACTCAGGCCGAAAACAAGGGTTTTACGCCACCCAAGCTTGGCCAGATTTGTTGGTGTGAGTTTGAGCGGGTAGTCAAAAAACGTTTTATTGTAATAGATACGAGACAGGCGCGAGCGGACCAGCATGACGTCATCAGTCGCAGGAGACTGAGGTCCAACAGCGAGCTCTCGCTCTTTACCCTGATATTGTAAGGTAACGTTTTGTTCGCTTGTTGCCGCAATTGGCAGAAAGCTCTCCCACCAGGACATGACCCAGTCGGATTTGGAGAAAAAGCGATGCCCACCAATATCTATACGGTTACCATGATGCTTGATGGTTTTTGATATTCCGCCAACCTGTTTGTCGCATTCGTAAACAGTTACATTTTTCCGACCGGCTTTCAGGAGTTCATAGGCAAGTGTCAAACCTGCTGGCCCAGCACCAATAACAACGATTTTTTCATCTTGTGCCATGACGTTCCCTATATTTACCCAACTTCTTATTTCTGATCGGAAAGCTCGGTAGTAAATACAGGGTATATGAAGAATACAAAAGGTCAAATCGGTATATTTTTTTAATTATGATAATGTGACGAAGAAATTTCAATAAGCCAGATAATAAATTGAAATTTTCAAAAACTACTTCATTATTTTAATCACACTGCAAATAATTTTTGAGTGTGAGGTGTGATAATTGAATAATGCGCGTAACGGGTAATCGTATCAGTAAACAAAGGGGAAAATCTTCCAGCGAACCTGCTTTGACCAAAGACACCATTGTGGATCTGTGGAGAGCATTTTTTCTTCTGCTCTGATACGCAGGATCTGTAACGACCATGTACTAAAAATAGCGCAGATATTCCAAAGACTGAAATTATACAGGAGAAAACCGAGGCTGGTTAACATGTAGCCAGCATACATTGGATGCCGGATGATACGGTATGGACCATAAGTTTTTACAACTCGTACAGCTGCAACAATTGCAAAGCTTCTCCCTAGGCAGAGTTTGGCTGAAAGGCTGATAAGAATGCCTATAAACGACAAGATAAAGCACAATGTAACAGGGGCAAGATGTGTATTGCTGGTATGAGTAGAAACGATCTGCGCCGAATACGTTCCCAGAATGGCTAATATCCAGTCTGTTGTGTTATGGCTCATTCTTCCTGGAGATCGAAATAACGTAAAGAGAAGCTCCAATATCATTTCCACCATATACAATATAGTTATAATATTATAATCAATAAATATCAATTTGAAATTATGATTTATGAAATAAATATATGGGATGATTATAATTATTTTTTCTAGTTTATCGTTAATATATTTATTTTCACTTAACATTGAACTGCGTTCTTTTCAAGGTACGAGTGGCGCCGGGAGGCTACGTAAAGGAAGATCAGGGCAATAATTGGTTCAATCGGCATATGATAATGCAAGGTTAGGGACAAAATATAAAAAGGTGAAAAATATAAAACAATCAGTAGAAGTTTTTCCCAAGGAAGAAATTTCGTTTCAATGGCTGTATTAATCATCCATATTGCGGGTATCATCATATAAGTAAGGTCGTAGTGTAGAAGATAGGGTGTACATAAAGGAGATGCGGTCAAGCATAGAATGAGATTATTTTTAATATTCTTCCCTTTTTTTATTTTATAAAAAACAAACATTATGATTGTAGAAGAAAATATAATTTGCAGCCATAAAGCTGTAGAGAATGGCACATGGTGCACGGACAGAAAACCGAATAGCGTGATAAAGATCTGACATAAAGCCACGTTATGCAAAATGCTATCTTGCATCATGTGTGAGTATTCAAAAAAACGTATCCAAGCATCAAGACCAAACACACACAAGGAAAGGCCTACCATACAAGTGGCAGATGTCATCATTCCAATTATTGTGCGCCAACGGCCCATAAAAATAAGACCAAGAGGAACAAGAAATGCAACATGTGGTTTAATAATAAGGAGACCGAAGAATAAACCAGAAACAAATGGATTTTTTTCAATATAGTAAAAACCCAATGTTAAAATCAGAGCGATCAAAAGCCCTGTTTGTCCTGTAACTAGAGAAATGCAGAATTGAGGAGATACAAATGCAAATGCAGTAATGGACCAGTTGCGGCACAAAATACTCAATGTTTTTGCGGTGATGAAGGGGGCCGTCAAACCCCATAGAGTGTAAGATAATGTATAAGTAAAAAATGCCCATGGCCAGATGAAAAAAAGCATGGAAGGCGGATATAGAAATGGTAGTTTGTAGGGGTGGCTCAGGGCATGAGCGCTTTGCATGACTGCATCATGAGCAGATGTATTGTAGATATCATAAATGTGGCCGTGAATTAACTGCTTGGAGGCTGCCCAAAACAGTATAAAATCTCCACCAAATGCATAGTCTTCAGGTTTATTTTCGTCTTTAATAATATATAAAAAAGAGAAAATAATAGTAAAAACTATAATATATATTATCAAATATGCATTACATCTTTCTTTATTCATGAAATTCATATTTTTTAATTCAGAATATAGAAATTTTACTATATCTTTTGGCTTCTTCGAACTGAGCATTTGTGTAATGCGCTTTGCATGATGTGATTTGATATGGTTCGACATTAAGGAATTTGATGGAAATTTACAACTCTACGTCGCGAGGATGAGGTGAGAGGATTTTTTTTGAAATTTTGATTTAAAGCAATTAATATGTAACCCGATGTGTATTAATAGTACACACTAGCGTAAACCAGTGGGGGTAACCTCCATTGATTTTTTAGATTTAGGAGAATGATACATGTTGCGAGTAAATGAATATGCAGCAGTGGTTGCCCGTTTTTTTTCCATTAAGGATAAGCGCGGGGTGACGGCTATTGAATATGCTCTGATTGCTTCCTTGATTGCTGTGGTAATTATCACTGGCTTGACGACTCTCGGTTCCAAGCTCAACTCGACGTTCAACTTGATTGCACAAAGTATTTCGTCGTAATTGCGAAGGATATTGCTGCGGCCTTGCGTCGGTTTACGAGGTGTAACCTTGGGAGTGCTTTTGCGCTCCTGAGGGGCAATGGTCAGAGGGTCTAGTGGTGTCATGGTTTGTTCTCATGGCAGCCTATGCCCTCCTTTGCTATGCCATGTGGGTTGACGTGCGAGTGCGGGAGATCCCGGACTGGGTCAGTCTGGGTCTTCTGGCTCTTGCGATTTTAAATGGTGCGGCAGTCCATTGGATTTCCCTTGCCTTTGGTGCCCTGATTTATCTCCTGCTTTTTTTCTTGTGGAGTCTCGGAGTCATCGGGGGTGGGGATGTTAAGCTGATTGCCGCAACCTCATTGTTTTTTATGCCGTATGAGCAGCTTATTTTTCTTTTGAATATTGGTTTGGCTGGCGGTGTTCTGGCCATGCTGTATCTCTTTGGTCGGAACAGGTTGCCAATCATATCAAAGAGGACAACAAAAAATCGCGTTCTGCGCGTCGAGGCCTGGCGGATTAGGCGGGGTATGTCCCTACCCTATGCTGTGGCTATTGCGATTGGCTTCATTATGACGACCCTGCGGGGTGAGTGGTAGGCGGTAAGAATGGTCACGCGTATTGCGATGTTGTTCATTGGTGTGATCGGCTTGATTGGTCTTTTTGTGCTCGGGAAAGTTATTATGTCCCCCGCGCCTGCACCGCAGAAGGCCGCCCAGCAGGAAGTTGTTGTTCATACAAAAAAACTGCTCACGGTCCGGCATGCCATGCATGCGGGTGATTTTCTCCGCGAGGCAGACTTGGTTACATCGGCTATCCCCGATGATTATGTCCCCCCAGGGAGTCTGGAGGATACTCCAGCGAACCGGCAGGCTCTGGAAGGGGCGCTGCTGCGGATGGATCTTCCTGCGGGCGGCGGAATTGTTGAACAGGCGTTTCTTCGAGTCGGGGACCACGGCTTTCTTTCCGCGGTTCTGAAGCCCGGGATGCGCGCACTGAGCATTGGCGTCAATCTGGCCTCAGGCGTGTCAGGCCTTATCGAACCTGGTGATAGAGTCGATGTGGTGATGACCGAACGGGTCGGAGATGGTGCTGGCGGAAGCAATGTTTCGCGCCTCGTCTCTAAAATTGTCCTTTCAGGTATCCGGGTTGTTGCCGTGGGTGGTGCTCTATCCCCGCGTGGAAGCCGGAATGTTACTGAGCAGGCCGGTATAGACGTGCGAACAGTAACTCTGGAAGTCACGCCTGAGCAGTCAGGTGTTCTGGGTACGGCCCAGCAACTTGGTCAAATAGTGCTGACAGTTCAATCGCTTGGTGGCTCACATGATGATCTTGCCACACCCCCGGTCTGGGAATACTCTGTCTCTGCGTCTGATAGTCAGCAGGTGAAGGGCGGCGTAAAGGTTATGCATGTCTATAATGGGATTTCAGGCGCTCAAGATGTCCACTTTTAAAAGAGCCATGCGGATTGCGCTAAGTGGCATCGTATTGTTTGGCATGTGTCCTCCAATGGAGGCATCCGCGCGCAAAGCAAAAGCGCATCCCAGAAGGCACCATGCGCCAGTTGCTGCAAAGCGCCATGCGGCGCAGCCCCGCTCCCTTTCGGTGCTGACCCTTGAGGTCGGGAACGGTAAGCTGGTTGAACTGTCCGGCTCAGCCGAGAACGTGTTTTCAGCTGATCCAAAGGTTGCGGAAATACGTCCGGCAAGTCCACACAGCGTGTTTGTCTTCGGGCTGTCCGCCGGTCGCACAAGTATTGTTGCGGCAGATACCAATGGGCAGGCGATTGACCATTACGCGGTGCGTGTTGAGCCCTCCACTTATCCCGCCAATACACTGGATCACTCTGCTGGCAAAATTGTGCCGATGCTCCGGGCTACGGCCACGCCAGACGGGCTGAACATTGATGGGGATTCCGATAATCCTGAAAAAGCCTGGCGTTTTAGCGACCGTGCTCGTGGGTTGGTCGGTAAAGACGGTTTTGTGTCCGATTATTCCAAAATGCACGGCTCCATTCAGGTGAACCTCAAGATCCGTATTGTTGAAATGGATCGCTCGTTGGTGCGTGAGCTTGGGGTGGAATGGCAAAACGTTAACGCCTTGGGAACATCGGCAGTTATCGGCCTTGCGACTTCTAGCCCCTTGGAAACACTGGCAACGACCAAAAGCAGCATTGGCTTTCTCTCGCGTTTTAAAGCCGGTAGCCAGTCGGTCACGCTGGAAACGGTTGTGGATATGCTGGCCAGAGATGGTCTGGTGCATAGCCTTGCCGAACCAAACTTGACCACGATTAGCGGGCAGCCTGCCAATTTTGTAGTTGGTGGTGAATACCCTGTTCCGGTTTCCAGTTACAATAATACGACCAACGTCAGCTTTAAGCAGTATGGTATTTCTTTGGCGTTTGTTCCCACGGTTTTAGGGGATGGCCGTATCAGTCTGCATGTAAGGCCCGAGGTGAGCGCGCTTTCTTCTAACGGGGCAGTAACACTCTCGGCTGGGAACTCTTCTGTTCAGATTCCAGCGATTACTGTCCGGCGTGCAGATACAACCGTGGAAATGGCAAGCGGGCAAAGCTTTGTTCTTGCTGGCCTTATGTCGGATAGCACAAAAATTACGGGTCAAGGCCTGCCATGGCTGGGGGATATTCCTGTGCTGGGGGCGTTGTTCAAATCCTCAAGCTTCCAGAAAGACGAGAGCGAACTGGTCATTATTGCCACGCCGTATCTGGTCAAGCCGGTGAGCAACGAAAAAGAGCTGCACACACCGGATGAAGGCTGGACGCCGCCAAATGACATGGAACGTATTTTTATGATGCGTCAGAGTGGCACCGATGTTTCTCGTAGACGCCCCTGGCAGCGTCTGGAAACCGGCGATGCTGGTTTTATGGTGGAGTAGCACCTTATGTCGTATAAAATAGTGTCAGGCACTGCGGTTATCCTGTTGATGGGTTTGGCGGACTGTTCGGTTATGGAACCGCTTGACCAGTCTTATCACTGGCGGAGTCTGGGGGTTTACGATGCCAACACGGCCGCACAGGTAGAGAATAAACGAGATTTGCAAAGAGGTCGTCCGCTGCCGCCGTCTGACGGGCAGACAGCCGTGGCTGCGGTGGAACGTTGGCGCGAAGACCGTGTCAAAAGCCTTGGCCGGAGTGGTCTGGCTGAGTTGAATATGAACGGTGAGGATCAGGGGAACTCCGGGGGTGGAGTCGCTACCAGTAGCAGTGGTGGGGGGCAATAACACGTGGCACTTCCCCCAGAGCAGTCCCAGCCCCAGCAGCAGCCTGGTGATACTGACAACATAAAGCAGGGCAGCGTCCTTGCTTTTGTGCAGGACGCGGATACAGAGGCGCAGCTCACCGAATGCCTGAAAGAGCTCCGGTCCGGCACAGTGCAGGTTTTGCGCGGGTCAGGGGCGTTTGCGATCTCCTACCTGGGTAAGCATGAGTTTCCATCTTATCTGATTATCGATGTTGGTGGAGAAAGTGACGCATTAGGCGTTCTGCGTACAGTTACGGAGTTATTGCCACCCGACGTAACCATTATGGTGTTGGGTGATCGCACCGATGCGGATTTCTACCGAAGCGTAACCCACGTGTTTGGGGCGGCGGAATATTTGTATCGTCCCTTCAGCCGTAACCTGATTTTACGTATTTTTGGTCCGATTATTCTTCACGGGCGTGACACGCATCGCCTGATGGAAGGGGCCAGCCTGATTGCCTGCATCGGGGTGCGCGATGGCGTGGGAGCGACAACTCTCACCACAAATCTGGCTTATTTTCTGGCAGAAGAAGCCCGCCGATATTCGTTGCTGATCGATTTTGACCTGCGCGCAGGCAAAATGGCAACGCTGCTGGATATTAATACCAACGGTGGCTTCCGGTCTGCTCTGGAAACGCCCGACCGTATGGACGAACTGCTGCTTGAACGTAGCATGCAGGCCGTTGGAGAGCGTTTGCAGGTTCTGTCGAGCATGGGGGATCTGAACACGTTGCCCAAAATCGGGAGTAACGCTGTTACCCGGTTGATGGAACTTGTGCGCCCTCGTTTTCGTTTTGTCCTGACCGAAGTAAAATGGTCGGATGATGACGTGTATATGCGTGTTCTGGGGCAAGCACAGCAGTATATCTTAATAATGGATCCAACCATTGTCTCCGTGCGTGATGCACTGCGGGTCATGGCCAGCCTTCCGCGTGTTTCGCCTGTCAGCAAGCCGTTTATTGTTGTCAACAATGTGGGGCGGCCTGGGTCCTTGTCACTGGACGAGATTACGCAGAGTCTGGGCACAGAGCCTGATATACTCATGCCGTATCTGCCCGCAGATTGTGGAAACGCTGAAATCGACGGCAAGCTGGTTGTTACCAAAAACAAAGTGTACCGCCAGACTATTGAACAGCTGGCACATGGTGCACTGGCTGTTACGTTGAGTTCCTCCCTTTCCAAGGGAGGATTTTTTGCACAACTCAAAGAAAAAATAAAAGCTTTGGGAGCACGGTTTAAGAAATGAGCTCTAGCAAGCAAAATGAGATTGTTGATCGTCTGCGCCGCATGCAAAATGTGCAAGACGAGTTTAGCGTGCCTGATGCAGCAGCAGTCGCTCCGCAGGAAACGGCACCTGCCGCAGAGGTTGAAAGCCCTGCGCTGTCCGATCAGTCGCTTATTTTGCGTCCGCTGTGCTTAAACCGGCTTGATCCTACAATAGTTTTATCCCTGTCGGCCGAGGACCTGCTTGAACAGGTCGAGCAGGTGGTCGATCAGGTTGCCACGGAGCAGCGGATTCAGCTCAATCTGCGTGAGCAGCGCCGTATTGCGACTGAACTTGTTCATGACATGAAGGGGCTGGGCCCCATTCAGCCGCTGCTTGATGACGATAGTATTGCAGATATTATGGTCAACGGGCCCAACAGCATTTTTGTTGAACGGAGCGGGAAAACGCAGCCGTCCAATATCCGCTTCCGGGATGCGCGCCACCTTGCGTCTGTTTGCCAGCGCATTGCGTCAGATGTCGGCCGACGTGTGGATGAATCAAGCCCGATGGTCGATGCGCGCCTTAAAGATGGCTCGCGTGTTAATATTGTTTTCCCGCCTCTGGCGCTGGATGGTCCTTATCTGTCCATTCGTAAATTCTCGCGCCACAAAATCAGTTTTCAGCAGTTGGTTAATAATGGTAGCTGCACGCCTGCCGTTGCCAAAATTCTCGAAATTGCAGCACGGATCCGTTTGAATGTTGTAATTTCTGGCGGCACGGGTTCTGGTAAAACCACGCTACTGAATGCACTTTCGCATTTTATCGATTTTGGCGAGCGTGTGATTACCGTTGAAGATGCCGCGGAACTCCAGCTTCAACAGCCGCATGTTGTGCGTATGGAAACACGCCCTGTGTCGTTGGAAGGCAAGGGGGAAGTGACGCAGCGCGATCTTGTGCGTAATGCTCTGCGTATGCGCCCTGACCGCATTATTATCGGGGAGGTCCGTGGTGCTGAAGCGTTTGATATGCTTCAGGCCATGAACACCGGCCATGATGGCAGTATGTCCACGGTCCATGCGAACACAACGCGTGATGGCGTGACACGTATTGAAAGCATGGTGCAGATGGGCAACTTCGGTCTGCCTATTTCTGCGATCCGTAACCAGATTGTTGGTGCGGTTGACATGATTATTCAGGTTGGGCGTCATAGGGATGGCGGCCGCCGGATTACTCAGGTGACAGACGTTTCGGGTGTTGAAGGGGATGTTGTCGTTCTGAACGATATTTTCCGGATGCAGTTTGATGGTGAGGATGCAGAAGGCAAGCTGTTGACAAGCTATGAAGTCTCGCGCATTCGCCCCAGCTTTTATGAAAAACTCGTTTATAACCAGATGGATGGCGTATGGAATGCCGCGTTTGAAAGCGTGTCCTTATGACCAGTTTCCTTCTGGTTATTGGTTTTTTATTTTTTGCGGGTATTAATGTTCTTGCGTACCTTCTTTATCAGTCCAGCATAGCTAAAGATCGTCGCAATAAGCGTATCTATAAAGAAATAAGCTCTTACCTTCTGCACAATATTGAGCCACGCAAACGTACACCGGTGGAGTGGGCTGTATATATTGTTGAATCTGGTTTTATCAGAAAATTTTTGATCTGGGCTTCAAAGTATAATCCACAACATTATGCACATAGTGATGTGGGTTTGCTGAAGATATATTTATTGTCCTCCATATTCCCGACCATAACGCTTTACTATCTGTTTAGTGTTATCGGTATATGGAGCGTTATTATAAACTTTTTCATATGGGTTGCTACTATCCGCTTTATTTGTAATTTTCTGCGGAATCGATACAAAAAAAAATTATATACACAATTTCCCGATGCAATTGGTATGATGGTGCGTTCCTTACGTGTTGGTGTCCCCCTTTCGCGCTGCATGATTGTTGTCAGTGAGGAAAGCGACGAACCAACGTGCAGGGAGTTTAAAGTCATTGCGGGCGAGGTTGCCGTGGGCCGGAGTTTGGGGGAGGTTCTGCAGGCTGTGGCGGACCGGGTTGATCTTCAGGAATACCGTTTTCTGGCAACGGTTATCAGTATTCAGTCTTCTACGGGGGGCGCGCTGGCTGATGTGCTGTCATCGCTAGCAGATACGATCAAGCAGCAGATTGCCATTTACAAACGAGGCCTTGCACTTTCCAGCGAAGCTAAAATGAGTTCTTACGTCCTGGCTGCACTGCCCTTTTTTATTGCCATTCTGTTGGAGTTCGTTAATCCGGACTATATCAACCAGCTTTTTTGGACGCAGTCTGGTCATTACCTCTTGGCGTCTGCCATCTTTTTGTTTGTTTTGGGGATGGCCGTTATGAAGATAATTATCAGCAGAACTCTTGATCTCTAATGGCATCTTATCTGAACATCATCATATTCCTTTGCTTGCTGGCGGTGTTCTGCGCTTCTGTGCTCATTCTGGTGGCCAAAACACGCAGTGACGACAGACGTGCCAAACGTTTACGGGTTATTCTGGCGACTGTAGGCGAGCTCGACCCTAATTCTGTTGAAGAACGAAAAGGGGGTAGATTTTCAGTAGTATTTCAAAAAATAGGCCAAGTTGTTCTCAAAAGTGGAATTATAGATGAAAAGAGCATTCAGGCGTTTACAGAAGGCTTGCGTGCAAGTTCTTATATAGGAAGTCATTATCTGGAAATCTTTGTTGGATGTAAGCTGATCCTGCTACCGGTTGGCGGCTTTGTTGCTTGGTTTTTTTCCTATGATTTTTTTTCCAAACCTGCATTGCATATTATTGCTCCTGTTGCCGGGGCCATTTTTGGCTTGCTGTTACCTGATATCCTTATTCGGCAATGGAGGAAGAGTTATCTTAAAGCGGTAGAAAAAGGACTCCCTGATGCGCTGGATATGCTGGTAATCTGTGCGGATGCAGGCTTGGCAATTGAAGCGGCCATTAATCGCGTGGCGCTGGAAATGAAGAGTGTCAATCCGAGTACGGCTTTTGAGTTTCAGTTGACGGCTCAGGAGATGAACATGATTACTGATCGACGGGAAGTTTTTCAGTTGATGGCAAGCCGCACGGGATTGCTGGATATGCGCCGTATTGCCAATTCCTTAAGCCAGACTATTCAGGTCGGGTCGTCGGTAACGCTGGCGTTGCGCGCTCTTTCTGTTGAAATTCGTAAGAATCGCATGATTGAGTATGAAGCCCGTGCTGCTCAGCTGCCGGTATTGCTGACGTTGCCTATGATTCTATTTTTTCTGCCAATCGTGTTCATTATTGCTGGTGGACCAGCCTTCCTTCAGGTTGTGAAGACGTTTTATAACTAATCTAAGGGAAGAGAAGAGTACAATAGAGATGTACCGTATCAGATACATGAATGTCCTGCTGTTTCTGCTGCTCCCGTTGCTTGCCGGTTGCGGAACGCAGTCGGCGATGACGGATGAAGTTGTCAAGGCCGATGCAGAATTGCGGGATGGCGCCCCTCAGGCGGCTCTGGAGGTGCTAAAGCATTATCTGAATGAACATCCGGATGACCCTAAAGCCCTGACTGAACTGGGTAAGGTCAATGCCAGCATGGGCCGTAATCAGGCAGCCGCCATTTTTTTTGAAAAAGCCCTCCAGCACAAGCCGCATTCCCTGGAAGCAACCAAAGGTCTGGCCAAGATCAAGCTGAAGATCGATCCGCCGCAGGCAACGGTGCTGTTACAGGATATGGTCAAGCGTTATCCGCGCGATGTGCAGGCATGGGTTGATCTGGGCGTTTCGTATGACCTGCAGGGCCAATATGTGCCTGCGCAGGCGGCCTATAGGAAGGCCATGGGGCTTGATCCAATGAAAGTGTCTGCTCAGAGCAATCTGGGGCTGTCGTATGTGTTGAGTGGGCAGTACGCTCAGGCGCTGGATATTCTGGAACCTATTGCTGCTGCACCGGATACGACTTCAAGCAGGGTGCGGGCCAATTTTGCACTGGCACAATACTTGGCTGGATACCGGAATAATGCGCGGAATACGCTCATGCAGGATATGCCAAAGGCGCAGGCAAACATTGTCATGGCGTCTTTTTCCAAATTCAGGACGCGCCCTTATGTTGCGCAATGATCGTCGTGGTGCGGCCGCAGTCGAGTTTGCGCTAACGGCTCTGTTGCTGATTATGGTTGTGGTGGGCACGATAGAGGTTGGCTGGCAGCTGGAAACCGAGGCTGCGCTGCGGAACGGGGTGGACGAAGCAATACGCTTTGCATCAACCGGGCAGTCGATTGTGCCAAACGTAAAGGCCTCTCCAACATGTCGTGCTCAGGCTATTGTTTTTCTTGTGACGCTACGTGCCCCGACAATTTTAAAACCCGAAAACCTGACAATAACGTCGGCGGCAAATAATGCTACGGCTGTTTCTTCCAGTGGCAGTGGATTTGGGGGTGCTGGGGGGGATACAATGATTTATACATTTGTTTATACTCAGCCATACCTTACTTTTTTTGGAAGGTGGATTATGAACTCTAGGAGTATGGTCCATAAAGTATCATCGTTGGTTAAAAATGAACCGTTTTCAGGCACGATTAGCTGCTAACCGTAAGGGCTCTGTAGCGCTGGAACTGGCGCTTGTTGCTCCTGTGGCTCTTTTGCTGCTGCTGGGGGCAGCAGACATGATTTTTGAATTCAGGAACTGGATGCGCCTTCACTCTGTGACGACGCAGGTGGGGCAGATTATTGCCCAGTGCCAGCATATTTCAGACCCGTATGACCTGAATGTTTTTTTTGCCGATGCGCAGCAGATCGCGGCACCTCTGGACATTGTCGGTACAACCAATGGTGCCGTTATCATTACAGCGATAGGACCGGATAGTAATAATAAGCTCACCATTTACTGGCAGAAGCAGGTTGGCTCCACTACCTTTAAAAGCGGGATTACATCAGCGAGTCTTTCGCAATATGCAATATCCGGTGTCTCCATGAATCCTGCTCAGACATTTATTGCAGTGGAGGCATTTGCCCGGCCCGGGTTATGGCAGTTTGCTTCGGGGCTTATGACCAACCGGGATAGTCCGGTGCTCAGCAGCCAGTCCGTTTTGCCAGCCCGTTTTTTTGGTACCAATATTGGCGTAGGCAAACTTGATACCACAGCAACAGCGAAAGAATGCACATGATGGATCGAAAGGGCGCTGTGGGGCTGGTTGTTGGTATAGTCATGTTTGCCATGGTTGCCTCTGTTGCCATGGGTATCGACTTTTCCCGCACCTATCTGACGCGTGTAAGACTGCAAACCGCTATTGATGCGGCAGCCCTTACAGCTGGGAGGGAGGTCAAGGCTTCCACCCGTGATGCAGATGCTACACTGGTGTTCTGGCAGAATTTTGCAGTCAATCACGTTGCCAATGGGATTGGTCCGCTTGGATCACAAACGCCTGGGCCCAAAATTACGTTTGTGGATGCATCTACGCTGAACATCTCGGCCACAGCATATGTGCCGATGGTGTTTGCTAAAATTTTTGGCTGGAATCAGATCCCGGTTGTGGCGCAGGCTCAGGTTGTTGCGGCAGGGGGCGGGCTTGAGGTCGCTCTTGTGCTGGATAATACGAACTCACTGGGTTCGGACGGTATTTTGGCTCTTAGAACGGGCGCAACCAATCTGGTCGAAACGGTGTATGGGGACAGTACAACAACGACAACCACATGGGTTTCTGTTGTGCCGTTTGGTGGCGAGGTAAATATTGGCAACTCGCATACAGACTGGCTGGATAGTTCCTCCAATATTTCCACCCTGAAATATGGCAAAAATGGCTGGGGTGGATGTGTGTTCGCACGTTATGCGAGTGATGGAACGGCAGATATGAGTGAGAATCCGCCCGTATCCAGTTATCTGTTCAAGCCGTTTTTCTGGCCCACCACTTACCAGAAAACACCTTATTATTGTTCGTGGTTTGGCGGCTGTAGCTACCTGCAGGGGGATAATGACTGGAGTGTTTCCGGCCGCCCCGGCATTACGGAAACAGCCCCAATTACATTATCCGCGTCTGCTCCCCCAAGGGTTTCCAGCGGTGAAGTCGGCCCCAATTTGGGCTGTCCGCCGCTTGCACTGTTGCCCGAGACTGCGGCAAAGGCGACCGTTGAAAAAGAAATCAGCCTTATGCCCATGCTGCAGCGTGGTGGAACCCTGATCCAGAATGCGTTGCAGATGGGCTGGTTTACAATTAGCCCCAAGTGGAAAGGTCTGTGGTCCAGTTCATTGCCGGACATGCCCTATGATTACGGGCAATCCAGCACAAAGAAGATTCTGGTGCTGATGACCGATGGCACGAACCAGATGTGCCCCTGTTACTATGGCTATCCTGATTATTATGACAATATGGGGGGATGGTGGAATAGTGACGAAACAGCATTCGGGCGTTTGCTGGATAATAACCTGGCTACGGTAAACGGGTATTATTATGGGTTTCAGGATACTGTGCGACCCATACTGGATAATCTTGTGGTGCAGGTCTGTTCTAACATGAAGGCGATGGGCATAGACCTGTTTGTTATTCTCTATACGCATCAGGGTTCATCGGTGGATACGGCTGCAATCAACACCATGAAGGCGTGTGCAACCGATAGTAACCATTACTTCGAATCACCCAATGCTTCGGATATGCAAACGGCCTTTTCCAACATCGCTGGCCAGATTTCCGCTTTGCGGTTGTCTCAGTAAGTGTGTGGGTAAGGTTTTCTGCCGGTAGTTGTTGCAGGGGCAATATTAGGGCCGATAAGCGGCGCTTGAACCGCTTATCGGCTGTGTTTCCCTGATATAACCGGCGCGGGGCCTGCCGTTTTGGAAGCTGACGACGTTGCGTTTTACTTGTCGGTCGCGTCAAAGCGGAAGGGTTGACCTGTTGCTTTGTCCGCCAGTGTTCCTTCCCACATCACCTGCTGCCCGCGAATAACGGTGCCCACAGGTTTGCCGGTCAGGGTCTCGCCCGTAAACGGGGACCAGCCACAGCGGGAGGCCAGCCAGTCCTGCTCTATGGTCCAGCGGGCCTTCAGGTCCACAATGGTAAAGTCCGCATCATACCCCACGGCAATCCGGCCTTTGCGAACCAGACCAAACAGGCGCTGGGGGCCGGCGGATGTCAGGTCCACCAGCCGGCGCAAGGTCAGGCGGTGGTGGGCCACATGGTTGAGCATAAGGGGGAGCAGTGTTTGCACACCCGGCATGCCGGAAGGGGAGGCCGGGTAGGGCTTGCTCTTGTTGGCCAGACTATGGGGCGCATGGTCGGAGCCAATTACATCGGGCATACCCTGCGTGACCCAGTGCCACAGTCCGTCGCGGTGTGCAGCGGAGCGGATGGGGGGGTTCATCTGGGCAAACGTGCCCAGACGCGGGTAAGCATCCTCGGCTGCCAGTGTCAGGTGCTGGGGCGTTAGCTCACAGGTGGCGATGTCGCGGTGCTGGGCAATCAGTTCCAGTTCCGCAGGGGTGGTAATGTGCAGGATATGCACGCGCCGCCCGGTTTTGCGGGCCAGATGCAGCACACGGGCAGTTGCGCGTAATGCCGTTTCATCATCCCGCCAGACGGGGTGGGAGGAGGGGTCCCCTTCCACACGTTCTCCCATGCGTTCGATCAGCCGGGCTTCATCTTCGGCATGAATGGCCACCCGGCGCTGGCCGGAGCGCAGGACGCGCTCAAGCATGGCATCATCAGAGACCAGCAGGTTGCCTGTGGAAGACCCCATGAACACCTTGATCCCCGCAGTGCCGGGCAGTTTTTCCAGCTCCCCGCACTGGTCGGCATTGTCGGATGTTGCACCAACATAAAATGCGTGTTCGCACCACATCCGGTCTTTGGCGCGGGCCAGCTTGTCGGCCACGGCTTCGGGCGTGGAGGTGGTGGGTTTGGTGTTCGGCATTTCAAAAACGCCAGTGACCCCGCCAAGCACGGCGGACCGGCTGCCGGTTTCAAGGTCTTCGTTTTCCACCGCCCCGGGTTCACGGAAATGAACCTGAGTGTCGATCACGCCGGGGAGAATGGTCAGGCCGCTACAATCAATAACCCGCGCTGCATCTGCCGTGCCGCCAATGGCGCTAATCTGGCCATTACGCACATATACCGTTGTTTCCACCGTGCCATCAGGCAGGACAACGGAACCGTTTTTGAGCGCCAGATCATGCGCCTTGTGCGGAGTGTTCTGTGCGGATGCGGCCATGGGGGTTGTCCTTACTTGTCAGCTTTGGGGGTGGTGCGTGTGCGGGTGCGCATGGTCACCAGTTCCTCGGCTGAGGTGGGGTGAATACCAATGGTGCGGTCAAAGTCGGCTTTGGTCAGTCCGGCTGTTACGGCAATGGCTACGGCCTGTAGCATTTCCGGTGCTTCGTCGCCCAGAATATGCACACCAACCACCTTCTGGCTCTGCTGGTCCACAACCAGTTTCATGACCGTTCTGCGCACGCGGCCTGCCAGCGTGTAGCGCATGGGGTTAAAGCGGGTGAGGTAAATATCCACAGCCCCGTTTTGTGTGGCTTCCTCCTCCGTCAGACCAACCGTGGCGAGAGGGGGGGAGAAAAAGACTGCCTTGGGAGTGGTCGCGTAGCACCACTGGCGCGGGGGGGCCTGCCCAAACAGGCGATCGGCCAGATTATGCCCTTCCGCAATGGCAACGGGGGTGAGGTTGATACGGTCGGTCACGTCCCCAATGGCGTAAATGCCGGGATGTGCCGTCTCGCTATTGCCATCAACCTGAATGCGGCCGTTATCGGCGGTGGTGATGGATGTCTTGCCCAGTCCCAGCGCATCAATTTTGGGGCGGCGGCCTGTGGCCATGAAGATGCAGTCTGCGCGCAGGGTCTGCCCGTTATCCAGTGTCAGGACCAGCTCGGCGCCGTTCCGGGTTATGCTGGTGGGGTTGGCATGGCGGTGCTGGGTAATGCCACGGGCATCTATGGCGTCTGCCAGTGCGGTGCGCATGTCTTCATCAAAGCCACGCAGGGGCAGGTCGCGGCGGTAAACAAGGTCTACCTGCGAGCCAAGTCCTGCAAAGATACCGGCAAATTCAATGCCGATATACCCGCTCCCAATCATGACCACCCGTTCGGGGCGCTGCGGCAGGGCAAAGGCCTCGTCCGAGGTAATGGCCAGTTCTGCTCCGGGAATATCCAGCTTGGTGGGGGTGGAGCCGGTGGCAATCACAATCCGCTCGGCGGTAATGGTCCGGGGCTGTTCCGTGGGGGCCAGAGGGGAGGGGGTAATACGCAGGGTATGCCCATCCACAAATTCGGCATGGCCGGTAAAAAGGGTAATGCCCGCTTTTTCCAGCATGGAGACGTAAATACCGTTCAGGCGCGTAATTTCGCGGTCCTTGGCGGCAATCAGGGTGGGCCAGCTATGGGTGCCCGGTGCGGTGGACCAGCCAAAGCCGTGGCTGTCTTCCACCATGTCGGCATAATCGCTGGCCATGACCATCAGCTTTTTGGGCACACAGCCAAGATTGACGCATGTGCCCCCCCAGTGGCGGCTTTCCACCACACCAACACGCGCACCGTGGCCGGCGGCAATGCGGGCGCACCGAACACCGCCGGAGCCTGCTCCTATGACCAGAAGATCAAAGTCATACGTCATGGGGCAGGGCTCCTTTGGTGCTGGGCTGAGGGTCTTTTACAGTAAGGTGGGACTACCTTTACCGTTCGGCAAACGCTTTTTCCACCACGTAAGCACCGGGGGTGGACATGTTGCCTTCATCAAACCCGCGGGCCTGAAGCAGGGCTTCCGTATCGGCCAGCATTTCGGGCGAACCGCAGATCATCACGCGGTCATGCTCGGGGTCCAGAGCGGGGATATTCAGATCCGTAAAGATCTTGCCGGTTTCGATCAGCTTGGTAATGCGGTCGGTTACGGCAAAGTCCTCACGCGTGACGGCGGGGTAGTAAAGCAGTTTGCCGCTAATGTCCTCGCCAAGGAACTCGTGCTGGGGCAGTTCGTGGCGGATATGGTTGGCATAGGCCAGCTCGCCAGAAATACGGACCGTATGGCTGAGGATCACGTGGTCGTAACGCTCATAGCATTCCGGGTCCTTGATCAGGCTCATGAAGGGAGCCAGACCCGTGCCGGTGGACAGGAAGTACAGGTTCCGCCCGGGGCGCAGGTTGTCCAGCAGCAGGGTGCCGGTGGGCTTGCGCCCGATCAGAACCGTGTCGCCTACCTTGACGTGGCGCAGGCGCGAGGTCAGCGGGCCATCAGGCACGGCAATGGAGAGGAACTCCATTTCGTCCGCATAATTGGGGGAGGCAATGGAGTAGGCGCGCAGCAGGGGCTTACCGTCCACTTCAATCCCGATCATGGCGAACTGGCCGTTCTCAAACCGCAGGCCGGGGTCACGCGTGGTGGTGAAGGTGAACAGGCGGTCGGTCCAGTGGTGCACGGTCAGCACCTTGGCCGGGTAAAGGTGGCCGTACTCCTTGGTAGGGGGAGCAAGGTGCCACACACCGTCCTGCCCTTCTACCGGCAGCAGGCTGCTCGGCACTTCAGAGGCAGACATCCGGGGGAGAACGTCGTTATCAAGAATGGTTTCAGACATGGACCGCTTTGTACTCCGCTTATAGCAGATCAGATAGATGGCGCGCTTTTGCCCAAAGGGGGCAGTGCTTCAACAGGCAAAAGGCAACCCTGGTGCTTTGGCGGCGTTTTTAAGGGGCAGGCGCGTGGGACGCCAGTGCAAATTCGTCACAAGACGTGTTCCTGCTTCACACAGCAGGGCAGGAACAGCCTCGCTTGGAAGCCACAAACCGCCAGTGGCGGGCACAATGGGCACAAGGCGGCTGCCATATCAAGCGTATATTGCGCCGTTCCCCCCATTGCCGGGGCGCAATGTTTGATTTTTCCATGAAGTATTGGGCAAGGCCCATTGTTCCGCCGCCCGGGATGACGCAAGAGTAGGGCATGACGTCAGATAGCCCCGCCTCCCCCGCGCGTGAAGCGCTTGCCCGTGCCGTGGCCCATACGGGCCTCCAGCCCGAACCCAAGGAAGAAACAGAGGTTCTGCGCCGCATTGCCCGGGCACTTGAACCCGGAGCGCGCGAAGTTCCGGTTGAGGTCTATCGGGCTGCGCTGTGCCAGGTGCGGCGCAAAAAATGGATTTCCCGCCTGCTGGACCGTACGCGCCGCAGTGGCCGAATCTGGATTACGCGGGAGGAAATAGAAGAGGCCGTCGGCGGGATTACCGACCCGGCGGCGGATGATCAGGCGCTTGAGCACGCTCTGGCTCCGGTCAGTCTGGCACGCCTGCGTGGGTATGGAGCATCGCCCCATGCGGCGTTTGCCGCCATTCAGGCGGATCTGGTGGATATCGGGCGCGTGCCATCCCCTGCCCAGACCGACCTTTTGCTTATGGCCGTGGCCATTGCCTTTGACCTGCCCGAAGGCGACCCCTTTCTGGAGACCGCCCGCAAGGAAGAGGCTCAGCGCCAGCGGGCCGCCAGCCGGATAGAACAGACCGCCCAGAACAAACGCGCACAGGAGGAAGAGCACCTTAAGGCATGGGAAAGCAGCCTTGTGCCGTTCAATGAGGTGCCGCGACTCCTCCATTGCTCCCACCGTGAGGCCCTGCGCTGGATTGCCGAGAATCGGCTACCCGTTGCGCGTAAGGTGCAGGAACCCGGTGGGCGGGAGCGGTGGGAGTTTGACCCCGCAGCACTTGTGGCCCTGCGGGGCAACCTGTCCGAGTGGCGCAAGGAGGAACGTGGCCCCGCAACAGGTCCGGGCAAGGGCAAACATGCGCCGGATATGGGGCGCAAGGTCGCCAATGCCGTGATCGCCCGTGTGGCGGCGCTGGACAAATACGCGGCCCATTTCCGCACCGCGCGTGCCCTCAACCGCCAGATTACGCTGGTCACGGGGCCAACCAACAGCGGCAAGTCCTACACAGCCCTTAATGCGCTGGCACAGGCGGAGAGCGGGCTGGCTCTGGCCCCCCTGCGTCTGCTGGCGCATGAGTTCCGTGAAGCGCTGGCCGCACGTGGGGTTGAGGCTTCCCTGTCCACCGGGGAGGAGCGGATTGAAGTCCCCGGAAGCCGGCATCTGGCTGCAACGGTGGAGATGTGCCCCTTTTACAGCCCGGTTGATGTGGCCGTCATTGATGAAGCCCAGATGCTGTTTGATACGGACCGTGGTGCCGCATGGACAGCCGCCATTATGGGGGCACCAGCGCGGCACCTGTATGTGCTGGGTGCGCCGGACTGTATTCCCATGGTCCGCCGGATTGCCGAACTATGTGGTGACCCGCTGGATGAAATCTCGCTCGAGCGTAAAAGTCCGCTCAAGGCCGCCAGCCAGCCTGTGCGTCTGGCCGACCTTGGGGCGGGGGATGCGCTGATTGCGTTTTCCCGCAGGGAGGTGCTGGACCTGCGTGCAGCCCTTATGCAGCACGGCAAGCGTGTGGCTGTGGTGTATGGCGCACTCAGCCCGGAAGTACGCCGGGCGGAGGCGCAGCGCTTTAACAACGGTCAGGCTGATATTCTGGTGGCAACAGATGCCATTGGCATGGGGCTTAACCTGTCCATCAAACGGGTGGTGTTTGCCGCGCTCAAAAAATACGATGGCCGGCAGACACGCGACCTGACCGTACAGGAAGTCAAGCAGATTGGCGGGCGTGCGGGCCGTTTTGGCAAGCACGAGACAGGCGTTGTGGCCGTTCTGGCCGGTGCAGGCAGCCCGAGCTTTGTGCGTCGCCAGCTGGATGCCGATGCCGAATTGCCCGATGACCTGCGCCCCTACGTGCAGCCCGATGCGGACATTGTAAAAGCTGTTGCGTCCGAAATAGGCTCGCAAAGTCTGTATGGCGTGCTCTCACGCATTCACAGGGCGGTTCTGCGCAAGGATGATCCCAATTACCGCCTGTCGGATATGGAGCAGGCCTTTGCCATTGCCTCCGCGCTGGAAGGGGTGGAAGGGCTGGACCTGACCACCCGCTGGTCCTACGCCATGTGCCCGGTGGATGACCGCGATAACGGGATCAGGCGTCTGGTTGGCTGGGCGGCGGACCACGCTGCTGGCCGCCGTGTGCTGCCACCGGGCACAGGCCCGCTGCCTGCTGCCGAACGCGCCGGGCGTGAGGAACTGGAGCGGGCCGAAAAACGGCATAAGCGGCTGGTGGCATGGCGCTGGCTGGCGCTGCGTTTCCCCACCATCTACCCGGACCGGGAAGAGGCGGAGGATACCACCCGTAAGCTGAATGACTGGATCGAGCGCGTTCTGCGCCAGCAGAGCCGTGCGCGCCGTTCCACGCACGGGTAAGCGGCCTGGTTTTTACCAGGCCGTGTTGGTCAGCCGTTCCGAAACGTCCCACAGGCGGGCGGCCAGACTGGCCTTGCGGGCTGTGGGGGGCACAATGGCCGGGCCGGGTGGGCCACGGCGTTCGCCCGTTCCCTGCGGGCCATAGTAATCTCCATCCCGCGCCTGGGGGGCAAGGGCTGCATAAAGCAGGGGTTCGGCCCCTTTGGCGGCGGACTGGCCCATAACGCGCAGGATAGCCGTGCCAAGGGTCTGTTCGATCAGCCCCAGCGGCTTGGGTAGGGTGGATGCCTGCCCGTTAGCCACAATGGAGGTAGCCGCCCATCCCGGATGTGCTGCGCGGGAGTGGATGTTCCAGCCCCGTTCCCCCGCTTTGCGGGCCAGTTCCTGCGCAAAAAGCAGGTTGGCCAGCTTGCTCTGCTGGTACGCTCCGAACGGGCTATACCTGTGGCGGAATTGCAGGTCGTTGAAGTGGATGGTGTTTTTACCCGCCGCAAGGCTGGCTACGGTTACAAGCACACCGCCTCCTTCTGCCGCTTCCAGCAGGGGGCGCAGATGCGCGCTCAGAGCAAAATGGCCCAGATGGTTCACACCGAGCTGGAGTTCGAATCCATCTTCGGTTTCCATGCGCCGCGTCGGGGCCATGACCCCGGCATTATTGATCTGAAGATCAATCCGGTCTGTCAGCGCGCCAACAGCCCGCGCACATTCCGCCACGGAGCGGAGGGAGGCCAGATTAAGCGGGAGCAGGGTCACATCCGCCTGGGGGCAGTCCGCGCGCAGGCGGTCCAGGGCATTCTGCCCTTTTTCGGGGTTGCGGACTGGTAGAATAAGTTTTGCGCCACGGTGGGCAAGGCCGAGTGCGGCCTCAAATCCCAGACCGCTGTTTGCGCCGGTTACAAGGGCTACGCGCCCATGGAGCTCCGGTTGTGTGCTGTTAACCCGCCAGGGACTGCGGCCCATCATGGCAGGGGGGCTTTGAGCTGCTCATCCTGTTCTGCTGCTTTCATGGCTTCCTCCGTCAGACGTTTTTCATTGTGCTTGATGAACACGAACAGCACGCCAATAACCACCAGAGTCGCGGCCCCAAAGCCTACGGCCAGCCAGCCGGAGAGTTTGGCAATCTCGCTTCCCAGCAGGTAGGCGCATGTTGTGTATCCTCCAGCCCAGAACACGCCGCCAAGCGCGTTATAGAACAGGAACGTATGCCAGGGCATACGGTTCGCTCCGGCCAGTATGGCAACAAACATCCGCAGGATGGCCACAAAGCGACCAAAAAAGATAACCGGCCCACCATGCTTGAGAAAAACATAACGTCCCAGCAGCAGGCGCTCAGGGGTTAAGCCAAAGCGTGGACCGTGCTTGCGCAAAAGCCCAAGGCCCAGCCGGTGGCCAAGCAGGTAGCCCAGATTGTCCCCCATGATCGCCCCTGTCACCCCGGCAACAATAATGCCTTCGATCTGGAGCTTGTGGGTGGTGGCGCAAAAAATGGCCCCGGTAATCAGCAGACTTTCCGCAGGAAGGGGCAGGCCCATGCTTTCCAGCATAACAACCACTCCAACCACCCCATAACCGTACCGGGTGAACAGGGTTGTCAGGTAATCAAGCGAAAAGATGGATTCCAGAGCGTGTAACAGGACAGACAATCCAATTCAGAGAGAACATCGTCAGGAGTGGGGAGGAGCAGAGTCGCTCCCGTCATGTCAAGCCCACAGGAAAAAACAGCAGGTCCGTATGCCCTGCCTAGCATGGAATGCAAAGCGGCACATGCCTTTCCGTTCAGGGTGTTTTGCATGATAAACTGGGTGAATGATGGAACAGAACAGTGCTCATGCTCAAATGTCCCAGCCCATGCGCTGTGGTAGTTGGCCCTCCCCCGTAACGGCTACTCTGGTGGCTGGTAAAAGCCTGACTTTTTCAGAGGTCCGCAGCACAGGGCAGGCCGTGTTCTGGCTGGAGCGCCGGCCGGCAGAGGGGGGGCGGACAGTTCTGATGCGCTGGGCGGAGCCCGATGGCGTGGCCGAGGTGCTGCCTGCGCAGGCCGATGTCGGGACCCGTGTGCATGAATATGGCGGAGGCGCTTATGCCGTCTCCCCCCACGGTATTGTCTATGCGGACAGGCGCACGGCGCAGGTCTGGCTGCTGGGGCAGGGAGGTGGAGCTTCCACCCTTCTGGCCGGGGCGGAAGGCGTGCGCTTTGCCGACCTGCGGTTTGACCCCGCCAGCCTTTCGGTTGTGGCCGTGCGTGAGGACCACCGTGCGGCTGGTGAGCCCCAGAGCACACTGGTCGCCCTTGGTGGGGGGGCTGGCCCGGAAGGGTTGGTGCTGCAACATGGTGCGGATTTTTACATGTCCCCCACCCTCTCGCCCGATGGCACGTTGCTGGCGTGGATTGAGTGGGACCACCCGAACATGCCGTGGGACTCCACGCGCCTGTGCATGGGGCGTGTGGTGCGCGGGGCAGATGGCACCATTGCGGCACTTGAAGGTGTGCAGGTTCTGGCCGGAGGGGCAGGCGACGAGTCGCTGGTGGAGCCGCGCTGGACGGTAGATGGCCACCTGCTTGTGATTTCTGACCGTTCCGAACTCTGGCGGGTATGGGAGGTCGTGCATCAGCCCGCCCCGCATCTGGTGGCGTATGCCATGCCAGAGGGGGAGATTGGCCAGCCCGCATGGGTGTTTGGCCAAAGTAGCTACCAGCCGTTGGCCAATGGCGGGTGCATGGCCC
Source organism: Acetobacter fabarum (assembly GCF_011516925.1). Lineage (GTDB taxonomy): Bacteria > Pseudomonadota > Alphaproteobacteria > Acetobacterales > Acetobacteraceae > Acetobacter > Acetobacter fabarum. Next base: position 80,921 of record NZ_WOTG01000007.1, read on the forward strand.
TGAGCGTGCGTGATGGCGAAGGCCAGTGTTTTGTACGTACGGCTGAGGGCCACACTCACAGCTTTGCAGGGCAGCCAGACCAATGTCCTGTTGCATTGGCAGATGGGCGGTTTGCATGGGTGCAGGCGCCGGTGGATGCCCTGCCCGCCGTGGTGGTGGGTTCTGCCGAGCACGGTGTGCAGCAGGTACTCCGTCGTTCTGCCACGCTGGATTTGCAGGCGGCAGATATTTCCCGCCCCGAATCGGTGCGTTTTGCGGTGGATGGGGTCGATGGCCAGCAGGGGCATGCCTTTTTTTACCCCCCTGCCAATAGCCGTGCCTGTGTGCCGCAGGATGAAAAACCCCCGATGATCGTGCTGGTGCATGGTGGCCCAACCGCCCGGGCGCAGGATGGTTTTTCCTTTAAGGTGCAGTGGTGGACATCGCGCGGTTTTGCCGTGCTGGATGTCAATTACGGGGGTTCCACAGGCTTTGGGCGGTCCTGGCGCAATCGGCTGCAAGGCCAGTGGGGCGTTGTGGATGTGGCGGACTGCATTGCCGCCTGCCACCATATGGTGGCTACTGGCCGCGTTGACCCCGAGCGAATCGCTATTCGCGGCTCCAGTGCGGGGGGAATGACCGTGTTGCTGGCGCTGGCGGCATCCGACCTGTTTGCTGCGGGTGTTAGTCTGTATGGTGTCACTGACCTGCGCGCACTGGCACAGGAAACGCATAAGTTTGAAGCGCGCTACCTTGATGGTCTGGTTGGCCCGTGGCCGGAAGCGGAGTCTGTTTATGTGGCGCGCTCACCCCTTTCTGTCGCCAGCCGGATAAGGGCGCCGGTGCTGCTGTTGCAGGGGACGGAGGACAAGGTTGTTCCGCCCTCTCAGGCGCATGCCATGGCAGCGGCGCTGCGTGCGGCAGGTGCTCCCTGTACGTTGCATGAATTCCCCGGCGAGGGGCATGGCTTCCGCCAGGAGGCAACCATCCGTCAGGCATGGACCATGGAACTGGCGTTTTATGGCCGGGTTTTCGGGTTTGATCCGGCTCCTCCGCTGGACGCCTGACGCCATACGTCCAGTCGAATCGAAGAAAAAAACCGGGGCAGAAACACGGCCCCGGTTTTTTTGTGGTCTGTAAAAAATCAGTCCGCGTAGCGTGGGCTGTACGTCAGGCTTTCAATCCAGGCCCGAATATCCTTAGGCCGTTCTACCGTTGCGGCGCTCTGATCAAAAATAAATTCGGCAATACGCGCAGCAGACGTAACCGATACCTCCAGAATGTCACTCTGGGGCGGGAACAGGCGGCCCCGCTCGCGTGATGCCGGGTCTACCTGATCCGCCAGTGCGCGGGCGGTTTCAATGACCATGTCATCCGTAATGTGTTTGGGGCATGTGGCGTACACAGCCAGCCCCAGAGCCGGGAAGATGTAAAAATTGTTGGCCTGACCGGGGTAGAAGGTTCGCCCGTTCATTTCCACTTCGGGGAACTGCAGACCGGCGGCAAAAAGTGCCTGTCCCTGTGACCATTCATATGCCTGCTCGGCTGTGCATTCCGCGTTTTTCTGGGGGAGGGAGAGCGGGAAAATAATGGGGCGCTCGTTCAGCGCGCTCATGGTTTCCACAACCTCCTGCGTAAAGGCTCCCCCGCTGGTTGAAACACCAATAAGCACGGTGGGCTTGATGGCTTTGATTGTGGCCAGCAGATCACGCGAGGGGGGCATGGCTTTGGCGTAGCGTTTTTGCTGTGGGCTCAGGTCCGTGCGGGAGGTCTCGAGCAGGCCGTTCACATCCATGAGCGTTATGCGCTCAATAGCTTCCTGCTCGCTTATGCCTTCCTGCTTCAGGGCGGAAATCAGCATATCCGCGGTACCCAGCCCGGAGGAGCCTGCCCCGAGGAATAAAAAGCGCTGCTGCGCCAGTGTTTCATTCTTGATTTTGAGCGCGGTAATCAGGCCGGCCAGCGTAACGGCCGCAGTGCCCTGAATGTCATCATTATAGCACAGGGCCGTGTTGCGGTATTTGTCCAGATAATGCAGGGCGTCTGTGCCCTTCCAGTCCTCAAAATGCAGGCAGCAGTTGGGGAAGACCTCCTTAACCGCGCTTACAAATTCTTCCACAAACCCGTCCAGTTCCTCCAGCGGAGGGGGCTCCCTGCGCAGCCCAAGGTAGAGCGGGTCTGCCCGCAGGGCGCTGTTGGTTGTGCCAATATCGAGCTGCACAGGCAGGAGCACTTCCGGCGGGACCGCCCCGCAGGCCGTGTAAAGGTCAAGCTTGCCAATGGGAATGCCCATGCCGTTCACGCCAATATCGCCCAGCCCCAGAATACGCCCCCCAGTGGTGACGCACAGGAAGCGTACGTTATCCGTAGGCCAGTTGCGCAGCACATCACGGATTCGGCCGCGCATGTCCAGACTGATGTACATGCCGCGCGGGCGACGGTAGATGTGGCTGAACTGCTGGCAGACAGCCGCCAGAGTAGGCGCATACACAATGGGCACAAACTGTGCGGGGTTGGACATGAGCACCCGGTAGAACAGGGTCTGGTTCTGGTCACGCAGGCCGCTCAGATAGATGTAGCGCTCCAGATTGCTGGGTTTGGCTTCGAGGTGCCTGTGGATTCGCTCCACCTGCCGGTCCAGTGTTTCCACCTGTGTGGGCAGGAGTCCTTCCAGCCCGTATTCCCGCCGCTCTGCTTCTGTAAATGCCGTGCCCTTGTTCAGCAGGGCATTGTTAAGAAGGGCTGTTCCTCTAAGAGTCAGGGCTGAAGGCATGGTAACTCCTTGGCAAAACAAAAACCACGTCAGGCTAACAGACAAGGATACAACCCGGAACATGCCCGAGTGTTCCAAACGCTGGAATGGGTTTGTTGTGTTTGCAAGGCAGATGGACGGTGCGAATCAGCAATAAAAAAGGCGGCCCGGAGGCCGCCTTTTTTAATATCGTATCTGTGAGCTGAAAAATTACAGCTTTTCGACCTGATTGAACTCCAGATCCACCGGTGTGGAACGGCCAAAGATCGAAACGCTGACTTTCAGGCGGCCTTTTTCTTCATCCACTTCTTCAATAACACCATTGAAGGAAGTGAAGGGGCCATCAGCCACACGAATCTGCTCGCCCACTTCAAAGGTAACGGCGGAGCGGGGATGCTGCACACCTTCCTCTGTCTGGCGGATAATCCGTTCGGCTTCCGCCGCGGAAATGGGTGTAGGGCGGTTTTTGGTACCCAGAAAACCCGTAACCTTGGGGGTGTCCTTGACCAGATGCCATGACTCATCGGTCATTTCCATCTTGATCAGCACGTAACCGGGGAAGAACTTGCGTTCCGCGTTCACCTTCTGGCCACGGCGGACTTCAATCACTTCCTCGGACGGGACAAGAATCTCGTCAATATGGTCGCTCAGTCCCTTCTGGGCCGCATCTTCGCGGATGTGCTGCGCGATTTTCTTTTCGAAGCCCGAATAGACGTGGACCACATACCAACGCTTGGCCATGCCGTTTCCTCAGCCTCCCAGCCCGAAAAGTTGACGCACGCCGAGACCGATCAACTGGTCAACGACGAAGAAGAAGATGGATGCCATACCTGCCATGGCCAATACGGCGCCGGTGGTGACAAATGTTGCGCGGCGGGTGGGCCATGTGACCCGTTCCGCCTCGGTACGCACATCATGCAGGAACTTACCGGGACTGAACGACACGAAGCACACTCTCCTTGTTCCGCCCCGCTCGGTTGCCAAGGGGGCAGTCTTAAATCAACACCACTCAGATTGTACGATAAAGCCGCATTTTACAGGTGAAAAGCGGAACCTTCCGTACACCACGAGAAAATCTGGCAGGGGTGGAGGGTCTCGAACCCACAACCTCCGGTTTTGGAGACCGGCACTCTAGCCAATTGAGCTACACCCCTGCAGCGTGTCCGCCACGGCTGGAAAAGACCTATAACGGAAACCCGTTCGTCTGACCAGCCACAATCTTGCGGGCATCACAGGAGGCGGAACAAAATATGTTGTGGCTCTAAAGTCAAGTGCCTGTTGCAGATTATTGTCGTGCGCGGAGAGCGTGGGCGTAAAAAAACTGGTGGGGGCTTGCGGCGCGTGTGGGGGATGGATTATAAAAACCAACACTTCGGAGTGCGGGCATAGCATAGTGGTAATGCAGTAGCCTTCCAAGCTACCGAGGAGGGTTCGATTCCCTCTGTCCGCTCCAAGGTTCCTCCCAAAAAGTCTGAATGTCTGTTACCTCACCGTTTCGTGAACGTAGTGGATTGCGTCTGGCTCCCATTGGCCGTTCCGGGCGTGGGGTTTTATCACCTAATAGGGTGCGCGGCTCCGGCGTTTAAGGGCTTTTGGTCTGGTATTTTGGTCGGCCAGAATGCGCTGCCAGTGGCGGGTTGAATAAAATAGGGTTGTTCAGCTAGTTGCGTGCCTGTTGTGGTCATGCTAGAGGCCGCGCCAACAGGTGCATCAAAATCTGGATTCATCGCCTGATGGTCTGGGTTGCATCGTTGTCAGTGTGGAATGCCGGCGCGCACAGAAGGAAAGAACCAAAGAGTGGTGGCCTCGGGCGTAACGACAGCACAAGCAGTAGCTTTTGCGGCCAACGGTCTTGAAGGCCGTTACGCGATTGCGCTTTATGATCTGGCTGCCGAACAGCAGCAGCTGGACACCGTGCTTGATGAAGGTGGCGCACTTGCGCGCCTGATTGATGAAAGTGCGCCCCTGCGCACTGTTCTGGAAGACAGGCGTCTGGATATCCTGGTGTCTCGCAAGGCCGTTCTGGCTGTGCTTGAGGCTCAGGGATTCGGTCAGATTCTTGGTAATTTTGTGGGCGTCGTGGCTGATAACCGTCGTCTGCCGGTCCTGCGCCGCATTCTTGCATCGCTGGATGCTCTGGCCGTGGCCCGCCGTGGCGAGGTTGTGGCCGAGGTCAGCAGTGCTGTGCCGCTTACGGCCGAACAGCGGGCCCAGCTTCAGGTTCGTCTGGCCGAAGCCGGTTATTCCCGCATCAATATTCGCGAGCGTGTTGACAGCGCCCTGCTCGGCGGTCTTGTCGTCCGCGTCGGGGCAAAGCTGTATGATGCCAGCCTCAAAACCCGCCTGTTTCGTTTGCATTACGCCATGAAGGGAGCCGCGTGATGGAAATCCGTCCCGCAGAGATTTCGGATATCCTCAAGCAGCAGATTGCCTCGTTCGACAAGGAATCTGATGTGGTCGAAACCGGCACAGTCCTGTCCGTTGGGGATGGTATTGCCCGCGTATTTGGCCTGCAGAATGTCATGTCGGGTGAACTGGTGGACTTTCCGTCCGCTGGCCAGAAGGGCATGGCCCTGAACCTGGAAAGCGACAACGTCGGTATCGTTATTTTCGGTGATGACACCAACATCCGTGAAGGGGACAGTGTCACCCGTTCGGGTATGGTTGTCAGTGTGCCGGTTGGTAAGGGCCTGCTGGGCCGCGTTGTGGACGGTCTGGGTAACCCGATCGACGACAAGGGCCCGCTGGTTGACGTTGAACTGCGTCGTGCGGAAGTCAAGGCACCCGGCATTATGCCGCGCCAGTCCGTGAGCGAACCCATGCAGACCGGGATCAAGGCGATTGACGCTCTGGTGCCGATTGGCCGTGGCCAGCGTGAACTGGTGATTGGTGACCGTCAGACCGGTAAAACCACCATCCTGACCGACACCATTCTGGCCCAGAAGGGCGTGAATGAGCAGGGCGACGACAAGAAGTCCCTCTACTGCATTTACGTTGCTGTCGGCCAGAAGCGCTCCACAGTTGCACAGCTTGTGCGTCTGCTGGAAGAAAAAGGCGCGATGAAGTATTCCATCGTCGTGGCCGCTACCGCATCTGACCCGGCTCCGCTGCAGTATCTCGCACCCTACGCCGCGTGCGCTATGGGCGAATACTTCCGCGACAACGGCATGCACGCCCTGATCTGCTATGACGATCTGACCAAGCAGGCTGTGGCTTATCGCCAGATGTCCCTGCTGCTGCGTCGTCCGCCGGGCCGTGAAGCTTATCCGGGTGACGTGTTCTACCTGCATTCCCGTCTGCTGGAACGGGCTGCTAAAATGTCCGATGCCAATGGCGCAGGTTCTCTGACGGCTCTGCCCGTTATTGAAACGCAGGCCGGTGACGTTGCAGCTTACATCCCGACCAACGTGATCTCCATTACGGACGGCCAGATCTTCCTTGAGACCGATCTGTTCTACAAGGGTATCCGCCCTGCCGTTAACGTGGGTGGCTCCGTCTCCCGCGTTGGGTCTGCGGCACAGATCAAGGCCATGAAGCAGGTCGCAGGCAAGATCAAGCTTGAGCTTGCCCAGTACCGTGAAATGGCAGCCTTCTCCCAGTTCGCATCCGATCTGGACCCGGCAACGCAGAAGATGCTTGCCCGTGGTGCCCGTCTGGTGGAACTGCTGAAGCAGCCGCAGGCTTCGCCGCTTTCGGTTGAAGAACAGGTTGTTCTGCTGTTTGCTGGTACCCGTGGCTTCCTCGATGGCATTGCAGCCAGCAAGGTTGTGGCTTGGGAACGTGCAGTGCTGAGCGATGTGCGGAGCGCAGGCAAGGACATTCTGGACACGCTGAGCAAGGACAAGGCCATTTCCAAGGATCTTGAAGCGCGGCTGACCGAATATCTGACCGCCTTCAACCGCAACTTCGCCGGCTGAGGGAGCAGAAGCACTCATGGCTTCCCTTAAGGAACTACGCGCCCGGATCGGAAGTATCAAATCGACACGGAAGATCACGAGCGCCATGAAAATGGTGGCAGCGGCCAAGCTGCGGCGGGCGCAAGCCAGCGCAGAAGCTGCTCGTCCTTATGCGGCAGCCATGCGCCGTATGCTGGGTGAGTTGGCCGGTGCAACCAAGGGGGAGGACGGAGCGCCTCTTCTTCTGGCCGGTACCGGGCAGGACAAGGTGCATCTCCTTGTGCCCATGACCAGTGACCGTGGCCTGTGCGGTGGCTTTAACTCCAACGTGCATCGCCTTACGGTGCAGACCATCCGTCGCCTTCAGTCTGAAGGCAAGACGGTGCGCCTGCTTCCGGTTGGTCGTCGCGCGCTGAACTTTTTCACGCGTGACCATGCGGACCTGATTGTTGATCATGTGATCGGGACAAGTGCGAAGGAAATTCCCTTTTCCGTCGCCAGTGACCTGGGTGACAAGATCAATGCCCTGCTTGAAGCAGGCGAGATTGATGTCTGCACACTTGTGTTCAACAAGTTTCGCAATGCGATGACACAGGTGCCGACATGCCAGCAACTGGTTCCCATGGTCGTGGAAGAGGCATCTGGTACGCTCGAAGCTTCCAACGATGTGGCCCAGTATGAGTTTGAACCTGATGAAGCAACGCTGCTGGCCATGCTGCTGCCGCGCAATCTGCAGGTCCAGATTTATGCTTCGCTGCTGGAAACGGTTGCGGGTGAAAACGGTGCCCGTATGACGGCCATGGATAACGCGACGCGCAATGCAGGCCGCACCATCGATAGTCTGACGCAGGTCTATAACCGGACCCGCCAGACCAATATTACTAACGAACTGATCGAAATCATTTCGGGCGCACAGGCTGTCTGAGCCCGATCGTATGCCCCGCAGGAGCTGACCCATGTCGGATACCACAACCCAGACCCAGGCCCCTGCGGCCACGACGACCAATGCTGTTGGCCGCATTACCACCATTAAAGGGCCGGTTGTTGACGTGCAGTTCGAAGGTGAACTGCCCAAAATTCTGAACGCGCTGCATGTCAAGCTGGGCGATCAGGTTCTGGTGCTCGAAGTGGCCCAGGAAATCGGCGAACACGAAGTGCGCTGCATCGCCATGGACACGACCGATGGTCTGGTCCGTGGTACGGAAGTGGTTGACACCGGTGCACAGATTTCCGTGCCTGTCGGTCCGGAAACCCTTGGCCGTATCCTCAACGTGATCGGTGAACCGATTGACGAACAGGGCCCTGTCCAGACCGCACGTCGCGCTCCCATCCACCGCGATGCCCCTGCTTTTGACGAGCAGGCTGCCGCATCCGAAATCCTGATGACCGGCATCAAGGTTGTTGACCTGCTTTGCCCGTACCTCAAGGGTGGCAAGATCGGCCTGTTCGGTGGCGCAGGTGTTGGCAAGACCGTTATTATTCAGGAACTGATCAACAACATCGCCAAGGCGCACGGTGGTGTGTCCGTATTTGCCGGTGTTGGTGAACGTACCCGTGAAGGGAACGACCTGTATTTTGAAATGCAGGACGCAGGCGTGATCAAGCTGGGTGAAAACGGTTCGACCGAAGGCTCCAAAGTGGCGCTGGTGTTCGGTCAGATGAACGAACCGCCGGGTGCCCGTGCCCGCGTGGCCCTGACTGGTCTGACCATGGCGGAATACTTCCGTGATGAAGAAAACCAGGACGTGCTGTTCTTCGTGGACAACATCTTCCGCTTTACGCAGGCTGGTTCGGAAGTGTCCGCACTGCTGGGCCGTATTCCTTCTGCCGTGGGCTATCAGCCGACACTGGCAACGGAAATGGGCGCTCTGCAGGAACGTATTACGTCCACCAAAAAAGGCTCCATTACGTCCGTTCAGGCCGTATATGTCCCTGCCGATGACTTGACCGACCCGGCTCCGGCAGCAACCTTTGCCCACTTGGATGCCACCACCGTTCTGAACCGTTCCATCGCAGAAATGGGGATTTACCCGGCTGTGGATCCGCTGGACTCCACGTCCCGCGCTCTGGACCCGCAGATTGTGGGTGAAGAACATTACGCAGTAGCTGGCGAAGTGCAGCGTATTCTCCAGACCTACAAATCCTTGCAGGATATCATTGCTATTCTGGGTATGGATGAACTGTCTGAAGACGATAAGCTGGTTGTGGCCCGCGCTCGCCGTATCCAGCGCTTCCTGTCCCAGCCGTTCCATGTGGCAGAAGTGTTTACCGGTGCCCCCGGCAAGCTGGTATCCGTGACCGATACGGTTCGTTCCTTCAAGGCGATCTGTGCTGGTGAATATGACGATCTGCCAGAAGCGGCTTTCTACATGGTCGGGACGATCGAAGAAGCTGTTGCCAAGGCAGAAAAACTGAGGGAGTCGGCCTAACAGCCGGCTTCTGGAGGGAGCACCATTCATGCCAATCCAGATTGAGATAATCAGCCCTGAAAAGGTTCTGGTGTCGCGTGAGGTAGATATGGCCGTTCTTCCGGGCATGGAGGGTGATATTGCCGCCATGCCGGAACATTCGCCCATGATGCTTCTTCTGCGTGGTGGCGTTGTTGCCCTTTACGAAGGGGACAAAGTGACCGATCGCTATTTTGTGGGGGGAGGTTTTGCTGACATTACCCCTGCACGATGCACGGTGCTAGCCGACAAGGCTGTGCCGGTAAGCGACATTTCCATTGATATGGCCACAGCACAGCTGGAGGCCCTGTCTGAAGCATGGGACAAGGCAGACAAGACGGATACGTCCCGCCTTGTTGTGTTGCAGGATCAGATTCAGGCAGTACGGGCAGAAATTGAAGCAGGCAGCGCCAGCTAAAATTTGTGTTCAGCCAGATTTTTAAAAAAAGCCACCGTTCAGGTGGCTTTTTTTGTGTCCGGATTCAGCCGCGGCCTCTGTAGGACGGGACATCCTGCGCGGGAATCCATACCCCAGCGGGGGCATCCCCTGTCTGCCAGAAAACATCAATGGGAATACCACCGCGCGGGTACCAGTAGGCACCAATGCGCAGCCAGACCGGGTTGAGCAGGTCAACCAGAGTGCTTGCGATCTGCACGGAGCAGGCTTCGTGAAACGCGCCATGATTGCGAAAACTGGTCAGGAACAGCTTGAGGGATTTGCTCTCCACAATCCACTGGTCCGGTACATAATCTAGCACAATATGGGCAAAATCCGGCTGACCGGTAATAGGGCACAGGGACGTAAATTCCGGCGCGGTAAAGCGCACCATATAGCGCTTGTCCGGGTTGGGGGCTGGCACACGCTCCAGCACGGCCTCTTCCGGGCTGTTGGGGGGAGCAATCTGGCGGCCAAGCTGGGTAAGCGCGTGGCGTCCATCATCTGCCGTGTTCATCATTTTCTCCATGCAGCTATGGTTTTCTTGGGTGTCCGGCTTGTCGGCGCGTTCGTCAAGTTTCGTATGGGGTATATGGGTTCTGGCTGTCTCTTTCTGGTTGGCTGGTGTATGGAAGAAACATGGCCAAATTACCCACTCCCGTCTTTCCCCAGCCCCAGCTTGTGTCCTCTACCCAGGACCTGGCGGAAGCTCTTAAACCGTTTCATGCCGAACGTTTTGTAACGGTTGATACGGAGTTCATGCGTGAGCGCACGTACTGGCCGGAGTTGTGTCTGGTGCAGGTGGGTAGTGCACATGCTGTTGTGCTGATTGACGCACAGGCGGAAGGGATTGACCTGACCCCTCTGGCAGAACTGATGGCCGATGCCTCGGTGCTGAAAGTGTTTCATGCAGCGCGGCAGGATCTGGAAATTTTTCTGCATGAGTTCGATGCCCTGCCGACACCTGTGTTTGATACGCAGGTTGCTGGCATGGTGGCGGGCTTTGGGGATCAGGTTGGGTATGACAGTCTTGTTGGCTCCCTGACTGGCCATATGATTGATAAAAGCCACCGCTTTACGGACTGGTCAGCCCGTCCGCTCTCCGAAGCCCAGCTGAATTATGCTGCGGGCGATGTGACATGGCTGCGGCTGGTTTACGAAAAGCTGGTGCGCAAGCTGGAGCAGGACAAGCGGTTGAGTTGGGTCGCTGCTGAAATGGCAGAGCTGGAAGACCCGGCAACCTTCCGCCCTGATCCGGAAAAGCAGTGGGAACGGCTTAAGGCCCGCACAGGCAACCGCCGTATGTTGGGTGTGCTGCGTGCAGTTGCCGCCCTGCGCGAGCGTGAGGCCCAACGCGTGAATGTGCCGCGCCAGCGTTTGCTCAAGGATGAAAGCCTGCTGGAAATAGCAGCCACAACACCGGGTACGGTGGATGCGCTTGCCCGTGTGCGTGGCGTATCCCGCGGACTGGCCGAAGGCCGCACCGGCATGGCGTTGCTGGAAGCGGTCAAGCAGGCACAGGCTTTGCCGGAGTCGGAACTGCCGCGTCCTGCACGGGGCAAGGGTAAGGATAACGCAAGAGCACCTGCATCTCTGGTGGCTCTGCTCAAGGTGCTGCTGACCGCCTGTTGCGAGGAGCACGATGTGGCGCCACGCCTGGTTGCTTCCATGGATGAGCTGGAGGCTCTGGCGCTGGACCCGGCACAGGCTCCCACCTTGCTGTCGGGCTGGCGGGGCAGAGTCTTTGGGGATGTGGCGCAGGCTTTGTGTGAAGGGCGTGTGGCGCTTCAGGTCAAGGGTGGGCGGGTGATCAGCGTGCCCGGCGAAAACGCGGCCTCCTGACGGAGTGACGCGCGCCCGCCGGACGGGGCACCTGCTTTAGAAGCCCATTTCTTCCCACAGGTTGGAAAGCGGACGCGCACCGTAGTGCGAGATGATTTCCGACGCAGCAACAGAGGCAAGACGCCCACATTCAGGCAGGCTGCGGCCGGATGTCAGCCCTGCCAGAAAGCCTGCGGCATAGGCATCGCCCGCACCTGTTGTATCCACAACCTGTGTTGGAACCGGGGCTACGGTGGTCAGCTGGCCATCATGCACAATCACGCTGCCAAGGCCTGAGCGCGTCAGGGCTGCAAAGGTTGTGTCCTGCGCGGTGCGGCGGGCGGCTGTGTCAAAGTTTTCTGTTTCGTACAATGCACAGATTTCGTCTTCATTGGCGAACAGGATATCGACGTGGTTCTTGACCAGATCAAGGAACGCAGCACGGTGGCGACCAACGCAGAACGGGTCGGAGAGGGAAAGCGCAACCTGGCGGCCGTTCTTGTGGGCTAGAGCCGCGGCCCGGCGGAATGCCTCCTGCGCATGCGGGGGATCGAACAGATACCCTTCCAGATAAATAATGCTGGATGCGGCAATCATGTCCGGCAGTACGTCTTCGGGGGTAAAGCAGGTGCAGGCACCCAGATAGGTTGCCATGGTACGCTGCCCGTCGGGTGTGACCATAACCACGCAACGGGCTGTGGGCAGGTTGTCAAATACCTGCGTATTCAGCGGAGCGGACGGAAACTGCACCCCGTTATCGCGCAGATCCTGCGTGAACTTTAGCCCGGCATCATCGCGCGAGACCTTGCCAAGGTAGGCAACGCGCGCGCCAAACTGTGCGGCAACAACGCAGGTATTGGCTGCGGAACCACCACCCATGACCTGCTCGGGAGCCAGAGCGGCTTCCAGTGCGTTGGCCCGGTCCACGTCGATCAGCGTCATGCTGCCGGGCGTGAGCCCCTGGCTTTGCAGGAAGGCGGCATCCGTGCGGGCGAGAATATCGGTAATGGCATTCCCAATACCGAGAATGTCGTATTGTGTGTCCTGACCGGTCATGGCGATAAAATTTTTTCCTGAAAAAATGATCTGTGCGGTTGTTTGGCTAGCGCGCTGCCACAAAAAGGGCAACAGTAAGGCTTAAGCAACATGCGCTGCTTACCGGACGGCTCCGTGCATGAAAATGTTCTGAACGAAGCCGGGCCGGTGTTGGAGCGGCTTGTTAACGTGGACTGCTGCCTGAATACAGGCGGCCAGAAAGGCGGGGGATTTTCTTGTTCAAAAGACGTAAGCCTGAAGATAGTCAGCCAAACACACAGGCACCCTCTACCGTGCAGCAGGGTTCTGCGCGTCCGGCAGGGGCATCTGGCACTGTTCTTCCGTCCAATGCGGCGGCTCAGGGTAGTTCTGCGGCTGGGGCTCCCGTATCGCATTCTGATAATTCAAAGGAAACTTCACCTATGGGTCGTGCACCTTTTCCGTCTGGTTCTTCTCTTCCCGCAGGTGCTGGCATTCCGCCTATGCCCGGAGCTGCTGCCGCCCGTGGCCTGCCCACGCAGATCCAGCCGAAAAAGGATGGCCCGGAACAGCGTACTCTGGTTGTCGGGCGCGGCATTAGCGTGCAGGGCACGGTGCAGGATGCAGAGCGTCTGGTGGTTGAAGGGACGGTTGAATCCAGCATGATCACGGCCAAGGAACTGGTTGTTATGCCAGGTGGCCTGTTCCGTGGTGGTGTGGAAGTAGAAAATGCGGAAATCGCCGGCACGGTGGATGGTTCCCTGACCGCACGTGGCGGGTTGACCGTACGTGGTAGCGGCCGCCTGCTGGGTAAGGCCGCCTGCCATCGCCTGAAGGTGGAAGATGGTGGCCAGATTACAGGGCAGCTGGAAATGCTGGCCGAAGGCAGTGCCACAACCAAAACGGCTGATAGCGCGGCTGAGCCGGTTAAGGCGATTGAAGGCTGATTATCTGCCTGTTAGCCTGATGGTGGTGCTAGTGCCACCATCAGGCATCATGCTTGGGTGTGGCTGATCAGGCTACACTGTCGCGGCGGTCACGCAGACGCACATAGGCGATCTGGGCGTGTTCCTCGCAATAGGGTTTGCCCGGAATGGGCGTTGCACCACAAAAATGAAAACCCGGTGTGCCAGGGTCGCCAATAGGCCAGCAGCAGGATGGGCCGCGGCGCTTTTGTGGTTCGGGGTCCGAGATGCTGCGCAGCAGTGTTTTGGGTTTGGCACTGGTGCGCGCAGCGGGTGCCGCTTTTTCTTTTCTGGCAGTTTTATCATCCACCGTACCCGCCTCAGTCGCCGTAGCAGGTGCTGGGGAGGGGGCTGCAACAGGTGTAGGCGCGGTTGCAGCAACCGGCTGTGTAGCAGGTGCCACGGACGGAGCCGGAGCAGCCACGCGGCTAACGGGGGCCTCCGGTGTGGGGGGAATAAGCGTGGGCTGCTCGGCTTTGTCGGCCGCTGCCTTGGGTTTGCTGCCGTTCCGCCGGATGGGGGAGGGCCGCGGCGGCAGGCCCAGCCTGTGCGCCTTGCCGACCACTGCGTTCTTGGTAATGGAAAGACGCCTGCCGATTTCCGCCGTTGAAAGACCTTCCGCCCAGAGGTCCTTAAGCTGGGCGATTATTTCTTCGGACCACTCCATTAACAGGCACCTTTGAGCATTGCATGGCGGGCTGGCAAAATACCAGTGCTTCTACGTTTTGCATATTAGGAGGATGGCACTCGTATCTCAAGCGGAAAGCCCGCAGTCTGGGTGCCCTGTGGTGTGTTCATGCCTGCAAAAAGTGGTTTTACCGGGTTTATGGGGGGGGAAGGGCAGGGACCTATGCCTAGCTCTGCACAATATCCAGACCAATATCGAGTGCCTGCACGCTATGGGTCAGCCAGCCGAGCGAGAGCACATCTACCCCGGTCTGGGCAATGGCGGGGGCTGTTTTGAGCGTGATGCCGCCAGAGGCCTCGGCCAGTGCGCGCCCGTTAATCATGCGCACGGCCTGTTCAAGCTGGGGTACGGACATGTTATCCAGCAGATAGACGTCCGCTCCCGGGCCGGACAGGGCTTCCTCAAGCTGTTCGAGGGTATCGACTTCCAGTTCCACCTTCATCAGGTGTCCTGCGTATGTACGGGCAGAAAGCAGGGCTTTTTGTATGTTGCCGCCACACAGGGCAATATGGTTGTCCTTGATCAGGATGGCATCGTCCAGCCGGAGCCTGTGGCTGCTCCCGCCCCCGGCGCGCACCGCGTATTTTTGCAGGCTTCTTAACCCTGGCAGGGTTTTACGGGTGCAGGCCACACGGGCTTTGGTGCCAGCCACGGCTTGCACAATATGGTGCGTATGCGTCGCGATGCCGCTCAGGTGTGACAGCAGGTTCAATGCCGTGCGCTCCCCAGCCAGCAGGGTGGTGGCGTTGCCTTCCACGGTGGCCAGAACGTCCCCTTGTGCAATCTGGTTGCCATCTTGCTTGATCTGGCTGAAGCGCACGCTGGGGTCCAGTATGGCAAAAGCCTGTCGGGCTCCTTCCAGCCCGCACAGAACACCACTTTGGCGGCTGCGGAAGATGGCATGCAGTTGCTGCCCCGGCTGGGCCAGCGCCTGTGTGGTGACATCCCCCCCAATTCCCAGATCTTCCATGAGTGCGGTGCGCACAATGGGTTCCCATAAAAGGGTGGGAAGATGCAGGTTTGTAGTCATGTCAGGCTCCGGTATGGGGGCTTAAATTGCCAGCATCCGCTCCACCGCCATACGGGCGGGGTGTTGCAGATGTTCAGGGATGGTCACTTCCGTCTGCATGGTTTCCAGCGCCTGACGGATGTTGGACAGGGTAATCCGCTTCATGTGCGGGCATAGGTTGCACGGGCGCACAAACTGCGTTTGCGGATAGAGTGCCGCAAGGTTGTCGCTCATGGAACACTCTGTAACCAGCAGGACTTTTTGCGGTTTGGTTTGGTCAATAAAGCTGATCATCTGTGCAGTGGAGCCTGCATGGTCGGCCTCTGCAACCACATCGGGTGGGCATTCGGGGTGCGCAATGACACTCACATCGGGGTGCAGGCGCCGGTACTGGCGGATTTCCTGCGGGGTAAAGCGTTCATGCACTTCGCAGTGGGCTGGCCATGTCAGCATTTCTATGCCGGTTTCGGCTTCGATGTTGCGGGCCAGAAACTCGTCGGGGATCATAATCACGCGGGGAACACCGAGACTTTCCACAATGCGGCGTGCATTGCCCGATGTGCAGCAGGCATCGCTTTCCGCTTTTACATCGGCTGTGCTGTTAACGTAGGTTACAACGGGCACACCGGGGTAGCGCTTTTTGAGCGTTCGCACGTTGTCTGCGGTAATGCCTTCGGCCAAGGAACACCCTGCCGTGGCATCCGGGATAAGAACAGTTTTTTCCGGGTTCAGCAGTTTTGCGGTTTCGGCCATAAAATGCACGCCCGCCATCACCATGGTAGAGGCATCCACCGTTTGTGCCGCACGTGCCAGAGCCAGACTGTCGCCCCGAATATCTGCCACACAATGGAAGATTTCCGGTGTTTGGTAATTATGGGCCAGTATGACGGCGTTTTTTTCCTGCTTCAAGTGCAGGATGGCTTCAATATCCGCCGCGTAATTGGCTTCCCATTGGTCCCGCAGCATAATGTGGGCAACAGGGTGGTATAATTCATCCCTGCTGGGCATGAGAGAGGCAGACATGGTTGTGTTCCGTTTCCCGTGCTATATATGCTCTTATTGAGTATATATAGCATTCAGGAATTGCAAGGGCCGAACCAAACACTTTTTCAGGAGATGGCAGGTAAAGGAAGTTTGGCCCCTGCCAGATAGCAGTGTTCGGCTGTTTCGGGTGCGAATTGATACAGTTGTGCTGGCCGGCCCTGTGGGGGGGAATCGTATTCCGCGGTGCGGCTGACCAGTTTTTGCTGCTGCACAAGCCGCCGGAAGTTCTGTTTGTGCATGGCGCGCCCCGCCAGAGCCTCCATGGCCTGTTGAAGCTGCAACAGGGTAAACTGCCGGGGCAGTAGGTCGAACACTGCCGGTGTGTAGCGTATTTTTGCCCGCATGCGTGAAAGTGCTGTGGCCAGAATGCGCCGGTAGTCGCGGTGCATGCTCAGGCCCGGCAGGTGCGCGCCATTCTGCCACGAGGATTCGGGCACAAGCCCGGCCTCCCATAGCAGTTCATAACGCTGGAGGCTGAGTTCATCGTTCCAGGCGTGGTCCTCAAGGCCAAAAACAGTGGTGCATCTTTGCCAGCGCTGCGTGTTACTGGCCGCCCACTGTTTGAGGCGCGAGGCAATGGTATGCAGCAATGGGCAGGTTGTCACATCCCGCCGGTCTTCCCATGGGAAGTAGTCATAAATGGAACGCTCGGCCAGACTGTGGTCGCAGTTCTGGCGGATGAACGCCATGTAGGAAATCTGCACCATCTGGTGGCCCTGCCCATGCAGGGGGTCGGCAAAGGTATAAAGCTGCTCTGTATGACCAAGCTTGAGGCCGGTCTGGTGTTCCACCCAGTTGCGCATCCCTTTTTGCAAGGAGCGATGCTCCACCATAAGCGGGCCGGACGGAAAGGAGCGGCCATGCTCCAGCGTTAGAATGTGTGGCGTATTGTTGCTGATACTGACCAGAACAGCCACCAGCTCGGTCTCACACAATACTGGCTGTGCGTTTTGGGGTATGGGGGTGGCCAAAGGACTGATCATGGCTGGCAAAGTGTCTGAACGTGTGGTGTCTGGCAAGTGTCATAAAATGAGTGCGCATGGCGCCGTGCGTGAGAAGAAGCGCACCATGCCTGCGTGGTAAAAGAGTTATAAAAGAACAGGCACGCTCAGGCCAAGGGGGAGATGGCCCGTCTGGCGGGAAATGTGTCCAGCCAAAGAGGCATGTCCTTTGCGGGGAGGGGTTTGCTGTAAAAATAGCCCTGCAGAATATCGCAACCCAGTTGTTGCAACTTGGTTTCCTGCGCTTCGTGCTCAACACCTTCGGTAACGACCTTGATACCAAGGCGTTTGCCAATGTTGATTGCAGCTTCTGCAACAACAAGAGAACTGATGTTGTTTTCAAAATTCTCAATAAAACTACGGTCGATTTTGATCTCTGTTAGCGGGAGTTGTGCAAGCCGCGACAGGGACGAAAAGCCCGTACCAAAATCATCCATGGACAGGCCAACACCAATATTGCGGATGGCAGTCAGGTTGGCGGCTGTTTCGGGGTCCTGCCGCATGGCCACACTTTCGGTAATTTCTATGGTCAGGCGATGCGGGGCCAGATTGTATTTCTGCAATACGGATAGGATCTGGTCTGGCAGGTCCATGCTGCAAAAATGAACGGCAGACATGTTTACGCTGACAATGGGAACGTAAACATTGTTCTGCTCCCATTCTATGACCTGCTGGCAGGATTTATCCAGCGACCATAAACCTATGGCTTCGATCTGCCCGGTTTCTTCGGCAATGGGAATAAAGGTGGAGGGGGGAATAAAGCCAAGTGTGGGGTGCTGCCAGCGGCTGAGTGCCTCAACGCCGCACAGGGTGCCCGTTAATGCGCAAATCTGGGGCTGATAGACCAGATGAAGCTGCATTTTCTGCAATGCTTCGCGCAGGGCAGAGCCAATAATCAGGCGTTCGCGCATATTGCTGTTGCCGCCTTTGCCAAAAAAACGGAACCCGCCACGGGCCTGCTTTTTGGTCTGCCGCATGGCAATTTCGGAAGCACCCAGTATTTCCTCTATTTCCGTGCCATCATCGGGGTAAAGGCTGATCCCTATGCTCAGGGAGGCAACCAGATCACGGCCCTTAACCTCTATGGGTTCGCGGGATATGCAGTTCAGGTCATGGGCCAGTTTGCAGGCTTTGTTGCGGTCTGCATCAGGCATGACAACCACAAAATCATCCCCTCCCAAACGGGCAACCAGATTTTGCCCGCGGCAAAAAGCGGCAATGCGTCGGGCAATGGTCTGGAGCAGGATGTCCCCACTATTGTACCCCATGACATTGTTGACATCCTGCAAAAGATCAACGTCAAGCATCAGAATAGCAAAGGGTGCCTGCCCGGTCTGTGCCAGCATCTGCCTCAGGCGGGTGGACAGGGCTGTTCTGTTCAGAAGTCCAGTTAGGGAATCAATATTATTAAAATTATTGATTTTATAGAGTGTTTTTTCATGTTCTATAATGGATGCGCAGGACGGAATGCACCCTGTGACAATTTTTTGCGGCCAGTCAGTGATTTTTTCCTTGTTGCGTGAGAAAAGTGCAAAAATACCGATCAGTTCTCCCGCACCGTTGCAGATGGCCGATGCCCAGCAGTCATGCAGATCGTTGAGCTGGCTCTGACCCTGTTTTGGGGTCCAGATCAGGGCGCAGGCATGGTGTGGGTTTGTGCGCAAGGTCTGGATATCCGAAGCGCTTAAAGCCAGATTGTCCAGCTTGTTGACCTTGCTGCTGGGCAGGCTTTTCCCCGAAAGAATGGAAAGTCCCCCCTGTGGGGTAATGTGCAGGAGTGTGGCTATGCTGTTGGGAACAAGTTCTTCCACCTTGCTGCACAGCATGTCTGCAACATCGTGTATGGTTGTGTAGTCTGCGAGTGCGGCAAAAACCTCGCTTTGCAGTTCCAGTAGCTTGCGGCGGTGGACTTCTTCGGTCACACCTTTAATAAAGGCCATGTAATAGCGTTTGTTATCTTTCCCGATCAGAGCAGTAGATAACGAGAGCTCTGCGGCAACATAATCCCCATTGCTGCGAACAAACGTAACTTCGCGCGAGGTGTTGACAAGGCGGTGAATCCCCGTCTTGCGATGGTGTTCAATATAGTCATTATGGTGCTGGCGGTGCCCCAGAGGGATCAGTAGGTCAACATTATTCCCCAGAACCGCAGATGCCGAACATCCCCACAAATGCTCTGCCGCAGCATTGAAAAAAACAATCCTGTTCTGGTCATCAATGATGATGACGCCATCAGTCGCCTGTTCAAGAATGGCCGCGTAAAACGTGTTGGTATAGCCTGAGAGCGTGAGCGGGTTTGCAAGTTCTGGCATGGACTCAATCTTTAAGCAGAAGGCTAAACCAGAGGGACATCTGCCTCATGACATTCATGCCAGATGGAAGAACCGCATTGCGCAAGGCATGGTTTGGTGTGTGAGGTCTTTTGAAAATTGAATATATGGGTGATTGCAAAGTCAAATAAATTTTGTTGAAAGTATGAGAAATTGGAAAATTATTTTTCAGAAAATGGCATGTTATATAAAACAGAACAGAAAAAATAAAATATAGTTCTAGTGTTTGTGCGTTATATTCAATAAATTTGTCAAAAATAACCAAACTCATGTCGTATATATTCCCTTGTGATGACACACGTAATGTTTTTATTGTTATCGCAAGGCGTCAAAAATGTTTTAAGATCTGGGGGAATTGCTTCGCAGCAAAACCCCACCATGAAGCTTATCGTGATTCTCATACCACCATTGTCACATTGGCGTTACAACAGTGGAGCGTCCATATATTTTTTAAAAATAGGTAAAAAAAATCTAATTTTACAGTTATTTAAAGGATAATTTCCCGCTCCTGCTCCGGGGCGGAAAAGCAGGGTTTTGCTAGCAGATCGTGGAGAAAAACAAACAAGGTAAAGCATTGCTTCATACGGTGCCTGACTGGTTTAAATGGCTTAATTTTAATGTCAGGTTTTTGCTCTGAAGCGTGATATGCAGGCATGACCCTTTATCCGGCCCGCTTTTAAAGGAGCGGTGAAGGATCAGATAGATGGTTGCGACAAGAGAGCATGAAGACAGGCTTAATTTTTCTGGCTGCTGCAATAGCTGAAATCGGCGGGTGTTTTGCCTTCTGGGGGTGGTTGCGTTTGGGAAAAACGCCCCTCTGGCTTGTGCCGGGGTGTTGTTGCCTGCTTCTGTTCGCGTATCTTTTAACCCTGATTGATACATCCGTGGCGGGGCGTGCTTACGCGGCCTATGGAGGTATTTACATTCTGGTGGCGGTTTTCTGGATGTGGCTGGCAGAAGGAGCGCGACCAGACCCGTGGGATTTTATGGGTGTGGGTTTATGCCTGCTGGGTACGGTTGTTATTTTATTGGCACCCCACGCGCGGTGAGCGATTATTTGTTTTGGCGGAGGCATGTGTATTCATGAACGCAGAGTTCTGGCTTGCAAAATGGCGTCAAAACGAAATCGGGTTTCATACTCCTTGTCCGCATCATGCTTTGGTGCAGTATTTTTCCAGGCTCGGTTTGTCTCCAGGGGGGCGGGTTTTTGTGCCGTTATGTGGGAAGACACTGGATATCCACTGGCTTCTAGAACAGGGGTACAAAGTTGTCGGTGTGGAACTGAGCCGCCTGGCGGTTGAACAGCTTTTTGCTGAATTGGGGATTCAACCCGCTGTGTTTTCTCTGTCTCCAGAAATCATGGTGTTTGAAGGTCCTGATATAAAAATTTTTGTAGCAGATATTTTTGTGCTGACACATGCCATACTCGGTCCGGTTGATGCGGTTTACGATAGGGCTGCTCTGGTGGCATTACCTGAGGATATACGCGTGCGTTATGCGCAGCATGTTATGGAAATTTCCTGTAAATCAGAACAGTTTTTGATTTGTGTTGAATATGATCAGTCCCGCCTGTCTGGTCCGCCCTATGCCGTTATGGCGCATGATGTGGAGCGGTATTACGGGCAGACTTATAATATCGAGAGTATTGAGCGCCTGCCTGTGCCCAGAGGCATAAAGGGAAAAGAACCGGGGTTTGAGCATGTCTGGATTTTGCAAAGACGTGATGCAGCGCATGCGAGTGGCCAGAAAATTTAATCCATATTTGGTTTGACTTTTTATGAATTTGGGCCGCGTGCTGATTTTTGCAAAAAATCTGTAAAATATTTGTATCCATTACTTAAAAAACATAGAGTCTCAGGCATAGCGTCGTATATATTGCTTGTGAGCTTGTTATAAAATCCAGCATATGGTCATGCGCGTGAGTCCATTCCCATCCTTCTTTGTCGTGGCTTCTCAGGTTTTCAGAGCCATAAAAAAGCCGGCAAAAATGATGGTGAGCTACGGACTGCCGGTTCTGGTTGTGGCAATCTGCGGTACAGCAGTTGAGTTTGATGAATACCAGCATGCCATTTCCAGAATTAACGAGGCTGCCCGCCGGGATAGTCAGGCTTATGCCAACCTGATTATGGAGCGGCTGGATACCCGCTTTACCGAGCTGGATATGGCGCTGGCCGCGCTGCGCGGTGCGGATGACAAGCTTGGCACTCCTCTTTCTCCCCAGGTTGAGCTGTCGCTTCGTCACTATCTGCTTTCGCGCCCGGCTTACTCGACTTTTAGTGTTCTGGGGGCTGATGGTGAGAGCATACAATGGTCCAGCTCGGAGCAGAAAAAAGCGCTGGATGAACCATTGCGGGATTTTTTACCCGTTCCCAAAATGCCACATCACTTTCTGGGGCCTGTGCATTATTCGGAAAGTCTGGGAACAGTCGTGCTGCCAATGCGGGTGCGCGAAAAAGATGTTGGGAAAGCAGGATATTTTTTAGGGTCTCCTTACCGGCTCAGCAGGTTTCTGGATGAGCAGGAACTGCCATCGGATTACCGGAACTGGGATTTTACGGTTATTGATACCCGGAGCGGGCAGTCCCTGACCCATTTGCTGCATATGCAGGTGCAGGTTCACCCTTTGTTGTCTGTAAAGCCGGAAATGGTCGCGCTGGCCCCTGTGCCGGGTTACCCGTTTGTTGTGCAGACGCTGGTATCTTCCTCGCGCGTGTGACACGCATACAGCCAGCAGGCTCCCGCGCGCTGGAGTGCGGAGGCACTGCTGCTTGTCCTATTATTGCTCGTCGGGGAGTTTTTAATCCGTCGGCGTGATCGTGAGCAGATGGCGCATTTGCGCAGGCTGACCGATTTTAACATGTTTATGGCGCAGGCCAGCCAATGTGCCAGTCAGGCAAATGATGAAGCGGGGCTTTTGCAGGAAATCTGCGATATGGCCATACGCTATACCCATTTTAGAATTGCCCTTATTGCCCGACCGGATGAAGCGCAGTGGTTTCAGATGCTCGCAATAAGCGGTGCGCGGGCGTATCTGAATAATATTGCCATTTCCGCGCGGGGGGACCTGCCGGAAGGGCGGGGTACTATTGGTCAGGTCTGGCGCACGGGGCTACCTATTTTTAATGCGTCTTTCTCAAGTAACGCCGCCCTTGCGCCATGGAAAGAACGCGCGCTCAAGCTGGGGTTGCGTTCCAATACGGCTCTGCCGATTTACAGGGATGGCAAGGTCTGGGCTGTTTTTAGTGTTTATCATGAAAAAGCAGATATTTTTGATGATCAGCTCCAGATCCTGCTCAAGGAAGTCTGCATTAATATTTCCATGGGTCTGGATAGGATTTACAGCCAGCAGTTGAAAACCGCCTTGCTGGATAATTCCCTTGTGGGGATTCTTCTTGTAAAAAACAGGGTTGTTCAGATGACCAACTCATATGTCACGCATATGTTTGGGTTGGAGCCTGATGCCCTTGTTGGTCAATCAACCGAAATTCTGTACGCAGACCAGGCCGAGTTCGAGCGTATTGCGGAGTTTTATGAGCAGCTTGCGCAAAAGCGTACAGTGCGGATAACCGGCGTGCGCCTTGCCCGCTCTGATGGGCAGATTCTGATTGCTGATTGCTCAGGCGTAAAATTGTCTGATCTGCAAAATGATATTTCTGTCTGGACGCTCGAGGATGTGACCAGCAGGGATGTCGCAAGGCGTTTGTACCATGCACTGGTGAACGCGGCAGATGCCGTGTTGCTGGCCACGGATGAACGCGAGATGTGTCGCCGGGCCTGCCTGGATCTGGTGCGGGATACACTGTTCCATGCGGTCTGGATTGGTCGAGTAAGCGACGTGGGGCATCTGGAGGTTTTATCCCATGCCGGGGAGGGTACCGAAGGGATAGAGCAGATCAACAACTGTCTGGATCAATCCTGCTCCCTGTCCCAGCCGTTGGTGATTATGCGCGCATGGCGCGACAGGGAGCTTGCTTATAGCAACGATGAACTTGCAGAGCAGGCCAATAGCCCCTGCTTTGAGTTTATACGCACCAATAACTGGCGTGCGGTGCTGTGTGCACCCATTTGGCGTGATGGCCAGATATGGGCGATCATGACCTTTGTTTCCCCTCAGGCGCAGGTTTTTGATGCGCCAAGCATTGCATTGTGCAAACGGGTTGCCAGCCTGTTGGGCCATGCGCTGGACAAGCTTGACGTGAAGCAGCGCATTGAATGCTTGCAGGAGCAGGAAGCTGCCCGCGCCCGCCATGATATGCTGACCGGCCTGCCCAACCGTCTGGCGCTTACGGAGTATCTGCCGCAAGCTCTTGCCCGTGCGCAGCGCCAGACGACCAGTGTTGCCATTGGCATGATTGATCTGGACGGCTTTAAACAGGTGAATGATACATACGGGCACGAAGCTGGGGACAGGCTTTTGCAGCAACTGGGGCAAAACCTGCAAGCCCGGATACGCCAGACAGATTTTGTTGCCCGGTTGGGTGGGGATGAGTTTGTTGTGGTGTTTGAAGGACTGACACCCACGCAGGCGGTTGAGCAGGTGGAAGTTGTGTTGGCCGCGTTGCATACAGCAGTTGAAAAGCCTTTTCCGGTTACAGTGGAGGACACCGCAACTGTTGGTATGACACTGGGGGTGGCATTGTACCCGCAGGATGGTGAAAATGCCGAAAGTTTGCTCAAACGGGCCGATAAGGCCATGTATCACGCAAAACAGAATAAAAAAACGCGTGAAAAATGGTGGTTTTTGGTGAAGGATCTTGCAGGTGACGCACCGGATGCTCCTCTACCCTGAGGTAGCGGGCTCCGCATGGTGCAAAAGAGGTGTTTTCTGTTGGCCTGAGTTTGCCTTATGCGCAACATGGGATTGATTGAAAAACCTGATGCCAGAAATACAGCGCAAAAATTACCGTTTTACTTTGTGCTAGCTGGCCCTTATTGCTACCAAATATTGTCCTGAATACAGGACTTTTCTCACAGATATAGCGGCTTCAATGGACACAAAGACTCTTTTTTCCGGCATGGCTCTGGCCTTTGGCGCTTATGCGTCTTTTGCAGTGAGTGATGCATTTTCCAAATTGCTGGCTGGCCAGCTTGATCCATTTGAAGTGGCTTTTTCTGGCGGGGTTTTTGGTTTTCTTATTCTGCCCTTTATCCGCAGGTCCGGTGAATCCTACCTAGATATCGTCAGGCCGCAAAAATGGTGCATGTGGTTGCTGCGTGCAGGGTGTGTGTTTGCTGCTACGGCTGCCAGTGTGGAAGCGTTTATGCTGCTCCCCATGCCCGAAGCCCTTTCGCTCATGTTTCTTATGCCGCTGTTTGTGACAATCCTGTCCGTGCTGCTGCTCAAGGAAAAAGTGTCATTCTGGGCATGGTTGGCGGTTGTGCTGGGGTTTGCCGGGGTTCTTATTGTTCTGCGCCCCGGGCTTCGGGCGCTGCAATGGGGGCATCTGTGTGCGCTGATCGCAGCTTTTGCCAACGCTGGCAGTGTTATTGCCTATCGTCTGGCGGATAAGGAACCTACGCGCCTGTCCCTGTTTGGTTCAAGCCTGATTGGTCCTCTGGTTGGCAATGGGCTGCTTATGGGGCTGCATGCACAATGGCCTGCCACAATGACAGCATGGGTCTATCTGTTTGGTTATGGCTTTCTTGCGGCTCTGGGGCAGTTGATGATGATGATGGCAACAGCCAGAGCGCCTGCCAACCGTGTTGCGCTGCCGCAGTACAGCCAGATGGTGTGGGGGGTGGCCCTGAGCTACCTCGTATTCCGCCAGCCGCTGGATGGCTGGACATTCGTGGGTATTATTGTGCTGATGTCTTCCGGTATTCTGAACTGGGTGCGTCAGAGAATCCGCTATGAGCGGATGGCCATGAAGGAACGCCTTGCCCGCCGTAAAGCCCGTAAGGCAGACAAGGCCGGTCAACTCGTGAGTTGACCGGGTTGGGGCCGCTGTTTCAGGCTTCTATAATTTTTGAACCAAAAATGGCGGATTGCAGGATAATGGTCATGGCAATGTGTGTGTCCATGACCTTGAACATGGCGTTGAACAGCATGCCTGTGGCAACGGTCATGGCGGAGCCCCAGAACGGCTTGGGGAGCGGACCATATGGTCCGGGTTGATCGGGGTAGTCCTGCTGAAAAATAGGTTCCACGTATGCCCACATGGCTTCGCGCAGGTTTTCTGTAGCAATCAGGGGGCGGAAGTGGGCTTCAACATCAGGCATGCCTTCTTCTGCTGTGCCCAGACGGCTGGCAACGCTTGCAAACTGGGCGTTCAGGTCCGGTAAGTCCTGTGCGGAGCAGCCGTTCTGGAGTGCTGGCCCACTCAGGCAGGGCCATAGGCCGGGGTTATGCACACTGGCGTCACCTTGCATCAGCAGTTGGTTGAGCTGCTCACCAAACAGAAAGGTCCGCCCCCCAGCCAGTGTATGGGCCATTATATCCTGCTCCGGCCGTTGCCCAGAATGTATGAGCGCCAGCAGGCTGGTTTGGGCGGCAAACCCACAAACACTCCCTAAAGCCGCAAATAGCGTAGGGGCATGTACGCGCCGGTTATCATCTTGTAACGGGCGTGCAAAATTGCGCACGATTTCTGTTGTTACAAGGTTAAGAAGGGCCGCCTGAGGAAAATCTTTCCAGACAACACCATCAGAACCCGTTGTCTGGTTTTGTGGGGCGGAGGAGTGGGGCATGCAGACAGGCCTTGGTGTTTTTGTATGGACCAAAGAGTGCTCCATAACGCGAACTGTGGTTTCCACCCAGCATGCAGGGGCAATGTTGGGGAGGGGGCTATGGAAAGGAACAGTCTTTAAAAGATTATAAAAAAGAGATGTGTAAAAATAAATCGGAATGATATGTAAATTAATAAGGTGTAACAAATTCAATGTCATGCATAAATTTCTTGATCTTATAAAATAAAATTATGTCCATTATAAAAATAATAACTTGCCTTTGTATTGGGTGTATGGGAAAAATATAGAGTGGATGCTCTTATAAGGCGAGTTGGTGCGCGTTGTGCCAGCCTTGTCCTGTTAGAAGTTACGATTGCGCACGTGTTCTGTGCGCGACCACGACGTTAAAAAGGAGCCTAGTTATGGCAACAGGCACCGTAAAATGGTTTAATTCGACCAAGGGTTTCGGTTTTATCCAGCCTGAGGATGGTGCGCAGGACGTGTTCGTTCACATTACTGCTCTCGAACGTGCAGGTATGGCTTCGCTCAGCGAAGGGCAGCAGATTTCTTACGAAATCGAAGCTGGCCGTAACGGCAAAAAGTCTGCTGTCAATCTCAAGGCAGTTTAAGACCAGACCAGCAGAAATGCTGTCTGAAGCCGCCTTTCGGGGCGGCTTTTTTTATGTCTGGGGTTAAGCCCGGTCAGGTGTGGTCTGGCGCACGTGTTAACAGATAGCTGATCATGGCTCCGACCAGACAGCAGGTAGCACTGGCCAGGAACATGGCGGGGTAGCCCGCAAGTTCAATGATAGGCCCGAGTGTAAAGCCCGAACACGCAATGGCCAGGTCCAGAAAGATGGAATAAGCGCTGAGTGCGGCACCACGGTTATGAGGGCCTGCCTTGTTAACCGCCAGAACCCCTAATGCCGGGAACAGAAGCGAAAAGCCTGCCCCTGTTAGGGCTGCCCCCAGCAATGCACTGGTATGGGACGGAAAAACACCAATAACAACCAGTCCAATCGCTTCGACCAGCAAGGAAACAATGGCGACAAACACGCCTCCGCGCCGTTTGATCTGGGATGCAAAGAAAAACCGGATACACACAAACACGATGCCAAAAACAGCAAGTGCCGTAGCCGCGCCAGTCCAATGATGGGCTGCATAATACAGTGCCAGAAAAGACGAGATGGCGGCAAACCCGATAGAGCCTGCGGCAAGGGCCGAGCCGTGCCACAGAACCAGATGCAATGCCTTGCTGAAAGCAATAGGTGTTTCAGTTGATGGGTGAGGCTGGGCTCCGTGGTAAAAGCCAATAAGAGCAAGCCCGAAGAGTGGTAATGCGGCAGAAAGGGCACCAACTGAAACCAGCCCCCCATACGGTGCAGGCAGGAGTGCAAGTGCCGCACCAACCGGTGCCCCCAGAGCAATGCCCCCGTAAGAGCATATTCCGTTCCATGATATGGCCAGTGCTGTGTTCTCGGCCCCCACGCGGTGGATGTTCCATATGATAACACCCGTTGCTGTCCAGCTTTCTGCCCAGCCCAGAAAAAGACGGCTGAGCAATATAATGGCAAGGGAAGCAGAGGGGGCATATGGCAGCAGACCCGCCCCCCCCAAGAGCAGGCCGGAGCAGACGCAAGTCAGTAACCCGCCAATAACCACGGGTTTGGGGCCTATTCTGTCCACCAGCCGTCCGGCGGAGGAGCGGGCCGCAAAGGTGGCCAGATATTGTAGGGCAAAGGTTAGCCCGGCCAGCGTTGTGCTGTAGCCCAGCGTTGTATGCACAAAAATGGTCAGGACCGCATTGGGCATGCCTATAACAATATAGACAAGCAGATTGAACAGAACGACGGAAAGAACCTTCCTGATCGGGGATGCGGCAGATGTTTGTGCGGTGGCCATGCCGTAATTGGAACAGATTTTGAACGCTTTGCACAGCAGGTTAAGCGCATGAGCAGCAATGTGATGAGTATGTGGGGCATGGAGCCGGAGAGGCCCCTTTGGTGCCCGCATGGCGCAAAGAATTCGGCAGAGTAAAAGGGGATTTTATAGACCGATCGGTCTAGTTGTATTGACTGAGCACTGTAGATACTCTATTAAATACGCATGAGTGTTGTAGAAAAGCATAATGCAGCCAGAAGGCGTATTGTAGAAGCCGCACGGTCTATTGTTGGGGAGCGTGGGTTTTCTGCTGTAGGCATTTCCCAGATACTGGAAGTTGCAAGTATCCCCAAAGGATCATTTTACCATTATTTTGATTCGAAGGAGGCTTTTGGCGAAGAACTTTTGCGGATTTACATGGATGATTATCTGCAAAAAATGGACACTCTGTTCTCACCCGATGTTGGTAATGCAGCGGACCAGCTGTTTGCGTATTTTCGCTTCTGGCAGGAAACGCATGTGGATGGGAAAACAGGCGATAAATGCCTGATTGTTAAGCTGGCAGCCGAAGTATCTGACCTGTCCGAACGCATGCGCAGAATTCTGGATACCGGCACAGCCAAAGCCATAGACCGCATTGCCCGCACCATTGCGGAAGGGCAACAGGAAGGCTCGGTCCAGCGCGGTATGGAGGCTCAGGCACTGGCGGGAGCTTTATACCAGCTCTGGCTTGGCGCGACCTTAATGGTCAAGATTACGCACCGCTCCCAGCCGTTTGAAAAAACATGGCAGGCGTCCCAGCGGCTCCTTCTGCCCTGATCCGGCGGGGTGTGTAGCTCAAACCGACCCGGTTTGGTCTTTTTTAAAATGCTTTTGTTACAAGCATGTGCGTAACGTGCAGGGCGGATATGAGCCGATCGGTCTATTTTCGTCGTTGACCGCAGCTATATCCATACATATATAGACAAGATGAGTAGCACAAACCAGCAAGCCACGGTTTTGGCGGGGTGCTGTTTGTGTGGAGTTATGGTCGTGCACTGTTGTTCCAGGTTGTGGGCGCAAGAGCGGGCAGCATCCGGCTGCTTCTCATGCGCCAACAATTAAATAGACTGGTCTATTTTTAATCGCCCCGATGTTGTGCGCGGTCGCGCATCGGGTGCGGGGTAGATTGTGCACACTTCTGCCTTGGCGACTTTTAATACTTGTGAGGAAAAAATGGCCTACGCGTCAACAAACCCCTATACGGGCGAAGTTCTAGCCACATTCCCCGATGCAACGGATGCGGAAGTGCAGACCGCACTGGCACAGGCTCACGCAGCTTATGAAAGCTGGCGCGAAACATCCTTTGCAGAACGTGCACGGGTCATGACGGCCGCCGCCGCCATTTTGCGCCGGGATGTGGATAAATATGCCCTGCTTGGCACGCTGGAAATGGGCAAGCTGTTTGAAGAATCCAAAAAAGAAGTGATTCTTTCAGCCGAAATTTTTGAATATTACGCAAAATTTTCCGAAAAACTGCTCCAGCCTGAATCCCTGCCGGTTGCCGATCCTTCGGAAGGCAAGGCTACTTTGGTGCATGAACCGCTGGGTATTGTGCTGGCAATTGAACCTTGGAATTTCCCCTTCTATCAGGTTGTGCGCATTATTGCGCCCCAGCTTTCTGCTGGTAATGCCGTGCTGCTCAAGCATGCTTCCAACCTGCCGCAGTGTGCAGCAGCCTGCCAGAGCCTGATGGAAGAAGCCGGTCTGCCCAAAGGCCTGTTCCGCAACCTGTATGCTGCGCGCCCGCATACAGCCATGATCCTGAATGACCCCCGCGTTTGCGGCGTGGCCCTGACCGGGTCCGAAGGTGCTGGCGTTATTATTGCAGGTACGGCTGGCAAAGCCCTTAAAAAGGCAACCATGGAACTGGGTGGCGCAGACGCCTTTATTGTTCTGGATGATGCCGATGTTGAAAAGGCTGCCAAATGGGCCGTGCTGGGCCGCCATTGGAATGCAGGGCAGGTGTGTGTGTCTGCCAAGCGCCTGATTGTGGCTGATGCCGTGTATGACCGCTTTCTGGAGCTGTACAAAAAAGGTGTTGCCGAGCTTAAGGCGGGTGACCCTATGGACCCAGCCACCACACTGGCTCCGCTTTCTTCCCAGAGTGCCAAGGATGACCTGCACGATCAGGTAACGCGGGCCATGAGCCATGGCGCAAAGGTAGAAGTTATTGGTGCTCCCGTGCCGGGTAAGGGCGCGTTCTTCCAGCCGCTGCTCATGACCGGTCTGGATGAGAATAACGAAGCCCGCCATTGGGAGTTTTTTGGCCCGGTGACACAGCTTTACCGTGCGAAAGATGAAGATGACGCCGTGCGTATTGCCAATGATTCGCCCTATGGTCTGGGTGGGTCTGTCTTTACGCGGGATGAGGCACGTGGTGCACGTGTTGCAGCCCGGATCCGCACAGGCATGGTGTTTATCAACCATCCGCTGGCACCAAAGGCCGATCTTCCGTTCGGGGGTATTGCCCGTTCCGGCTATGGCCGCGAGTTGATCGGTCTGGGGATCAAGGAGTTTGTTAACCACAAGCTGATCAACACTGTTGATATTGACGCACCGTTCTGATGAACACAGCCCGGTGGAAGTGATATTCCACCGGGTTTTGCAAAATGTACTGACTGAATAAGATACTTTTTTATAAAAGTATCAGACTGAAACTCCCGGACTAAAATAATTCTTCTGTGTTTCCCATGCGGGAAACCCTTTTGGCTGCTCTTCCATTCTGCGTGTTTTTTAAAGAGGTTGGTAAAACCGATGGCATCCAGGTCTGAAATTCTTATTGTTGGCGGTGGTGTGGCCGGGCTGGCTCTTGCAACGCGTCTGGGTAAAACGCTGGGCAGGCAGGGTAAGGCCCGCATTACACTGGTGGATAAAAGCTTCTGCCACGTGTGGAAGCCCATGTTGCATTGTTTTGCAGCAGGGACGGTCATGAACGAAAATGACCGGATCAGTTTTATGTCGCAGGCCAGCGGCAACCATTTTGAGTTCTGGCCCGGTGAGGTCGTCTCTCTGGATCGGGAGAAACGGCAGCTAACTCTCAGCCCTTTTCATGCGTCCGATGGCACACCGGTGCTGGAAAGCCGGACACTGACATATGATGCCGTAGTGCTGGCGGTGGGGAGCTGCGCGAACGATTTTGGTACACCGGGAGTTAAGGAAAACTGCCTGTTTATTGATAATCTGGTCGAAGCCAATTCTTTTAACGAGAAGTTCCGCATGGAACTGCTCAAGGCGTTCGCCAGCACATCCAAGCTGGATATTGCCATTGTTGGTGGCGGTGCAACGGGCACCCAGCTGGCTGCGGAATTGCATAAATCGCTCGAAATCGTGGACCCGGTCAGCCTGCATGCCTTTGGTAAGGAGCCGCCCAAACTCAGTATTACGCTGCTTCAGTCCGGTGCACGTATTCTCCCGGCTTTTCCCGAATCTGTTTCGGTGGCAGCGCAGCAGGAGCTGGAGCGTATTGGGGTAACCGTGCGCACATCGGCCAGAGTGGCGGGGGCGGATCAGAGCGGCTTTATCCTCAAGGATGGCACGCATGTGCCTGCCATGCTGCGTGTCTGGGCTGCTGGGGTTAAAGCGCCGGAAGTTACGCGTGCCTATGGGGGGCTATCGCTCAATCGTGCGGGGCAGATACAGGTTAAACCCAACCTGTGCTCAGTGGATGATAACCGGATTTTTGCAATGGGGGACTGCTCCTTTATTGTGGATGACCCTTTGCCAGCAACCGCGCAGGTTGCCCGCCAGCAGGCCATTCACCTTGCCCGGCACCTGCCTGCCTGGATTGAACACGGTCAAGAAGTGCCTGGCTGCATTTTTCATAACAAGGGGGCTATTGTTGCCTTGGGCAATTATAATGGCTGGGCGGCCCTGCCGGGTGGGCGTGTGTTGGGGGGCGGCTTTATGCGTGGGCTTTCTGCCCGTATTGGCCATATCATGCTTTACAGAAAACATCAGGTTGAACTGTACGGATTACTGCGTGGTCTGGCCTCCATTTTTGCGGACAGGATTGAAACCTTTATCCGCCCCCCTGTAAGGCTGGATTAGTCCCGGCCAAGCAGGATTAGGGGGAGTTGTAGGCCCCTGTGTTTTCCGGTTTTTGTCTTCAGGTATTTCAGGCTCCGGCCTGCTTCTGGCCTAGTTCTGGAAAGGGTAATACCGGAAGGTTACAAAAACCGTGTTGCCGTTTACGGTTGGGCGGGTTGTGGTGCCGGTATCATTCACGCCCCGAAAAGCAAATTTGCGAACATAGGTATATTGCAGGCCCGCCATAACACTACCGTAATGCCCATCCAGCAGGTGCCACCACCCACCCATTGTGTACGATATAAGGGACTGGGTCTGGGCATTGCAGACCCCCATCATCAGGGAGCAGCCCGAAAGTCTGGCATTGGGGGAGCCATAGCCATAATAGTTGCCATCTGCTCCTTCATAAACCGTGCGGTGGGCGGCTTCCACACCACCATAGGAATACAGGAGCAGGTTGTCCGTCGGGTGGCCGATCAGGCCAAGGGAGCCAATAATTTCGTGCAAGGGGGCGGGTGCGCCGGTGCTGCGGAAGGTCATGTCGGGTAACTGGCTGGGGCCGTAGCGGCCAATTCCTCTGCCTGCCAGCACATCCCCCACTAGCTGCATTTTACCAGACAGAAGCGGCACAGCCATGGAGCCACCAACACCGCCCCCAAAGGCAACCCGGGAATGCGCCTGACCACCAAGCCCCCCACTGGCCCCGCCATTGACAACAATAGTGCGGAACCACCGCGCCAAGCCGTATAGTTCGTAATGCCCGGCAGAAGTGTCCACCGCAGTCTTGAGAACAATATCCGGCGCGGCATCAAGGCTGTAATGGGCTTCGGGGTCCAGCATGCCTGTACCCGTGCTGTTATAGATTACATGCGGGCCAGACGTTTGCCCCATGGCGGGTGGAATGTTGCCGCCGGAATCCAGCGTGGAATCATCAAACCCAAGGGTAGCCTGCGGGGTTTCAACTGACAGGCCAAGCCACCACTTGCGGTGGAAGTCCTTGATAAAGCGCACCTGAGGCACACGGGTAAAGGTTACGCCGGGAATAAGGTTGCTATCCACAACAGGGGGGAGTTGTTCGTGCCTGCGCAGCAGGGTGCTGGTGTAGCCCGTGGTCAGGCTCCATGCCTGACCGGCCAGAAAGTGCAGGCCCAGATCCCGGTCGTCTGCCGCCAGATAGGCCTGTCGCATTCTGGGCACGTAGCTGTTGGTCTGCACGGCATTGGAATTGCTGCCAGAACCGCCAAAATCGCTTTCCACGTAAGCTTCAACGGTAACCCCCCGGGCGGGTCTGCCCTCAATCAGCAGGCTGAAGCGGCTGAGCTGGGCGGTCGGGCGGTATTCGGAGGCATGGGCATTGGGGTTTCCGGAGTAAGGGAAGGCACCCCAAGGGGTTGCGGGGCCTGCGGTCAGGTTTTTGTCTCGGTAGATATTGGACATATCCACAAAACCACCCAGTTTGACTGAGACTGAGCCAATTTTAAAAATAGGGGGTAGGCTGTCCACTTCTGTCTGGGTGAGCGCGGTAGGGCTGGAAGAAGACAGGTTGATGTTTTTAACGCTTGGCGTGTCCTGCGCCATGGCTGTGGGGGCAGGGTCGGCAGAAAATGGTTCGACTGGCTGGTTGTTGATCCGGATTGGCCCGGCCAGTTCTTCCGTCTGCTGGCTTGGCATGGAGGGTGAGCGTGCCAGACGTGTGTCCGCTGTGCCAGAAGCCTGTTGACCAGAGGCATAGTGGCGGGTGGGGTTCTGTTCCGCACGGGGCTGGTGGCGGAGGGGGCTACGGGGTGTCCGCTGGTTTTTCTGCAGGTCTTTAACCTGTGCTTGAAGTTGCAGAACCATGCTGCGCAATTGTGCAATTTCGGCACTATTATCCGCCAGAGCTGCGCGGGGGAAGCTCACCATGCAGCCCAGAACGCATGATAGCCCGAAATACCAGAGATCCTGCGTGTAGAGATGTAGAAAAGACTGTTTTTTCACCCTGACCGATCCTCGTGTGGCCGGCTGGAGACGATTATCCTTTCAACGCCTTACCGGTAACGAAGCAGTGATTTAACGGGTATTGCTCCAGTCTAGATATGCCAATTTGGCGACCCATCCATACAGGGCGAATTCAGGCTGCCCAAACGGCCGGAAGTGCCAGACTGACACAATGGTTTTTCAGTAAACCATAGGAGGAAAAGGAGCGTAGAATATAAAAAATTCTGAAGAGGCAGGCGTGTTTATGATCTGCGCAGCAGTGTAAAATAAGGTCTTCCAAAGCTATGACCAGAAAAAGATGATGGGTTGATCTGGATTATGCCGCGCAGGTGGGTTTGGCCGAACAGGTTATGGGTCCAGCAGCATGCGGGTGTTGAGTTGTATCTGCCGGTGGTTGAGTTTTTTGATGTAATTCTTGGTTTCCAGATATTTGAAAATTCTGCTGGTTGTCTCAAACGTCATGCCCAGATAGTCGGCAATATCCTTACGGCTCATAACCAGCGTTAACACCTGCGTTGCTTGGTTGAAGTATTCAGGCTGTTTGCTGTAATCGAGCAGAAAACCGATCAGTTTGCTGGTCGCTGTTGGGTGGGACATCAGAATAATATGGTTTTTGGCCGCCATAAGGGAGGCTGTTTTCTGCTTGAGCAGTAAATCCGTTATGCCCGGATAGTTCTGGGCAAGGGTTTGCACGGCACTCCGGCGCAGGCGCTTGAGGTGTACGTCCACCAGCGCAATGGCAGACCAAGCGTAAACATCGTTTTCTACAATGCCCAAAACCCTGCCGGGCCATAAAAAATCAAGCACCAGATTGCGGCCATCTTCAAGCTGGTAATCCAGCCTGAGTGCCCCGGATTGTATAAAATAGATAAAATCGGCACTTTCACCTTGCCGGAACACAATGCTTTTTGCGGGTTTTTTCAGGTCGCAGCCAATGCGCTCCAGAGCCGAGCATGCTTCTTCCACAAGACTGGGTGGAGTGCTTGGGGCATGCTCCCCGGAATACTCCAGATTATGCAGCGGTCGAGAGTAAGGCACGGTGCTGGTTACCACCCAAGCGGCAGCGCGGAAGCGGGCAGGTGGTCTGGTTCATGATGTGTGACCGCCATGCCGGTAAACCCTTGCTGTCATGATGACGAGGTTGCTGTTGGGTCCTAAATAAACGAAACGGAACCGTTTCACAATATCATCCAGTACAGGCGGCCAGAGTGAATGGACCAGCCTTTCAGGCGGCTGAAGTGGTGCTTTGCTGCGGGGATGCGAGGTTTTTTTCTTCGGCAAGGGCGAGTTGGGTCAGATGTTTTTCGTTCTTGCGTAAAAAAAGACCTGAGCCAAGCAGGCCGATTACGGTCAGCACCCCTATGGCTATGCCGGTCGGGCCGGAAACTTCCGATATTTTTCGCCCCAGCAGGTAGGTGCCCATTGCATACCCCCCGGCCCAGCATGTGCCGCCCAGTGCATTAAAAAGCATAAAGCGCTTCCAGTGCATGTTGCACGCCCCAGCCAGCAGGGCCACAAAAACGCGCAGGACAGAAACAAACCGCCCCAGAAAAACAATGGCGCTACCGTGGTGGCGGAACAGATATTGGCCCAGCACCAGCCGTTCTGGCGTCAGGCCGACCTTGCGCCCATGCTTTTGCAGGAGCGGAAGCCCAAAATGCCGCCCGATCAGGTAGCCAAGATTATCCCCGATGATCGCCCCGGCAATAGCTGCCAGCGCAACACCCTGAATGGCCAGATGGTGGGTTTTGAGGCAGTACAGCGATGCGGTGATAATGCAGGTTTCGGCCGGAACAGGCAGGCCCATGCTCTCCATCAGAACAAGCAGGGTCACGATACCGTAACCGTAATGCTGAAGCAGCGTATCCAGATGATGTAGCAGGGGGAGCATCCTTTTTGGTGTTTCCGTTTTCTGATGCAGTCAGAGTGTTACGGGTGGGAAGGCTTTCTGTTGCATGGCTGCA
Organism: Acetobacter fabarum; assembly: GCF_011516925.1. Lineage (GTDB taxonomy): Bacteria > Pseudomonadota > Alphaproteobacteria > Acetobacterales > Acetobacteraceae > Acetobacter > Acetobacter fabarum. The sequence goes on from NZ_WOTG01000007.1 coordinate 116,859, forward strand.
TTTCCTGCCATGTTTGAGTTGGTGCTGGCTGCTGGTGGTGTTGGATTACTGTTATCCAGCGAAAGAGAAAGAACAGAACCAAGTTAGAAAAATAAGAACAAAAAACATACAGTCAATAATTTTTAAACAAACGTATTTATAATCAATTAATAAAATATCAAATAATCTCAATAAATTGGAATAACCGTTTTTTTAACGCTCAATATATTTTCATGTGTGCTTATCATTAAGACAAATTCATGAGTAACAGCATTAATCTGATAAGGAATACAGTCGCATGAAATTAGATCGTGCAGGCATTTCCATGGCCAAAAACAGCACTAAAATTGTACTGTTTTCTCGCGCCAGAGTCCGTTCGTTTGCTTTGTCAGGCCCGGTTCTGGGTATTCTGGTCGGGTTGAATGTGGCGCTCCAAAAGGCTGCTCACGCAGATAACACCCTGTACCTGACCGGAAGCCAGACAACATATGTGGTGAATGGTCAGGAAAGTTTTTTTGTACCGGGGGGGGCCTGCTCAAACAATATAGCCCCATCTCCACTCTGCGTGGATGGTGGGGCTACGCTGGGAATTGTGGGCACAGGGGCCACGGTCACATCCACTGCGCAGGTTTATGTCGGGTTTACCACCTCGGGCACCAGCACTCTTTCCATTCAGGGGGGAGGGACTCTGCTGCTCAACCGCTCGGTTATGCAGATTGGCTGGAGCGGGGGGGATGGTCTGGTCAACGTTTCTGGCGCGGGCTCCCAGATAGTGACATCACCCGAGAGCCTTCTGGTTGTGGCAACAGGGGATAACAGCAATTACGGCAGCCCGTTTATTGGTACGACCAACAAAACCTACGGCACCCTTAACATTACCAATGGGGGGCGGGTTCTGGTGGGTACAGTGGCTATTGGGATGTATGGTGACGGCATCGGCACTGTAACGGTGGATGGTACCAACTCCCTTTTGCAGGCAAGCCAGGATTATTACGTCAATGGTGGTTCGGGGGGCGCAGGCGGCACGGGTACAACACAGGTCAGCAATGGCGGTATGCTGTTTGTGGGCGGGCAGGTCTATTTTGGTACGGACAACACCAATGGTGATGGCACGCTTATTCTGCAATCCGGCGGCACGCTGGCACTGGGGGACCGGGTTGCCAATGGCCAGACGCTCAGTGCGCTGGTGGATCAGGAGGGAACGGGCGGGCAGTCACATCTGATCCTGTCTGGCGGGGGCATCAAGCTGATTAATTCCGGCTTAACCACGCAAATGGCCATGCAACTGACCGGTGGCGTGCAGTCCACCTTTGATACCAATGGCAGAATGGCGGTGTTGTCTGGCACGCTCTCGGGCAATGGGGGGCTAACCAAGGCCGGGCAGGGGACACTTATTTTATCCGGGACCAATACCTACACCGGGCAGACGGATGTGCAGTCCGGGGTGCTGGAGGTTGATGGCGGGGTCAGCAGCGCGGTGAATGTGCTCGGTGGAGCCACTCTGGCGGGGCAGGGTAGTGTTGGCACTACAACGGTGGCCTCCGGTGCTGCTCTTTCGCCCGGCGTGGGGAGCACTGGTGGGCAGTTGAATGTGGTGGGGAACCTGAGCATGAGCCAGGGTTCCTCCCTGCTGGTTAATAACCTGTCCACCACGCAGGAACTGGTGCGGGTTACGGGGAGTGCAAACCTGTCCGGTGGCACCGTGCGCCTGTTGGGTGCCGAGCAGAACCTGCGTTACGGGGAGCAATACACCCTGTTATCCGCCGCACAGGGTGTGAGCGGGCAGTATGAAGGGGTGAGTCTGGAACAGGCGAGTATTTACCCATTTTTATCTCCCACCCTGCTTTACACGGCAAATACGGTAAACCTGCAATTACTGCGTAATTCTGTGCCTTTTGCCGCAGTGGCACAGACACGGAACCAGCGGGCCGCAGGGAATGGATTGCAAGGCGTGGCGCTGGATAGTTCCGTGGTGCGTGCCGTGGTGCAGCTTGGGGGGACCCGCGCGGTGGATGGTGCGCTGGATGCATTGTCGGGCGAAGTCCATGCCTCCATGCGCACGGTTCTGGTGCAGGATTCCATGTATGTGCGGCAGGCCGTATCCGACCGGTTGGCCGGAGCCTGGTGTGATAATGGGCCAACAGGGCAAAACGTGCATGTGCTGGGCACGCGGCATGGGCGCGGGGTGGAGGAGGGCTGCATGGCAGAGCGCGCGGCAGTGTGGAGCCAGGCCTATGGGGGTTTTGGCAATAATAGCGGCAATGGCAATGCGGCCAGCCTGCACCATTCTACATCCGGGTTTATCATGGGGGCAGATGCGCCTTTGGGGGAGGAGGCCCGGTGGCGTGTTGGGGGGCTGGTCAGTTATGGCCGTTCCATGGTGGACAGCGGAGGGCGCAGCGCGTCTGGCCGGAGCAACAACATAACGCTGGGGGGGTATGTGGGCGCGCGCTGGGGCGGGTGGCGCCTGCATATAGAGGGCGATTACACATGGAACCTGCTCTCCCTCTCACGCAGGGTGGCGTTCGCGGGTTTTGGCAACACCCTGTCTAGCCATTATGATGGAGGCACGGCACAGGGTGTGGGCGAACTGGGCTACCGGTTCCATACGGGGCGGGCTGTGCTGGAACCGTTTGGTAATGTGGCTTACGTAAACCAGCATACCAGTTCCTTTCGGGAGCATGGGGGCGTGGCAGCACTGCGTGGGCGGGCAATGACCAGTGGGGTCACGTTTGCCACGTTCGGGGTGCGGGCTTCCGCTTCTTTCCAGACACATGGGGCATGGGTTACTCCACATGCCACATTAGGCTACCGGCACGCCTTTGGCCTGTTAACAGCCACCACGCATGAGGCCTTCGCCATTGGCTCTGGTGCCTATGGCATGGAGGTTGCCGGCATATCCCTGAGCCCGAACGCGGCGGTCATGGATGTGGGGGTGAGTGTTAAACTGACAGACCGGATAGATATCGGCGTGTCCTATCTGGGGCAGTATGGTGGGCCGTCCTCCAGCAGTGGTGCGCATGGTGGCGTGACCTTCCGTTTTTAACGGAGCGTGGCCCTTATCTGGCATATGCCTGTATTGCGGCACACAACCCCAGTGCTGGCAGGGCAGGCGCATGCCGGAGGTGCCGTAAGGTAAAGAAAAATTTGATATAACACTCCACTTTTGCCTGTATGCGCAAAAATATCAACACAGGAATAAAGCGCTTTATCTGGTTCCCTATCGGCCGGAGGGCTGTGATCGGGCGAGAACTGCTCTTTTTTGGGGGTTCTGTTGTTCGTTCAGAGGAGTTATTCCGCTTTATCACCCCTTGGAGCCAGTGCTCTGGTTTATGTAGAGGGCAGACTGTCTGTTCGGTTGTCGCAATAATGTCCGGGATATTCTGCGTTCCGGTCGGGGTTATGATTTTAGGGTGGAGTGAGTTTTTGTGACGCAAGAAAGACGTTCCCCAGTGGCGGGTTCATGGCGTGCATCGCCCAATGCAATCAAGCTGAACCAGTCCATGCGGCTGATGCGTCGTGATGTGCTGCTCTCGGGCATTGGTGCTCTGGCAGCATGGGGTGGGGCCAGTGCTGCTCCGGCATTGGATACAGTGCCTCCACCCGTGCCGGCCGTTGACCCCGGCCTTGCCCGGTTTATGGATGTCTCTCATTGTCTGACGGACCGCACGGAGCTGGACTCCGCCGTAGGCGCTGCCCTGTACGCCGGTATGGTGCAGGCCAAACCTGAACGTACGGCCCAGATCGCAACCCTGTATGACCTGAAGGCAAAGTACAGGCTGATCACCGCGGCCGAACTGGCAAAAGCGGCGGAAAAAGCCGACAAGGCCTTAAAAGAGACGATTCATGACATCATGATCGGTTGGTACCGTGGTGTTGCGGGGGGCAAGGTCGTTGTGTACCGCACGGCCTTGATGTTCGACATCACCAAAGATGCAATTTACCCCAAGACCTACGCCGCAGGTGGCCCATTCTACTGGACCACCAAGCCGCCCGAGGTCGCGCGTCCGACCGGTCTGCCGGCCCTTTCGCCCTCGCCGTTTGTCGTGGAACCCACCTGAAGAACTGAAGCAGTCCAAACCTATGTCTTCTGACCAGAATCTTTCCGCTGATGTTGTTATTGTCGGGTCCGGCGTTGCCGGAAGTTCCATTGCCAACGAACTGGTGCGCGCTGGAATATCCGTTATCGTGCTCGAGGCGGGTCCGCGCGTGGACCGGCAGCATTTTGTAGAGAACTTTCGTAATCTGGAGAACAAACCCTCCTATCAGGGGCCGTTCCCCAGCACGCCGTGGGCGCCCCATCCGCCCAACCAGCAGTCCCCCAATAAATACCTCCACACGACTGGCCCGGATGCAGAGGCATACCAGCAGGCTTATCTGCGGCTTATGGGGGGCACAACATGGCACTGGGCCGGTTGCGCATGGCGTTACCTGCCATCGGACTTTGAGCTGAAAACCCGTTACGGGCAGGGGCGCGACTGGGCCTTGAGCTATGATGACCTGGAGCCATTCTACTATCAGGCCGAGGTGATGATGGGCGTCTGCGGGCCGGACCCAAGCGTGGAAGACCTTGGCTCCCCCCGCAAGCAGCCCTACCCCATGGAAGCTCTGCCCCTGTCCTATGCCGGGGAGCAGTTCCGCAAGCTGATTACGGAAAAAACTCCCTGGCGTATTGTGCATGAACCGCAGGCCCGCAACACGCGCCCGTATGATGGGCGGCCAACCTGCGAAGGGCATAATAACTGCATGCCCATCTGCCCGATCGGGGCCATGTATAACGGCAGCTATTCCGTTTACCATGCCGAGGCAGCCGGGGCGAAGTTTATCCCCAATGCGGTTGTGTACAAAATTGAGCGGGATGCCGCGAATAAAAAAGTTACAGCGGTACACTATTACGATCCCGACAAAGGGTCGCACCGCGTGAGCGGAAAATACTTTGTTATTGCCGCCCATTGTATTGAAACCGCCAAGCTCCTGCTTCTGTCCGCCGATGAGCAAAGCCCCGATGGGGTTGCCAACAGTTCAGGCCATGTTGGCCGGAACATGATGGACCATACCGGCGTGCAGGTGACGTTTATTAGCGGGGACAAGGCGCTCTGGCCGGGGCGTGGGCCGCTGGAAACAAACGTGATCGACAATTTCCGGGATGGAAGCTGGCGGAACGAACGCGGTGCGTACCTTGTGCATATGGTGGATGACAATCAGGTGGACTTTGCCACCCAGCTTGCCATTTCCAAAGGGTATGTCGGTCGGGAGCTGGAAGAGCAGATCCGCTACCTTGCATCACACACGGTGCGCCTGTTCAGCCATAACGAGGCCCTGCCCGACCCCGAAAACCGCCTGACCCTGAGTAAGACGGAAAAAGACGTACTGGGTATTCCGCACCCCGAAGTCTATTACAAACTGCCCCAGTACACGGTGCGTAGCTGTGACCACACGCGCAGTGTGTTCAAGCAGCTGATCCACCTGATGCACGGCACGGATGAAGAATGGACACCGGGCTACTTCCCGCAGGATCATCCCTCGGGCAGCACCATTATGGGCGTGGCCCCCAAGGATTCCGTGGTGGATGGGCATTGCCGCACACATGACCATGAAAACCTGTTTATTGCCAGTTCGTCTGTCTTTTCGACCGTGGGAACGGGGAATATCACCCTGACCGTAGCGGCCATTGCGCTGCGTGTTGCCGATACGTTGAAAAAAGAACTGCTCCATGGCTGATTTCAAACATATTTTCTGGTCTGTTCTGCTGGGTGGGGCGGTCTTTGGCGGAGTGCATGCCACGCCCGGCCATGCTGCGGATGACGAGCAGGCACTTATGGCGCGTGGTGCATACCTTGCAACCGCGGGTGACTGCGTGGCCTGCCATACGCGCCCCGGCGGCAAGCCCTTTGCCGGTGGGCTGGAAATTGCCACCCCCAAAGGGGCGGTGATTTCCACCAACATAACGCCCGACCCCCAAAACGGCATTGGTGCATACACGCTGGAGGACTTTGAAAAAGCCCTGCGCCGTGGCCTGCGAAAGGATGGGGCGTATCTTTACCCCGTTATGCCTTATGTGTCCTATGCCGGGCTGACTGATCAGGACGTCAAGGCGCTGTACACATGGTTCATGCACGGTGTGCAGCCAGTGGCGGAAAAAGCGCCTGAAACACAAATGGGGTTCCCCGGTAATATCCGTATGTCCATGATGGCGTGGAACATGCTGGCCGAGAGCGAAAAGCCCGAAACAGGGGATTCCGCAACCTATGACAAGCTCCGCCGTGGCCATTACCTGGCTACAGCGCTGGAGCATTGTGGCACCTGCCATACGCCCCGTAACTTCATGCTGGTGGAGCAGCAGGACCAGTACTTGGCCGGGAGCCAGTTGAATGGCTGGTTCGCGCCCAATATTACGCCCAGCAATACTGGCGGCATAGGGGATTGGAGCGAGGATGATCTGGTAGCCTACCTTAAAACGGGCCATGCCAAAGGGCGCAGTCAGGCCGCTGGCCCCATGGGTGAGGCGGTTGAGCATAGCACCAGCCACCTGACCGATGAGGACCTGCATGCGCTGGCCGCCTTTATCAAACAGGTTCCCATCCATGATGATGACATGGAGCATCAGGCGCGGGACAGTTTTGGCAAGGCGCTACAGGAGCCTGATATTCGGTCCGGTGTTGTCCATCAGGTCGGTGATCTGTACGAAATGGGTGGGGCTGAACTGTACGATGCAAACTGCGCAGCCTGCCATGGTGCCAATGGCGCAGGAACGGCGGACCAGTATGTGCCCTCGCTCTACACCAACTCCGTTGTGGGTTCGGGGCGGCCGGATAATCTGATCATGACCATTCTGGAGGGCGTTAACCGCACGACGCCGTCTGGCCATGCCAGCATGCCCTCTTTTGGCAGCCATTCCGACGTGCAACGCCTGAGTGATGAGGAAATTGCCAGACTGGTCAATTACCTGACCATCAGGTTCGGGAGTGGGGACCATCAGGTTAATGCCGAGCAGGTTGCGGCCATGCGCCAGCCGCGCCCGGCCCCGGCTCCTGCTTCCGCATCTGCTCCGGTGCCAGCACCGGCAACCGCAGCACCTGCAACAGTTGCCTCCCCGCCTGCCGTGCCGGCTTCGGGCAAGGAGGCAGCCCAGCCTACGCCGCCAGAGCATCCATGAGGGCTGCTGCCTGTGGCGGATAAGCCGCGGGATAAAGGTGCATGCCCCTGAAGGCCCGGTAAACGCTTACAAAGTCTGCCCCGTTATGTTCCCCTTGTGGGCGCTGGCGGGGCAGATTGCGTTTGGGCGGGTGGAGGAATGCTCTATGCTAAAAAGGTATAAGCAGGTAATTGGAGGCACATGGTGCCACGTCTCGCTCGGTCTGGCGTTAGGGTAAAGCTATCAAAGCCGGTTGTGCATTCGTAAGGTTACTTGCATGTTGCTGCCTCTCTCGCCGATATTGGTCGTTGGTGATTTTGGTTGAGGGTTATGAACACGGGCAGCTTGTCAAAGCTGGCAGAATCATAACAAACTAGATTATTTATTGTGTGGTCAGGTCTTTAGGAGATTTCCCATGTGGGAAAACCCAAAACATATTATTGTTCCCGTGTTCTTCAATTACCGTGGAACAGCCCTCTTTCATGAGGATCCTGTCAAGGTAAAGGCGAACCCTAACGGCCTGCAGAAGTTCATGGGGCTGTTTAACCAGAAATACCTGCCCACAGACGAAATCCGTTATCAGAAGCATTTTTATTACGGTTTTGAGTTCAACCCGCGTGAGGTCAAGGCAACCCAGTGCCTGATGGGGGGTATTTTTGACTTTTTCCATGCGCGTGGGCTGACCTTCAACTACCCCGATATTTCCAACCGCAAGGGAACGGAAATCTGGATTGGGGAGTATAAGTGCCATCTGTTTGATATTATGGCGGATATCAGAAACCCCCATCTATGCGATTTTGGGTATTTTGACCCCAAAACAGGCGCCGTTGTGCTGGACGATAATAAAAACCGGTCCGATGGGCAGCATAAGCCCGCAGATGTGTCCCGCCGGTTTGTGCGTGACAGCTTTTTGAACGGGAAGATTCTGTCTAGCTGCATCAAGATCATGGAAATGCCCAAAGAAAAAGAACCTGCCGCCTAAGGTAAAGCCGGGTTCTCTCTCTGGTGTTCAGGTTTTGGTCAGGGTTGCCGGGGGCGTGGGTATCTGTTTCCCGGCGTGTCTGAGCGCAATGCGGGTGTAGAATAGTCTGGGGTCTTTAAACGTGTGGAAATCTGCCTGTCAGCACAGGGGGTTCTGTATCTGATACCGTTATGTATTTAATAATTAAATATATTGTAACCGGTTTGCGGCGTTTTCACTTTATGAAAACTTCCTGTTTTTAGGTTGTATACGCACTGCAAACCCATTTTGGTGTTTTGGACTTTAGTTTTTGTGTCATTCATAAACTCTGGGGAAGGTTTTAGTCTGTTTTATGGAGAATGCAACAAATCTGGATTTAGTGCAGAGACTGTATCGCGCCCTTCTTAACACGGCCGATGCGGTGTTGCAGGCTTCTACCGAAAGCGAGATGTGCGATAAAACATGTGCCGATCTGGTATATGATGCGCTTTTTCAGGCAGTCTGGATTGGTCGGAAGGATGAGTCCGACACGTTGCATATCCTCTCCTGCATGGGGGCTGGCACGCAGGGGATGACCAACCTGAAGTTTGGCTTTCAGGAAGATTCGCCCCAGTTTCCTGTCGCCGTGGAGGCATGGGACAGACAGACCCTAGTTTACAGTAATGACGAACTGGGGGAGCAGAAAAACACACCATGGTATGATTTTCTGTACCGTAACCAGTGGCGTGCCGTGCTGGCGGTCCCGATCTGGCGGGGCGGCGTACGCTGGGCCGTTATCTCGTTTGTATCAATCCGCACAGATATGTTCGATGAGCAGTGTATAGGCCTGTGCCAGAAGGTGGCGGAACTGCTGGGCCATGCGCTGGATAAGCTGGATGCCCAGAAAAGGCTGGAAAAACTCCAGAATGAGGAAGCACGCCGCGCACGGCATGACCCGCTAACAGGCCTGCCCAACCGCCTGGCGCTGGAGGAGTATATGCCACAGGCCATAGCCCGCGCGGTCCGTCAGGGCAGTTCGGTGGCTGTGGGTATGCTGGATCTGGACGACTTCAAGCAGGTTAATGATGGTTATGGGCATGAGGCGGGGGACCGTCTTTTGCAGGCTCTTGGGCGTCGTTTGCAAGAGCATGTCCGGCATACGGATTATGTTGCCCGGCTGGGCGGCGATGAGTTTGTTATTGTGCTGGAAAATCTGGACCCGCTGTTACGGGTAACACAGGCTACAAAAATTCTGGATAACCTGCACAAAGCTGTGGAAACGCCCTTTGCCATTGCGCAGGATGCTTTTGCCATGGTGGGCATGACGTTAGGGCTCGCACTGTATCCGGTTGATGGCGAAGACCCCGACACGCTTTTGCGCCGTGCCGATGCGGCCATGTATTTGTCCAAGCAGAACAAGGCCAACCGCCAGAATTGGTGGTGCATGGCCAGCAATACCCGGCAGATGCCTGCTGAGGAGGCCGTGGAACAGGTTGCCTTTAACCCATACGGGCCAGAAGCTGCGGAACTGCTGACCCGCGCCAAAACGTTTCTGACACGGATACGGCAGAATTTTATCGAGTGTTTTTACGACAGTCTGGCAAAAATGAGCGAGGCGCAGTCTATCCTGTCTGTGCTGACACCAGAGCAGCTTGAGCACCTGAAGCAAAAGCAGGCTGCACATCTGGATTTTTTACTGGGGGCAGAAACGCAACGGCAGGATATTCTGCAACAGGCGACAAAGCTGGGTGCCATTCACATGCTTTGTGGTATTTCCCCCGCCCTGTTGGGAGAAGCCTATAGTATTTACCGACGTTTGCTGATTGACAGTCTGGATAAAGCGCTGCTCCGTGCGTATGACCGGTACCATATTCTCCTGACAACCGAAATGCGCTTGCAGGATGATAAAGGCGCACAGCTTGAGGCCGGGCAGAAGATAGAGGAAAAATATTTCTCTCTTCTTTCCAAGCGTCTGCCTGTTGCCGGGGGTGTATGGCCGGATGTGAGTGCGCAGGGCATAGAGGCTCTGGGCAGCCTGCCGGGTATTAAAGCTGTTTTGCTGTTCCGGATGAACCCTGCTGGTGAGCTGGTGGTTGAACATAGTGGAGGGGCTGCTGGTGCCCAGCTGACCGAAAGACTGAAGCAGATCATCAGCCAGCCCGTTGTGAACGCGCAATCGGTATTTGGTAATACTGTGACCGGTCTGGCATGGCGGACACGACAGAAGCAGACCTGTGCCTCTTATTCCACAAACCCCAATGCCGCTCCGTGGCGGGAGATGATGCAGGCTCTGGGCATAAGTTCGTCCATTAGCATCCCCATTTCCATGGAGGAGGAGCAGGTCGCGGTTGTGCTGGCCCTGTTTGGCGCATGCCCTAACCAGTTTGAAACCCAGCGCATGCAGCAGTTTGCCCGCAGCCTGCAACACCGCTGGGAGCAGATGTGGATGCGGTGCTGCTTCCCCCGGGGGTCCGTCGTGACGGAAGAACAGTCCTGCTACCTGAGGGACAGGTTGTTCAGCGATGGGTTGCGGATGTACGTTCAGCCAATTGTAAACCTGCGCACGGGAGATTTGCTGGAAGTTGAAGCACTTGTGCGTATTCAGGATACCAATGGTGCCATTATCGAACCCGGGAGCTTCCTGTCCCTGCTTGGGCAGAATGAGCTCGACAGGCTGTTCCATATGGGGCTTGAGGAGTCTCTGAGCTTATTGCAGCAGTGGCAGAAGGACGGGCAGATTATCAACCTGGCCGTGAATATGCCTCCCACTTATCTTTTAAATGAGGATGGCCCAGCGTGGGTTGAGAGTGCTTTGCAGCGCTATAACATCCGCCCCGAGCAGTTAACGGTTGAGCTGCTGGAAACCCAGATGATCGACCCGACCATACAGGATATTGCTATCCAGAAGTTCAAGGCGGTAGGGGTCAAGATCGCGATTGATGATTTGGGGTCGGGTTATAGTAACCTGCTCCGCCTTTCTTCCCTGCCGTTTGATATTATCAAGGTTGACCAAGGGCTTTTGCGGAATATCCGCACAGCACCGCTTCAGACATTCAGCATGGTTAAGTCCGTGCTGGATATGGGGATAGATTTCCATGAGCTGGTTATTGTGGAAGGTCTGGAGGATGATGACGTTATCGAGGCCATCTACCATCTGGGCTGCCGTTTTGGTCAGGGATATGGCATTTCTCCCCCCATGCCTCCCGAGCATTTTGTCAAATGGCATGCAGAGTACCGCGTAAAAGCCCATTCCTGCAGCTATGCCAAGGAACTGGTGAGCGATCTGGGCGTGCTGTCGTATCACTGGATGTCCACGCGGGGCGGGCAGAGTGCCAGCAGGCACTCACTGCGCCATAGCCTTATAACGCACTGGCTGGCTGCACGGGGGCTGGAAGGCTCTGATGCAGCACAATGGCATGAACAATGCCATTATGGAGATGACCCTGTGGGGGCTTCCCGCAAATTTATAGGCTGGCTGGTTAAAAGAATAGCCGAGGCCAATCAGGAACGTCTGTCTTTGGTAGAAGAGCCTAAAACGGGCGTATAGACCAGTGCACATGGTGCTCCCATGCGCGGCATTGCTACGCCGGATGAAAGGGTTTTTCCTGCCTGTTCGGTAGATGCACGTCATCGCGGCCGGACAGGTTCGGTTTCTGGCAGGAATGGGCAATCTGGCGCGATTGCCGGTTCCCATTCGGCGCAAAAAGGGGCTTGCCACTATAAGTGGCCGCAAGGCGGCATAGTTGGCTTATGGCCACGCGTTGGTGATTTGTTCCTGACAAATACCGGCGTGTTGTGGCTCGGCTGGGGTTAAAGCAGAATAACCCCAACTGTAAGCACTGTAGCAAGCTGGTGTTTTCTACAGGACGTGGCAGTATATAAAAGAAGGAGCATCTGGCTCCTGAAAATACTTTCTCTATCGCCCGTCAGAGGGAGATAGCTGATAAAAATGCTGGAGATAGAATAATGAAGATTAGCGCACGCAATCAGATCAAAGGTACAGTCAGAAAAATAGAAAAAGGTGCAACCACCTCTCATGTGAGCATCGAAATTGCAGGTGGAGCTATTGTTATGGCATCCATTACCAATGAAGCTGTGGCAGACCTCGGGCTGAAGGACGGAGAGTCCGTCTATGCTGTGATCAAGGCATCCGATGTTATGGTGGGTGTTGACTAAAGACATTCCATTTCTGGAACCGTGCCTTGTAAAGATGGTGCTTGTAGCCTCATAAAATCTGGCACGGTTTCCATTCTTTTGAAACAAGAGTGTTCATAGATAAAGATGAACAGAGATGTTTTTGAAACTGACCTGTGTTTTAAGGCAATAAAGAAATCAGCTTAAAAACCGGCTGGTTACAGCATTCTACGGGCTGCAAAGAACCAATTTGGCGATACTTGAAAGCAATACGTAAAGGTATGCTGGCACTCAGCGGATATTATATTATCTGAGCAGAAAAATGAATTACTGAAGTATGTTCTGCTGTTATTACAAATAAGCGACAAGAACGTGAATTGAAAATTTTTAAAACCCGGTTTAGCCTCATAAAAAACAGTCATAAGAAAAAGAAAAAATGTCTGAAAAAATGATTCTCCGTGCTCCCCCAGACCTGCAACAGCACAATAAGGTGCCCGTAAGCTTGCCTGTCGTCAGCAAGCTCTAAGCGCGCCTTTATTCTATAAATCAGGAATGTTGTGCCTCTGTTTCAGCGCAAGCTGGGGCGGATGCTTGCAGCTTTGGATAAAGCCATGTCCACATTTCGGGGTCATAGCCGCAAAGCATGTGCCTTGCGGTGTCGTATCTTTTATTCTCTCGCAAAATTGCCAGCTGTTGTGGGGCTTGTTCTGCTGGCTGTGCCTTACGCCGTAATGGCGCAGGACGTTAAAAAATTGCCTGTGTCCGCGGGTGCTGAAGCCAGTGGGGGGCATGGTACTGCACCGCCCCCGGTCAAACATAAGCGGCCTATTGCGGAAGAGCGTCTGGAATCCTTGTTTCAGACGGAAAGTATTTCCTCATTATTGAACCATAATGAAGATGCCTTGCGGCGGGGGGACATTAGTGCGGGGTATTATGTGTCCGAGCAGGCATTTGGCAACCTTATGCCCTCCCTTAAACCCTTACGGGACCGTCTGGCGAACCATGGTTTCAGCTTTGAACTAACCTATAAGGGCGAGGGCATGGGGAATATGAGCGGTGGCCTTTCCAAAGGAATGGACTACACGCATGAAGTGCGTATTGCCATGCTGTTTGATCTGGGACGGCTAACCAGATGGAAACCGCTGGAAGGCTGGTTCCTGCATGGTATTGTCATGAACCGGGAGGGGCGGCAGGTTGGGTGGGACCACGTGGGCGAGCGCAATGTTCTGCTGACCGAGGTCTGGAGTATTCATGGCCCTGCCGCCGCACGTCTGGCAGACCTTTACGTAGAAAAATCGTTTCTGAACAACAGGATCAATATTAATCTCGGGCGTATTGCGCTCACGCATACCTATTCCACTTCGGTGCTGCTGTGCACGTTCATGACCATGTGTTCCGCACCTATGGCCATTCGTGAGCCTGCAGGCTGGAGCGTGTATCCTAAAACATCGTGGGGCGGAACATTCCGCATACGTCCCACGCGGGATCTGATTTTACGAACAGGCGTGTACCGCATTGGCCCCAAAGCGGTTGATAACACAGGCTGGGCGTGGGGGAGTGAGCCGTACACTGGTATTCAGACCCCTGTGGAACTGACCTGGGAACCCTTTTTTGGTGAACGCAAATTGCCCGGTCATTACAAAATTGGGTATGCGCATGATACGTCCCCCTATGCGGACATGATCGGGGTTGTTCCGCCCGCTTTTGCCGGGTCCGTGCAAAAGCATAAGGAAAAGCCCAGAGATACGTTTTATATCGAGACGGACCAGATGGTTTACCGCAGTCATGGGCAGCACCAGATGGCGGGGGGGTATGTGCTGGCGGGATTTGTCCATAATACTCCAAGCAATTCTACATTCGCCAATGAGTTTTATGTCGGGGCTTCTTTGCTGGGGATCATTCCCGGGCGCCCGTTTGATCGGTTTGGGGTCATGTATTCCTATTACCAGCTCAGCCCTCGCACGACGTATGGGCAACGATTGCGCCAGATGGCAGGCATGTCCATGGGGGCCTATGTTAATGCACCTCAGACCCACTCTGCTATTCTGGAAGCGTATTATGGTATCCCCATCATGCCGGGGCTGGTTGTAACCCCCGAGTTTGAATACATGATGCGCCCGGGGGAGACATCGGTCATTCCCAACGCTGTTCTGGCAGGGCTTAAAGTGATCAGTGCTTTGTAAATCGGGCCAGTCGGGCGGTGTTTCAGGCCGCCCGTATTTTTTCAGCTTCCCGCGTGCTTGCTACAGGCCCGATCTTTTGGGGTGGGTGCCCTCCTTGGTTGCCATATCTTAATTCTGGACATGTTTTTAGCCATTTGAGCTATTTATCATTCCGGAATCATAACTATAATTCAGGTCGTGCGCTATGTGAGGAGGCTCGATCTGTCAGAGATTCAGGAAACCGCATTTATCAGGCGTGGCGCCAATTTCTCGTTTGGTCAAACGGCTTACCCCGATGGAGGGGAGTTCAGGGTCACCAGTGGTGCCTATGCTGCTCTGATCCTGTTGGAAACAGGTACCATGAGCACGGTTATTGATAGGAACCGCCGCGAGCTGCATGCTGGTGAATGCGGTATTTTCATCAACAGAACAGGCCGTCGCTCCACTTACGCTCCGGGCAGCCGTGTGATGTGGTGCGAAACACCGCTGCTCAAGTCTGCCCTGCCAGCCAGAAGTGATTTTCTGGGGGACAGGGTTCGTGCATCCCAGCGTATTCTCACGTTGTTTCGTGAGGGCATTAACTGCGGCCTGAATAGCTCGCCCACGCTGGATACATTACGCAATGCTTTGGGCGAGGCCCTGTTTGCGGCATGGCGTATAGAGGCGGGGCAGGACGTTATCGGGCATATGCCGCCCTCCCTGATTGCGGCAAAATCCTATATCGACCAGCATTACGCGGAAAAGCCATCCCTTGAGCAACTGGCTAGCGTGGCTGGTGTTACACCGCCTTACCTGATCGACCTGTTCCGTCGCCATCAGGGTACAACCCCTATACGGTATTTACGTAACGTAAGGGCCCAAGCAGCTTTGCGCCTTATACGGCATACAGACATGTCGCTTGCCAGTATTGCCGATATTACCGGGTATGGATCGGCATTTCATCTCTCGCGTGAGGTCCGGCTGATGAATGGCCAGAGCCCACGCAGTATCCGGCAGCGCGGTATTCATGGCCAGACATCCCATACCATGGGAGGCGCCACCCGCCTGCCTGACGATCAGCATCAGTCTTTGCGTCCTGCGTTTGAAAGGATACGTCCGATGGTACCCCCTATTCCTGTTATTGATATTGCAGCACTCCGCCATGGCAGCAGTGCGGAGCGTAAGGTAGTGGCTGCAGCCCTTGGCAGGGCATGCCGCGAAGCCGGTTTTTTTTACATTACCGGCCACGGTGTTGCGCCTGAAATGATGAACAAGCTTTTTGAAGCTTCACGCATTTTCTTCAACCAGCCTGCCAGTGCCAAGGAAAAGGTCGCCATGAGCAGGCTTGGCAAAAATCGGGGTTATGTTGGTCTGGGCGTCGAACGGCTTGATACGACATCCCTGCCCGATAATAAGGAAGCCTTCAATATCAGCCCCCATAATGTGGATGATGCAGACGTATGGCCCGATTTACCGGGGTGGCGGGACCTGATGATGGCATATTTTACAACATGTCTGGATATAGGTGCGGCCCTGCACCGTGGTTTTGCGCGCGACCTTGGTGTGGATGAGAATTTTTTTGTTGATAAGTTCAAAAACCCCATGGCAACGCTGCGTCTGCTGCGTTACCCGCCTTCTCTATCAAAACGTGCCGACCAGGCTCCGGGGGCAGGGGCACATACGGATTATGGCAATGTGACCATTCTGGCCGTTAATGGTGTGTCCGGCCTGCAGGTGCGCCCACGTGGGAGTGACTGGATGGATGCGCCACTTATTCCCGGCACATTTATCTGCAACATTGGGGACTGCCTGATGCGCTGGAGCAACGATGTGTATGTCTCCACCCCCCATCGTGTTTTGCGCCCAGAAGGAGAGCGATATTCCATTGCCTTTTTTCTGGACCCGGATGCGGATGCACAGGTTGAACCAATTGTCAGCCAGCAAGGTGAAAGTGCGCATTACCCGCCTGTGAGTGGCTACGATTATCTGCAGGAAAGGCTACAGGCAACGTATGGGCACCAGAGCTAAGGCTGAATAGATCAGTCCACGCTTTCCATTTTGATCATGAGTAGAGAACATGATCAATACTCAAAAGATTTCCTGAATCTCATAGTTCAGTCGTACATGGCCGGAAGGAACTGGGATGAAGTGCTGCGAAACAAATGCAGGTGTGTCAGGTTGTATGACAAAGGCTCAATCAGCACAGGATAATCCGGTTGATGAAGTGCTGCCCTTAAACAAGCTGATTATCTATGGTGTTCAGCATGTCTGCACGTTTTATGCTGCTGCGGTTATTGTGCCTATCATTCTGGCCAATGCGCTTAACCTGTCCAGAAGTGACCTGCTACACCTGATCAATGCTGATCTTTTTACATGTGGTATTGCGTCTTTAATACAATCAGTTGGTATTGGAAAAATTGGTGTCCGTTTACCGCTGTTACAGGGGGTTACCTTTACAGCCATGGTGCCGATGGTCACTATTGGTGTAGCTGCAGGTGGCGGAATAGAAGGATTGCGAGAGATTTACGGTGCAATTCTCATAGCAGGTCTGTTCGCGTTTGTAGCGGGAAAATATTTTTCCAAAATTGTAAGGTTTTTCCCACCAGTGGTCATGGGATCAACCATTCTTATCGTCGGGCTTGCCCTGCTTCCCATAGCCGCAAATGATATTGTTGGTGGCCAGAGCCCGAGCATTATGCAGAGCTCTGTTAATATCAGGAATATTTATTATGCGTTGGGTACTTTTTTTCTGATTGTCATCTTACAAAGAGTGTTACGTGGCTTCTTTTCCACCATAGCAGTGCTGTTGGGTTTGCTCCTATGTTCGGGCATTGCCATGATGCTGGGTGACATGAAAGTGCATGATTATAATGCCCTGCCTTGGGTGGCTTATACTCAGCCCTTTTATTTTGGACTTCCTATTTTTCATATCGCACCAATTCTGTCGATGACAGTTGTTATGATCATTGCCATGATCGAAACATCTGCCGGCGTTTATGCCATTGGCTCCATTGTAAAGCGTGATATTCATGCCGAGGACATTGCCTCCGCTATTCAGGCGGATGGTTTGGCGACTGTTCTGGGCAGTATTCTCAACTCGTTCCCTTAGAGCCTGAATCAGAAAGCGGTTTGATTGATTTTTCGCAGAACTCTGCGGATATGGGCAATCATCAACCACGCGTGGGATGACGAGATTGTTGCCTCGACATCCTTC
>NZ_WOTG01000008.1 GCF_011516925.1 Acetobacter fabarum
GCAGGTTCAAATCCTGCCCCCGCAACCAGATGAAGCAACAAGTCCTCAATAGGATACGATAAACCCGCCCAACCACGGCGGGTTTTTTTGTGGCTTGAACACCGCAGGAAACACATAGGAAACAAATGGAAAAGTAATCAGGCGCAATTTTGTCGGTGTTCACGTCTGCGTGAGTTCCGGAGCCAACCTAGAATAGGCACGAGAAGCCACTTAAAAAGCGGGTCAACCGGTGAGTGAATGGCGAATACGTCTTACCCGGGGCGCCCAGATCATAGCTTCTCGGTGCACACCGGGTGCTGCGAGTGTTTTGCCGGCAGTGTCTCCAGTGATTAGACCGCTATCAAGCTCTTCACAGAGAGCGTTGAGCGGCCATTCCACCATCCCGCCGTATTTTCGATTGCCACGTATAAACATAGTATCTCTGGTCCTGAGCCTGCGGCATAAATATGTAGCCGCAGAACATGTCTGACCCCCCTTCAGGATCCCGATGACATGATTCTGGGTATTTTTTAATGTCAGTTTTCAGGGCACAGACTTCACTTCAATCCAAAGTCTAGTTCATGGGAAGACATAGAATACCTTAAGTTTTACAGCTTCAAATCGTTATACATTTATGTGCTGCGCTCATGATTATATGCATTAAATTAGGGCTAATTTTCTATTCTGAAAAATAATAACATAAGAGTTCACGCCGTTGAATGGACTGAAAACAAAAATCTGGATTGGTGAATTACGTCACCATTCATAATGATTTTGTACAAAATCAATAATGGGAGGTTTACATGGAGTTGAACATCAACGGTATTCAGCACCATGTGGATGTCGAACCGGATACTCCCTTGCTCTGGGCTCTGCGCGACGACCTTGCGATGACGGGCACCAAGTATGGCTGTGGGCTGGCGCAGTGCGGGGCCTGCACTGTGCTGGTTGACGGCCAGGCCGTGCGGTCCTGCGTGACACCTGTTGAAAAAGTGGCAGGAGCGTCGATCACGACCATCGAGGCGATCGAGCAGGATGATCTTGGCAAGCGTGTGGTTGCTGCATGGGTGAAACATCAGGTGCCGCAGTGTGGTTACTGCCAGTCCGGGCAGGTCATGGCCGCGACCTCACTGCTCAGGCAGGTTCCCCACCCCACGGATGCCGACATCGACGCAGCGATGGTCAATCTCTGCCGCTGCGGAACCTATAACGCCATTCGTGCCGCTATTCATGATCTGGCGTCCGGTTCAACGGACGGGGGAGCATAAGAATGGTGAACGGTCTTTTTGATGATGCTCCCCTGATGCAGCAGGGCCCGGTCAATCTGTCCAGACGACGCTTTATGCTGACATCCGCAGGCGCTGCAACGGGTGCATTCGTGCTGGGTTTCGGTCTGCCGGCCCGACAGGCGCGCGCTCAGGCTGCGAAGGGACCAAAATATCGGGGAACACAGGTCCCAGCCTTCCTGGAAATCCGTCCGGATAACACCGTGCGCCTGCAAAGCCCCTTCATTGAAGGCGGGCAGGGAACGTTCACTGCCATGGCACAGATCGTCGGCGAGGAACTGGACGCGGACCCTTCGACTTTCCTTGTTGAAAATGCCCCGGCAGGGGATGAATACGCTGTGATGGATAGCGGTATGCGCATCACGGGCGGGAGCATGTCGGTGCGGAACGGCTATCCGGCCATGCGGCGTCTCGGTGCGCTCGGACGTGAGATGCTACTTCAGGCCGGGGCGCAGCATCTGGGTGTTCCCGTGTCAGAGCTGACCACTCAGCCGGGACAGGTCGTTCATGCCGCATCGGGCCGAACGGTCAATTATGGAGACCTAGCGCATGTGGCCATGGATCTCCCGGTGCCTGATCCGGCCAGTGTAAAGCTGAGAGATCCGTCGCAGTTCCGCTGGATCGGCAAGTCGGTCAAGCGGCTGGATATCTACGGAAAATCGACAGGCAAGGTCGACTACGCAATTGATGTGCGGGTTGATGGCATGCTGCACGCAGCGGTCCAGCATGCGCCGCGTCTTGGCATGACGGTTGGCTCCATCCGCAACGAAGAACAGGTGCGCCAGATGAAGGGTGTTCACTCCGTTCATCGTCTGCCGGGAGCGGCGGCGGTCGTGGCCGAGCGGTGGTGGCACGCCAGACGCGGGGTTGAAGCTCTGCTGGTGAACTGGGTCGAGGCTGAACCGGGGGCAGCCTCAGACATTCGTGTGATGCCAGCGGATTTTTCGACGGAAGAGTTCAGGAAGCATCTGGCGACAGTATCCGGGAAAGAAGAGAACGCGGAGACCAGAGGCGATGTGACGCGCGGATTGAAAAACGCCCATACAGTCGTCGAGGCAACGTATTTCAGCCAGTACGTGAACCATGGGCAGCTTGAGCCTCCTTCCGCACTGGCACGGTATAATCCCGATGGAACACTCGACATCTGGCTCCCCAACCAGGCCCCCGACATGTTCCGTGCCGATATGGCCAGGCGCACCGGGATGGATGCCGAAAAGATCACGATTCATTCACCGTTACTGGGTGGGTTTTTCGGACGTCATTTCCTTTACGACCATGGTAGCCCCTATCCGCAGGCCATTGCGCTCGCCAAAGCGACGGGTCGGCCCATCAAGCTGATCTGGACCCGTGAGGAAGAGTTCCTGCGCGATGCCCTGCGTCCCATGGCGGCCGTGCGGTTCCGTGCGGGGCTTGATGCCACTGGTCGTCCTGTTGCGCTTGACGTCGTCAGCGCTACGGAAGGAGCAACGGAAGGTCTCGGGACGAAGCGCGGAAAAGACCTTGACCCGACAGCCCTCGAAGGACTGACCAACAAGGCCTACGATATTCCCGACCGTCGGATCGCCCAGTTGTTCGTCAGAAATCCGGCGACGCTGGGATACTGGCGTTCCGTCGGGAATTCCATGAATGACTTTCTCTATGAAACATTTCTGGACGAACTTGCGGACAAGGGACATCAGGACCCCTACGAGCTTCGGTTACACCTGCTCCGGGACAACAGGCGTCTGACGACTTTGCTCAAGGCGGTCGCAGACCTGTCGGGCGGCTGGAAGCGTGGCCCGTTTACGGCGGCAGATGGTTCACGCCGTGCGCGCGGGATTGGCATGGCGTCACCTTTCGGGTCTGAAGCTGCGGCGATTGCGGAAGTGTCGATCGAAAACGGGCGTGTCAGGGTGCACGAGGTCTGGGAAGCCATCGACCCTGGAAAGGTCGTGAACCCCGCGATTGTGGAAGGGCAGGTCAATGGAGCCATAGCTCTCGGACTGTCTCAGGTGCTTCTTGAAGAGACTGTTTACGAGAACGGTATGCCGCGTGCGCGGAACTATGATGGCTACCCAATTCTCGCTCTGAATCAGATGCCTCGTGTGCATGTGAAGATTGTCGAGAGTGGCGAGAAGATGGGTGGCGTCGGGGAGCCACCGCTGCCTGCCATCCCACCCGCGGTGGCGAACGCGGTTTCGACCCTGACCGGGCGGCGTATCCGAAGCATGCCGCTGTCACGTCATGATTTTGCAAGCTGAGACTTTGATCGTCGTCTGGCACGTCCCGCGTGCAGCAGAAAGAGTGCGGAACTGAACATGACTAACCGCCTGAAGAAAATTTTCGCAGTCGTGATCCCTGCGTCGGCTGTTCTGGCTGCGGGAGCGGCATGGTTCGTGACCCGTCTCCCTGCGTCGTCCTTTGAGAAAACCGGTTCTCAGGAAGAGCCGTCGGCGCAACTCGTGGCGCGAGGGGAGTATGTGTCCCGTCTGACGGATTGCGTGGCCTGTCACAGTGTGCCGGGTGGGGCAGCCTATACCGGGGGCCTGAAGATGGTGACGCCGATGGGCGCAATCTTCGCCACGAACATCACGCCTGACCGTGAGACGGGGATCGGTGCCTATACGCTGGCGGATTTCGACAGGGCGCTTCGTTCCGGCGTGGCAAAGGATGGGCACCGTCTTTATCCGGCCATGCCCTATCCGTCCTATGCCAAGCTTTCTGACGATGATGTCAAAGCGCTTTATGCCTATTTCATGAAGGGCGTCCCGGCCGTTCATCAGGAAAACCGTGAAAGCACGATCCCCTGGCCGCTGAACATGCGCTGGCCTCTGGCTTTCTGGAATGTGGTTTTTGCCCCGTCAGACGTTTATCGCCCGGACACGTCGAAAGATGCCCAATGGAACCGCGGGGCCTATCTTGTTGAAGGGGCGGGGCACTGCGGGGCCTGTCATACGCCGCGAAGTCTGGCCTTCAACGAAAAGGGGACAGACAGCCATAGTGCGGCCTTTGTCTCCGGCGCTCTGATCGATGGTTGGTTCGCGCCTAGCCTGCGCAACGACCCCAATACGGGGCTGGGCCGGTGGAGTGAGGACGATATCTTCCGTTTTCTCAAGACCGGCCGGAACGACCATGCCGTCGTGTTCGGCTCCATGACAGAGGCTTTCAACAACTCGACGCAGTTTTTCTCGGATGATGATCTGCGGGCAGTTGCGCATTATCTCAAGTCTCTGCCTGGCAACGCGCAACGTGACGGAACGCCGTGGAAGTATGAGCCGACACAGGCTGCGGTTGTCCAACCCGCCGGACGGCAGGGCATCCCCGGTGCGCAGACCTACATGGCGAAATGCAGCTTCTGTCATGGCACGGATGGGCGCGGGCAGGGGCAGTGGGTTCCGCCGCTGGCAGGAGCAGCTTCGTCTCTGGTGCCGGACAGTTCCTCTTCCATCAACGTCACACTCAACGGGTCTGGTCGTGTCGTCGCGGCAGGTGTGCCGGATTCCTATCGGATGCCGTCATATCGCGAGCAGCTCTCCGACGGGGAAATCGCAGATGTGCTGACTTTTATCCGATCCTCGTGGGGAAACCGGCAGCCTCCCGTGGCGAAGGGGGATGTGAAAAAACTCAGGGAGCAAACCGTTCCTGCCAGCAGCAGTCCAGTTATTTTGAAAACTCGTTGAATTTCTCGGGGATTGAAAAAACGAGTGTTACGATGCCCGAGTGCAGGTGCCGAATGCGTGATGAAGGATGCCGACATGACACGAATTAATGCCAGTCTTTCCGGAGAGTTCCTGCTAGGCGGAGAAATTTCCGTTCATCGTCTAGGGTTTGGTGCAATGCGCCTTACCGGACCGGGTGTATGGGGAGAGCCTGAAGATCGGGAAGAGGCGCTGCGCGTCTTGCGCCGCCTGCCGGAAATCGGTGTCAATTTCATCGACACCGCGGACAGCTATGGCCCTTTCGTCAGCGAGGATCTGATTGCCGAGGCTCTGGCGCCTTACAGGGGCCTGACCATTGCGACGAAAGGCGGTCTGGTTCGTCCTGGCCGGACGGAAGGACAATGGCCGCAAGTCGGGGACCCAAACTATCTCGGGCAGGCTGTTCGTCTGAGCCTTCGGCGACTGAAGGTTGAGCGGATTGACCTCTGGTAGCTTCACAGGATCGATCCCAAACGTCCCGCAGAGGAGCAGTTTGAGACCATTCGCTCCTTTATCGATCAGGGCTTCATCCGGTATGCCGGGCTGAGTCAGGTATCGGTCGCGGAGATTGAGGATGCCAGAAAGATATTCCCGGTCGCTACTGTTCAGAACCGGTACAATCTGACCGACCGTGCGGACGAAGATGTGCTGGAATACTGTGAAGCCAATGGCATTGGTTTTATGCCCTGGTTTCCTCTGGCGGCCGGCGAACTGGCAAAGCCGGGCGGGATTGTCGATAGCATTGCCAGAACACATGGTGCGACACCGGGTCAGATCGCATTGGCATGGCTCCTCAGGCGTAGTCCCGTGATGTTGCCCATTCCGGGAACCAGCCGTGTCAGCCATCTGGAAGAGAACGTTGCTGCGGCTGCGATCACGCTTTCGGATGAAGAATTCGACCAGCTCGATGCCGCGTCGAGAAGTCTATAAAAGGGTATCCTCCCCCTGACACAGGCAGGCGTGCTGGTGTCAGGGGGAAGTGGCAGTCGGAGGAGGGCCGGTTGTTACCAGGCGTAAGCTTCGGGTGCTTCACCGCCGGGGCCGGGCCAGATTTCATCCAGACGCTTCAATGTGTCTGGAGAGAGACTAACGTCCAGTGCTTTAAGACTGCTTGCCAACTGCTCCTGCGTGCGGGGGCCGACGATTGGGGCTGTCACGACAGGGTTGTGGAGCAGCCAGGCCAGTGCGACGTCAGCGGGCTGTTCGCCAAGTTCCGCGCAGAGGGATTCATAGGCTTCAAGCTGTGGTCGGTATTTCTCGATTTCCTTGAGTTTGCTGGCTCTGCGCGTACCGTTTTCCTTACCAAGAACGCCACCGAGCAGACCGCCGCCAAGCGGGCTCCACGGGATGATGCCGAGACCATGGTGCCGACAGGAGGGAATGACCTCAAGTTCGATCATGCGGGCGGTCAGGTTGTACAGGCTCTGTTCCGAGACCAGCCCCATGAAGTTCCGGGCTTTGGCCGCGGCCTGTGCGGTGGCAACGTGCCAGCCGCCGAAATTGCTGCTGCCGACATAAAGTACCTTGCCCTGCTGAACGAGCAGTTCCATTGCCTGCCAGATTTCTTCCCACGGTGTCCGGTGATCGATGTGGTGCATCTGATACAGATCGATATGATCTGTCTTGAGGCGTCGCAGGCTGTCCTCACAGGCCTTTCTGATGTGATAGGCTGACAGATATTTGTCGTTCGGACCCAGCCCCATCGGCTGGTACACCTTGGTGGACAGGACGATCTGGTTCCGGCGATTTGTATCTTTTGAGAGCCAGTTGCCGATGATCTCTTCGGACGTGCCAAAACCCTGTGCCATGTCCGGTGTTTGTGGCCCACCGTAAACGTCGGCGGTGTCGAAGAAATTGATCCCGGAGTCCAGCGCAGCGTCCATGATGGTGAAAGCCGTTGGTTCATCCGTAACCATACCGAAATTCATGGTGCCCAGACAGAACTTACTGACTTTCAGACCTGTCCGACCAAGATATGTATAGTGCATGGTCAATCCTTCCGTGTTTGATCGCGCCTCGTTACCGCTGTAAATTCCTTCCTGTTTTCGAATGACAGGAGCCTGAAGCGACCTTTCAGGTAACTATTTGGGCCGCCGATTATCCGTTGAAACAGCTCTGTCTATCGATCAGCTCTTGATGAAGGCGCTAATGAGGGAAAAGATAGCCCTTTTCCCAGGCAGGGATTAGCCCTTTCATTATAGACATGGTCATGAGGTATTCTCATGAGTGTGAGTAAACTGTGTATGGTTTAAAGCATCCTTACAACAGTGCCATTTTTACTCAATTACATTAGTGGGGCATCGGATCTTCTTGACTGATACCGGGCAATTTTTCAGCCAAAGTATCGACGATTACACGCAGGCGTTTGGGTAATGTTGGCGTTTCTGGCCAGACAGCGAACGTGTCAACAGCAGTAGAGGGAAATCCGTCCAGGAGAGAGAGAAGGCGACCTTCATTCAGATGAGGTCTGATAAGCCAGTCAGGCAACCACGCAATCCCTAGTCCTGCAACGGCAGCATCGACAATCGCCTCGAGATTGTCGAACTGAAGACGCCACTTTAATTTACAGTTCTGTAGATTGCCGTCCAGATCCCTTAACTGCCACGGAAAAAGCCTGTTTGAACGCCAGTAAACCAGGGCATCGTGCATCTCAAGATCATGAATTGTTTGAGGTTTGGCACGTTCGGAAAAATATGACGGCGCAGCACAAATAATTTTATTCTGACTGCATATTTTTCGAATGCGCAATCCGCTTCCGTCTGCGATCGGACCTTGGCGGATTGCCAGATCAAAACCTTCTCCTATCACGTCCACAAGGAGATCGCTGAAGCGCAAATCAAGATCAAGATTGGGATATTGGCGAGCCAGTTCCAAAAGAATCGGTGTGACGCAATGGCGACCAAACAAGATTGGCATCGACATGCGAACCTTGCCAACAACGTCGGTACGACCCGCGAGGAGCAGTTCTTCTCCCGAGCGTAATTCCTTAAGGGCGCGTCGACATTTATCGTAATAGATCTGCCCTTCTTCGGTCAGGGTGAGAACGCGCGTCGTCCGGTTGAAGAGTCTGGCGTCAAGCCGTTCCTCCAGTCGTGCCACGGCCTTTCCCACAGCGGAGCGCGACAAACCGAGACGTTCTGCCGCGCGGGAGAAACCGCCTGCCTCAACGGCTTCGACAAAGACGGATATATTTTCAAGGCGGTGGTGCATGGTGCCCTTATTGTAGAATCATACGCTCATATTATGGGAATGGATTTCGCCACACGCTCATATAATTCTACATTATAAACTTACCGAGGCCCAGCGTGGAGTTGGTCGGAAGAGTGTCGCTCTTTGCCCGCCCTCTGCGGCAAAAACATAGTGCAGGATTATCTATCATGCTGATTTCTATCGTATATCATAGTGGTTACGGCCATACCGCGAGGCAGGCAGAAGCGGTTGCGGAAGGCGCGCGTCGCATGGCGGGAGCCGATGTGAAGCTGATTTCAATCGGTGACGGGGAGATTCCCTGGGACACGTTGGAAGCCAGTGACGCGATTATCTTTGGTTCGCCGACCTATAACGGCCTGATCAGCGCGAAATTCAAGGAATTCATGGAAGCCTCGACCAAGACGGCATGGTTCGAACAGAAATGGCTTAACAAGATTGCGGCGGGGTTCACCAACTCTGGTGCACAGCACGGCGACAAGCTCAACTCGCTGGTGTCCATCGCGCTCTTTGCTGCCCAGCATGGCATGACGTGGGTCAATCTCGGCCTGATGCCCGGCAACAGCAGCAGCACCGGCAGTGTGAACGATCTGAACCGCATCGGAAGCTGGCTGGGTGCCATGGCGCAGTCCAACAATGATCAGGCCCCGGATGTGACGCCGATCAAGAGCGATCTCGACACGGCAGCCCACCTTGGACAGCGCGTGGCGGAAATCACCCAGCGCTTTGTCTCGGGTTCAACACAGAGCAAGTAACTTTTGGAACGTTCGGCTATGCCGCGTATGCGGCAGCGGAAGAGCATCGTCTCTTTCGCTTCGAGCGGTGTCATGGAGGAAGCAAGACGATGTCCAATACTCCGTCTCTGACGCTGGAAGATGTGCGCGGTGTGGCTCCTGCTCTGGCGCATTATACGGAAACCGCAATCATTCGGGATCAGTGGGCGCGCTCCGGTCTTTCCGCACGTGACCGAAGTCTCGTGACCGTCTCCGCTCTCGTGGCTGGGGAGCGGACAATCGGGTTCTCGCATTATTTCACCAAGGCGCTCGACAGTGGTGTGACACCAGGTGAACTGTCTGAACTCATCACGCATGTCGCTTTTTATGCGGGGTGGTCAACGGCGTTTAATGCGGTTGTTTCCCTGAAGGGGATTTTTGCGCAACGCGGCGTGTCAGCGGATCAGTTGCCGCCCGTGAGTCCGGATCTGTTGTCGGTTGATGAGGCGCTTCCGGGGGATGCGGCCCGAGTTGCCCTGCTTCAGGAGCGTTTCGGGACGGTTGCGCCGGGCCTTGTCGAGATTACGAACGATCTGCTGTATGGAGACGTGTGGTTGCGTCCTGGCCTGACGCCAAGAGACCGTAATCTCGTGACTGTCAGTGCCATGATCGGCTCCGGGCAGAATGAGTTTCTGGCGATGTATCTTGGAAAAGCCGTCAAGATGGGCGTGACGCGAGACGAACTTTCCGAACTTGTCACGCATCTTTCGTTCTATATTGGCTGGCCGCGGGCGATTTCCTCGGCCCGTGTCCTCGCCGAGTTTATCAGGACACAAAGCATCCAGGAGCCATCAGCCCCTACGTGATGGCCCTTCGTTCAGGAAAACGCAGAGTGTGACGACATCTCCCAACGCCCGACTGGATCATGACTTTCCCGGTGGTCGAATGCGGATTGGCGCTCTGCTCCCGCTGACGACAACAGCTTTTCTGATGATTGTGACCGAGACCATGCCGGCGGGTGTCCTGCCGGCCATGGCGCAGGATCTTGACGTTGCGCCCTCTGCGATTGGTCTGCTTGTCTCTGTTTATGCACTGGCTTCCGCATCGGCTGCGATTCCAGTCGTGGCGCTGACCAGACGTCTTCCACGCAGACCTCTTCTGATTGGCCTGCTGTTCTGTTTTGCGCTGGCAAACAGCGTGACGGCGCTGTCAGCGTCTTATGCTCTTACAGTGGCGGCAAGGATCATTGCTGGTCTTGCAGCGGGCGTTGCATGGCCTGTCGTGATTGGGTTCGCAGTCAGGATCAGCGACGGCAGGAATGTCGGGCGGGCCGTTGCAATGACGCTTGTGGGGAGCACGGTTGCGATGGTCGCGGGCTTGCCTCTCGGGACCATGTTGGGGGGAGTGTTGGGCTGGCGCGTCAGTTACGCGTTGCTGTCGGCTGTGGCGCTCGGCATTGTCGCATGGGTGCTGGCTATTCTTCCGTCTGTTTCCAGTCTGGAGGAAGAGCAGGCGTCTTCCATAAAACATGTCGCAGGTATTCCGGGAATGCGGCAGGTGTTGCTGGTGACGCTGTTGGGCATCATCGCGCATTATGCTCTTTACACCTATATCGCACCGTTTGCCGAAATGCTGAGTTTGACGCATGGAACGACCGAGGCCTTGCTGCTTTTCGGGAGTGGGGCTCTGATAGGAGTGACGACGGTAGGGCGACTGACTGACAAATCTCCGTTTGGTGTCGCGGTTACGGTGCCTGCACTGACGGTGGTGTCGCTTCTGGTCCTGTTTTTGGTCCGTTCCCCGGCAATCGAAGTTGTGATAATTTTCTTGTGGGGATGCTCATTCGGCGGACTGCCAACGATCCTGCAATCGGCAACAGCCCGGATTGCCGGGCGTGCCCATGCGGAACTGGCGACAGCGATGCTGACGACAGTTTACAACACTGGAATTTTCAGCGGAGGCGCGCTTGGAGGTCTGGTTTTTGACCGCCTCGGGGCTGCTCGTATCCCGTTGCTTTCCGTGACTTTTATCGCTGCGGCGTTGATGATTATTCTCGTGAACGCACGGGTATTTTCAAACCGGGAAAACGAAGCGGAAATGTCAGGCCCGTAAAGGAGCGGGCCTGACAATAGGCCTGCCTGTTACCAGGGCTGGTTTACAGGACCGACCGTAAATTCATTGACAGTCGTGTCTTCCGGCAGGTCGATGGCAAACGCAACGACTTCGGCAACGCGATCAGGCGAGATGCCATACGTCTTGTAAAGACCCTGCATCTGTTCCTGCACGGCACTGTCCGTGATGGAATCAAGCAACTCGGTGTTGATCGCAGCGGGGTAGAGCGTTGCGGTACGGATGTTGCTGTTCGCGGATGCGGACTCCATACGCAGCACTTCCATGAAATTGCGCACGAACCATTTCGTGCCGCCATAGACAGCGCATCCCGGATAGGCCTTGATACCGGCAACAGATGACGTCGCAATGATCTGTCCGGATTTCTGCTCCAGAAAAGACGGCATGACGGCTGCGACGCCGTTCAGGACGCCCTTGATGTTGACGTCGACCATCCTGTTCCAGTCATCGGTTTTGAGTGCCGAAACCGGGGAGTTGGGCATGAGGCCCGCATTCAGGAAGATGACATCCACACGACCGAACGTGTCCTTGGCAAATTGTACGATGCGTTCGTTATCAGATGGCTTCGTGACGTCCAGAACCTGATAGGCAGCCTGACCGCCGGCTTTTTCAATGTCGGTCACGATCTGTTTTAGCAGGCTTTCCCGGCGCGCACCGAGGACAACTTTTGCCCCTTTTGCGGCCAGTAGCTTTGCCGCGGCTTCGCCGATCCCCGAGGATGCGCCCGTGATGAGGACGACTTTATCTTT
Source organism: Acetobacter fabarum (assembly GCF_011516925.1). Taxonomy (GTDB): domain Bacteria; phylum Pseudomonadota; class Alphaproteobacteria; order Acetobacterales; family Acetobacteraceae; genus Acetobacter; species Acetobacter fabarum. The sequence goes on from NZ_WOTG01000008.1 coordinate 11,742, forward strand.
AATCATTTATGGTAATCCTAAGCGGTTTGAGTGTTGCCACGCAGCAATCGACAGAGTGTTCAGAGACTACGATTTTTAGTCTGTCTGAAGCCTTGCGCATGGGAAAAAATCTCTAGAGCGTCAGTTTGAAACTAACGTCGATAAGATTTTCGATGAGAGCATCAGAAACGCTGCCATCCAGCAGGATACTGATCCAGTGGGATTTGTTCATATGATAGGCCGGAACAATTCCTTCTGTCGTAAGATAATCCTGTATATTTTCTGGACGGCATTTGACGTCGAGAATATCGACATTCCCGCCTTCACTCAGCTTGAGTGTCTGGCGAGGCACATTCATGATAAGTCCAAACCACGTCTCGCGATCTTCGTGCCGGAGTGCGATATAGTCGGGAAAGTAATGAAAGGGATGGTCCGGGATCGTATCGTATTTTCTTCTGACGTAGGATAAAATAAGCTGTTTCTGGTTCATATGGTGATCCCCCGTGCATTCCTTAATACATCAATGGTATTATGTACTTTGTTTAAAGAGCTTCCATCTGCATTTTTAGGCGACCGGTAAGAGCAAGCCCTTCAATGTTGTCTTCAATCTGGCCTAGCTTGATGAGACCAGATGAATATTCAAAATTACGATAAAAGATGGCGATATTTCCCCAAGGAGCATAATAGGTAATGTCGCCTGCGGAAGGAGCATATCCTTTTGGTGCTTGGTCGCTCGACAAATGCCGGGGAAGGTCACAGATCTTCTCAGTCGCATTGTAATCTTCAAGCATCAAAGTCATTGGCAAAAGAGAGAGAAAATCTCTCCCCGAAGGAGTGTCTTCCAACGAAGCAAAGATCACTTGCTCTCCAAGTGTCAGACGTATTTTCATATTTACCTTATCTCCCATCTGGAGATGAAACCTTTGCGAAAACCCGTAACGTGGGTGACACATTCAGACCGACTTACGCAGTAGATGGTCTCACCGAGCTTTGTAGAAACAAAATACGTCGTGATCTTGCCGCTGAGAATCACTCATCCGGTAAGCCTGACCCAACCATTATAGCGATATAAAAAGATTGGGTTTAGAGGCGATATTTAGAACATAGAGATGAGTATATTTCATGAATACTGCTGGGCGGGATCTTAGTCTAATTCATGAAATCTGCTCATTTTGATCATGATATTATACGGTCTAGTTCTGGCACGTCATCTGGTTTATTCAGCACATGCTTGATGAGTTCTTTGTTGTGATTAAAATTATTTATTATATTTAGTCACAATATACTTAAAAAATACTGATGAATTCAGAAAAATGGCCCTTATATTTCGGAAGGGGTCACTCAGTTGAGGTATAATGAAAGAAGTATCTGAAATATCACCTGATGTGGAAGTGGAGCCAGAAGCGAGATCTGGCTCGTGGAGTGGCGTGCTCGCCATGTCTCTCGGGGCATTCGCTCTCATTGCATCCGAATTTATGCCTGTCAGTCTCTTGACCCCGATTGCGGCTGATTTACAGATCAGTGAAGGACAGGCTGGGCAGGCCATTTCAGTTTCTGGTGCTTTTGCCGTATTGACGAGCCTGTTCATATCTTCCTTGACCAGAGGGCTTGATCGCAAGAGGCTCCTGTTGGGGCTAATTGGTGTGATGATTGTTTCGGGGAGTGTGGTGTCCGTCGCACCAAATTATCTCATCTTCATGCTCGGCCGCGCTTTAATCGGGGTGGTCATTGGCGGTTTTTGGTCTATGTCGGCTGCTACAGTCATGCGGTTGGTCGAAGAACATCATGTTCCACGGGCTCTGGCCATTCTGAACGGCGGAAATGCCCTGGCAACCGTTATCGCCGCTCCTGCAGGCAGTTTTCTTGGCGGTCTGATCGGTTGGCGTGGAGCATTTTTTTGTGTTGTTCCAGTTGCTGTTATTGTCTTCCTTTGGCAACTGGTAAGTCTGCCGTCCATGACGTCTGGCAAGACCCATGCGTCACCAAACGTTTTCAGGTTGCTCAAAAAGCCTTTGGTCGCCGTTGGTATGGCGGGAGCAGGCCTTTTCTTTATGGGGCAATTTAGCCTGTTTACTTATGTAAGACCATTTCTTGAAATTGTTGCTCACGTCAACGTCTCCACTCTGTCGTTTATTTTGTTGCTGATAGGGGTCTCCGGTCTTGTTGGAACTCTGTTGATTGGTGGGTTGTTGAAGAACAGCGTTTATCCGGTTCTTATAATCATTCCATTTATTATGGCGTTGCTGGCTGTCGGGCTTCTTTGCCTAGGTAAGTCGATCGTGATGTCTGCCGTCATTCTTACCATCTGGGGGCTGTTTGCGACATCTGCTCCTGTTGGCTGGTGGACCTGGCTGGCGAGAACGCTTCCCAATGATGCGGAAGCAGGAGGTGGGCTTATGGTTGCGGTCGTACAATTGGCTATTACCATGGGGGCAACCTGCGGGGGAATTCTCTTCGACGGAAGTGGCTATCGTGCGACTTTTGGTGTGAGCGCACTCATTCTTATAGCGGCGTCACTCAGCGCGTTAATGGCAAACCGCATCTACAAATGCGGAGTATAGTGCGTGTCGCCATATTAAAGTAAAATCTAACATAATATTTGAACCTTAATTTTAAAATCTCCCCATTTTTATCTTGAAAATGGGGAGATTTTTGAAATTCAACGGTTGCTTTTATGAAGGCGCATTTCGTCAATAAAAAGAGAAAGTGGAGCAACATTTTCATGGTGTCTTGGGAAGCAGAGATGATACCCGGACCAGTAAGGGCACCAGTCTTCTAGAACCTGCAGGAGGCGTCCTTCCTGAATGTATTTTCGTGCTACCATTTCAGGCATATGAGCCAAACCTAAGCCTTCCAGGCAGGCATCTCGAATGGGAAAGATGCTATTAAAAATTAAAGATCCTTCTACCTTCACGGTTATGTCTTTCCCCTTTTTCTCGAACTCCCAGGCGTAAATGCGACCATGCGTTGGAAGCCGTAAAGTCAGACAATTATGATTTAATAAATCCTTTGGGTGTTTCGGTTTGGGATTTTTTGAAAAATATTCAGGTGATCCAGCCACAACAAAACGAATATCTGGTGTGATAGGGACAGATGTCATTTCTTTTGTTATATTTTCACCAAGTCGAATTGCTCCATCAAAATATTCAGAAAAAATATCAATAAGTTTAAGATCCGCTACAAATTCCACATTGATTTTGGGGTATTTTTGGACGAATTCTTTTATCTTAGGCAGGACAACGTAAGCCAGAGCATCATCGGGCATTGTAATTCGAAGATTTCCAGATTCCTGATTTCTTAATTCTCCTAATGATGTCAGTTGATTTTCTATTTGGTCTAAATGTGGTGCAATGCCGCTGATCAGTTGCTGTCCAGCAGTTGTGGGCGTAACGCTTCTTGTCGTGCGGGTCAGCAATCTCAAGTCAAGGCGCTCTTCCAAAAGACGAATGGTATGGCTGAGTGCCGATTGTGATACGCCTAATTTCGCGGCAGCTTTTGTAAAACTTTTTGCCCGTGCAACAGCGACCAGAGCGGTCAAATCATTCAAGTTTTCGCGTGCCATGTAATCGTCCCGATCCGCCGTATTTTAGTTAAGAAATAGACGCGTTATATGCGAAGAAATCCCTGATGTAATGAACTCAATGATCAGGAGAGAATGACCGCGCCGCGACCCTCCTTGGAAAGACAGTCTGAAGGATTGACCAAGGGGCAATCGGTTCGGGACAAGCATCCGCATCCGATACATTTATCAAGATGATTACGGAGTTTTGTCAGTCCTGTAATACGCCCATCTAGCATTACAGACCATTTCCGTACCATTTGATCAATATCTTTGGCGGAAATTTTGTCAGTGAGCGGAAACGCAGCCAATATAGCTGTAATATCCGCTAAAGAGATACCCAGGGATTGCGCGGCTTTAATCAGAGCAATTCGCCGCAGCATATCCCGCGCGTATCGCCTTTGGTTGCCTTGTGTTCTGATTGAAGAAATTAGATTTTTACTTTCGTAAAAATGTAAAGCCGACACGGCAACGCCACTACGACGCGAGACTTCCCCGACCGTTAGAAAATTCGCAGATGATTTTTGTTCTGTCATTTTAGCGCTTGACCTCAAGTTAGCTTGAGGTTTTATACGGGTTGTCAGCCTGCTTCCGCAAGGCTCTCGCTCATTTATGATCGGGTCCGTTTCTTCAGGATATGTTGCAAATTTTCTGCTCATATCCGATTACGTTCTGGAAGACTGACAATGTTTCAATCAAGCAATCAGAAAAAAATAGCCTTGGTAAGTGGGGCAAATAGGGGCATCGGTTTTGCAATCGCCAAAGGTCTGGCGCGGCAAGGCGTAACGGTTCTTTTAGGGAGCCGGAATCTGGAAAAGGGGGATGAGGTTAGCGCCGCTTTAAGGCAGGAGGGGCTGGATGTCCGTGCTGTCCAGCTTGATACGACAGACGATGCAAGCGTGTGGAAAGCCTGTGGCCTTATCCAGCGTGACTATGGGCGCTTGGATATTCTGGTCAACAATGCCGGTATAGGTTTGGATTTTGCTCAGGATATGACGCTTGTTGAGCGCATGGAACAGACTTTGACCCTCAATGTCGTCGGCACGCTTCGCTTGATGGATGCTTGTATTCCGCTCCTCGAAGAGGCGCCCTTTGCGACCATCGTGAATGTCTCCTCGGAACTGGGTTCGTTTGGTCTTCGGAATGACAAGGCATGGCAGTATTCAGCCTTTGTTCTGCCGACCTATCAGGCGTCAAAGGCGGCTGTAAATTCACTCACACTAACTTATGCGACACTGTTGTCCGAGAAGGACATCAAGGTGAATGCCGTCTGTCCAGGATATACAGCAACGGATGCAACGAAAGACGCTGTGGTTGCTCCAACGCGCAAACCTGAACAAGCCGCTGGTATCGCCATCAAACTGGCATTGATCGGGAAAGATGGACCAACCGGAACGTTCCAGAATGAAGACGGTCATCTCCCTTGGTAATTTCAGGACGGTCGGGATAGTTTTTTTGAATCTCATGAGGTGCCTCGATAAGGTGTTCCTCATGAGATCATTTGGCGGGTTGTGCGTGATAGTGAGATCATTGATGAATTTATCTCATAATCATGTTCGGAAAAAACCGACTAGTCTCAATATGGAGCTTATGAATATTCTGCTCATCTAATCGTTCCATAAATGTGCAGTGTACATTCCAAGATGATTGACTGTGTCGATGTCAAAATCATCGTGGTCGCGTGCGCTCCCGGTTAAAAGCAGGATTTTCAGAAGATATGGGCATTGTTGGTCTCGCACTCCGAAAGCCCTATACTTTTATCGTCGGTGCAGCGCTGATACTGTTACTTGGCATTTCCGCCATCTTCAGAACGCCGACTGACATTTTCCCCAATATCGATATCCCTGTCGTAACCGTCGTCTGGTATTATGATGGCCTGTCTGCACCGGAAACCGAAAAACGCATTAGTACCTATACAGAGTTTTCTCATAGTTTTTTCGTCAACAATCTGCGGACGATTGAAAGCCAGACCACACCCGGTCTTGTGCTTCAAAAGCTGTATTTCCAGCCCGGGGTGGATATCGGGGTCGCTCTCGGGCAGACCGTTGCTGCCACGCAATCCATCCGTGCCCAGCTTCCACCGGGCGTGCAGCCTCCCATTATCATGCAGTATAGCGCCTCCAGTGTGGCGGTTCTCCAGCTTTCCCTGTCTTCTGACAAGCTGACGGAAAGCGAGCTGTACGATTATGGCGTGTATCGTCTGCGGCAGCAGATGGCGCCTGTTCCCGGCACGCTCCTGCCCCCGCCGCATGGCGGCAAGATCAGGCAGATCATGGTCGATATTGATCCGACCAAGTTGCAGGCCATGAAAATCAGCCCGCTGGATGTGTCCAACGCCATTAACGCCCAGAACCTGACACTTCCGGGTGGAACGGTGAAATTCGGTCCGTCTCAATACAACATCCAGATGAACGGCATTCCGTATTTTTCAAAGCAGCTCAACAACATTCCACTGCGGAAAGATCCGAATACAGGCGCCATCATCCGCATCCGTGATGTCGCGCAGGTCCGTGATGGCTGGGAGGTGCAGCATAACGTGGTGCGCCGTGAAGGGCAGCGTTCGGTTCTTCTGCGGATCATGAAAGCCGGGAATGCGTCGACGCTGGCGGTTGTGAACGCCATGCGGGACACGGTTCTGCCCATCTCCCGCGCCGCAGCACCTCCGGGCATGAAGATTGACGAACTGTTTGATCAGTCCCTGTTCGTAAAGGCCGCCATCAAGGGCGTGGCGTCTGAAGCCGTGATTGCCGGTCTGCTGACTGCCGCCATGATCCTTGCCTTTCTGGCAAGCTGGCGTTCCACGCTGATTGTGGCGGTCTCCATTCCGCTCGCGATCCTGTCTTCCATCGCCATTCTTTCTGCCACCGGAGAGACGCTCAATCTCATGACATTGGGTGGCCTCGCGCTGGCCGTGGGCATTCTGGTCGATGATGCCACGGTCACGATCGAGAATATCCACCGTTTGCATCATGACGGCGCAGACTTGCGCAAAGCCGTTCTGGATGGTGCCGCGGGCATTGCCCTGCCGACACTGGTATCCACGCTGGCGATTTCCTGCGTGTTCGTGTCCGTGGAATTCCTGACCGGACCATCACGCTTTCTGTTCACGCCTATGGCGCTGGCCGTTGTGTATGCGATGCTGGCCTCCTACGTCATCAGCCGGACTCTGGTGCCGATTTTTGCGGCTCTTCTGCTGCGCTCCGAAGAACAGGCCAAGAAGCGCCGTGAAGAGGCTGGGAAGCGCCGTGAAGAGGCTGGGAAGCCCCCCACGATTTTTGAACGGTTCGGCGCGAAATTTGATGCCCGGTTTGAGCGTCTGCGAAATGGTTATGAAAAGACGCTGTCCGGCCTTCTTCATAGCTCATGGAAAGTTCCGGCTCTAGGCGGCATCTTTGTTCTGGGCGCGGTGCTTCTTGCAACGCAGGTGGGGCAGGACTTTTTCCCGGTTATTGATGCCGGAGAGTTCAAGCTGCACGTCCGTGCGCCTGCGGGTACGCGAATTGAGACGACCGAACGGATTTTCGATCAGGTGGAAGATACCATTCGCGAAGTTGTTCCCCAGAATGAGCGCGAACTGGTGCTTGACGATATCGGCATCCCCTTCCGTTATTCCATGCCCTTTGATGATGGCTCAACCATTGGCCCGAATGACGGACAAATCATGGTGGCCCTGAAGGAAAAGCATCGTCCGACAGCGGAGTATATCAGCCGTCTGCGCACAGTTCTGGCCAAACGCTTCCCTGATGTCGTGTTTTATTTCCAGCCCGCCGACATGGTAACGCAGATCCTGAATTTTGGTCTGACATCCCAGATCGATGTGCGGATCACGGGCTACGATCAGGCGAATAACCGCGTGGTTATGGGCAAGATCATGGAGGACATGCGCCATGTGCGCGGTCTTGTGGATGTGCACCTGCATCAGCAGCTTGCCGCACCTGCCCTGAACGTGTCGATCGACCGCGAACGGGCGCAGGACCTCAATCTCGTTCTGAATGATGTAGCCCGTAGCGTTATGGTCTCGCAGGCCTCCTCCAACACGGTCACGCCGAACTTCTGGCCTGATCCGCAGATGGGAACGCTTTACCCGGTTGCCGTGCAGACGCCGCAATATCAGGTCAACACCGTTGATGATCTGGGCAAGCTGGTGGTGGCAGGGAATGCATCGCAGGCGGCCGGTATCCCGACCCTGCTGAGGAACGTGGCAACCATCGAGCGCGCGGTAGCGCCTGACGTGATTTCACACAGCAACATCCAGCCGGTTCTGGATATCGACGCCAGCGCCGAGGATCGTGACCTCGGGAGCATTGCACGCGATATCGGGCGGATCGTAGATCGGCATAAAGGCGATCTGAAACCCGGCAACAACATAGAGGTAGCAGGGCAGATCGACAGCATGAACACCTCGTTCGCGCGCCTTGAGATTGGCCTGCTGGTTGCGGCGGTTGCGGTCTATCTGCTGATGGTCGTGAACTTCCAGTCCTTCATGGACCCGCTGGTTGTCATACTGGGTCTGCCGGGGGCCATGTGCGGCATCGTGCTCATGCTTTTCGTCACGGGAACGACTTTCTCCGTGCCCTCACTCATGGGGGCGATCATGAGCGTGGGCGTGGCGAGTGCCAACTCCATCCTGCTTGTCACCTTCGCCAAGGAAAGCCGCGCGCATGGCATGAACGCCATGGAAGCCGCCATGGAAGCAGGCCGGGAACGCCTCAGACCGATCCTTATGACCTCCCTCGCGATGGTGATCGGCATGCTGCCGATGTCGCTGGGCCTCGGAGATGGCGGCGAGCAGAACGCACCTCTGGGCCGCGCCGTGATTGGCGGCTCGATGATTGGCACCTGCACCACGCTTTTTGTTGTCCCCTGGCTCTACAGCCGTCTGCGCCGTCGTGAATCCCGCCTACTTGAGGAATATGAGAATGTCGTCTGATCCTGTCATGTCCCAATCTGGCCACGCACACAGGCGGCTTTCCCCCGGCGTTGTTGCAGGCTTGAGTGTCATCGTCGCAGTTGGTTATGGCGTTTATAGCCATGTCGAGCGTGCGCACGCGGTCACGGCAACGGCCAGAGAACGCGACCAGCAGGTTCCTGATGTGCGGACCATGATCGCGCGTGCTTCGACACAACCTTTGTCGCTAGACCTGCCGGGCGAGACGGTGGGGATTGAGACAACCCCCATTGGGGCCCGCGCCTCGGGCTATATCGACAAGCGATTTGTCGATATCGGAACCCCTGTGCAGGCCGGACAGGTTCTGGCGATTATCCGTGCGCCGGAACTCGATCACCGCGTTGAGCAGGCGCAGGCCACACTGGCGCAGGCCCGTGCCAATCTGGCTCTGGCGCAGATTACCGCCCGCAGGTCCGGCGGGCTTGTCGGCGGTGGGGCTGTCAGCAAACAGAATTTCGATGTCGATCGTCTGACCCAGAATGCCCGGCAGGCCGAACAGAAAGCCGCTGATGCCGTGCTGGCTGAAACTGCGCAACGTCAGGCCTACACGACGGTGACCGCCCCTTATGACGGCGTTGTCACCGTCAGGAACGTGGAGGCCGGAGATCTGGTCAGCGCTGATAACGCCGCGTCACGCCCCCTGTTTGTGGTCACCCGCACCGACCGGTTACGCGTACGTGTCCACGTTCCCCAGGATGCTGCTCTGACAGTCAAAGTGGGGGAGCCGGCCTCGATCGTAGTGCCGGAACGACCTGGTCAGACTTTCAAAGGCACAGTGACGCGAACAGGGCACGCGCTGGAACAGGGAAGCCGTATGCTGCCCGTCGAGATCGACATTGATAACCACGATAATCGCCTGACAGCCGGGCTTTATGCGGAAATCCATTTTGATCTGCCACGGGCAGCCCCCGTTATTATGGTGCCCTCAGAAGCACTCAACTACGAGGCCGATGGCCTGTCTGTGGAAACTGTTGAGGCAGATAACAAGGTTGTGGTCCGCAAGGTCAGGATTGGTCGGGATTATGGCGATCATCTGGAAATTCTGGATGGTTTGCCCGATGGCAGCCAGCTTGTAGTCCATCCGCCTTCTGCCTTGCATGAGGGAAGCATTGTGGCTCCTCAACTCGACAAATCGCTGAAGGTGCTCTGATCGTGCGGGGTTCTTCTGTATGTGGAGCGCTGCTGCTGGCTCTTCTTGGTGGCTGCACCATGATCCCGCACTATCACAAACCGGAGGCTCCTGTTGCCAACGGCTGGCCACAGGGGCAGGGGAAGGGCGTTGCAGGGCAGGATGCCTCTGCGCTCCTGCAGGACTGGCGGTCTTTTTATCGGGACCCGGTGATGCAAACCCTGATTGCGAGCGCGCTGGAGAATAACCGCGACCTGCGTATAGCCCAGCAGCAGGCTGCGGCTGCCAGCTCCCAGTTTGATATAGAAAACGCGGCTCTCTTTCCAACACTCAATGGCACTGCCGGTGCCAATATCCAGAAAATGAACTCTCATATCTGGAGCCTCTCCCGCACGGACGAACCGATCTACATGCGGCAGTATGCAGTCGGCTTCGGTATTTCCGCCTATGAAGTTGACCTGTGGGGCCGCATACGAAGTGCATCGAGAGCCTCGTTCGACCGCTATATGGCCAGCGCGCTGAACCAGCAGGCCATGCGGCTGAGCATTATTTCCAGTGTGGCGACGGCCATGCTGAACTGGGTCGCCAACAATCAGGCGCTCACAGTTACACAGAATGTTCTGGAAAACCGACGCCATACTTACGATCTTGTCAAACAGACAGTCGAAGTCGGCACAGGTACGCAACTGGACCTGGCGGAAGCCGAAGCCTCCATGCATGACGCCGAAACCAGTCTGCAAATCTACACACGACAACGCGTGGAGGCTCTTGATCAGTTAACCCTGCTGGTGGGTACCCCGCTCACGGACGCCACGATCCGCTCCATGAACACCAGGACTTCTCTTGATTCCATCGCGCCATTTCCAGTCGTGCCGGCAGGCCTGCCATCGGATATGATAAGCCGACGACCAGATATAGCGGCTTCTGAAGGCGAGTTGCGAGCAGCCAATGACGATATTGGTGCCGCCCGGGCCGAATTCTTTCCTAAAATCCAGATCACGGCCGCCAACGGCACGGCAAGCAACAACATCACCCGGCTCTTCCAGAGCGGCATGGGCGCATGGAATGTCGCACCGCAGATTACCCTGCCGCTTTTTGACGCAGGCCGTCTGACTGCCCAGCTCAAGCAGGCCCACGCTCGCAAACGAGAAGAAGTGGCCCGCTACGAGCGAACGATTCAGTCCGCGTTTCGCGAAGTCGCGGATGCGCTGGCCGGGCGGGAAACCTATCTCGGGCAGATGGTGGCCCAGCAGGCATCGGTCGCTGCCAATCAGCGGCAATATACCCTCGCCCTGCAGAGATTCAGGGCCGGCTATGATCCCTATCTCGCAACACTTGTCGCGCAGAGGGCATGGTATACCGCCCAGCTTGCAGCCATTACGACCCAACTCCAGGCCCTGTCGAACACTGTGACCCTCTACAAGGCGCTCGGCGGCGGTTGGGGCACAGAGATACCGCCCCGCAAGGCACCTCTTGCCGAGCATATCCTCTGACGATCAGCCTCATTCGACGCATAGACGACACAGACAATTCACTGCGCGAGAGCCGTGAAGGAAAGAGCGCATGCCTCAGCCATCACTACCCGTCCCCGCGACGGCCACCCTTACCTATATGCGGAGCAAGGTAAGTGAAGCCGATGCCATGCTCAGGCAGGGGTTGGCCAACCTCTCCCAGCCCTCTGACATGATACGGCTTGCCAGCAGGTTGTTGGATCTCTGCAATGACGTATCCGATCACCTCAACCATCTCTGCATTGTGAAACCTGTCGCGTGCCGCAATGGCTGCGACACCTGTTGCAGAAGTCTCATCCAGGTCAATCCGATTTTTGCACACCTTGCGCTGGATCATGCACAACGCACCTTCACGCTGGATCGCCTGGAGCAGCTTTATCAGAGACTGCTGACCGGCGTGCCGTTTTGCCCGTTTCTGTTCGATGGCGCATGCTCAATCTATGAGCAACGTCCCATGGTGTGCCGTGGATACTATAGCCTGGACGTTGCCCTGTGCCTCTCTGGCACCTTCTGTGAAGGCAACCCAGCCTATCAGGGAGATGACGGACACGCAGCGCATCATTACAGGATATTTCTCTTCGTTCTCGAAAAACGCCTGGAGCAGATTGAGAAAGAATTTGGAATCGCGCCGGGTCCAGTCTTCCTGCACGAAGCAGTATACGCCCTATGGGATCGATCCGTAAAATAAGACTAATTGTCTGCATATTGAGGGTTTGAAAAGCCCTCTAATTATGAGTTCCTGCCAGTATTTCCATCGTTTATTTCACGACGAGGGATGGATGATGAAGCTGACCATTTTTTTGATGTTGAGGAACGGCTTGCTCGCCTGAGTAGGCTTGGCGATCAGTTTGAAGCGTTGTCCCGAACTCTGGATTTTGAGATGTCAGTTTCGCCAACCTATCTTCTCGATCGTTGCAATTCTTGCAGAAGCAGAGAAAAAGCCGGCGAGTGGTGCCTGCGGTTGGGATAATAGAGATGAAAACCTGGGAAAGGCTGACACCAGTCCTCAAGCAATATTTTGACCTGTTTGGCCTTAATCGCGGCTTCGGCGTGAAAATCCGGTACGAAAGCGATGCCTAGGCCAGCTATGGCTGCCTTGATAGCAAGCGACCCAGAGTTCGACGTGAATTGACCTTGCACTTTTATCTTGAGTTCATCCCCGTCCTTTTCGAACTCCCAAGCATAGATGGATCCGCGTGTCGGTGCGCGCACTGCGATGCAGATATGTTCGGCCATTCGCAGAAGCGGGATCAATCGCTCCGAGATGTTCGTCACGACGAAACTCTGGGTCACGGACTATGGTTACGACGAAGCGCTCCGCGCCTTCGATCTAAGCTTGGATCGGCTTGGTCTCGATTATCTGGACCTGTATCTTCTTCACTGGCCGACGCCGGAGCAGTTCGACAAGACACTGGCAGCCTATCACGCAGCTGAGAAGCTGCTGACCGAACGCCGTGTCCGGGCTATCGGCGTATGCAATTTCGTTCCAAGCCGGCTGGAAACGCTAATCAGTCAGACCGACGTCGTTCCGGCCATCAATCAGGTTGAACTGCATCCTTTCTATAACCAGCGGGAAACGCGGGAGGCCGATGCACGCGACGGTATTGCCGCCTGCGGAATCTTCCGGTCGGGCGGCGCGTTTTCTCTATGAGGGGAGGGAGCATGATGGTCCCGATCCGCATGGGATGCTTCATGCCTTCGTGGACCGTAGCGACCGGCTGCTGGCCCTGCTCGACGGCTTCATGCCCGAAGCCTCCTGGCTGGATGACGGCGAAACGCTGACCTATCTGCACAGTACTATTTCGACCCGGAACCAGCGCGTCAGGGTGCCGGAAATCCCGATGCACCTCGACGTGCTACTGGTGGATCAGCCGCTGTCGGGTGGTCTGGAACCGAAGCTAGGTGATGCCTATCTGAAAACCCTAACCACTACCGGTTTCCCATCGCGGACATTTCCCGGGATCCTCGATGACCTGAACCGGCTGGCGATGCCGTATCGCTGGTCCACCCGCGCCATCCTGCTCGACAAGACCGATGCCACCAAGGTTCTGACGAAGATCCGGCGTCAGTGGTTTGCAAAACGCAAGAGCATTGCGGCCATTGTCCGGGAGGTCATGGCCAACGAAGCATCGGTTCTGGTGGACAATGACGCCGCCAACAAGGCCGCCGACGCTGACCTCGCGCTACAATCGCTGGGCGCGGATGATGTGGGGCAGGCCTATATCACCGCGACCGTGACGGTCTGGGACGGCTCTGCCTCGATTGCTGCCGAGAAGTTGCGCCTCGTGGAGAAGATCATCCAGGGCCGCGACTTCACCTGCATGACGGAAAGTCTGAACGCCGTGGAGGCCTGGCTTGGGAGCCTGCCCGGTCACGTCTACGCCAATGTGCGTCAGCCCCCGGTCTCGACCCTGAATCTGGCCCATATGATTCCACTGTCCGCCGTGTGGGCAGGGCCGGAGCAGGATGGGCATTTCAAGGCAACGCCGCTGTTCTATGGCAAAACGGCAGGAGCTACGCCGTTCCGCTTTTCCCTGCATGTCGGTGATGTCGGGCACACCCTGATCGCCGGACCGACGGGGGCGGGGAAGTCTGTGCTGCTGGCGCTCATGGCGTTGCAATTCCGGCGTTATGCAGGTTCGCAGATTTTCGCCTTCGATTTTGGCGGCTCCATGCGTGCGGCTGCGCTCGGTATGGGCGGAGACGCGGCCAGACTGGTGCCGCTTATGGTTGGACGTTTCATGGAGACGGATCGGGCGTTCCAGAAACAGCGTCATGCGCGGGTGGCTCGGGTGAAGTCGGCGGGATCAGGTCAGGGTAACGCTCCCTGAGCAGGGAGAGGAAGGAGGCGAGGGGACGGCTTGGGTTGCTTCGCAACCAGCAGGCAGCGAACCGCAACTCGCTCGGCGCGTTTTCGAACCGTAGCTCCCGGTAGACAATCCCCGGCAATGTCTCGCCTGTGCTGCTTTCACAATCGATCATGATCCCTCGGTCCTCACTGACAAAAGGCCGCAGAGACGCCAACGGGATATCATGCTCGATCAGGGTGGGATGATGACTGCTGCGGCCCAGACATGCACGAATGATCCGTGTCAGTTCCTGACCTGGATCCAGACTGCTGACCAGAAAACGCTCCTTTTTCAGCATCATCCATTCGAGCACCGCTTCGCCAGCAAGAGGGTGTTTCGCGGGTAAGACGGCAATGCATCGCTCTGGCCACAGCGGAAGAGACCTGCTGCTGTATGCTGAATTGGTCTCGGAAAAAGCAGGGGAGGCGGCAGATGCCATCCCCGATGCGGCCAGGCTGGTGCCGCTCATGGTCGGGCGTTTTATGGAGACAGATCGGGCCTTCCAGAAACGGCGGCGGGACAGAAAACCAGCACCTGTCGCGGGAACGACAGGCGTTTCCAGCGAACGGTAACGCAGATTTTGCACGCAGTGGCAGCGTCGTCAGTCTGTTTCCATTAACCGCTCCCGGTGCCGTAGTCGGGGAAGGACACGGACGATAAGAAGCCCCGTCGTCGTCAATGAGATAGAGGATATGGTGAGCCCGATGACGGTGGAGCCGTATCGGTGGGTCGAACTCACGACGTTCCGGCGCAAGCTGCTGAGGTGAGGCGATAAGGTCGAAGGCGTCCGCCAGTCCTGTATGGAAGGCCTCGGTTCGCTGTGGCTCGAATTCTTTGATACCCTACATGTAGATGCTGACGATGCTATCTTTGACGAGGCATGTCTTTGCTACAGGTCGGCATCCGTCGTCCTGCTATCCGCGCGCGCATCCTGCAGCAACTGCTTCATGCTCCTGGTCCCAACGCCGCTACGCAGACCAGCCGTGATGTGGCCCTGAACCCATCATGCGCCGCACGGGTCTCCTGATCATGCCAGATTAACTCGCGGACGTAGTCGCTCGCATTGCTGTAGCGTCCCGTCCTAGCTTGAGTCTTTGCCCGTTTCTTTATGGGGTCCGGCAGGGATACGTTCATAGTTGCCATGGATACCTTCGATCTCAACGATGACAATCTTTAGCAATCCCTTTCAACGAATTTGAGACTTGGTGCGGTCTTTCGCGTCTGGATAACATGCTGTGTGAGCGTACCTAGAGCAATTCCACTGAACTAAAGTTCAGTGGAATTGCTCTAATTCATTGTTTATCATGAATTTTCACTAGTTTGGATGTGTCCATTCAAATTGGCTCTGCTCTGGGAGGGATTTAAACCAAGGCAGTCATGAATTTTTGTCAATAGTTCGACGTCGCTTTTGTTCAATCCTTTTTCTTTTGTTCCTTCGTGAGCCCAGTTATTTCTCAGCGTGTTAAAAAACGAAATCCATTTTATCTTGTCGGCTTTGCTGTTAAAGCCGTGCCCGATATCTATTGAAAAATGCTGCTCGAAGGACAATGCGTTTGCAGTGCCTTCGGGTTTTTTTGACCAATATTTCTCGATAATCGTCTTGTAGTCTTTGATGAAAAACTGATCTGTCCATGGTATTTCGCGACGTCCAAGCCCGTCCTTATAATCTTTTTCCATCTGCTCCTTCGCGCGCATCTCGCACTCACGTTGGATCGTGCCAATCTCGATATCCCAATTTTCGCCAAACAGTGCTTTTAACTGTTTGATAATAAAACTCTTCATGTGTCGTTCAATCTGGGTTCCAAGATCCCGACCAGTGGTCTGGAGCGCCTTATCTTGTCTTTCTCGCCAATCCTGCAATTCAGGCGGATCGTAATCAGCGAAGTTTTTGTTAATATATGCTTGGAAAAACCGTAACCAAGTTACCTCAGCACCGCTGCCAAGCTTTCCACTTAATATTTCAGCATCCTCTGGTATCATTGATTTCAATGCATTGAAAAGAACCAGCAGATACTTCCCAATAGCGTCTATCCGTTGCTCGGTGGTAGATTTAATCGAAATAGAGTTTTGTTTGACTTCAAATGCATGGAGATCGCCGATAAGTGATATAAAAGCGAAGCTGCCTCGGTTTGATAAAATGTAGGTGCCTAGTACTTCTTGATCTTGTGCAAACGATTCTTCCGCCATTACGTAACTGGCGTTGATAAAGCTTACCGTTCGACTCCTCGCCTTCATCATCTCGTCATTATGATCAACATTTGTGGTGTCATATAGCGATGGGGTGGCCGTTCCCTCGATAAATTTGTTGCCTTTTGCCACGGGTAACAACTTGCACTTGATAAGTGCGTCCGCGAATGGTTTAGCCTGAAGCATCGATCGGTCTTCGCCAAGAGAGATCTTGCCATAAAGGGGGCCGGATGCGTCTCCGCTAAGCGCTCGAATTACGGATGAGCGAAGGGCCTTTAGTCGTGAATCCAGACGATTAGAATTCCAGTATAAATCTTCTTCTAGGGTAATTCGCAAAGTGGGGGTAACTGCCTTCTGATTCTCGTTAATCTGCATGAATAACTCAAGCTGATCGCCAGGCTCGAGGTTTTTGAAGGCGACGACCGGTATCGTGTTGTTCGCTTTGTATTTCGAGTTCGCATACCCGTAAATCCGATGCTGCCCATCAATAATATAAGCAATCGCAAATGCATTCGGAATTTTTAATATGCCAGTTCTAGAAACAGAATCCTTTGAACGAGGTTGGCCTTGAAAATCGAGTTTTGTCTCGCGTTCGTTAAAATTTAGAATCGCTGAATTTGGAAAGAAACCTCCTCCATCGATGAATTTAGTGATTCCTTTTAGACGAGATGGGAGGAGAAGACGCTGGTAGGTAGGCATCTCAGACTCGTTGGCGCGAGTACGGTGCAGGACAAAACCTATCTTCAGAAGTAATTCAGGTTCTAAAGAAAACATATAATATGTTTTCCCGCCCATCGTACCTTCAATAGCTGGGACCTCTATTTTCGTTTTATTGATGTTTTGCCCTTTCATTATCAAGCCCATAAATTGATAATGAGCAGCATCCCGATAAGACTTGAGAAGACTTTCTATATAATCGAATGTATTGTCGTTGTAGTAGAATCCACCAGATTCCATTAGTCTTACTATGTCGGCCGAATCTCTACTTAGTCTCAGATTTCTAGTCGCAAATATGTATTTTATGCGCCTGCCAGGACCAAATATTTGATCAATTGCTTTCCGATAACCATCGAGACGGAAGCGTAGCGCTTCGAATTCGGTTTTGTAGGAGGGAGCTCTGGCGGGAGTTTTGCTCGACTTACATTCGACGAGCAACACGCTGTCGTCGTCGATCGCAACGACGTCGATCTGTTTCTTGTCGGATGGATTAGATCCAAAAGGCAGACAAAAATTTTCGTCCACATTGAGCATGCGATAGCCGAGACGATAAAGTTGGCACCAGATGTCGTCTTCAAATTGGACGTTGTGGCTCTTTGATTTTCGAAGGTGCGTCTTCGTTTTTAAGGGTTTTCCATATTCTTCCCAGCCTTCTTCGAGCAAGTCTTCGACTAGACTGTGTTCTACACTACGGGAATGAAATTTGGATAACCTTGCCTTATAGAGCTTGCCAAGTTGGGACTTGTCTTTGCTCATCTTTTCACGAAGTAAGGCTGCCTCAGCAGGATCGATAAACGGCACTGCGTCCTCCAAATTCTCAATGTCGGCTGTAAGCTATATTAGAAAATGAATGTTGATTTGGTGTCATTAAGAAGCCATCTCTTGTTGGGATCGGCCTACTTGAGTGGGTGACTTCAATTGACAATCTTCTCGCTGATCAAAGGTCTACTTAATGTCTGATAATTGCTTGCTTCTGGTGCAGACCTACAAGAGACAGTTGCGTTGTCGATGTGTGCGTCCAGCCATGTTTGGATTACGAGTTCCTCCGTTTGGCTACGGTGTGCTTTGCTTGCGGCTAGCACACTAGCGCGTCCGACGACCTGCTGCCGACCCACGCCATCATATATTTCACGGATTGAGGAATGGTTGGCATTCGTTACTAGTACTCGGGCTCCACGCGCTGCAGCACGGACAACGGCATCCCGCAAGCGTAATTGGTCCGACCATGAGAAGATTTTGTCATTATATTTAACGAAACCGTTTAGATTGTGCTTTACAGTGTAAGGTGGATCGACGAACACGAAGTCGCCATCCTCTGCTTTATTCAGTGTCACCTCAAAATCCTGCTGTAAAATCTCAACGCCTGATAGGAGGCGGCTTGTCCCGACAAAGTCATCGTTCGGTAGTAGGACGCTAGTCTTAGTGCCGATAGGCACGTTAAACTCATTCTTGCGATTGACTCGATAGAGGCCATTCCAACATGTCCGGTTCAGGTAAATGAACCATGCCGCGCGTTCGACTGGATCATTAGGCTTTACTGCTCGGGTATCGTAATAATATGCCTTGTCATGTAGCCGATGATATTCTGTTAGGCGTTCGATGATGTCTTCCGGGGTATCGCAGACGGCACGGTAACAGTTGATAAGGTCTGGATTAAGATCCGATAAGACCGCTTCGGCGGGCCGGAGTGCAAAAAACATCGCCCCGCTTCCGAGGAATGGTTCAATATAACGATTATAAGTCTGCGGCGTCAGGTGGAGACAACGGTCTGCAAACCAGCGTTTTCCACCAGCCCATTTCAGGAAGGGTGCCAACGTTGGTATCTGCTGAGGTTTAGAACCGCTCACTTAACTCTTCCTCCTGGTCGCGAGCCGATGCCCATGACCAACTTTTGCTTCCCATTTCATCTGTCACCGCGTCTTTTCCAAACTCAGAAACAATCTTGTGACGTCTAGGATATCGAAATGGCGACTTTTGTAACAGCCCTGATGATGCCGCAGGGCAACGAATTTCGTCCTCATATCGTTAAGCTTTCATTAGTCGACGTTATATCATTCGTGAGACATGATGCTGGAATCGCTAATTTGAAGGAAGCTTAGCCTTTCTCACTTGTGCTGGCATTAAACGTGATGAAAATGAATTATTTGCCGAATCTCATGCTGATATAATTTTGTAGCTTGCGGCGATTAGGCGCCATATTCTCCGCAAGGGGTGCAGGGAATATGGCGCGATACGTTTTTTATCACCATGAAGACTGGCTCGGCTTCCAGTGGGACAAGGACACCATTTCCCATGAACTGGCCGCGGTGCGTCACCGGCAGGGGTAGATTCTGGGCCGAATGGAGAGCCTCGGTTTCGATTTCAGGTCGGAAGCCGTGCTCCAGACCCTAACCGAAGATGTCATCAATCCAACCCATCAAACCCCGAAACTAAACACGTAAACTAATTTCGTCAGTAGGCTATAGCGGCGCTCCCTGAAACATCCTTGTCTAGTTCTACCAGTTGATCGCTTGCTTAATCATGCTCTGAATCCCTAAATTTCTGAGTTTAAGAGCGATGGTAGAAGACTGATCGATCGCTCCCTTTCGATGCAAGGCATCGTTGTATACTACTCCTAGTAGAAAGCATGCTTCCGGGACGGAAATACCTATAGATTCGGCAAAGTTGAGTTTGTTTGCAGTGCCATTATACTCGATTAGAAACTTCTGTCGCTCCGGTTGCGTCTGGATTTTAGAGTAAGTGCATTGCTCGATTTCCACTCGGACATAGGCACATACTGCGAAAGGATCGTAACATCCGCTGCCAGAAACACACTTGTCCCATTCTTCTTTCAAAAAGGCGTAGAAGTTATGACTTTTGCCGTGCTTCTTCGGTAATCCATATTGAGTGTTGAATATATCTGAGATGTCATAGTTGTCGGGATGGTAATGAAGGAAGTATCTCGATAATTCTTGTGCCCAACATGTATCATTCCGGTGTGTGATTACTTTTCGCATAGTTTCACTAATTTTCTGGGTTGTGTCTCCCAGGTATATGGTCTGCTGGCGCTTAAGTGCGTAGCCTTTGAAATACAGTGGATCTAGGTGGGTTAGGAGGCAAACGTAAATCTGCCTACTCTCCTCCCGATACGTATCGATTAATTTGCTTATGAAGTATTGAGCAACAACGATGTTCGCATCATCAAGATAATCGAAGACTTCATCGATCAGCAGAATGCAGGGTTTAGTGCTAGTTGTCTCCCGCGTTAGTAGCAAATTGCAACCGAAGTAAAGAAGATCGCGTTGCCCATTTGAGAGCGACGAGGCATCAGGAAAATTGACTAGGACGCGACCTTTGGTCTCTTTTATTTCGGCAGTTACCCAAGCTCCATTAATGTCTCTGATGAAATCTTTCAAAGATTGCAGACGCCGGGAATACGCGGCGTATTGTAACCATTTCTTCAGGTTCGGCCTGTCGGATTGGCTTAAGTCCATCAGTATGTAGCATATGATGGCGCAATCAAGCCAAGAAGAGCTCCCTTGCCCGTGTTTCATCACCACATCAAAGACGGCCTTGAAATGTGGCAGTTCATTAAATTTCTGAGCGTATTCGGCTGCGACTTTGTTGCTAATTGACGCTTTTGTTCCGCACAGACTCTTTATCGTTTCGATCATTTCTTCGAACAAGTCAGATGATTTTTTTTGCTTGATCTTGTCTATAGAGGCGATGACGCCAAGCAATTCACTTCTGAGAAGCTCGTCGTCGTACTGGGTAGATATGTTAGGGACAACTTTGGAATTTATTCCGAATAACGGCTTGTATTTATTTATATTAAAATTCAACTTCTCTTTTTTAAGAGATGGACCAAGGTCAAGTGATGGAATTTCTAAGTAAGGTTTTGCTACTGTGAAGCCATTTATTTTTGGAAGTTTAGCTTTTGGTTCAATGTTCGACTTAATTACATGAATATCAAATTCATTTGATATTTCATTCAGGTTTGGATCAGCATTCAGGGTTTTTCCACCGTATTCAATGGAAAGGCGTGATACCGCCGTGTTTTTTTTCTTGTGTTTGTCTTTTTCGTCAATATTGAGTTTGTTGCCCTTGGCGCAGTTGAAAGCCGTAGAAATGCTGCTTTTGCCGAAGCCATTCGGTGCAACAAGTATGTTAGCGCAATTTGGGCGAATATTAACCGTCAAAGTTACCTTTTCAAAACCACGAATATTTTCGATGTGAATTTTTGAGATAGTCACACGTCGCCCTACGAATCATTAGCTATTGCAATGATTTAAACTTAAGGCGCACTTCCGTGCTTAGGCAAGTGACAGGCATGTTACCTTTGTTCCCTGAAGCAGGCTATCGAAAGCTTTCTCATTTGCGACAACTTAGAGCGCGTTTACTGAATTCTGGATCATTTGGGTTACACCTGAAGAGAATTGTGTTTCACCGTTTTCATTGGCGGAGACCGTGGATGGCATGCGTGCAACGATATTCCGCTTTGGATGGGCGTTCAGATGCAGAGGCCGTGTAGTCCTGTGAGCGGACTTTTCCTCGACCGAACGTTACCGCTTCAGCGGAAATAAGCCGATATTTTCTTGATTTAAAGTGTTAAATCTCTGGTGTTGTGTAATTATATTGCCACCTGAAGTGAATGTGGGTATCGGTGTCTGCGTGCCCCCGCAACCACGCATATCCGTCTGAACAGACACGACAAACCCGCCCAATCAGGCGGGTTTTTTTGTGGCCGAAGCACTGCGCAGGATGCGTATAGGATGCAAATGGGAGTGAAACTCCAGCGTAGTTATGGGCTCATAACGAGGGTTTTCACGATAGCGTGAGCTTTATCGGCGGCCTTATTGATCAGTGGAAATTGCGCGATCTGACGACGAGACGTTCACTGCCTAAGTCTATGTCGACTGTGGTGTCTGCGGAGGATCGGTTCCCGACATCGGCCAGCAATCCGGAAAGGTCCGTGATCTCTTTCGCGACCAGATGCACGACCTCGCCCTCCTTCTGCAGCATGCCTTTCACGGCCAGCATCTGCCCGCCCAGCACCACACGCCGGTTGGCGGGCTTTGTTGCAGAAATACTGGCAAGGGATTCCCTGTTTGAAACCAGTTTGTTAGCTGTGAGTGATGAGCAAGCCGAAGCGCACACGCTACCGAACGACGAACTGGTCCTCCTACAACGCAGCACTGAAGAAGCGTGGGTGTCTGACGGTGTGGTTTGACCCGTCCATGAATTGGGAAGGTCTTCCGACGGGGCGCCGCGGTCGTCAGCGGAGTTACAGCGATGCTGCGATCCAGGCCTGTCTGACGCTGAAGGTTCTGTTTGGTTTTGCCCTGCGACAGACGACGGGCTTTGTCGAAAGCCTCCTGCGCCTGGCGGGGCTGGCATGGTCTGTGCCGGATTTCAGCACGCTGAGTCGTCGGCAGAAAGCCCTGACGGTCGATATCTCCTATCGCAGTTCAGACGGTCCGCTTCATCTTCTGATCGACAGCACGCGATTTCGACCGTCAGGTCACCGAAGTTCATGTCCGGATCGCCGTCCTCAATCGCTTCACAGCCCTCGGAATCCCCCTCACGCACCCTGTCGCGTCAGAAAACCCCTCAAAGATTGCAGCACGCCCAATCGCTGGAATTGTGCAACAGAGCCGTTTGAAGCCTTACAGCTCCAATGTTTTTTTATACCCATGAAAACAGAGAGGTTTTTCCGGTCAGCCTTCAGGAGTTACGCCCCGGCCTTTTGAATGCGCTCAGAAGGGGAGAAATATGGTGTGGCATTGTTCTGACCATGACGTATGAAATGAGTGGCCGGTTAGTGCAGGGTTTGACTGGTCCTTTTTTGATTGATCAGGGTATTCCGCTCAATACTGTTGGAGTTTTTAACGGTATGGGCGGTGTTGTTGCTGGTCTATGCGGCACAGTTGTTGGCGGTATTGTGGTGCGCAAAACCGGTGCAAAAAATGGCATGTATCTTATTGCCATCTGTCAGGCCGCTTTACTTGCTGTGATTTTTTCCTCGATTAAGCTTCAGTTCCTGCACATATCCATTCTATTCGCCCTCTTTGTGTGTGAGGCAGTCCTTATGGCGGCCAGTTTTGTTGCCAGTTATTCTCGACTAATGGCGTTTACGGCTCCTCATCAACCCGGAATAGATTTTACATTATTTCAAAGTGCAAGCGCCATTGCGGCAGCCTCTCTTGGAGCGACTGGTGCCTTTGTGGCTGGCAGGACAGGATACGAGACAGTTTTTCTAATTTCGGTTGTGTTATCTCTAGCTGCACTGTGTCTCATTCTTTTTGTAAATTCTTTTCAGAAGAAATGTTTATGAAAGTATTTATAATATAATTTTAGGAGTAGCATTCAATATTTCGTAATGCATATTTTAAATCCGGATTATTTGTTCAAATAATAAGATATTTATTCCCCAAGCGGGCATAAGAATTTTGGCCAATTGTATTGGGAATGATAAGGATCATGAAGGAGGCGCCTAATTGCGACATATTCTCATTTGTGCGGAGCGCGTTTATCCGTAGTGTTCTGGTGCTCCTGAAAGCATGGATATGAACAGTTTCCAGATAAAATAAGTGTATACAGCTTTATATGGACCATGCCTGTTAGGGGCACAGTCTCACTAAAGGCCAGTGCAGAACACCTACAGAAGTCCGCTCAGAATACGGGGATTATCTGGCCGGACAATACCTTTTTGTCTGTGGGAATACGGCCGGGTTCCCTCGATCTGGTATCTCAATCACAAGAAATATGAATAAATTGTAATATATTGTCGCTTTGGGTGAGGGCGGGAGTCTGCTAGACGCGCCGCTTATGAGAATGACTCGCATTAACCTCTTTGGTAGGACCTTGATGTGACACTCCGTCCCGTAACATCTTTCCGCGTAACCGCTCTTTTGGCTTCGACATTCCTCTCTCTGGGGGGAGCATTGTCTGCACAGGCAGCAGACGCGGCGTATAATAAGAATAACAAGACAACTTCAGACGAAGTGTTGGAAAAAAAAGCGGACGCCCCTAAAACCCCAGCGGTAAAGGCGAATAAAAACCAGAAGACCATCGTCAATGTCGCTTCCAAGGCGGACGAGAGTATTCTGGTTAAAGCCCACAGGTGGGACCGCGGCAGTTACACGGCATCGGAAACAAGCGCATCAACCGGTTTACCGCTAAGCCTGCGAGAAACACCACAGACCGTTACCGTCATGACCCGGCAGGTCATGGATGATCAGCAGATCAATAGCCTTGATGATGTTCTGAACACGACCCCCGGTGTTACCTCTTACGCCAACGATAATGCCGGTCGCACAACCTACCGCGCACGTGGCTTTGATATTACCAACTACAAGATTGATGGCATGCAGATTGATGCCTCAACCAGTTTTGGTGGTGTGGGTTCATCCATGAACATGGACCTGTACGACAACGTGCAGATTGTCCGTGGTGCCAATGGTCTGCTGGGCGGGACGGGGGATCCATCCGCAACAATTTATCTGCAACGCAAGGCACCGCAGCGCGAATTTTCCGCCAATGGCCTGTTAAGGCTGGGGAACTGGAACGAGCACCGCGTTATGGCGGACTTGAATGCGCCATTAAACCACTCGGGCACCATCCGTAGCCGGTATGTTTTTTCGTGGGATGATACGGATACTTTTCGTGTGCGTGAACACGTTAACCGTATTGGTGCGCTGGCAAACTTTACGGCGGACATATCCTCACGCGATACCCTTAATTTTGGCTTCCAGTATGAACGAACCCAAAATGATGGCGCATCCTGGGGGACAAACGTGCCAATCTGGTATGCTGATGGGACAAAAACAAACCTCTCCCGTAGCACAAACCCTGCGGCAGACTGGAGCCAGGCCACCCGCGACCAGTACACCGCTTTTATTAACTATGATCATGATTTCTCAGCCGGTTGGCACCTGAAGGCTGGGTACATGCGTACGCAGGGGAGTTCCTATAACAACCTTGGCGTTGCAAAAATTAACAATGCAACACGGAAAACCTACGGTGGTTTCTGGAATCAGGACGGCACAGGCGCTTATCTGAATGCTCTTCATGCCGAGTATGAAGATGCACGCGACAATGCTGATGTGCATGTCTCTGGTCCGGTGCATTTTCTGGGGCATGAGCACCAGCTTGTGTTCGGCTTTAATGGTTATAATGACGAGCTGACGCAATATACATTCAGCAATGCTTTGGGGAACTGCTCCATTGCCGGGGTTACGCCGTATTCAGGGTGCCAGTACCGTGCGACCGGGTTGCCCATTGCGAACTGGCAGACATGGGATGGCTCTTACCCCAACTTTGTAACGCATCGTACCCACGCGCGTGAGGTTGATGTTACGCGCAATTATGGTGCCTATACATCCGGGCGTTTTGTGCTGGCCAAGGGGCTGTCGCTTATTCTGGGTGGGCGTATCAGCAGTTATCAGGCTTATACGGGCACTTATAACAAGGCAAACCAGTATTCCGGTTCTTCCAGCACAGGGCAGCAGAATGCAGTGCTAACGCCTTATGCCGGTATGGTTTATGATTTTACCAAAACCATGTCGATTTATGGAAGCTACACAAACGTTTATACGCCTCAGTCAAACCTGCGGGATTCTGATAACAAACCTCTCAACCCGGTCATGGGCAAGAGCTATGAAACGGGTTTGAAAGGGGCATTCTTCAAACAGCGCCTGAATACATCTCTGGCTTTTTATCTTAACCGGCAAAGCAACGTAGCACAGGCAACTGGTGCCACAAACGTTACCACGGGTGAGGCCATTTACGATTCAGTCAACGGCGTGAAAACGGAAGGGATCGACTTTGATGCCTCCGGCGAGCTGCTGCCCGGCTGGAATGTCTTTTTTGGGTATAGCTATCTTTACGAAAAAGGCCTGAGCTATCGTCAGGACCCGCATCACCTTGTGCGTTTGACAACGAGCTACACATTCCCCGGAAAACTGCATCATCTTACCATTGGTGGGGGTGTATCCAGCCAGTCCAGCACGGAATGGACAACCAACCCGGGGCGTCCTCTTGGGGGTGGCAAGTATGATGCATCCAACCTTCGGGTTAAAGGGTATACGCTTATCAATATCATGGCCCGCTACCGTGTTGCGAACTGGCTGGATATTGCAGGCAACATTACAAATCTTACCGATCGCACCTATGTCCGGCAGGCAGGGTTTTACGATGGCATGATTTATGGTGAACCCCGTACGTTCAGTTTTACTCTACGCGGTCATTACTAAGCCTGAATGCAGGTATTGACCCAGCCAGTGTGCGATGCGCGCTGGCTGGGGTATTCTCAGTTTTGAACCTGCAATGCCCGCATGCGTGGCAGCACCAGAATTTGGGAACGAGGGGTGCCAGACCTTGTGACCGCTAAAAATAATGGACAAATGTTTTTTGTGGCATGAAAGCCGGACGAGAAAGCCCCATAATACGGGATGAAGTTTGTGCCGTCGGCATTGGAGCGGGGGAAGGCGTATTGCCACGCATTGTGGCCTAACAGAACAGACTTGATATTTTGGCCAAAAATCTGAAATAATGCGGCCTGATCAAGCCTGAAGGCAGTCCATTGGGTGGTTTTGTAAAAAATGGACTGGATTATAGCGTCATGAAACGAACTGCCGATTTCCCGCGGCATCCGCCTCCCGTTGTCGGGTTTTCCGATTGTTATACAGGTGGGTTTGTGGATGCGTTCCATGCCCATGAACGGGGGCAGCTCTCGGTTTTTCTGGCCGGGAGCGTAACCGTTAATACACGCAATGAGAGCTTTGTGCTTGGGCCGGGGCAGGCAATCTGGCTACCGGCCAACGTTGTACATCAGGCAACATGCAGGACCGATCTGGCTTTTCAGGTTGTATATGTCGCGCCCAGCCTGATCGGGGCGGATACGTTGCCATGCAAGATGTTCGATGCCTCCTCGCTCGTGCGCGGGCTGGTGGACGAAATTGTTGCCATGACATTTAATTTTGACATGGATGAACGCATGTCCGCCATTGCCCGGCTGTTAGTGGATGAAGTTGCCCGCGCGCCGCGTATTGCAGACAGGTTTCTTTTTCCATCAGACCCTCGTCTGCGCCGTGTTTGCGAAGCCATTACCGCCCAGCCGGGGGACTGCCGCGATATTGATTACTGGGCGCGGGAAGCCGGCATGGCACGGCGCACGTTTACCCGCCTATTCCAGCAGGAAATGGGTATGGGCTTTGCTGCATGGCGGCGCAGGGTCCGGGTAGTGGAGGCAGCCTCCCGGCTTGCTACAGGGCAATCCATTGCGGAGGTCGCGTTTGACCTTGGTTATGATAATGCCGGTAGCTTCAGCACCATGTTTCATCGCACGTTTGGCGTAGCTCCCAGCACATTGCGGGTTAATTCCCTGCCAACACCTCGCTCGTAAAAGCGAGCGCTCTACGCAGTCCTGCGCCCATTGTGGCGCTGCGCTTTTTCCCTTCCCACCACAATAAATCATATCCGTGCGTCATGTTGGGCCTGCTTGCCGGGTATCGGGCAGGCGGGTTTTGGCGTTCAGGCGGAATAGTGTCGCGTTTGGGCCAATGGCACGGGGTGCTGCTTGCTGACTTTTATGAATATGGATAGGAGCGCAATTAAGTCTCATTATTAATAAGAATACCGACAGCTGCCCTCTGTAAGGAGAAGCCGGTAACGAAACGAGTTGGGTATGAAGCGCAGCAAACTTTTTTATACGGTTTTCATCTCGTTTGCTCTGAGTGACGCCGCGTTCGCAGCAGAGCAGGATGCGCAGACGGATAATCGCCCGCAGTCACAAACCCTCACACCTGCACACACCGCAGCCAAGCCAGCCAAAGCCCGCATTGCGCAGGATGAACTGGTGGAGGTCCGTGGCCACGGCCGGTCTTCCGTCATGGCGTCTTCTGCAACCAAAACAAACACACCGCTGGTTGAAACCGCACAATCCGTGACCGTGATCACGCGGGATGAAATGGACACACGCGGTGTTTTAACGCTCAATCAGGCGGTGCGTTATGCTGCGGGGATAACGGCTGATACCCGCGGCGGGGAGGGCACGCGGTATGATCTGTTTGACCTGCGCGGCTTTACCGTCCCCACGTTTTTGGATGGACTGAAACTGCAGGACAGCCCAATGGGTTTTGCCATTGCCCAGACCGATACATCGCGGCTGGAGCGGGTGGAACTGCTTAAAGGCCCGGCTTCTGCACTGTATGGCCAGTCCAGCCCCGGGGGGCTTACGGCATTGTCCAGCAAGCTGCCAACGGACCAGAAGTTTTACGGTAGTGTTAATACAACAGGGGGCATGTTCGACCTTTACCGTGTTGATGCCGATGTCGGCGGGTTTGCAACGGATGATGGTCTTGTGCGCTACCGGTTGTATGGCACGGTCAATGGGCAGCATACCCAGCTTGCCAGAACGGGGAGCAGACGCTTTAGCATCAGCCCGGCCTTTACGTTTGGGGGGGATGGGCCAACAACCCTGACCCTGCTGGGGAATTACCAGTATGACCCCGAAAATGGATCCTATGGCGGCGCGCCACTTGTGGGGTCGCTCAAACGCGGCACATTTGGCTATCTCCCCCGCAATTTTTATGATGGGGACGCAGCTTTTGAAAAATACAACCGCAGGCAGGGTGGGATTACCTATATCCTGAACCATCGGTTTAATGAGGACTGGAGCTTTAGCACGCGCGGCCGTTACGATGATATTATGACAACGTATCGCAGTGTGCTCAATTCAGGCGATTACGATAGTGCTGACATGACAAGTGGCACCATGCTTGGCCGTTCCTCCTACGGAGCGCATGAGCATAACCGGAATCTGGCATTTGATAGCCAGTTCAAGGGGAATGTTCACACTGGCGCATTGCGGCATACGCTGATGGTTGGCTTGGATTATATGCAGCAGAAATCCCTGGATAATGAAAGTTCGGGCACTGCACCGGACATGGATGTGCTGCACCCTGATTATAATATGGCCATCCCCGACATGAGCCCCTCCGTCGGGTACCGGGTGGATTCACAGCAGATTGGTGTTTACGCGCAGGACGAAATCCGCTGGCGCCGTTTTATTCTAACCGGCAGCCTGCGGAATGACTGGTTCCATGCCCACCGGATTACCTATATTACGCCCGCGGATGACAGGCAGAGCTCCAGCCAGATTACGTGGCGTGCTTCTGGCCTTTATCATTTCGACTTCGGGCTTTCTCCCTATATCAGCTACTCCACCTCCTTTCAGCCGCAAGTGGGGAATGTTGCAACATCTGTCAGCGGGGTGACGCGTCAGGCGTCTCCCTCCATAGGCAAGCAGCTGGAGGGCGGGTTAAAATACCAGCTTCCCGGCAGTTCTCTTTTGCTAAGCGTTGCAGGGTTCCATATTGAGCAGAGCAATGTCCTTGTCGCCATTCCCCCAGCCATGGAGAGCTACACCCAGAGCGGGCTGGTGCATTCGGATGGTTTTGAATTTGAAGCTCACGCAGAACCCTTCCGCAATCTGATGCTGACTGCAGCGGTCAGTGTTCAAAAAATCAAGGATGATTCAACCGGTAAGCCCTTAACCCAGTCTTCCAGAGGGAATGCCTCGCTGTTTGCATTCTACACCATGCCTTCAGGGCGGTTGAAAGGGTTCGGCTTTGGGGGCGGGATGCGCTACACGGCCAAAACATATGGCGGTGAACTGGAAAATGGGAGTGTATGGCTGCCACAATACGCCCTGTTTGATGCGGCCGTGTCGTATGACCTGTCCAATGCTTCCCCCTCTCTGCATGGGTGGAAGATCTCGGCCAATGTCCGCAACCTGTTTGACAAGAATTATATTGGCAACTGCTATGCCGATGGTGGTGTTGGTGGCTATTGCTTCTTTGGGGAGCGCCGCAACGCACAGGCCAGCATAGGGTATAGCTGGTAAAATCCAGCCTGTGGGGCCGCCTCTTTGCTGCCCCATAGGCTACGGTTTTCAGCCCCGCGCTGTGGGGCAGGCGTGTGAGGTTAGTATGCGTTTGTTGCGGCCTCATGCTCAATGGCGCAGGTTGCGGCATCGGGCGCGCCAGGGTGGGTTTGCAACTGCTCCAGCTCGTTACGGATTGCTGCGACCTGTTGTGTAAACCACGGTTGTGCCTGCAATGCGGCAAACATGGTGCTTCCGTTTATGTAGCCGGCCTGCACATCGCTTTTCCAGTGCACGCCGCAAACAATGCGGCTTTCCCCAAAAACCCGGCCACGCTGCATAATCTGGCTGGCGCGCTCAGGCAGGGCACTTGCCAGAATGGAGGCCACCATCCATCCCCATGTTGTATGGCCGGAGGGATAGGCAAAACTGCTGGTCAGTCTTGTTCGCGCATCGGGGGTGCAGATATCCTGCGTGGTGCCAACAAATGGCCGTGCCCTGTGCCAGAAGTTTTTTTCTTCGGTAACGCGTTGTTCAAGTGGTTTGGCCAGTGCGTTCAATAGGGTTAGCAGGGCTGGCAGCCTGTCGGGGATAAGCGCAAACCCTGCGGCGCAGGAAAAATCGCGTATGATGTGTTGCGGGCTCAGGTCGGCATCATCATGAGCCAGTTGCCAGCGCGGACTACCCCGGAGTGCGCGTGTGGCTTCAAAAGCCTGCCTGTCTGCTTCCTGCGCCAGTGAGCCTGTAGTGGGTGGTGGGGGCAGCACGGCCCGTCCATCCGGCAGCGGGGCGGGCTGTGCCCACGTTATCTGCACCAACCCTCCGTGCAGGAGCGCACAGGCTGTTACAGTGCAAAGGGCAAAAGCACGCAGGCGCATGGGGCAGGCCTTTTGTTGGCATGGGCAGAAATACTTCCAATACGCCAAACAGCACCGGGCAAAGTGTGATGATTTGATGATGAATAGCCGGGCAGGGATGATCAGGCAGTCAGGTGTCGGGGGTTTGATTTTGCGCCTGATCGGTTATGCTTTTACCCAAGCTGATGCGCTGGTGTGCGTGCCTGCGTCTGCCGCTGGTTTGGCCCCTAAGGATTCCTCGGATGAAAATCGCTCTAGGACAATTTGCCGTTGCACCGGAATGGCGCGTCAATCTTGATCAATGCGTATCCCTGATCGAGCGGGCTGCGGCGGAAGGGGCCGGGCTGCTTATTCTGCCAGAGAGTATTATCGCGGCAGATATGCACGACCCCGGCATTACCGTACGCACGGCGCAAATGCTGGATGGGCCATTTGTCAGCGGGCTGGTTAACGCGCTGGCTGGTAAGGCGCTGAGCGTTATCTGCTGCATTGCCACTCCCGCCGTACCTGCGCTGACCCATAACTGCCAGATTGTGCTTGATGCGACCGGGGTGGTGGCCTGCTACCGCAAGCTGCACTTGTATGATGCTTTTAACATGAAGGAATCAAACGACTATGTGCCCGGCACGGAACTCCCCCCCATTGTGCAGGTGGGGGATATACGTGTGGGGTTGATGACCTGTTACGATGTGCGCTTCCCCGAGGTCGCACGCTCCCTTGTGGTGCGTGGTGCGGATCTGCTGAGCGTGCCAGCCGCATGGGTGCGCGGCCCCGGCAAGGAATGGCACTGGGAAGTTATGGTAACGGCCCGTGCGCTGGAGAACACCTGCTACGTAGCCGCCGTGGGCGAGTGCGGCCCCCGCAACATAGGGTGCAGCATGCTGGTGGACCCTATGGGGGTTGCCGTGGCCCGCGCGGGGAGTGGCCCGGACCTGCTCTTTGCCAATGTGGACAAGGAGCGTATGCGCGCAACCCGTGAGGTTCTGCCCGTGCTGGCCAACCGCCGGTTCAAGGATCCGGAGCTCAGGGCACCACAGGAATAAGGTAATCCCCTATGCACAGCAGGCACCCAGTGGAAGAAGCAGGCCGGGAGGCAGATAACGGGTTTGTGCATGTGCGTGGGGCGCGTGAACATAACCTGAAAAATATTAGCCTGAGCATCCCGCGGGACAGTCTGGTCGTGTTTACGGGGCTTTCGGGTTCGGGCAAGTCCTCGCTGGCATTTGGCACGTTGTACGCAGAGGCCCAGCGCCGTTATCTGGAATCTGTCTCGCCCTATGCCCGGCGGCTGTTCCAGCAGATGCCTGTTCCCGATGTGGACGGGGTGGATGGGCTGCCTCCGGCCATAGCACTCCAGCAACAGCGCGGAGGGAGTTCGGGCCGTTCGTCCGTGGGCAGTATTACAACACTCTCCAACCTGCTGCGCATGCTGTACTCGCGGGCGGGGGATTATCCTCCGGGGTTGGCTCGGCTGGAGGCGGAATCCTTCTCCCCCAATACGCCTATGGGGGCCTGCAAACGCTGCCACGGGCTGGGCCGTATTCATGATGTTACGGAGGAGAGCATGGTGCCAGACCCATCACGCACACTCCGTGAGCGGGCTGTGGCATCGTGGCCGAGTGCATGGCAGGGGCAGAACCTGCGGGATATTCTGATCACCAGAGGTATTGATGTTGATATTCCCTGGCGCGACCTGCCAAAAAAAACGCGCGAGTGGATACTTTTTACCGATGAAACCCCAACATACCCGGTCTATCCCGGCCTGACCCACGCGCAGGTGGTGCAGGCCATGGCGCAGGGTGTGGAGCCAGCATACCAAGGTACATTTACCGGGGCGCGGCGATATATTCTGCAAACATTTGCCAAGTCGCAAAGTGCCATGATGCGCCGCCGGGTCGAGGCATTCATGACCACCACACTCTGCCCGGCCTGCCACGGCCAGCGGCTTAATGCCGATGCCCTGCGTGTAACATTTGGCGGGCACACAATAGCTGCCATGACCGCCTTGCCGCTGGAAACAATAGCCGCAACGCTTCGCACGACTATTGGCGCAAAGCCCGCAGCAGATGCAACGGCCATTGCCGCGGAGCGGATTGTGCAGGACATGGCCGCCCGGATTGGTGTGCTCGAAGAGTTGGGGCTCGGCTACCTGCAAATGGATCGGGGCGTGCAGACCCTCTCACCCGGGGAATACCAGCGCCTGCGGCTTGGCACGCAGATTCATTCCAACCTGTTTGGAGTGGTCTATGTGCTGGATGAACCATCAGCCGGGTTGCACCCGGCGGACACACAGGCCCTGCTTACCGCACTGGAGCGCTTGCGCCGCGCAGGGAACTCGCTTTTTCTGGTTGAGCATAATCTGGATATTATCCGCCATGCGCAATGGGTGGTGGATGTAGGGCCGCAGGCGGGCACACGGGGGGGAGAGATACTGTATTCCGGCCCCCTTGCCGGGTTGGAAGATATTGCTGCGTCCCATACCCGCCATTACGTGTTCGCCCCCTCCGCCCGAGTGGCCTACACGCCCAGAACGCCACAGGCGTGGCTGCGGCTGGATGGTCTGACGTGGCATAATCTGGATAATCTTTCCGCGGCTTTTCCTCTTGGCACGCTGGTTGCGGTTACGGGGGTGTCGGGTTCGGGTAAATCCTCCCTGGTCAGTCAGGTGTTAACCAGCATTGTCGCCCGCGCGCTGGGGCAAACCCCGGTGGAGGAGGAGGAAGAGGACCCCATTGTAGCCTCTAACCCCATGGGGGAGCCGCAGGGCCATATTGTGGAGGGGCTGGAGCATATCAGGCGTCTGGTGGTCATTGACCAAAAACCCATAGGGCGCACGCCCCGCTCCAACCTTGCGACCTATACGGGTCTGTTTGACATGATCCGTAAACTCTATGCCAGAACGGAATTGGCACAAAAGCGGGGGTATGATGCGGGGTACTTCTCCTTCAACCTGCCCAAGGGGCGTTGCCCAACCTGTGAAGGGGCCGGGGCAACCATGGTGGAGCTGCTGTTTCTGCCCAGTGTGTACGCGCCATGCCCCACATGCCATGGAGCGCGTTACAAACCGCAGGTGCTTGAGGTTACTTACCGTGGCCGTTCCATTGCCGACCTTCTGGCCATGACGGTGGATGAAGCCTGCCTGTTCCTGGCCGAAGATGCGGGTCCGGCACAGATTTTGGCCACACTGCAACGTGGCGGGCTGGGGCACCTTACTCTGGGGCAGCCTGCAACCGAGCTTTCCGGTGGGGAGGCACAGCGGATCAAGCTGGCAACGGAGTTGCAGAAACAGCGGCGTGGCCACACGCTTTATGTGCTGGACGAGCCCACAACCGGCCTGCACCCGTTTGATGCAGACAGGCTGATGGAACATCTGCATGAGCTGGTGCAGGCCGGTAATACCGTTCTGGTGGCCGAGCACGATATGCGGCTTGTTGCAAGGAGCGACTGGGTTATTGACTTGGGCCCGGGAGCAGGCAGCCGGGGAGGGCGCATTGTGGCGCAGGGTGTGCCGTATGACGTGGCACACACACAAGGCAGCACAACAGGCCCGTTTTTGGCCCGTTATACCGGGTAAGGCTCTGGCCGGTGCGGGGGGTACCCGGAGGCGCACGGCCGGGTGGGGTGCCGGAGTATAGTGTGCAGGCGTGGTTGGTATGGTCTGCTGCCCATGGTTAACGTAGGCAAAATCGGGGCTGGCATGACAGTTTTATAAGATTTCGGAATATAAGAAATAAAGCCAACTCCCTTCGTTTATACAGCATTTAGGTGTTTCGCTTTGGTGCAGGAAGTGCCAGAAGGGCGCCGCACACACGGTATAAATCCGTATTTCTGTCTTTAAAACAGGTTGTCATGCTTTTTAAACATCTTCCTCCCGGAGCCAGTATCGGGCTTTGGGCGCTGTTTGCCTGCACCTTTACGGCGCTGACCAGCGAGGTCGCACCCGTTGGCATACTGATAGAAATGGCCGGGACCTTCCATATACAGGAAGGTCAGGCCGGGCTGGCCGTGAGTGCTTTTGCGCTTATGGTGGCCCTTGGTGCCGTGCCCCTGACCATTATGACCGCACATATCGACCGTAAGCGGCTTATGCTTGTTTCTCTCTCGGGCTATGTGGTGTCCAATCTGGTGGTAGCCATGGCTCCCACCTTTGTTGTGCTATGCGCAGGCCGCTGTATTGGCGGGCTGGCCCATGCGCTGCTTATGTCCATTGTCTCGGCTTACGCGGCCCGGCTTGTGCCTGCGGGAATGACCGGGCGGGCTATTTCGTTCGTGTATGGCGGTACATCGCTCGGGGCTATTCTGGGGGTGCCGGGGACCGCGGCTGTCGGGCATCTGGCCAGCTGGCGCGTGGCTATGTACATCATGACCGGCATTGCCGTTGTGCTCACGCTCTGCATTGCGTTTTTTCTGCCACCCGTCTCGTCTGCCGTGCATGTCAAGGAGAGCCTGCCCAGCATTGTCTCGCGCAAGGTCATGCGCACGTTTCTGGTTGTGGTTCTGGTGGATGCGGTCTTCTTTTTCGCACACAATCTGCTGTACACGTATGTCACGCCGCTCCTGCTTGAGCATGGGCTGTCCAGTGGTGTGCTCAGTATTGCTCTGCTGCTTACCGGAGGGCTGAGTATTCTGGGCCTATGGGGTGCAGGTCAGATTGTGGACCGCCGACCGGCTGCAGGTATGCTGGCCAGCGGTATGGCCATGCTTGTGGGCATGGGTCTTCTGTATGGGCATATCCTGTCGGGCTGGATGTCTGTCGCGGCGGTGGGCCTGTGGTGTATTGGTTATTCCGCCATTATTCCGTTTGTTATGTCCGGCGCAATCCGGGCCCGTGCCACCCGGGCGGATGTGGCCGGTGCTGCCATTAACGCCGCAAGCAATGCCGGTATTCTGCTCGGTTCTGCCGCAGGGGGTATGGTGCTGACACAGGCAGGCTTTGCGGTGCTGACACCTCTGGCCCTTGCGGTTGCACTGTGTGGTATTCTGATCGCGTTTTTCAGCACTTCCGCATTCCCGCACGTGCTGCATCCCGCAGAGCATGAGGAATAAAAGGCTAGTGCTCCTGCCTGCATGGAGCAGTCGGGCTGGTCAGGCGTAGGAGCGTGCCCACTATGTGGCCGGGCGCTGGGGCCGGAGCACCTTAAGGTGCAGGGGGCTTGATGGTGACAAGGGGCTTTTGGGAGCGCTTTCTGGCAGGAATTTTCTTTTTGGTGCTGTACATGGACTGGTCGGCATGGACCATAATGGCAGCAAGGTCCTTGCCGTCCTCGGGGTAAAGCCCGCCGCCAATGCTACCCGACAGGGAGAGTTTGAGCGTATCAACCGTTACCGGGCGACGCAGGGCAGCCAGCAGTTTGTTGCTGACCGTATCCAGCATAGTCCTGCTCTCAATGCCGGGGAGTAGAATACCAAATTCATCCCCGCCCATACGCACGACATAGTCGCTTTTACGCACGCTTTTGCGCAGCCTGCGGGCCATGCTCCGCAACACATTATCCCCGGTGGCATGGCCATATGTGTCATTGATCGGTTTGAACTGGTCCAGATCAATCATGAGGAAGCCTATGGCCTGCGCGGGGTCGTCTTCTATTTCCTCATTCCAGCGTTCCATCAGGCCGCGCCGGTTGCCAACGCCGGTCAGTTCATCTGTAAAGGCATCTTTCTGGAGTGCACGGTATTTGCGCTTGATGTCTGAAATATCGCGGAAAATACCAATCGCTATGCCCTGCTTATGGAACATGAGCGCATAGTGCTGCACAATGCGTATTCTGCCATCTGCGCCTTTAAGGTCGAGCACCAGTTCTGGCAGTTCACTTGTGTCTTCCCGATCCGCCCGGCTTTTGGCATGCCGGACCTGAGCACGGAGCTGTTCCTGCTGCTTGGGGTCCACGCAGCTGGTGTCGATCAGTGCGGACATGGTGGTAATCTTGTCGTCCGCAATATGGCGGAAGGCCGGGTTGCGCAGGAGAATCTGGCTATCGGACAGGCGTACAACGACTGTCCCGATCGGAACTTTCCTGAAAAGTGTTTGCCCCAGAGGCGCCAGATCAGGAAGGGTAGAAAAATCAAACTGACCAGACAGGGGATCGGCGTTCATAGATGGGTATTATCCTGTGCAGCGGTACCGGGCTGGTCTGGCGCCTTGGTAAACGGGGCGCTCAGTCAAAAGTTCAGCCAAAACGAGCATACGGGTTTAATAAAGCCTGTTCAGGCCACAACCATAGTGCCCGAGTGTGAGTTGGCCATGCTTCGACCCTAAATACACCATAGACAATGATATATATCAATCATTCTGTATTATTTACGTTTGGCAGATAAGGCAGGTATGTAAGCCCCGCTGGATTCCATGGTCGACTAAAGGGAGAACTCAGGGGCTGAACAGGCCGTGAGTGGTAATAATAAATCCAAGATTTTTTCTGGATTTTCAATGAATTATGTGCGGGAAATATTGTGTGTTGAATTGATGGCTCAGCAGGGAATGGGCTTATTTGTTGTGTGGATGATGATTATTCAGTTGGGTTGCGCCTAACATTATTGTGCTTAGGGGGTAGCCACAAAGGGCATGCGCGCCACATGGCTGCCACTACATTCTAAAAAAGCAGGGTTGCCATGTGGTGCGCAGGCGGGACGGTTAATTCTGCTTTTCGAACGCACCGGAAATGCGCAGGGTTACGGAATCACTGACATAAGGCACATAGGTCTTGATGCCGAAGTCGCTGCGGTTGAAGGTGCTTGTGGCGTCAAATCCGGTCGTATATTTTTTGTCCATCGGGTTAATGCCAGCCCCTACAAAATGCACATTCAGGGTAATCGGCTTTGTAACGCCATGCAGGGTCAGGTTGCCGTGGATTGTCGCATCATTCTGGCCAAGCATTTTAATGCTGGTCGAAACAAAGGTCGCATTCGGGAACTTTGTCGCATCAAACCACTGCGGGCCTTTCAATTCATCAGTCAGCTGGGAGCTGGTTGTCTGAACGGATGCAACCGGAATGGTCACGGATAATCTGGAAGATGCGGGGGACTGGGCATTCAGCTCCAGTGTGCCCGATGCGTTGGAAAACGCACCGTAGTAGTTGGTAAATCCAAAATGCAGGACGGAAAACCCGATCTGGGTATGGCCGGCTTCCACCGCATAGGTGCCAGACTGGACCTGAGACGCTTTGGTAATGGTCTGGGCGGATACGGGGCTGAAGGTGCTGAAGGCAATGATGGCCGAAGCCGCCGAAAATAAAAGAGAAGCGCGGTTCATGCTGGGGAATGCTCCAAAGCGTAAGGTCAGGATAGACGTGTCCAGATATGAATAGCAGGGCACACGTGAATTAATGAATAACAATAATATAAATGCTCTGGTTATGTTTTTTGTTTCGTTTTCTGTGGGTAGGCGGCGCTTGGGCCTGTGTTATAATCCCCGCCACGTTCACGTATGAATTAAGGGGAGGGCCGTCAATGCTGACCGGAAAGGCCCCACAGCCCGAGCCTGTTAACGCCTCCGCCGAGGGCGAGCAGATATGGCTGAACGTCATAGGTAAAATGGAAGAAACCTGGGGCCAGCTTATTGGCCAGCAGGTGGAGCTGGAGCGTAAAAATGCCGCTTTGGAAGAAGCGCACGCATTTATGGCCAGCGTGTTTGAATCCATGTCCGATGTGCTGGTGGCGTGCGATACGGCACTGCGCATCGTGCGCACGAATACGGCTGCGGAAAAACTGTTTGCACCTGAAGGGCAAAGCATTGTCGGCGTGCGGCTGGAGGACCTGATAGCCCCCTCATCTGGCTTGAAAGCCGAGGATGTTGCAAGCAGCATGACCCGGCGGCAGGGGCTGGAGGACAGGGAGTTCCAGTTCTCCACCACATCGGGTGCGCTACCTTTTGCCGTTAATGGCACGCTGTTATACGACCGGCGGCAACGCCTTTCCGGCATTGTGCTGCTTGGTCGGCCCTTGGGGGAGGTCAGGCGCGCTTATTCCGAGCTGGATCAGGCGCACCGTAACCTCAAGGCTGCCCATGTGCAGCTGGTACAGGCCGAAAAAATGGCATCCCTTGGGCGGCTGGTTGCCGGGGTTGCGCATGAGCTGAATAACCCGATCTCGTTCGTGTATGGCAATGCCTATACGCTCAAACGCTTTGTTCCCCGGCTGGTCGCGTATCTGGAGCACATTCACGCCCAGCCCGGCGCAGCCCTGTTTGCGCAGGAGCGGCAGGCATTGCGGGTGGATATGGTTGTCTCCGAACTGGGGGGTACGCTGGACGGTATTGTGGAAGGTGCCGAGCGCGTGCGTGATATTGTGGCCGACCTGCGCCGCTTTTCATCAGACCGGCGGAGTGCTGGGGCTGTGTTCGACATGGCAGGCGTTGTGCGTACGGGGCTGGAATGGGTGCTTGCCAGCGCGGACCGTATTGTGGAAACCCGCATGGATGTGGAAGAGCCGCTGGAGGTTGAAGGCCATGCAGGGCGCATGCAGCAGGTTGTCATGAATCTGGTGCAGAATGCGCTCGATGCCATGGAAGATGTGCCCCACCCTGTGCTGTGCGTGACAGCAAAGCGGGATGGCGTGCGCGTGCGCGTGCAGATTGCCGATAACGGGAGCGGTATCCCCCCCGATGTGGCGGGCCATATATTTGATCCGTTTTTTACAACCAAGCCTGTCGGCAAGGGAACGGGGTTAGGGCTTGCCATCTGCTATGGCACTGTATCCGACCATGGGGGGCAGTTTACGGTGCGTAACGGGGCGCAGGGTGGTGCGGTTGTGGCGTTTGACCTGCCCGCATTTGCCCCGGATGGCGGGCCAGCCGTGTTACCGGAAGAAGGGTAGGGAGAGCATGGCTTTTACTGTTCTGTGGCTTCAGTCCGGTGGGTGCGGCGGGTGCAGCATGTCGCTCCTGTGCGCTGAAACCCCGGACCTTGTGGCCCAGCTACGCGGTGCGGGTGTGGAGTTTTTGTGGCATCCCAGCCTGTCAGAGCAAAGCGGTGCGGAGGTCAAGGCTCTGCTGGCAGACATTCTGGCTGGCCGAGTGCGGATGGATGCCCTGTGTCTGGAAGGGGCCGTGCTGCGTGGGCCGGAAGGCACGGGCCGTTACCATGTTATGGGGGGCACGGACCTGCCCATGATGGAATGGGTCCGCCAGTTGGCCGCAGTTGCGCGTTACGTTGTGGCTGTGGGCAGTTGTTCGGCTTATGGCGGTATGGCTGCGGCATCCCCCAATATTCTGGATGCCTGTGGGTTGCAGTATGAAGGTGTGCATCCTGGTGGGGCACTGGGGGCGGATTTTCGGGCGCAATCCGGTTTGCCGGTTGTGAATATCGCAGGCTGCCCGACGCATCCGGGCTGGGTGATTGAGACACTGGCCCTGCTGGCACAGGAAAACCTGCACGCGGAGGATATGGACGCAGTCGGTCGCCCCCGCCTGTATGCTGACCAGCTTGTGCATCAGGGCTGCACGCGGAATGAGTATTACGAATACAAGGCCAGTGCGCGCCAGCCCGCCCAGTTGGGCTGCATGATGGAATATATGGGGTGTGTCGGCACACAGGCCCATGCGGACTGCAACAACCGCCTGTGGAACGGGGAAGGCTCCTGCACACGAGGAGGCTATGCCTGCATTAACTGCACAGCCCCCGAGTTTGAGGAACCGGGCCACCCCTTTGCTCAAACGCCGCGTATAGCCGGTATTCCTGTTGGCTTGCCAACCGATATGCCAAAGGCATGGTTCGTTGCGCTCTCCACGCTGGCAAAGGCGGCAACGCCGGAGCGTGTTGCCCGCAATGCGGTGAGCGATCATCTGCTTGTGCCGCCAAGCAGCACGGGGGCGGAGGGGTAGGCGCGTATATGGTGGAGCAGACAAAAACCCGGCTGGTGGCAGGCCCTTTCAACCGCGTGGAAGGGGATCTGGAAGTGCGGCTGGATGTTGTGGGGCATCAGGTGGAGCGGGCCTGGGTGAATGCGCCGCTCTTCCGGGGTATAGAGCGGGTGCTGGAAGGCCGCACCCCCATGGATGCACTGGTTATTGCGCCGCGCATCTGTGGCATATGTTCTGTCTCCCAGTCCCATGCGGCCGCACTGGCGTTGGGGGGAGTTATGGGCATGGTGCCAACCCATAACGGCCAGCTTGCCACCAACCTGATTTTGGCGACTGAAAATCTGGCAGATCACCTTACGCATTTTCACCTGTTCTTCATGCCCGATTTTGCCCGCCCGGATTATGAGGGACGGCCTTGGTACCCCCGTGCGTATGAGCGTTTTGCCGCGTTACGCGGGAGTGCCGTGCGCGGTATTTTGCAAACGCGGGCACTGGCACTGCATGTCATGGGTATTCTGGCAGGGCACTGGCCGCACACGCTGGCCATACAGCCCGGCGGTTTGTCCCGCGGGGTGGAAAAGCAGGAATGCACGCGCCTGCTGGGTATTCTGGGGGGTGTACGCGCCGCGCTGGAGGACAGTCTGTTTGGCGCAAGGCTGGAGGATGTTGCCGCCCTGTCCGCCCCGCAGGACCTCCGCCACGGGAGGGATAAACAGAACGGATCAGATTTTGGGCTGTTTTTACAAATTGCCCAGGACCTTGCCTTGCAGCACAGTGGGCGTAGCTACGATCGGTTTTTAAGTTTTGGGGCGTATCCGGGTTTTGAATCTGATCCCCGGCAACGCCACTGGCGCTCTGGTATTTTTGAATCCGGGTCCGTGCGGGCCTTGAATATTCAAGAGGTGCGGGAAGATCACACCTTCAGCCATATGGCGCAGGCCCCGCAGCCTTTGCCTCCGTTTGAAGGCACAACCGAACCCCATATGCGCGAGGATGCGTCCTACACATGGTGCAAGGCGCCCCGCATGGCGGGGCTGCCGTGCGAGACGGGCGCTCTGGCCCGCCAGCTTATGGCAGGCCAGCCATTGGTGCGTGCACTTGTGGCTGATCATGGTGGGAATGTTCTGTCCCGCGTGGTGGCGCGGCTTGTGGAGGTTGCACGGCTTGTGCCGCTTATGGAGCAGTGGGTCCGCGCCCTACGTCCGGGCGAGCCGTGGTGCCACGCCCAGCCCGGCACCGTGCCCGATGGGCGCGCCATAGGTATGACAGAGGCTGCCCGTGGTGCTCTGGGCCACTGGCTTTGCGTGGAAAAAGGCCTGATCTCACGCTATCAGATTATAGCCCCGACAACATGGAACTTTTCACCGCGAGACAGCGCCGGGGTGGAAGGCCCGCTTGAATACGCGCTAAGGGGGGCTCCCGTAAAAGAGGGGGAGCAGACCCCGCTTTCCGTGCAGCATATTGTGCGCTCGTTTGACCCGTGCATGGCATGTACCGTGCACTAATGCCCGAGTGTGCTGAGGAAATTTTTGTAACAGGTTTGGTGCAGGGGGTTGGTTTTCGGCCTTTTGTATGGCGTCTTGCGCAAAAGCTGGGGCTGCGGGGCTATGTGAGCAACCGGGGCGATGGCGTGCGGATTGTCGTAGCCGGGCCACCAGAGCGGGTGGCGGCACTGGTGGACGCGCTCGCAAGCCCGCCTCCTCGTGCCCGCATTGTGGCGCTCAAGCGCAGCATGGCGCAGGACGAAGGCTGGCAGGGTTTTACAATACAGGCCAGCCAGCCCGGTACGGTGCAGGCTGGCATTGTGGCGGATCTGGCTATATGCCCCGCCTGCATTGCGGAAATTGCGGATAAAAAAGACCGCCGCTATCAGTATGCTTTTACAAACTGCACAGATTGCGGGCCACGTTTTTCCATTGTAACCGGCATTCCGTATGACCGTGCCCGCACGACCATGGCGGCCTTTGCCATGTGCCCCGCCTGTGGGGCCGAATATGCCAACCCGCAGGACAGGCGCTTCCATGCCCAGCCCGTTGCCTGCCCGGTGTGCGGCCCCCGGTTGACGTTTGTCTCCGGACAAAAGGGGAGCAACCCTGTTGTGGGGGATGGGGCGCTTGATCACGCCGTGAGCAGTCTGCTGGCGGGGCAGGTGGTGGCCATAAAGGGGATCGGGGGTTTTCATCTGGCCTGTCTTGCCGGTTCGGAGGCGGCTGTTGCAGCACTGCGGGAGCGCAAAAGCCGGCCCACCCGCCCGCTTGCGGTTATGGTGCGGGATATGGCTATGGCGGAAGACTATGCCCATTTCTGTGCCGCGGAGCGTCAG
Organism: Acetobacter fabarum; assembly: GCF_011516925.1. Taxonomy (GTDB): domain Bacteria; phylum Pseudomonadota; class Alphaproteobacteria; order Acetobacterales; family Acetobacteraceae; genus Acetobacter; species Acetobacter fabarum. Next base: position 54,459 of record NZ_WOTG01000008.1, read on the forward strand.
GCGCTGGAGAATGTCTCAGCCCCCGTCGTGCTGGTCCGCCAGCGCAGGGAGCGGGCTTTTGCGCCCAATGTGGCTCCGGGTATGGAGCGGGTCGGGCTGCTTCTGCCCTATACGCCGCTGCATGTTGTGCTCATGCAAAAAATTGGTCAGCCGCTGGTCATGAGCAGTGCCAACCGTTCGGGGCAGCCGCAGGTTGTGCATAATGCCGAAGCGCTGGAGGACCTGCAGGGCATTGCAGATGCGTGGCTCATGCACGACCGGCCTATTGCCAGACGGCTGGATGATAGCGTGGTGCGTGTGCTGGCCGGGCAGGCACGGGTTTTGCGCCGGGGGCGGGGGCTGGCACCAGAACCATTGCCGCTACCGGCTCTTATGGCAAAAGCTCCCCCCGTTCTGGCTATGGGGGGGGATTTAAAAGCCGCGTTCTGCCTGACGCAGGGCGGGCGGGCTCTGCTGTCCCACCATCTGGGGGATATGGCGCAACTGGCTACGGAGCAGGCTATGCTGGCCGCTCTGGCGGATTACAGGGCACTGTTCGGGCAAATGCCTGCCATTGTGGCGGTGGATGCCCACCCCGGGTACCGTAGTCGCGCTGTAGGGCAAAAACTGGCGGAAGATCACGGCTGGCAGCTTGAGACAGTCTGGCACCACCATGCACATATTGCCGCTAGCATGGTCGAGAATGGGTGGGAGCAGGGGCCAGTTCTGGGGCTGGCGCTTGATGGTACGGGTTATGGGCCGGATGGCACCTTATGGGGGTGCGAAATACTGATGTGTGATTATGCCCATATGACCCGCTTGGGCCGTTTGGCCACAGTGCCCATGCCGGGGGGAGAAAAAGCCGCGCGTGAACCCTGGCGCATGCTTTTGGCACATCTGGACAACGCTTTGGGGGCAGAGGAATCCTGCAAAGTGCAGGCACAACTCTGCGCGCTAAAGGACAAGCCGGTGGATGCCCTGCGCTCCATGGTACGTGCGGGGGTTAATGCTCCCCTGACCAGCTCCGCCGGGCGCCTGTTTGATGCCATGGCAGCCCTTGTTGGCACGGCCCCAACCCGCCTGAGTTATGAGGGAGAGGCCGCTATGCAACTGGAAGCGCTGGCTGAAAGGGCAGAAGGAGCCTGTGAGCCGCTGGAGTTTGGTTTGCATCTGTGCGGCACCTTGCTGGAAATAGACGCTGCTCCCATGTGGCGCGCTGGCCTGCACAGGCTGGTAGAAGGGGTTGCTGCCCCCGAACTGGCCTGGGCGTTCCATGCCGGGCTGGCGCGTGTTCTGGCCAAAGCCGTAGGCCAGCTTGCCCGGCGTAAGGGGTTGGGTACGGTGGCGCTGGCGGGCGGTGTTATGCATAACGGTGTGCTTGTGGGCCTGCTGGTGCCGCTTTTGCAGGCCGCCGGGTTGCGCGTGCTCCTGCCCGCGCATGTGCCTGCGGGGGATGGCGGGCTGGCTATGGGCCAGGCTGCGGTGGCGGCATACCGGCACAGTCAGGCCTGAAATAACAGATAAAAGTGGAAAGCTGGCTGCCAATTCTGTCGGCAGGGCTGTGTCCATTGGTGTGTCTGGGGCGGAGCCGCCTGCCTTTTTGGGACGTGGCACACTTCTTGCTTTCTCCTTGTAGGTAATTGCGGACCTGTTCTGGTTCGCCGCCTGAGGAGGACGTCTTCATTGATGGCTGGACTTGAAACGTTTTATGACGTGATGCGACGGCAGGGCATTACCCGCCGCTCGTTTATCAAATACTGCTCGCTTACCGCTGCGGCCCTTGGTCTGGGGCCTGAGTTTGTGCCCCAGATTGCCAGCGCGATGGAAACCAAACCCCGCCTGCCCGTATTGTGGCTGCATGGGCTGGAATGCACCTGCTGCTCGGAAAGTTTTATTCGCTCGGCACATCCTTTGGTCAAGGATGTGGTCCTGTCCATGATCTCGCTTGATTATGATGATACCCTTATGGCGTCTGCCGGGCATCAGGCTGAGGCCATTCTGGACGAGGTCATGGAGAAGTACCACGGCAACTATATTCTGGCCGTGGAGGGGAACCCGCCCCTTAATGAAGATGGCATGTACTGCATTATTGGCGGCAAGCCATTTGTGGAGCAGCTTAAAAAAGTGGCCAGCGGGGCCAAGGCCATTATCTCGTGGGGGTCATGCGCTTCGTATGGCTGCGTGCAGGCGGCTCGGCCCAACCCCACACAGGCAACCCCCGTCCACAAGGTTATTCTGGACAAGCCCATTATCAAGGTGCCCGGTTGCCCACCCATTGCCGAGGTCATGACCGGCGTTATTACCTACATGCTCACATTTGACCGCCTGCCCGAACTTGACCGGCAGGGGCGGCCCAAAATGTTCTACTCCCAGCGCATTCACGACAAATGTTACCGCCGCCCGCATTTTGATGCAGGCCAGTATGTGGAAAGCTTTGATGATGAAGGGGCCCGCAAGGGGTACTGCCTCTACAAGGTCGGTTGCAAAGGCCCAACCACCTATAACGCCTGTTCTACCGTGCGGTGGAATGATGGCGTGTCCTTCCCCATCCAGTCCGGTCATGGCTGCATTGGCTGTTCCGAAGATGGGTTCTGGGACAAGGGGTCATGGTACGCAAGGCTCCAGAATGTCGGGGGTTTTGGCATAGAAGCCAGCGCGGACAAGGTAGGCATGGTTGCCGCTGGAGCCGTAGGTGCGGGCCTTGCCGCCCACGCCGCCATAAGCGCGCTCAGCCGCGCACGTTACAAAGGGGATGATGCCCAATGACCACGCTCCAGACACCAAACGGTTTTGCGCTTGATAACGGTGGCAAGCGCATTGTGGTGGACCCGCTGACCCGCATTGAAGGGCATATGCGCGTTGAAGTTAATGTGGATGAGCAGAACATCATCCGCAATGCGGTTTCCACCGGCACAATGTGGCGCGGGCTGGAGGTTATTCTGCGTGGGCGCGACCCGCGTGACGCATGGGCTTTTGTGGAGCGTATCTGCGGTGTGTGCACCGGCTGCCATGCTCTGGCCTCCGTGCGTGCGGTGGAAGATGCGCTGGATATTCGCATTCCCACCAACGCATTCCTTATCCGCCAGATCATGGCCAAGGTTCTGGCATGGCATGACCATGTCGTGCATTTTTACCACCTGCATGCGCTGGACTGGGTTAATCCGGTCAATGCTCTGCGGGCGGACCCACGTGCAACATCCATGTTGCAGCAATCGGTTTCTCCCAACCACGCCAAATCTTCTCCCGGTTATTTCCGCGATGTGCAGAACAGGTTGAAAAAATTTGTGGAGAGCGGGCAGCTCGGCATTTTCAAAAACGGGTACTGGGACAGCAAAGCCTATCTGCTCCCGCCCGAAGCCGATCTTATGGCTGTAACGCACTACCTTGAAGCACTGGATTTTCAAAAAGAAATTGTAAAAATCCATACCATTCTGGGGGGTAAAAACCCGCACCCCAACTACATGGTTGGCGGCGTTCCCTGCGCGATCAATATTGATGGGGACATGGCAGCGGGGGCTCCGCTGAACATGGAGCGCCTGAACTTCATCAAACAAAAGCTGGATGAGGCTTACGAGTTTTCGCAAAACGTGTATGTGCCCGATGTTATCGCGATTGCCAGCTATTACAAAAACTGGCTCTACGGTGGTGGTCTGGCAAACCATAACCTCATGGATTACGGCGATTACCCAACTGTGCAGGGGGATAAATCCACTGACCGTCTGCCCGGTGGTGTAATCCTGAATGGCAACTGGAACGAAATCCACCCGATTGATGCCCGTGACCCGCAACAGGTGCAGGAGTTTGTAACCCATAGCTGGTACAGCTACGGGCAGGGCCGTGAAGATATTGGGCTGCATCCATGGGATGGGGTAACCGACCCACATTACGCTCTGGGCAGTGGGGCCAAAGGCACGCGCACCAATATTGAGGCGGTGGACGAAAACGCCAAATATTCGTGGGTCAAAGCACCGCGCTGGCGTGGCAATGCGTGTGAGGTCGGGCCTCTGGCGCGCTATATTCTGGCGTATGCAAAAGGCGTGCCCTACGTTAAGGCGCAGGTGGATGATGCACTGGGGCGCTTTAACGCGCTGGCGGGCACCAGCTTTACCCCGCAGCAGGCGCTGCCAACCACCATTGGGCGTACGTTAACCCGCGCGCTGGAAGGGCATTATTGTGCCCAGCAGTTGCTGGATGATTACGATGCCCTGATCACAAATATCCGCAATGGTGATCTGGCAACAGCCAATATGTCCCGCTGGGACCCCGCAACATGGCCCAAGGAAGCAAAAGGCGTTGGCCTTGTGGCTGCTCCGCGTGGGGGTCTTGGTCACTGGATCAAAATCAAGGATGGCCGGATAGAAAACTACCAGTGCGTGGTGCCCAGCACATGGAACGCAGGCCCGCGTGATGCCAAAGGCAATATTGGTGCATTCGAAGCCTCGCTTCTGGGCACGCCCATGGCCAACCCCGAACAGCCGGTGGAAATCCTGCGCACCCTCCATTCGTTTGACCCCTGCATGGCCTGCGCCACGCATGTCATGGCACCAGATGGGGATGAACTCGCCCGCGTAACCGTGCGCTAAGGGGGATAGCCCGATGGTTCCATCCAAATCAAACATCCTGACCGACGAGGATTTGCAGGGCACAAACCTGCAGGGGCAAAACGCGCGCGCATTGCGTGCGCGCAAGCTCACCACGATTTATGTGTATGAAGCCCCTGTGCGGCTCTGGCATTGGGTGACTGCGGCCTCTATCGTTGTGCTGGTTATTACCGGGTATTTTATTGGCTCTCCTCCCCCCTCACTGTCGGGGGAGGCCAGTAACCATTTTCTTATGGGCTGGATCCGCTACCTGCATTTTTCTGCGGCGTGGATTTTTGCCGTAGGGTTTGCCGGGCGTATTTTATGGACCTTTATGGGCAATATTTACACGCGGGAGCTTTTTTATATCCCGGTCTGGCGCAAGGATTACTGGAAAGGCCTGCTGGACGAAATACTGGTCTATGCCTTTATCAAAAAGCAGGGCGAAAAAACAATCGGGCATAACCCGCTTGCCCGTACGGCCCTGTTCTTCTGCTTTACCCTGACCGGCCTGTTCATGATTATCAGCGGGTTCGCGCTGTATTCTGATGGCACCGGAATTGATAGCTGGGAAGGCAGGGTTTTTGGCTGGGTCATGCCTTGGCTTGGGGGCAGTCTTGGCACTCACTTCCTGCACCACTGGGGTATGTGGGTTATTATTCTGTTTGTTATGATTCATATCTACACCGTCACGCGGGAGGATATTATGTCCCGTCAGACGTTGCTCTCCGCCATGACCAATGGCTACCGCTCTTACAGGGATGACCGCCCTGAGTGAGAGGACTGTGACCATAAAACTGGTCAATCTGGAAATATAGAGTCCACAAAATCCCGCCATCACATTTACGTGTTGGTGGGATTTTTGTATTTGCCCGGTCGCGTATCTGCCATTCTGGAAGTTGGCATGGTTCTTGCTTCTATTGAATGGCAGGAAAAGCGCGAACCAGTTCAGGCCGGTTCGCTGTTTCCCACACAGGGTAGCAGGAGGCGGCAGACGTGGCGGCAGACGCGGTTCTATATGGCAATGAGCGGAAAATTCTGGTGCTGGGCATCGGGAATATCCTGTGGGCAGATGAGGGGTTTGGTGTTCGGGCTGTTGAGCACCTTGCCGCGCATTACAGTTTTGGCCCGGATGTGCAGATCATGGATGGTGGCACACAGGGGCTATACCTGCTGCCCGTGCTGGAAGACCTTGAAACCCTGATTATAGTGGATGCCATAGATTTTGGCCTCGCCCCCGCCACCTTGCACCATGTGGAAGGCTCTGCCGTGCCCGCCACAATTGGCGCGCGGAAGATGAGCCTCCACCAGACCGGTTTTCAGGAAGTGCTGGCCCTGCTGGAGCTGCGTGGCCATGCACCGCGCGCTATTCATCTGGTGGGCGTACAGCCTGTGACCATGCAGGATTATGGCGGAGGATTGACCGAGGCCGTTGCCCGGCAGGTGCCCCACGCCGTGCATATGGTGCTGGAGCTTCTGGCGCAGCGCTACGGTGTTTGCCCCACGCCCTTGCAACACGCACCAGCGCCGGGGGCAGGGGTAATGACTCAGGCCGTAGCCCGCACGGCGTATGAGCAGGGCCGCCCGTCCGAAGAACTGGCCTGCCGCTATGGTGATGAACGCGTGCTTGCGCGTAGCGGGGTATAAACCATGTGCCTTGGCATCCCCATGAAAGTGCTGCGTTGCGAAGGGAGCTTTGCGCTTTGCGTGGCAGAATCTCCCCCCGGCCAGCAGCAGTCCGCCCGGCAGGAGCAGGTTGATACCATACTGGTGCCCCATGTGCAGGAAGGGGACTATGTGTTGGTTTTTATGGGCATGGCACGTGCACGCATGGAGCCGGATGAGGCCCGCAAACTGCAAGATGCCCTTCAGGCTCTAGCCACACTGGCCGCAGCGCCAGTGGATGCAGGGGCCGCCCAGCAAATTGTAACCCACGGGTTTGCAGACCTGTGCAATGCGCCACCGCGCCTTCCCCCCCACCTTCAGGCTGCATTCGATGCAGGGCTTACGGAGGCCTGAGTAAAAATGTCCGTTCTAGAACTTCCTCTGGTGCAGGGGTTAACAACCCGGCACGGTATGCCCGTTTTGCACACGCTGGAGCAGGCACAGGCAGGCTATGTGCTGCTGTTGCTACCTAGCCACGCCAGAATACATCTGGAAACTCCAGACCTTGCAGCCATTTTGCCGGACCTGTTGCAGTTGGGGGCTGCCCATTTGCGGGGCGCGCAACCGATCAGTGGCGCTGTGGCAGATGCCGCGCTGGAGGCCGAACTGGTGCGGGATGAGGGTGATCTTTCCCTCCCCGCACTGGTGGTGCTGGAAAACGGGCAGGTCAAAGCCAGCATTGCGCGCATGCGCGACTGGGATACCTATGTCAGCAGGTTTGGGGCACTTTTTGCTCCCTCCACAACAGCAGGCGGGGAGCCGGTGGTATGAGCGCATCTTTTATGTTCCCCCCCGTCGGGTTTGGTCCGGGTTCGCAGATCGGGCAGGAAGATGAGGAACTGAACTATCTGGCCATGCCATCGGGCGTTCATGTGTACGAACCCCATGTGCCCGAGATTGATGACCCGGCTACCATGGCGGCAACGCTTGCCTTTCTGGGCGACCTGCAAAAACAGGCACAGGCATGGCGGGAGGGAGATGCCCGCATGCTGCCCCGGCACAACCTGAGCCCGGCTGCTGGTGCTGCGGTAAATGATGCTCTGGGGGAGGGGGAAGTCTCCGCCAGGCTGGAAGACACCGCAGGGCTGGTAGAGGTGCAGGAAACGGTTTTTGCAGGCATATGGTCCCTACGTGCCTATGGTGGTCCGCCGGGGCAGGATGTGCGTGAACAGGTGGAGGTCTCGGCTTTTCCCAAAGCACTTCTGGCGCGTGCGTTCCCGCTCAGGCGTGCCCGCCCCGATATGGCGGCGGGTGTGGCTGATGGGGTTGTGAACGCTCCCGCTATTTTGACCGAACTGTTTGACCGGAGCGAAAACTGGAAGCCCCAGAATAGCCCCCATGTTGTCAACCTGAGCCTGCTGCCCCATACGCCGGAGGATATGGCCCTGCTGGAAACCAGTCTGGGCCGGGGGCGGCTGACCATTCTCTCACGCGGGTATGGCAACTGCCGGATAGAGGCAACAGCAACGCCCCATGTCTGGCGTGTGCGTTATTTTAATTCCATGGATACGCTTATTCTGGACACGATAGAAGTGTCTGCCGTGCCCGAAGTGGCCTGCGCTGCGGTGGAAGATATTGCAGATTCTGCCACCCGCCTGCGCGAAATATGCGCCGTGCTGCAAGAGGAAAGTGCCAGCCCGCAGGGAGGGCAGGCATGAGCAGCCTCACCCCACGGTTTGAGGGGTCTTATCTGGGGGATACCGCACGTCTGGCGGATGATGCGGTTATGGAATGCAAGATCTGCTGGAGTGTGTATGACCCCGCAGAAGGGTGCGAGGTATGGCAGGTGCCCCCGCATACACCGTTTTCCAGCCTGCCGGATTACTGGCGCTGCCCTACATGCGATGGCGCAAAAGAGCAGTTTATGGTGGTGTCGGCATCCCCCGTGCCGCCCGGGCCTGCGGGGGAGGTAGCCGCCAGTAATGCCGCCCTTACGCAAGAGGAGCCCAAACACACGCCAGACCCGGCCAGTGGCTTTGCCCGTGCGCTGGAAGATGTGTTTGCAGATATTTATGCCAGCAAGATGCGGGGCCTGCCGTTTGTAAACGAAGCGCTTAACGTTAAGGCCGTAGGGTTCTGTTCGTTTGAAGGGCAGTTGGTCGGGGCATTGGTCACACCGTGGTTCATGAACCTGATCGTGCTCCCCGCTGCGGGTACGGATTGGTCTAGCGTGGTTTCGGGCCATAAAAAACTGCTGGAATTCCCCTCCGGAGCCTACGAGTTTACTGCGGCCTTGCGTGATGGAGGGGACGGCGCACTTCCGGGTTACTGGGCGTGTTCGCTGTTTTCACCCATGTTCAATTTTACCACCATGCTGCAAGCGGTTGATACGGCGCAGGCTGCCGTGCGCGGCTTGCTGGACCCTGCACTCCACCCGCAGCCCGGCACCGCCCAAACCGCAGCACCCGTTCCGCAGGCCGGGCAACCGGCAGAAACGCCGGATATGGACCGCAGGAGCCTTCTGGTCGGTCAGTCAGCCAGAAGGGCGGGGGGCTAGGTATGATTGGCACAATTCTCCTGCGTGGCGGGCAGGCCGGGCAGCCCTGGCAGGTGCAGACACATAATGTGGTCGATGCCGGGCTTTTATGTGCTGGTTTGCCGCCGGAGCAGGCTCTGGCGTTAATCGGCCGGGTTTTTGGCCTGTGCCGGGTCGCCCATATGGCGGCAAGCGCACGGGCCATGGGGTTGGCCGGGCATGCAGTGCCCGACCATGCCCGCATGCAGGATGAAATTTTGCAAGATCACGCCTTGGCCCTGCTGGTAACTCTTCCCGCCCAACTGAACCTGCCCCCACAGCGCGAGAGCCTGTGCCGGGTTTTGCAGGACCGGCAGGCAGGGCGCGCCATTGCAGGCGAGTTGACAGGCACAAGCGTAAGTCTGGCGCACATGAACGCTCAGGCGTTTGAAGCATGGCTTGCCACTGGGCAGACGGAAAACGGTGCTTTTCTGCCTCGGCTGCTCAATCGTTGCCGGAGTGCTCTGCAAGGTGTGGGGGCGGCGGTGGGCATGGCAGGGCTAACCCCACAGGCTGTGCAGGCCCGGCTTGCGCATGAGCGGGGGCAGCCTGTTCCCGCCATGGCGTATGATGCCAGTATCTGGCCCGATTATGCACACTACCCCGTTATGCAGGCTCTGGCTGAAGCGGGAGAGGTCACGCCCTTTGCACGGCTGGTGGCCCGGTTGCTGGAGTTTCTGGCCTGTCTGGAAGGGCATGCGGGGGGCATGTTTGCACGTGTGAACCCCTTTTTGGCCAGCATGGGGGCCGGATTTGGGGTGGCCCGGGCCGCGCGTGGCATGCTGGTCCATGCCGTGCAGGTGCGCAACGGACTGGTCACAGATTATCAGATCCTCTCACCCACGTTCTGGCATATGGCAGAAGGGGGGCTTTTCCGGCAGGCCATCTCCCGCCTGCGGCCCGGCTGCGCTAAGTTGTCGGTCGAGTGTGTTCTGGCCGCGCTTAACCCTTGCGTGCCTGTTACGGTGGAGGCAACGCACCATGCATGAAATGTCCTTATGTGAAAGCCTGCTGGGCGTGATTGAGGAGAGCGCACGGCAGGAGGGGTTTACAAAGGTTACGTGCGTCAGGGTGGAAGTGGGGCGTTTTGCCGGGGTGGAACTGCCCGCCATGCGCTTTGGCTTTGAGGTTGTGGCACGGGGCACAGTGGCCGAAGGCGCAAGGCTGGACTTTGTGGATGTGCCCGCTAGCGCATGGTGCTTTGACTGCGGGCAGACTGTGGTGCTCGAAAACCGTCTGGACCCATGCCCCCTATGTGGGGGTGTGCGCCTGCAACCTTCAGGCGGGACGGACATAAGGCTGAAAGACATGGAGGTAATCTGATGTGTACAACATGTGGCTGTAGCGGCGATGGCGCAACGTTTGAAGGGGAGAACCACGCCCACCCCCACGGTGCGCACCACCACCATGACCATGCCCACCCGCATGAACATGAACATGAGCACGCTCACGATCACCCGCACCCGCATGACGGCGCGCATGACAACGGCAATCTGGACTATGGCAGTGGTCCAGCCCGCTCGCATGCGCCGGGGCTGTCTCAGGCACGGATGGTGGAAATCGAGCGGAATATTCTTTCCAAAAACGATACCTATGCCGCCAGCAACCGTGCCCGTTTTGCACAGAATGGCAATCTCGCCCTTAACCTGCTGGCAGGCCCGGGGGCTGGCAAAACCACGTTGCTGGTTGAAACACTTAAAACGCTAGCAGGCACCATTGCGTGCTCGGTGATTGAGGGCGACCAGCAAACCAGCAATGATGCAGAGCGCATCCGGGCGACCGGCACACCTGCCATTCAGGTCAATACCGGCAAGGGCTGCCATCTGGATGCCCATATGGTGGGCCATGCGGCAGAACACCTTGGGATGAGCATGGGCGGTATTCTGTTTATCGAGAATGTAGGCAATCTGGTCTGCCCGGCGGCATTTGACCTTGGGGAAAAACTGCGCGTCACGCTGCTTTCCGTAACGGAGGGAGAGGATAAACCCCTTAAATACCCGGATATTTTTGAAAAAGCGGATATGGTCCTGCTGACCAAGACCGACCTGCTGCCGTATCTGGATGTCGATGTTGCAGCGCTGGAAAGTAACGTAAAGCGCGTAGCGCCTGCTGCACGTATCCTGCATGTTTCTACCCGCAACGGGCAGGGCATGCCCCAATGGCTGGACTGGCTGAAGGACGAGCGTCGCGCCCTGCTGGACGGGCTGGCCGCACAGGCGCAGGCCCGCGCGGACATGCTGCGCGCAGCGGAGTAAGCAAAAAGTGGTAGCACCTGCCTGCATTCTGGTTGTTGATGATGAACCGCGCTCCGTGGAGGTTATTGCTCGTATTCTGCGTGAAGACTTTGAGGTTCTGAGCGCAACCAGCGTGGAGCAGGCCCGCGCCTTGCTGGAAAATAACTGGGTCCACGCCATTTTTTGCGACCAGCGGATGCCGGGCATGAGTGGTGTGGAGTTTCTGGCAGAAGTGCGCGCCCGCTGGCCTGACATCGTGCGGATGATCGTAACCGGCTATACCGAACCGGACGACATGATAGACGCCATTAATCAGGCCGGTATCTACCAGTATATTACCAAGCCGTGGCACCCGGACCAGCTTTTGCTGGCCGCACGGAATGCCACACAGCTTTTTGCCATGCAGCGGGAATACGAGCGTCTTTCGCTCGAACTCAGGCTGGCGCCACCTGTGGTGGAAGGGCGTTTGCGCCAGCAGCGGGAGCGGGTGGCAGGCAGCTACCATTTTGACTCCATCATCCGCAGCCCAGCCAGCCCGATGTGCGATGTTTGCCGGCAGGCCGCCAAAACAGCGGTGTTTGACATTCCGGTGCTGATTGAAGGTGAAACCGGAACAGGCAAGGAGTTGCTCGCCCGGGCAGTACATTACGCCAGCCAGCGCAGTGCCGGGGCATTTGTTGCCGTCAACTGCGGGGCCATACCGGATGACCTGCTGGAATCCGAGCTGTTCGGCCACCGTAAAGGCGCTTTTACCGGAGCACATGCAAATCGTCGGGGGCTTGTGGAAGAGGCTGACGGTGGCACGCTTTTTTTGGATGAGATTGGGGATATTTCTCCCGCGTTTCAGGTCAAGATCCTTCGTTTTTTGCAAGAAGGCGAGTTCCGCCCCCTTGGCACAAATGAGACAACGCGTGTGGATGTGCGTGTACTGGCCGCAACTCACCGGGACTTGCGGGCAGAGGTACGGGCAGGGCGGTTCCGGGAGGATCTGTATTTCCGCCTTACAGGCATGGTGCTGAGCATCCCTCCGCTTCGGAGCCGGCCTGCGGATATTCATGTTCTGGCACAGCACCTGCTGGACGCCGCCTGCGCACGGCACGGGCGGCATGTGCGCGGTTTTGCACCCGGCGTTATGGACGTGCTGGTGCGCTACGCCTGGCCCGGCAATGTGCGTGAACTGCAAAACGAAATCTTGCGCATGCTGGTGCTGGCGGAAAGTGACTGTCTGGGGCTGGACCTGCTTTCCCCCATGCTTATGGGGGTGGGGCCCGTTACGGTCACACCACAGGCACCACTTGCTGCTGAACCAACTGTGCATGACAGCGGCACCTTGCAGGAACGCATGGACGCGCTGGAAGCCGATGTGCTGATGGAAACCATAGCCCGGTGTGGCTGGAACAAAAGCCTGACCGCGCGTGAACTGGGCCTCTCCCGCGTGGGGCTGCGGGCCAAGCTTGAGCGCTACGGTATTGTTCCCGATGCGGGAAAACAGAGTTTACAGAAGGGAAATTCCTGAAATGTGTCTTGGTATTCCCGGCCGCATAACGGCAATTGTGGATGAGCAGGCCATGCTGGCCGAGGTGGACGTATCTGGCGTGCGCAGGCAGGTGGATGTGCTGTGTGTTGCAGAACCGGGCAAACCGTTGGCCGAGCTTGTGGGCACATGGGTGCTTGTGCATGTAGGCTTTGCCATGAGCCGGATAGACGAGGCAGAAGCGCAGGAAACCCTGAGGCTGCTCGCCAGCATGGATGAACTGGCAGGGGAGCTGGACACCATGCGTAACAGCGCGCGGGCCTGAGCCATGCAGTTTGTAAAGGAGTTCCGCAACCCGCATCTGGCTGAAGCACTTCTGGCGCAGATCAACCTTGTCGCCGAGCGTATCGGGCGTACCCGCAAGCGCCCTGTTACGGTTATGGAGGTGTGCGGCGGGCACACGCATACGATTTTCCGTTATGGGCTGGACCGGCGGTTGCCTGCCAATATCGAGTTTGCCCATGGTCCGGGTTGCCCGGTGTGTGTTCTGCCCAAAGGGCGTATTGAAGATGCCATAGCCATTGCGCACAAGCCCGGTGTGATCCTGACCACATTTGGCGATGCCATGCGTGTGCCCGGTGGCAGTGGCAGCCTGTTACAGGCCCGCGCTGCGGGGGCCGATGTGCGTATGGTGTATTCCCCGCTGGATGCGCTGGCCTTGGCACGGGCCAACCCGGAGCGGCAGGTCGTATTTTTTGCTTTGGGGTTTGAAACCACAGCGCCATCCACCGCCCTGACTGTTTTGCGAGCTGGTGCAGAAAAAATCAGCAATTTTTCTATTCTGTGTCAGCATATTACCATTATTCCCACCCTGCGCGCACTGCTGGAACAACCCGACTTTGCTGTAGATGGGTTTATTGGTCCCGGCCATGTTTCCATGGTGATTGGCACAGAGCCTTATGCCTTTATTGCACAGGAGTTCAAACGTCCGTTGGTCGTGGCGGGCTTTGAGCCGCTGGACATCCTGCAATCCCTCCTGATGGTGCTCCTCCAGATTGAGGCGGGGGATGCCCGGGTGGAAAACCAGTACGCACGCGTGGTGGCCGCACAGGGGAACCGGGCTGCCATGGCCGCCATTGCGCGGGTTTATGAGGTCCGAGAAGCATGCGAATGGCGTGGCCTTGGCCAGATTGCAGGGTCCGGCCTGCAATTGCGGGCTGAGTGGAGCCGTTTTGATGCGGAAAAACGCTTTGCCGTGCTCCCTCACCATCTGGCGGATCAGGAGCAATGCCGTTGCGGGGATGTGCTGACAGGGCGGATCAAACCCCCGCAATGTCAGGCGTTCGGGCGGGCCTGTTCGCCTGACCATCCATCCGGTGCGCTTATGGTTTCCTCCGAAGGGGCTTGCGCAGCGTATTACGAATATCATGGCGTAGGGGAGGCAGCATAATGTCCGGCACTCTAACTGGAGTTGGTGCAGATGGCCGCATTACGCTTGCACATGGTGGTGGCGGCAGCGCCATGCGCTCCTTAATTGATGAGGTGTTTCTGGCAGCCTTCACTCAAGGCCCGCCAGCAGTGCAGGAAGATCAGGCCCGGCTGGACCTGACCACACTGGCGCAGGCGGGGGACAGGCTGGCATTCACAACAGATGCTTTTGTGGTGGAACCACTGGAATTTCCCGGTGGGAATATTGGAACATTGGCCGTGTGCGGCACGGTTAACGATCTGGCTGTGGGTGGTGCTACTCCTGTTGCCCTGTCGGCTGCATTTGTGCTGGCAGAAGGGCTGGAGCTTGCCCTGCTCCGCCGGGTGGTGGAGGCCATGGCCCGGAGTGCAGCGCAGGCTGGTGTGCGTATTGTTACGGGGGATACCAAGGTTGTGCCCCGCCATGCCTGCGACGGGCTGTTTGTAACCACAAGCGGGGTCGGGGTTATTCGGCCCGAACACACCATAAGTATTGCCGCAGGGCAGCCGGGGGATGTGGTGCTGGTCAATGGCACATTGGGGGACCATGGGGCGGCCATATTGTGCGCACGTGGGGATCTGGCCCTTCAGACGCACCTGCAAAGTGATTGCGCCCCCCTGAACACGCTGGTGGATACTCTTTTGCGTGCTGTCCCCAGTGTGCACTGCATGCGGGATGCCACGCGCGGTGGCGTTGCCGGGGTGCTGAGCGAATTGGCAGAGGCCAGCAACGTGCTGGTTACGGTGAATGAGGCCGCTTTGCCAGTGCACCCCGAAGTGGAAGGGGTGTGTGAAATTCTGGGGCTGGACCCGTTGTTTCTGGCCAACGAGGGCAAACTGGTGGCCGTTGTTCCCGCATGCCATGCGGAGCACGCACTTGCCGCCATGCAAAGCCACCCGCTGGGGCGCAATGCTGCCATTATTGGCACGTTGCAAGCCAGTGCCAGCGGGCAGGGGGCTGTTCATGTTGTTAATGAGTTTGGTGGTGCACGGGTTTTAACCATGCCATCAGGCGAGCAATTGCCAAGGATTTGCTAATATGCGGCAAAACCCATCTGTTCCGGCTTTAAGCCCCTTTGGCATGGTAGCCCGCTCCATGCAGGGTTACAGGCTTCTGGCGGCTTTGCTGTTTTTTAACGTGCTGGCCTGGGTGGCGGCATGGTTCTGTTTTGGGGGGAATGCCACGCTCTTGGCATCAGCTTTGCTGGCATGGGTGTTTGGCCTGCGCCACGCCATGGATGCCGACCATATTGTGGCCATCGACCTTGTTACCCGCAAGCTTATGGTGGCCGGGCGCTCTCCCTTGGGGGTGGGGCTGTTCTTTTCTCTGGGGCATTCCTCGGTTGTGTGTCTTGCCGTGCTCTTTCTGGCAGTATTGCCGACGCATGACTGGCTGGAGCGCTGGCACCTTGTGGGGGGGAGTGTTGGCTCGGCGGTTTCCATCTCCTTTCTGTTCCTTATGGCGGCGTACAATGTGTATGCGGCTTGGCGGCAATGGCATGCGTTGCGGCACAAGAGCGATATGCCCGATACACCCCCAGGCGGAGTGATGGCACGCCTGTTTGGCCCGGCCTTTCGGCTTATCGGGCGGTCGTGGCAGATGTATCCGTTGGGCTTCCTGTTTGGTCTGGGGTTTGATACGGCAACCGAGGTCGGCCTGTTGGGTTTGGCTGCTGCCCAGAGCGCACAGGGGCTGGGGCTTGTGGGTATTCTTATGTTCCCGTTGCTGTTTACCGCAGGCATGTCTGCCATAGACACGCTGGATGCGGTGCTGATGATGCGCGCCTATGGCTGGAGCGCACATACGCGCACCCGCCGCCAGATTTATAATCTGGCCATTACCAGCATATCCGCTCTGGCGGCCGTTGGGGTTGGAGCTACGGAATATGTGGCCGGGCTGGGGGAAGATGGTACCGCAGGGTCTGCCCTTGTGCAGATGGCCTCTGGCCTTGCGGAGCATTTCCCACTTTTGGGCAGTGTTATTCTGGCAGTGTTTCTGGCGTTATGGGCTGGCGTTTTTCTGTGGGATAAAGCGGCACTCCGGCGGGCGGAGGGCATGGCTCCCGTGCCACATACCAGGAGCTGAGTCTGCGCCATGCGCACGGTTCTGGAGCAAAAGGTCCGCCACAAACAGGGTGTTGCCGTAACACCCAGAATGCGCGAGGCGCTCCGGCTGTTGCGTCTGCCACAAGCGGATATGGATGCTTATATCGCCCAGCAGGTTGAGCAGAACCCTTTTCTGGAACTGCCAGACTGGGAGTGTGATCGGGGCGCGGGCCGTCCGGGCCAGTCTGGTGCGGCCTCTACCCAGGATGCGGCCGAACGGCTGGCCTCGGCTGATGTGTCGGTTGAGGAGCAGATGCTCCGCCAGATCGCACTTTCCGTCAGACCCGCATGGCTTTGCCGTTTGGCGGCGCTGTTGCTGGAAGAAGTAGATGAATACGGCCGCTTATCCTCCACCGTGCTGGATACATTCTGCCAGAGCCGTGGCGTTGTGCGGGCCTGCGCGGAAGAGGCCCGGCAATACCTGCTCAGGCTGGAGCCGGTAGGGGTTGGGGCTTTTTCTGTTGCCGAATGTTTTGCCGTACAGCTTGATGATGAAGGGCTGTTAAGCGAGGCATTTACCAGATTGCTGGCTAACCTTAACCGTCTGGTCAAAGGGGATCGGGCCGGGTTGGCAGCGCTCTGCGGCGTGAGTGCGCAGGAACTGGAGCAGATGCTCCTGACCCTGCAACGTCTGGAACCATATCCTTATTGCAGGCAGGCTGTGGAACCAGCCCTGCTGCGCCGTGCCGAACTGCGCGTTGAACAGGACGAACAGGGCACATGGCATGTGTTTGCGTATGCAGACCCGACACAAGGCCTGACGCTGAATACGCAATTGCGGAGCCAGCTTTCCACGCGCATGAGCGTGCGTGAAAAAGGGCAGGTCAAGGACTGGATGACCAACGCACGCTGGCTTTTGAATGTTGTTGCCAAAAGGCGCAAAAGCCTTGTTCTGCTAGGGCAGAAAATTCTGGCCCGTCAGCCCGATTTTTTAAACCGGGGTGTAGAGGCATTGCATCCGCTTACCATGTTCCAGATTGCACAGGACATGCAGGTGCATGAAAGCACGGTCAGCCGGCTTGTGGCGGACAAATACATGTCCACACCAGATGGTGTTCTGCCGTTACGCTTCTTTTTTACAGCCGGGGTGGGTCGCCACGGACAGGCCCCGCCACGGGCCGCGGCGGCCGCCAGAGCCTGCCTGCGCAGGGTCGTGCGGGAAGAAAAACCAGATAACCCTCTTTCTGACAGCGCTCTGGTCGAAGTTCTGGAGCAGCAGGGGTTCAGTGTATCACGGCGCACTGTTGTCAAATATCGCCAGCTTATGGGAATACGCTCATCCTTTGCCCGCAAAGGGCATGCTGCCACAGTATAAACGCGTATTGCATTGCGAGGGCGTCGTTCATTCAACGCGACCGTGATCTCCGACCATCGCCAATAGAACCTGACCTGTGAAAAGCACGATTTACTGTTTGTAGCGAACAGGCAGTGCGCTTATGCCAAAGATGCAGAAATACTCTGATTTTGTCTTTGTTGTTTATACGGAATGGTTTACGCAAAAGTGGTGTTACAGCCTTTGCAGTGGAGCAGGGGATATGCCTCTTACGTTGGATGCTTGCATGAAGGGGCGGGAGCCCGCATTCCCACATTTGTAAATGACCATATACCCGCAAGCAGTATCCTGAGTAGTTAAGGTGGCATGCCGTGATTTTCGGGCTTGCCGAGTGACCGGAAGGTGGCTGATGTAGTGGCGTATATTCGCATTCATTCTGGTAATAACTACAAATACGTTCTTAACCCTGCAGATATTGCGTTTATGCGCCAAAACCTGACACAAGCGGTGGAGTAGGTTATGTATATTTTAAAAGTTCTTGTTGCTAAAACCCTGTTTGCGACAACGGCTCTTGTTGTAATGGGTGGCATCCTCCCCGCGTGCGCGCAAGGTGGCGTTGTCCGGCATAATGAGGCCGCATACCCCATTGCCTCCGCCATTGAGGTGCCCGCAGGATACTCAACTGTTTATGTCAGCGGTATTGGTGCTCCCATAACAAATCTTGCTGCTCCTGCCAAAAGTGTGGAGGCCTATGGCTCCATGGCAACCCAGACGGAAGGGAGCCTGAAGCGGATTAAGGATATTCTCAAAGATATGGGGCTGGGTATGGGGGATGTGGTGCAGATGCATGTTTTTATGGTTACGGATGCGCAGACCAAAAAAATGGACTTTGAGGGCATGATGCAAGGCTACACAAAATTTTTTGGCACCAGAGAGCAGCCTAACCTGCCGGTCAGGTCGGCTTTTGGGGTGGCGCAACTATCCAGACCCGGTTGGTTGGTGGAAATTGACGTTGTGGCAGTCAAACCACCACATCATTAATGTCGGGACTTATTAATTTATTGAACTGAGTGAAAGGGGGGCACAGGCTTACATGCCTTTGCGGATCAGTAATCACGAACGGGGCTGTTCGTCTGAACCTTAGGCATCGTGCGAGCCATCATGAGGATTGGACTGGCCAATATCATCCACAACATGCGTGGTTTTCTCTTTATGGAGCGGATTAACTAAAACAGGTCCATGAATTTTCTACGTCAACCGGCTACTCCCAAGATCAGGTAGAAAAGTTTTCAATTCACGTTTCTTCGGTACCCCCGAGCCAATAATTCCATATTATTTTCGGAATGGATTATGTAAATCAGTGTTATTGTCATCCCAATAATCTTCTAAATATTCCCACCCGTTATTTTCAATAATATCTTTATCTGAATTTGTTATTGGAACAACCCAAATTGCCAAAATTCCAATTTTTTCCATATTAATCTCAAACTCTTCACTTCTATATGCTGGTAATGTAAAATATATCCCACATGTATTATCATTCGGCCATATATGATCTTCTTGATCTGGAAATAAAATGAAATTTCCTCTTTTTGGAAAAGGTATATGCTTCTCTATTAGCATTGAAACATAATAGTCCATCATGGATGCCGCATTTTCTGACGCCAATTCGCCATCAAACTCCATAAACCATTCAGATTTTTTGTTATTGAAAATAGTTAAATTACTCAAACCTAGAGTGCTTATGAATTGGATATCGTGTTTTATGTAATCAACTATCTGAACTTTATTGTTCACAGAATTTTTCATAGATCTTCTAATTTCTCCAAATTCTTTTTCCAAAGAAAATGGGAGTTTGCGTTTTGAGAAATTTTTCATTGCTTCTCGCTTCTGCGATTGTAGTTCGGGTATCTAATGCTGTTCTATCCTGATAATTATCAATTATATATTGTCGTTCAAGATTATAACCAAATAAATTGACGCTGCATGAGGGTTCCATTCTACCGTATACGAATATCAATAGTCGCATGGGCGTTTTGCGCATCTGCAAGGGTGATATGGGCAAAGCCGGGAGCATCGGGTGTCCAGGATGGTTGCGCACCGGGCGGCACATCCAGCGGAATGCCATTGATATACCAATGATAAGGCGGATGGCCGCCGGAACCTTCCAACCCAACAGGAAGCATCGTGCCTTCGGAAGAACTGCTTTCAATTTCGGAGTGATCGCGCGGGAAGATGATCTGTGGTGCCTGCCGTTGTTGCAAGCTGCGCAGAGCGGGCGATAGGACTGCAACAGCACGGTGAGGTTGGGCACTGGCTGACGAGGCTGATGTATGCGGGGGGGAAGAAAGCAGAGAGAGGAGAGCTGCCAGCACCGGCCCTGCCGTATCCCGCCCGGTTAGCCCGGGAGAGGCTGTGCCGTCCGGGCGTCCGGCCCAGACACCGACAGTTGCCTGCGGGGTAGAGGCCATCGCCCATCCGTCACGGTTGCCGTAGGATGTGCCTGTCTTGAAGGCAACGCCCTCCCATGAAGCGACGCCAGTCGGTGGAGCGGTGCCCCGCAGGATTGTGCGAATGTCGGCATTTGCTCTGCTGGACAGCAGGATTGTCTCGGGTGCAGGGGCTGCCGATTTCAGGTCTGTCGGTTCACGGCGTAGGGGGGCGACGTGACCATTATGGTCGAGTGCCGCATACAGCATTGTCAGGTCATGGAGTGAGATGCCAGCTCCCCCAAGAACGATCGCAAGGCTTGGCGCGCTTTGTGTGCCATCGGGGTTTTCTGGCAGTCGCAACCGCACACCACAGGCGGAAAGGCGGTCCATGAACCGGGAGGGGCCAACCCGCTCCAGTGCCTGAATGGCAGGCACATTGAGTGAAAGCTGAAGGGCCTCACTCACGGTGGTTTCCCCCCGGAAAGTATGGTCAAAATCCTTGGGGGCATAGCCGCCAATGGCAAGTCGGCTATCGCGCACATGTGTGTGCGGCGTCATCCAGCCGTTTTCGAATGCCATGCCATAGACAAACGGCTTGAGTGTGGAGCCGGGGGAGCGGGGTGCCAAAACAGCGTCTATCGCATTGCCCGGAGCTTTATGTTCGCCCCCCCCGACCCATGCTACAATCTGCCGTTCATGGTCGACAATCAGTGCCGCAAAGGTTCCACGCAGCGGGGCAGGGTGGCTGGCAAGCACCTGCCGTGCGTTGCGCTGGAGCCTTGCATCCAGCGTTGTCACCACCACGCCGCTGCGCCCTGCGCTGAGAAAATGGCCAGCGAGTTCAGGGGCGTCATGCGGCACGCCGCGTGTATCTGGTGTTGGCCATGCAACAGGCTGTAATGGAGTGGCGCGTTGCAGTGTGCGGTGCGCAGCGTTTAGCAGGGCTTCAGGGTGGCGGTCCGGACGGAGCGCAGCGGGGCGCCGGGGTATAGTTACAAGAAACGCGGCTTCCGTGAGTGTCAGGTGGTGGGGCTCATGCCCGAAATAGAGCAGGGATGCGGCACGGATGCCTTCGATATTCGTGCCTTCAGGCGCCAGCGTGAGGTAAAGGTTCAACACACCCTGGCGGCCGAAACGCCATTCAAGCTGGAGGGCGCGCAGAATATCGCGCAGCTTGCCACCCCATGTATGACGGTGCGGGGTAAGGAGGCGGCTTGTCTGCATGGCCAGCGTGGAACCACCCGAGACAATATGACCGCGCCGGACCAGTTGCCAGATGGCGCGTGCAAGGGCCTGCGGATCAACCCCCGGATGGCTATCAAAGCGGTGGTCTTCCGTTACCATCAGAAGCTTTATGTAAGTCGGGTCAACATCTTGGTTTTCAACCGGCAGACGCCAGAAGCCATCGCGGCTTGTATGGCCGTCAAGCAGCGTATGGTCGCGGGCTTGAACCATAAGGGCTGCCTGCTCGGCCCGATGCAGGTCTGGTGGATTAAAACGGTCGGCCACCAGCAGACCAGCCGGAATGAGGCTGGTAAGCAGCAGGCCGAGCGTACAGTTTCTGGCAAGGTGAAGGGAGGCCTTCAATGCGCGGTGATCTCGACAGTCCCTGATGCCGTGCGCGCCATCAGGCTCGGAAAACTCCGTGCGCTGACCATCGCTTCAGGCAGAGTAAAGCGGCCCGGCGTAATGGCGCGGACGATGTAGGCGACATGGAAGCTCCGCGTCGCAAGGTCTGGAGACTGCGTTGTGAAGCTTACCGAAGCGTTGAACCGATCATCCAGCGCGGCAGCATGTTCGGTGTTACTGAGCGTGCCCAGAAAAGCATAAGGGGGCTTTGTGCTGTCATTCTCAGCGTCGTCCCCGTCATGGTCGTCAGATGCGGCTTCATCAGGAGGCACAATGCTCTCGATCTCCCATCCGGCAGGCAGCAGGCTGGTGATGCCTACCAGATAATGACCAGAGTGGAGGGCCGTGCCTTTGAGGCTGACGATAAACCGGTCATTCTGTTGCATGTGGGTCAGGTCAAATGGCTGGCCGGTCAGGGTAAAGCCCTGCATGGTCAGTGTCAGCCCGTTGGTGAGAGGTTTGACAGCCCCGGCTGGTTCGCCCTGCACGGTCAGGGTGCTGAACAGTATCTTCCTGCCGGTATTTTCAACCTGAAGACCTTTCCCGAGTGCGGCGGACTCAAACGGGTAGGTCAGCGGCAGGCGCAGCGGTGTGGCGTTAGGGCGCCCCTGCACACGCACGCTCCGCCCGTCAGTATCCTTGTTCAGGGCGCTGGCGGCTTCGAGTAGCGCCGTTCTGGTTGCGGTTGTCAGCATATCCAGCGACAGAGAGAGCTTGCCAAACCGCCCGATGAGCAGGTGGGTGCGCCGGTCGTCATGCGCTTCGGCGGTCAGGGCGGCCAGCCCGGCCAGATCGCGCACGTAGGTCCAGTATCGGTAATCCCACAGATCCGGCTTTCCAGTGCGGGGCGGCCCGAGTGCCGCGATGGCTGCGTCCAGCAGTGCTTCTGGCGATGTTGTGCTCTTGTCTTCCGGTGCATCGTCCATTGCGAGTGCGACAGCGAGATGCCCAAGGGCCAGAGGATTGGCCTGTGCATTGGAGCCTGCCGTGTCAGCCCAGACATAGCTGACACGGGTAGCATCCTGCCGCGCAACGAGCGAGGCCGCGAGAGTATGGATGGCATCAGGGTGGAGGCGACCAGCACGGGCCAGCACGTACGCCGCGTAAGCGCGAGTATTCAGCCGTTCTGCCTGCCTTTCACTGTCATGATCATCATCATCGACGTTTTGAGACTGGAGCTGCTCGCTTTCAATATGGTCGAGCAGCAGGCCGAGCCGGTCCTCTGGCACGGTGTAGCCAGCGGCTTTGGCCCGGATCAGGAAATCGGCAAGATAGTCCAGATCATCGGGAAGACTGAGGCCATCGGAGCGGTCCCACTGGCCAATCTCACCTGACGGGCTCTGGCGATCAAAAAGCGTATTGATGGCTGACTGGATGGATTGCCCCGGAGTGTTGCTGTGGTCGCGTGTCTCGGGGTGGGGCGGGTTGCCTTGTTGCAGCAGCGCACGGGCCTGAGCCGCCAGTGTATCAGAATCCCCCCAGACGCTGGATTGCAGGGATTCTTGCAACCCGACCGTATCAAGACCGTCCGATGCGGAGATGTTCAGGGTTATCCGAGCGTCTGCCGGGTTGAAGCCCGCCAGTTCCGTGCGATCCCACGTTTTGTGGCTGCCGGGTGGGAGCGGTGCAGTCCGGCTGACGGTCAGTGGAACATGCGCCAGCCGGATGCCGATGGGCCAGCTTCGCGTCAGCAGCGTTTTTGTTGAGCCGGATCGGCGCAATGTAAGATGGACATGCGCAATGGCAGTACGGCCCGGTAGGGTGGGGGTGGCGGCCAGCGCAACGCGCAGGTCAGCGCGCTCACCGGGTTTGACGGGGGCGTTGAGTGTGCTGGAGCCGAGAACGCGGAGCGGCCCATCTGTGGTGACCTGCACCTCGTAAGGTGCGGATGGCGCATCAACATTGATGATGGAGACCTGTGCCTGCGCCGTATCCCCCGGGGCGAGGAGCCGTGGCAACCCCAGGTCGGGGAAAACCGGGTCCCGCGCTGTGATGTCTGCCTGCGCGTTGCCAACGGCATCTTGGCTCCAGGCGGAGGCCATCAGGTGAAGCTGACCGTCAAAATCCGGCACATCGAACGAGAGCGTACCGTGCCCGGTGCTGTCGAGTGCGACCGGACCATCGAACAGTGCGACGCTTTCCGTTGTTCGCACGGGTGGGCCGTCCGCGCTGCTGCTGTTTGAGGCCGCATCCCCCCCAGAGCGGATCTGGCCGTTTTTCGCATCACTCAGCAGAAGAGACCCGTAGTTGTCCAGCATGTCCAGCCCAAGACGGGGGCGACCGTAAAGGGCATCAAACAGGTTGAGCGGCGTGAAATGTGTGAGGTTGAGAATACCCTGATCGACCGCGGACACCGCAACCTGCACCTGCCCCACTGGCAGACCCTGACTGGCTTGCACTGTTACGGGAATGGTGATGCGCTGGCGCGGCGTGACCGTGCGGGGCGCATCAAGCGTTACGTTCAGCCGATGCGTGTCCTGATTAACACCAATCCATGTGACACCAACCGCCCGCACAGGGTCATGCGGGCGCAGGCCGGAGGGGCTGTTGAGGGGGCGGTAGAGTGTGACCAGTGCATAAGCACCGGAATGCCAGTCCGGTGTGGCGGTTACGGGCACGTCCAGCCCTTCTTTAGGAACATCCACAAAGCGTGTGTTCAGCACACGGTCTGTTGCAAGCGTTATCTGGGCCTGCCCGGCAAAACCGCCACCAATGTGGATGACCGTACTACCGCCTGACATGATATGGGTATCGCGCACGCTGAGCGGCAGATGGTCCGGTGTGCTGGCATTACCGCTACCACCCCAACCGACCTGAAAGCGGAGCGAACTGCCTGTTACGCCGTCACTTTCGCTCGGGACGGCACTCAGGCGGTATTCGCCCCAGTCCAGCGTGGGGGTAATCCGCGCTGTGCCTTTGGCATCTGTTGCAATATCGCCCGAGCGCATGGGCACGTCCACGGTGTGGCTGCTGAAGGTCCAGCCATTGTCGGGTGTGTGGGACCAGTTATAGATCCGGTTGACGCGTGACAGGGTCCAGTGAATTCTGCCGATGGCAACCGGACTGTTATCCGGCGCAAAACTTGCAAGATCAACAGGGATAACAGCGCTGCCCATGCTGGCGGAAGCATCTGCCGCGACATGGAGGCCGATGAGCGGCGCGGTGCGGCGGACGGGAATTGTAAAGTGCTCACCCACGCGCCGCCCCATGGGGTCCAGAAAACCGGCTCGTATATCAAGCGCGAGTGGTCGGGTCAGGCCCGGAGGAATATCCGGCGTGAAGGTTAACTGCGTATGGCCTTCATGGTCCGTTGGATCTGCGCTGATGTCGCCGCTGGCTGATGGTGTCTCCTCGTTCTCAAACCCGAAAGCCCAGCCTGTAAGGCCAGGGATCGGATCGGTTACGGGGACAAGCTTGTAGGAACTGTCACTTTTAAGGCCCGCACCGGGTGCGCCGTAGAGAAAACGTGCCGAGGCATCAATCTCAACGGTCTGTCCGGCGATTGCGGAGGCGGGGGGCTTAAAACTGACTTCAATACTGGGTGGCACGAAATCCTGAACGCTGAAACGGGCCGAACCGATGGCGGGCAGGGAAGGGTCGAGCAGAATATCGGCCCGCCACAAACCCGTGGGTGCGCTGGCGCTCAGGGGCAGGGTGGTGGCGTAGCCGCCCTCTGCCGCACCTGTAAGCGGAATGCGCCGTTCTTCCATCATATCGGGACGGTACAGAACAAGGACCGGGTGCGCGTCTGGAATAGCCTGCCCCGCGCGGTCACGCAGAAGAGTGAGGAGGTGCACGCTCTCCCCGGGACGATAGATCCCGCGGTCAGGCTGCACGAGCGCGCGACTGCTCCCCTGAAAAGGGCTGACTGCGCCTTCAAGGTGCTGTTCCGAAAAATCGAACCATTGCCGGTCAAGATGCAGAAAGCCGAAATCCTCTCCTTTGCTGGCCAGCAGAACAGAGGAGCGGTCTGCCATGGTGCCGCGGAGCAGGGGGGCATCAAAATGCCCAAGGCCACTCGCATCCGTTTTGACTGTCGCCAGAGTGCCGCCATCACGCGCGCGCAGTGTTAGCGTAACATCAGGAGTAGGCTGTCCGCTCATCAGGGAGCGGGCACTGACTGTCAGCCCGTCTTCACCGCGCAGCATGGTCAGGCCAAGATCGCTCAGATTAACCCAGCGGGCAGAAATAGGCTTGCCCTGCAGCGGATCGGCGTTGGTGTTCCCGCGTTTAAGGGCGGTTTCCACTGGGCTTTTTTCGGGCGGCGTTGCGGCGTCTTCCACCGTCACCAGATAAAGTCCGTTCTGTCCTGCGCCAATTGTCTCTGCCAGCGGGAATCCAGTTGTTACAGACCGGTCTGGGGCATGATCAATAGCCATGCTGCCATGCCAGATTTCACGCATGGTCGTGTCCAGCAGGTTCTGGAATGTATAAGGGTCAAAACTGGTCTGGTTCAGATCAGGAAGTGTGCTGTCGATATGATCTGTGCCGGGAAATTGCTGATATGCAGCGACCCGAAAGACGTGGAGACGAACAGTGGAAACGTTAACAGTTTCGATCGCGAGGGCAGGCGTACGCCCGGTCGTGCGTCCGGGTAGGATAAAGCCATCTCCTGTCAGCCCGACATGCGCATCACGACGCCCAAAACGGGCGCTGAGCGTGAGAGGGGTGGCGAGATTCTGACCATCGGCTGAAGTAAAATCCGGGTCGACTGTTATTGTGTACCCCTGCCCGAAGGCAAGCTTGCCAAGGCAGAATGTGTCGTTCTCAACACGGGGTGTGAAGGCGCTTTTTGGTGAGAGATGGACCGAACGGGCCAGTGTTGATGTTTTTTGTGCGTTCAGGTTCTGATTGAAATGCAGACAG
Organism: Acetobacter fabarum; assembly: GCF_011516925.1. GTDB lineage: Bacteria > Pseudomonadota > Alphaproteobacteria > Acetobacterales > Acetobacteraceae > Acetobacter > Acetobacter fabarum. The sequence goes on from NZ_WOTG01000008.1 coordinate 80,679, forward strand.
ATTTCAGGGTGTTCGCCTGTTGCATCAAGAGAGGTGCGCTGGAACGCGAAAGGCGAGGACTCAGCAGAGGCCGCCCGACTGCACGGCGCGAGGTACAGAGCCGGAAGGGCAACAAGGCTCAGGGAAGAAAGCAGGAGGCGTCGAGACAATATCTTGAACCCTGAACAGTTTATGCTGGATTACGCGATGCTTTAACAGTCCCGGGATTGGTGGGGACCTAGTTTTACAAGTTACGCGGCCATGAGAATTTGGTCCATAGTTACATAAAAATGTTACTCGGCCTCGGCTGGTGTGATGTGGCGGACAGGTATCAAGGATACGGCAGTTGTTGAGCCAGCCTACCCATGCGAGGGCGGCGTATTCGAGGGCCTCAAACTATCTCGCTCAGAATACGATGCTTGCAGCGGGGCAGGTGGCCGAGAAAAAAGCGCAGGGGCAGCATGCGTAGTCAGGTGACGATATGCCTCAGTTCTTGATCCAGCCGAAATATGATTTCGATACAGTTGCCTCAGCGTGGCTGCTGGCTTGATCGGTAGTTATGCAAGAACTCAGGGGGCTTCTACTCCATCGGGCAAGGCGTGGTACTATTTATGCGTGCGTACTCTTTAACACAGGGTAGTGGCAGGCAACCGCATGGTTGGGCGCAATTTGCGTTAAGGTCGGGGCTTCGTTCTGGCAGCGGGTTTGCACAGCCGGGCAACGGGTATGGAAGCGACAGCCAGAAGGCTTGTTAACAGGGCTTGGAATTTCTCCACGCAAAGGAGCATGCCTTGGTGCCCCCACAACCGGGCGGGGCACGGCTTGCGTCAGGGCTATGGTGTAGGGGTGGGCCGGGTTGTGCAGAACGGTATCTGTCTCCCCCAGTTCTACAATCACGCCAAGATACATGACCGCAACACGGGTGGATATCTGCCGGACCACGGCAAGGTCATGGGCAATAAAAACATAGGTCAGGCCTAGGCTTTTTTGTAAATCTGCAAACAGGTTGACAATCTGGGCCTGAACCGAAACATCCAGAGCCGAAACAGGTTCATCCGCTACCACAAGGCGGGGGGAGAGCACCAGAGCGCGGGCAATATTAACACGCTGGCGCTGCCCACCCGAAAATTCATGCGGGTAGCGTTCCAGCGCCGCCCGGGGCAGGCTGACCAGCTCCATAAGTTCTTCCAGCCTATGCGCTATGGCCATGGGTGTATGTTTGCGCCCATCCGGTGTGCGGTGAACCCGCAGGGGTTCTGCCAGCAGGTCTCCGATCCGCCTGCGGGGGTTAAGGGATGCGTATGAGTCCTGAAAGACCATCTGCATCTGCTGGCGCAGGGGGCGCAAAATACGCTCGGGCAGGCGCGTTATATCCTGACCATCAAAAATAATCTGACCGGCAGACACATCATTAAGCCGCAGCAGGCAGCGCCCTAATGTGGACTTGCCGCAACCGGATTCCCCTACAAGACCCAACACCTCGCCGGGCATAACGGTAAAGGAGACGCCATCTACCGCCCGGAGTGTTTGCCCGTGTTTGAGGCTGTAGGTCTTGTAAACATCCCTTACCGCCAGCAAAGGCTGCGTTGCACCTGAAGATGAGCGAGGGGGAGCCGCCTGCACGGTGGGGGAAGGGAACTGCATGGGACTCCTCACAGAACAGGCGTTGCGCTGGTGTAGGCGCGCTTGGGGAGGGGGTTTCCTTCCCCCGGCAACACACAGGCAACTTTATGCGCCGGGCCAACTGTGCAAAACGTAGGGGGTGGTGCAGGCAGGCAGGAGGCATGGGTGTACGTGCAGCGCGGTGCAAAGGCGCAGCCTGCCGGGCGTTCCAGAGGTTGGGGGGGCGTGCCGGGAATGGCTGGCAGCCTGTCCGGGCGCGGGCCGTTCATGGGTGGGATGGAGGCTAAAAGAGCTGCTGTGTAGGGGTGCTGAGGGTGAGCAAACAGGTCTTGGGTAGCACCTGTTTCTGCCGCCCGGCCGGAATATAGGACTAATGTGCTATCGCATGTTTCGGCCACTACACCCATATCGTGCGTGATCAGCAGGACAGAGGAACCGTAGGTGGTACGGAGCCTGCGCATGAGGTCCAGAATCTGGGCCTGTACGGTTACGTCCAGTGCTGTAGTGGGTTCATCCGCGATCAGCAGGGACGGATTGCAGGAGAGCGCCATAGCGATCATGGCGCGCTGGCGCAGGCCGCCAGAGAGTTGATGCGGGTATCTGTTGGCAGTATTGGCGGGGTCTGGCACCCCCATTTCCCCCAGTAGTTCTACCGTGCGGGTGCGGGCCTGCTTGCGGGAGAGGTTGTGGTGGGCACGCAACTGCTCATCAATCTGCCAGCCAATGGTGTAAACGGGGGTAAAGGCGGTCATCGGGTCCTGGAAAATCATGGCGATTTCCCGGCCACGCAGAGCACGCATCTGTTTGCCAGACAGGCCAAGCAGGTCCTGCCCCTTAAAGCGGGCGGAGCCGCTTACATGTACGCCGGGTGCATCAATCAGCCCCATAAGGGCCATGGCTGTAACGGATTTGCCTGACCCGGATTCCCCCACCAGCCCCAGTATTTCCTGCTCACCAATGCTGAAGGATAGGTTCTCCACAATAGGGACGACCTGCCCGCGTGAGGTAAAGCTCACGCACAGATCGTGCACATCCAGCAACGGGGGGGAGAGCGTGTTAGTGGGCATCGCGCACCCTTGGGTCAAGGAGAAGATAGGCCGCATCCACCAGAGCATTGGCCAGCACCACAAATACGGCCGAATACATGACCGTGGCCATGATCAGGGGCAGATCAAGGCTGTTGAGCGCCTGATAGGTCAGGCGGCCCACACCGGGCAGGCCAAAAACAACCTCTGTCAGCAATGCGCCCCCACCAACAAGCTGTGCAAAGTCCATGCCAAAGAGCGAAATAAAGGTTATAAGCGCTGTGCGCAGGCCATGGCGGAGCAGGATGCGGGCAGGGGATAACCCTTTGGCACGGGCCGTGCGTATGAAGTCCTCCCCCATAATCGCGACCAGATCAGCCCGTAAAATCCGGCTGTAAATGCCAACAAACATGACTGCCAGCACGCACCACGGAATAACCAGCGCCAAAAACCAGCCGCATGGACTTTGGGTAAAAGGCACATACCCCAGCCCCGGCACCCAGGAAAATAGCCATGTATCGTGGTAACGGTTCTGGGTGATCAGGTTAACAACCTGCCCAAGCCAGAAAACGGGAATGGAAATACCAACCAGCCCGGCCATCATGAGTGTGCGGTCAATCCATGACCCTTTGCATGCAGCGGCAACAACCCCCATGCCAATGGACAGCACCACCCAAATAACAGCGGCTCCGCTTACCAGCGAGAGGGTTACAGGGGCCGCCCGCATGATTTCGGGCACAACCAGTTCACCCCGGTTGGCGTAGCTTGCCAGATCGCGGGTGATGAACAGTTTTTTCATCATAATGGCGTATTGCACGGGTAACGGGCGGTCAAAGCCGTATTCCTTACGGACTTTTTCCATGGTCTGGGGGGCGGCATTGCGCCCTGCAATACGGGCCGTGGGGTCTGCTCCGGGGGTTGCAAAAAAAACGGCAAACACCAGCGCGGAAATACCGAACAGAACAAAAACCGTCTGACCCAGACGGCGCAGGAGGGGCATGATCATGGTCTGTCCTTCCTCCTATTCCCGCCGGGAGGCATCGCGCACATCCAGCGCATCACGCAGGCCATCGCCCAGAATGTTCAGGGCAAGCACTACGGCCACAATGGCCAGACCGGGGGCAATGGCCACCATGGGGCGGGTGTAAATCAACCCCTCACCATCCAGAATGATAGTCCCCCAAGAAGCCGCAGGGGCCTGCACACCAATGGAGAGGAAAGACAGGGCACTTTCCGCCAGCAGCGCCATGGCCATAAGCAGTGGCCCCATAACCACAAGCGTTGTGCTTACATTGGGCAGAATGTCGCGCAGTACAATACGCCAGCGGGGTACGCCAAGGCATTTGGCCGCGGTCACAAACTCGGCCTGCCGTAGCGCAATAACGCGCCCGCGCACCGGGCGAGCGGCATAGGGCACATACACCAGTGCAATAATCACAATAGGAATAAGCAGGTTATCGGCCTCTATAACAAAAGGTCCGATCCGCAGGCCCGAAGTGATTGTGACAATGGAGAGCGATATGGCGAACAGATAAACAGGTACGGCCCACATAATATCCATCAACCGGGACAGGACCATATCTGTCACCCCGCCAAAAAAACCGGCGGCAATCCCAACAGTTCCGGCCATAACAAGGCAGAGTATCGCCGCACTGAAGGAAATAAGCAGGGAGTTCCGCCCCCCATAGAGCAGTCGGGCCATAATGTCGCGCCCCTGACTGTCTGCCCCTAACAGATAAGCTGTGTGCCCGGTGGGGCCAATGGGGCTAAGCCCCAGATGCAGCGGGTTGTCGTTGGGCTGCATGATGTCTGTTTCCTGCCCGTTGAGCATAATGGTGCCTGCAACGTTGGATACAAACGGGTCAGTATGGGCAATGTGACGGGCATAAAACGGCGCACACAGGCTTGCCACCACAATAAAGGCAAGAACCGCAACCGAGGCAAGTGCCGCGCGGTTGCGCAGCAATGACCGCAGCGCGCTGGCCCATGGCCCGGCAGAAGGTTTGTGCGTGTTAGATGGCTTTGTCATCGTGCCTGCATTTATCAGGTCCTCAAGGGGTAAAGTCACCTTGCGGCGTTAAGCGGGGAGCGGGCAGGGTCAGCCCTGCTCCGTCAGTAATGCTTCACGCTTCATTTCCAGTTCAAGCCACTGTTCTTCACATTCAGCCAGTCTGGCCTCAATTTTCTGTAGCTCGGTGGAGTGCCGGTCAAACGCTTTGGGGTCTTTGCTATACAGGTCGGGGTCCGCCATACTGGTGCGGTGTGTCTGGGCTTTGGCTTCCAGTTTTTCCATTTCCAGCGGCAGGTTGTCCAGCGCATACTGGTCTTTGTAGCTGAGTTTACGGGTGGCTTGTCGGGCAGCCTGCTCGCGCGGTTTTGCTGGTTCGGAAGTGGGGACAATGGGGGCTGTTTCCAGCGGTTGCAGGTTCCGCTGTACCAGCATGTCACTGTAGCCACCGGCATATTCCACCCATGCGCCGCCGCCTTCGGCCACCAGCACGGATGTGGCAATACGGTCCAGAAAATCACGGTCATGGCTGACCAGCAGAACCGTGCCGGGGTAGGTGCTGAGCATATCTTGCAGGATATCCAGCGTTTCTAGGTCCAAATCGTTGGTTGGTTCGTCCAGAACCAGCAGGTTGGATGGCTTGGCCAGTGCGCAGGCCAGCATCAGGCGGCCTCGTTCCCCGCCAGACAGGGCGCTAACAGGGGTGCGCGCCTGCTCGGGTCGGAACAGGAAGTCCTTCATGTAGCCAATAACATGGCGCTTTTCATCCCCGATCTGCACCATGTCCCCTCCGCCATCGGTCAGGGTTTCGGCCAGAGTACGTTCGGGGTTAAGGGAGCGGCGTTGCTGGTCCAGTGTGACCATGCTCAGGGATGGGCCAAGGTTAATGGTGCCGCTATCTGGCTGGTCACCCCCGGTGAGCAGGCGCAGCAGGGTGGTTTTGCCCGCGCCGTTGGCCCCCACAACGCCCAACCTGTCCCCGCGCAGGACGCGCAGGTTCAGGTTCTGGATTACGCATTTGTCCCCCCATGCCTTGTTCACGTCCTCCGCCACAGCCACAAGGCGGCTGGAGGTGGAGGCGGACTGGGCATTGAGAGTAACCGTGCCCGGAGCGCGCACTGCATCGCGCCGGGCTGTGCGCAGGGCGGCCAGTTCGCGCACACGGCGCACATTGCGTTTGCGGCGGGCTGTTACGCCGTAGCGCATCCAGTCTTCTTCCCGGGCAATCTGGCGGTCCAGCTTGTGGGCGTCGCGCTCTTCCTGTTCCAGCACGTCTTCGCGCCAGGCTTCAAAGCGGTCAAACCCTTCATCCAGCCTGCGGGTTATGCCCCGGTCCAGCCAGACCACGGAGCGAGAAAGGGTGGAGAGTAGCCGCCGGTCATGGCTGATCATGATCATGGCCGAGCCAAGGCTGAGCAGTTCGCGCTCCAGCCATTCAATGGTTGGCATGTCCAGATGGTTGGTTGGTTCATCAAGCAGCAGCACATCCGGGGCTGCGGCTAGCACACCGGCAATGGCGCAACGCCGGACCTCCCCGCCTGAAAGATGCGCTGTGCTTTCCGTCCCGCTCAGGCCAAGGGCATCCAGCATGGGGCCGGTACGCCATTCCATGTTGGGGTCTGCAATCTGGGCGGCAACATAGTCGGCTGTTGTTGCGTATGCGCTCAGGTCTGGTTCTTGGGGGAGGTAACGTAAGGAAGCACCGGGCTGGAGAAAAACACTGCCACCATCTGGCTGAATAAGACCCGCGGCAATTTTGAGCAAAGTGGATTTGCCCGATCCGTTCCGCCCGACCAGGCAGACGCGCTCGCCCTTGCCAACGGCAAACCCTGCGCCATCAAGGAGCGGTTTGCCACCAAGGGTTAGGGTAATATCCTGCAAATGAAGTAGGGGGGGTAGCGCCATAACAGATTGCCAGCCGTTCCAGAATAAGGTCGATCAAGGTTTCTGGCAGCTTTTTACCCAACAAATCAGGTCTGAGCTACACCCATACTGCTTACGGCCTGATAGGTGGCAACGGCAAGGGTTAAGGGGTCAAACGGCTTGGTAATGACAAAACAGGGTTCCAGCTTTTCACCCGTCAGCAGTCGTTCGGGGTAAGCCGTTACGTAAATGACGGGCACCTTAAAGCTTGCCGTAATTTCGGCTACTGCTGCCATGCCATCTCCCCCCGGACCAAGGTTGATGTCCGCCAGAATAAGGCCCGGCCGGGTTTGTGCTGCAAGTTGCACGGCATCGGCCTGCGTGTGGGCAATGCCAGCAACCTTGTGGCCACATTGCATGACCAGCAGTTCAATATCCATGGCAATAATGGGTTCGTCCTCAATAATCAGGACGGAGGTCTGCACCCCTTTGTGGAGCTGCTTTTGTGCGGTTTCCAGCTCGTGCGCGGCCTGATCGTGGGGCAGGCCGATAATTCTGGCCGCTGTTTCCACGTTAATTTCTTCCAGTGTGGTCAACAGCAGCAATTGCCGCTGGGTGGAGGAAAGGCCCGGCCCCTGGGTGCTCCTGTGTGTTTCGTCCGTAGCATAAAGGCGCGAGATGGCCTGATAAAGCTGGAGCAGGGGGGTAAATCCCTCCGCCGGGGGTTGGGAGGTCAGGCCTCTCAGGCTTTGTGCTACCAGCAGATCGCCCTCGGGCTGGTTGCCTGTCAGGGCGCGTGCATAACGTCTGCCATAAGGGAGAGCCCGGATCAGCCCGTCACGCAGTGACTCTGACATGACAAATCTCCTTATGATTAGGTCATGATAAAAACATACGGTAAGGCAATGATGCCACGGAGCGGCGTTTGCCGAAAGGGGATGAATCCTGATTAACACACCAAATCCCGATCAGGGCGATGCGCGTTCACCTTTTAGGGTGGAATTGCTGGCGCTTTTGCCATCCCTGCGCGGCTTTGCGCGCTTTTTGGCGCGCGACCCCGCTCTGGCAGATGATCTGGTGCAGGAAACCGTTTTGCGCGCGCTGGATCGTATGGCGCAGTATGAGGTTGGTACCAGCCTGAAGGCTTGGTGCTTTACCATCCTGCGCAACCTTTTTCTGGAACAGCGGCGGCGCGGCAAAAAAGAACGTGAGGTGCTGGCCAATTACGGGCAGCACCCGCCGCAACGGGCCGTATCCCCGGCAGATGGGCGGCAGGAAGTGCATGAGCTTGAAGCCCTGCTGTGGCAGCTTACGCCGCTTTTGCGGGAGGCACTGGTGCTCATTGGTGCGCAGGGCATGACCTATGCCGAAGCAGCAGAGATTTGCGAGGTGGATGTCGGGACCATCAAGGCCCGTGTGTCCCGCGCTCGAACCATGCTGCACAAACTGGCGCAGCCACAGGCGGAATAGAGGGGCGGAGCCTGCGGGGTTACGTGCTCTCGTTTTCGTGATTACAAAAAATGCATCCGGATGTAACCTTGGCGGGGTCTTGTTCATTGCTCCCATAAAACGGAAGAAGAGCGGAGTAAAAACAATGACAGCCTCGTTATTCCACGATCAGGTTATTGCTATCCTGCCCAAGCTGCGTGTGCAGGCACTGGCGCTGACCCGCAACCGCACTGCCGCAGAAGATCTGGTGCAGGACGCTGTTTGCAACGCGCTGGCCGCTCAGCAGAGTTTTATCCCCGGAACCAATTTTGGCGCATGGATGCACCGCATCCTGCGGAACCGCTTTATTTCCGACCTGCGTAAAAAGCGCGAAACTACGGATATTGATGATGCTCCCCAGTCCATGCTGGCGGTTGCTGCCCGGCATGATGACCGGCTGAGCCTGATGGAGTTGGATGCAGCGCTTGCACGGCTGCCAGATGACCAGCGGGAAGCTTTGGTGCTGGGGGTTCTCGAAGGAATGAGCTATCAGGAACTGGCGGAAATGTCCGGCTGCGCTGTTGGTACAGCCAAAAGCAGGGTTTTCCGTGCCCGGCGTCAGCTTGAAGTCTGGTTAACTGGAGAAGAATCCGTGTCTGATGCAGGTGACCGCAAAAAAGGCGAGCGTGTTCAGGCCGGGGCGGCAAAAAAGAATAGCGGCGCGCAGCGGGTTTCCTCTCGTATGAGCGCAGCAGTGGTCTGAACATGGCGCATGCTGGGCTTATAAGTTGCAGGTCTGTCGGGGATGAGTTGCCTGCTCCGCACACAGTGGCGTCAGGCACACAACGGCAGGATCCAAGGTTCGGAATGGGAAAGAGTATGGACGGCGCTCCCCCCCGCAAAGGCAGGCAGTCTCGGGATCAGGCTTTTGATGTCTGGCTGAAGCGCGGCCTGCACCAGCTTTTTGATGATGTTGTGAATGAACCTGTGCCCGAAGAGCTGCTGAAGCTGATTGAGGAAGACCGGAGCAAGCAGGACTGAGCCTTTTGTCTGTCTTTTCCGTGCTTGGGCAGGCTGCCCGGCGTGTTGGCGCCCTGCTTATGTCCGGGTTGGGGCGGGTGTTTATCACCACCAGCGCGCGTATGCGTGTGCTTATCTGCCTCTCGGGTATTCCCGTGCTCAGTATTGGCGCTGTTCTGGCCCTGCGGAATTATCAGGAAGTCCGGGTGGGGAGCGCCCAGCGTGCTGTTGCCGCCATTATGCGGCTGGACCAGCAGTTCAGGCACGATACGGACCGCCTGCGCAGTGCGCTTGAAACAATCGGCAACATGGACCTCACGCATGACCAGCTCGTGCATGCGCTCAAACTGGCCGAAACCATTAGTGGGCAGCGATACTGCTTTTTGGCTGTTCTGGATGAAAGAGGCAAAAAGCTCGATTCTGTTTCCCCCTCAGGCCGCTCCTGTGCGGAGGTCGGGACCTTAACCCCACCCGCACGGATTAACGCCACGGTTATGGAAGCCGTGCAAAAAAGTGGTGGTGGGGAAGATAACGGGGCGTTTTTGCGGATAACCGTGCCTGCGGTTTTTCTGGCAGAGCCGGAAGCCCATGGTTATCTGGTTGGTATCCTGCAAATTTCGCGCACACGGGCTTATCTGGGCGGTGCTTCGGGGTGGGATGCATTTTCGGATGATACAAATCCCGTGCAGGCGTGGCTGCTTATGCATGATGGAGAGCTTTTTCCCGTTTGCACTGACTGCAACTGGGAGCAGCCGTCACCCGGGCTTGTCTTTCCGTTAAAGGAAAAGCTGGAAAAAAGTGACCGCTCGGTTGTGTCGCTCCCGTCCATGCAGGGGGGGTATGCCCTTGGTGGCATTGCGGGTGGTGCGGATATTTTTGTTTCAACCCAGCGCACCCCCATAGAAGCCGATGCCCTGCGGGCCATGGTTTTCCAGATTGCGGCCCTGCTGTTCCTGCTGGCTGCGGGGCTGGTGGGCGTTACGCTTGCGGCCAATATCGTGCTTGTCTGGCCTTTGCGGCGGCTGACCTATTCCGTTCGTAAATGGCAGATGGAAGGGGTGTTTGACGGGCGCGTTACACGCACCATGCCGCTTGAGCTGCAAAGGCTGGGGCAGGCTTTTACGCGTGCAACACAGCGTCTCTCCCGGCATGAAGCGCGGCTGAAGAAGGCCATGGCGCATCAGGAACTCCTGATGAAGGAGATTCACCACCGGGTTAAAAACAATCTCCAGATCGTGGCGTCCCTGCTCAATCTTCAGGCCAACCAGATTGCCCACCCCGAGGTCCGGGCCGAGTTTGCTCTGGCGCGCGACCGAATCCGGGCGCTGGCAACGCTACACCGCACCCTTTACGCCGAGGATTCACTGACCAGCCTGAACATGGCCGTTTTTTTAAAAGACCTGTGCGAGCAGACCTTCCATATCGCAGGGGAGGCGGATGCAGGGCGTATTCGCCTACAGGTGGATTCAGACAGTTTCTGGATGGACCCGGATCAGGCTGTGCCTCTGGCGCTGATCGTGACCGAGGTTGTGACAAACTCGATCAAATACGCATTCCCCGATGGCCGGATGGGCGTTATTCATGTGCGGCTGACAAAAAATGGCAATCTGGTCACGCTGAATGTTGGCGATAACGGGATTGGTTGTTCCTTCGACCCCGCATCCGGCACGCAGGGGATCGGGCTCAAGCTCATTCATGGTTTTGCCAGACAGCTAAAGGCATCTTTGAGCTATAGCGGCAAGGATGGTGTGCAGTTCACACTGGTCCTGCATCTGGAGAAAGCGGAAAACCCGTAAAATAAGGCAGCCCGCAGAGCGTTGGCATGCCTTAAGCGCAGCAGGGAGTGGCGATCTAAACTGTTGCGTCCTTGGCAGAGCAGTATAAACGCTGTCTGTCATGAGGAACGAGAAAGCAGCAATACGTAACTGGACGCGCCTCCAGTCGCGTCTTGGTCGTCAGGCAGCGCGATCAGTGGTTGGGTCCGGGCTGCTCTCCAGTCTTGCCGGTATTGGGCAGGCATGGTGTGTGGCTGTTGTTCTTGGGCATGCCCTTGTGGCGTGGCAGGCAGGCGGGCAGGGGGCTGCTTTTCCAGCGTGGCCCTTTATGCTGTTCCCGGCTCTGGCTATGTTGCGTGCCCTGTGCATGATCAAGGCGGATGTGGCGGCTGCTCAAGCCGGTATTGTAGCGCGCAGGCGTTTGCGGGGGGAGGTTATGGCCTCCATTCTTGCCGGCGGTCCTGCATTGCTGCGCCGCACGCATAGCGGTGTGCTGGCCTCCATTGTTGTAGACCGGATAGAAGCGCTGGATGGCTTTTTTGGCCGCTGGGTGCCTGCCTCCGTACTGTGGATGGTGGCGCCCGTACTGATTTTGCTGCCCGTGGGCATTATGCAGCCCCGTGCGGCTGTCATTCTGGGCCTGTGTGGTGTGGCCGTTCCTGTTGGGCAGGCTGTGTTTGGTATTGGTGCGGCTGTGGCATCACGCAACCAGTTTTTGGCCATGACCCGCCTTCAGGCACGTTTTCTGGACCGTATCAAAGGTATTGCCACCATTGTTCTGGCTGGCCGGACAGAGGACGAAACCCGCCGTTTGGGGGATGCCGCCGAAGAACTGCGCGTGCGTACCATGAAGGTGCTGCGGGTGGCATTCCTTTCCTCCGCATCCATTGACTGCGCCATGGTCATTGCGTTCATCCTGCTGGCCGTGCTCGACGGGCGGCAGGCACTGGCCATGCAGGCCAGTGGCCCATCCCCCGCGTTACAGCACACCGTGGTTGCCAGCCTGTTTGCCCTGCTGGCAGTGCCGGAGTTTTTTGCTCCCCTGCGCGGCCTTGCGCTGGCGTATCAGGACCGTGCACACGCCCAAGGGGCGGCGACCGCCATCCTGGACCTGCCCGAAGTAACAGAGCGGCCGGTGCTGGAAGGGGCCAGAACCGTTAACGCTAACGGCGTGATGGTGGCCTTTGATGATGTCGGCTTTACATGGGACCCCGCTCGCGGGCCTGCGCTGGAGCATGTTACCTTTACCGTGCCAGCGGGGGAAACGCTGGTGCTGGCTGGTCCATCCGGTGCAGGTAAGTCCACGATCATGGAACTGCTGCTGGGGTTTATTACCCCCCAGAACGGGCGGGTGCTGTTTAATGGCGCGCCTTTGCAGAGCATAGTCCCCGATGCCCTGTCCCGCGTTGTGTCATGGATCGGGCAGAAACCTGTGCTGTTTGCCGGCTCACTGCGGGATAATATCCTGTTCGCCAAACCAGATGCAGACGAACGTGAACTGGCAAATGCCCTGCGTTCCGCCGCCGTGGATGAGTTCCTGCCGACCTTGCCCAACGGGCTGGATACACAGATCGGTGAAGGCGGGTTTGGTTTGTCTGGTGGGCAGGCGCAACGTATTGCCATTGCGCGGGCTTACCTCAAAAACGCCCCGGTTCTGCTGCTGGATGAACCCACAGCGCATCTGGACCCTGCAACCGAAAAAAGTGTTTTTGAAAGCCTGCAACGGCTGGCCGTTGGTCGCACGGTTATTCTGGCTACGCACTCGGCTGCGGCCCATATGTTCAAGGGGCGGCGGATAGACCTGCAAAACGGGCGTGTTATCAATCGGCAGGGGGCTGCGTAACATGGCAATGCAAGATCAGACATCAGCCGTGCAGCCGACCGCAAGGCTGCATGATGTGCCCGTGCAGCCCACAGCCAGATTTACGGACTGGCAGGCTGTATGCGTTATATTCGGCCTGTGGCGCAGGCAGGGAGTGCGGCTGATTGTGGGCGTGCTGCTGGCACTGGCTGCGCTGGCCTGTGGTCTTGCGCTTATGCAGGTGTCCGGCTTGCGGCTGGCAGGGTGTGTGCTGGGCGAAGTGGTGGTGACAACCGCACTGCTGCGCTGGGTTGGCGTGGGGCGCGTGACGCTGCGCTATGCAGAGCGCCTGTTTGCGCACGATGCCATGTTCCGTGCGCTGGCGGATCTGCGGGTCTGGTTTTTTCATTCCCTTGCCCACGGTGCAGCGGCAGGGCTGGGCTTCCGCCGGGCGGGGGATATGCTGTCCCGTCTGGTATCCGATATTGGCGCGCTGGACGGGTTATACCTGCGGATTGTTGTGCCGCTGGTTTGTGCGGGACTGACCTTTCCGGCCTTGCTGGTTATTGTGGGCCGGCAGAGCCTTGTGCTGGGGGTGGCTGTTGGCGTGCTGTTTGCCTGTGCATCTTTTCTGGTGCCGTGGCTGATCGCGCGGTCGGGGCAGAAGGCAGCTGATCAGGCTGCCCATCTGCTGGCGCATTTGCGTATTTTCGTGCTGGATCTGGTAGGCGGCCTGCGCGAAATCCGGGCATTCGGCGCAGAGGGGCGAATGCTGGCCCGTGTGCAGGCTGCGGATGCCGCATTGTTGCAAGGGCAGATGGCTGTGGCCCGCCGTTCGGCCTTTGCCAATGCTCTGGCCTTTTTGTTTGGGCAGATTGCCGTGTTCATGGTGCTGCTGGCCATTGGCGGTATTCTGCTACCCAAGGTGGGCGCCCTTGAAGGGGTGAGCATACTGTTTTTGACCGTTGCTGCATTTGAAAGTGCAGTCACCCTTACGCGTGCCGGTTTGCAGGCTGGCATTATGGGGGTTTCCGCCCGCAGGGTAGTGGAAATGGCAGTACAGCCTGCCGCTGCCAATGCGCAGGTGACGCATGAGCATGCCCCTGTGGATACCAGTATCCGCCTGAACAATGTGCGCTTCCGGTGGGCGGATGATCGGCCGTGGGTTTTAAAAGGGCTTACGCTGGATATTCCCGCAGGGGCGCGGGTGGCTATTCTGGGGCCGTCTGGCACGGGTAAGTCCAGCCTTGCGGCTTTGCTGTTACGGGCTGCTAGCCCGCAGGAAGGCCAGATTTGTCTGGGTGGGGAGGATATTACCACCATACGCCCCGATGCCGTGCGCAGCAAAATGGCCTGGCTTTCGCAGGCAACACACCTGTTTGACGATACCATTCGTGCCAATCTGCTGCTCGGCCGACCTGATGCTTCCGAAGATGATTTGTGGAAGGCTCTTGATCAGGCCGCGGTGTCCGATGTTGTGCGGTCCCTGCCCGAAGGGCTGGATACCTGGGTAGGTGAGGGGGGTATTCGTCTCTCCGGTGGGCAGGGGCGGCGTATTGCGCTGGCGCGTACGCTACTGGCACCTGCTCCCATTCTTATTCTGGATGAACCCGCAACAGGGCTGGATGCGCAGACGGAGCAGGACTTCCTCCGGACTCTGAACACCGTAACCGAGGGGCGCACGGTCATACTGATAGCCCACCGCCTGACCGGGGTGGAAAAGCTGGACCGCATCTGGCGCCTGTCCGATGGTGTGGCAAAAGCTGCTGCGGCCTAGGCCTGCTGGAATCGTTGTTGACGCCAGCAGCCCGGAGGGGCACCAAATAAAACGGTTTTGTTTTGATAATTCAGGAATGATCATTATGCGCCGCTTATTTTCAGTCGCCTGCCTGAGTCTTCTGGCTGCCTGCGCCAGTCAGGCCCCTCGCAAATATGTTGTCTTTTTTTCCAACCAGTCGGCCGAGCTTGATCAGGCCGGGCAGGAAGTGGTTGCGCAGGTCGCGCAGGAAGCAGACAAGCACCCCTCCCGCATTGTTCGGGTTGAAGGGTATGCCGGGGCTGGCAAGGACCTGTCTGCCGATGCACTGGTGGCAATCCAGCGGGCCAAGGCCGTAACGGCCAAGTTGCAGGCCGATGGCGTGCGTAGTGACCGTATTGTGGAAACACCGCGCGCCCCATCCAACCTTGAAGGCATGGTTGTTGGCTCCCGCCGTGTAGAGATCGAACTGACAAGCCCCTGATCGCCATGGAGGAAAGAGAGCCTGCATATGCCGACATTCCCCCCTATGAGCCACCATTAGGCTTGCCGGAGGAAAGGGTACCGGGAGTGCCCCCGCGTGACCGGTTTTGTAGCCGCTCCGTGCAGGAGGTGTTGCAGGCTGTCTTTGGGTTCCCCGGGTTCAGGAGCTTGCAGGCGCAGGCTGTAGAATGCGCCATGCAGGGGCAGGATGCCCTTGTGCTCATGCCCACGGGTGGGGGCAAAAGCGTATGTTACCAGATTCCAGCCCTGTGCCGGCCCGGCATGGGGTTGGTTATCTCCCCCCTCATCGCGCTTATGGACGATCAGGTGGCAGGGCTCAGGCAGCTTGGGGTTAATGCCGCTGCCCTGCATTCCGAGCTGGACGAAAACGAATCAGCCCAGATCAGGTCTGATCTGGCCAATGGCCGTGTGGACCTGCTCTATATTTCGCCCGAACGCCTTTTGTCGTCAGGCACGCTGGACCGCCTGACGCGCATACCACTGTCCATTATTGCCATAGACGAAGCGCATTGCATTTCGGCTTGGGGGCATGAGTTCCGGCCCGAATACAGGGCCCTGACCGCCCTGCCGCGACATTTTCCCAATGTGCCACGGCTTGCCCTGACCGCCACGGCGGACGAACGCACGCGGGATGATATTCTGGCGGCATTGGATATGCCGCACGCGCAGGTTCTGGTTTCAAGCTTTCATCGGCCCAACCTCAATATTGCCGTGCAGCCCAAAGGTTCGGAACTGAAGCAACTGCTTGTAGCCCTTGAGCGCTACAGGGAAGACGCGTCCATTGTCTATTGTGGCAGCCGTGCCAGAACCGAGCGTATAGCGGCCTCCCTGCGGGAGCGCGGCTGGCCTGCGCTGGCGTATCATGCGGGGTTGTCTCCGGTGGAAAAGCGCGCGGCATTGTTGCGTTTTCGCTCGGGGGAACCGCTGGTGATTGTGGCCACGGTGGCTTTTGGCATGGGCATAGACCGCCCGGATGTGCGCGCAGTTGTGCATCTGGATATGCCCTCCTCGCCTGAGGCATATTACCAGCAGATTGGCCGGGCCGGGCGCGATGGTCTGCCGTCTGATACCGTACTGCTATACGGGGGGGAGGATATAGCCCGTGCCCGTTACTGGCTGGACCAGTCTGCGGCTCCAGATAACGAAAAACGGATCATGCGCAGCCGTCTGGAGGCCATGATCGCGTTTACTGAAACCACAGGGTGCCGCACGCAGGCGCTGCTGCACTGTTTTGGCGAGGAGCTGGAACAGCCCTGCGGGCATTGTGATAACTGCCGCCACCCGGTGCTGACATTTGATGGAACGGAAGCTGCCCGCAAGCTGCTGTCCGCTGTGTATCGCACGGGGGAAAGTTTTGGCGCGCTGCACGTTATTGCCGTTTTACGGGCCAAGAGGACCGACGGCATAAGCCGTAACGGGCACGACAAGCTCTCGGTCTGGGGGATTGGTCAGGACAGAAGCGAGTCGTTCTGGCGTGGTGTGGTCCGCCAGCTTATTGCGCGCGGCGCCCTGCGGATAGAAGGGCAGTATGGTGGGTTGCGACTGAACCCCGACATCGCCCGTCCGATCCTGCGGGGGGAGGAAAACGTTGCCTTGCGGGCAGACCCGGTTGTGGAACACACTGGCAATGTGGGAGGGGCTCGGGGGCAGAGGCAGTCTGCTGCTCTGGACCTGCCAGAAGACCGTTTGGCCCTGTTTGAAGCTCTGCGCAAATGGCGGCGGGAAGAGGCCAAGGAGCAGGAAATTCCACCATATGTCATTTTCCATGATTCGGTTCTGAAAGACATAGCGCTCGAAAAACCCGATGATCTGGATACGCTGGGTGAGATCAAAGGCGTAGGCCGCTCCAAGCTGGAACGCTACGGGGAGGCCGTGCTGGCGGTTATTGAGGCGGAACCCGCATGAGCAATGCGCTGGAAAAACGACGCAGGCATATTCTGCGGCTGGTCAACCAGCACGGGTATGTTGCCAGCGAGGAACTGGCGTGCGAACTGGGCGTAACCGTGCAGACCGTAAGGCGGGACGTTAACATTATGGCCGGGCAGGGATTGCTGGCCCGCCACCATGGAGGGGCCAGCAGCCTTTCCCCCGCCGAGAACATTGCTTATTCAGACCGGCAGATCCTGAACCTGCAAGCCAAGGACGCCATAGGGCGGGAAGCGGCAAAGGCCATACCGGACGGGGCCTCCCTGTTCATTAACATCGGCACCACAACGGAAGCTTTTGCCCGGTCGCTGCGCACCCACAGAACCCTGCGGGTTATTACCAATAATATCCATGTCGCAACCCTGCTGGCTCCGGCTCCTGAATGTAGCCTGATCATTACAGGTGGCAGCGTACGCCTGCGCGATGGTGGCATTGTTGGCCCGGCGGCGGCAGCCATGATCGAGCAGTATCGGGCGGATTTTGGTGTTATCGGCATTTCCGGCATTGATGCGGATGGCACGTTGCTGGATTTTGATGCGGACGAAATTAACGCGGCGCAGGCGATCATACGCAACGCCAGAACAGTGTTCCTGCTGGCAGACCACACCAAGTTCTTGCGCAGGCCCATGGCGCGTGTGGGGCATATATCCCAGATCAATGCGTTTTTTACGGACCAGCCTCCTCCGCCGGGTATTCGGGCCATTTTGCGCGAGCATGATGTGCAGCTCCATGTTACTGGCGCGCAGGAGTGTTCGTAAAAGAACATCATGGCTCAAAAAAACGCATCCATCGGGGACGATAACCATAGTTCTTGCGTTCTGTTTTCGAAATCGAATAAAATGAACAAAGCCTTCGTATAGATGGAACCGATAAAAACCATGTCAGCAGCAGAAACATCCGAGCGTATTTATGACCTTCTCGTTATCGGGGGGGGCGTTAACGGCACCGGCATTGCGCGTGACGCCTGCGGGCGTGGTGCATCCGTCCTGCTGGTGGAGCAGGATGATCTGGCAAGCTATACCTCGTCTTCCAGCACCAAGCTGATCCATGGTGGCCTGCGCTATCTGGAATATTATGAGTTCCGCCTTGTGCGTGAAGCGCTGATGGAGCGTGAACGCCTGCTGACCATGGCCCCCCATATCATGTGGCCGCTGCGCTTTGTGCTGCCGCATTCCAAGCTGGTGCGTCCGGCATGGATGCTCAAGGCCGGGCTGTTCCTGTACGATCATCTGGCATCCAACATGACGCTGCCTAAATCCATTGGCGTGGATTTTCGCAAGCATTCTTCGGGGCGTGCGCTCAAGCCTGAATACACCAAGGGCTTCATCTATTCCGATGGCTGGGTGCAGGACAGCCGCCTTGTTGTGCTGAACGCCATGGACGCGGCCGAGCGTGGGGCCGATGTGCGCGTACGCACCCGCCTGACTGCCGCGCAGCGCGTGAACGGGCAGTGGGTGGCAACTCTGGAAGACCGCATAACCGGCCAGACCCAGACCGTGCGTGCCAAGGCCATGGTGAACGCGGCTGGCCCGTGGGTTGCCCGCCTGCTGGCCGATACGCTTAAAATCCCCAATTCCAAATCGGTACGTCTGGTCAAGGGCAGCCACATTATTGTCCCGCGTGTGTACGAGGGGCCGCAGGCTTACATTTTCCAGAACCCTGACAAGCGGATTGTGTTCGCCATTCCATACGAGCAGAAGTTCACCCTGATCGGCACCACGGACATTCCGTGGAAGGATGAGCCGGGCAAGGTGGGCATAGCACCCGATGAAGTAACGTATCTGTGCGAAAGCGTGAACCGCTACCTGAACGTGCAGGTCCGTGAGAGCGATGTGGTGTGGAGCTACGCAGGGCTGCGTCCGTTGTATGACGATGCCTCTGCCAACGCCTCTGCCGTTACCCGCGATTATGTTCTGGACCTGGACACGCAGGATGGCGCGCCCCTGCTTTCCATTTTTGGTGGCAAAATCACGACCTACCGCAAGCTGGCCGAACATGCGCTGGAAAAACTGGCCCCTGTGCTGCCCGTAGTTGGTGGCCAGAGTTGGACCGCAAGCGAAGTGCTGCCCGGTGGGGATATTGGTGAAGGTGGCTTTGACGGTGCCCTTGCCCGGTTGCGCCGCGTAGCCCCCTGGTTGCCAGAAGAACTGGCATGGCGTCTGATGCGTAATTACGGCAGCCGCACATACGAAATTATCGGACAGGCTAACAGCATGGACGATATGGGTGAACTGCTGGGTGGGGACCTGAGCACGCGTGAAGTAGACTACCTGATGGCGCGTGAATGGGCCCGTACGGCAGAAGATGTGCTCTGGCGGCGCAGCAAGCTGGGCCTGCACCTGAATGACGCGGAAAAAGCCCGCGTTGAAACCTATGTTCAGAAGAAAGCTGTCTGATCTGTAAAACACCGCTTTCCGAACAAAAAAAACAAAAAGAGGAAAGATATGGATAAGGTAAAAAATAGTCTCTGGGGCGAGTTGATAGCCGAATGTCTGGCGGTGCTGATCATTATTCTGGTCGGTGATTCCGTTGCAGCCATGTACTCGCTGTACGACCCAAGCCCCTACCAGCTCTCCTACTGGGGGGTTGCCATTACGTGGGGGCTGGGTGTGACCCTGGCCATTTACGTGACCGGTGCTGTTTCTGGCACACATGCTAACCCTGCGGTTACGCTGGCGCTTGCCTGCTACCGTGGGTTCGCATGGCGCAAGGTGCTGCCATACTGGGTGGCGCAGGTGGTGGGTGGCTTTTTGGGAGCCTGTCTGGTTTATGCCCTGTATGGCTCGGTTATCGTGCATTATGCGGTGTCCCATCATCTGGATTTTGCCAATGATGGCGCCGCGTCAGGCGTGTTCTTTACCCATCCGGGTGATTTTGTAACGCCTCTGCATGCGCTGCTGAACGAAACAATCCTGACGGCATTTCTGGTCCTTGGTATTTTTGCAGTGACCTGCCAGTACAATACGGCTGCCCCACAGGCTAACTCGGGCGCATTGATCATTGGCCTGCTGGTTGCCATTATCGGTGCATCTTCAGGGTATCTGGAAGGGTGGGCCATTAACCCAGCGCGCGATTTTGGGCCTCGCCTGTTCTGCTTTGTGGCGGGCTGGGGGCGTACGGCTCTTCCTTCTCCCCAGAATTACTGGTGGGTGCCTGTTGTAGGCCCACTTATGGGTGGGCTTATCGGGGCCACGATTTACCAGACGCTGCTGCGTCCGTTCATGCCCGCACTGGGCCGTCACTCCACTCCTGCGGCAGACTGACTGCTCAGAATAAGAAGGGATATTCCCCATGACCAAAAAAGATTGTGTTCTGGCGATTGATCAGGGAACAACATCAACCCGCAGCATCGTTTTTGATCGTGACGCCAACGAACTGGCTGCGGCCCGTCAGGAGTTCCCGCAGCATTATCCCAACGCCGGGTGGGTGGAGCATTGCCCAGAAGACATCTGGACCGATGTGCTCAACACAGCGCGCGCGGCACTGGAGCAGAGCGGGGCTGCGGACCGCATTGCCGGTATTGGCATTACCAACCAGCGCGAAACCATTGTGGTGTGGGAGCGCAGCACGGGCAAGCCGATCCACCGCGCCATTGTCTGGCAGGACCGGCGGACGGCCAGTGTCTGCCAGAAACTGCGTGACGAAGGGGCCGAAGCTCTGGTGCGTGAACGCACGGGCCTGCTGCTGGACCCCTATTTTTCCGCCACAAAACTGGCATGGCTGCTCGACAACGTGGCCGATGCCCGCGCTCGCGCTGAAAAAGGTGAGTTGGCATTTGGCACCATTGATTCGTTTATCCTGTGGCGGCTGACGGGCGGTAAGGTCCACGCAACCGATGCAACCAATGCTTCGCGCACCATGCTGTTTGATATTCATCGTCAGCAGTGGGATCAGGACCTCCTGAAGCTGTTCCGTATTCCCGCCAGCTTGCTGCCCGAAGTCAAGGACAGCAGCACTCTGTATGGGGAAACAGACCCAGCCCTGTTTGGGCGGGCCATTCCCATTGCCGGGATTGCAGGCGACCAGCAGGCAGCCGTTGTGGGGCAGGCCTGCTTTACGCCGGGCATGGCCAAGGCCACCTACGGTACGGGGTGCTTTTTGCTGTTGAACACGGGGGATAAGCCCGTGGAATCACGCAACCGGATGTTGACCACGGTTGCTTACCGGCTCAATGGCAAACCAACATACGCCCTTGAAGGCTCCATTTTTGTGGCTGGTGCAGCCATTAAATGGCTGCGTGACGGCTTGCACCTGATCACCCATGCGTCCCAGACGGATGATATGGCAACCCGTGTGCCGCACAGCCATGGCGTGTACATGGTGCCAGGGTTTGTCGGGTTGGGCGCGCCTCATTGGGACCCGGATGCACGCGGCCTGATCTGTGGCCTGACGCTGGATGCCACTGCGGCCCATATTGCCCGTGCGGCTCTGGAATCCGTGGCGTACCAGACGTTGGATCTGGTGAGTGCCATGGTGCAGGACGGTGGTGGCACAACGGAGAGCATCCGTGTGGATGGTGGCATGTCCGCCAATGACTGGTACTGCCAGTTCCTTGCTGACATGCTGCAAGCCAAGGTTGAACGCCCACGCAACGTTGAAACAACGGCTCTGGGCGCTGGCTTCCTTGCCGGTATGGCAACTGGTGTCTGGGAAAATGAAGCAAACGTAGCGGCGGAATGGGCGCGGGGTTCCCTGTTTGAACCCAAAATGGACAGCACCCAGCGCCGCACCATGATTGCTGGCTGGCATCAGGCTGTTAAGCGTACGCTTAGCACCTATACCGGCGGCTAAGAGACGGGGCCCAAAAAAGTGGCCGGAGCGTGCTCCGGCTCTTTTGGTTCCTGTTCCTGCGCTACCGGGCGCCGGGAGTAACCGGTACAGACACGGTTTTGCTGGATCCGCCCAGAAACTGGAATGTAACCGGCACATTGGACTGGGTGAGTACCTGTGCAACAGGGCCAACGCACAGCATGTGGTAGCCAGCACTGGCAAATACCAGTGTTGTAACTTCTGGCAGAGCCAGATGCTGGAACAGGTGGCGGGTGCCGGGGGTGTTTTCCTGATCAGTGTGGTAGCCAACCAGTGTGCTGCAGGCGGGGGAGACAACGCCGGTTAGCAAATGGGTTGTGTGGCTGTTATTGGTAAGGCTAAAATACAGCTCCGTCTGCCCTTGCCCCTGTGTGGCAGGCTGATGGAGTGAAATATCGGTAATGGAGATGTCTTTCTGGGCATCAGCCTGTCCGGGAACAGATTGCCCGTTATTGTGTTCTTGTGCCTGTGCGGGGCCGAGTGCCAGCAGGCTGATCAGAGCGCTGGCCAGTATTGCTTGGTAACGAGGTTTCATGGTGTCTCCGTGCGCCTTGGGGCATGAGCAGTATGGACGAACCCGGTTAAAACAAATATCTGATTGTCACCTAGCGCTCTTTGAACAGCACAATGCCGTCGGATACGCGCCTGAGGGAAGGTTGGTACCATCATGCGTTGCCCTTTTTGCGGGAACCCGGATAGTCAGGTCAAGGACAGTCGCCCGAATGAAGAAGGGTCGGCTATCCGCCGCCGCAGGGCTTGCCTGTCCTGTGGGCAGCGCTTTACCACGGTAGAGCGTGTGCAACTGCGCGAGCTGGTGGTGGTCAAGCAGGATGGGCGGCGAGCGCCGTTTGATCGGGATAAAATTTCCCGCTCCATCCGTATTGCTCTGCGCAAGCGCCCGGTATCGGATGAGCAGATGGAGCAGATTGTAACCGGGGTCGTGCGCCAGCTTGAAGCGTCGGGGGATACGGAAGTTGCCTCCGCCCGCATAGGTGAGCTTGCCATGGACGCGCTCAAGGAAGTGGACGGCGTGGGGTATGTGCGTTTTGCCAGCGTGTACCGGGACTTTACGGAGGCCCGCGATTTTTCCGAGATTCTGACGCTCATGGAAAGCAAAACCCAGCAGAGCGAACAAAAAGACTAGACCTTTATGTGTAAAAACGCCACAAAACGCGGCTTCGCATAAAAGCGGAGCAGGAGAGAACGATGACCGAACTACAGGACCAACCCAAGCTCAAAGCCGCACAACGCCCGCGCACAGCCGCGCGTGTTGCCGCCGTGCAGGCCCTGTTCCAGATTGAGCAGAATGGGGATCGTCCGGATTCCGTTATTGAGCAGTTTCTGGTCCATCGGTTTGGCACCACCCTGAGCGGTGAATCCTACGAGGATGGACGTATTCCCGAAGCGGATGTGGCTCTGTTTACCGCCATTGTAAAAGGGGCTGTTTCCAACCGCACGGCGATTGAGGGCGATATTGCCCAGACCTTGCCATCCACCTGGCCGATCGAGCGGCTGGACCCGGTCCTGCGCGCTCTTTTTATGGCGGCTATTGCGGAGTTTCGCCACGAAGACGCGCCTGCTGCGGTCCTGATCAACGAGTATATGGACGTAGCACATGGCTTCTTTTTTGGGGATGAGCCGCGTCTGGTGAATGGTGTGCTGGATACGCTTTTCAAAACCCCCGCACCGGTTGAAGATCATGACAGCACCGCCGTCCCCCCAACCGAAGACTGATCTGCCGCCTGAGTTTGCGTTTATACGGCGGCATTTTTTAGCACTGGCTGGCCCTGCCGCCCTGAACCTGCAGGATGATGCGGCGGTGTTCTCGCCCCCTCAGGGGCGAGAAATGGTGATGGCGGTAGATGCCATGGTAGAAAATGTGCATTTTCTACCAACCGACCCCCCCGATACAATTGGCCGCAAGCTGTTGCGGTGCAACCTGTCCGACCTTGCCGCCATGGGGAGCAGGCCGGAAGGCTGGTTGCTGGCGTTTGCACGCCCCCCCCATATTACGGATGCGTGGGTGGAGCAGTTCTGTGCTGGTCTGGCGCAGGATCAGGCCCGCTTTGGGCTGAGCCTGATGGGGGGCGATACAACCTCCACCTCCGGACCACTTGTTCTCTCATTGACCATTGTTGGCTCGGTCCTGCCCGGTCAGGCTATCCGGCGGTGTGGTGCGCGGGCGGGGGATGGACTGTGGGTGAGTGGGACCATAGGGGATGGAGCGCTGGGCCTGCGTGTGTTGCAGGGGGTAGAGCCTCCTCTGGCTGACCCCACGGGGCATCTGGCAGAACGCTACCGCCTGCCGCAACCACGGATAGGGCTACCCCTGCATGGTCTGGCATCCGCCGCGATGGATGTGTCCGACGGGCTGGTACAGGATGCTGGCCATATGGCGCGGGAAAACGCTCTGCATGTGCGCATACAGGCCGATCAGGTTCCGCTCTCGGCCGCGGCACGCGCATTGGGGGCTGCATGGCAGGAAGTCTGCCTGACGGGCGGAGATGATTATGAAATCCTGTTTGCCGTGCCGCCTGAGCGGGAGCATCAGCTACTATCCTGCCCAAGTCTGCCCACCCCATATGGGGTGGTGCCTGTAACCCGGATAGGTCAGTTTGAGGCAGGCGTGCCGGGTGTGTCCGTTATGGATGGTGCAGGGCAGCCCATGCACTTCAGGGCCAGGGGCTGGAGCCACCTGTAAACGGGGGCTGGGGTCTGGCCTAAAGGCTGAGCGCCGCGTTGTGGCGCTTGCCTGTTGTTGCGGAAGAATTCAGGCTTCTGGCTGAGCCAGAATTTTTTCGTACATACGGTGGGTTTTGTAGGGTGTGGGTACAATACGCTCAATAAGATTGCGCAACCCTGTATGTGTTTCCAGCACCCAGCCCAGTTCAATGGTCCGGTAGGGCAGGACATGCCCGCGCTTCATCAGTTCATCAATAATCAGCACAGGCAGCATGGCGCGCAGAGCGGTGCCCATATATTTTTTGCGCACGCCAAGGAGCACAACCCGGGCGGAGTGAAAGTCATGCCGGAGAATGCGCGAGCCAAGCTTGAGCCAGCCCAGAGGGGAGGGCGCGCCGCCCAGATCCCCGCTGATGTCAAACATATTGGGTATCACCAGCGCTATGGCCGCCGGTTCGCCTTCAACCTCGGCCAGTACATACTGCTCAGGCCGCAGGATGGGCTTGATCGCCTTGAGTAGGGATTCAACCTCGTTAGAGGTCAGGGGCACGTTGCCCCATGTGTCGGCCCAGGCATCATTATAGATTTCGCGCAGGATCGTGGCGTCTTCTGGAATGTGTTTCAAGCGCAGGCCGCGCATGGTAATCTTGCCAAGACGCTGGCGCAGGTTGGCGGGAATCTGGTTGGCACGCTCGGCCTGTGGCCCTGTTTCCATACTGTAGGAGAGCAGGTCCATCGCTTTTTCAAAGCCCGCTTCCTCAACGGCAGGGCCGAGGGTTGCTGGGTGCCATGGGGTGCCGATCATGGGCATTTCATTCTGCCCTGCAATCATTACACCGGACTGGCCGTTGCTGTTCAGTGTCCATGGACCACGGATGCGTTCAACACCACGTGTTTCAAGCCATTTGGTGGCGGCTTCAAGCAGGAGGGGAACACAGGCGGGTTCAGCCGTATCCAGCGCTCCAAAAAAGCCGGTTCTGGGGCCGGGCTGCTTGAGCACAAGGGAGTCTATCTGGGCAGATATGCGGCCAATCGGTTTGCCATTACGCCATGCCAGAAAGTAACAGGCAAAGCCGTGGTCGAAAAAACGCGATTTTTTGGGGGAGAGCATATCGCGCTCTTCCATGTCCAAAGGGGCAACATATCCGGGCAGGCCATCGTAAATCTGGCGTGGAAGCTTTATAAAGAGAGAAAGCTGACGTGAGCCCGAAACAGGGGAAACGGTAATCTGAGTCGGGAAAGACATTGCCCCTCCATGGAACGGAACATGAAAAACTCCACGGGTGATGCCTCATTCTCTCTCAATGGGAAAGGAAAAAATGTGAAATCTGATGCATCGGGGGAAGGCGTTCTGCGTTCCGTGCTGATTACAGGGGCTACGGGCGGCATTGGTGCGGAGCTTGCGCACCATTATGCGGCACCCGGCCGGACCCTGATTTTGTGGGGCAGAAATGCCCAGCGGCTGAGCCAGCTGGCCATGGAATGCTGCTCCAGTGGGGCCGTAGTGCATACACGCCAGATAGACCTGTGCGATGGAGCCGCCGCCCTGAAGGCCTTTGAGGAAGATGATGCAGCCCACAAGCCCGACTGCGTGGTGCTTGGTGCAGGTCTGTCTGACATCCAATCTCTGGACGACAAAACGGAAGACCCGCAGAAGGTGCTTCAGCTTGGGCTGGTCAATTATGCAACGCCGGTTACGCTGGCCACGGCAGCAGCCAAGAGCATGGTGGAGCGGCGCAGTGGGCATATTGCGCTCATAGGCTCTGTTGCCGGGTTTTACGAAATGCCCTTTTCTGCCGCCTATAGCAGCTCCAAATCCGGACTGGCATTTTTTGCCAGGTCTGCCGGGCTTGCCTGGCGGCAATATGGCGTTCAGCTAACATTGATCGTGCCCGGTTTTGTGGACACCCCCATGAGCCAGCGGCTCGAAGGCCCACGTCCTTTTCTGGTTCCAGCCAAAAAAGCAGCCCGCCTGATTGCCCGCGCCATTGCGCAGGGGCGGCGGGAATATATTTTTCCGTGGCCGTTCCGCGTTCTGCGTGTGGTTGAACGTCTGCTCCCCCAGAAACTGCGCGAGCATATCCTGCTGCGTCTGGCTGTGGGGCAAACTGAACGATAATTTGGGGGTAAGCACACAAAAGGCCCGGCAGAATTGCCGGGCCTTTTGCATGGTTGGGCCGTAAGCCGCCGGTTAATGCGGCTTACAGTCCTGCTCCGCCGTTTGATTAGAACGGTGCGTCAATATCCACCACGTCAATCAGCTTGTGATTGACAAATTCCTTAATGCCGAGGCCGATCAGCTCGCGGCCAAAGCCGGAGCGGGCCACGCCACCAAACGGCAGGTCGGCTTTTACCATTGTCGGGTGGTTGATGTAGACCATGCCGGTGTAAATGCGGCGGGCTACTTCCACCCCAAGCTTGGTGTTCTGCGTAAAGACAGAGCCACCCAGACCGTAGGGAGAGTCATTGGCAATGCGAATGGCATCTTCGGTGTCTTTTGCGCGGTAAAGCTGGGTAACCGGGCCAAAGAATTCCCACAGGCGGGCGGGGTTGTTTTCCAGGTTGGTGAGCAGAACCGGACGGAAAAAGGCGCCTTTTTCGGGCACAGGAGCGCCAATAACTTCGGCTTTGGCACCCAGCTTGCAGGCTTCATCAACCTGTGTGCGCAGGTCGTCCGCTGCTTTTTGGGAGGAGAGCGGGGCCAGCGTGGTAGCCGGGTCCATCGGGTCCCCTGCCTTCAGTTCGGCAACGCCTTTTTTGTAGAGTTCTACAAAGCGGTCATAAATGGCGTCAGCCACGATCAGCCGCTTGGAAGAAACGCAAACCTGCCCTGCATTCCAGTGGCGGCCAAAAACAGCCCATTTGACTGCTTTTTCCAGATCAGCGTCTTCGAGCACAACAAATGCGTCCGAACCACCAAGTTCCATGGTTGCTTTTTTGAGCGCCTTGCCTGCAACGGATGCCACAATGGCACCAGCGCCTTCGGAGCCGGTCAGGGCCACGCCGCATACGCGCGGGTCGTTTAGCACGGTTTCGGTGTGATGGCGGGCAAGGTACAGGTTGCGGAATGCACCTTCCGGCAGGCCAGCCTTGCGCATCAGGTCATCAAAGGCTGCGGCACACTGCGGCACGTTGGAAGCGTGCTTGAGGATGACCGTATTCCCGGCGGAAAGCTGGGGCGCAATGATGCGGGCGATCTGGTAGTAGGGGAAGTTCCACGGCTCAATGGCAAACACAATGCCCTGAGGTTCATGGACCAGCATGGCCTGACCTTCTTCAGGGTTTTTAACCGGCAGGGCTTCGGCGGCCAGCAGGCGCTCGGCGTGTTCTGCGTAGTATTCAAAAATTTCGGCCGAGAGCGTGACTTCTGCTTTGGCTTCGCCAAAAACCTTGCCCATTTCCAGCGTCAGCAGAGCGGCGTAATCATCCATGTTGTCGCGCAGGATCTGTGCTGCGGCAGACATAACCTTTGCGCGCTCAGCAAAGGACGCATCACGCCAAGACTGGAATGCGGTATAGGCTGCGTCCAGTGCGGTCTGCACTTCCTGGTCGGTCGCATCGGCAAAAGTTTTGACAACTTCGCCCGTGTAGGGATTTGTTGTGGCGTAAGCCATAAGCCTGTTCTTCCTTGGCTGTGTGATCAGTGATGCCACAATGGG
The DNA here is from genome assembly GCF_011516925.1 of Acetobacter fabarum. GTDB lineage: Bacteria > Pseudomonadota > Alphaproteobacteria > Acetobacterales > Acetobacteraceae > Acetobacter > Acetobacter fabarum. The sequence goes on from NZ_WOTG01000008.1 coordinate 108,537, forward strand.
ACGGAAGAGGGCGAGGGGGATAGAGCAATTCTGCCCACTTCTTGCCTGATTCTCTCTGTCAGGCAATTTGCCTGCTGTTTCAGGCAAGGCATGGGCGTGGCTGATTGCCTTATTCTGCTCTATCTGGAATGGTGCTGGCTGCCCCGTCTGTTGGGGGTAGGTATGGCATGGCGTAACAAAGAGGCACGTATGGTCGGTAATCTGGCGGAATTGCAGAAGCTGGTGCTCAGGCACTGTGCCCATTCCACGGTAACAACCGCTATCCCCGAACTCACGCTCTACCGGGCCGAGGTCGTGAGCGAGCCTATTCCCTTTGTGTTTGAACCCCGCGTGTACGTTATTGTTCAGGGCAAAAAGCAGGTCATGCTCCGGGACCGTGTGTTTGATTATGATGACAGCCACTACCTTGTTACGGCTGTGGACCTGCCTGTAGCCGGCTGCATTACACAGGCCACGCCAGAGCGCCCTTACCTGGCCCTGTGTCTGGCGCTGGACCCGGCCCTGATTGCGGAACTGCTGCTGGTGGTGAACGATCAGCAGGTGGACCCCAATCAGGCGTGCATTATGGGTATGGGGCTAAGCCCGCTTAATTCAGCCATTACCGAGCCACTCTTGAGGTTGATGAAGCTGCTGGACCAGCCAGAGGATATTCCCATCCTCAAACCCCTGATCGTGCGTGAACTGCTTTACCGGCTGTTGCAGGGGGATCAGGGGTGTGCACTCAGGCAGATTGCAACGGCTGGGAGCAATCTCTCCCACATCAACAGGGCCATCCACTGGATTGCCCAGCATTATGCAGAGCCGTTTGATATTGGCCGGGCGGCCCGTGTAGCGGGTATGGGGCTTTCCACCTTCCATCGGCATTTCCGCGCAGCGACCAACATGAGCCCCTTGCAATACCGGACCCAGTTGCGCCTGCAGGAAGCACGCAGACGCATGGTTAGCGAGAATGTGGATGCCGCAGAGGCCGCCTTTGCCGTGGGGTATGAGAGTCCATCCCAGTTCAGCCGGGAATACCGGCGCATGTTCGGGCGGCCCCCAGCAACGGATGCGCTCTGCGTAAGGGCTGACCAGCTTCTGGAGCGCAATGGTGCCAGAGCGCTATACGCCCATCAGGTCCATTGCGCCTAGCATGGCCGGGAGCCTTACGCAGGAGCGGAGGACACAACCCGGTGCTGGACAACCTGACCCACAATAATCAGGGCAGGGCTGGTTATGTGGTTGTCCGCAACCTGTTGGGGTAGCGTGCTGAGAGTGCCGCTTAATACCCGCTGGTGTGGCAGGGTGCCCCCTTCCACAATGGCTGCGGGCCAGTCTGCTGGCAGGCCATGCTCCACCAGCCGGGCACAAAGCTGTGCAACCAGCGTAAGGCCCATGTAAATAACAATGGTCTGGCTGCGCAGGGCTATGGTTTCCCACGCCAGATTCAGGGTGCCATCGGCCCGGGCATGGCCGGTAATAAACAGACAGGCCTGTGCGCAGTCACGGTGTGTGAGCGGTATGCCCGCATAGGCAGCGCACCCGTTGGCGGCCGAAATGCCGGGGATAATGCGGAATGGCACGCCTGCGGCCATCAGTGCCTCTATTTCCTCCCCACCACGGCCAAAAATAAACGGGTCGCCCCCTTTAAGCCGGAGCACACGTTCCCCCGCTTTGGCGCGGCGGATAAGCTCGGCATTAATGCCATCCTGCGGGAGTGTGTGGTTATTGGTCTGCTTGCCAACAAACACTCGCTCGGCATCGCGGCGCACGTAGTTCAGAATATCCGGCCCAACCAGATTGTCGTATAAAACGCTATCTGCATCCTGCATAAGCCGCAGTGCCGCGAGCGTCAGCAGGTCCGGGTTGCCCGGGCCTGCGCCAACAAGCCACACTTCCCCTGTTCTGGCATGGCCCTGGTCCAGAATGCGGTCGAGTTCATTCTGGGCGGCCTGCGTGTTCCCCGCCATGGCCAGAGCGCCACCTGTTCCATCCAGAAAATCTTCCCACACACGGCGGCGTATGGCGGAATCCGGTACGCGGGTGCGCAGGGCCAGACGGCTTTGCTGCATGAATGCCGCCAGCCTGTGCAGGCCTGCGGGCATGATCTCTTCAATTTTCGCGCGGAGCCTGCGGGCCAGCACAGGGGCGGCCCCACCGGTGGAAACCGCAATCTGTACAGCGCCGCGTGTGGTCATGGCCGGGGTAATAAAGCTGGAAACTTCAGGAGCATCCACCGCGCATACGGGTATGTTCATACTCTGGCACAGCGCGCTGAGTTCGGCATTGAGCGCACGGTTGCTGGTGGCCAGATAAACCATACGGCAGCCGGGCAGGCGGGCTGTCAGGCTTTCTACCGTGGCGTCCTGGCGTGTGACCTCCGCCTTGCCGTCCGCCACAAGGCGTTCGAGTTCGGGGCAGAGTGTGGGGGAGAGAATTTCCACCCGCGCACCTGTAGGCACAAGAAGCTGCACCTTGTTGGCCGCGACATTACCGCCGCCTGCCACAAGAACACGTGCCCCTTCCATATGGAGCATGATGGGAAACCAGCTGGTTTGCTCAAATGAAGCTTGCATGAGTCATGCTGCAAGCAGGGTTTTGCCCGCGATGCAAGAGGAAGCTGCGTCAAAGGGCATAAAAGTGGATGCCTGCCGTGCCATGGAGCGCTTTGACAAGTCCATATCGGGCGGCCTAACACGAACGCGGACCAGCCCCTGCATGTTGTGTGCAAGGGGCGGAACAGGGGCGCGTATCCGGCGTTCTGGCTGGATGGCTCTGTTCCACCATGGGGGCGGGTGTGGTGCCATAGCCCTTGTCGTTTTTACAGGACGCCGCGTGCCGGCATGGCGGGGAGCGATCTTCTCGGTTCAGGCGCTCAGGTGGCCGATCAGACGGGAGTAACCGGGGTGTATGGCGGTTTTGCTCAACCGGAAGTCAAAGGGTGGTGCCCAGGTCTTTTCGCACCCATGGAGGCAGCGGATGGCTGGCTTGTGCGTGTGCGGCCTACGCTGGGGCGGCTGGAAGCTGCTCAGGCATTTTTGCTGGCGGATGTGGCCCAAAGGCAGGGGAATGGCCGTATAGGGCTAACCAATAGGGCCAGCCTGCAACTCCGTGGGTTTGGGGCCGATGCTGCGCGCCGGTTCCCTGAAATTGCGGTGGCTGCGGGGCTTGGTCTGTCCGATGCGGGTATGGAGCGGCGTCAGGCCATGCTTGTTTCCCCCCTGGCGGGGGATGACCCGAGCTGTGCGGCACAGACCGTGGCCTGTGCGGAGTCCCTGCGTACTGCGCTGATCGGTGCGGAAGAGCTAACGGCCCTGCCGGGCAAATTCGGTTTTGCGGTGGATGGTGGTGGGCTATACCCCGCTGGGCTGTTGCAGGCAGATATTACCCTGCGCGCCACGGAAGAGGGGCTGTGGTCCGTTGTGTGCGGCGCCATGTGTGCCGCTCCCACTACTTATAGGCTCGCAGTTGGGCAGGCCGTTGCTTTGGCACGTGCTTTTGTAACATCGCACCAAAGCGTGCGCCCCCAGCGGGACCGGGCTGTGGGGCAGGTGCTGTTCCAGATTCTGGGGCTGGCAGGGCAGGTGCTGGCACCCAAACCTACGCAGGCCGAGGTTTGCTGTGGCCGTGTAGGGCCACTGGGGCACGGATTGTTTGCGCTGTCTGCCCCTATGGGGTGCATGACTGCGACCATGCTGCATGACTGCGCAACTGTTGCCGCAACGCAGGGGGATGGCATTTTGCGCCTGACCCCGTGGCATACTCTGGTGCTGGGCGGTATGGAGCAGGCGCCTGTTGTGGCCGGTATGGTCACAGACCCCCATTCCCCCCTCTTGCGTATCTGGGCCTGTAGCGGGGCCAGTGCTTGTGCGCAGGCTGCCGGGGAGACGGAAAATCTGGCGCGTAATCTGGCTCCGCTGCTGCCAGCAGGGGCCAGCCTGCATGTTTCGGGCTGCCGCAAAGGGTGCGCTCACCCGGGTTCTGCCGATTATACTCTGGTGGCGGGTGATCAGGGTTACGGACTGGTGCGCAATGGTTCGGCTTCGGGGGATGTGGAAAGCCTGTTCGTAGGCGAACAGGCTGTTTATACAGCATTTGAGTCATTCAAAAAGGAAGGAGCGGTGGATGCCGGCCTATGAGTATATTCGGGATGGGGCGGCCATCTACCAGCGTTCTTTTGCAACCATTCGGGCAGAGGCGGACCTAAGCGCCTTTACGCCGGAACAGGCCACCGTAGTTGTACGCATCATTCACGCCTGCGGCATGGTGGATGTGGCGCAATCGGTTGCCATGAGCGCGGATCTTGTGCCGCGCGCCCGGCAGGCTTTGCGTGATGGCTGTGCCATTCTGTGCGATGCGGAAATGGTGGCAAGGGGGGTAACCCGCACCCGCCTGCCAGCTGATAATGAGGTAATCTGCACATTGCGTGACCCGCGCACACCGCCGCAGGCCTTGGCCATTGGCAATACCCGCTCCGCCGCCGCGCTGGATTTTTGGGGGGACAAACTCGCTGGGGCCGTTGTGGCCATAGGCAATGCCCCTACCGCCCTGTTCCACCTGCTGGAAATGCTGGATGCTGGCGCCCCCCGGCCTGCCGCGGTGCTGGGTGTGCCGGTGGGCTTTGTCGGGGCGGCTGAATCCAAGGAAGCGCTGACCAAAAGGCATGACGTGCCATGGCTGGTCGTGCACGGTCGGCTTGGGGGGAGCGCCATGGCTGCGGCCGCCCTTAACGCCCTTGCCTGCGAGGTTGAATAATGGCGGGCACACTCAGCATTGTTGGCGTAGGGCCGGGTGACCCGGAACTGATAACCCTGCGCGCCGCACGTTTGATTGGGTCTGCTCCGGTGGTTGCGTATTTCTGCCGCGAAAAACACCCCAGTCAGGCACGGACCATTGCACAGGCCCATATTGGCCCTGCCACGCGGGAAATGCGGCTGATTTACCCGTTTACAACCGAGGTTTCAGTCAACGATCCGGCATACCACCAGAATATGTCCGCCTTTTATGACCAGAGTGCTGAACGGCTGGCTGAAGAACTGGCAACTGGTAACGATGTTACGCTCCTGTGTGAGGGCGACCCGTTTTTGTATGGCTCGGCCATGTATGTGTTTGACCGGCTGCAAACACGCTGCCAGACGCAGGTCGTGCCCGGCATTATGGCCATGAACGGCTGCTGGGCTCAGGCTCATGCCCCCATGACCCATGGGGATGATGTGCTGTGCGTGTTGCCCGCAACCTTGCCCGAGGCCGAACTGGCAGACTGGCTGGAGCGTGCTGATGCCGCCGTGATCATGAAGATCGGGCGGAATATGCCCCATGTCCGTCAGGCCATAACCCGTAGCGGACGTATGGACGAAGCCGTGTATGTGGAGCGCGGTACGCAAGGCGCGCAGGTGATTGCCCCCATGGCGGAGCAGGATGGCAAAGCGCCGTATTTTTCCCTTGTGCTCCTGCCCGGAAGGAAGCGTGTACGATGAGCGGTGGTTCTCTGGTCATTGTGGGGCTTGGCCCCGGTAATCCGGAGCAGTTGACCCCGCAGGCACGCCATGCTCTGGCCCGCGCAACGGATTTGATCGGCTACGCCCCCTACGTCAAACGGGTGGGGGCAGGGCCAGAGGTTGTGCGCCATATTTCAGACAACCGGGAGGAAATCTCCCGCGCCCGGCACGCGCTGGAAATGGCCCTGAGCGGGCGGCATGTGGCTGTGGTTTCAGGCGGGGATGCCGGGGTGTTCGGCATGGCAAGTGCTGTGTTCGAAGCGGTGGAAAATGGTCCCGCCATTTGGCGTAGCCTCCCTATTCAGGTCATTCCCGGTGTGAGTGCCGTGCTGGCTGCGGCCGCCCGGCTTGGGGCACCGCTGGGGGGGGATTTTTGCGTTATTTCCCTTTCCGATAACCTCAAGCCGTGGCCGGTTGTGCTGGAGCGTTTGCGTCTGGCGGCTCAGGCGGGGTTTGTTATTGCGCTGTACAACCCGCGCTCGCATGCGCGGCCGTGGCAGCTTGGGGCCGCGTTTGAACACCTGCGGCAAAGCATGGGGGGGGATGAACCCGTTGCATTTGCCCGTGCCATCGGGCGGCCTGATGAGGCCGTTCGCCTGTCCACCATTGCGCAGGCCAATGCAGATTGGGCAGATATGAGCACACTGGTGCTGATCGGCTGCCCTGCAACACGGCTTGTCAGCCGCCCAAACGGGCAGGAACCATGGCTTTATACAGCGCGCAAGGTTGAAGCAGCACATTGATGCAACCAGGCCAGAGCAGCCGCCGCGTCTTTGGCATGCGGGGTATCCTGCGCAGGAGGGCGGGAGACCATCAGCACAGGTACACCCAGTATGCGCGCAGATTCGAGCTTGGCATGGGTTGCAGTGCCACCGGAGTTTTTGGTGACCAGCACGGTAATCTGGTGTTCACGCATGAGTTTAAGTTCGGCCTCCAGATCAAACGGCCCGCGTGCACAGATCACACTGGTCTGTGGGGGCAGGTCAGCCGGGTGGGGCGGTTCAATGGAACGGAACAGATAGTGGTGCTGGGGAGCTGCCAGAAAAGGCCGGGTTTCCTTGCGTCCGGTCGTCAGGAACACGGACTGCGATTTGGCACTCCATCTGCTGGACCGGGCAAGTGCGCTGGCGGCTTCGGCAATACTGGGCACCATAAACCACGTGTCCTGCGGGGTGGCGGTCCAGCCCGGTCGTTCCAGCCGCAGGAGAGGCCGTTGTGTGGCGGCGCAGGCCATGGCGGCATGCTGGCTCATTTGCGCGGCAAATGGGTGGGTCGCATCCACAACGGCATCTATGGCATGCTCACGCAGCCAGTTGGTCAGCCCCGCTACGCCGCCAAAGCCCCCGATGCGAGTGCTCATATCGGGCAGGTGTGGCTGGCTGGTTGCTCCGGCAAGGGAGAGCACGGCATGGCATGCTGGCCATGTTGTGCCCAGCATGCGGCACAGGCTACTGGCTTCCGTTGTGCCCCCCAGCACCAGCACACGCAGGCTGGGCGGCATGGTGTTCCCTGTGTTGGTGCAGGGGGTGGGGGGCGCTGGAAGCATACACAAACCTTGGCGTCGAATGATAGCAGCCGATCTATATCCGCTTGCTACAGGCATGGGCAAGCATGGGTAGGCTTGGTGCGCTGTATGTTGGAAGGGGTAAGCAATGCCAGAACCGCATAACCCTGAGGCCACGCCGTGGCTGAGTGTGATCGGGGTGGGAGAAAACGGTCTGGACGGGCTAAGCAGCACGGCCAGAATCCTGATAGCGCAAGCCGAGTATGTTTTTGGCGGTGCGCGTCATTTGGGGTTGGTGGCCCCTCTGCCACGAGGGCGGTGTGTGGCATGGCCTACTCCCTTTAGTGCCGGGGTGCAGCAGGTTCTGGCCTTGCGTGGGCACTCTGTTGTTGTACTGGCCTCGGGCGATCCGTTTTTTTACGGGGTGGGTGGTGTGCTGGCCCGCAGTCTGGAGGCGGGGGAAATGCTTTGTCTGCCTGCTCCATCATCCGTGGCGCTGGCCTGTGCGCGGCTTGGCTGGGCGCAGGAGCAGTGCCATGTTGTCTCTGTCTGCGGTAGGCCTATGGCGCGATTACGGCCATTTTTGCAGCCGCGGGCGCGTTTGATTGTCCTTTCCGCCGATGCGCAAACACCGGGCGAACTGGCTAAGTGGTTGGTGGAACTGGGGCTGGGGACTGTCCGCTGCTCCGTTATGGAAGCACTCGGCGGACCTAACGAGCGGTGCCGTAGCTTTGTGGCCAAAGATGGCCCGCCAGATGATGTTGCCAGCCTTAACCTGCTGGCGCTGGATGTGCCCGCAGAGGTTACAGAGGCCTGCCTGCCCCGGTGCAGCGGCCTGCCCGATACCTGTTTTGAGCATGATGGGCAGCTAACACGGCAGGAAATAAGGGCTGTAACCCTTTCTGCCCTAGCCCCGCGTGCAGGGGAACTGCTGTGGGATATTGGAGGGGGTGCGGGCTCTGTTTCCATCGAATGGATGCTGGCAGCTCAAGGGTGCCGCGCCATAACGCTTGAAAGTGTGCCAGAGCGTGCTGCCCGCATTGCCCGCAATGCACGGGCACTGGGGGTGCCCGACCTGCATGTGGTGCAGGCCCGCGCCCCGGATGGTCTTGGTGGGCTGGACACGCCGGATGCCGTGTTTGTGGGGGGCGGTGCCAGCAGGACGGGTGTGTTGGAGCGGGCTTGGGCGGCGCTGCGCCCGGGTGGGCGCATGGTGGTCAATGCCGTGGTGGTGGAAACAGAAGCCCGCCTTGTGCAGGCCATGCAGGAGTGGGGGGGGCGGCTTACCCGCCTTTCTGTCGCACGGCTGGACGGGGTAGGGGGCTTCCATGCTTTTCGGCCCGCCATGACCGTCACCCAATGGGTGGCCAGCAAGCCCCATAGCGCATGATCGTGGTGGGCATGGGCTGGCAGAGTGCCGCACAGGTGGACCATGCGCTGGAACTGGTTGCGCAAAGCCTGCACATGCTTGGGGCCAGCGTGCCTGATTATATTGCGGTCCCAGATTTTAAAAACGCGGATACCCTGCCCCAGAGTGTTGCGCACAGGTGGGGAGCTGGGGTGTTGTGGATTACACGCACACAACTCCAGCAGGTGCAGGCTGCCTGCCATACGGCGTCCTCCACGGTTATGCGGCATGTGGGGGTTGCATCTGTTGCGGAGGCATGTGCTCTTGCCGGTGCGGGGGATGGAGCGCGGTTGTGCCTGACCCGTCAGGTATTGTGTGGTGTAACCTGCGCGGTGGCAGAAGGAGATAGAAAGTGACTGTTCATTTTATTGGGGCTGGCCCGGGGGCTGCGGACCTGTTGACCATTCGGGGGCGGGATATTCTGGCATCCTGCCCGGTCTGCCTTTACGCCGGGTCCATTGTGCCGCCTGATATGCTCCAGTATTGCCCCGACAATGCCCGGCTGGTGGATACGGCTCCCATGTCTCTGGACGAAATTGAGGCCGAATATGTGCGCGCCCATAAGGCGGGGCAGGATGTTGCGCGCCTGCATTCGGGTGATCTGTCCATTTACAGCGCGGTGGCCGAGCAGATCCGCAGGCTGGAGCGCAATGCAATCCCATGGACCATGACCCCGGGTGTGCCTGCGTTTGCGGCTGCGGCATCTGTTCTGGGCCGGGAGCTGACTGTACCGGGTGTGGCGCAAAGCCTTGTGCTGACCCGTGTTAATGGCCGCGCCTCGGCCATGCCCGAGCGTGAAAAACTGGAATCCTTTGCCGCAACGGGGGCCACGCTGGCCATACACCTTGCCGTGCATGCCTTGGGGCGTATTGTTGCCGAGTTAACGCCGTTTTACGGCCCGCAATGCCCTGTGGCCATTGTTGCCCGTGCATCCTGGCCCGACCAGATTGTGCTGCATGGCACGTTGGAAAGCATTGAAAAAGAACTCGAACAGAACCCGATCGAGCGCACGGCACTCGTGCTGGTTGGCCCAGCCCTTGCTGGCATTGCCGGGCGGGAGAGTGCTCTGTATGACCCCGATTACCGCCGCCGGTTCCGCAGCTAAGGGGTAAAAGGCCCATCAGCCTTGCCGACCAGTGTGCCCGAGCGGTCAAATACCAGAATATTCAGGAGCACAGGGGCCGGGCTGAGGGTTTTGTGGGCCACGGCCCAGGCCGCATGTGCAATGACCTCACCCAAGGGGAAGTTGTGACTGCGGGCCAGCAGAAAAGCCTCCGCCACCGTGGGGCTGGCGCGGATCAGCTCTGGCAAGGTGTCTGGCGCACCATGTTGTGCGGCCAGTTGTGCCAGTGCGGGCATGTCTGCCCGGCTGCGGCTGGAATGCAGGTCCAGACAGCCCTGACCAAGTTTGGTCATCTTGGCAATGCCGCCAGCAAGGCTCAGGCGGAGGACAGGGTGGTGGCGGATATATTTGAGCAGCCCGCCCGCAAAATCCCCCATTTCAATCAGGGCCATATCCGGTAGGCCGTACAGGGCCTGCCCTGCTTTTTCCGACACATTGCCCGTAGCACCCAGCACATGGGGCAGGTTTTCCGCCCGTGCTACATCAATCCCGCGGTGAATGCTCTGTATCCATGCCGAGCATGAAAACGGCATGACAATGCCCGTTGTGCCCAGAACGGACAGCCCCCCCACAATACCCAGCCGTGCATTGAGTGTGCGTTTTGCCAGTTCCTGCCCGTGATCAATGCTGATTGTAACTTCCGCGTCCGGAAGTGTGCCGTTATTGGCCTGTGTCAGGGCTGTGCGGATCATGGCGCGGGGGACGGGGTTAATCGCGGGTTCACCCGGTGGCAGCGGCAGGCCGGGGCGCGTAATGGTGCCAACACCCGGCCCGGCCTTGAACACAACACCCGCCCCGGTAGCCAGAGCACGCACCGTGCAGCGGATCATGGCGCCATGTGTAATATCGGGGTCATCCCCTGCGTCTTTTATTACGGCAGCGCAGGGCGCGTCGGGCGTGCCGCCATACTGGCATAGGCTGAAAGCAACGTCCTGCCCCGATGGCAGGGTAATGGTTACGCTGGCAGGGGGTTCATGCCCCAGCAGCACCAGCCATGCGGCTTTGGCCGCAGCCGTTGCGCAACTGCCCGTGGTCCAGCCACGGCGGAGGGGAGGGGCGCTCTGCTTCATGCCCTGTCCGTGTCTCATATTATGCGGGGAGGATGCAAATATGAATGGGGCAGGGGCGGAGCAGGGCAGGTATAAAGCTGCCTAGCCCGCGTTGAGCAGGGTGGCTTTTATCAACTGCTGTTCGCGCCATGCACGGGGGGAAAGGCCACTCCATTTGCGGAATGCCCGGCTGAAAGCGCTTGTCTCGGTATAGCCAAGGGCGAGGGCGATTTCCCCCATATCCGGGCCAGCCTGCCCAAGCTGGCGGCAGGCTTCGGCGTAGCGGACTTCTTCAAGCAATGTTCCGAAGGACAGGTTGAACTGGGCCAGCCTGCGTTGCAGCGTCCATGCTGGCATGTTCATGCGCTGGGCAATGTCCGAGAGTGTGCAGCAGCGCTCGGTCAGCCCTGCGCGGATCATGGAGGCAATCTGCTCCTTGAGCGATGGGACCGAGGCACTCTGCCCGTTGCTGTGGTGGTTGCGGGAGAGGGAAATCAGCGATGCCCGCATGATTTCGAGCATGTTTGCGTTGGCCTTGGGCATGGGGCGTTCCAGCCCGGCCTTGCGGAACAGCAGGGCATTTGTCACATGGCCAAAGCGAATATCTGCCTGAAACGCATCCCTGTGTTCGTGGGCCTGTTCGGGTTGGTGGTGTTCAAACAGAACGGCTTCGGGCACCCAGTCCTCCCCCATGGCGTGGCGGAGCACATTGCAGAACATGCCCATGGTCAGCTCGGCATCATGCCTGCGTTGGGTAATGCTGGGGTCCTGAATAGCGTATTCCAGCCGGAGTAGCCCGTTTTCCTGCTCGATCAGTTGCGTGTGTGTGTTGCACTGGTGGTAGCCAAAATGGCTGGCCAGATTGCGCACGGCATCCTCTGCCGTGGCGGACAGGAGCGCAATATACCCTACAAGGCCCAGCATTTCCGGCTGGAACTGCTGCCCGAACCAGAGGCCCAGATTGCCATCCTGTGTCTCACGCGCGGCTTCTTCAAACAGGCGGCAGTATGCCGTTAGGTCCAGCATGTCTGTGGGCAGGGCGAACTGGCCGGTAGACAGGCCCGAACGCCCGGCAATCCGGTCAATATCCCCCCCGCGGGAGGTAATGAAGTCTTCAACACCGGTTGCGGCGGCGGCCAGCACACCAGATGTCGGGCTTTGCATCGGGTCAGACATGGCAGGATACGTCTATGTAAGGGTGCAGTTTGTTTTGAATGATCAATAAATTGTTCCCTCCAGTCAAGTCTCAAGCGGGTGATGCTGCTATTGTAACGGTATCGAACTAAACTGCGAGGTGCCCCGCTCCGGCCCCTTGCAGCGGGATTGTGCTGGGGCAGGAGGCTGGCCTTAATGGGATATCGTCATGGACTGGGGGGGGAGACTTACCACTTCCCCGATCTCAAAACCCTTCTGGCGGTTGCCTCATCCGTGCGCTCGGGGGACCAGTTGGCCGGTTTGGCTGCCCAGTCCGATGCCCAGAGAATGGCCGCCCGTTATGCCTTGGCCGATGTTCCGTTGCGCAGTTTTATCCAGACCGCACTTGTTCCGTACGAAGAAGACGAAGTGACACGCCTGATCGTGGATACCCATGATCATAAAGCCTTTGCACTCATAGCGCATATGACGGTGGGAGAGTTCCGTGACTGGCTGCTCTCGCACGAGGCGGATACGGCAGCCCTTGCACGGATTGCGCCGGGCATTACACCAGAAATGGCTGCCGCTGTAAGCAAGCTCATGCGGAACCAGGACCTGATAAGCGTTGCGCGCAAAATCCGGGTCATTACCAGCTTCCGCAATACAATCGGCCTGCCCGGTTGCCTGTCCTCACGCCTGCAGCCGAACCATCCGACAGATGACCTCAAAGGCATTGCGGCCTCTACGCTGGATGGCCTGCTTTACGGCATGGGGGATGCCGTTATTGGCATTAACCCGGCAACCGATAGTGTGGCCAATGGTCTGGCCCTGCTGGATATGCTCGATCAGGCCCGCCAGCTTTATGACATTCCAACCCAGACCTGCGTGCTGACCCACGTTACCAATACGCTGGAAATCATGAACCGTGGCGGCGCGGTGGACCTTGTGTTCCAGTCCGTGGCGGGCACGCAAAAAGCGAATGAGGGGTTTGGGGTCAACCTTGCCATTCTGCAGGAGGCGTATGATGCGGCGCTGGCACTCGGCCGTGGCACTGTCGGGCAGAATGTCATGTATTTTGAAACCGGGCAGGGGGCGGCCCTGTCCGCAGGGGCACATCACGGCATTGACCAGCAGACGGTAGAGGCCCGGGCCTATGCCGTGGCGCGGGCGTTCAATCCCTTGCTGGTGAACACGGTGGTCGGCTTTATTGGCCCCGAATATCTGTATGACGGCAAACAGGTCATACGCGCAGGGCTGGAAGACCATTTTTGCGCCAAGCTTATGGGTGTGCCCATGGGGTGTGACGCCTGCTACACAAACCACGCCGAAGTTGATCAGGACGATATGGACAACCTGATGACCCTGCTGGGCGTGGCGGGCATTACCTTCCTGATCGGGGTGCCCGGCGCGGATGACATCATGCTCAATTACCAGAGCCTGTCCTTCCACGATATTCTGACCCTGCGGAACATGCTTGGCGCACGCCCGGCCCCCGAATTTGCCGCATGGCTGGAGCGTATGGGGCTGTATGACAGCCTGACCAACCACATGCGCCCGCTGGAACTCGGGCAGACGCAACTGGCCAGGCTGGTGGGTGCAGCATGACGGAATACGGCAAACCCCAGACCCAGCCCGGTGCGGTAGCAGATGCGTGGCAGCCCCTGCGGGGCCTTACCCGTGCGCGCATTGGTCTGGGCCGTAGTGGCAATGCACAGCGTACAACGGACGTTCTGGCTTTTCAGGCCGCTCACGCTCAGGCGCGCGATGCCGTACATGCACCGCTGAACGTGCAGGCCATGGAGCAGCAGTTACGTGGCGCTCCCTGCCTGCATGTGCAAAGCCGGGCCATGGACCGCGCCACTTACCTGCGCCGTCCGGATCTGGGCCGCAGGCTTTCGGGAAACTCTTTGCATATGCTGCGCAAAGAGGCGTGGGACGTTGTTTTTGTAGCAGCGGATGGTCTTTCCTCCATCGCGACCCAGACAAACGCCATACCTGTTTTTCAGGCCATGCAGCCTCTTTTGCACGGGTGGCGGATTGCTCCTTTGGTGATTGCAACGCAAAGCCGCGTTGCTTTGGGGGATGAGATTGCACAGGCCATGGGGGCCAGCATGGTCGTCATGATGATTGGCGAGCGCCCCGGCCTGAGCGTTGCGGACAGCCTTGGCATTTACCTGACATACGCACCGTATGTGGGGTGCCCGGATTCCTCACGGAACTGCCTGTCCAACATCCATGCACACGGCATGACGATACCTGCTGGCGCAAGCAAGCTGGCATGGCTGATGCAGGAGGCCAGACGGCTTGGCCTGACAGGTGTCGGTTTGAAAGACGCTGCCCCGGACCAGCTGGCAGGCAGCAACACACTATCTTTACATGATAAGGACACAGACGCATGAGTGAGAGCAGCGGGACCAAGCTCAGCCAGTCTCTCGGTGCCTTCCATTTGTGGGGGATTGCCGTTGGACTTGTCATTTCTGGCGAGTATTTTGGCTGGAGTTACGGGTGGGGAACCGCCGGAACGCTCGGTTTTTTGGTGGCCACCGTTTTTGTGGCTTTGATGTACACGGCCTTTATCTTCAGTTTTACAGAACTGACGTGCTCTATCCCGCATGCAGGTGGTCCTTTTGCCTACAGCTTTCGGGCACTGGGCCGTTGGGGCGGGCTTATTGCCGGCCTTGCAACCCTGATCGAGTTCATTTTTGCGCCACCAGCCATTGCGCTGGCTATTGGCGCTTACCTGAACGTGCAGTTTCCCGGGCTTTCTCCCAAGGTGGCAGCTCTGGGTGCGTATCTGGTGTTCATGACGCTCAACATCGTAGGCGTGCATATTGCAGCAACCTTTGAGCTGTTTATTACCATTGCTGCCATTGTTGAGCTGCTGGTGTTTATGGGTGTTGTGGCACCTGCCTTTACATGGGACCATTTTCTGGCAGACGGCTGGGGTGGGGCTCCCCATTTTGGCTGGCAGGCATTGGGCGGTATTTTTGCAGCCATGCCTTTTGCCATCTGGTTTTTTCTGGCCGTGGAAGGTGTCGCCATGGCTGCGGAAGAAGCGCGTGAACCCCGCCGCTCCATTCCCATTGCGTATATTGCCGGTATTCTTACCCTTGTAACGCTTGCTTTTGGTGTCATGATTTTTGCCGGTGGTGTGGGTGACTGGCATACCCTGTCCAACCTGAACGATCCCTTGCCCCAGGCCATGAAGCAGGTTGTAGGCGCGCATAGTGGCTGGCTGCACATGCTGGTCTGGCTGGGTCTGTTTGGGCTTGTGGCCTCCTTGCACGGGATTATCATGGGGTATGCACGCCAGATGTTCGCCCTTGCCCGTGCAGGGTTCCTGCCGGAAGTGCTGGGGCGGTTGCATCCGCGCTTTAAAACCCCGTATGTGGCAACGCTGGCGGGTGGTGCCATCGGTATTGCCGCTATTTTCTCCGATGATCTGGTCAGCATTCAGGGGCAGTCACTGACCGCCACACTGGTCACCATGTCCGTCTTTGGTGCGCTGACCATGTATATGCTCAGCATGATCAGCCTGTTCCGTCTGCGCCGGACCGAACCCACGCTGGTGCGTAGCTACAAGGCCCCACTTTACCCCGTTCTGCCGGGCTTTGCCCTTGTCGCGGCGCTGATCGCCCTCGCTGTCGTCATTTATTACAACATCGAAATATTTTTTATCTATTCAACTATCATGCTGGTTTGTACAGTATTCTTCATGAGTAAATTCAAAAAAGAATGAGCCGTAGCCACAAGATATAGTTTCTTTCTTGGATTGGGATTGTTGAGATGCGTAAAAACTTTGTTCAGGAATTTCACTTCCTCCTTGCGGCGTGTGTATCTGGCGGCTCGTTGCTTGCGTCGTATGCCCATGCAGCAGAAACTACAGTTGCTCCTGTGTCCCTGAACTCCGCTCAGGTGGTTAACGCGCCCATCAGCGCGCCGCCTGAAGCGGAAAAAGCCGCAGGCACGCCTTCTGATGGTGAGGAAGTCCCCGCTGCTGTAAGCAGCGAAGATGATGCGATGAAGCCCACCGTGGGCAATCTCTTTCACCCCAAAGCCGGGCAGGCTCCCAATTACTGGCAGGGGCTGGAGGCGCATGTGTCGGTTGAAGGGGGTGTAACCGGCAACCCCTGGACACGTTCGGGCCGCAACTTTGCGCAGTACTATACCGACCGCGCCAACACCGCGACCCTTAACCAGATTATGGGCTCCATCTCCCATCCGGTGACGTCTGTTGGCAAAGGCTATGGTCTGGGGTTTGTGTTTGAAGCCATGTATGGCTCGGATGCACGCTTTGACCCGACCATTGGCATGGGTTCTGGCTCCTTGCATGGTCTGTACCAGTGGGCGCCTACGCAGGCGCATATTGATGCTCACCTGCCGTGGATTTTCAAGCGCGGGATTGATGTTCAGGTCGGCCAGATGTACGGGATCATGGGGGCGGAGGGCACGCCCGCACAGGCCCGTCCGTTCTACACCTTCAACTATGCGTCCGACTATATCGTACCGTTTGAAACAGTAGGTATTCTGGCCACCATGCACCTGACCCAGCATATGGACTGGATCCTTGGGGTAGATGCGGGGAACTCCACAACCTTTGGCGCTTCGGGGAACAACAACAAGCCCAAAGGGTATTTTGGTTTTGCATGGAACAAGCTGCTTGATGGCAAGCTGGATATGCACGCCATCGGCCATTTTGGCCCTCAAGGCAACAATGGCCGTCAGGTACAGTCCGCCGAAGGCTGGCTGAGCTCTGGTCTGGGTAAGCCTGCCAACAGCCTGATGCAGTATAATGGGGACTTCATGGCAACTTATCATGTGAATGATAAGATGACAGTTTCCGTCAACGGCACCTATCTGCATGATGATGCCCTGCGTGACGATGTTTATGGTGTCAGCACTTACTTCTCATACGCTTTCCACCCGTGGCTGACCCTGAATGCCCGTGGCGAAATTTTCCGCGATAATTCGGGTATGGTGATTGCGGAATATTCCAGCTTCAACTCCTTCACGCAGTATCTGACCAACAAGCCGTATCCTTACTACAGCGCCATGCCGACAACTTATGGTGAACTCACGGTTGGTGTAACGTATAAGCCGGAGTTCATTAATAAAAAGCTGGCTCTGGGTGGCTTTATTATCCGGCCTGAAGTCCGTCTGGATAAATCGCTTAACGGCACGCACCCCTTCAACCAGGCAGGCACTGTTGCTAACCCGATCGTTAACAATGGTACGAACAACATGTTCTGGTTCAGCTGTGATGCAACTTGGGCGTTCTAAGGTATTCCGCAGGATTGCCGCTGAATAAGTACCCAAAAAGGCCTGTGGAGATTTCCACAGGCCTTTTTTGCTATGGGGTGTATAAAATAATTTTTATTCTGGAAGACCGGATCGTCTCAGGTGTCAGAGCCCAGAGCGTGTATCAATCCCGGTATTTGCAGCCGAGTTGACTGCTGCATAACGCCAAGAGTTCAGAACGAATCAATCTTGAAATAAAGGCGTGAAATCTGGCCAGAAAGATGTGCACCATGGGTGTTGCCGGAGAACGACATATCCACACCCTTGGCATTTTCCATCACAATTCCAGCCGGGCCGGAGCCAATGGCAACGTCTCCGCCAACGGTCCAGTACGTGCCTTCAAAATCCACCAGCCGGGAGAGGTTCCTAACGCAGCCAGAGCCTGTAACCGTTGCGCTACCAAGGGCCAGAGCACCACCACCCTTGACCGATATGGGGTAACGCTGGCCGCCATATGTTAGCGTTCCATGCCCCCACATATAGCCAATGGCTGCGCCAACTTCCTTCATGGAAATTTCAATCTGCCCATCGGATGCGGTATCGCACGCGGTCTTGGCCATGGCCTGACCACATAGGGTCGAGGCCACAATAAGGGAAACAACACCGGAGCGAAAAAAGGACATGAACAGGACTGCCAGACGTCTGGAAAGTGAAGAAAATGACATGTCATGGAAAGAGCAAAAGGGCAATGCCGAAACGTTGTGACAAACCCGTATTTTAACGGCAACCTGGGCAACGGGGGAGGGGTATCGCATCAAGGTTTTTGACGACCGGACAACTCTTTCCTATTAGGAGCCTCTTTGTCGCGGAAGTTTACAGTCAAAACGGGAGAGGAATTACGCCGATGGCAGCTGCCACGCAGTTCGGAAATACCAGACGGCGGACATACGCCATCCTTGTGGCTCTCGTTTTGGGTATTGTAAGCGGGCTGTCCATCCATGTCTGGGCACCTGCTTACATTGGTGCGGCTGAGCAGACGTCAACATTGCTGACCGGGCTGTTCCTCAGATTGATTCGTATGGTCATCGCGCCGCTTGTGTTTGCCACGCTGGTCAGCGGCATAGGCAAGCTGGGGGATGATACGCTGGTCTTGCGTGTTGGTGGCAAGGTTATCCTCTGGTTTTTGGGCATGTCCTTTATCTCGCTCACCATCGGGTTGCTGGCCGCCAACATCTTGCAGCCGGGGGCGGGGTTCTCCGCACCACTTCCGGCGGACATCGGTTCCCTTCGGCATGCCTTCCAGCCCGTCGATTTCGTCCTGCATATCGTGCCCACCAGTATTCTGGATGCGATGTCGCGGAACGATATTCTTCAGATTGTTGTTTTTTCGGTCCTGTTCGGGGTGTCTTTGCCTGCGGCAGGCAAGGCCGGCAAAACCATGCTCTCATGGTCCGAAGAACTGGCCCATATCATGTTGCGCATGACCGATATGGTCATGGTGCTGGCCCCGATTGCCGTCTTTGGCTCCATCATGGGTAGTCTTGCCCATAGTGGTCCGGAAATGATGATGCACTTCGGGCGCTTCCTGTTCCAGTTCTATGGAACAATCATGACCCTCTGGATGGTGCTGACCTTTATTACCTTCTGCGTCATAGGCCCCAGGATCAAGGTCCTGATTCAGGAGTTGGTGCAGCCCGTTATCCTTGGTTTTGCAACGGCCAGTAGTGAGTCCGTTTACCCATTGCTGCTGGAGCGGCTGGAAAGTTTCGGCGTGCCATCCCGCATTGCAGGGTTCGTCCTGCCTTTGGGCTATAGCTTCAATCTGGATGGTTCCATTCTGTTTCAGTCTTTTGGAGCCATCTTTATCGCGCAGGCTTACGGCATCCATCTGCCTTGGACCCAGCAGGCGTTGATGGTGCTTGTCATGATGCTGAGCAGTAAAGGCATTGCCGGGGTGCCGCGGGCATCTCTTGTCACGCTGGTTGCCGTCCTGCCGCAGTTCGGTCTGCCTGAAGCGGGTATTGCCCTCATTCTGGGGATCGATCATTTCCTCGACATGCTGCGCACGGCTACCAATGTGCTGGGGAATGGTTACGCAGCAGCTGTGTCCGCCAAATGGGAAGGAGTTTTGTCCGAAGGCCCAACTGAGGACGTTATCTGAGAGCCAGACGACAACGTATGAAGGGCCAGGAGCGGGCTGTGAGGCCCGCTTTTATTTTGCATTAAGAACGTTAATTTTCAGGATTGGCGGTTTTCTGGGGTTTTTTGTTTAGGTTATGATTTTGTTTCATTTTTTT
>NZ_WOTG01000009.1 GCF_011516925.1 Acetobacter fabarum
GCCGCCAGGTCTTCCAGTCTACCCTCACAAAACTAAGCCAAAACAAAATCAGCACTCTCTCAACCGCGGGGTGGAGCAGCCCGGTAGCTCGTCAGGCTCATAACCTGAAGGCCGCAGGTTCAAATCCTGCCCCCGCAACCAGATGAAGCAACAAGTCCTCAATAGGATACGATAAACCCGCCCAACCACGGCGGGTTTTTTTGTGGCTTGAACACCGCAGGAAAAACGGAAAATCATCCCAGCCTCAGCAGCTAGATCACCGTGAAAAAATCTAGACACGAGGGAGGTAACAGATAACATCGTTTATTGCTTGCTGGGGCTGGGACAAAGTGACTGGAATATGTATCTGTCGCAGCCAAGATTGTCTCGGCTATGGTAGTCACCGAGCAACATGACAGGTCTTGTATGGCTAACAACATTGGGCGTCTGAAAAAGGGAATGAGGCGAGTAGGCCAATGTATGCCTCTATTCTTGCTTTTTCTGATTATGACCGGGGTAGGTCACGCCGCCACGCCATCTTATGATGAATACGGATCCTGGTTGGTTGCATGCGATAATATTTTAACCTGCGAAGCTAAGGGCTTCGTGCAGGGTGATGACGATGTTACTTCGACCACGCCGGATAACAGGCCAATCAACGGATCGGTTGATCTACGCTTTCTTCGTGATGCCGGACCGGATGGTGTGATTGAAGCGCGGCTGATTGCCGGGTTTCCCTTTGATCTGGCAGATTTGCGTGTGGACGGCAGGTCGTTGCTGCTGGATCGTTCGGCATGGTCACTCAAGACACAGGACGGAATCACGACCTTGTCTGGAAAACAGCCTGAAGTCGTTGTGGCATTTGTGACGCAGTTGCGGAACGGAACAATGCTGCAGGTGCGTGATGGGATTGTGCCATTGAACGGGTTAAGTGCTGCACTGTTGCATATGGATGATCGACAAGGAAGATTGGGCGGTGTAACGGCACTGATTCGCACGGGGACAAAACCAGCCAGCGTTGTCCCTCCTGCGCCATTACTGCCGCCTGCTCCATCCGCTCATCACTCCATCGTTCTTACCCGCAAAGAGCGGCCCACTTGCTGGCATGGACAGAAAGAACGCAGGCTAAGCTCATAAAAAAGCAGAGTTGTGATAGCCTGAATAAAGGAGCTGATAACCTTCTGGAAACAGGAGTTTACGGGTTGGACAAGAACAATGCACTTATCTTGTTCGGGTGTTCGATGGCGGTATATCAGGGGACGTCCTTGGTTTTTGTCGTCCCGCGCACCGGTAATGGCCAACCTGAGCCCGCCGACTTGCCAAATCCCGTCCTGATCAAAGGGGATACAGGCGACGAAGGAAGTATTGTGACAAGCCCTGATTTTGACCTGGCGACTGGAACTTTTACGGACTTTTACAAAGGCATGGGGCTGGCTTATTGCGGTGCTTCTCATGAATGGCGGTGGGATGGCCACCATTTCGTTCTGACAAGGGTGACCTTTCAGCTTGGCTGTGGTGGCAGCATGTCGGGTGACTGGCCTGTTCTGTATCGATCGAGGGTCCAGTAAAGAGAACAGAAGGCGGAGCAGGCCGGTTCTGTCTGGACGCTGCCGCTTGCCTGGTATTGTTGCCATGTCATGCAGCAAGCCGGGGAAGACAACCAATTGCAAGCATCGTTGGTTGCCTGCCCCGGCAATCATCTGAAATTGTGCATAAGTCCTTGGTAGGATACATCACCCCGTCCACTCAAGGCGGGTTTTTTGTGGTCAGGGCACGGCGGCTGAAGAATCCGGTTTTGTAAACAACTGTAATGTCTACTTCCGCGGTCAAGTTTTTGGCCGCCATGACGTCCCTTGCTTTTTCGGCATAGTGCTTTCAGCGAGCATAATACATGCGCTGATCCAGAGCTGGGGCATACTGGTGTTTGAGCATGTGATCTGGAAAAAAATAAAGTTCAGGGGAAAAAAGTGAGGTTCTGATCGTCTTTGTAGGTAAGGGAGTCGTTGTGTGCCGTTTGTAAGCAAGCGGTGAGCCATGAACCTCCTTGATTTCCGACCTGTTCGAAGGCGCGCAGATACATGGACCGGGCACAATTTTACGCACAACGGAGTTGCGACTTACTCTTACGCGCATTTGTGTGCGTGCCGTGTTCATGACTATCCGCCCATTATGCCCCTGTCTTGCGGCCCATAAATGGACGAGCCTGACCAGCACGCCGTCCCGGCTGATCGTGTGTGTGGTCGGTCTGTTTATTGCTTTCGGCCTGCTATCCGCCCCGTTGGGCCATTACGGCAGTTGGCTGGTCTTTTTCTGGGTTGCCCTGTTCATTCCCTCTATCGTTACGGTTATCTGCCTGACCCCGGATTGGCGCAGACCGTCTTCCAAAGGAGGTCTGTCATGACCGATCTTGCCCCTATTGCTTTTTCCCCGTGGGAGATGTTCCTCAACGCGGGGCCGGTGGTCCGTTGTGTGATGACCCTGCTGGTTGTGGCCAGCGTGCTGACCTGGACTATTCTCATTGCCAAATCGGTAGAGCTGCAACGGGTGCGGGTGAGGTTGACCAAGGCCGAGCAGGCGCTGGAGCAGGCCAGCACGCTGGAGCTTGGTGCGGCAGGCACGCGCCAGAGCAGCATAGCCCATACACTGGTTATGGCTGCTGAAACCGAACGCAAGCGCTCTGCTGATATTCCCGATGACCGCGAGGGCCTGAAGGAACGGATTGTTCTGCACCTTGAACGGCTGGAGGCAGCTGAAGGCCGCAGGCTTATGCGCGGCACAGGTGTGCTGGCCACAATTGGTGCAACGTCGCCCTTTATCGGCCTGTTTGGCACGGTCTGGGGTATTATGACCTCCTTTACCGGTATTGCTGCCAGCAAGGCCACCAGCCTTGCCGTTGTAGCTCCCGGTATTGCCGAGGCACTGCTGGCAACAGCCCTTGGGTTGGTCGCGGCTATTCCTGCTGTAGTGATTTACAACCATCTTGCCCGCCAAACGGCTACGTGCCGGGCACAGGTCGCGGATATTACAGCGCTGGTGATGCGCCTTGTCTCGCGCGATCTGGGACGCATGCAGGCGCTGAGTGCCAGCGGGCAGGTGGTGCGGCTTGGCGCTGCGCAGAATGCCCACACGGTTGCCGGGGAGTAAGCGGCATGGTCCGTATCCGCCATACCGATGAAAACCCGCATGAAGCCAGCGAGATCAATGTTACGCCGTTTATTGATGTCATGCTGGTTCTGCTGGTGATTTTTATGGTCACGGCTCCGCTGACCACGGTGAACGTGCCAGTGGACCTGCCCTCCTCGGCCGAGAAGCCAACACCGCGACCGGATGATCCAGTGTTCCTGACCGTCAAGGCCGACCATGGCCTGGCGCTGGGGGAGGATGACATCAGCATGGATGGTCTGGCGGGTGCATTGGACGGTGCGACCAAGGGCAACAAGGACGAGCGTATTTTTCTGCGGGCCGACAAAACGGTTGATTACGGCACATTGATGGGCGTGATGGATAAGCTGCGCGCTGCCGGTTACCTCAAGGTTGCCCTCGTGACCCTTCCCGAACTGGTGCGGGGCATGCTGGATGCAGGCTTTGAGGATTTTTCCCAGATTGCGCTGACCACCGATGATCGTTCCGCAAGCGACACATTGCGCATGGGAGCCACAGACTATAATGTGCGCAGAGCCATGGAGGCTGGCCTGCCGCCAGAAATTGCCATTCAGTGTGTGACCATCAACCCCGCGCGGCATATGCGCCTGACCCCGTGGGTGGGCAGTCTGGCCCCCGGCCGCTTTGCTGATGTTGTGCTGCTGTCCGATGTGGCAGCGCTGGACATTGCGGAGGTCTGGGCAGATGGCCAGTGCGTGGCGCAGAACGGGCGTTATATTGCGCCCGTGCCCGCTATTGCATGGCCCGCATGGGCCAGCCAGACCATCAACATCACGCGGGAGCTTGTTGCGGAGGATTTTGCCATTCCGGCTGATCCGGGGCGGCAGACCATGCAGGCCGCCGTGCTGCGCCCGTTCCACTGGGCGGATGATTTTCTGGTGGAAACCCTGCCCGTGCAGGACGGGCAGGTGCAGCGTGATACCAGCCAGTGCATTACCAAGTTTGCGGTTGTGGACCGCTATTCCGGGCAGGGCAGGGTCGGGCGTATGTTCTGGCGCGGCTGTGGCCCCAGCACGCCCGATACGGCTGTGGGCTGCTCGGTTGCGCATGACCAGCATAATATATGGGTCGTCGGGTCGTCCGATGCCGCCATGGCGCAGGTGGTCAACCAGATCCGCAGGCAGCAGGGTGGTTGGGCACTGGTGCGGGACAATACCGTGCTGGCCACGGTCCGCTACGAGGTTGGCGGGTTAATGACCGCCCGCCCGGCCGAAGCACTGGACGCGGACATGCAGGAACTTTACGCACAGGCCCGGACAATAGAGTGGATGCATGAGCCCACCTATTCCAAAAACTGGCCGGAGGGTTTTCCCGAGCGGCTGTGCTTTGCAACGCTTACCTGCTCGCCGTGGCGGTGGGTGCTGGTGGCCCCCAACCCCAGCGTGCCCGAAGGGTTTGTTAATGTTCAGACCGGGCAGACACACCCCATTGTCTGGTAGGGGCAACGGGCAGCGCGCCGGTGTGGCGGAGCAGCCCACTGGTCGCATAAAACTGGAGTGCTGTTGATTATGAGAGCCGTTTTATCCCTGCAAAAGCTCTTCCGGTTTAATGTAGCGGGCCACCAGTCCAGCGTGGGCACGGAGGTGCTGGCCGGGCTCACAACCTTTGGCGCCATGGGGTATATTATTGCGGTCAATCCGGCCATTCTGGCAGCAACGGGTGCCAACCGGGCGGATATGATTACCGTAACCGTGTTGGCCGCCATGTGTGGCTCCCTGCTTATGGCGTTTTTGTCACGCCTGCCCATTGCGCTGGCACCGGGCATGGGGTCCAACGCGGTTTTTGCTCAGGTTGTCGTGGTTAAAATGGGCCTGTCCTATGGCACGGCGCTTACCATGGTGCTGGTGGGGGGTATTCTGTTTACCTGCCTGTCGCTCAGCAATGTGCGCCAGCATATTGTGCGGGGCTTTCCCGCCTCTATCCGTATTGGGTTACAGGCCGGTATTGGCCTGTTTATTGCCTATCTGGGCCTGCGCAGCGGGGGGCTGATTGTAACGGACCCAGACGGGGGCGTTGCCTTTGCGGATTTGCGCTCCCCCTCGGTTATGGTGGTTTTTCTCTCGCTTTTGCTTATCGCGGCACTGGTGGCGGCCCGTGTGCGGGGGGCCATGCTGTTGTCCATTCTGGCGGTTACGGTGGCGGGGCTGTTTATCCAGACCTCTCCGGGTCATGTCATGACCGTTCTGCCTGCGCAGGCGGTGGCCCTGCCCCATGCGCCCAGCGCGTACCTGTTTGCGTTTGATACGACCGAGTTCTTCCACAACTTTTTTCTGGTCCTGCCCCTGACCCTTTATTTTTTCCTGTCCGACTTTTTCTCCGCCACAGCGACCATGATCGCGGTTACGCGGCGGGCGGGCATGATGGATGCGCAAGGCAATTTCATGAACTCCCGGCGTGCGTTTCTGGCCGATGGGCTGGCCTCCATTGTGGGGGCGTGTCTGGGGAGCCCGACCGTGGGTGCGTATGTTGAATCCGCAACCGGGGTGGAGGCAGGCGGGCGCACGGGCCTGACAACCCTGACCGTAGCCATACTGTTTGGCCTGAGCGCGTTTTTCTGGCCCCTTATTGCCTGTATTCCCCCACAGGCCACCACCGCAGCGCTGGTGATGGTGGGGATTCTGATGATGGAAGGCCTGACGGAGCTGGATATATCCGACCCGCTCCAGAGTGTTTCTGCTGGCATGATCGTGCTGCTGACGGTCACAACCGCCAACCTCATGATCGGGATTTGCGCGGGGTGCTTTGCCTATACGGTCATGGCGGTTGCTACCCGGAGCTGGGCGCGGCTGACACCGGTTTTCCTGCTGACCAATGTCCTGCTGGTGATCTACCTTGTGCTGGTGACCTACACGGTCAACTAACGCGCCCCTGTGCCAGACGTATTGATGTAAAAGGCCATGTGCGCAGCCTGCGCGTGGCCCCCTGTTGTCCACAGTGGTTAAGGCTGCGTGCCTGCCACAATGCGGTAAAGATGATGAGCGATGAACACGCGCCAGCAATTTACAAGCGATAACTACGCCGGGATGTGCCCCGAGGCATGGCAGGCCATGATGCAGGCCAATGTTGGCTCGTTGATCCCCTATGGGGAGGATGAATGGACCAGCCGGGCGGCAGACGCTTTTCGCGCCCTGTTTGAAAAGGAGTGCGAGGTCTTTTTTGTCTTTAACGGCACGGCGGCCAATTCACTGGCGCTGGCGGCTCTCTGCCAGTCCTATAACAGCGTGATCTGTTCCTCCTACGCGCATGTGGAAACGGATGAGTGTGGAGCACCCGAGTTTTTTTCCAACGGTTCCAAGCTGCTTGTCGCCCGGACGGAAAGTGCAAAGCTGACCGAGCAGGATGTCAGGCTGTTATCCACCTGCCGGAGCGATATTCATTACCCCAAGCCACGGGCCGTAACCATTACGCAACCGACCGAGACGGGGGAACTGTATTCCCTGTCCGAAATTCGCACACTGGCGCAGACATGCCGTGAACTCGGGCTGTATCTGCATATGGATGGCTCGCGCTTTGCCAATGCGTGCGCAGCCCTTGGCTGCACACCGGCCGACATGACATGGCGGGCCGGGGTGGATGTGCTGTGTTTTGGCGGCACCAAAAATGGCATGGCCGTAAGCGAGGCCGTTCTGTTCTTTGACCGCGCCCTGGCTGATGGTTTTGATTACCGCTGCAAGCAGGCCGGGCAACTGGCCTCCAAAATGCGGTTTTTATCCGCCCCATGGGTGGGTATGCTCGAGAGCGGGGCATGGCTGCGTAACGCCCGGCATGCCAATACCTGCGCACGCAGGCTGGCCGAACAGGTAGTGGGCCTGCCCGGTGTTTCGCTCATGTTTTCGGTGCAGGCCAATGGTGTTTTCATTCATGCACAGCCTGCTGTGCTGGAGCGGCTCCGGGCCTGCGGCTGGCGCTTTTATACTTTTATCGGCGGAGGGGCGCGCTTTATGTTCGCATGGGATGCGGACATGGCGGAGGTGGACCGGCTGGCAGCAGACATAAAAGCCTGCGCCAGTGCGGCCTAACCCCCAAAGGGCAGGAGGGCAGGCAGCTTTTACGCTGCCGCCAGAGCCAGCCCTTCAGCGACCGAGACAAACTCCCCGCCCAGTTCCACCTTTTCGGCCCCAAAGCGGGAGGTAAACAGGGCGCGTACCGCAGGCACAAACGATGTGCCACCGGTCAGGAACACGCGGTCGATCTGCTCGGGGGGGAGGGCTGCTTCCTGCAAGGCGGCATCTATGCCTGCGCCCAGCCTTGCAATGTCGGGCGCGATCCAGCGGTCAAAATCCTCACGCTGGATGGTGGTGTGAATATCCAGCCCCGGCTGCGTAAAGTGCAGGTCTGCCGATGTGTGGGTGGAGAGCGCGCGCTTGGTGGCCGATACGGCGTTGTAGAGTTCCTGCCCGCGCTGTTCACGCACGAGTTCGATCAGGTTCTTTAGCTTCTTGGGCTCGGTGGCAGTGCGCGCCACATCCTCGATTTCGTTCAGGATACGCGGTGTACGCATGAGCGAGAGCCGGTGCCAGCGCGCCAGTGCATGGTACCATTCAACCGGTACGGGTAATGGTTCCCCCCCCATGATGCGGAAGGTGCAGTCCCGCCCAAGGTAGGGGGCCACCACGTTGTCTATGATCCGAAAATCAAACTGGTCCCCTGCAAGCCCAACCCCTGCATGGCCCAGTGGCTGCGTTGCGGTCTGGCCTTTGGGGTCAAAACGCACGACGGAAAAATCGCTTGTGCCACCACCAAAATCCCCGACCAGAACCGTTGCGGGCCGGTCCAGCCGCTGCATGAAGCGCCAGCCCGCGGCCTCTGGCTCCATCATAACCGTAACATCGGCAAAGCCTGCCTGGGCAAAGGCGGCGCGGAGCCGGGTTTCCCCCAGAGCATCATCGACATTATCCCCCACAAAATGCACGGGGCGGCCCACCGTAACATGGCACCGGGCGGGGGAAAGCCCACCAAGGGCCATGAGTTCCTGCAAAAAGGTGGCAATCAGGCTTTCAAGCGACAGGCGCTGGCCAAAAACCTGTGTCTCGCGAAAGCTGGCCTGTGCGAGATAGGATTTCATGGACATGATCAGCCGCGTCTCGGCCGGGTCATCCAGATGTGCTTCAATGGCATGCGCGCCAACTGCGCGGTGCTGCACGCGCCGCCCGCCCTCCATGTCCTGCCATAAGGCCAGCAGTGTGCGGCAGGTTTCCGAAGGCTCACCATCAGGCGTGGCAAAGCGGATGGTCTGGATCGTGCGGTCGGGGCGCGCAATGACAATAACACTGTTGGTTGTGCCAAAATCAATGCCGATGCGGGTGGGGGCGGGTAAGGAGGTCATAACCGGCGGAAAATAGAACCCGCTCCCCCTGCTTGTCCATGCCTTATATGCGCAGGCGGGCAAGCCATGCTGCCTTTTGTGCCGCCTGCATGGGGCATGCCTTACGCGGTGTGCCGTCTGGGGCTGGTTGTGGCTTTAGTCCGGGCCTGTGCCCGTGTTTGGCCCACAGGCGGAATAGGCGGGCTGGGTGGCCTGCTGCATGCCGGGCCTGCCCGCATGGGGGCGGGTTACGCGCAGGGTGGCCAGTGCCGCGCAAAGGCATAGGGCAAGGCTGAACAGGCCGGTCCACAGGTAAAGCCCATGTGTTTGGGTGGCGCTGGCAAAGAGCGTTGTTGCCGCCTGAGAGAACATCCACGCCCCTCCAGCGCGGGAGGCCAGCTTGCCCGTGGGGTCCACAAGGCAGGTCAGGCCGACAAGGCTGGGGTACACAAAGAACCACGCAGCATAATTCAGGACAAAGGCGGTGCAGAACAGCCATGGCGTGGGTGGGCAGGCCTGCACCACGCAAACGCCGCCTGCCAGCACAAGGGCGGGCACAAGCAGGGGGTTGGTTATGTGCCTGCGGCTTTGCAGCACCGTAGCAAGGCAGACCACAAGCCCCGCAATATTGGCAACAGCCGACAAAACCCCAAAAGAAGAGGGTGCCAGCCCAACAGAAAGGCCAATCCGCTGGGTAAAAGGCCATACCGCCAGACTGCCCCCGGTGTAAAACAGCACGGCCAGCAAAGCCCACACAGGGGCCGCATGAGCCGGGGCGGCATAACCGGCCTGCGGGTTGGCGCCGGGGGTGGGCAGAACCGTATCGGGCAGAAAAAACAGGAGTGGCAGCAGCACAACAACAAGCCCTGCCAGTGCCAGAAAAATACCTTTCTGCCCCGCCAGTGCACTGGCATGGGGGAGCAGCAGGCTTGCCAGACTAAAAACAACAGTCTGCACCACCATAACAAACGCCAGCACAAACACAGGTTTGCCCAACCGGCTGGCTCCGATATTGACTACCGCATTCAACCCGCCAAGGCAGCCGCCGGAGAGCACGCGCAGGGCCAGCAGGGGCCACACCCCCACAGCAAAGGCGGAGCCTGCCTGTGCGACAACCAGCCCAATGCCTGCCAGCAGGGCCACCAGACGCAGCCTTAACCGGGCAGACAGGGGGGCTATGGCGGTCATGGCCACGGCATAGGCCAGCATTTCCACACAGCTCCATAACCCGGCCTGCATGATGCTGAACCGCCCGCCACGGACCAGCTCGCCCACGGCAAACGGGCCAAGCGAGTTCATGCTATGGGCTGCGCAGTCTGCCGCACTGATTGCGGCCAGCACCAGCAGCCCGGCCCGGTTGCGTAGCCCCCCGACCATTACAGCGCCCGCATGACTTCAAACCCGAAGGCGCGCAGGTCGCCCGGATAGCGGCTGATATTGCGATTGAAAAATTCGCCAAACGCGTTGGTGTAGGTCATCTGGTTGGTTACGTTATGGAGCCAGAAGGCCACTTCCGTTTTTTCATCCACCGAGTGCCATGCCACGCGCACATTGCCCGTAATAACCGGGTTTTGCGAAAAAGCATGCCGCACCAGAGCCTGCATCTGGGGGGATGCCAAAAAGGCGGCAGGGGTTGTGGCGTGGCTGTCCGACCATGCCTGAAAACGGTAGCGGCTTGTGTAGCGCCAGTCTGTCTGCACCGTAAAATCCCCAAAGGAGACAGGGATTTTATAGCTAAGCAAAAAGTTGGCAGTTACGTGTGGTGCGCGTTCAAGCGGCTGGCCGGACAGGTCCACCGGGTTGCCGCCATTAAACGGCGTTGGCGCACTGGCGTTTTTGAAGTTGGTGTAGTGTGCGTCCTGGTAGGTTACGCCAAAGGAGCCAAACAGGTTTTGCAAGGGGCGTACCTGCCCTTCAAATTCAAAACCGTTCGATACCGCCTGTGCGGCATTGGTCGTGTGGGTTCCCGTATTTTGCAGGATGGTGACCTGCATGTTGTTGTAGTCGTAATGAAAGCCAGAAAGGTTGAGCTGCGCCTTGCCGCCCCAGATCCGTGCCTTTACCCCGCCTTCGTAGTCCGTCAGCTCTTCAGGGTTATACAGGCTGAAGTCGGATGTGGTGGCCACATAGGTGTTGTAGTTGCCGGTCCTGAAGCCACGGGCATAGCGCAGGTAGGCAATAATGCCCGGTGCTATGCGGTATTTAAGGCTGGCGTCCTCGCTGTCCTTGTTAAACGTCTTGCTTAGGGGTGGGCCAACCATGGCCTGCCCCGTATTGGGGTTGAGGTAGGTGTTGGTGCTTGTGTTGATGTAGGTGAGCGCACGGTTGCTGGTGTTGTAGGGGTTGGAAGGGTCCGTGTTATAAGCCCATGCCTCCCCATTGGCGCTGCGTGTTTCCGAGGTAAAGCGCCCGCCAATATCCAGTGTCAGGCGGGAGGTCAGGTCAAAGGACAGGGCCGAGAACACGGCAGCATCCTGCGTGCTGATGTTAAAGCTGGAGGCATTGCCCCCCGTGCCAAAGCTGCTGTCTATGGGGCTGTACAGGGGCTGCTGGCTATAGGACTGGGTGAGGTTGCGCATGTAATAGACGCCGCCCACATAACGTATTTTTTTGTTCTGGGGAGAAACAACCCGGACCTCGTTGCTCAGAACCCGTGCAACGCCGCCTATGTTTTCCTGATAATCCACGGGGGCGGGGCTTGCATCATCATCCGAAAAAACGTTGAAGTGGTTCCACTCCAGCGCAAAAATGTTGGCAAGGCTCCAGCCGTTTTCAAAATCATATTTGGCATTGACCGACAGGCCCGCACGCCGGGTGGTGGCATCCGTGCGCCCGTTGTTCTGGATATTACGGGTGGAGGTCTGGGTATAACCCTGTGCATCCTCCCCACCGGGCAGCAGGCCCACATGGTCTATGGGCACCTTGGTCTTGTTGCGGCCAAGGTGCATTTTAACCAGAATGGACAAATTATCGACAGGCTTGGCCAGAATCTGCCCGCGCATATCGTAATACTGGTAGCCTCCCGTGGGATTCTTGTGGCTGCCATTATAGTACTGTCCGTCGTAATCCCGGTTGACTATGGCAAAGCGGGCCATCAGCTTGTCTTTTATAATAGGCCCGCCCAAGGCACCTTCTTCCCCCCACAGGCCGTAATTGCCTGCTGTGCCACGTACGTAACCATCCAGTTTATTAGTGGGTTTTTTGGTATAGTAGGAAACCATGCCCGCCGTGGTGTTCTTGCCCTGCAAGGTGCCCTGTGGACCCCTGAAAACCTCTACGTGGTCCAGGTCATAAATCGGCACACCCTGCGATGCCCCGCTATCGAGGAACACATCATCCTCGGAAACACCAACGGCGGTTGTCATGTTGGCCGAAAAATCGTTGGTGCCAATACCGCGCAGGCGGTAGCGCGGGTTGGCTGAACCGGATGTGGTTTCCGCCATAAGGCCGGGTACATCCCGTGCAAGGCTGAGTGCGTCACGCACCCCGGTTGTTTGCAGGGTTTTGCCACTGAGTGCCACAATGGATGCGGGCGTTGTATTGGCCTGCTGCGCGCGCTTGTTGGAGCGGACCGTTATTTCCTCCAGCTTGCCTGTGTTCTGCGGCGCGGTAGCCTGTGCCACAGCGGATTTGGCGGCTGTAGGGCGTGGGGCGGTTTTGGGCGCGTTGGCCTTGGCCTGCTGTTGTGCGCTGGGCAGGCTCTGCTGGGCCGCACTGGCCGCGTAAACCGTACCGGTGGAGAGCACCAGAGCAAAGGTGATCCGGTGCGTAAAAGGGGTGTGAACCATGGCTGTTCTATCCGTTCCTCTGGTAAGGCAGCCGTGATTCGGCTTCGAGCTGTTCCAGAGGTTTGTGATTTCTGATGTATTGGCGGTGTGCGTTTGCGGGGGGCTGGTAGTCCCATGGCGTACAGTGCCCCGTGGCCAGTGCCTGTTTGATCAGGGCGCGCCGCTGCTGGCTGGCCAGCACGTTGCGGTGCAGGGCGGCAAAGTTCCAGCGTTGGTAGGCTTCGTGCAAAAATGCGGCGGCGGTCTGGGCGTGCTCGGGGTGGGCGGCCAGATTACGGGTTTCGTCCGCATCATGGTGGATGTTGTACAGCTGGTCCGGGTCTTCGGGGGTGTGGACAAACTTCCATGGGCCACGGCGGATCATGACGGTTGGCGCAAAGGTGCCTTCGCCCAGATATTCCCCAAAAATCTCGTCTTTTTCCAGAGGTTTGCCTTCAAGGCAGGGGCTCAGGTCGCGACCATGAGTGGAGGGGGCCGCCGGGGCATTGGCCAGAGCGCACAGGGTTTCCCCCACATCGGCCAGGCTGACAGCCTGCGCAATGCGGTGGGCCTGCGCCTGCTCTGGCAGGGCAATAATAAGCGGCACGCGGCCTGCTCCCTCGCGGAAGGACATTTTGTACCACTGGCCGTGTTCGCCCAGCATTTCACCATGATCACTGGTGAAAATAATGGCGGTTGTCTTGTCCAGCCCGGTTTCGGCCAATGTGTCCAGCAGCTGTTTGAGCTGATGATCTATGTAGGAAATCGCTCCAAAATAGGCGCGGCGGGCGCGCAGGATGTCTGCCTCCGTTGGCGGGGCTGCGTTAATGCCGCAGGCTTCGCGGATGCGCAGCTCGGCCGGGTGCGTAGGATCGGGCGCAGCCACACGTGGGAGGGGGATGGGGGTGTTCTCGTAAAGATCCCACCATCTGGGGGTAATGTTGAACGGGTCGTGCGGGTGGGTAAAGGAAGCCACAAGGCAAAAGGGGCGCTGCTGGTTTTTTGTGCGGGCCAGATCGTACAGTTTGCGCCGGGTGGCAAAGGCAACTTCTTCATCAAAATCGAGCTGGTTGCTGCGCAGGACAGGCCCGGCATTGAGCACGGAATCCATGGAATGGTACCAGTCCGGGCGGGTATTGCGGTCGCTCCAGTCGGGCACCCATGTAAAGTCGGCGGGGTAAATGTCCGTTGTCAGGCGCTCTTCAAACCCGTGGAGCTGGTCCGCCCCGACAAAGTGCATCTTGCCGGCCAGAATGGTCTGGTAGCCGCCAAGGCGCAGGCGGTGGCCAAAGGTTGGAATGTCGGAATGCCATTCGCAGCCATTGTCATACACACCATTGGCGGAGGGCAGCAGCCCGGTCATGAATGCGCTGCGGGAGGGCCCGCACAGGGGGCTGGCCGTATAGGCATTGGCAAAAACCGTGCCGTTTTTTGCCAGCCTGCTGAGCGTGGGCACCTTAACAACGCTGGGGTCCTGCCCGCCCAGCAGCGCAGGCAAAACGCAGGCCGTAAGCTGGTCGGCCACAACCACAAGAAAGTTCAGAGGCGCTGCGGACTGCTTGCTCATAACGTGAATTATCCCGAACCACAAAACAACACTATGATGATCGTTGGTTTTTATATAAGCACATAAAATATGTTATTTGTGATGTATGTTCATACTTATCCGTGGTATAAGCTGGCGTTATGACCCCCAACCAGACCGAGTATCTGCTCCGCTCCCTGCGGATTCTGGAAACCATAGGCAGGCGCGGCAGCTTTAGTGCCGCGGCAACAGAGCTGGGCATGACCCAGCCCGCCATAAGCCAGCAGATTGCCCAGTTGGAGGGGGTTCTGGGCCTGACCCTGTTCCGCCGGATTCATAGGGGGGTTACCCCCAGTGATGCGGGGCAGGTTCTGCACGCTGTGGCGGCAGATGTGCTCAGCCGGTTGCAGGCCGCCATGCAGACCATAGATGCCCGCAACACGCCCAAAAGCCTGACCGTGCTGACCGATTACGGGTTTGCCGCTAACTGGCTGCTCCCCCGTCTGGCGGATTTTGAGAGCCGACACCCCGAACTGGACCTGTGCCTGCTAACCACACAGGCCCGCCAGATGGGGGGCGTGGCTGATCAGGCGGATATTTCCATCCTGTTTGGTAAAAAACCCGAGGCCGCAGGGGGGGAGAGCCTCCGCTTGTTCGCCGAGGAAGCCTACCCCATATGCAGCCCCCGCTATCTGGCGCAAATGGGTGCGCTGTCCACCACCGCCGATCTGGCGCGTGGCCGCCTGCTGGACCTGGATAGCCCGGCCCAGCACTGGTTTACGTGGGAGGACTGGTTCAGGCTTGTAGGGCAGTCTGCCCGGCCTGCGGCCCGCACCAAAAATTCCATGCTGTTTGGGAATTACCCCTTGCTGTTACAGGCTATTTTGCAAGGGCAGGGTATTGGCCTTGGCTGGCGGCCGTTAATAGATGACTATCTGCAAAGCGGGCAGATTGTGCTGGCATGGCCTGTGCCGATCTGTAGCGAGAGAGGGTATTTTTTAACCATCAATCCCGATAAGCAGAACCGTGCCGCCGCCTTTAAGCTCTGGCTGCTGGAGCAGGCGCAAACCAGCCCGTTTGCACCGGCATAAGTGCAGCCCCAATGGGCTGTGGGGTTAAGGGGGTGTGCCTTGCCCGTGTGGGCCTGCGGGCGCTGCGGGGCTGTAAAGGCGTTCCCACCCCAGCTTTCCCACCAGCCAGCCGAGTGCAATGCAGGTTATCAGCAGTACGGCCTTTGCGCCGTCCAGCCCGAGCAGGACCAGAGCCGGGCCGGGGCAAACCCCACTCAGCCCCCAACCCACACCAAACAGCACGGACCCTGCGACCAGTCCCTTATCGGGTGGCCAGCGCCGCGGCCAGTTGAGTGTCTGCCCGCTGGCATCCCGCCCTTTACGGCGCAACAGCCAGAAGCCGGGCAGGGTTACGCCAACCGCGCCCCCCAGAACGCCTGCCAGAATGGGGTTCCAGTGCCCCGCCACATCCAGAAAACCCAGAACATTGGCAGGGTCCGCCATGCCGGAAAGCCACAGGCCGCCCCCAAACAGCAGGCCGCAAAAAAACGCGATAGCCACGTTCATAACGCCCACCCTTCCAGCCGGGATATAAACACCGTGGCTACGGCTACCGCCATAAAAATGGCAACCGCTACCAGCGATCGGCCAGACCTGTTACCCAGCCCGCAAACACCGTGCCCGCTGGTGCAGCCATTGGCCAGCGCGGTGCCAAGGCCAATCAGCACGCCCGAAACAGCAAGGCGGAGCCAGCCAGTCTGGGCAAATTGTGTTGGCACGGCCGCACCTGCCATACGGGCCAGCACGCCGGTTGCAACCAGACCGGCCAGCACGGCCCAGCGCCAGTTGCGGGTGGGGTGGCGCAAGGCATTGCCCAGTATGCCACTCACCCCCAGAATGTGGCCTTCAAAGGCCATAAGCAATACGGCGGCTGTGCCAATAAGCACGCCGCCGCCCAGTGCTGCCAGCCACGCTGCGCTCATGCCTACCGCACCAGTTGTCTAAGGGATGTTATCAAGGCGTCCACATCTTCAAAGCTGTTATACAGGCCAAAGGAAGCCCGCACTGTGGCCTCTACACCAAACCTGCGCAAGGCTGGTTGCGCGCAATGATGGCCAGAGCGCGCGGCAATGCCGTGCCGGTCAAGATGTTTGGCAACATTCCCCACGCTGTGCCCATCCACAATAAAGGAAAGCACACTGGCCTTGGCCTGCGCCGTTCCAATAATATGCACACCCGGCAGGTGCTCAAACTGCTGCGTGGCATATTCGAGCAGAGCGTGCTCGTGCGCGGCAATGGCGGGCAGGCCAATGCCCTGCAGGTAGTCCACCGCCGCTCCAAGCCCGACCGCACCGGCTATATCGGGGGTTCCGGCCTCAAACTTTTCTGGCAGACCCTGGAACTCGGTATGGGCAAAGGTTACATCGCGGATCATATGCCCACCTCCCTGCCAGGGGGGCATGGCTTCCAGCAGGTGGCGTTTGCCATACAGAATGCCAATGCCTGTTGGCCCGTATATTTTATGGCCCGAAAGAACCAGAAAATCCGCATCCAGGGCCGCCACATTGAGCGGCAGATGCGGGGAGGACTGCGCCGCATCAACCAGCACAGGCACCCCGGCTGCGTGCGAAAGGGCTATGATCTGCTCAACCGGGTTAATGGTGCCCAGCGCATTGGCAACATGCGTGACCGAAACCAGCTTTGTGCGGCCAGAAAGGAGTGCTGCAAAATGTTCCAGCAGCAGTTCCCCCCGGTCATTGACCGGAGCAACCTTGAGCACGGCCCCCGTCTGGCGGGCAAGGAGCTGCCAGGGCACAATATTGGCATGGTGCTCTATGGTGGTGATCAGTATTTCATCACCCGGGCCAATGTTGGCCCGGCCATAGCTCTGGGCCACAAGATTTATGGCCTCGGTTGTGCCGCGCACAAATACAATTTCCGCTGCCTCACGCGCGCCAATAAAATGCTGGAGCTTTGTGCGTGCCCCCTCAAACGCATCGGTCGCACGGGCGGCCAGCGTATGGGCCGCGCGGTGGATGTTGGAGTTGTCCTGCTCATAAAATGCGGAGGTGGCGTCAATGACCGCGCGGGGTTTCTGGGTTGTGGCCGCGTTGTCCAGCCAGATCAGTTTATGGCCGT
This sequence comes from Acetobacter fabarum, assembly GCF_011516925.1. GTDB lineage: Bacteria > Pseudomonadota > Alphaproteobacteria > Acetobacterales > Acetobacteraceae > Acetobacter > Acetobacter fabarum. The sequence continues at coordinate 16,888 of NZ_WOTG01000009.1, forward strand.
TAACCCTTTGGTGCAGGATGGGAAAATCCGCCTGAATACGCGCCACATCGTACCCACCCAGTGCGGGGTGGGGCGCATGCTGGGGGGCGGCGTTGGCGGCACCTTTTGCGTGGCGTAAAAAATACGGCACGGAATGGTGTGGTGCCTCCGCTATGGCCGGCGCGGGGGCTGGGGGTGTTGTGGTGCGTGGGAGCGCGAATGTGCCGCTAAAAAAGGGCGATGTTGCGGGTTCCTCCCACAAAGGGGGACGTTCTTCCGCCTTGTTTTGTGAAACCGGGTGCCTGGACCAGACAGGTTCGTAAATAGAGGCATCCGCCCCCGAGGCAAACGGGTGGGGGGTGTTGCCCCCCTGTGTGGGGGGCAGGGGCGTGCGTGGAGCGGCAGGTGCCGCCCCATGCCCCAGCACATCGCGGAATGCCTGCTCCACCGCATGCTGCTGTGCCAGCGCCTGCGGGTCTGCAAATGTGTCAGGTGTAGTCATAATAGCTCCCGATCTGCACGTTATCGAGCCGGGCAATGGCGTCTTCCACCAGAACAGCGGCGGAGAAGTAGCGTGTGATCAGGTGCGATGCCACGGAATGCTGGTCCGTGCCGCTATACCGCACGGAAAGACCGGGCTCCACTTCCCCCGTAACGCCTGTATTGTGCAGGCCCACAACGCCCTGTTCTTCCTCACCCACACGCAGGAGCAGGATGCTGGTCCGGCCATCGGGCGTGACGGGAATTTTGTCTGAGGGCACAAGGGGAATACCGCGCCAGGTAATAAAGGGTGAACCAAACAGGTTAATGGTCGGCGGTGGCACGCCACGGCGCGTGGCCTCGCGCCCAAAGGCCGCTATGGCTTTGGGGTGGGCAAGGAAAAAGCCCGGTTTTTTCCAGACCTTTGTCAGCAGTTCATCCAGATCATCCGGGGTGGGTGGGCCGCCGCGTGTGGGCACGCGCTGGGCAATGGCTGTTTCGTTCAGCAGCCCGAATTCGGGGTTGTTGAGCAGCTCCCATTCCTCGCGCTCGCGGATAACGTCAATCACCACACGCACCTGTTCACGCAACTGGTCAAATTCGTTGCTGTACAGGTCGGTAATACGGGTATGCGTGCGCAGAACGGTTTGAATGGAATGGATATAGTATTCGCGCGGGTGGTCCTGATAATCGACAAAAGTGGTGGGGAGTTTTGGCTCTCCATCCACGCTGGAAAGGACCTGAATGGCGGCCTCTCCATACTGGTTTACGTCGGCGCGGCTGGCCACGTCCTGCGCGGTCAGGGCGGTTTTCAGCCACGGAGTGCTGGCGATCTGCTCGGGGGGGAGGGTGAGCAGGGTTGTTTTGCCAACGGCGCGCAGGTCTTTGCCACTCAGGCCGGAGGGCGCAAGAAAATGCTGCCCCGGTGCCGCAAACAGGTGCCGCACGGCGCGTGCTGCTCCGTTGTTGGTATGGTGCTGCACGGCACCGCTGGCAACAAGGGCCAGAGTGCCTTCGGGCAAGGTAAAATCGGCCCCATCGGGGTGGGTGTGGTGCTGGAACTTGCTTACAAGTTCATGAATCTGGGCATCCGTTGCCTGCGAAAACTCGGGAAGTGCCCGCAGGCTTTCAGGCACGGGGCGTGCAGCATCCCCTTCACCCGTAAAGAGCACACCTCCAAAACGGGAGGAAACAAGACGCCGGCGGTTAACGCGGAATACGCCCCCGCCAACATTCACCCAGGGGAGCAGAAGGTGCAGCCAGCGCGGGCTGCGCTCCAGATTTTGCACACGGGTGACATGGGCGGTGGAAAGCTGGCGGGCAGACAGGTTGCGGTCCAGTGCAGAGGCACTGACGGCACGGGTGGACTGTGCTTCAGTCACGGCAAATAGTCTTTCATAAAGAGGTATTATTTAAAGATGTGCTGTGCTGGAAATGGGTTTCCGAGCGTTATGGCCCGGTCAACATCGATTTATGAAAAGTAAAATAGGATACATGGTCATGCTCCTTTTTAATAACCGACCAGATGGCCTGATTCGGTTTGTCTGTTCAGCCTAGCACCCACAAAAAGAAGGTCAACATTAAACGGAAGAAAAATGTTAATTATTATTATTCACTAAAATATGGGTTATAATAGATAGTCAATGGCCGGGAAGGATAGGTCCATTGTCAAAACAGGCCAATGGGTATGGCTGTTTACATACCGTGCCGGGTTGCCAGCAACAGCGGTAAACGGGCTGACCGGTTTGACAACCACAGCCCCCGCACCAATTTTTGCCCCTTCCCCAATTTCTATTGCCCCCAGAATTTGCGTGCCCGGCCCAACCAGCACGCCACGGCGGAGCGTAGGGTGCCGCCTGCCAGCCTGTTTGCCCGTCCCGCCCAATGTTATGTCCGACATAAGAACAACATCGTTTTCCACCAATGCAGTTTCACCAATGACAAGGCCGTATCCGGGGGCCAGTACAAGCCGGTGCCCCAGAACAGCGGCGGGGTGAATATCTATGCCCATGACTTCAGAAACACGGCTTTGCAGGTGTAACGCGGAAAGGCGTTGCCCGTTCCGCCACAAAACATGGGCTATCCGGTACGCCTGCACGGCCTGAAAACCTTTGAGGTGCAAAAACGGCGCAACATATCCCTCACGCGCTGGGTCCATGGTGGCGTAGGCGTGCAGGTCCTGTGCTGCGGCTGCCATAATGGCGGGTGATTGCTGCAAAATCTGGCAGAACAGAGGGTGCAGGCTTGCAAAAGGTATAATGGGTTCGGCAAGTTTTTCGGCCAAAAGCCGCGCCAGAAGGGACTGGGGCGTGCTGTGTTCCGCCCATAAAGGAGTCTGCGCGGCTTGCAGTTCATGGCACAGTTTGCGCCATACCGTGTGGGCAAACGTGTCGGTTTGTCCGTCGGTTCTGGCGGGCTGTGCAAAGAGCATCGTATCAACCATGATGCCTGCCTTTTTCCGAAAACAGGGTCGGAAACTGTATTGGGCCAGACATCCCGGTTCCTACGTATGCGTGGCGGGAGCCAGCCTGGGCATGGGGCGGGGCAAGCCCCTGTTAGTCAGGGCTGCGTTGGGTGGCCCGACATCGGGCGGTCAGGGGAATGTGCTGATGAACAAGCATGAAAAAACCCGCTTACGCCTTGCCTGTGGTTGTTGTGCTCCAAAACTGTATAGGCAATTTAGCGCCATGAAATAGGGAGTCAATATAAATACGCAAGATCGTGAGTTATTTTGAAGGCGGAAATGTACGCAATAAATTAGTTTATTTGGCGGGGTGCGCATAGGCCATGTGTGGCGGGGGGTTGAAAGCGCTTGCGCTCTGGTTTAATTCCATCTGGACGGAATTAAACCAGCTAAGGGTATTGCAAAGGTATGGCCCGTCCCAGAACCATAGACCGCGAAAAAGTGCTGGCCTGTGCCGAGCACCTTGTGCAGCGCAATGGCGCAACCGCCCTTACGCTGGATGCCGTGGCGCGCGAGGCGGGGATTACCAAAGGCGGCCTGCAATACTGCTTTGGCAGCAAGGATGACCTGATAGCAGCGCTGATCGAACGCTGGATTCTGGTGTTTGATACCCATGTAGCGCGTTGCCGTAGTGCTGCCGCAGGCCCGGCCAGCCTTGCCCGCGCCTATGTGCAGGCCTGTGCCCGCATAGATGATGCCGCACGTGCGCGCATGGTGGGTATGTTGGTGACGCTGCTCCAGTCCCCCCGGCATCTGGCCCCGATCAAGGCGTGGTATGCGCGCTGGCTGGGTCTGGGGCAGGGGGAAGGCCATACCGTGGAAGCACGGCAGATACGCACAATGATTTTTGCCGCTGAAGGGGCTTTTTTTCTAAGAAGTCTCGGGTTTGTCGATATGCAGGATGCAGAATGGACCAGCGTTTTTGCGGATATTCAAAAACTGGCTTTACCCATGGAAGCCAGTCTCGCATAAGCGCAGGGCCTTGCATGACTGAACTTTGTATAGTGTGTTCGGGTCACCACCAATGAATACGATTTCTCACCCCTCGAAAGTGAAGGCGGCCGTGTCTGCTACAGTTCCTCCCACTCCCTCCTGTGTAACTCCCACACCGTTTACGGGCATGGGCAACAGTCTGGCCCACACCGTGGCAGCCGCCTGCGACTGGCTGATAGGGGAGCAGAAAGCCGATGGGCACTGGGTGGGGCCTGTGGCGTCCAACGCCTCCATGGAGGCGGAGTGGTGCCTGGCCCTGTGGTACCTTGGGCTGGAAGACCACCCCCTGCGCCCCCGCCTTGGCAAAGCCCTGCTGCACATGCAGCGCGAGGATGGGTCTTGGGGCACATACTGGGGTGCTGGTAATGGCGACATTAACGCAACGGTGGAAGCCTACGCCGCCCTGCGCTCGCTCGGTTACGCAGCCGATACACCAGAACTGAGCAAGGCATGTGCATGGATCATGCGCATGGGGGGCTTGCGCAACGTACGGGTGTTTACCCGCTACTGGCTGGCGCTGATTGGTGAATGGCCGTGGGAGCAGACCCCCAACCTCCCGCCCGAGGTTATCTGGTTCCCGAACAAATTTGTTTTTTCCATCTATAACTTTGCACAATGGGCGCGGGCAACGTTGGTGCCGCTGGCCATTCTTTCCGCCCGCAGGCCAAGCCGCCCCCTGCGCCCGCAGGACCGGCTGGATGCGCTCTTCCCCCAGGGGCGTGAGAACTTTGATTACGTTCTGCCCAAAAAGGAAGGGGTGGATCTGTGGTCAAGCTTTTTCCGCACCACAGACAAGGGGCTGCACTGGCTCCAGAGCCGGTTCCTCAAACGGAATACGGTGCGTGAGGCGGCTATCCGCCATATGCTGGAATGGATTATCCGCCATCAGGATGCCGATGGCGGATGGGGTGGGATTCAACCCCCGTGGGTTTACGGCCTGATGGCCCTGCATGGGGAGGACTACCAGTTCCATCACCCGGTTATGGCCAAGGCTCTGGCCGCACTGGATGACCCGGGCTGGCGGCGTGATCAGGGCGACGCCTCATGGGTGCAGGCCACCAACAGCCCGGTATGGGACACAATGCTGGCCCTTATGGCCTTGCATGATGCCAATGCCGAGGAACGCTACACCCCACAGATGGACAAGGCACTGGACTGGCTGCTCGCGCGGCAGGTGCGTGTTAAAGGGGACTGGTCGATCAAGCTGCCGGATGTGGAACCGGGCGGCTGGGCGTTTGAATACGCCAATGACCGTTACCCCGATACGGACGATACAGCCGTAGCCCTGATTGCCCTTTCCTCCTGCCGTAATCGGGAGGAATGGAAGGAAAAAGGTGTTGAAGACGCCATAACCCGCGGTGTGAACTGGCTGATTGCCATGCAGAGCAGTTGCGGCGGCTGGGGTGCGTTTGACAAGGACAATAACCGCAGCCTGCTTTCCAAAATCCCGTTCTGTGACTTTGGTGAGGCCCTTGATCCACCTTCGGTCGATGTGACCGCCCATGTGCTGGAAGCCTTTGGCCTGCTGGGTGTGTCCCGCCAGACCCCCGCCCTCCAGCGCGGGCTTGCGTATATTCGTGCCGAGCAGGAAGCATCGGGCGCATGGTTCGGGCGTTGGGGTGTGAACTACCTGTACGGCACCGGCGCCGTACTGCCCGCCCTTGCCGCCATTGGCGAGGACATGACCCAGCCCTACATTGCCCGCGCGTGTGACTGGCTGATTGCCCACCAGCAGGAAGATGGCGGCTGGGGTGAAAGTTGTGCATCCTATATGGATGTTTCCTCCATCGGGTGGGGCACAACCACGCCATCGCAAACCGCGTGGGCGCTTATGGGGCTGATTGCTGCCAACCGTGAGCAGGACCACCCCGCCATTGCGCGCGGCTGCCGCTACCTGATCGACCGGCAGGAAACCGATGGTAGCTGGACGGAAGAAGAGTTTACCGGCACTGGCTTCCCCGGTTACGGGGTGGGGCAGACCATCAAGCTTGATGACCCGGCAGTGGCCAAACGCCTGCAGCAGGGGGCTGAACTCTCCCGCGCGTTCATGCTGCGGTATGACCTGTATCGCCAGTTCTTCCCGCTTATGGCGCTTAGCCGTGCGGCACGGATTATGCCCGTGGGCCAGTAATGGCGGCTATGGCCTGCCCCGCCTGCCAGTAAAGGGCGGGGCAGGCCACCATACCGTATGGTTCAGGATGACCGCCCTTTTTGGGGCGGTTTTTTCTTGCGAATCAAAACGCGGACTAATATGGTCTGCGTATGGCACTTTATGGCGCAAGCACTGAATACGTTTTGCACAGCCTGCTCTGGCTGGTGGAACACACCGAGCCGGTGAGCAGTCTGGACCTGGCGGACATGCAGGGGATTCCCGCAGCTTTTATGGCTAAGCTCATGCCCCGGCTGGAAAAAGCCGGGCTGCTCATTGCCGCGGAAGGGCTGCGTGGGGGCTACCAGCTTGCACGTCCCGCCGCACAGATTAGCGTGCTGGATGTAGTGGATGCGGCAGAAGGGCGCAAAGCGCTTTTTACCTGTCAGGAAATCCGTGGGCGTTGTGCCCTGTTTGGCAATTGCCCGCCAGAATGGGCCGAGCGGGGCGTATGCAGTATTCATGCCGCCATGTTGCAGGCCGAGCAGGCCATGCGTGCCCAACTGGCCCAGACCACACTGGCCGATCTGGCGCAGACCGTGCGCAATAAAGCCCCCACGGCTTTTATGGGGGAGGCAGAACATTGGTTTGGGGAGCGGGCCCGCACCCGCAGAACCAGCAGGGTGCGGCAGAAAAAACGTGTGGCATCCGCCTGATAGCCCAGACAGATTTTGTAAAAAAGGTTCGATTATGCGTCAATTCATGGCCCTTTGCGGCATGGTGCTTTGTGTTGTGGCCGGAGGAGCACATGCCGCTCCCGCTACCGGCGTGACCCCTTTGCTGACCCACGACCTGCCCGGCCTTGCAGGCAAGGAGGGGGCTATGGTGCTGGTGGATTACCCACCCGGTGGGGCAGACCCTGTGCACCGGCATAATGCCTCTGTTTTTGTGTATGTGCTTCAGGGCAGTGTGATTATGCAGGTCAAAGGGCAGGCTGCTGTAACACTGCATGAGGGACAAAGCTTTTTTGAAGGCCCGGCAGATGTGCATCTTGTGGGGCGTAATGCCAGTACTATTGCACCTGCGCGGTTTATTGCCTTTTTCGTCAAGAACAAGGCTGCTCCCTTTGTTGCTCCCGCCCCTTGAACAGACGGATAAACAGGCATGAAGATTCTTGTAGCCGGAGCCAGTGGTGCGCTGGGCCGTCCCCTGATCACGCAGTTGCGCCATGCAGGGCATACAGTATGGGGCATGGCACAAAGCCCGTGTGGGGTGGAGGTGGTTGGCGCGCTTGGTGCGGGGGTAGTGCAGGGGAATGCGCTGGACCGCTCAGCAGTTTTTGCCATTATGGAGCAGGTGCGCCCCGACTGCGTGGTGGACCAGCTAACATCGCTCCCGGCCAGTCCGTTTGACCTGCCCCAAAGGCTGCCTGCCGACCGGGTTATACGCCTGCAAGGGGGCGGCAACCTGTTTGATGCGGCACAGGCCTGTGGCGTAAAGCGATATATCCAGCAGTCCTGCGGCTTTTATCTTGATGGAGCCGGTGCGCTGGCGGACGATACGGCTGCACTCAAAACCACAGCCCCCGGCCATGTGGGGGAGAGTGCACGCATGTATGCTGCGTTGGAAAACCGGGTTATCAACACAACAGATATGCAGGGAATAGCCCTGAGATACGGCTTTTTTTATGGCCCCCATACATGGTACGACCCCGAAGGGGCCTTTACCACCCATATGCGCCGGGGCGAGGTGGCCATAATTGGGGCAGGGCGGAGCGTGTTCTCCTTTATTCATGTAGAGGATGCCGCAGCAGCAACCGTATCTGCCCTGACTGCGTCAAAGGGTATTTACAATGTGGTGGATGACCAGCCAGTACGGGTGCAGGCATGGCTACCAGCCTATGCCCGGTGGGTTGGTGCTCCCCCGCCGGGGCATATGGATGAGCAAACTGCCATGCAGCAACTGGGGCCGGAAAGTGTATATTACCAGAACCAGCTTGATGGTGCGAGCAACCACAAGGCGCGGCGTGTTCTGGGCCTTAACCCACGTCCGCAGCCATGGGGCGTAGTGTAGGTACTGGTAAAAATACGGCCTTGTAAATCAGTTTTCGGTGCCGCTTGCGGTATTTATGGCCTGCGCGGCAACGTAGCCTGCGCTCACACTGAGCATGCACAGCCCGACAGACAGACCGATATTGAGAAGTGCCCGCCCGGGTGCTCCGTTTTTAAGCAGGTCAAGCGTTTGCAGGCTGAAGGAGGAAAACGTGGTGTACCCCCCGCATAGCCCGACCATAAACACCAGCCTTCCGGTTTCGGACACGGGCAGGCGGCCGCCTGCTGCGGTCAGGGTGCCAAAAAAGGCAATGGCAAACGAACCGGATACATTAATGGCAATTGTCCCCCATGGCAGAACCTGGCTCCAGCGCAGGGTTGCCAGCCCCACCCAGTAACGCAGCAATGTGCCAGCAGCCCCGGCCAGACCGATAAGAAGAGAGGGTAAAATGTTGGTCAACATGGAAAACTCTGTGCCTGTGGTTCTGTGTTTATCAATGGTGGGTCAGTATTGGCCATGTGGCATGGGCAAGCAGGTCCACGGTGGGGCCGCCAAATAGCCATTCAATAAAATGCGGTCGGCCGTATGCTCCCATAACCAGCAGGTCTGCCCCCGCCTGCGTGGCGCGTGCGCGAAGTTGCTCGCCCACGCTTTGTTCTGTCAGAACAAACCGCTCCAGCGTGACCGCCACGCCAAGCGTGCGCAGTGTGGCCAGTAATGTGGGGTCTGCAACCGCGTTGGGGTGGTGTTCCCCTAACAGAATGCTCACGCGCTCAGCCGTGCGGAGCAGGGGCATGGCGGCGGCGGTGGCGCGGTGCAGGTTGGGGGTGTCCTGCCAGGCTATAACGGGGTGTTGGCCAAAGCCCGGCTGTGGTGTGGGTGGGGCAATAAGCACCGTTGCCTGTGCATCGTACAGGGCAGCGGCAAAGCTCTGCCGGGTTGTTGGTGTAGTGGCTGCGCTGGCCGGGCCGAGAACAACAAAATCGGCTTTGCTGGCGGCAAGGCTCAGGGTTGTGCGCGGTGGGCCTGCCTGTTCCACCCATTGGGCATGGGGGCTGCCCTGCGCTGTGCTGCGCCAGTGTTCAAAAATCTGGCGGATGGCGCGGGCACGGGTGGCAACCGTTTGCGCAAAGTGGGCCTGTTGTGCGGGGTCTGGCAGCCCTTCATCCGGGCTTTGAAAATCAGGGTCCGTGGCGGGCATGGGGTGGAAGGCGCAAATATCCGCCCCTCCCAGCCGGGCAGCCAGTTGGCCTGCGGTGTGCAGGGTCAAGGCTGCGGTCTGGGCATCGTCCAGAACAGCGATCAGGCGCATTGCAAGGGGTTCCTGCCTGTGCGGTTGGTGGGGGTGGGGCAAAGCCCGGTCTGGTTGTGTATGCGGGGCATGGTTTTGGACGCACTCCTCCCTCACGCATGGTTTTGCGGGGTAGGAATCATCAGCCAGTAAGGCGGTTCGATTTTGGCGGGCCAAAATCCGGCAGAGTCCATTGCCGTGCCTGAGTATGAATAAAACACGCCTACCAAGTCAATCCTGCCTGTATTGGCACGGCGTGCGCGGGGGAGTCTCTGGCGGATTTGCAGGGGTTAGGGACGGATTTTAAAAACATATCCCGATATATCTTTACTTACGATATATCGGAATGTATATCGGAGTTATGAAACACAAAAACAGACACGCAGGCGGTCGCTACCGCCACCAGTTTTTTGCCCCCGAAGGTCGGTCCGATCTGGCAGGGCATGGCCGCCACCACCACGGGCGGGGCGGCGGCGGACGGCGGGGTGGCCGCCACAGACTGTTCGATTACGGGGAGATGCGTCTGCTCGTACTGAGCCTGATCGGGGAAAACCCGACCTATGGGTATGAACTGATCAAAACCATAGAAGACAAGTTTGCAGGCAGCTACACGCCCAGCCCCGGTGTGATTTACCCCACACTCACATGGCTGGAAGAAGCCGGGCACATCCGCCCCGCAGAGCAGAGTGGGCGCAAGACGTACCACATCACGCCCGAAGGGGAGGCGTATCTGGCGGCTAATAGTGCGGACCTGCACGCCATTCTTACCCGTGCTGCCAGCACCGATGCGCCAGAACATGGCGGGCGGCGGAATGCACCGGTACCCGTGCTGCGCGCGATGGAAAACCTGAAAACCGCCCTTCGCCTGAAGCTGCGCAACGGCGGGCTAAGTGCGCAGGAAGCGGAACAGATTGCCGCCCTGCTGGACGAGGCCGCCCGCGCAATCAGCCAGACATAAGCGCCATTGGAGCATCCTCCACGCTCATTCAGGGACCAGACAGAGATGAACAACACAGCTAAAGAACAGGCATGGCCATCTGCACCAGCAAGTGAGTCCGTGCGCCACCCGCTACGCAGGCGTAGCCTGAGCGTGGTGGCTGTGGAGCGCCTGACCCCCCATATGATCCGTATAACCCTGAGCGGGCCGGATATGGCGGATTTTGTCAGTGCTTCCCCCGATGACCATATTAAAATCTTCCTGCTCGGAGCCGATGGTGTGGAAGTGCGCAGGGATTACACACCACGCCGCTATAACCGGCAGAATGCAACGCTGGTGCTGGACTTTGTGGACCATCACGCAGGCCCGGCCGCGGCATGGGCGCGCACGGCCAGCGTAGGTGCACAACTGGATATTGGTGGGCCAAAAGGTTCGCGCGTTATTGCAGGCCCGGTCGCGCAATGGCTCCTTGTGGGGGATGAAACAGCTTTGCCAGCCATTGGCCGCAGGGTGGAGGAACTTCCCGCCCATGCAGCAGTAACAACCGTTGTTGCCGTGCCCGGGCCGCAAGATGAGCAGAGTTTTGCAACCTCTGCCAGCCATGGCGCGTACTGGGTACACCGGCCCATGGCGCAGGCGGATCAGGCACAGGCCCTTGTGGCGGCACTGGACAAGGTCTGTATTGAACCGGGCACCTTTGTCTGGGTTGGGGCAGAAGCGCATGTTGCCCGGGCCGTGCGGCAGTACCTGCTGGAAGAACGTTGCGTACCCGCCCAGTGGATAAAGGCAGCGGGATACTGGATTATGGGGCAGGGGGATGCCTCGGTCCGGGATGTCGCGGAGTTTTAAGGATCAGGCCACCCCGCCACCTGTATGGAAAGGAACAGACAGACCATGCCCCATTACATTGCCATGAACCGTTTTGTGGTCCCGCCTGAAAACGAGGAGGCCTTCCGCCAGCGCTGGCTGGAGCGCGAGGTGCTGTTGCAGAGTGTGCCCGGTTTTATCAGCTTCCAGTTTCTGCAAGGCCCGGAAAAGGAAGGCGGCAGGCTTTATGCCTCCCATACCGTATGGGCGTCATACGATGCGTTTGTAGGCTGGACCCAGTCCGAGCAGTTCCGTCAGGCCCATGCGGGGGCCGGGCAGGGGCGTGCCCTGACCGCAGGCCCGCCGGTGTTTGAAGGCTTTACGGTGTTACAGAACGTACCGGCCTGAGCGGGAACCAACCCCTGTTCCTGCGTGTGCGGGGGTTAGTTTGAATGCAGGTTGTCGGGGAGCTTGTTCCCCATTTTTTCCCACGCGTAATCGGCATTCCAGACTTCCAGCAGGTCATCCAGATGGGTGGCGCACAAAAGGGCCAGCTTGGGTTCAAACGCGCGCCCGGCTTCTTGTTGCAGAATTTTCCTGACCGCTTCGGGTGTCCAGGAGTGCTTGTAATTGCGCTTGGACAGGCAGGCATCAATGGTATCCGCCACGGATATAACCTGCACCCATAGCGGAATATGTGCCCCTTTAAGCCCAAGCGGGTAGCCTGTGCCATCCCACCGTTCATGGTGGAGCAGGGCGGCATCCATGACTTCACGCGGGAATTCGTGCTCGTACCATTGCAGCACGCCAAGCCCCAGCAGAGGGTGCTTGCGAATAACGCCTTTTTCTTCCGGGGTCAGTGGGCGTGGTGCGTGCAGGATGTCCCGCCCGGTCAGCACCTTGCCTGTGTCGTGCAGTTCCCCGGCAAGCTGGATAATGTCCTGGTCCAGCCCCAGTCCCGCCAGTTCGTTGATCCGCGTAGCCAGCAACCCAACGCGACGACCATGCCCGTTCTGGATATTGCTCACACCCTTAATAAACTCCTTGTGGGGGAGTGATGGAGGGGGAAGCGTTCCGGCATCCCACATAGGGGCAATGGTACAGTCAGGCATACATAGTTTACTCGTGGAGATTGAATGCGATTTATTCAGTTTTCGTTGGGTGATTTTATAAGCAATAAAATACGCAGTAAACTCAGAAAAAAAATTATTACCAAGAAAACATGGCGCTTCTGCACTGCAATTGTTGCAATGCCAGAAGGGAAACACAGCCCAGCGTACAGGAAAAACGCGGGAAAAGGCATATAAAATTGTTTTTATTCAATGCACTGTGCATAAATCCGCCATGCGCGGGATGCAGCCTCCCGCCTCCGTTCCTTTTGTGTGTAGCAAGGAACGCGAGCAGCAATGCTGATATATTCGTAATATAATCAGGCGTTTTTAAGAGGCGTGGTGCGTTGTTACAATGCGGTTGCGGCCATTGTTCTTGGCTTTGTAAAGCGCCTCATCCGCCTGATGGATCAGCAGGCGGGCATTGGTTTCGCCCTCGAACGTGGTGACCCCGCCAGAGAGAGTGACATGCACCTGATCATTGGAGGAGAGCGTAAGCGCCTGTTCCGCCAGCGCATGACGGATACGCTCCGCACAGGCCAGACCATCCGCCAGTGGGGCCTCGGTCAGGACAATCAGGAACTCCTCGCCCCCGTAGCGGAAGATAAAGTCGTTGGCGCGGACGTTGGCAGCAATAATCTCGGCCACAAAGCATAGCACTTCATCGCCCACCAGATGGCCAAAGCGGTCATTGATTTTTTTGAAGTGGTCAATGTCCAGAATAACCAGACTGAATGGTTTTTCGTGCGTCAGGGCAAAGGTAATTTCGTTCTGGATCACCACATCAAGGAACCGGCGGTTGAACACCTTGGTCAGCGGGTCGCGCCCGTTTTCCACTTCCTCCAGATGCCGGAACACGCGCCCGATCAGGAACGTGAGTTTGGTAATGGCCTTGTGGAGTTCGGTGGGGAAGTCCGACGGAATAACACCGGATTGGCGGATGGCCGTAATCTTGGCATCCAGCTCACGCACCTTGCGCTGGATTTCATTGGCCTCGTGCGTACCTTTGAACAGGCTCATGCCTTTATGGGTCAGCCACAGACCGAACTCGGATTCCGCAATGGTGGGCAGGTCTTCGGGGTGGCCTTTGCACAGGCAGTAGAATGCCTGCGTGCTCCAGCCCGAGAAGGTGCTGATCTGTGTTTCTTTTTCGTAGGAAATATTGTGCCCGAGCGAGACAAGGCGGAAGGCCTCGTCACTTTCCACCTTCTTGCGGAAGCTGACGTCATAGGCCTTGATCATGAACTTGAAGGCAAAGTCCATCATGTTGTTCAGGTAGATAATGGCGGCAATAACGTCGTCTTTATCTGATGTGGCGGCTTTTATGCCCTCAATCAGTGCCTGTTTGATAATGTAGATCCCGTACACCACAATATCGGTCGGAATCTCAAGCTGGGCATGAACTGCCCCCACACGGCACTGGAGTTCGCTCAGGTCCTCAACATGGTCGGCATCGGTAAAGAACAGGCTCTGGATCCAGGCCAGAAGCTGGGGCCGCATTTTGACCTCAACCGTTTCCTTTTCCAGAAAAATAGCGGCGCGTTTGTGCTGGAACAGTGCGGAGTAAAAAAGGTTTACGCAGGTCGGCCCGGATTGTGTGACCACAGCGCGCAACAGCTCGCGAACATGCGCCGGTGTCTCGTTCATTGTCTCCTTCATTTGATCGAGGGGGGACAAGGTAATGAATGCGGGAGACATATGTGAACGGAACCCTTTGAAAGCACTATATAAAATATGATTCGGCACGGAGTGTTAATAACGCGGGACAAGAACCAAATCAGTTGACGAACGGCACAGTATAATACCAACCGCGTTTATAATACAAAGCACAGCCTGTGGTATTTATGCATATCACAACCAATGTGCCTGTGTGGCTGTTGTGGTTTGGTGTTTATAACATGGCTCTATGCTTTTTGTGCTGTGTGGTCGGGGGCATGCGGCATGCCGTGCAAGGGGGCGGACTTTATACCCTAACGGCATGGATGCAAGGGGTGCGTGCATGGCGGGAGCAGGTGGGTGACTGCTAATTTTTATTGATAATCATTCTCATAATCACCTATAAGCGGCCCACATAGCCAACCCAAGGAGCACAGGCGCATGCTGGTCCATATTCCCAAAGTTCTGACGGAGGAGGAGGTCGCGCGTTTCCGCCAGATTCTGGAGCAGCAGAACTGGGTGGATGGCAAGGTAACCGCGGGGGACCAGTCCGCCAAAGCCAAATACAACCTCCAGATTCCGCAGGACAGTGAGGCCAGTAAATATCTGGGGGACCTGATTTTGCAGGCACTGGGCCGCAACCCGCTGTTCCACAGTGCGGCCCTGCCACTGCGTGTTTATCCTCCCCTGTTCAATCGTTACGATCAGGGCATGCAGTTTGACATGCATGTGGATAATGCCGTTCGGCCCGTGCCCGGCACGGGGTTCCGCCTGCGCACGGATGTTTCCTCCACCCTGTTTTTAAGTGGACCGGATGAGTATGACGGAGGGGAGCTGGTTATTCAGGACACGTACGGCCAGCAGAGTGTCAAGCTGCCAGCGGGGGATATGGTGGTGTACCCGTCCACCAGCCTGCATGCGGTCAGCCCCATTACGCGGGGGAGCCGCTGGGCATCATTCTTCTGGACCCAGTCCATGGTGCGGGACGACACACAACGTGCGTTACTGTACCAGTTTGACTGCTCGATTATGGAAACACGCAAGGCCCTGCCCGATAACCACCCCGCCGTACTGGAGCTGACCGCAACCTACCACAACCTCATGCGCCAGTGGGCGGAGCTGTAACGCATCAGGCACCGCCACAGATGGCGCACCATGGACCGGGCAGCCTTTTGGCCCATGGAGCGTTAACAGGGGGTATGGAGCGGCCCAATGGCTGGATGCCGCCATGAGGGAGGTTTTATGGCAAGACGTACAGCTCAGGCAGTATTGCTTATGGGGGTCGCTTGTGCAGGCATGGCCCTGCCATATGCGCGCGCGCTGGCTCAGCCCCAGCATGTGGTGCTGGGGCCGGCCAATACACAGGCCCACCTGTACGCCAAAACAGCCGTGACCAGTATTGAAGGGAGCTTTGAACAGCTCAAAGGCAACCTGACCTACAACCCCGAGGACCAGAGCTGCCATGTGGAGCTGAGCATGGCTGTGCAGTCTCTCAAGGTCGGGTCGTCCGCGCTGCGGGGGATCATGCTTTCAGGCATCATGCTGGATGGGGACGACCACCCGAGCATGACGTTTGTCGGGGATTGCAAACCCACAATCCGCCAGGGCAAACCGCACACCCAGCTTGTGGGCCAGCTGAGCATGCGGGGGCAGACCCACCCGCTCACCTTTGATGTGGCCATGCATTTTACAGGCAATACCCTCACCCAGATCCAGAGTGATGCCACGTTTGACCAACGCCAGTGGGGGGTCAGTACGCTCCTGCATACAGTGGACCCCATGGTGCGCACGCAAACGCTTATAAACCTTGGCCCAAGCCCGGCCTGCCCGCCTGCCACACCCCGCTGAGTGCGGGCCTGAGCAGCAGCCTACAGGTTTGCCTGTTCGTCCATGCCTGTGCGGTGGTGGGGAGGGATTTGCGGGCGGATGCGGAGGTAGGCATCCTCCTCCGTTTCGTCCGGTTCTATGCCCAGCCAGTGGGGTTTGCGCTTGATAACCCAGTCCAGCATATGGGCGCAAACCTTGCGGCACAGGGCAAAGTCCTCTGCCAGCAGGGCAATGCCCAAGGGGAGCATCCACAACCCCAGCACGGGCAGGAAGGAAAACAGCCCCCCTACAACCAGCAATGAGCCAGCGGGCAGGCGCAGCCACTTCTGCCTCGGTTCGCGTAGCCAGAACAGCCAGCCCCGTGTTTTGTCCGGTAGCCGCACAAGCAGCAGCGCCATGCGGCGCTGGCGCAGGAGTTCGGTGGGGTGGGCCGCCCCGGTTGGGGTCCGTGCATCGGTCATGGTACAGATATGGGGTGTGAGCGGGGTGTTTGCAAAGGCACCTCGCCCCCCCCCATATGCGCGGTGGTGTGGTGCCTATCGGGTAGGCTGCAAGGTCTGGAGGGACGTGCCAGCGGCAATGACCTGCATGGCCAGTGCCGGAGTGGGTGGGGCCAGAGTGCGTAGGGCTTCCAGCCCTTGGTGGAACAGCCGGACAACAATGTAGGGGCCATGTGCCGTGCGCCACAGCTCAAAGGCCAGCGTTGTGTTGGGGGCTGTGGGGTCTGGCTGGTCGGCAAAGGACCAGTCCAGCCCGTACAGCGTGGCCAGTGCATCCAGATTGGTGTCGTGCCCGGCCAGCACGAACAGTTTTGTCTGCCCGGTTACTGCGGGCACACCCTCCACTGGTTTGCCGTCCAGCGCATTTTGCACGGCTGCGGCCATGGGGGCACCTTTGTGTGCGGCCAGTGTGGGCAGGCGGCGGACAAGCCAGCTTTCCTCCGTATGGAGGGGGAACACCTGCCCGATCAGGGTTGCGGGGTCATGCCCCCCAAACGGTTCGGCCTGTGCGGGCATGCCCTGTGTATATTCCAGCAGCAGGTTTTCGGCCGCTGTGCCGCCGGTGGCAATGCCGCCTTCCAGGTGGGGTTTGCCCTTTTTCCATGCCAGCCTGGCTTTGTTGGCGCTCAGGCAGTGGGGGGTATCGGTTGTGCAGGCGGTGGGGGCCAGAACGGCCTGCAACGTGCTCATGCTGGCTTCCACCGTGGGGGGCAGGGTGCGCGCGCGCTGGTCAAACTCCCGCGTGATGGCGCTTTGTTCCTGCGTGCTGAGTGGTGCTGGTGAGCCTGCAAAAATGGGGTCTTCCTGCCCATCGGGCAGGCCTCTGGCGCGCAAGCCGCAGGCCGGTGCAAGCTGGTCGGCCCAGATGCTCCCGCTCTCGCGCGTGCGGTGGTCCTTGGCATCGGCCCATATGGCAATGCTGGCAGGTGCGGGGCAGTTGCCCTGCTGGAGCAGGCCCGCCTGCGTGTAGTGCTGGCGCACCAGCTCCACCATCTGGGCCAGTGCCTGCTTGCCGTGCGCGGTTAACTCACCGGGAGCTGCGGGCCATTGTGCCCATGCGTGGCCGGTCTGGGCCTGCAGGGTCTGGGGTGGTTTGGTGGGGCTGCGTATGCCGTGGCGGGCAAGCAGCACCACCCGTTCCAGCACAGCTCCGTGCTGTGTGGAGGGAAGGGGGGTAGAGGGTGCTGCAAGGGCGGGCGTTGCCACAAACAGTGCGCAGAACAGGGCAAGATGTCTCATGGTACGGTCATAGCAAGGTTGAAGAATACGCTGCGCCCGGGGTTGCGCCAGTAAAGGGGGGCATCACCATAGCTCTGGTTCCCCGCAAAGTTGGTGATGGCGCGGGTGTTGAACAGAGTGCCAATTTTAAGGCTGGGCGTAATCTCGCGGAACACGCTGCCAGCATTGCGGATGCGCCAGCCCGGCGCAAGGTCGGCTGTTACGTTGCTGCCAATCTTGTACTGGTTGGCAAACTGTGTATTGCCTGCGGCGTTGGTCACGCTGTTCAAGCCCCAGTGTTTGCCAACATATTTGCCAATAATGGAAAAATAGGCCTCTTTTTCGCTCTCATAGAGCAGGCCAAAAGAAGCCAGCATATTGGGGCTGGAACTTGATGATGTCGTCCATGCTGGCTAGCGGAATAATGTTATTGTTGATGACGTTGCTTTGAATGCGCGACGTGGGTTCCTTAATACCCAGCGGCACAACCGTGGGGGGCAGGCGTATGGCATGGCCCAGAAGGGTCATGTGTTCGTCTGTATTCTTTTCTTTTGTTGCGCTGGCATACCATATGGCTCTGGCACGCAGGAAGGTGCTTTTGTGGCGTATATCCTGCTCAAGCCATTACTGGAATGCCTGCTGCTCGCTTGCGCAAAGGAGAGGGATTTATCCAGTCTGGGCTGTCCATTGCGCCGCAGCCTCGTCAGGGCTGGTGCTTGCGAGAGTGGACAAGACGCGGGCGCTGCTCCACCTCAACGGTCATTTCCCTCTCTGATTGCGCATATTCTCTGGAAAGAAAAACAAGTGCGCGGGCAAGCTGTTTTTCTACAATATTTTCAGAAACACTCAATTGCGCGGCACATTCCTTTTGTGTCAGGCCACGTGCGCGGCGCAGAACAAAAATATCCCGGCACCGGGCGGGAAGTTTTGCAATGGCTTTTTCAAGGAAGCGCATTTCCTGCCGGGCAGATACTACCTGCTCGGCGGAGGGGGCCGTATCTGCCAGCGTATCTGCCTGTATAAGAGCAAGGCTGGTAACCGGCACAACTCGTGCGCGCCTGTAATGCTGCATAACAAGGTTACGGCAGACCGAAACAAAATAGGCGCGCGGGTTGGTAATGGATGACCACTGCGCCTGCGCCATAACAACATAGGCTTCATGAATAATGTCGTCAGCTTCAATATTGGCGTAGCGGCGTAACCCGGCGCGGATATGGCCTTCATGCGGGAGAATATAGGTAGCCAGCCAGATGCTGCACTCGTCTGTCGTGTGTAACAATCGAACCCTCTGCCCCGCCGGTGTGGTTGATTGGCAGGCATGTAGCAAGCGCATACCCTGTGCAGTGTGACACTTGCATGACAAGGGGTGCCCGATGGGGTGGTGTGCCTGCACGGTGGATGCGCGGCATTCACACCAACTGTACACATTATCCACAGGCTTATGCACCGGAGCATCCGCAGAATCTGTGGACGAATCTAACGCAAAGGGCTTTTTTTGCGCGTCAACAGGGCACAGGGGGGCTGGGGAGAGCAGGGCCGCAGCCGTGCCTGTCTGGGGTGCTGTGCCTGTTTTTACAACATGGCAGTGTTGCGTAATGGTTGGTCAGTTCAGGACTTGCACGGCCAGTAAAGCAAAGTTTTCAAAAATAATAAATTTTTTAATGCTCTTTCTTTTGCATTCAACACCTTGAGAAACGTATTTTGCTAACCAGATATTGAGTTTGAATCCTTAATACTTTGGTGTTCAACATTTTCGGTCAGGATTGTTTTTATGCGTTTTAAGGCATCTCTTGCGGCAGTGGCCGCTCTTATGGTCAGTGCTTCGGCAGCGCATGCCGGGGCCATTCACACGGATTGGGAAAAGTTCAAGGCCGGGCGCGCCCTGCACCACCTGTCTGTGGATGGGCAGAAAGCCTTGCAGGATGTGCTGGTCGCGCGTGACCTGCTGGCACAGGGCAAAACGGATGCCGCCATCCCCCCGATTTACGATGCGCAAAAGCGCTTTGTTGCGGCACAAAAGGATAACCGGCGGTTTTATGCGGCGGAAGACCAGTTGCAGCCTGCTCCCCAGCACCCTGTTTCTGCCACCCATAAGCCCACAACCGGCGCTGTGACGTGGATTCCCGTTGGTGGTGAGTTCATTCTGACCGAAACTCTGGCCCCCGATAAAAAAGCCGCTGCCCAGCAGGCCAACAAAGCTCTCAAGGCCGGGCAGAACGCGCAGGCCCAGCAGAACCTGCAGGTAGTGGGCGAAGATGCCGACTTTATTATCGCGCTTGCCCCGCTGGAACAGACCAAAAGCACCCTGTACCGCGCCCGGGTGCTGACCGAGGGCCGACAGGCCGCACAGGCAAAGGAGGCACTGGACCAGCTGCTGGATAGCATTGTGTTTGTCTCGGACGATTTTGTGGACCAGTCCGCAAATGCCCAGTCCCCGGCACAAGCCCCAACGCAGGCTCCGGCCAAGGCGGCAACTCAGGGGAGCGCTGCTGAGACGCCAGCCCCGGCTACAGCCCCCGCGCCGGCGGCTGCTCCCAGTGTTGCAGCCCCGGCTGCCGCAACCCCGGATGCCCCCAAGGCCGATTCCGCTACGGGAAGTGCCCACTAAAAGCACTGATAAACCAAAGGCTTGTAAGAATAACGCGAGGGGTGGCGAAAAAAAATTCGCCACCCCTTGTTTTTTCGCTTGCTCTTTAATGAGAATCGTTCTTATTATCATCTTGTCGCGGTGATGAAGGCGTTTCTGCTGGTGGGGCAAGGGGCATCACCGCGACAATCTGTGGTTGTCGTGACTACCGTAAAAAACTATCCCCCCTAAACTTCCGGGCTGTTTTGCATCCCCGGTCAGTCCGGAAGGTTCTTTCTTCTCCTCCTACCCCTTGCCCTACCAGCACCCAACCCGCTCATCGAGCGGGTTTTTTAGTGTTCGGGCACGGCCCTGTAGGGCACAACCCCGCGCGCATTGCTGCCTGTATCCAGCACCCTGCCAGAAACAGGGAGCGAGCGGTGGCTGCATAGTTCCCGCCCACAGGCCCGGCATCCGGGGCCAATAGGTACAACCAATGTGTGGTCCGCCAGATCAAGCCCGGCGGCGTAAACGGTTTTTGCCGCATCTGCTATGGTGCAGCCCAGCACAATGGCAATCTGCCGGGGGCGGTCGGCGTAGCTCAGTCCTTCCCGCCCGACGGTACGTGCGACATTCAGGTAAATGGAATCATCGGTGGTCTGCGAAAGCTGGACCTGAATCTGCCCCGGTGTTGCAAAGGCGCGGAACACGTTCCACAACGGGCAGGGCCCGCCAAAACGGGCCTGAGAAAAACGGTTGGCCGAAAAACTTTTAAGAATATTGCCAGCAATATCCAGTTTAAGAAAATAGAACGGAATCCCTTCCGCACCAAAGCGCTGCATGGTGCTCAGGCGGTGGCAGACCTGCTCAAAACTGACGCCAAAGTGGCGGCGCAGGTCGTCCACATCATACCGCATGTTCTGGGCCTTATGCAGGAAGCGCGTATAGGGCAGGATGAGTGCTCCGGCAAAATAATTGCCCAGATACACCCGTGCGAGTTCCTGCGCATTGCGCTCCTTTGGGCCTTCGCGGCGCAAAATGTCAGTCATCAGGCGGGTGTGTTCCAGCTGGCCTATAATCTGGGCCAGAAAAAACAGTGTGCTTTCCGGCGGCTGGTTATGGGGGAGCTGCACCTGGCGTTTATGCCGGTCAATCCGCCAGACCAGCCCGCGTTCCTGCATATCCGTATTATGGGTTATACCCAGCCCGTGCTGGTTGCGCAGGTGTTGGGCAAGGGCTACGTCCAGCGATGTATCCGTGCGGATAAGACGTTCGTAAAATGCCTCGGCTGCACAATCAAGTTCATGAAAATAGTTGTTGTGGTCCTGCACCCAGTTACCAACGGCCTCGTAAGGTTCAAGCGGGGGTGTGCTGGCCAAGGGGGCGTGTGCGTGCCGCTCCTGTTCAAACGTGTATGCACGGTAGAGGGTTAAAAAAGCCTCGCACAGTTCGGGGGTCTGGCGGGCGGCTTCCGCCATTTTGGTAAGTGGTAGTGGTGAGTTTTTAAAAATCGGGTCGGCCATGGTTTCGCGCAGTGCCTGCACGACATGGGCTTCGCGCGTGTCGGCAAACCATGCGGGGCTCAGGGCAAAGCGTTCGCACAGGTTTTGCAAAAGGTGGTCGGGTAGGGGGCGGTGGTTGCGCTCAAGCTGGTTAAGGTAGCTGAGCGAGACGCCAACACGTTCCGCCAGCACGGCCTGTGTCATGCCTTCGCGCTGGCGGAGCTGGCGCAGCCGGTTGCCAGCAAACAGCTTGGTTTTGGTTCTGGGCATGCTCACCAACCTTCACAGACTTTGCAACGGGCGCGAATTCCTTCGCTTCTTTTTACTCTTATTCCTCTGCTGCTTTACGCAACAGTCTGCAACTGTTTCCCCAGATCACAAGATGGCAAGGGCCGGAACAATGCAAAATCATGAAGTGCGCGTACACCCAGAGAGTGAACGCCTGAACCGCGCAGACCAGCTGGCCTGGAAAATTGCACAGGTCGCGGCCGACCCGGTTGCGGTGGAACCTGCCGTGGCAGATATGATCATCAACCGCATGATTGACAATGCCGCCGTAGCCATGGCCTCGGTCAACCGCCATTCGGTCATGAGTGCCCGGACAGAAGCGCTCGCCCACCGCAGGCCCGGCGGGGCTACGGTGTTTGGCATGGGGCCGGATGTACGGGTCCATGCGGAGTGGGCGGCATGGGCCAACGGTACCGCTGTGCGCGAACTGGACTACCACGATACCTTTCTGGCGGCTGAATACTCCCATCCGGGGGACAATATTCCCGGTATTCTGGCCGTGGCGCAGCAGTGTAACCGCAGCGGTGCGGACCTGATCCGCGGCATTGCCACTGGGTATGAAATCCAGATTGATCTGGCCCGCGCCATATGCCTGCACAAGCACAAGATTGACCATGTGGCCCATCTTGGCCCATCGGTTGCGGCGGGTATTGGCACGTTGCTGCGCCTGCCGCCTTCGGTCATTTATCAGGCTATCGGGCAGGCGCTGCATGTCACCACCGCCACGCGCCAGAGCCGCAAGGGCGAGATTTCGTCCTGGAAGGCATACGCCCCGGCCCATGCAGGCAAAATGGCTGTGGAATCAGTCGATCGCGCCATGCTGGGCGAAACATCCCCAACCCCGATCTATGAAGGGGAGGATGGGGTTATTGCATGGATGCTTGATGGTAAAGATGCGCATTACACCGTGCCCCTGCCGGGTATGGGCGAACCCAAGCGGGCCATCCTGTCTTCCTTTACCAAGGAACATTCAGCCGAATACCAAAGTCAGGCGCTGATCGACCTTGCCTTCCGCATGGGCAAAAAAATCAGCAACTGGGAGGATGTGGAAGATGTGCTGATCGAAACCAGCCACCACACCCACTACGTGATCGGCACCGGCTCCAACGACCCGCAGAAGTTTGACCCACAGGCCACGCGGGAAACACTGGACCATTCCATCATGTATATTGTGGCTGTGGCATTGCAGGATGGATGCTGGCACCACGTGCGCTCCTACGAACCCGAACGGGCGCGCAGGCCCGATACGGTGCGGCTGTGGAAAAAAATCCACACGATTGAAAAACCCGAATGGACACAACGCTACCATGAGAGCGACCCCGACAAAAAAGCCTTTGGCGGGCGTATTGTCATCCGCCTGAAAAACGGCACCGTGCTGGCAGACGAGCTGGCCGTGGCCAATGCCCATACGCTGGGGGCAACGCCGTGGCAGCGTGCGGATTACATTCAAAAGTTCCGCACCCTGTCGGAAGGTATTGTAGCTCCGGCGGAAGTTGAGCGTTTTCTGGCCGCTGTGCAGCGCCTGCCAGAACTCGGGGCGGGGGAACTCCACCAGCTTGAACTGCATATTCCGCCACAGGACATGCAGATCAACAAGGTGGAAGGCATTTTCAACTTCGGCCAGTCTGCTCTGGGTGCCAAAAATACCCGGCAGACCGGGGCCCTCACGTCCTGACAGACACATAAAGACCAAGGCAGGGGAGCAACAGTAATGCACACCGAACTGCACCGCACAAAACCCAAAAAATCCGTGGCCCTGTCCGGCACCGTGGCGGGCAACACGGCCCTGAGCACCGTCGGCCATAGCGGGAATGACCTGCATTACCGTGGGTATGACATAAAAGACCTTGCCCGTGCCTGCACGTTTGAGGAGGTCGCCTACCTGCTGATTTACGGCTTTTTGCCCAACACGGCAGAGCTGGAAGGATATAAACGCCACCTGATGAGCCTGCGCGATATTCCCGATATTGTAAGGGCAGCTCTGGAACGCCTGCCAGCTTCTACCCACCCTATGGATGTCCTGCGGACGGCGGTGTCCGTTCTTGGGTGTGCCCTGCCCGAGCGGAGCGACTGCCCCACCGCGGGTGCGCGGGAAATCGCGGACAGGCTGGTGGCCTCCACCGCATCCATGCTGCTGTATTGGTACCATTATTCCAACCACGGGCGGCGGATAGACACCCATACGGATGATGCCAGTGCAGGCGGGCATTTTTTGCACCTTCTGCATGGGACCACTCCCCCCGATAGCTGGGTGCAGGCCATGCACACATCGCTCATCCTGTATGCCGAACATGAGTTTAACGCTTCCACCTTTGCCGCGCGCGTTGTGGCGGGCACCGGGTCGGACATGTATTCCGCCGTAACGGCTGCCATTGGTGCGCTGCGTGGCCCCAAACATGGGGGTGCGAACGAAGTGGCGCTGGACATCCAGCAACGCTACCACACGGCGGACGAAGCCGAGGCGGATATCCGCCGCAGGCTGGAGGCCAGAGAGGTGATTATCGGCTTTGGTCACCCGGTGTACACTCTGGCCGACCCGCGGAACGAAATTATCAAGGAAACGGCAAGGGACCTCTCCCGCCGCAACGGCACCATGCGGCTCTATACCGTAGCCGAGCGCATAGAGCGGGTTATGGCTGAACAGAAAAAGATGTTCCCTAACCTCGACTGGTTCAGTGCTGTTTCCTACAACGCCATGAACATTCCCACGGCCATGTTCACGCCTGTTTTTGTCATGGCCCGTGTGACCGGCTGGTGCGCGCATATTATGGAGCAGCGCATGGATGGAAAAATCATCCGTCCCTCTGCCAATTATACCGGGCCAGATGCCCGCCCGCTCATCCCTTTGCGTGAACGTGATGGACTGGAGTTCGCCGCATGACCTATCTGGTAGGCAAGGACCTGCCCGCAACGCCTGCGGGCCAGCGTTTTAAGGACATGATGCACCGCAAGGGCATTATGCAAATTCCCGGTGCACATAACGGGCAGGCGGCCCTGCAGGCAAAAGACTGTGGGTTTGGCGCGCTCTATCTTTCGGGCGCGGCCATGACCGCCAGCATGGGGCTGCCGGATCTTGGTATTATTACCATAGACGAGGTGTGTTTTTTCATCCGTCAGGTTGTGCGTGCCACGGGCCTGCCCGTGCTGGTGGATGGAGATACCGGGTATGGTGAAACCCTGAACGTGATGAACATGGTCCGCGCGTTTGAAGAGGCCGGGGCCGCCGCCGTGCATATTGAAGATCAGGTTCTGCCCAAAAAATGCGGCCACCTGAATGACAAAAAACTCGTCTCCCCTCAGGAGATGGCGCAAAAAGTGGCCGCCGCCGTCCGGGCCCGGCGCGATATGGTGGTGATTGCGCGCACGGATGCCGCTGGCTCGGAAGGGCTGGATGGCGCGGTAGCCCGTGCAAGGCTGTATTATGAGGCCGGGGCAGACGCCATCTTCCCCGAGGCTTTGATATCGGAAGATATGTTCAGGGAGTTTGCGCGCCGCCTGCCTGATGTGCCCCTGCTGGCCAATATGACCGAATTTGGCCGGTCCCCCTATTTTACCGCCTCCGAGTTCGAGGCCATGGGGTACAGCATGGTCATATGGCCGGTCAGTTCCCTGCGGGCGGCCAACCGGGCACAGGCGGACCTGTATGCCACCATTGCCCGCACGGGGGGCACACAGGCCATGCTTGAGCGGATGCAAACCCGCGAGGAGCTGTACAAAACGCTTCGGTATTATGATTATGAAACACTCGATGCAGGCATTGTGGCCACGGTTCTCCCGCACATTGGACAGCCCGACCGCAACGCAGCCTGAAAACCGCAGACTTCTGTCCCACACAAACAACAAGAACAGGGGATACAAGACCATGACGGATCAAACACTCATCCCGGCGCGTGCCTACCCCCATTACCCGGCCATTATGTCTCCGGAGCAGTTGCAGGCCATGCGTGAACATGCCCGGCGCGACCCGGACGGGTTCTGGCTGCAACAGGCGCGGCGCATCCACTGGTGCTCGCGCCCCACACAGGGCTTTGCCGGCAGTTTTGAAAAAGACGTGTCCATAAGCTGGTTTGCAGATGGCACGCTGAATGCGTCGGTCTGCTGCATAGACCGCCACCTGACCGAGCGGGGCGACCAGGTTGCCCTGATCAGCCAGCGCGAGGCCGCAGGCCGCTCGGAAAGCCTGACCTACAAGGACCTGCACGAACGGGTCTGCCGTCTGGCCAATGCCCTGACCCATCTGGGGGTGGAAAAAGGGCACCGCGTGGCCATCTGCCTGCCTATGGTGGCAGAGGCGGTTGTGTCCATGCTGGCCTGCGCGCGCATTGGTGCGGTGCATGTGGTGTTGTTTGGCGGGTTCTCGGCCGAAGGTATTGCCGAACGTCTGGTGGATAGCGGGGCTGTGGCTGTTATTACCGCCAATATGGCATGGCGTGGCAACAAGCCCGTGGCGTACAAGCAGAGCATGGATGAAGCCCTGCGCAAGGCCGGGGGTAATAGTGGCGTGCACTCCATGCTGGTCGTGCGCACATCGGAAGAAGCCGTGCCCATGCTGCCGGGCCGGGACTACGATTTTCATGATTTTGTAGATAATTTCGAGGCGGATTTTGTGCCTGCCGTCATGCGGGCGGAAGACCCGCTGTTCATGCTCTATACCTCGGGTAGCACGGGCAAGCCCAAGGCGGTTGTGCATGCAACGGGTGGGTATATGGTCTGGGCGGCCTACACCATGGGCATGGTCTATACCCACCAGCCGGGCGATGTGTTGTGGTGCACGGCGGATGTGGCCTGGATTACGGGGCACACCTCGGTTGTGTATGGCCCGCTGGCCAATGGTGGCACCACCATGATCTCGGACAGTCTGCCTACTCACCCCCAGCCGGGGCGGTGGTTTGAACTGATTGATGAATACAAGGTGAGCATGCTCTTTACCGCGCCCACAGCCGTACGCGCCATGATGGCCGAAGGCGATGCGGTGGTGAACCGGTATAACCTTGGCTCCCTGCGCCTGCTGGGTGTTGCGGGTGAACCCATAAGCCCCGATGCGTGGCTGTGGTACCATGATGTCGTGGGCAAAAAACGCTGCCCCGTGGCCGATACGTGGTGGCAGACGGAAACCGCAGGCATTGTGCTTGGCCCCATACCCGGTGTGCATTCGCTCAAGCCCGGTTCGGCCACCATGCCTCTGCCGGGGGTGGAAATGGCCATACTCGACCAGCAGGGCAAGGTGGAGCAGGGTGCCGCAGAAGGTGCTTTGTGCATTGCGCGCTCATGGCCCGGTCAGGCGCGCACCATATGGGGTGATCATGCCCGCTTCTGCCAGACGTATTTTGCCCTTGCACCGGGCCTGTATTTTACAGGCGATGGCGCAAGGCGGGATGAGGACGGGTATTACTGGATAACCGGCCGCATGGATGATGTGATCAACATTGCCGGGCACCGCCTTGGCACGGCAGAGGTGGAGGACGCTCTGGGCGCGGACCACAGGATTGTGGAATGCGCGGCCGTGGGGGTGGAGCACCCGGTCAAGGGGCAGGCGCTGGTTGTGTTTGCCATCCCCCGCAAGGATGTAACCTCCGGGCTGGATGAGGAGGGCATAAGCCGCCTTGTGGTGCAGTTGATCGGGCGGTACGCAGCACCGGAGGCCGTGTATCTGGTGCCCGATCTGCCCCGCACACGCTCTGGCAAAATCGTGCGCCGCCTGTTGCGCAAGATCGCAAGTGGGGATACCAATGAACTGGGTGATCTGTCTGCCCTGAGCGATCAGTCCATTGTGCCCATGCTGCGCGAGCGCGTGTGGGGGCAAATGGCCTTTGGGCAGCCAGAAGCAGTGCAGGCCCGAGCCTGAGGCTTGGTGGCCAGCACACAGCGGAATCTTGCTAAGCGCGGCAAGACCGGGGGGGTCGAGGCGGTAACGCCCCGGCCCTTCTGCTTATTCAGGCCATAGTCTGCGCGTGGGTCTGGCGTATTCGTGATTATTCCTGCGTGGCAAAGCCAATGGCGGGCATGCCACAAGGTGGGTAACCGGCAAGCAGGAGTACCCCCATGGCCGCCACTGCTCTCTCCCCCATTGACCGTACAACAGCCCGGCATGTTGTGGCCGCCTCCTTTTTGGGGTGGATGCTTGATGCTTGCGATTTTTTTATTGTCCTGTTCACGCTTGATAATGTGGCCCGCAGTTTTTCCACCTCGCTGGAGGTAGTGCTACTGGCCCCCACACTAACCCTTATTACCCGGCCCATAGGGGCTTTTGTATGCGGGCGCGCCGCAGATGCGTACGGGCGCAAACCGGTGCTGATCGGCACAATTACCATTTACTCGCTGATCGAGGTCTTATCGGCCTTTGCGCCCACGCTTACGGTTTTTCTGGTTCTGCGTGCCCTGTTTGGTGTGGCCCTTGGGGGGGAATGGGGGGTTGGCACCTCCCTGATCATGGAAAGTGTTCCTCCGTCATGGCGGGGCACGGCATCGGGCATTTTGCAGGCCGGGTATCCGGCCGGGTATCTGCTGGCCTCGCTTATGTTCCTGCTCCTGCCCGTACTGGGCTGGCGGGGGCTGTTTGTGCTGGGGGGCGGGGCTATTGTGTCGGCCCTTTACATCTGGCTGTGTGTGCCCGAAAGCCCGGACTGGCTGGCCCGTCAGGCACAGGGGGTGGGGGCCGAGCGCCCGCCGGGCATGCTGGCGGTTGCACGCCAGAACATGGCCCTGTGCGTGTTTGCGGTGGCGCTTATGGCGGCCTTTAACTTCATGAGCCACGGCTCGCAGGATTTGTATCCCAAGGTATTTCTGGCACTTGAGCGGCATGTGCCTCCTCCCTCCATTACCCTGCTGGCTGTGCTGTACAATCTGGCGGCCATTGCGGGCGGGGTGGTGTTTGGCGTGCTCTCCCAGCGTATCGGACGGCAGTATGCCATTGCTGTGGCCGCAGCGCTGACTATTCCGCTGCTGCCGTTATGGACCCTGCCGCATTCCATTTTCTGGCTTGGGGTGGGGGCTGTGTGCATCCAGTTCTGTATTCAGGGAGCGTGGGGGGTGGTACCGGCGTATCTGAGCGAACTCTCCCCTGCTTCTGTCCGTGCCACGTTTCCGGGGCTGGCGTATCAGTGCGGTAATCTTATTGCGGCTAGCAACGCACTTGTGCAAACCCGGCTTGCAGGGTGGATCGGGGCAGGGCTTGCTCCCGCCCTTATGCTCACTGTAGGGGGAGCAGCACTGGGAGTGCTGGTGCTGACCCTGCTGAACGCCCGCCTGCACCCGCAAAGCAGGCTGGGCTGAAAACCACAGACACGGAGAGGCATGCATGTACCGCCCAAACATCTGGTTCGCCCGGCTGCGTGGCCTTCTGTCGCTTGGTCTGTGTGGTGTGCTGCTGGCTACTGTTGCCAGCACTGCGGCCCCTGCCGCAACCAAGGTGGGGGTGGATGACCCGCGTGACCCGGCCCCGGTTAGGCCCTTGGCCAGCGCATTGGTATTTGACAGGTTTGAGCACATAAAACCCCGTTCCATGGAGCTGAAGTTTACAGATGCCTCCGCGCAGGTGGAGTTAGCAGAGCACCAGCCCTGCCCGACCCGTGGTATTCTGATGGATGATGAGGAGGGCGGAACCTCCCCCGAGCCAGGACAGTTCTGCACGGTTGCCACACTGGTTGCACAGGCCCCGAACCATCCGGAGTTCCGGCAGGTTATTGCCTCCCTGCTGACCGGGGATAACGGGGCGCTGGCTACGCTGCATCTTGCCCTTTACCAGTTGGAGGCGGGCGATGGGCCACCTCAGCTCCTGCTCTCTGGTTACACGGGTGGCGCGCATTGCTGCACGGTCAGTGCTCTTGTTGGCACAGACCGCACTGGCACATGGCATGTGAGCGCACTGCCACCTCAGGATGGAGATGGCGTGTCCGGTGCCGTAGACATAAAACACGATAACGGGCGGCAGCTTATTTTTCTGGACGAGCGCTTCAATTACAGGTTTGAAAGCTATGTCTGGTCGGTCAAGCCGATTGTGATTTATGAATACGCACAGGGGCAGTTACGAAATGTCACCACGCAGGCGGCTTACCGGCCTTTCCTGCGCGCGTATTTCAGGCACGACTTTACCGCCAATGACATGAACAGGTTTGACCATGGGGCCGTGAATGGCTTTTTGGCCGCATATGTGGCCAATAGTGCCAACCTTGGCCAGTTGCAGGCCGGGTGGCAGTTCATGTTACGCCATTATAACCGCAAGACGGACAATACCGGTGTCGTCTGGTGCGCGCTGGACAAGTCCGTATGGAGCCGAGCGGGGCAGGAGGATTGCCCGGCACCATACGTGCGCACGGTGCCATACCCACAGCAACTGGCCCTGTTTTTGCTGCAAACAGGGTATATTACGCACGCCCAATGCGTGGCCCTTGGGTATGATCCGGAAAAAATACAGCAGGCGCAGGAGCAGGTTATTACGCGCACAACGGCCCGGTGGAAAGCAGCGCACCCGTAAAAGAAGTGTCTTTAATTTATAACAATCTATTCAAAACCTTCTGCATGCGCCTGCAAAGCGGGTCGGGCAGAGAAGATACAAAAAGAGATATGTGTTCATGCGTTATTTAAGGCTTCCCCTTCATCTGTGCCTGTTTCTGGCGGCTGTCTGCGGCACGCAGGCTCTGGCTGCTCCCGCGCAGGATGATTTTTCCGCTGTCGCTCGGGATGTTGGGCCGTTTGCCAGTGCAATTGTTTTTAACGCTGCGGATCGGTCATTTTCTCAACCTCTGAGTGTCACTGTCGGGGAGTTGAGCATGCGGGTGGAGTTTGCCGAGCACCAGCCCTGCCCCTCCCATGGCCTGCTGGAGTGGGAGGAGCAGGCTACGCTTTCACGCTCAGGGGGGCTTTGCAAGGTTGCCACACTGGTGGCCAGTGCTCCGGGTCACCCTGATTTCAGGCAGGTTATTGCAGCGCTCGGAGGCGGAGGAAAAGGGACACTTAGTGATCTCAACCTGTCTTTTTACTATCTGGAGCAAGGGGCAGTGCTGCCACAGCTTCTCCTGTCCGGTTTTACGGGGGGAACGCATTGCTGTCTGGTCAGTGCTATTGTGGGGGCAGGGGATGCGGGTCAGTGGTATGCGGTTCAGCTACCCAAACAGAATGGGTTCGGGCCGCCCTCGGTGGTGGATGTTGCTCATGATGGCGGGCGGCAGTTCATTTTTCCGGATAAACGGTTTGATGCCGTTTTTCCCTCGCATGATCTGTCTGTAGGGCCGGACGTTATTTATGAATACGCGCAGGGGAAGCTTAATGTCATCACCCGGCAGCCCCGCTTCAGGCCGTACATGGAACTGTCCGTCAGGATCTTGCCAACTGAGGAGGATGTACCTGCTCCCAGAAGCCGCGAGGTTAACGGGTATCTGGCAGGTTATGTGGCAACCAGTGCTAACGCCGGGCAATTGCAGGCCGGGTGGCGCTATATGCTGGCACGTTATAACCCGCAATCACCTTATCTGCTAAAATGGTGCACGCTGGATAAATCCGCGTGGGGTAAAGGGCGTACGGCCTGCCCGGCACCGTATGTGCGTACGGTGCCATACCCGCAGCAACTGGCCCTGTTTTTGCTGCAAACCGGGTATATTACGCACGCCCAATGTGTGGCCCTTGGGTATGATCCGGAAAAAATACAGCATGAACAGGATGCAATCCGGGCGGCCACCACGGCACACTGGCACGCAACACACCCCGGCTAGGCCTGCGTGCACCCTTTTGCGCCCCGTTGTTGGGTCAGAGGCCGGAGGTAGGGAGAATGGCACGGTATGACGTTGGAAAACCACATGGCGTTCATGCGCACTGGCGCAATGTACAATGACCTAGCACCAGAACTGGTGCAGGCCCGTGCGGATGCCGTTGTGCTGAGCAACCGTTACAATGCAAGTTTTGGCCGCCCGGCCGTCGAGCGGGAGGCGCTTTTACGCACCCTGCTGGGCCGTGTTGGCCAGCAGGTGCATTTTGAACCGGCATTACGGTGTGAATTCGGGCGTAATATTAGCATTGGCAATAATTTTTACGCCAATTTTGACTGCATCCTGCTCGATGCGGCCCCCATTACAATTGGGGATAATGTTCTGTTTGGCCCGCGTGTGGGCCTGTACACAGCCAACCATGCGCTGGATATGCACGAGCGCGCGGCAGGGGGCTGTTACGCGCAGCCCATTAGCATTGGCAGCGGTGTCTGGCTGGGGGCAGGGGTGCATGTTACCCCCGGTGTGAGCATTGGCGAGGGCAGCGTTATTGGTGCGGGCAGCGTGGTTACGCGTGATGTGCCCGCAGGTGTGGTGGCGGCTGGTGTGCCGTGCCGGGTGCTGCGCGCACTCACCCCGGCTGACCGTACCGGGTTTGCCCCCTAGTTCCGCGCATGCGGGTTTGTGCCACACGCCAATGCACCGTAAACGAGGGGGAGAAAGCCGTGCCTAACCCTCTGCCAGCCGGAGTATCATGAACGATCTGTTTGCAGGCCACCATGTAGGCCAGTCCCGCCCGCTCAAACTGTCGGGGGATGTTGTCAGTACTGCCACTTATGGCGGGCCGGATGACTGCTACCGCTACACCCTGCGCCGGGTGTGGGATGCGGACAAGCCGCTGGTCATGTGGCTGATGATGAACCCATCGGTCGCAACCGAACACGGGGATGACCGGACCGTAGCCAAGTGCCAGCGTTATGCGCGCGCATGGGGCTATGGTGGCCTGTATGTTGGCAATACCTTTGCCTACCGCTGCACGGACCAGCTCCGCCTGCTGGAAACCCCGGACCCCATAGGCCCCGGCAACGATGCCGCTTTGCTGGACATGGCGCGCAAGGCCGATCGGGTCGTGGCGGCTTATGGCTCGCCCCACCACAAGGCGTTGCTCGCCCGTGGGCCGCAGGTTGTGCAGATGCTTCAGGACCACGGCATTGCGGTGTGTGCGCTACGGCTGAGCAACGCTGGGCGGCCGTGCCACCCGCTTTACCTGCCAGCGGAATTAAAACCGTTTGAACTGCCCGTGGCGTAAGCCGGGGCACCCGGCAGGCTTTGCCCGGCTGGCCAGCAAAAAAGGCAGGTCTTGCGGGTTTGCAGCATGCGTTGGCCCATAATGGAGCCTGCCAGCAGGGCAGGGCGTAAAAACCCGGAGTTGACGGACGCGCTCCATACGTATCCCATAAGCACCAAAGGGTTACGCCACAAAAAAGGACAGGCATAAACGTGACAGAACGCAACACGCAGGCCCATGGTGGCTATCTGGCTTCGGCCGAATTTGCAGCCCAGCTTGACCGGCTGGGCGAGGTTGCGGCCCGCACGGGGCTGAATGTGGCTCCGGGGCAGCAGGTTATCATGACCGCTCCCCTGCATGCCGTGCCGCTGGTGCGCCGTATTACGGAACATGCGTACAAGGCTGGGGCATCGCTGGTCACCACATTCTATTCGGATGAGGAAACCACGCTGGCCCGCTACAAATATGGTGCGGAAAACACGTTTGATACGGCATCGGGCTGGCTGTCCGCCGGCATGGCGGAGGGCTTTCGCGCGGGGGCTGCGCGTATGGCCATTACCGGCTCCAACCCGGCCCTGCTGGCGGGGCAGAACCCGGACCACGTCTCCCGCGCCAGCAAGGCGGCGGCACGGGTTAACCGCCCGGCCATGGAGATCATTACCAATTTTGATGTGAACTGGTGCATTGTGGCGGCCGCCACCCCGGCATGGGCCATGCAGGTGTTCCCGGACCTGCCCGAACAGCAGGCGGTGGAAAAACTCTGGCAGGCCATTTTTGCCGTCTCCCGCCTTACGGGGGATGACCCCGTAGCCCAGTGGGAGGCCCACAACGCCATTCTGCACCGCCGCGCAGCCTACCTGAACGATGTGCGCTACGACGCGCTGCATTTTTCCGGCCCCGGTACGGACCTGCTTGTCGGGCTGGCCGATGGGCATGACTGGGCTGGCGGCGCGGAAAAAGCAGGCAACGGCATTGTGTGCAACCCCAACATCCCGACCGAGGAGGTGTTCACCACCCCCCACCGCCTGCGGGTGGAAGGGACCGTGGCCAGCACCAAGCCCCTCTCGCATCAGGGTACGCTGATTGATGGGATCAGGGTCCGGTTTGAGGCCGGGCGTATTGTGGAAATGCACGCAACCCGTGGGCAGGATGTGCTGGAGCGCGTGCTGGATACGGATGAAGGAGCCAGAAGGCTGGGCGAGGTCGCGCTTGTGCCCCATTCCTCCCCCATCTCGCGTAGCGGCTTGCTGTTCCAGAACACGTTGTTTGATGAAAACGCCGCCAGCCACATAGCCCTTGGCCAGTCCTACACCAAATGCATGCGCGACACGCAGGGACAGGACGAAGCCGCACTGGCCGCACGTGGGGCCAATACCAGCATGATCCACATAGACTGGATGATCGGTTCGGGTGAGATTGATGTGGATGGGCTGGACGCACAGGGTGGCCGCGTGCCGCTCATGCGGAAGGGCGAATGGGTGATTGAAGCATGAAAAGGTTGAAAAACATGGTTTTTATTCGCAAGGCATCCACTGTTCTGGGGGCTATGGCCCTGCTGCTGGCCGGGGCTGCACAGGCCCAGAGCGTTGCCCCCGTTGGCGAGAGCAGGCCGCAGGCCCCCTCCCTCACGCCCGAGCAGGTTGCCACCATGCAGCATGACATGGATACAGCCCTGCACTACAAACTGGCCCCCGATGTGCTGCCCCGGCTGAGTGCCGCACTCCGGGCTATTCAGGCTGCCAAAATACAGCCGCCGGGGCATGTGGGCATGTCGCTTGACCAGCAGATCGCCCTTGTGGGGCAGGTGCCGGGGCTGGATGCCATTCTCAAGGCGCACGGGCTGGATGCGCGCAGCTTTGTCATGAGCCTGACCTGTGTGGGGCTGACCGGCAGCCTGCTCAATATTCCACCCGGCCAGGGGGGCGCGCAAATGCCTGTGCCCGATGCGGCCAATGTGGCTATTCTCAAGAACAACCCGCAGGCTTTGCAGGAACTGGTGGGTGTTCTGCGCGAGGGTGCGCCCGCCAGCAGCAGCGCGCAGGTCCACTAAGCCGCTTAATCCTGTTGGCCTGAGCCTGCGCGGTGTGGCAGGGTAATGCACCGCGCAGGGGCATGGCGGGTTTTGTCCACCATGCCATAAAGGCTACGGAGCAGGCCATGACAGCAACCACAGGATCAGGCGGCCTGCCCGGCGTGGGTAACTGGCTGGGGCAGGCTGTACAAAGTGCCGGGCAAGGCACCAGCATGGCCGATGGCGGGGCCGGGCAGGCTACCGCGCAGTCCCGCCTTGCCGGGGCTTTGCCCTCTGCCACAGCACTGGTGCAGAGTGCGCGCACGGCACTGGTTGCAGCACAGGCCCAGCAGGCCGAGGTTATGCTCACATTATCCGAAGGGGCAAAAACCCTGCTTGGCGGGACCTCCTCTGCCAGACAGCCCACGGCCAGTGCGGATAATACGGCCACTGCGGCAGCAACCAGCCAGAATACCGCCGCCAGCATGGCAGGGCGTGTGCCCACAGGGGCCGGGACCACAAGCCTTGTTGCGGATCTTATGCAGGCCGCAAATACGGTGCTGAATGACCCTGCCGCCACAGCAGACCAGAAAGCCATGGCCAGCAGGCTTGTGCAGTTGGCCACAGCCATGGCGGGCCAGTCCGCTGGTGGGGGAGGCAATGCGCTTGCGGGTGGAATTGCCGCGGCCTTGCCCCTGCTCCAGTCCCTTGGGGCGCAGCTGGAAGCACCGGGCGCGCTGGGTGGGGCGGTTGTGACCACGGCAGGGCTGTACGGGCTGGTTGGCAACACCGCGCAGGACGGCAGGCTGGCCAGCGCCCTGCAAGGTATGGCAGGCGC
Source organism: Acetobacter fabarum (assembly GCF_011516925.1). GTDB lineage: Bacteria > Pseudomonadota > Alphaproteobacteria > Acetobacterales > Acetobacteraceae > Acetobacter > Acetobacter fabarum. The sequence goes on from NZ_WOTG01000009.1 coordinate 52,481, forward strand.
TCAGGAGGAGGAAATCGTGCTGCCCGGCGGTATTGTGCAGCTCCCGCAGGACGTGGAGGCCGGGACTGTGGCCGCACTCATGCCCGCATCCTCCGCAGGAGTGGGGGGGAGTTTGACCAACGCCCTTAGCAGCGCCCTGCTCCCAGACCTGTTCAGAGCGCTTTCTGCCGTGCTGACAAACACCAATGCAACGGATGAGCAAAAAGCCGCCGCCACCGCCCTGCTCCAGATGCTGGAGACGGCAGACAACACGCTCGATATTCCTCAGGCCCTGCTTAACCCGCTGGTTGCTGCAGCCCTTATGCCCGCACTCAGCCCCTCCCAGCGCGGGCGGCTGGTCCGCGCTGCTCTGGCGGAGGAGGTGGAGGATATGGGGCAACTGGCAGATACCGAACAGACAGCCCAGCCGGGTGTGGCGGGGTTGCGGGCTGCTTTGCGCAAAAATGCTGCGTATCTGGCAGCGGTGCAGACCCCCTTGCTGGACCACGCGCTCCAGTTAACCCGCAAGCAGGAGGCCGAAGCCGTGGCCGCCGCACTGGCAGGGTGGGGTTTTGCAGGTCGCAGCCGTGAGCAGTGGATGGATGAGGCACTGGATGTGTCCTCCATCATGGCTTTGTCCCAGAACCTTATGGCAGATTCCCCCTATATGGGGGCTTTGGCCAGCACCAGCCTGACCCCGATCCTGATCATGAGCTGGGCGGCACTTCTGTCCGGCTGCCTGCCTCGGGCCTACCCGTTTGTGCCGCGTGTGTGGCGGCGGGCAGATAAAAAGAAGTGGCGCAGAAAAAGCCCGAACCAGAAAATGGATTTCCAGAACCTGCTGTTCATGGGCGACGCGGTGGAGGCATAGGCCCACCCCGCCGTGTGCGCCCTCGCTGTGCGGGTGCTTACGGTGCGGTATCCTGCGTGCAGGTGGGGGTGGGGGGCAGGTCGAGCGTGCTGAGCGTGCCCTGCATTTTAAAATCGCCAAAATCCAGATGCAGCTGGTCAGACACGCCATTGGCAAAATAGCGCATGCCCATTTCGTATTCAGGCATCATGGTGTGGGCGTTGCGGTCGTAAAAGGCGATATGCACGTGCCCGGAGGCCAGTTTCTGCAAGGGCTGGTACGGCGTGTTGCCAGCCGGAGGGGGCGACCATGTGAGCAGGGTCACATAGGTGTCTTCCGGCCCATCAGGCAGGGTGCCGTCAAACAGGGGGGTGGTCAGGTCTTTTTCACCTTGCCGGGCGGCACTTAAAATACGGGCCGTATGGGTTACGGGGAACAGGGTGCCCACGGGCAGGCGCAGCGTTTTGGCCAGCGGCTGGCGATACTGCACAACCCCGGACCCATCGGGGGTAAGGCTTGCCTCCCCGCTGACAACGCGCAGCAGTTTGCCGTTGCGTGTTTCCTGGCTTTTAAAGGTCAGGTGGCGGCCATCCAGACTTTCCTGCGCCGCATAGTCGGAGAGCAGGTGCTCCTCGCCCTGCTTGCGGGTGACACTCTGTATGTCCAGCCTCTGGTGGGAGGACCAGCCAAGGCAGGTCTTGAGTACGGAGTAGCTCATGCGCCCGGTAGCAGAGAGCGTTTGCCCGCCCGCAGATTCCACCAGCCCCAGATCATATACCGCCTGTTGTGACACAAGGGGGGATGTGGGGGCTGCCGCGCGTGCAGCCGGGCACAGCAGGGCAAGGGTAAGGGTAAGGCAGGCTGGGGCAAGGGCTGCCAGCAGGGTGGTCTGGTGGCGCGGGGGACGTATGGTCATACCCCCTACAAAAAAACATCCGGCGTGGTCATGCAACCAGCCGGATGAATGTTTGTGGTCTCAAAAAACGGTTATCAGTCTTTTTTAACCGTTGGTTTGGGCTTGGGCAGGTTGAGCGCGAGGGAGAGTTCCTTCATGCGCTCAGGGGCTACGGGGGCGGGGGCACCCATCATCAGGTCTTCACCCTGCTGGTTGAGCGGGAACAGAATAACCTCGCGGATGTTTGGTTCATCGGCCAGCAGCATCACAATGCGGTCCACGCCGGGGGCGGAACCACCATGCGGGGGTGCTCCGTAGCGGAAGGCGTTGAGCATGCCGCCAAAGCGGGCTTCCACCTCGCTTTCGGGATAGCCTGCAATTTCAAACGCCCGCACCATCACGTCTGGCAGGTGGTTACGCACCGCACCGGAGGAGAGTTCGATCCCGTTGCATACAATGTCGTACTGGTAGGCCAGAATATCCAGCGGGTCCTTGGTGTTCAGGGCTTCCAGCCCACCCTGCGGCATGGAGAACGGGTTGTGGGAGAAGTCCACCAGCCCCGTTTCCTCATTCAGCTCGTACATGGGGAAGTCCGTGATCCAGCAGAAGCGGAAGGCGTTCTTTTCGATCAGGTCCAGTTCTTCGGCAATGCGGGTGCGCACAAGGCCGGAGAACTTGTCTACCTCATGCCCCTTGCCTGCGGCAAAGAACACGGCATCGCCCGCCTTAAGCCCCAGCTTGGCGCGAATGGCTTCTGCCCGGTCGGCTTCAAGGTTCTTGGCAATCGGGCCCTGCCCACCTTCGGCGTTGAAGGTGATGTAGCCCAGGCCACCAGCCCCGTTCTCACGCGCCCAGGCATTGAGCTTGTCAAAGAACGAGCGGGGCTTGTCCCCCGCGCCGGGGGCGGGAATGGCGCGGATTTCACCACCATCGGCGGCAATGCGGGCAAACAGGCCAAAGCCGGAGCCTGCAAAGTCTTCCGTGACGTCCGTAATCAGCAGCGGGTTGCGCAGGTCCGGCTTGTCGGAACCATAAACCTTCATGGCGCGGGCGTAGGGAATACGCTCGAACGGCGCGGTGCTGACCGTGCGGCCATTACCGAATTCGGTAAACAGCCCGCTCATGACTTCTTCCATCACCGCAAAAATTTCGTCCTGCGTGGCAAAGGCCATTTCAAAGTCAAGCTGGTAGAACTCACCGGGGGAGCGGTCCGCGCGGGAGGCTTCATCGCGGAAGCACGGAGCAATCTGGAAGTAGCGGTCAAACCCCGCCACCATGGCCAGCTGCTTGAACTGCTGCGGTGCCTGCGGCAGCGCGTAGAACTTGCCGGGGTGGTTGCGTGAGGGCACCAGAAAGTCGCGCGCCCCTTCGGGGGAGGAGGCGGTCAGGATAGGGGTTTGCAGTTCTACAAAGTTCAGGTCCGTCATGCGCTTGCGCATGCTGGCAATAACGGCGCAGCGCAGGCGGATGTTGGCGTGCACTTTTTCACGCCGCAGGTCGATGTAGCGGTAGCGCAGGCGCAGCTCGTCCGAATAATGTTCCTGCCCGGCTACCTGCAGGGGCAGCACGGCGGCGTGGGACTGCACGACAAAGTCTTTTGCGCGCACTTCAATATCACCCGTGGCAAGGTCGGGGTTGCGCGTGCCTTCCTCGCGCAGGACCACTTCACCGGTTACGGTAATCACGCTTTCTACCCGGATGTGTTCGGCTGTTGCCATGACATCCGACCCGGCGGGGATGACAATCTGGGTCATGCCCGTTTCGTCCCGCAGGTCAATAAACAGCAGGCCGCCATGGTCGCGCTTGCTATGCACCCAGCCGGACAGGCGCGCGGTGGTGCCAGCATCGCTTGCGCGAAGGGCCGAGCAGCTATGGGTACGGTAAGGGTGCATGGTCTTGTCCCACAAATTGTGGCCCGGCCTGCGGGCGGGCACGTGTTTTGCCATAGAGAATTGGGGTGGAGGAAGCAGGGGCAGGGGCGTTATGTCAAGGCTGGTGCAGGCTTAGCCTGCCTGTTTTAGCGCTTGTGGGGCATTTTACGCGTTATTCAGCCCTGTGTGCTGCGGCGCAGGTCTGCGGCAAGGGCGGTAATGGAGTCTGCGCGCGTGTCCCATGCACAGACAAAGCGGTAAACACCCCCGAACAGGGTATGGAATCGCCACCCCTGCGCGCGCAGGGTGTTGGCCACATGCTCGGGCATGAGCGCAAACACGGTATTGCTCTGCACGGGCCATGCCAGTTCCACCCCATCCAGCGCCGTTATGGCCTGTGCCAGAGCCTGCGCGCTGGCATTGGCATGGCGGGCATTGGCCAGCCATGCGCCGGACTGGAGCATGCCCCGCCACGGGGCGGACAGGAGCCGCATTCTGGCAGCCATCTGCCCGGCCTGCATGGCGCGCTCGGCAAAGCCCTGAGCCAGCTGGGGGGTAAAAAACACCACCGCATCCCCCATGGCCATGCCGTTGCGGGCACCACCAAAGCTGAGCGCATCCACGCCGGATTGCCATGTCATGGCGGCGGGGGTGCATTCCAGCGCGGCCACGGCGTTGGCAAAGCGTGCGCCATCCATGTGCAGGCGTAACCCGTTGTCGTGGCAGGCATTGGCAATGGCGCGTATTTCGTCCAGCGAGTAGAGCAGGCCGTTCTCGGTCGGCTGGCTTATGCTCACGGCCGCCGGGGTGGAGGCTCCGGGGCCACGTGCGCGGCGCATGGCCTGCGTAATGGCGGCGGGGGTCAGCTTGCCATCCTGCGTGGGAGGGGTGACCAGCTTTGCCCCACCGGAGAAAAATTCCGTCGCCCCCCGCTCGGATGTGTCCGCGTGGGCAATTTCGGAGGCAATAATGCTGCAATAGGGCGGGCAGAGCGTTGCCAGCACCAGCGCATTGGCCGCCGCACCGCTGAACACAAAAAACACGCGGGCCTGCGGGGCGGCAAACAGGTCCGCCACGGCCTTGGCCCCAAGGCGGGTCCATGCGTCATCCCCATAAGGTGGGGCGCTGGCGGAGGCTGCGCGGTTTATGGCTTCCAGCGCTTGGGGGCACAGGCCCGTATCATGGTCACTGCCAAATTGCTGCGTGGGTGTGGGGGCAGCAGGCTGGTGGGGGACGGGCTGAAAAGGCGGGTTCATGGCGGAGGCTCCGGCCGGGGGTGGGGTGTGCCAGATGGGGCACAGGGCGGGATAAAGGTGCCACAAGCCAAGCCGGACCTTGCCTGTGGCGGGGTTTTGCTGTAAGGCCGCAGCCACCGCGCAGGCACCCCTGGAGGCCTGCGTGCTCAAGTTTTTCAGGAGAAGTCAAGGTGTCCAAAATTACAACAATCCAAGCTTCTGCGCGCGCGAAGGCTGGTAAGGGGGCAGCGCGTGCGACGAGGCGTGAAGGCCTGGTGCCCGGCGTTGTGTACGGTGGCAAGCAGGAATCCACGCTGATCGCGCTCGACCCGCGTCTGGTTGTCAAGGCAATCCAGACCTCTGGCTGGCGCTCACGCGTGTATGACATCCAGATCGAAGGTGGCAAGAACGAACGCGCTCTGGTGCGTGACGTGCAGCTCCACCCGGTCAAGGATTCGCCCGTTCACATCGACTTCCTGCGTCTGGCCGCTGGCTCGCGCGTGCATGTTGAAGTGGCCGTGCACTTTGTGGGCGAAGACAAGTGCCCCGGTATCAAGCGTGGTGGCATGCTCAACATCGTGCGTCACACGGTTGACGTGGAAGTGGCAGCAGAGAACATCCCCGAGTTCTTTACTGTTGACCTGACCAAGCTCGACATCAACGACAACGTGCGTTGGGACGATGTGCAGGGCACGGCAGGTGCAACGCCTGTTTCCCACGAAGCCAACTTTGTGGTTGCCTCCATTGCCGCACCGCTGGTTGACACCACTCCGGCAGAAGGTGCTGACGCTTCCTAATCGGGAGTTCAGGCAATCTGAAGCTTATGGAACGCGGGGGCACGTGCAGGCGCATGTGCCCCCCTTTCTGTTCATAAACACAAGGCAGAATCCGCAATGCTGCTCTGGGTCGGACTGGGTAACCCCGAGTCCTCCATGCGCCGGCACCGGCACAATGTTGGCTTTATGGCGGTCGAGGCCATTGCCGCCAGATACGGCTTTACGCCATGGCGCAACCGCTTCAAGGGTGAGGTAGCCGAAGGGCGCATAGGCGGCCACAAGGTGCTTGCACTGCTGCCCATGACCTACATGAACCGCTCGGGCGAGAGTGTGCAGGAAGCTGCGGCCTTTTACAAAATAGCCCCCGAGCAGATAACGCTTTTCCATGATGAGCTGGATCTGGAACCGGGCAGGCTGCGCATCAAGCGTGGCGGCGGTGCAGCGGGCCATAACGGCCTGCGCTCGACAGACAAGATGCTGGGCACGCCCGATTACTGGCGTGTTCGTATTGGCATAGGCCACCCCGGCGCCAAGGAACGGGTGCATGGCTGGGTGCTGGGTAATTTTACACAAACAGACCAGCAGGACTGGCTCGACCCCATGCTCACCAGCATGGCCGATGCCGCCCCCCTGCTGGCGGATGGGCATGCCGACCGGTTTATGACCAAGGTTGCACTGCCACAAGGGAGCAAGGGCTGATGGGTTTTAACTGCGGTATTGTTGGTCTGCCCAATGTGGGCAAGTCCACCCTGTTCAACGCGCTTACGGCCACGGCCACGGCGCAGGCCGCCAACTACCCGTTCTGCACGATCGAGCCCAATGTGGGCCGCGTTGCGGTGCCGGACCCACGGCTGGACAAGCTGGTGGCTATTGGCAAATCCCAGCGTGAAGTGCCCACAAGCCTTGAGTTTGTGGACATTGCGGGCCTTGTGCGCGGTGCCTCCAAGGGGGAAGGGCTGGGCAACCAGTTTCTGGCCAATATCCGTGAGGTGGACGCCATTATCCACGTCCTGCGCTGCTTTGAGGATGATGATATTACCCATGTGGAAGGGGGCGTGGACCCCGTCCGGGATGCGGAGATCATTGAAACCGAGCTGATGCTGGCTGATCTGGATTCGCTGGAAAAACGCCTGCCCGCGCTGGAAAAACGTGCCCGCAACCGCGACAGCGAAGCCGTGGCCCAGATCGAGATCATGCAGCCCATTCTTGCGGCCCTGCGTGATGGCCGCCCTGCGCGCACCGCCATTCCCGCCGGGGAGGAGGAGACTGTCCGCCGCCTGCAGCTCATGACCAGCAAGCCCGTGCTGTATGTGTGCAACGTGGATGAAGACTCGGCCTCCACCGGCAATGCGTTCTCCGAAAAGGTGAAGGCCAAGGCTGAAGCCGAAGGGGCAGCGGTTGTTATTGTTTCCGCCGCGATCGAAGCTGAGGTGAGCCAGCTCGAAAACGAGGAACGCCGTGAATTCCTGGAAGGGCTGGGCCTGAGCGATAGCGGTCTGGACCGTGTGATTGCCGCAGGGTACAAACTGCTGGGCCTGAGCACCTACTTTACCGTAGGCCCCAAGGAGGCACGTGCATGGACCATTACGGTCGGCACCAAGGCCCCGCAGGCTGCTGCCGTTATTCACAATGATTTTGAACGTGGCTTTATTGCCTGCGAAACCATCGCATTTGACGATTATGTTCGATATAATGGGGAAGCAGGTGCCAAGGAAGCAGGACGCCTGCGGATTGAAGGCCGTGACTACGTTGTGAAGGACGGCGACATTCTGCTCTTCCGCTTTAATGTCTGATACGGCACTCTAAAGCGCATGATCAGGTCCGCCCCGGTGGGCGGACCACACACGATAAAAAGAAAACCGGACAATGGAGATAAGGGACGCCAGCATGAATACGGAGGAAGACAGTCGGCAGCATGTGGCCACGGCAGATATGCGCGCACCAGCACAGGGTGTGCCATCGCCATGCTCCATGCACGATCTGGCACACAGGGCCAGACTGGCCGTGCGCACGCTGGCGCAGAGTTCCTCCTCCGAGCGGGACAAGGCCCTATGGGCTGCGGCCAGCGCATTGCGGGCGTCTGCTCCGGCCATTCTGGCGGCCAATGCGCTTGACCTTGCCGCATCTACCGCCAAGGACGCATTCCGTGACCGGCTGACCCTGACCCCCGAGCGGGTCGAGGCCATGGCCCGTGGGCTGGAAGACATTGCCGACCTGCCCGACCCCGTAGGGCAGGTGCTGGAGGAATGGTCCCGCCCCAACGGCCTGCGCATTCGCAAGGTGGCAACGGCTGTTGGCGTTATTGGCGTTATTTACGAAAGCCGCCCCAATGTAGGGGCCGATGCGGCCGGGCTGTGCATCAAGTCCGGCAATGCCGTGCTGCTGCGTGGCGGGTCGGAAAGCCTGCATAGCGCGCGCGCCATTCATGCCGCCATGCAGACCGGCTTGCGCAATGCGGGCCTGCCGGAAGATGCCGTGCTGATCGCCCCGGATGCTGATCGCAAACACGTGGCGGACATGCTGACCGCTGCTGGCCTTGTGGACCTGATTATTCCACGGGGTGGCCGCTCGCTGGTGGAGCGCGTGCAGCGTGAGGCCCGCGTGCCTGTGCTGGCGCATGCGGAAGGGCTGTGCCACACCTATGTCCATTCCGCAGCCGACCATGCCATGGCCCGCCGGATTGTGCTGAACGCCAAAATGCGCCGTGTGGGCATTTGCGGCGCAACCGAAACCCTGCTGATAGACGCAGCCATTGCTTCGGTCCTGCTGCCCCAGATTGTGGTTGACCTGGCTGAGCAGGGCTGCACGTTCAAGGCGGATGCCGCCGCAAGGCAGATCATGCCCGACCTGCCCGCCGGTACCGAAAAAGACTTTGCCACCGAATGGCTGGATGCCGTGCTGAACGTAGCCGTAGTGGATGGTGTGGACGAGGCACTCGACCACATTGCCCGCTTTGGCTCCTCCCACACCGAAGCCATTGTTACGGCGGACGAAGCCGTTGCTGCGCGGTTCATGAATGGTGTGAGCAGCGCGGTTGTCATGTGGAATGCCTCCACCCAGTTCTGTGATGGTGGGGAGTTCGGGTTCGGGGCGGAAATTGGCATTGCCACAGGGCGCTTCCATGCCCGTGGGCCAGTTGGCGTGGAACAGCTGACAACCTTCCGCTACGAGGTGCTTGGTAGCGGTCAGGTCCGTACCTGAGCGCGCAGGCCCATAACAGGCCAGTGGCGCACACCGGCCCCCGCATACTTGGGGCGGGCAGTGCGCGCGGCCTGCATGGGCCACAACGGTATATGCCAGTTACAAAAGCAGATACGGCGGCCATAACGGGCAGGGGAGTGCAGCCCGCAGGGTGCCGGATTCCCACATGGGGGGATAACCGCCACAGCCGCGTGGGGCTTCTGGGTGGGTCATTCAACCCTGCGCACAGATGGCATCAGGCCATAGCCCGGCGGGCTATGCTGGAGCTACGGCTGGATCAGGTCTGGCTTATGGTGTCTCCGGGTAATCCGCTCAAGGCCGGGCGGGAGATGGCCTCTTTTGCCACCCGTCTGGCCACTGCGCGCCAACTGGCGGATGGGCGCAGGATTGTGGCCACCGATCTGGAGGCCCGACTCGGCACCCGTTATACGGTGGACACGCTTGCCCGGCTCAAGGCCCGCTTCCCCCATGTTCGGTTTGTATGGCTGATGGGGGCGGATGGTCTGGTAACATTGCCGCGCTGGAAGCACTGGCACCAACTGGTGCGGCAGGTACCTGTGGCGGTTTTCCCCCGTCCGGGGCAGAATGTGCGGGCTTTGGGCGGGTTGGCGGCGCAGTATCTGGCGCGCTGGCGTGTGCCTGCACGGCAGGCAGCACGGCTTGCCACACTTTCTCCCCCAGCTTGGGCTTTCCTTCCGGGGGCACAAAACAGTATATCTGCAACAGCCATTCGTCAGCGGGGCGGGTTTGACGCCACTACGGATCAGCCCATCACCCCAAAGAGTAGTCAGTTTTCAGGAGAACGGTCATAACCACCAAGCCACCCGCCGAGACGCCCGCACGCACCCGCACGTCCACGGCCACCGCTCGCGGGGGCCGTGCGGCCTCCACCCGTGCAGCCGCAGTCCCCAAAGCGGCGGCAGCCCCCGGCTCTGTGCGCAAAAAAGCAGCCGCAGCAGGGCCAAAAACCCGCACCAAGCGTGAGGCCATTGCCCCCGATCTGCTCGAACAGTCCCTTGCGCTGATTACCGCCAGTCTGGAGGATGACAAGGCGGAAGATCTGGTTGTGATCAACCTTGCCGGCCGTGCCTCCTTTGCCGATAAAATGGTGATCGCAACCGGTCTGGCCGACCGCCAGATTGCCGCCATGGCCCAGCATATTGAACGCAAGCTGCGTGATATTGGTATCAAGCGCGTGCTGGTTGAAGGGGCTAATGGGTCCGACTGGGTTTTGCTGGATACGGGCGATATTGTGGTCCACCTGTTCAAGCCCGAAGCGCGTGCGCTCTATGGGCTGGAAAAAATGTGGGGTGCGGAACTGGATGAAAGCAACGAAGACGGCGTGACCCGTCTGTAAGTGCTGATGTCTGGTTTACAGGGCATACGATTCTGCCGCCACAGGTGCCGGGTATGAGGCTTGTGGCGGTAGGGCGCATGAAGGACAAATCCGAGCGTGCGCTGGTGGAGCGGTATCTCAAGCGCCTGCGTCCGGCGCTGGATATTGTGGAACTGCCGGACGGGCGCGGCAGCCCCGATGAGATCAAACGGCGTGAGGCACAGGCCATTCTGGCCGCCTGCCCCGCACACAGCCATGTTGTGGCGCTGGATGAAGGTGGGCGCACGTATAGCAGTGTTGCCTTTGCCACCAGCCTTGCCGCATGGCAGGACGCGGGGCGCACGCCCTGCTTTGTTATTGGCGGGGCGGAAGGGCTGGATAGTTCCGTTCTGCAACGCGCAGATGCCTCCCTGTCTTTTGGCACGCTCACATGGCCGCATATGCTGGTACGGATTATGCTGGTCGAGCAGGTTTACCGCGCGCAGGCCATTGCTGCGGGCCACCCGTACCACCGGGCGGGCAGACCGGATTAAACCCAACGCCAAACGGCTATGATCTCGACAAACTTCCGCCACATCATGGTAGGCTCAATGGGGTGGAAGGAAGGAGATTCAGCATGATCTTCAAAGCAAAACGTTCAATGGCGCTTCTTATGGGGCTGCTTGTTGCCACAGCACCGCTTGCGGCTTACGCCCAGCGCGGCCCAGGTGGGCCGGGCGGTGGTGGTCACGGCGGACCTGGTGGACCGGGTGGCCCGGGCAGAGGGCCTGGCGGTGGCCATGGTGGTGGTTTTCGGGGCGGGCCGGGTGGCGGCCCAGGCTGGGGTGCAGGCCCACGCGGTGGCCCGCATGGCGGCTCATGGCGGCGGGGAGACCGGTATGATGGCGGCGGTATTTTTGTAGATAACTGGCGCGGTTACCGTGGCCTGTATGCCCCACCACCGGGTTATCGCTGGATCAGCTACGGCGGTAGCTTTTTGCTGGCGGCAGTGGCAACGGGCATTATTTCCAATGTCATTGCGGGCAGTGTTTATCCGGCAACGCCCTACCCGGTGGCGACACCTTACCCGGCATACCCGGTGGTGCCGGCCCCCGTACCTTACCCACCCCCGCCGGGTTACTAGGTGGGCTGTGTGGTTCAGTAAAAAAGGGGAGCCATACGGCTCCCCTTTTTTTGTATTCCGTGCTCCCTGCGGGGCGTATGCCGCAGGGAAGAGCGTGCCGGTGTTTACTCCGCACAGGGTGGGGTAAAATCGGCATCATCGGTTAATTCAGCCGAAGGTATGGTCTGGGGCACAACGTTAAGGGGCGTGTGGCTTGCGGCTTTCCAGCCCACAAACAGCAGGGCGGCAAGGGCCGGAATGGCCATAATGGAATAGGTGCCTGTTGGGTAGTCAAACAGCATCAGCCCCAGAATGCTGATAAAAAAGGCAATGGTCAGCCACGCGGTAACGGGTGCGCCGGGCATGGCAAAACCCGTGGGGGCAATACGGCCTGCCCGAATGGCCTGCCGCAGTTTGATCTGGCAGAGCACAATAAAGCACCATGTGCTGACAATGCCGATAGAGGCCATGTTGAGAACAATCTCAAAAATCTGGGAAGGCAGGAGGTAGTTCAGCCCCACCCCCACCAGATAAATGGCTACAGTTGTTAAAATGGCGGCTGCTGGTACGGCCTGTTTGTTCATATGAGCAAGGTAGCGTGGAGCCGTGCCATTGAGGGCCAGCGCGCGCAGGACCCGCCCGGTGGAATACAGGCCCGAGTTCAGGCTGGACAGGGCGGCGGTCAGCACCACTATGTTCATGAGCGAATCCACCCCCGGCACCCCAAGGCGGGAAAAGAAGGTCACAAACGGGCTAACTCCGGCCTGATAGGCCGACCAGGGCAGCAGCAGAACCAGCAGGGTAACCGTGCCGACATAAAAGATCATGATCCGCCAGATCACGTTGTTAATGGCCGAGGGCAGCACTTCGCGCGCGTTTTTGCATTCCCCTGCGGCGGTGCCAATCATCTCTATGCCGTAATAGGCGAACACAACGCCCTGAATAAGCACAAGGGCAGGGAGCATGCCGTGCGGGAACAACCCGCCATGTTCGGTAATAAGCTGTATGCCGGTGCTATGCCCGTCCACGGGTACACGCAGGCCCAGAATGGCCGTGCCCACAACCAGAAAAGCCAGCAGGGCGGCAATCTTGATGATGGAGAACCAGAACTCCATCTCCCCAAACCATTTGACGCCAATCAGGTTCATGCAGGTAATGACCACCAGCGCCATAAGCGCCATGACCCATTGGGGCACAACGGCAAAAACACCCCAGAAATGCATGTAAAGTGCAACGGCCGTAATATCGACAATGCCGGTCATGGCCCAGCTGAAGAACGAGAGCGCGCCCGCAACATAAGATGCCCGGCTCCCCAGAAACTCCTGCGCGTAGGAGACAAAGCTACCACTGGTGGGGCGGTACATGACCAGCTCCCCCAGAGCGCGGAGCATGAGGAAGGAGAACACGCCGCAAACCAGATAGACAATGGCAAGGGATGGCCCCACAGCCTGCAACCGGCTGCCTGCACCCAGGAAAAGACCAGTGCCGATGGCCCCCCCAACGGAAATCATCTGGATCTGTCGTTTGCCCAGACCTTGCCGGTAACCTTCCGTTGTCTGGCCTGGCGTGACATCGGATGGCGGCGGTGCATGCATGCTCAAAGTGGTCTGTCTCCGTACTGGTGGCGGGAACGGGGCCGGCAGGGTGTTCCGGTGCAGAACCGGTTTGGGCTGGCGGGTCTGTGTACGTTGCTTTTGTGCAACAAATTGGGATGGTGCGTAAGTCCTTTTGCAACTTATATAAAATTAAACAAAATCCGTCCTGCGCGGCAAATAATTTTATTGTTTTCTCTAAGGCTGCGCAGGGCGCGGCAGCTCATTTTTGCCCTTGTGCACTCAGAAGTGATTATGAAAAGGTGAGAGGCAGGGGGCAGACAGTTTTTATTCAAAAAGAAGAACTCTGATGATGGAATATTTCTCTTTTAATGAAAAACAAATAACAAAATTTCATATATTTGGGTAATTGGAGAGCAGGGTTCCATGGAAAACTGTCTGGACAAGACGGACCGGCAGATTTTGCGCCTGTTGCAAAATAACGGGCGCATCCACAACAACGATCTGGCGGACAAGGTGCAGGTCAGCCCCGCCACCTGCCACCGCCGGGTGCAGCGGTTGTTTGATGAAGGGTATATTTCCGCCGTACAGGCCAAGGTCAATGCCAGCCGGGTCGGGCTGGGCATGGTGGTGCTGGTCGGGGTTGTGCTGGAGCGTGCGGCAGACAGTTTTCCCATGTTCGAGGCCGCTATGGCTGCCCAGCCAGCAGTGCTGGACTGCTACCTTGTGGCAGGGGATTTTGACTATTTTTTAAAAATCCGTGTTGGAGATATGGAAGGTTTTGACCGCTTCCATGCCGAGGTGCTGAGCGTTCTGCCCCATGTGCGCCAGACCCGCACGTTTTTTGTGCTCAGGGCCGTGGCCGATGCAAGGGGATACGCCTTTTAGCCCCGGCGGCGCAGCCATTTTGGCCCCGCCTGCTATTCCAGATCAAAAAAATCCTGTTCTGGCTGTCGGTTTGTCCATTTGCGGCAGGCCGTGCGCAGCACGCTGGCAAAGCGGGTGACCAGCGGCATGTTCTGGCCCGCACGTATGGCCACGGCCAGTGTGGCCCGTGGGGCAGGTTCGCTAATGGTATGGAAGGTGACCCCCCCGGCATGAATCTGGCTGAGTGAGCGCGGCACAACCGAAACCCCAAGCCCTGCGGCCACTAGCGGAATGGTGCCTGCAATCTGCGGGGCCTGCTGCCCCATAACGGGTGTTACCCCGGCCACTTGATAGGCTGAGAGAATGGCATCATGAAAGCCCGGCCCCAGTTCCCGCGGGAAGATGATCAGCGGGTCCTGTGCCACCATGTCCAGACTGATCACGGGGGTATCGGCCAGCTTGTGCCCACGCGGCAGGGCAATAACCGTGGGCTCATCCAGCAGATGAAAAACCGAAAGTCGCACGGGGTCGGGCACAGGGGGGCGCACAATGGCTATGTCCACGCTGGGTTCGTGCAACGCGGTGCATAGCGAGGGCGTATTGCTCTCCTCCAGAAAAATGGTGACATCGGGCGCCATTTCCCGGAACCGGCGGATAGTGAACGGGATAACCGGCAAAAGCGAGACAGCCCCCGCAAGGCCCAGACGGATATGCCCCATTTCCCCCCGTGCCAGACCTTGCGCGGTGGAAAGAAACTGGGCCTGCAGGTCCAGAATGGTTCTGGCGCGCGGGAGGAGCACGGCCCCGATGTCGGTCAGTTTGACGCCGCGCGTCAGGCGCTCGAACAGGACCACGCCAAGGTTTTTTTCAAGCTGGCGGATCTGCTGGCTCAGAGGGGGCTGTTCCATGCCCAGCGCTTCGGCCGCGCGGGTAATGGAGCCATGTTCGGCCACGGTTACAAAATAGCGCAGGTGTCGGATGTCCATAACCCATATATATCCGATATGGATAACACCGCCAAGATATATTGGAAGACTGCTTCAAGCCGTTATAACATCTGCGTCAGATGAGTATGGGCCGTTAAGCGTTTGAAGGAGTGTTGAGCATGGTAAAGCAGCCGGTAGCGGATATAGATCTGCGGTCCGCGGCGTTGGGGAACGGGGTTGTGGGCAAACCACCAGTGAACCGCCTTTACCAGACCTCCACCATGGCTGCCCTGCTGGACGCGGTGTACGACGGGGAAACCACGCTGGACGAACTGCTCCAGCACGGCAACTTCGGCCTTGGCACCTTTAACTCCCTTGATGGGGAAATGATTGTAACGGACGGCGTTGTGCGCCAGTTCCGTGCGGAAGGGCTGGCAGCAGAAGTGCCCGGCTCGCTTAAAACTCCCTTTGCCTGCGTGACGTATTTCGAACCCGAAAAAAACGTGATGATCGACACGCCCAAGGACAAGGAAAGTTTTGAAGAGCTGGTGGACCACCTGCTTGGTAACCCCAACCTGTTTGGTGCGGTGCGCTTTACCGGCCTGTTCGAGCGGGTGGATACGCGCACGGTGTTCTGCCAGTGCAAGCCGTACCCGCATATGCTCGAAGTGGTTAAAAAGCAGCCAACCTTTACCTTGGAATCGGTTACCGGAACCATGATCGGCTTCCGCAGCCCGGTTTACATGCAGGGCGTGAATGTTGCTGGCTACCACCTGCACTTTCTGTCCGAGGACCATAAGCGCGGTGGGCATGTGACCGAATACAGAATTGTTAAGGGTATGCTTGAGGTTGCCACAATTTCCGACCTTCAGGTGCAGTTGCCGCGCACAAAGCAGTTTGCGCAGGCCAACCTGAACCCCGAAAGCCTGAGTGAAGCCATTCGCATTGCCGAAGGTGGCTGACACCTTACCGGCCTGACCTGTTTGTTTTTTTTTGAACTGCACGGGGTTGCTGCGCGACTTTTCCTCCCGCAACCCCGCCTGACCTGAGGGTTTTTACAACAATGACCAAAATGGCAGATACCACTGCACAATGCGGTGCGGAGCTTATTGTCAAAAATCTGGAAGCGCATGGCATTACCCATGTGTTTGGTATTCCCGGTGCCAAGGTGGACCGGCTGTTTGACGCGCTGGTTGATTCCTCGATCGAAACCGTTGTGACCCGGCATGAGCAGAATGCCGCCTTTATTGCCGGAGGCCTTGGGCGCATTACCGGCAAGGCCGGGGTGTGCATTGCAACATCTGGCCCCGGTGCTTCCAACTTTATTACCGGGCTGGCCACCGCCAATTCGGAAGGGGACCCCGTTCTGGCCATTGGTGGTGCGGTCAAGCTGGCAGACCGGCTTAAGCTGACACACCAGACCATGGATACGGTCAGCCTGTTCCGCCCCGTAACCAAATACAGCGTGGAACTGACCACCCCCACCGCCATTTCGGAAGTTATGGCCAATGCCTTCCGCTTTGCAGAAAGCGGGCGGCCGGGTGCGGCATTTGTCAGCACGCCCATGGATGTGCTGTCCATGCCTGCCAATGCCCCGGTTCTGGCGGACCGTCTGGCCCCGCGCATGGGGGGCGCTCCAGCAGATGTGGTGGCCGAGGCCGCAACGCTGCTTAAAAAAGCCAAGCGTCCCGTCATGCTTTTGGGCATGCTCGCCAGCCGCCCGGATGTGGCAGATGCCGTGCGCGCTTTTGTCAAACAGACAGGCGTGCCGGTTGTGGGGACGTATCAGGCAGCTGGTGCCGTATCGGAAGAGCTGGTGGACCGCTTTGGCGGGCGTATCGGCCTGTTCCGCAACCAGCACGGGGACCAGCTTCTGCACGAGGCCGATGTGGTGGTGGCCGTGGGCTACAACCCGGTGGAATATGACCCGTGGCTGTGGAACGTGAATGACGCCCGCCAGATTATCAATGTTGATATTGTGGCGGCTGAACTCGACAATGCCTTTGTGCCCGCCATTGAACTGATCGGTGACATTGCCCTGACCCTTGAAGGGCTGGGCGGCAAAGCCGGTGGCCTTGCCCGTGCGCCGGAGCTGGAAGCGGTGCTGGAAGGGTATAAAAAAGCCCGCAGCACTGCGCTGCTTACGGCACGTAGCAGCAGCAACTCCGCCGTGCACCCGCTCCAGATCGTGCGTGAGCTGGAACAGTTTGTAACCCCGGACATGACCCTGTGCCTGGATATGGGAACATTCCATATCTGGCTGGCGCGTTATCTGCTCTCCTTCCGGGCGCGTCAGGTGCTTATCAGCAACGGCCAGCAGACCATGGGGGTGGGCCTGCCGTGGGGGATTGCGGCCAGCCTTGTTAACCCATCGCAAAAAGTTGTTTCAATTTCTGGCGATGGCGGATTCATGATGTCGAGCATGGAGCTGGAAACAGCCGTGCGCCTGAAGTGCAATCTGATCCATATGGTCTGGATTGATCAGGCTTACAACATGGTCGAAATTCAGGAGCAGAAGAAGTACGGCCGTGGCTCCGGCGTGCATTTTGGCCCGATTGATTTTGCAAAATATGCAGAAGCCTGCGGGGCAAAAGGCATTACGGCCACAACGGAAGATGGCGTGCGGCAGGCCCTGCGCGAGGCCATGGATGTGGAAGGTCCGGTGGTTATTGCCGTGCCGGTTGACTACTCGCACAACCACTTGCTCATGCAGCCTCTGGCACAGTTGGGGGAAACCACGGCAGCAGCCTGAACATAGCGCTGCGCTTGACGCAGAACAGGTTCTATTGCTGTCATCCGCTCCATCCGTTTCATTAGCGCGATAATGTTGTTATAACACCACAGCACGGCGCCACTGACGGACGGAGCAAAGGAGGCAGGCAGACTGCCTTTTTTCTTCCATGACGCGGCAACGCAGTATGAAAGAGAACAAGAATGCAGATGCCCGAACCCAACCAGACCATTATAAGCCAGCGTGATGCACTGGCGCAGGGTCTGCGCCAGATTGTGGGAAAAGACTGGGTTATTTCCGACGATGCACAGCGCAGGCCTTACCAGTGCGATGGCATTACCGCCTACATGGCTATGCCGCTGCTGGTCGTGTTGCCGGGGTCTGCGCAGGAAGTGCAGGCTGTTCTGCGTTTCTGCAACGAAAAAGGCGTCAAGATTGTTCCCCGTGGTTCTGGCACATCGCTCTCGGGTGGTGCCCTGCCGCTGGAAGATGGCGTGCTGCTGGTTACGTCCCGCCTGTGCAACGTGCTGGCGGTGGATGAACACAACCGCGTAGCCCGCGTGCAGCCGGGTGTGCCCAATATTAAAATTACCGAGGCCGTCAGCCATCTTGGCCTGTGCTACATGCCTGACCCGTCCAGCCAGTTGATCTCCACCATTGGTGGCAATGTGGCGGAAAATGCCGGGGGCGTGCACTGCCTTAAATACGGTGTGACCGCCAACCATATTCTGGGCATTCAGGCCGTGCTGATGACCGGTGAAATGGTGGAACTGGGCGGTGCCTACCTTGGCGCGGCCGAAGGTGAGCTGGACCTTATGGGGGTGCTGACCGGCTCTGAAGGGCTGTTGGCGGTGGTGACCGAAATTGCCGTGCGGCTGGAGCCCGTGCCCGAAGTTGCACGCGTTATTTCCATGAGCTTCGCGTCCGTGGAGGAAGCGTGCGAATGTGTGGGCGCCATTATTGGCGTGGGTATTATTCCTGCGGGTCTGGAGTTCATGGACCGCAAGGTGCTTGATGCGGTTTCCGTCCTGATCAAGGAAAAATTTGATGACCGCACGGCCGCACTCCTGCTGTGCGAGCTTGATGGCACGGCGGTTGAGGTGGACGCACTGGTTGGTGTGGTCAGCGATGTGGCGCGTGGGCAAGGGGCTATTGAACTCAAGGTCAGCACCACGGAGGAAGAACGCCAGCGCATATGGAGCAGCCGCAAGCTGGCATTTTCCGCCATTGGCAAGCTTTGCCCGGATTATTACTGCACGGACGGCACCATCCCGCGCAACAAGCTGCCCGAGGTGCTGAACAAGATGGCGGACATGTCCAAAAAATACGGGCTGGATTACGCCAACTGCTTCCATGCGGGGGATGGCAACCTGCACCCCATCATCATGTATGATGCCGCCAAACCGGGCGATCTGGAAAAAGCCGAGGAGTTCGGGGCCGATGTGCTGATCGCCTGCGTGGATGCGGGCGGGGTGCTCAGCGGTGAACACGGCATTGGCGTTGAAAAACGTGACCTCATGACCCACCAGTTTACCGAAGTGGATTTGCAGCAGCAGCAGATGGTCAAATGTGCGTTTGACCCCAAGGACCTGCTGAACCCGGGCAAGATGTTCCCCACCCTGTGCCGCTGTGCGGAATTCGGGCGGATGCATGTGCATAACGGTAACCTGCGTTTTGCGGATATTCCGCGTTTCTGATTCTGGTAGGGCATTGCAAGCATGACAGACACACAAACCACTGCATCCATGCGTCCTGCCACAACACAGGACGTTGCAGATATTCTTATGGACGCGGCCAGCCGGGGCGAGCCTCTGGTGGTGCGGGGCAATGGCACCCGTGCCGGGCTGGGTAACCCGGTTGCCGCTACCCGCGTGCTGGAACTGGGCGGGCTGGATCAGATAGATTTTTATGACCCCGATGATCTGGTGATTCGCGCAGGTGTTGGCGCCACGCTGGATGAGGTCGAGCAGGTTCTGGCGCAAAAAGGGCAATACCTGCCGTTCGAACCCCCACGTTATGCCGGGCTGTATGGCACCAATGGCGCGCGCAGCACACTGGGTGGGGCGGTTTCCACCGCCCTGTCTGGCCCGCGCCGGATTCTGACCGGGGCGGCAAGGGACTTTGTTCTGGGCGTGGAAGGCGTGAACGGTCAGGGCGATGTGTTCAAGGCGGGCGGCCGGACCATGAAGAACGTGACCGGCTACGACATCAGCAAACTGGTAACAGGGGCCAACGGTACGCTGGCAGCACTCACAACCGTTACACTCAAGGTGCTGCCCGCCCCACGGGCGGAGGTAACTCTGGTGCTGCCCGCCGCCACACTGGAGGAGGACGTAGCCCTGTTTGCCAGAATGCGCGCCCTTCCGCTGGGGCTTGGCGGGCTGGCCCGCAGGGTCAATGCCTCAGGGCTGTGCGAACTGCTGGTGCGCGTGGAAGGCACAGTGCCCGGCGTTGCGGGCAACCAGCAGGTGCTCAATGGCATGCTGGCCACCCGTGGTGGCATGGTGGTGCTGGAGCAGGAGCAGAGCCGCGCCCTGTGGGCCGGTGTGCGTGAACTGGACTGCCTGAATGCCAAACCGGACGAGCTGGTGTGGCGTGTTAACCTGCCCGCCACAACCATGCCCGCCTTTGTGGAGCAGGCGCGCAGTGCAGGCTGCATCAACCGCTTTTTTGTGGACTGGGCAGGCGGTGTGGTGTTCTCCACCATGCGCGGCGTGCAGCCCGAGGTGGATACCCTGCGTTACCGTAAAATGGCGGAAAAAGCAGGCGCGCGCGCAACCCTGCTGCGTGCGCCCGATGCGGTGCGTGCCCAGTTTGGTGCGTTCCCGCCCGTCAGTGCGGGGGTTGCAGCACTGGCCGCGCGCACCCGCACAGCCTTTGACCCGGCAGGTATTCTCAACCCCGGCCGCATGACCGTTCAGGCATAGGAGACGCCCCAATGCTCAGCCATATTCCCCAGGCCGCGCTGGATGCGGACCCGAACGTGCAGTTGGCCAAGGACATTATTGGCAACTGCGTCCATTGTGGCGTGTGCCTCTCGCGCTGCCCCACATACGCCGTCAAGCATGAGGAAAACGACAGCCCGCGCGGCCGTATTTTCCTTATGAAGGACATGTACGAAAAAGGTGGCGTGCCTGATGCCAAAACGGTCGAACATCTGGACCGCTGCCTGACCTGCCTTGCGTGTGAGGCTATTTGCCCGTCAGGCGTGGAATACTCCAAACTGATCGCCCATGGCCGCGAATATGTGGAGGAGCATTACAAACGCCCGCTCTTCCAGCGTGCCGTGCGCGAACTGCTGGTCCGGCTTATTCCCAATGCCCGCCTGTTCCGCCTTGCCATTTTTGGCGGGCGTCTGGGCCGGCCCTTCCGGGGGCTGTTCTCGGGCACCCTGCGTGCCATGCTGGATATGGTGCCAACCAACCCGTTGCCCGCTCCCAGTCCGGTGGATCGGCCGCAAACATTTTTGCCCGCGCCGCAGGCAGGCAAGGCGGTCAAACCGCGCAAGCGTGTGGCGCTGCTTAACGGCTGCGTGCAGACCGTGCTGGACACAGCCATTAACGAAGCCACAATCCGCCTGCTCCAGCGCCATGGGGTAGAGGTGGTGGTCGCAGCAGGTTCAGGCTGCTGTGGTGCCCCTGCCGAACATATGGGGGACGAGGCGCAGGCCCTGCCACTGGTCAAGGCCAATATTGACGCCTGGCTGCGTGAGGCCGATGGCCCGGACGGGCTGGATGCCATTGTCATCAACACATCCGGCTGTGGCACATCCATCAAGGCCTATGGCCACGCACTCAGGCTGGACCCGCAATGGGCGGACAAGGCCGCGCGCGTGTCCGCCATGGCGCGGGACATTACCGAGTTTATGGTCGAGATCGGGCTGGAAAAACCTGCCACCCCCACGGGGCTGCGGGTGGTGTACCATTCCGCGTGTTCCATGCAGCACGGTCAGCGGATTGTGAATCAGCCCAAGGACCTGCTGCGTGAGGCAGGGTTTACCGTGCTGGACGTGCCCGAGGGCTACCTGTGCTGTGGGTCTGCTGGCACCTACAACCTGCTCCAGCCAGACATCGCCAATGAGCTGAAGGAGCGCAAGCTGCGCAACATCCGCTCCGTACATGCCCAGATTGCCGCCAGCGGCAACATCGGGTGCATGACCCAGCTTGCAGGGGAGGCCGGGCTGCCGTTTGTGCACACGGTGGAACTGCTGGACTGGGCCACTGGCGGGCCGGAACCCGTAGCCCTTAAAGGGCAGAAACTGGCGGCGGAGTAGCCAGCACAGGGCCGCGCCGCACACGGTGTGGCCCGTAGCGGGCTGGATAACGGCGGACACAGGTGCAAGGCGCGCAACAGCGCAGGGGAGCATAAGGCATGTCAGGCATAACAGGGGTGGATACAGCCGGAGGGCAACTGCGCCGTGGGGCTGCCGTATTGCTGGAGGTGTTGCGGAGCGAGGGGGTTGATTACATTTTTGGCAACCCCGGCACCACCGAACTCCCGCTGATAGACGCGCTGCTGGAAATACCCGACGTGCATTACGTACTGGGTCTGCAGGAGGCCAGCGTTGTGGCCATGGCCGATGGCTATGCGCAGGCTGCCCGCAAGCCGGGTTTTTTAAACCTGCATACGGCGGGCGGGCTGGGGCATGGGCTGGGGAACCTGCTAAACGCCAGTGTCTCGCAAACGCCGCTGGTGGTGACTGCGGGGCAGCAGGATTCGCGCCATACCATTTCCGACCCGCTACTGTTCGGGGATCTGGTGCAGATTGCCCGCCCCGCCGTTAAATGGGCGCAGGAAGTCGCCCATGCGGACCAGTTGCCCGTGTTGTTGCGCCGTGCCTTCCATGATTCCACGGCAGCCCCCGCCGGGCCTGTGTTCCTCTCGCTTCCCATGGACGTCATGGAGGAGCTGAGTGCGGTGGATATTGGTGCGCCATCGCAGATCAACCGGCAGGCTGTGGCCGGTGGCCTGCCCGAGCTGGCCCGTGCACTGGCGGGCATAGCACCGGGGCGGCTGGCCATTATTGCGGGGGACGAGGTGTACGGCTCCGATGCGGCAGCCGAGGTCGCCGCCGTGGCCCAGTGCCTGGGTGCGCCGGTTTATGGGTCTTCCTGGCCGTCGCGCATTCCCTTTGCCACAGCACACCCGTTGTGGTGCGGCAACCTGCCCACACAGGCAACCGCCATTGCGCAGACACTGGGCGCGTATGACGCCATTTTTGCCCTTGGTGGCAAATCGCTCATTACCATTCTCTACACCGAAGGCCCGGCCCTGCCGCCAAGCTGTGCGGTGTATCAGATGTCGTCCGATGTAAGGGACCTTGGGCGCACGTTCTGGACCCCGCTCTCGGTCGTGGGGGATGTGCGGGCGTCGCTTCAGGCCCTGCTGCCAGAGTTGCAGGTGCTCACACAGGGCAGAGCCGCGGCCTACCACGCGGCGGGCGAGCATGTGGCCGCCCAGCGCATGCAGCATAAGGCGCAGGCCAGACAGGCCATGCAGGCCCACCGTAGCGATGCGGTCATCCACCCCAGCGTTGCCGCGTGGGAAGTGGTGCGCGCCGTGGGGCCGGATATTGCCATTGTGGATGAGGCCATAGCCACATCCTCCGATGTGCGTCTGTTTTTGGAAAGTGCGTGGTCTGCGCAGTATTCGTTCCTGCGTGGCGGTGCGCTGGGCTGGGGCATGCCCGCAGCGGTTGGGGCCTCACTCGGCCTTGGGCGCGAGCGTGTGGTCTCCCTTGTGGGGGATGGGGCGGCCCTGTATTCGCCACAGGCATTGTGGACCGCGGCACATGAAAAGCTGCCCGTTACTTTTGTGGTCATGAATAATCAGGAGTACAACGTGCTCAAGAATTTCATGCGGCAGCAGAAAGATTATATTTCCGCGCGGGAGGGCACATATCCGGCCATGGATATTGTTAACCCGAGCATAGACTATCAGGCGCTCGCCCGTTCCATGGGGGTGCCCTCCACCAAAGTGACACGGGCGGCAGATATTGCCCCCGCACTGGAGGCCGCCTTGGCGACTGATGGCCCATCGTTAGTGGAAATTGTGATTGCAGCGAGCTGAGGAGGCTCGTTTCTTTACCGGGGGTGCGTATGAAAATCGGGTTGTTTATTCCCTGTTATATAGACGCGTTTTATCCAAACGCGGGGATTGCCACACTGGAACTGCTGGAAAAGCTGGGGCAGGACGTGGAATACCCAATGAACCAGACCTGCTGTGGCCAGCCCATGGCCAATTCGGGCTGCAACAAGGATGCGGCTGCGGCAGAGGCACTGTTTGTTAAAAACTTTGCCAAGTATGATGCCATTGTCATGCCGTCCGGCAGTTGCACGCACCATGTGCGCGATAATTTTGACGCCATCGAGCAGACCGATGACGTGCGCCATGTGCGTGAAAACACGTTTGAGCTGGTCGAGTTTTTGCACGATGTGCTCAAGGTGCAGGACTTCCCCTGGGCGGAGTTCCCGCACAAGGTGGGGCTGCACAACAGCTGCGGCACCCTGCGCGCCCTGCGCACGGCCAGCATGTCCGAACTGGGCGAGCCGTTCTTTTCCAAACCCATGGACCTGCTGGGCAAGGTCAAGGGTATTTCCTTTGCTACACCCAAACGGCCTGATGAATGCTGCGGTTTTGGTGGCACCTTCTCGGTTACGGAGGAGGCTGTTTCGGCCAAAATGGGCACGGACAAGGTGCGGGACCACCATCAGGCAGGGGCTGAGTATATTGTCTCGGCCGATACGTCCTGCATGATGCACCAGCAAGGGTGTGCGGAGCGGGCCGGTGTTCCCATCCGCTTCATTCATATTGCTGAAATTCTGAATGGAGCGCGGGAATGAAAGTCAAACCTGTCAACCACGCCAAGGCGGCGGAAGCGTTTATCGAAGATACCGCCCACATGGATTTCCATGACGAACGGCTGTGGGACCTGCGGCAAAAGCGTGATGGGCAGATGCACATTCTGCCCGAATGGCAGGAACTGCGCGCACGTGCATCCGCCATCAAGGAGCACACGCTGGCCAACCTGCCAGAATACCTTGAACAGTTTGAGGCCAACGCCAAAAAGAACGGTATTCATGTGCACTGGGCAGCCGATGGCGCGGAACATAACCGCATCGTTGGCGAAATTCTGGAAAAGCACGGCGCCAAATCGCTCATCAAGAGCAAATCCATGGTGACCGAAGAATGCTGCATGCGCGAGTATCTGGAACCACGCGGCGTTGTGGTGACGGAAACTGACCTTGGGGAGCGCATCCAGCAGCTGGATAACCAGATGCCCAGCCACATTGTGGTGCCAGCCGTGCATAAGCTGATCCCCGATGTCGCCAAGATTTTTGCCGAGCACTATCACACGGACCCCAACGACAACAGCGCGCAGTCCCTTGCATGGCAGCAGCGGCTGGCTGCCCGCCCGGTTATTCTGTCTGCCGATGCGGGTATGACCGGTGGCAACTTTGTGGTGGCCGAAACAGGCTCCTTTGTGGTCTGCACCAACGAAGGCAATGCCGACCTGAGCGCGACTGTACCGGGCCTGCACATTGCCACGATCGGGATCGAACGGCTGGTGCCGCGTATGGCGGATATGGGTGTGTTTATCCGCCTGCTTTCACGCTCGGCCCTTGGTTCGCCCATTACGCAGTACACAACGCATTTCCGTGGCCCGCAAAAAGGGAGCGAGATGCATGTGGTGCTGGTGGATAACGGGCGTTCGCACCGTTTGGGCATGGAGGACTTCTGGACCTCGCTCAAATGTATCCGCTGTGGCGCATGTATGAATACCTGCCCGGTTTATCGCCGTTCGGGTGGCCTGTCCTATGGTGCGGTATATTCCGGCCCCATTGGCGCGATTATTGACCCCACCTTTAACGAGCGCAAATACAGCACGCTGCCTTTTGCCTCGACCATGAACGGGAGCTGCACCAATGTGTGCCCGGTCAAGATCAACATTCACGAACAGCTCTACAAATGGCGGCGTGTTCTGGCCGAACACCACGAGCTGCCGTTTGTAAAGCGTGAGGTCATGCACATGGCGGGCAAGCTTATGGGGCAGCCCACCCTGTACCGTGCCGCCATTAACGGGACCGAGGTCGCGCTCAGCACCATGCCGCGCTTTGTGCTGTATAACTGGCTTAACCCGTGGGGCAAGCACCGCGAACTGCCGCACCCGGTCAAGCAGACCTTCCATAGCTGGTACAAGCAGAACCGCCTGAAAACCAAAAAGAAGGAAGGGGAAAGCGCATGAGCACCTCGCGCGATGCCATTCTGACCCGCCTGCGCGATAACAGGCCAGACCCCAAGGCCCACCCGCTCCCCCCCGTTGCACGTCTGGGGGATATGGATAACGGGCAGGCCCGGTTTGAAAACAGCCTCCAGATTCTGGGCGGGCAGGTGCTGGAACGGCAGGAGGGGGACACACTGGCCACCGCCATTGCCCGCCGCTTCCCCGATTCCAAGGTTATCTGCTCCGCCGTGCCGGATTTTGAAGGTACGATCCGCATAGAAGAGCTGGGCACACCCCAGCAGGCGGCCTCGGTGGATGTGCTGGTTGTGCGCTCCCCCTTCGGCATTGCGGAAATGGGTTCGATCTACCTGAGCGAAGCCCAGTTGCAGGACCTGAACTCTGCCGCCCATCTGACCCAGCATATTGTGGTGATCCTGTCGGCCAAAAACCTGACCGCCAACATGCATACGGCCTATATGGACCGCCCCGAGTTCCACACCGCCAATTATGGTGTGCTCATGAGCGGGCCATCCGCCACGGCGGATATTCAGGGTGTGCTGATCCGCGGTGCGCAGGGCGTGCGTACTCTGAGCGTGTGGTGGGAAGACTGAGCCTTGTCCCCCCATTCCGCCTGAAGGCGGGATACGCATAAAAAAAGCCGGAGCAGTTTATGCTGCTCCGGCTTTTTTGCGCTCGGGTCGAGGGTTAACGGGCGTTTAGTCCCGCACGCGCTCAATCAGTGCGCCACATTTGGCCAGTTTGCGTTCCACCGCCTCATACCCCCGGTCAAGGTGGTACACGCGGCTCAGAATGGTCTCTCCATGGGCGGCAAGCCCTGCGAGAATGAGCGAGAACGAGGCCCGCAGGTCGGTCGCCATAACCGGTGCGCCAGACAGGCTGTGCACCCCACGGATAATGGCGGAAGAACCATGGACGTTAATGCGCGCACCCATG
This sequence comes from Acetobacter fabarum, assembly GCF_011516925.1. GTDB lineage: Bacteria > Pseudomonadota > Alphaproteobacteria > Acetobacterales > Acetobacteraceae > Acetobacter > Acetobacter fabarum. The sequence goes on from NZ_WOTG01000009.1 coordinate 78,981, forward strand.
CGGTTGAGCTCGGGCACATGCATGAACCGGTTTTCAAAAATGGTCTCGGTAATCATGGAGGCCCCCTCGGCAACCGAGAGCAGGGCCATGAACTGGGCCTGCATATCGGTCGGGAATCCGGGGTAAGGCTCGGTCATGATGTCGATTCCGCGCAGCGCTCCGGTGCGGCGCACGCGCATGGTGTCCCCATCCTGCGTGACTTCGGTCCCGCATTCCTCCAATGCTCGCACAACAGCGCCCAGATGGTCCATCTGCCCGCCTACCAGCCGCAGGTCCCCACCTGTAATGGCGGCGGCACAGGCATAGGTGCCGCATTCAATACGGTCGGGCATAATGCGGTGTTCGGCACCATGCAGGGCTTCCACGCCATCAATTAAAATGGCGGAACTGCCCGCACCCGTAATGCGGGCGCCCATGGCGTTCAGGCAGTTGGCCAGATCCACCATTTCCGGCTCACGCGCAGCGTTAATGATTTCGGTTTTGCCCTGAGCAAGCGTTGCCGCCATCATCAGGTTTTCAGTCGCCCCAACCGAGGCAAAAGGCAGAATAATGCGGTCGCCAACAAGTCCCTTGGGAGCACGGGCGTTAATATAGCCGTTTTCCAGCGTAATTTCCGCACCCAGTGTTTCCAGCCCTTTAAGGTGGAGGTCCACCGGGCGGGTGCCAATGGCGCACCCACCGGGGAGGGACACGCGCGCCTCCCGGCAGCGGGCCAGTAGCGGGCCAAGCACCAGAATGGAGGCCCGCATTTTGGAAACAATGTCATACGGGGCTTCGGTATTGGTAATATCCCCCCCGACCGACAGGGTGGAGCCATCGCCCGTAACATCATGCACTTCCAGCCCGTGCTGCTCCAGCAGGGCGCGCATGGTGGCAATGTCGGCAATATGGGGGACGTTGGACAGCACCAGCCGTTCGGAGGTCAGCAGCCCCGCCACCAGCAGCTTGAGGCCCGCATTCTTGGCCCCGCCAATGGTAATTTCGCCGTGCAGGGGGCGGCCGCCGCGGATAACAAAATGATCCATGGTTTTTACATCCGGGGCGTGGCAACGCCACGCTGGCCCATATATTTGCCCGCACGGTCCGCGTAGCTGGTCTCGCACGGGGAATCGCCCTTGAAGAACAGGAACTGGCAAATCCCCTCATTGGCGTAAATGCGCGCGGGCAGGGGGGTGGTGTTGCTGATCTCGATCGTGACCTGCCCTTCCCATTCCGGTTCAAGCGGGGTCACGTTTACAATAATGCCGCACCGCGCGTAGGTGGACTTGCCAAGGCAGACCACCAGCACATCCCGCGGGATACGGAAGTATTCAATGGTATGGGCCAGCACAAAGCTGTTGGGCGGAATAATGCATTCATCCGCCTTGCGGGACACAAAACCTTCGGGGCTGAAGTTTTTGGGGTCCACAATGGCGTTGTTCACATCCGTAAAAATACGGAAATCATCGGCCACGCGGGCATCATACCCGTAGGAGGACAGACCGTAGGAAATAACGCCTTCGCGCTTCTGGCTTTCCACAAACGGTTCGATCATGCCGTGATCGTGCGCCATCTGGCGGATCCATGTATCGGGCATCACGGGCATGTCTTGCTCTCTCCATTACCGGGGGGCTGTGTGGTGGCGGGGGATGGCTCCTCCGCCGTGTTATGGTCCTGTCTGGTCCGGGCCTGATCCTTGCGGCGGCGCAGGTTGGCGCGCAGTGCCGCGGCCTGGCGGGCAAGCCGCTCGGCGCGGGCCGCCTCCGCTCTGGCGGAAAGGGTCTGTCCGGAAGATTGGGTTTTGTCGGGCGTGTCAGTCATGCCAGATGCAGCAAGGCCAGTCGCGTACGGGTTAAACGTTCGCCTTGCTGACTAGCAGACGTACCGCGCCATGCCTAGAGCCTGCCACAGGGGCGGGCGGCCTTTGTGCTGTTTTATGCGTGCCTGCCGGTGCAGTGGGCGCACCGGCAGGGGGTAGTTTTTACAGGTTGGCAATAACCTTAAGCCCAATCAGGGCCGCATTGGGGATGTGGTGTGTTTCGCCCGGGTGGATCAGATACTGGAACTCAGGCTGGACCAGCACGCCATGTGTGGCGTCAATCCCGTAATACGCTTCGACCAGTTCGGAATCATTCTGGATTCCGCGAATGGTTGATCCGAGTGAGTACCCGCCATCCACGGCCAGAATTTCGCTCTCCCGGCGGCGGCGGCTGACCTTGTACCACGAATACAGCACACCAAAACGGTCTGTCAGGCGGGTGGGGATCAGCCCTACAAACGACAGGCCGCCATAAGCCTGGTCCGATATGTTGACCACATGCGGGGTGGCATGCACGTAACCTGCCATCAGGTAGCCACCGGCCATCTGGTTACGCCCGCCAAGGCGGTAGATCATCTGGTCTGCCTCCAGCCACATGGCATCGGAGGGGGCGGAGCGTGTGCCGGGCAGGGTGTCGGCAATGCGCTTGGGCAGGACCGAGCCAATCTTGTCCGCATACCGGGTGGTGTCGTGCTCATACCCCAGCACGTAGTGCCCGGGCAGGCGGTTGCGGGTCAGGAACGGTGCCCAGGTGAACTCGATCGGCAGGGACAGGCCCGTTGCGTTCTCGGACCCCCATGCCCAGCCCGAGGGGTTCTCGCTCAGGGTGCTTACGGAGTAAGCGCCAACCTGTATGGCCGTATCCCGCGTGGGGCGGAAGCGTGCGCGCGCACCCCATGTGGCTTTTGGGTACACGCTCATGCCCGGTAGCTGCTTGATGGCCACAGGAGCCGAGCAGGTGACCATGAAGGAGCACAGCAGCGGAGATGTCGCGAACACATGGGTGAGCGACATACGGCCGAAAATGATGTCCAGCTTGTTGTTGAGCATCTTTTTCTCGGCGTACATGTCCACCAGATGCGCCGCGACGTTGCCCGAGAGCGTGTACACTTCCTGCAAGGCCACATAGTATTCGCCTGCGCGTACGTTCTGCGCGGCACGGCCTGCACGTTCCATAACCAGTCCATGCACGGACCAGCCGTTAAGTGCCGAGTTCATGCGGCCCAGATCAAACGTGGTCTGCAAGGTCAGCTCATGCACGTAGCTGATGCCTTTCTGGCCGGGTAACCCGCCAGATGCCAGCCCCATGGCTTCTCCCTTGTAGGAGAAGGAGAACGAAAACCCCTTGTCCCTCAGCCGGTCGCGGAAGGGCATCAGCTGCGGAATAAGGTGCCCCGTACCGGCTGTGGGCACGTAGTAAGGGTCTGGCAGGTCGTAATCACGCTGGGCGTCCCAGCTTGCGGGCAGCAGGGCGGAGGGGCCTTCCCCATTGATCAGGGAGTCCAGTTCGATCTGGTGCAGCGAGTGGGGTGTTTCCGATGGCATGATCGGCATCACGCTCAAAGGTGCCAGACCGGGGGACGGCAGAATGGGCACCCCGCTTGGCGGAATGGGCGTGTTGGGCGGACGGCGGATGGCGCTCAGGTCCGGGCCAATGGTTTCCGCATCCAACGGGCGCAGGGACTGCGCAGGCAGGGCATGGACCTTGCTGCCGGGGTTGATGATGGTGTCGGAAATAGGCGCCACACTTGGCTGGGCCGTAAGGGCGGAGGCATGGGTGGTCTGGGCCTGTGCCACGCCAGAACCAAAAGGCGCATGCCACACAGAGGCCAGCGCAATGGCGCAGGCGGCAGTTGTGCGGGTGTGTTTTGGCCCGTGTTCGGGGGTGTCGGGGCGCTGGGTGCGGTGTATTTTTGGCATTGTTATTCCGCTTCCTCTCGCTCTTGCTGGAGGGAGTTGTCTTATGCGTGCAGGGGTTTGTTTAAGGGAGCGTGCTGCTGGGCCTGCTGTTCAGGCCGTGCGTACAACCCCATGAACCGGCAGGGCATGGGCGTAACGCCACAGCGCGCGAGGCTGGGCGGCATAAGAGCGGAGGCGGATATTCCGCCGGGCAGAATGTGCGACCATGTGACAGACCGTTATTGTTTTTGTTGTTGTCGGTCTGCCATCAGGAGCATGAACGGAAATGTCCGGTCAAGGGTGGTTTTGAAACATTATTACCCAAAACCAAACAAAATAGGTTTTTTAGTAAAAACGGAGTGCAAATTTTTGTTATAACGATAAATTTGCAACATACGCGCAGCAGCTATGCTCCACGGGCGATGTCCTGCCAGCCGCAAAGCTGTGCCCCCGCCTGCTCCAGCCCCTTGCGAAAGCCCGGAGAGCAGAGTGCCTTGAACTCGGCCTCATGCTCGTATGTGGGCATCAGCTCTGCGAGCATGGTGTTCTTGTGGGTGGCGGGGTGGAAATAGATCTCGGACACACCATCAGGCAGGTGGGCTGCCAGAGCGGCCATGCGCTCGGTGGTCATGTGCCCGCTCCAGGCCAGGCCAAAGCACCAGTCATTCGTGGCCATGCCCGCAGCATGGGCCTGATGGCGCAGCAGGGCGGTCCAGCGGCGCAGGGCGGCATCGCCCAGCGTGTCGGTATAGGTGCCTGCGGCATACAGGGGGCGGGGTGGCTCCAGAGGTACCCGCACGGCATTCAGCCCGTAGCCTTTGCCTATGCCAATCATCATTTTGCCTACGGTGGGGTGCAGGTGCATGTGCTTGTGGGCGTTGGCGTGGTCCAGCGGCAGGCCCGTGCGGCTGAAGGCTTCAAACTGGGCGGTAATTTCCGCCTCCAGTTCCCGCCGTCCTTCGGGGCGGAAAAAGTAGTCCACTCCAAGCCCGAGCTGGGAGGAGGAGAACCAGCCATTATCGCGTGTAATCAGCGGCAGGCGGCTGTGGGGCAGAACCGATGGTCCTTCAATAACCACCAGATGCAGGCCAACATTAAGGGAGGGCAGGCGTTTGGCCCGTTCCACGGCATCCTGTGCAGCAGGGCCGGATACCATAAGACTGGCAGTTGAGAGAACGCCGTTGATGTGGGCCTGTTCAATGGCCTCGTTCACTTCAACCGACATGCCGAAATCATCGGCGGAAATAATGGCGCGTTTCATGGTTCTGGCAGCCCTTTGTAACCTTTGCCTGTGTCTAACACTGGCAGGTGGGGGCTGTCATGGCTGTTCTGGGTGGGGGACTTATGCGCCATTCCCCACCCAGTGCCATGAGTTATGCCAGATCAGGCAGCCTTGCGGCCTTTAAGGAACTGGAAGAACTCCACACCTTCGCGCAGGCGACGCTTCATCATCTGGGGCGAACGCACCATTTCACCCACGATGGAGGCAATCTTGGGAGCGCGGAAGTAGAACTTCTTGTAGAACTCTTCCACGCTGTTGAAGATTTCGGTGTGCGACAGGTGGGGGTAGTGCAGCGGTGCAATCTGCACGCCGTTGTCGTCGAGCAGTTCTGCGTTGCTTTCGTCCAGCCAGCCGTTTTCCGTGGCTTCCTTGAACAGGGCCGTGCCAGGGTACGGTGCGGCAAGGGAAACCTGCAGCGTGTGCGGGTTGATTTCCTGCGCGAAGCGAATGGTTTCCTGAATGGTTTCCTTCGTTTCGCCCGGCAGACCCAGAATGAAGGTGCCGTGGATCTTGATCCCCAGTTCGTGGCAGTTCTTGGTGAACTCACGCGCCACTTCAACGCGCATACCTTTTTTGATGTTGTGCAGGATCTGCTGGTTGCCGCTTTCGTAGCCGACCAGCAGCAGGCGCAGGCCGTTGTCACGCAGGACCTTGAGCGTGTCGTAGGGCACGTTGGCCTTGGCGTTGCACGACCAGGTTACACCCAGCTTGCCCAGTTCGCGCGCAATGGCTTCGGCACGGGGCAGGTCGTCGGTGAAGGTGTCATCATCAAAGAAGAACTCCTTAACCTGCGGGAAGTACTGCATGGCCAGACGGATTTCGGCTGCCACATGCTGCGGGCTGCGGGTGCGGTAGCGGTGGCCACCCACGGTCTGCGGCCACAGGCAGAAGGTGCAGCGAGATTTGCAGCCACGGCCCGTGTAGATGGAAAGGTACGGGTGCATGAGGTAGCCGATGAAGTAATCTTCAATCCGCAGGTCACGCTTGTACACTTCGGTCACGAAGGGCAGGGCGTCCATGTCTTCGATCATGGCGCGGTCGCGGTTGGCAATAATTTCGCCATCCTTGTTGCGCCAGGTAATGCCGTCCACGTCCTTGAAGTCCATGCCATCGGCAATGTCCTTGATCGTGTAATCAAATTCATTGCGGGCAACAAAGTCGATGGGCGCACCCTTGAGCAGGCTTTCTTCCGGCTGAACGGCCACCTTGGCGCCAACCATGCCAATCTTCAGGTTCGGGTTAACGTCCTTGAGCATCTGGGCCACCTGCACGTCCTTGGCAAAGGACGGGGTGGAGGTGTGCAGCACCACCAGATCGCGGTTTTTCACGTCTTCCAGAATGGGCTCCATGCCCATGTTGGCGGGGGGAGCGTCAATCAGGCGGCTGCCGGGAACCAGAGCAGCAGGCTGGGCCAGCCATGTCGGATACCAGAAAGATTTAATTTCACGGCGGGCCTGATAGCGCGAGCCTGCGCCGCCATCAAAACCATCAAAAGTTGGCGGCTGGAGAAAAAGGGTTCTCATCGTCATCGGTTTCTATCCTGACAAGGGCGTAGAACGGTGGGGTCCAACAGTAAGCTCCGGCATAAATGCTGGCTCAAGGACTTCCGTATCTGCATTTGGTTTAGGCAAATACTCTGGCGTATAGGAAGAAGGCAAGTCTTTGCATGCGTTCACTAGGGTCCGGGGGAGAGAGTCCTCACGGGTGTTGGTGCGGTATTGGGGTGGGGGGCAATGTGCATGGTCTGGCCCCGCCAGTGGACTTCTGTCCCGCTGGCACTCCCCACCATAATGGCGGCAGACAGCCAGTCCCGCAGGGGAAGCAGCAAAAGAGGCCACAGCGCGCGGGCGCCCACGGCGCGGTCAATCAGCAGCGAAGTAACTCCGCGCATGGCCCATATGCCCCAGAAGAATGGCAAACTCCATGCCGCGTGTGGCTGAAAAAGCACAACCAGCGTCGCCCAGAACAGGGGGAGCTGGATGGAGGAGGCCGCATACCCTGCTGGCGCCAGCGTGCACACCGTGCGGCCCCAGCGCAGTTCGTGCCGCAGCAGTTCACCAAAGCTGGATTCGGCAATGGTGGTCCACGTCATGCATTCGGCAATGGCAATGTTCATGCCAGCCTGCCGTACCAGCCTGCCAAGCAGGGCATCATCGGCCACATGGGGTAAAAGGGCTTCCAGCCCGCCAATGTCATCCAGTGTCTGGCGGCGCAGCGCCATGGTGGCGCCCAGGCAGTCCTGCCGCCCCAGATAGCGCGAGAGCATGACACCGGGCAGAAAATTATGGTTGATCTGGCAGGCCGCCAGCATCTGCACAAGGGAACCACTTGCCGGCAGACCCGCGTACAGGGTGGTGACCAGTCCTGTATTGGGCTGGTGCAGGGCCGATACAATGTGTTGCAGGTAATCGGGCCGTACATGGATGTCGGAATCGGAAATAACCAGAATATCGTGCCGCGCCTTGGGCAGAATATTCATCAGGTTACTGATCTTGCGGTTCAGCCCATGCAGGGCGGGGTCCACCACAAGTTCCATGTCCAGCGAAGGATGGCGTTCCTGCAGGCGGCGTACAACGGCAATGGCGGGGTCATCCGCATCGCGCACGCCAAACAGGATCTGCATATGGGGGTAATCCTGCGTACAAAAGCTCTCCAGAGCTTCTTCCAGCAGGGGTTCGGAGCCGTACAGGGGTTTGAGCACGGTTACCGGCGGGGGGCTGCCCAGCACAACAGGCTGCCGCTCATTGCGGCGGAAACGTGCCAGCAATCCAGCCCCCAGAGAGGACTGGATACAGCCAGTAACAGAAAGAAGCGCGCTGGCAGCAGCCAGAAGAGGAAAAACCGCTACCATGCCCCGACCATCATGCGCCCCATAATGGGGGAGTGTGTCTGTTTGCGTTGCCGCACGCGCCTGTTCCTGTTCCCTTAGTCTTTGGCGTAGGCCTGAGCCTTGCGCTCAAGAACGCTGATAAGGCCAGAAACGCCACCCGAGGTCAGCGTGGAGCTGAAGTCCGAACGCTGGGCCGCAGCCTGGCTGATGCGGGCATCGCTGAGCAGCACGTCCACAATTTTCCATGACCCGCTGGCATTGTTCATGATGTAGCTGATCTCGGTCGGGGTGGAGCCATCGCTCGCACCAAGGTCGGTAACCACCAGCTTGTTGCCGCCAACGGCCGTGTCGGTCACGGTGGGCTGGATGGTGAACTTGATGTCCGCACCCGGCTTGAAGTTGCTCACGTAGCGCGAGACGGTATAGGCCTTGAATGCGGCCAGAAGCTTCTGCTTTTCGTCTGCATTCAGCCCGTTATAGCGCAGGCCGATGGAGGCTTTGAGCACGGCTTCCAGATCATAGGACTTGTCCACTGCTGTGGCCACGATCTGGCTGCGCTCGGCAAAGCTGCCGTGGGACTGCACGATCTGGTCCAGCGCTGTGTACAGCGTTTGCACGGGGGCAATCACTGCACTGGACGGGGCGGACTGGGCAAACGCAGCCGGGGCGGATACGCCAGCCCCAGCTACGGGAAGAAGCGCCATGCTCATGCCAAGCACGAGCCCTGCGCGGAAGGAAATACGTTTCATGCTTACGATTTTGTCCCGGTTGCACGGTTTGACAAGGTTGCTTCGAGCATGTCTCCGATGCCCGTAGCGCTCACACCCAGTGCGTTAAGGGCGGTAGCGACGATGTGGGGTGCGGAGAGCCCGGCCTCGTCATACTGCGCGTCCTGCGTGTTGTGGTCGATAAAGCGGTCGGGCAGGGTCATG
>NZ_WOTG01000010.1 GCF_011516925.1 Acetobacter fabarum
GCGCCCATAATTCCAGTGTCTCTTCAACAGAGGCACCACCGGTCATCATATCCTGAATCATGGTTACCCATAGAGTCAGAACTCAATACAAAATGCAACTGTAGTGCTAGGCAGGTGCTTCTGGCCCTCCAGCCTGCGTGGGTTGAGGCACTATACCTGCCGGGGTTACCTTGCCATGCTCAGCCCGCCGGAGCGGGCGTGGTGGCAGGCGCTGCCGGGGCTGGTTTGGATGTGCCGGGGGCCGCAAGAGGGGCATTATCCCGGCCGGAATAGCGGTCAATAATCTGCTTTGTGGCGGCGGCGGCTTCCTGCGCTGCTGCTACGGCCACATCCCCCCAATACTGGTCGAGCGAATGGGCGTCTATGTCATGTAGTTGCGTGGCGGCTCCGGCTTCCTTGCCGTTTGCATCCACAACATGCCAGACAATTTCGATATGTTCCTGAGGGTGCCCCGTAGTGCCAGCTGGGCCGGGCGTGAGCTTTACGGTGGTGCTTACAATAAAGTCGGCATTTTTGGCCGAGTTCTGGATTGTATCTTCACTATCCCGGAACGAGGCGGCAAAGGCTTGCGCCAGTGATGTGTTGCCATCGCCCGGAGCGCCGGTAACGCCTGTAAAATACACCCGCGCGGCCCGGTGCTTAAGGCTGTGTGGGTCCTTGTCCATATCATCAGCCTGAATACCCGTCAGCACCGCGGCAATGCGGCTTGCCGCATCCTGCGCAACCAGCGTGAAGAATGGCCCGTTCCCCGCAGACCATTGCTCCACTGGAACCGGCTGGCCCTCCTGCGTGGCGCGAACCGTGTTTTTGGGGGTCATGACCGTATAAATGGGTACAACCTGCCCGTTGCGCAGCTCGGCCCGCATGTTCAGCCACCAATCCCCCTTGCGTGTGGGCTGGGCAATGGCTGGAATGGTCTGCTGGAGAAGTGCCTGTGCGACATCCTTGGCCCACAGGCTGGCATTGGCGTCGGAGAGTAGGGCATTGGGTGGGGTGGGTACATCCAGCCGTGCAGGGGGCGCATTGGTAGCCAGTCCCGGCCCGTTTTTGCCTGAATGTGCAAACGGGTGTGGCACATCAAGGCAGCCGCCCAGCAAAAGCAGGGCGGAACAGGAAAAGGCTAGGCGTAAAGGCTGCTGGCGGCGTTTCATCCGTTACGGGTTCCCGTGGCGATAACAGAAATCTGGTGTCCAATGGGGCCGCCCCCCGCCAGCGTGCGCCGCCGGTGGCTGAAAAAACGTGTCTCGTCACTCAGTGTGTCCACGCCCAGAGCGGCTACATGTTTGAGCCCTGCACGTTGCAGGCGAAAAACACACCATCCGGCCAGATCAAACTGGTAATGGCCTGCCTGTTTGCCGGGGGCAAAAAAACGGGCAGCCTGTTTGTCAGCGCTTGTAATGGCGGTGTGCATGTCCTCGGCTGTTTCATAGCTTTCCTGCGCAATGCAGGGGCCAACTACGGCGCGTATATCTTCCCGCACGGCACCAAGGGGGAGCATGGCCTCTATTGTTGCTTCCAGCACACCACTTAATGCACCGCGCCAGCCTGCATGGGCCGCGCCAACAACGGTGCCCTGTGCAGTGCTGAACAGGACCGGGGCACAGTCTGCCGTAATCACCCCTATGGCCAGTGCGGGGTTGCTGGTTACCAGTGCATCTGCCTCAGCGCCGGTGCCCGCAGGCCACGGGCTGGTAGCCGTCACAACGACTGGGCCATGCACCTGTGTTACACCCAGCAGGCAGTCTGCCTGCACACCCATATGGCTGGCAACAAGCTGGCGGTTGCGTGCCAGATTTTCTGCGCTGTCCCCTGATCGGGTGGAGCAGTTCAGGCTGGCATACGGGCCGCTGGACACACCGCCTTCACGCGTAAAAAAGCCATGCCGGGCTTGCCCCAGCAGGGGGCTGGTCAGGGGTGCCAGACCAGTGGGGGCGGTGGAGGAGCAGCTCATGCAACCGGACCTTTCGTAAAGCCGGGAGGCGTAGGCAGGGAGGGGCTGGCCAGCGCCATGACCTTGAACAGATGCCCCATTTTATCTGGTGCGACCAGCCGGTTTGCGGCCGAACGCAGCATGGCTGCATCCTGTGGTGCGGCGTTGCGTGCCAGTTGCTCGGTGCGTTCCATAATGCCCAGATGCTGCAAAAAATCACCCTGATCTTCGGTCCCGTAAGTGGCGGCCTCGCCTTTGCGGGCTACGGCCAGCAGGGCTGTAAAATCGACATGGGTGGTCAGGTCTGCCTCACCTTCCTCCGCCTGAAGCGGATGGGTCGGGCGGGCATGGCGCAGCGCCTGAAGCGAATCCCCGGTGGAGCTTGTGTTGTGCCCATAGTCAATAAACAGCGCCACACCGGGGGAATGGGTAAACCTGTGGGCAAGGCCACGCACAATATGCTGGGCCTGTTCGCAGACTTCCACAACCGTATTGGGTTCGAGCACACGGCTGTCCGGCAGGGTAGGCGGGGGGCAGGCGATCAGCTCCAGCGTCTTGTTGGCCACATAATGCTCATGCCAGCCCGTGCTGGTCTGGATGAACTGCCGCACGGGCAGGGCGTCCAGAAACTCGTTGGCCAGCAGGATCATGGGGCTGGCGGGTATGTCCTCGACGTGTTTGTGCCACACGGGCTGCGTGTAAGGCTGCAGTATTTCTGCCTGCACCTGCCGCAGCCGGGGGGATGTTTCGACCAGATGCACACTGAGCGCCTGCGCCATGGCAGGGGCCTGACGGGTGATGACACGCAGGGCATCGGCCATGAGTGTGCCCCGCCCTGGACCTGCTTCGGCCAGAATGATCTTGGCGGGGCTGCCCATGCCCTGCCACACCGTAATGGCCCACGCCCCCAGCAGTTCGCCAAAAACCTGAGAAATTTCTGGCGCGGTAATAAAGTCCGACAGGAACGGTGTCTCGGCGTAATACTGGGCGTTTACCCGTGCCATAAAGTGGTCAAGTCGCTCTGCGTGGTAGATGTGTGGTGCCATAGGTCCGTTCAGTTTTTTTCAGCGGGTTGATCTTGCGGGTCGGGCAGGCCGACGTAAATGGGCTGGCGGCGGGCGTACAGCATCAGGCCAATGCCTGCGACCAGCATGGGCAGGCAGAGCAGCTGCCCCATGGTAATGCCGCCGGGCAGGTAGCCGAGAAAGGAATCCGGCTCGCGAAAGAACTCGCAAAAGGATCGTGCACAGCCATATCCTGCCAGAAACATGCCAGCCAGAAAACCGGGATGTTCCCGTACCGACAGACGGCGGGAGGCGGTAAACAGGATTAAAAACAGCAAAAGCCCTTCGGTCAGGGATTCATAAAGCTGGGAAGGATGGCGCGGGATTGGCCCCCCGGTAGGGAAAATCATGGCCCAGGGCAGGCTTGCCGGGGCCTCGCGGCCCCAGAGTTCCCCGTTAATGAAGTTGGCCAGACGCCCCAGCCCCAGCCCGATGGGAACAGCCACGGTCACGCGGTCTGCAAAAGCCAGAAAGTTTAGCTTATACCGCCACGTAAACAGCACCATGGCGGTAATGACCCCGAGCGCGCCCCCATGGAAGGACATGCCCCCATGCCACACTTCCAGTATGGAAAGCGGATGGCTGAGGTAATAGCTGGGCTGGTAGAACAGCACGTAACCAAGCCGCCCGCCCACAAGCACGCCAATGGTGACCCATGTTAAAAAGTCGTCCGCCAGTTCTGTTGTGCCAGCCCGCGGGCGCAGGGCCAGCAGCTTACGGAGCAGCATGATGCCCAGCACAATGCCCAGAATATAAGACAGCGCATACCAGCGAACGGCCAATGGCCCGAAATGCACCAGCACCGGGTCGAACTGTGGAAACATCAGAACAGGAAGCATGGAAAGGTCAATCCGGTGCGTGAGGGGCCAGAGGTCGGGGCGGCCTGCGCTTGGGTGGACCAGAGCAGGAACCGGCCCACCAAGGGGTGGGGCTTAGGCGGGACTATAAAGGGCGTGCCTGTTCCCTCCAACCCAGCAAATGCGCGGCAGCGTATTTGAACGCGCAAAAACAGGGCAATAAGCTGGTAGTCAGGGCGGTGTCAGTTTTCTATCATGCCCGCTATTATCCCTTTTTGAGAAGACAGAAGGTTTTTACCCATGAGCGATGAAATTACGGTCGTTGCCGTTCTCAAGACCAAAGTGGGCTGTGAGGATGCGGTTGCAAAAGCCATGGCGGCCTGTGCACCCGCGTCGCGCGCGGAGGCTACAAACCGCCAGTATGTTCCCAACCGGGATCTGGATGACCCGCAGACACTGATTTTTATTGAACGCTGGGCCAGCCGGCAGGCTCTGGCTGACCATATGGAAACACCGCACTTCAAACAACTGGCTGCCGCACTGGAAGGCAAGCTGGAAGCGCCCTTGCAGGTGCATATTCTGCAACCTGTCGCCTGAAGCCAAAAAGCCCCCGCGCTCCCCGGCAAAAGGGAGCGCGGGGGTTGTGACTAACGCAGGACAAACTGCTGGATAACCACCAGCACTCCCATGCAGAAGGTCAGGAACAGGCTGTGCTTGAATGTGCGCGCCAGCACAACACCCTCCTGCCCTTTGAGTGAGGTTACGGATACACCGGTAGTAATGTTCTGGGGTGAGATCATCTTGCCCATGACCCCGCCAGAGGAATTGGCCGAGGCAAACAGAACCGGGTCAAGCGAGAGCTGGTGGGCGGCAGCCACCTGAAGGTTGCCAAAGAGCGCATTGCCCGATGTGTCGCTCCCGGTCAGGAAGACAGCCACCCAGCCCAGAAAGACCGAAACAAGCGGGAAGAACATGCCGGTGGAAGATACCGCATAGCCCAGCGTGTAGGTCATGCCCGAATAGTTCATCAAAAACGCCAGACCAATGGTCAGTGCTACGGTTACAACCGCCAGCCATGCCTGCCGCACGGTGGTGACAATGGCCGCACCAAACTGGCGCAAGGTAGTGCGGGTGAGCAGGGCGCTCAGAATGGCGGAAACCAGAATGGCCGTGCCCGTGCCAAGGGGTTCAAACTTCCAGACCGCAGCATAAACGGATTTGTACAGCGATATGAAAACAGCATTGTCCAGCCCCGGCCAGTGTATGGGCAACGCGCCAATACGGGCAACGTGCAGTGCGTCCCACGCGATAACAACGGCAATAACCGTAACCCACGGAATCCAGCCCTGCCAGAGCGGCACGGGGGCTGCGTTGGCGGGTTTTTCCGCATTTATCCGGCTAAGGTCTATGGCATATGCCGGGTCCGGCGCAGGCTGCCAGAAGCGCAGGAACACAATGCTGGCCACAAGAGATACGCTGGAAGACAGCACATTGCTCAGGCTGTACAGCCCCGCGCCGGAAATGACGAGCAGGGTCAGGGCAAAGCTTCCACCAGCTACAAGCAGAATGGGCCATGTCTGCCGTATGGAGCGCCACCCACCGTAAAGCGCCATAACATAAAACGGAATAAGGCAAGCAAAGGGGGTCAGCTGGCGGCCAATGGTTGCACCAAGCACATCTGGCGGCAGCCCGGTAATGGAGCCCAGCACGGTTACGGGGATGCCCAGGCCCCCAAAAGCCACGGGTGCTGAATTGAAGATGAGCACATAGGTTAGCGCATCCAGTGCGGGAAAACCCAGCATGATCAGCAACGCACTTGTAATGGCAACGGGTGTGCCAAACCCGGCAACCCCTTCCAGCGCTGCGCTGAAGCAGAACCCAAGCACGATCAGGATTATGCGGCGGTCATTGGGGACATGCCGGATAATCCAGCCCCTGAACGCATCAAACCGGCCGTTATGTACGGCAACGTTAAACAGCAGCAGGGCGCACAGCGCGATCCACATGACCGGCAGCAGCGAAAAAACCATGCCGTTGGTTATGCTGGCCACAGCCAGTGCAGGGGGCAGGCCCCATAGGCCAATGGCAATAACCAGCCCCACGGCCAGCCCCCCAAGGGAGGATTGCCAGGCGGGACGGCGCAAAACCCCCATAAGGAACAGGGTAACAAGAATGGGGCAGGCTGCAACAATAAAGGAAAGCAGCAGGCTGTGACCCACAGGAGCAAGAGGCTGTATGAACATGATTGTTCTCAAACAAGGCGTTGTACCTCTCTCGTGATGGAGAGAGCGTTTGAAGTAACGCGTGCTCCTGTGTGAAGATGCAATAAAATTTCGTGTTATATCATGCACGGTGTTCCTGCGAGCCGCCTGCGAGTGCGGTTTTTGCCGTGCAAACCCGCGGCCACATGCTGCGTTCGGGTTAACATGGATTAAGTGTTGTGCGTTGTACGGAGGGCGGAGTTATGGGGTCACGAAGAATATGGGTGGCGGGCGGTGCGCTGGTTGCGTTGGCTGCCGTGGTTGGTGGGGGTGTTCAGTATTCCCGCACAGAGCGGGCAAGGCTGGCTGTGGAGCAGGGTATGGGGCCTGCCCCCGAATTGCCCGCACCTGCGCCAAGGCTGTTGCCTACGGTTAACATTGCCAACCCCATAGGCTGGGACAAGGGGGAACACCCAACCCCTGCCCCCGGGCTTGATGTTGCGGCTTTTGCATCGGGGCTGGATCATCCGCGTTGGCTCTATGTCCTGCCCAATGGGGATGTATTGGTCGCCCAGAGCAACTCTCCGGGAACGGATATACAAACATTCAAGAACCGTATTGCCAGTTTTGTTATGGGGGCTGTTGGCGCGGGGGAACCCAGCCCCAACAGGATTATGCTCCTGCGTGATGAAAAAGGGCAGGGGAGAGCAACACTGCAAACGGTCCTGCTGGACCATCTCTACTCCCCATTTGGCATGGCGCTGGTCGGGAATGACCTTTACGTGGCAAACGCCAATGCCATTGTAAAATTCCCCTACCATCCGGGGGATACGCATATTACGGCCGAACCTGTAAAAGTGGCTGATCTGCCCGCAGGGTATAACCACCACTGGACCAAAAACATTCTGGCCAGCCCGGATGGGCGTTTTTTATATGTGACCGTCGGCTCCAACAGTAATGTGGCCGAACACGGCATGGCGGTGGAGGAAGGCCGCGCACGGATTGACAGGCTGGACCTACAAACCGGAAAGCTGGAGCCATATGCAACAGGTTTGCGTAACCCGAATGGCATGGGGTGGGAGCCCAAAACCGGTGCCTTATGGGTGGCAGTCAATGAACGTGATGAAATTGGCAGTGACCTTGTGCCGGATTACATGACATCGGTGCAGGAGGGAGGGTTTTACGGCTGGCCCTATAGTTATTACGGCCAGCATGTAGATGTGCGGGTGAGCCCACCACGCCCCGATCTGGTCGCTACCGCATTGGTGCCTGATTATGCGCTCGGCCCGCATACCGCATCCCTCGGCCTGACATTTACAGATACCGCACGGCTTTTGCCTGAAGCCATGCGTCAGGGGGTTATGGTTGGGCAGCACGGGTCTTGGAACCGGCGGCCCAAAAGTGGTTACAGGGTCATTTATGTTCCCTTTAACGCGGGCAAACCCGATGGCGCTGCACAGGAAGTGCTGACAGGCTTCCTCACCCCTGATCAGGAACATGTGCATGGGCGGCCTGTGGGCGTGGCCATTGACCAGAATGGCGCGCTCCTTGTTGCCGATGATGTGGGGAATACCATCTGGCGCGTGACCGAAGCGCCCTGAGTAGTTCAGGGCGGGGGGCGTGTTTGGTTTTTTGTGTCCTTGCGTCCGGGGCGGGATAATGAAACTCTGCAGGCATGAAATTGGCGGAATGTTTGTATTTCCGCCGTTTTTTGCAATGTGGGGCGCTTAAGCCCCGTATAAGGGGTCTTTTATGAAATCCGTCCCACGTCTTGTTGCTGCTGTTTCCCTGCTTGCTCTGGCGGCATGCCAGACGCCAGCACCGCAGGTTCCGGCCCCACCTGTGCCGGTTAGTGGTGCATTAACGCAGCACCAGCCGCTAGCTCCCGCGTTGGGGGTTACGGGGAGTGGTCCGGCTTTTAGCATTAAGTATCTGTCCACCAATGGGGTGTCAGGTGTTGGGCTGGTGCCGGTTACGGGGGTTGTTATTTACCCTGCGGGCCCGGCCCCACAGGGTGGCTGGCCTGTTGTGGCATGGGCACACGGTACGGTGGGGGTTGCCAATAGTTGCGCGCCCTCTCTCAACCCCCGCTCCACACGGGACCAGACATATCTGAGTGAGTGGCTGCGCCGTGGGTTTGCTATTGTCGCAACCGATTATCAGGGCTTGGGGAGCGATGGCACACACCCGTACCTGAACGCTCGGACAGAAGCTTACAGTGTGCTTGATGGGGTAAAGGCTGCACTGGCCGGTCTGCCCGACCTGAGCAACAATATCATGATTGTGGGGCAGTCGCAGGGGGCGGGGGCGGCTTTTGCCTCCGCGGCGTATGCCCCGGCATACGCTCCGGCATTGCATGTGCGTGGGGTGGTGGCCACGGGTATTCCCTACATGTCGCCCGAGGTTATCAAGGCCGTGCTGCATGCCAAGCCGCAGAACAGTGCCAGCGGCATAGACCCGGTTGTTGCTTATGCCTTGCTGATTGGCGCATCCGAGGCCGGGCTTAACCCTGCGTTCAATCCGGAGCAGGCCTTTACGCCGCGCGCCATGCCCGCATTCCATGCTGCATCGGAAATATGCGCTCGTCCGTTGATGGAGCGCATAAAAACCGAAGGGCTGACGCGGGCCAATGCGTTTGAGCCAACTCTGCCACAGGCTTTGGCACCGGCGTTTAAAGGCATGCTGTTCCCTACGCTCAAGCTTGATGTGCCATTGTTCGTTGGCATTGGCATGACAGACAGGGACGTAGCACCCCAGGGGCAGCTTATGCTGGTCAAGGATGCCTGCAAGGCGGGCACAGTTGTGCAGGCTCATCTGTATAAGGGGCAGGACCATTCTCAGGCTGTTCTGGCATCCATGGTGGATTCCGCGGCCTTTACAGCAGCGGTTATGAGCGGCCAGCCCGTTCAGGCGGTATGCACGCCCGTTGCGCAGTAAGGTTATGTAAACAGCAGGCATAAACCGGAACATTACGCAGTGTTCCGGTTTATCCAGAATATGAGCGGGGATTTCAGGTGGTGCAGGTGCATGCCACGGTGTAACGCCCTTGGAACCCGCTTGTGGCCACAAAGCCAGAACAGTGCAGGCCTGAATTGGCAGCGTTGTTCCGGTGTGAACAGAAACAGCAAAACTGTTGTCTGTTTCAGGAATTTTCTATTTTAAGGAAAGTGTGGTGCACCCGAGAGGACTCGAACCTCTAACCCCCAGATTCGTAGTCTGGTGCTCTATCCAGTTGAGCTACGGGTGCGCCGTGAGGGGGTGTTTAGCCGAGCATCCGGACCTCGGCAACCCCTAAAAATGATATTTTTGATTTTTTTTCTAATTTCGGTTCAAAAAGTTATCCAGCGGGTGGTTTTCCGGGCGGCGGAGTATGATGTGCGCGCGGCAGGTGGGGGTGCCGTAAACACCTTCAAACGTGTCGTCTATCGGGTGGGCCTCAAAAACAATGGGTAGGGGCTGCTTGCGGGCATCGGTCAGAATAAGCTGGGCGTGGTAGTGCTGGCGCTCCTTGTTGGGGACACCATGCAGGACCAGGTTGCCCATCTGGGGCACAAAAATCATGCGCTTGGGCTGGATCTGCATATAGGATAGCCCTTCGGTCGGGCAGTCGCGGCCTTTGTCTGTTACCAGCATGCCTGTCCAGTCCCCATATGGGTCATTGGCAGCGGAGGTGGCGGCCTGTGCGGGGCTCAAGGCTGCCAACCCCATGCCCAGCAGGGCAGCGTATCCGCATAACTGCAAGTGTCTGGCGTTCATGTTTGGTGCTCTCCTGTGCTGTCAGCCTGAATCTGGGGTGATAAGCAGGTTGTGGCAAGCCCGGGTGGAAAACAGATTTGCTCGTTATTCTGGCTTTTATAGGGTGACGAGGCCGCCGCATGGCTTTATATCCGCTGTCATACTTACTTAGTGGTGGGCCTTGAGCGTGTTTGTCGCCACTGCACAAGAAAGCCAACCCTGACGCAGACCAGAAAGAACCATGACCCATGTCCGATGCCGCTCAACCCGTTTCACCTGTTGTGCTGGATGAAGCCTTGCACCATGACCGTATTCTGATTCTGGATTTTGGCAGTCAGGTTACGCAGCTGATTGCCCGCCGTGTGCGTGAAAGCGGCGTGTATTGCGAAATCTGGCCCTTTACGACAGATGCTGAAAAAATACGTTTTTTTGCTCCGCGTGGCATTATTCTGTCCGGCGGCCCGGCCAGCGTAAATGGGCCTGACGCCCCCAGAATTCCGGATGTGGTGTTTGAGATGGCAGTGCCCGTTCTGGGTATCTGCTATGGTCAGCAGGCCATGTGCAAGCAGCTGGGCGGGGAAGTGGAAAGCGGGGAACACCGCGAGTTCGGCCGCGCCTTTGTTGATATTGTAGAAGATTGCGCCCTGTTCCGTGGGGCATGGGCACGTGGTGGGCGTGAACAGGTCTGGATGAGCCATGGGGACCGGGTGGTGGCATTGCCGCCGGGGTTCCGTACGGTGGCGGTCAGCCAGGGGGCACCGTTTGCGGTGATCGCAGATGAAGGGCGTCGCCTTTACGGTGTGCAGTTCCACCCCGAAGTTGTGCATACACCGCACGGTGCAGCACTGCTGGAAAACTTTACGCACAACGTGGCAGGCTGCTCTGGGTCATGGACCATGGCGGGTTTCCGCGAAATGGAAATTGCCCGTATCCGCGCTCAGGTGGGGACCGGCAAGGTAATCTGCGGCCTGTCCGGTGGTGTGGATTCCTCCGTTGCTGCCGTGCTGATCCACGAAGCCATTGGCGAACAGCTTACCTGCATTTTTGTCGATCACGGCATGCTGCGTGCAGGGGAGGCGGATGACGTTATCAAAACCTTCCGTGGCCAGTTCAACATCCAGCTTATTCACCGGGATGCGTCTGACATCTTCCTGAGCGCGCTCGACGGCGTGACAGACCCGGAAATCAAGCGCAAGACCATCGGCCGTTTGTTTGTGGAAGTGTTCGAGGAAGAAGCGACCAAACTTGGCGGCGCGCAGTTCCTTGCTCAGGGCACACTCTACCCCGATGTGATCGAGAGCGTGAGCTTTACGGGTGGCCCGTCTGTTACCATCAAGTCCCATCATAACGTTGGTGGTCTGCCCGAACGCATGAACATGCAGTTGGTGGAACCGCTGCGTGAACTGTTCAAGGACGAAGTGCGCGATCTGGGGCGTGAACTCGGGATTCCGGAAGTTATTGTCGGGCGGCATCCGTTCCCCGGTCCGGGGCTTGCCATTCGTATTCCCGGGAACATCACGCGTGAAAAGCTGGATCTGCTGCGCAAGGTGGATACCGTTTTTCTGGAAGAAATCCGCGCAGCCGGTCTGTACGATGCCATCTGGCAGGCTTTTGCCGTGCTTCTGCCCGTGCGCACCGTGGGCGTTATGGGGGATGGCCGGACGTATGATCAGGCCTGTGCCCTGCGTGCCGTAACCAGCACAGACGGCATGACAGCAGATGTTTACCCGTTTGACATGAGCTTCCTGACCAAAGTGGCCGGGCGGATTGTTAACGAGGTCCGCGGCATTAACCGTGTGACATATGACATCACCTCCAAACCCCCGGGCACGATTGAGTGGGAATGATCCCGCATCTGGCATAGGGTGGCATCACCTGGTATGAAAGTGCCTTAAAGCCCGCAGAAATGCGGGCTTTTTTGTTTTTTGGTCCGGCATTGTCTGGCACCGAACGGTATCGCCAAGCAGTTATTTTTTATGGCATAGTGCGTGGCACTGACTGAGTCTGATGCCATGATTTTTGTTGATACCATGTCGGACACTTTGTGGGTGTCATGGTATTAATTTACCATAACTGATTGGATAAAAAGATATTTTTCTGATTATTCTGGCAGTTTTTGATCATGGTATCGTTATGTGGGTGCCACGAACCGATGCTGACCGATACCAAACTGCGCAACCTCAAGCCGATGGATAAGCTTTACAAGGTGAATGACCGCGATGGGTTGTACGTTGCGGTTACGCCTGCGGGGAGCATTTCGTTTCGCTACAACTACGCGATCCACGGCAGGCAGGAGACTTTGACTTTCGGGCGGTACGGAGTTGGAGGCATCACTTTGGCCGAAGCCCGTGAGCAATTAGGAGAGGCTAAAAAGCTGATTGCAGCAGGTAAGTCACCTGCGAAGGAAAAAGCTCGCGAAAAGGCGCGTATCAAGGGCGTGGAGACGTTCGGAGCGTGGGCCGAGAAGTGGCTGCGCGGATATCAGATGGCGGACTCAACTCGTGACATGCGCAAATCCGTCTACGAGCGTGAACTGAAGCCTAAATTCGCCAGTCAGAAGCTTGTGGAGATTACCCATGAAGACCTGCGGGCGCTGACTGACGCCATCGTCGAACGTGGCGCTCCGGCGACTGCGGTCCACGCAAGAGAGGTGATGTTCCAGGTCTACCGGTGGGCTATCGAACGAGGGCAGAAGGTCGAAAATCCGGCTGAACTGGTTCGTCCGACCAGCATAGCAAAATTTGAGCCGAGGGATCGTGCTCTGACGCCTGAAGAGATCGGCATGATGTATCAGTACATCGAGCGCATTGGCACGACCCCCTCGATCCGGGCCGCAGCCAAGCTGCTTTTGCTGACGATGGTCCGAAAGAGCGAGTTGACCAACGCAACGTGGAGCGAGGTCAATTTTAGTCAGGCGCTTTGGACGATCCCTAAAGAGCGGATGAAGCGGCGTAATCCCCATTTGGTATTTCTGTCGCGACAGGCGCTCGATATTTTCATTGCCCTGAAGACGTTTTCCGGGGGCTCAGATTATATATTGCCGTCCCGCTACGACACCGATCAGCCGATGAGTAGTGCCACGCTCAATCAGGTACTCACGCTGACCTACAGGCTCGCTCAGAAAGAAGGAAAGCCGCTTGCAAAATTTGGTCCTCATGATTTGCGAAGGACGGCAAGCACTCTGCTGCATGAGGCAGGTTACAATACTGACTGGATCGAAAAGTGCCTTGCCCATGAACAGAAAGGCGTAAGAGCAGTCTATAATAAAGCGGAATACCGCGAGCAGCGAACAGCAATGTTACAGGATTGGGCTGACATGATTGATGAATGGACACTCAGGCAGCGGTGACATTAGCGTTATTCAGCTGATTTCTTGGCGCGTCGTCTGATAGCTGCTGAAACTGCCTGGCGAGATACGCCAAGGTGACGCGCTATTTCAGCCTGATTCATAGTCCCTTGAGTTAGAAAATCGCCGATCCTGCTAGTGGGCGATTTAAGGACCTGAAGTTGGCGGCGAGCTTCTCTCCTGACGTGAGCATGGCTTTCAATATCCCATGTTGGGTGAGAACCGGCGTTAATGACTTGGCTCCAGATTTTCTCAATAAAATCATGATACTCTAATATGAAGCGTCTATCTCGCTGGTAAGCGCGACGGGCATCATCGCTGCGTCTTGGATTATGTGTTTCGCAATAGAGCTTGCTGGGTTTTGCATCTCCGTCTGTCTGCCCCGGTAGTCTAGTGGTCCAAACGGGCTCACCATGCCGAGCCCATTCTGCAAATAGCATTTTTCTTTCAATTTGTTCTCGAAAGCCATCTACAGATCGATCTCCCTGCATTTCAGGAATATCGCAGTAGTGCATCAACATGCGGGCTGCCTCATAGGGGCCAAATTTGCCTTCGCATGCCTGCTCATAACGCAAGGCTAATGCATCAGCTCTTTCCTGAGCTGCGGCATATATAGTCTCTCTCCGCGATACAACTTTGGCATTTCCTCTTTGGAGGCGTTTAACGACCTTTGGTGCCTCTAAAATCGCTGAATATTCAGTAGGTTTTTCGCAGAGTTCGCAGAAACACCATGAATAACTGTCACTGAGCTTGGCTTTGATGCGACCTGAGGAAGTTTCAGACTGTGAAACCATACGTTCAAGATACGGATCAAAAGCGTCCTGCATCTTCATGCTCTTTTTCATCATGCCACTATATCCTGAATGACAACTAGATTCTAACTATTTTTCAGGTTCCTGCGGGCACTGGCCGGTATCGTCAAGCATCTGCACGATATCAAAGGAAAGTGACCATGGAGGGAAAAGTAAAAAGCAAAACGCTTATCGACCGGAAAAAGCTTCATGCAATGATACCGTTGGCCGAGCGCACTATTTTTAACATGGAGCAGAGAGGAGATTTTCCTCGCCGTATTGCTCTTACCAGTCGAAACGTCGCTTGGGACCTGGCTGAAATTGAGGAGTGGATCGAGGCACGCAAGGTGTCTGGTGTCGTAGCCTCTCGTCCTGGGCCGGTATGACAACCCAAACTGTAGCGATTGATGCAGGTGAGCACTGAGTCCCCTGATCTCGTGGATAAAAAACCGACAGCCAATTGTGTCATCCACGAAGATCAGTCTCAACGACGAGGGGCATATCGACATACTGGACAACCGGGCCAGGGCAGCCGTTCTCGCGAAACGGCATCATTGCTTTCCACTGATGGTAGTCGGTCTTCAGAAGGGGATGATGCGCAATTCGATTTTTTGGTGCCATCCTTGGTCGACGTTGGCACCAGAGATAGCCGTAGCCTGATGGACGTGGCTTTGTTTCGCGTATCTAAAGGCAAGAAGCGGGCAGGCGGGATGATCCATTATAATTTGCCGAATGGCTACGTGGAGGTCAAAGCTGGCCCTGACGGAATGGCATCGGTCTGGGATTATGATATTGTTTTAATGCTTGTTTCCCACCTGACGGAAGCAATGAATCGCTATCGAGACGGCAAGGGAAAGAAGCCGGGGCGTGTGTTTCGGCCTCGGATCGGCGACATTCTTAGGTTTTGTCGCAAGAGCAATGGTTCGCGGCAGTTTGCTGAGGTTGAGGCGGCGCTCGACCGTCTTCAGGGAACGATCATAAAGAGTGTGCGAGAAACGTCGCGTTTCGATGGGCGTGTGTTACGCACAGTTGAATCTGAGGGGCTAATCAGTTCGTATGCCGTTATATCGCGCACTGACACTGGGAGAGTAGCCTGTGTCGAGATTGAAGTTCCGAAATGGATTTACAAGGAAGTTACTGACGGTAAGCGGCCGGACGTCCTGACAGTCGATCCTGCCTATTTTCTGATTTCCACGGGTATTGGACGTTTTATCTACCGATTGGCACGTCAAGCTGCCGGTAAGGAGCAGGCAAGATGGAGCTTCCAGACAATTTACGAACGCAGCGGTAGCGTCAGTTCATTAAAAGAGTTCAGCCGTATCCTCCGTAAGATTATCGCGGCCAATGACCTGCCTGATTACGTCTTGCGAGAAGAGGTGGGGCAGAGGGGGCCTCAACTGATAATGCTTCATCGAAAAGCAGCTTTCGATGAACTTCTGGCTGGTGCCAATGAGGTAGTCGATAGGACGGTTTTGGGTGGGGCGATAAGTGATCAGACCTGTGGATAGGCCGTCTATTACACACTGATCACCGTCTATCGCACACCGTTTACCGTCTATTACACACCAGATGCCGTCTATCGCACACCGGACAAACTTATAACTATTTGATATAATTGAATAAAAATGCGTTTTTCGCGACTAAAACTTTAAAACTATATAAAACTCTTAAAACCCCCCTTGGGTGTGGATAACTCGTCGACCAGTAAGTGCCTGAAGCTGCCAAAATGGGATGAGGGTTTCTGTGCGGATGTGGCATTGGCCTCCCGAACGTCCATGAGGCATCTCGTACGTGCACCGGAGCAGAGAAAAGCTCAATCTTTCGGCGCAGGGCTGAGCCAGTGTCTGATTTTATCGGGATCTGGATCCGGATCAAAGTGGACGGGACGAGCCGTAAAGGAATGACGTTTGGGAGAGGGTTGTTCTTCAACTGTCGAGCGAGGAGTTGCGACGAGGTTAGGTATCGGCTGAACATTGGTTGAACGCGCCACAGAGGGCTGCACGATGAACTTCTGGATATGCCGAGTGAACTGGCTGTAGCTCATTAGCAGAGCATCATGATGCTTTTGGAAAATATCCGTTCTGTTGTAGCCTTGTTCCAACTCTTTGGTGATGACGTCCTTCAGGGCGATAAATCTGACCCGCGCCATACCTTTTTTGCTTGGCGTCATTGAAACGTCTCTTCCTTTCCAAAAGAATGCCTCTCTTCCGTCGATGTGTTTAAACGCATCGGTCTGAGGCTATCATGAAGCGAAAATAAGCTAATACAGGCAATTAAATGCAATTATATGCGAACATAAGCAATAACCTATTGTTCTGTTATTTTTGCATATAATTGCACAAAATTGCATAATCTCTGAAAGCAAGATAGGTTGCCGTAGACACGGCAACGGCGCTTACCCTGGATTTTCTGAGGAGCAGATCCAAGATACGGTGGGGCTCTTTGGGGTGCGTGCTGGTCTGGGTCGTGAAGTTGCCAAAGACCCGAGCATTATTCAGACACCAAGCCTATCCGATGAAGAACAGACTCTTTTTGCGGAGCCGCCAGAGGGCGATGTGGCGACCGGCCCGAATGCTGGTGATCGTTTCGTGCAGCAGGCTAGAAGGTTTATTAATGTCCAAGAGTTGCAGGTTGATCTTTTAGGCGGCCGCCGTGATTTCGATGATGCTTATGAGCTATTATCGAAAGAACTTTCCGAAGAGTTACTTGCGCGGCTCCATGGCGAGGTCCGTGCGCTTAAAGTCAGCATGACGCGAGAAGAAGCCGAAAAGCTTTATTCGCGCATTAAAGAGTTTATCAAGCGTGAACGCCGGGAACCCAATCTCAATTCCCCTAACGGCCGCGAGGTAAGGCTCGCAGAAGCCTTGGCATTCCTGCGTAAACTTTCGCGAGAGAAACGCGCTGCCATGGCGGGCGCAGATGTAGGAGAAGTTGATGTCTGAAATAATCGACTATTTCAACGATGAGCTTCTACTTACACCTGAGGAGAAACCGAAAACCGCACGAACGCCTCTTCTTGATCGTGCGATTGAGGTGCTTGAGCGTATTAACGCTTTCGTTGATGAGACTGGTGATGAGCCGGTCTCTGAGCCGGGGCGTAGTGTGCGAGAACGCATGCTTGCAAATGAGTTAGCTGGACTGCGGGCATCGAAGACAGAACTTGACGGGCTCGCATCCTACGATTCGCGCTACCTCGTGTTCGGTGGAACGAGTGTCGTCGATCCTCTCGATGATCCCCTGCTTTCCGGTAATATCGATATCTTCGAGGTCCGAGATGAACTGAAGCCAATGGCGCGGCCTGATTTCATCGCTGATCGACGACCATGCGCCGACTTCGACCGCTTCGAGCCGCTACTGGCGTCTGTTCGTAAAGCTGTTGAGGAAGGGATAAGAGCCCCTCAACCCTTTCGACAGGAACGTGTCGAATTGGGTGAGTTCTTCGTTCTGAAGGGGCAGCTCGTCCATGTTGCGGACATTCGCGACGAGCACCGCCGCAACGGTAAGCCTGATGCTCGTTTACGTGTCATTTTCGATAATGGGACGGAATCGAATCTGTTGATGTCATCACTGGTGCGGAGGCTTTACGAGGATAAAGACGCCCGAAGGATTGGTGCGACAGACGTTGGTCCTTTATTTGAGGGGGCTCGAACAGGCTTCGTATACGTCCTGCGTTCCCGATCGGACAAACCTGAAGTCCAAGGTTTGCTTAAGGTTGGGACCACAGCGGGAACAGTCGAGGATCGCATCGCTGGTGCTGAGACTCAATCAGCGTTCTTGTTTGCACCGGTGGAAATTTTGGAGTCCTACGAGTTAAGAGGGCATTCGGCAAAGGAAGCCGAACGCCGTATTCACCGAGCGCTTCGTGCCTACCACACGGCTTTAAAAGTGATAGGGCCGGATGGCAGGTCTTTCAGGGCGCTAGAGTGGTTTAGGGCGACGCCGCAACTGGTGGAGAAGGCCATTAATCTAGCGCTTTCTTGAAACATGCTCGGCTGCCGACACAGGAATAAATTTTCAGATGCGTAAGATTATAACTTCGGTCTCAATCTAAACACTGAGTGCGGATTATGCGTATTTTAGAAATGGTATTTTTCATGGTTTCTTGAATGAAGTATTTGTTATCTGATTGATTTATATGGAAAATTTTAATTTATCGATAATTGAGTGGGAATAATCCCGCGTCTGGCATAGGGTGGCATCACCCGGCATGAAAGTGCCTTAAAGCCCGCAGAAATGCGGGCTTTTTTTGTTTTTTTGCTCGGGCATTGTCCGGCACCGGACGGTATCGCCAAGCAGCAATTTTTTACGGCATAGTGCGTGGCACAGACCGAGTCTGATGCCATGATTAAAACCGATACCAAGTTGGGAAACTTGTAAGCGGCATGGAGCGATGCTGGCCAAGAGCCCGTTGATCAGTGAGTTATGAATCCATTTAATGTGGTTAATTTTTCACTCAGGCCGGAAATATCTACTGATTAATGATAAAAACGATAAGCGCATTTGGGGTGGATTTTAAGAGCTGATGTCTGCTGCGCTTATGTCGGCAATGGGGCGATAATGGAAGCTCGGCCTTATGTTTGCGTGTAATAAAAAGCAGCCTTTGAAATTGAAAAGGGATGTCTTGCTGTCGTTCGGCAGACTGTTTGCTATGATGGCACGATGAATCGCAAAAAGCCCACAAAGATTGCATTAACCAAGCCAATGCCCCTTTCCAGATGGCAGGAGTGGAAAAAAATATTTCCTCTGCTTGGTATCATCTTGCTTCTGTTTTCTGGCGCTGCATGCCTGAGAATATTTCTGACATCGCAGAAGCATACGCAAATAGGCGGGCCTTACACTCTGGTTAATGGTCAGGGGCAGATCGTCACTCAGGCGGCTTTTGAGGGGCATTATACGCTTCTGTATTTTGGCTATACGCACTGTGTAGACATCTGCCCGTTGACACTTGCGACTGTATCAGCCGCTCTTGATGAGCTTGGTAAGCGGGGAGAAAGCATTATTCCCGTGTTTATTTCAGTTGATCCCGAACGGGATACCCCTAAAGTTTTACAGGATTACGTTGAACGGTTTTCCCCTCGTATTGTTGGCCTGACTGGGTCGGAAACTCAGCTTCAGTCGGTTGTGAAGGCTTTTCATGTTTCCGCACGGCGTCAGGCCCCCAATGGTTCAGGCTATCTTATTGATCATAGTTCGCTTCTTTACTTCATGGATGGGCAAAACCATCTGGTCGGCATGATCCCCGTGGATGCCAGTGCCCACCAGATTGCAAGCGAACTCAGGCGGCTTTTACCGCCATCGTGATGTCAGGTCGGACGGAATTTCGCAAATATCCGGTTTGCAATGGCCAGAACAAGTAATGCGGCCCCCAGCTCTGGTAGAAGCAACCCTAGAGTGACGAGCATTACAATGCCGATAATTCCATATTGCTGAGAGTGCATGGCGGGCGGAGCACCCAGGGATCCCGCAGGTTTGCGTTTAAGCCACAATACAGTTGCAGCACTACTCATCGCCAGTAAGCCCATTGCCACCAACAGGTTGATGACCTGATTTATCCCTCCAAAAAGCTGGCCGTCATGTGCCGCAACGCCGTAGCCAATGATCCGATCCATAAGGCCTTTCTGGGCGAAGGTTGTATGTGCCAGCACATGGCCATCTGGTGTTACCGTCACACTTTCTCGCAAAGGTCGGTTTTGCGTGTCGGAACGCACAGTCCACATAGAACCAGATGGCGTAATGATGACCGGAGCGGGCAGGGAGAGAGTGCTCGCAGTCTGCACAACAGTATTCAGACAGCTTACCAAGTCCTCTTTGGGAAAAGAGGTGGAGACGGTTGGCATGTCCATACCGGGCATATCCATGCTGCCTGTTGCAGGCTGCTTCTGTGATTGCACGACCGGGTGCCCGGCAATGACCGTGGCGGCTGGAACCGCGCCGATTTCCCAGTCCTTGACAGAGGTCAGGCGACCAAACGTGTTTTCGACCGATTGCAGGGCATGCCCCCAGACAAAGGACCACGGTAGACCGGATACCAGAAACAGCACCAGAAACACTGATGCCCACACTCCAGTAACAGCATGGAGATCCCGCCACCGGGTTCGTCCCTTTGTGCCAAGGCGTGGATAAACAACGCCTGCCAGTCCCTTCTGACCGCGTGGCCACCAGAGCAGCAGGCCTGTCACAATGAGCACAATGGTCCATGATGCGACCATTTCCATAATGACAGAACCCACATTACCCAACAGCAACTGCCCATGCAGCCGGAAAACCAGCCGCTCAAATCTGCTTTCTTCCAGAACAGTTTTCACAACAGTGTGGGTGTTCCTGTCCACATAGACCCGCACGGCTTCTCCGTCTGGCCTGCTGACCAGAACACGTGCGGCACTTTGCGAAGTCCGCGGAAGTTCATAAGCCAGGAAAGCCCCCTGCGGCACTGCTGATAAAGCCGCCTGAACGTCACGTTTGGGAGAGGGCGACTGAACTGTGGGCAGATGGTCATATCGCCAGTCAATCCAGTCATCAATCTGAGGTTTGAAGAGATAAACCGCTCCGGTCAGAGAGAGAAAAGCCACAAAAGGCAGGCAGAACAGCCCTGCGAAGAAATGCCAGCGCCAGAGCGTGCGGCGGTCTGGCCAGAGAGTGGCAATGTGTATGGTCATGGCACTATCCCTCAAAACCTGATCCGCATGCCGCCAAAATACGCACGGGGCGAACCCGCGTAGATGGAGCCTGTGCTGTTCATGAGTGTCGTGGCACCGGCCTGCTGACCATTGGCCTGCAGTTTATCGCTGATGTTTGTAGCCCCTGCGATATAGGTCTGGTTGGCGACGTTCTGTACCTCAAAATACCAGTGCAAACGATGTGCCCAGCCAAACCGGGCGGGGGGATCATAATGTATTTCAAGATTAAGCAGCGCATACCCCGGCGCTTTCAGGCGATTGGCGTTATCTAGCCAATAAGAATCACGCCACGTGACTTCCGCGTATCCGCCCAGTCCCTCCAGTAAACCGTCAGGCTGGTCGTAAAGAAAGCGGGCATTAAGAAAATTGGGAATGACCCCGGGGATATAATGCCCTTTACGGCTGAAGCTGCGTGAGAGCGTGCTATTGGAAAGAACCTCGGTATAATTGGTATAAATCTGATTATCGTAGGTGTAGCTCAGTTTAACCCGACCGCCGGGAAGCATTTTGGGCAACGGTTTCCACTCCACACCCAGAACAACACCACGATGTTCGGACGCGGGTGCGTTAAAAGTGTAGGAGCCAACGGTGTTAACACCGGCAGACTGGCTGACCAGTTCGTTCTTATAAAACTCGTAAAAACCTGTTGCCTGAATGCTGATCGTCGAAGAGGGATGCCAGTCAGCGCCCAGATCAATGCCGACACTTGTCTGGCTTTTCAGTTGTGTATTGTTCCCGTATTCCCCCTGCGGGGTAATGAAAAGATTGGAAGAAGATGGCGTGCCATAGGCTGTGCCAACACGGGTATGAAGCGTCCAGTCTTTTGATGGCGTGTAAATTAACGCTCCTTCTGGTGCGAGATTGAAATAGAAACGATTGGCTGTGATGGCCCGCTGGGTACTGGCTGTGGCGGAGTAGCCATAAAGTATTTCGGTTGCACCAATGTCGGAATATGTGCCGCCAAGACCGGCGACGATGTGCCAGTCAGGCGCAAAATGCCAGTCTTCCTGAAAGCGCGCACCAAGATTCCATTGGCGCCCATAACTTTCCGAATTCATGGCCCCTCGTGTTGCACCGCCTAGGGGCATGATGTTGTAAGTCTGTGAACCAAAATCGAGATAATCAAAATTCACGCCAGCAAATGTTTCCAACGCTCTGCCAGCCAGTTGCGCATGGTTGGTTATGTCGCTGCTTACATTATAGGAATTATAAGGACCGACATACGCCATAGGTGACGTTGGTTGGTCGATATGGCGCTGATCGTATGTAAACTGGTTTCGCCAGATTGTGTGGCTGTTGAAATCATGCTCCCAGCGCAGGCCAACCACCGTGCGCCGGTCAAAGCGCCCCAGCCCTGCCTCTTCAGGGCTCATGGCAACCTTCGTGCCATAGCGGCCATTGACCAGCAGATTGACAGACGCACAACCGGCCACAGCACTGGACGCATTGGTGCACCCCTGCTGGTAAGGATTGGTCCGGTACTGGTTGAGTGACAATCTTGCTGGCAGAAAAGCATCGGTGACGTTGTTGACGAATTTCAGGATAAGACGATCCGATGACGTCAGATTGACACGAAGCCGCATATTTTCTGTCGAGGTATTATAACGGCTATTGGCAATGAAGCCGTTTCCACGCACATCGCTGCCAAAGATCATCAGATCGTAGTGTCTGTTGCCAAAGCCGAGGGTGGCATAATTGTTGAACATCCCGAAACTGCCGAAATCGGAGCCCAGTTCCAGCCCGGGAATATCTGCTCCCTTCCGGGTGCGGAAATTGATGGCGCCGTTGATGGCATAATTACCATACAGGGTTGAGGCAGGTCCCTCAAAAACATCGACACCCTGATAAGCATGGGGGTCGATCAGATCGGCCCGGGCTGTCCCATCTGGTTGAGTCATGGGGAACCCATCTTCCAGAACCTGAATATTTTTAAGTCCCCATGATTGACGATCTCCCGACCCACGAATGGAAATATTCGTATCGCGGGGGCCATTTCCCTGCGTAAAGCTGACGCCGGGAATGGTCACCACCATATCGGCAACGCTCTGGCCAACCTGGTTCGCGAAATTACTTCTGTCAGAACTATAAGTTGTCTGGCCTGCCGGACGCGTAAGGGCTGACGACCGGCTTAATCCCGTTACAAGAATCTGTTCGGTTTTGACGGGGTTTTTGTGGGTTTTGGGCACAGAAGGAGCATGTTGACTCAAAGGCGAGCGGGGCTTCTCTGCACCGATGGCAGCGAGCGGAGTGGCGGCCGAGAAAATGGCGGCAGCCGTAAGTGTCCCGTAAAACGGGAGTGAAAAACAAGACGTACGAAACATGTGAAGGAACCTGAATAGACAGCACAAAATGCTCACCTGCATGGTAGGTGAGCGGCTCTTTCAATTCAGATCAGGCAGGAGGTCCCTGCGGGCAGAGAGAAGTCCGTTTTGGTGTTGGCGGCCCCCGGATGGATGTGAACATCCATGACTGACGAATGACAGCAATACGCAAGTCCGCAAAAAGACAGAAAACGATGCTTACAATAAGCAGGTCCAATGCTTCGGACAGAAGAAAGCCGTCATCATCGGGGGTGGTCGAGTGATGGTTCTGTCCGTCTGGATCAGACGATGTGTTCTGAGCGTCGCAAAGAATGCTCAGCTTCGTAAAAGTTTTGAGGGGATCGTCGATCAGTGCTGTTGGGGAAGCAATTCCGCCAAATGTCAGGCGTGCAATCAGTGCAAGCAAAACGAGAGGCCAGAAGGCCAGCAGGTAAGCTGAACTGTGAGCACGTGGAGTCATGTCTCACCGTTACATCAAGTTCTTTCGGTTAACCAGTCCATATCGGTAGCGCGAACTCTACCTTTCGATGACGATAGCCCCGGTCTTTGAGCCGTATTGCATGTCCGCTCCCCCCCTAAACTGTCTATCTGTTCTGGGGTGTGGGGTTAGATAAAAAGCTGACATTCCATAAGGATATGCCCTATTTTTGCCCAAAAACGAGGTGCCGGTGGCGAGCTTTGCGTAAGGTTGAAAATGCCGGGCGTGAGTAACTGCTCAATTCTTCAGGGTTTGCGCAGGCAAATGAAGATGATGGAAAGCGAGAATGTTTTGGGGAGCCAGTCAAACGGATTTGTATGAATCTGGCTGATCCGCATGTTGTGGCGGATGGTTTGTGCCAGCCAGCGCCAGTCAAAGCCTTTGTGCCCCGTGCCGTGTGTTTCCACCTTATCCAGATTGAACAGTGCGGCATGCAGGGTTTCGGCCCATGTGTATTCCTTGTGCCGCATGTAGCCGGTGAGCAGGGAGCCAATGTTTTTGACCAGAATAACCGGCCCGACCTCGTTAGGGACCGAGCACATAAAGGCGACCGGCCGAGCAAGAGCGACCTGCTCTATAATGCGGACAACAAGATTTTCTGGAATATGCTCTAGGGTTTCCAGAGCAAGAATAACATCGGTATTCTGGAACTCGCCATAGTGGTCGGCAATGGAACCTGTGATGATTTTAAAGTTCGGATGGGCCGAATACCTTGCCCGTGCAATGCCGCTTAATGCCTCATCCTGATCTATGCCGATATATGTGATGTTGAAGCGGCTATTGAGGACCTGGAACGCTTTGGCATGTGCACAGCCTATGTCCACCACCCGTAAGGTGCGAGATGGAGCTTGGGCGGCCAGCTTGGTAAACAGGCGGATTAAATGCTTGTATCGGGTAGTATGCAGGTAAGAAACCAGCGGGTTGAAAGCCTGTTTTTTTTCATAACAGGTCAGGCCCTCATTGCCGGGTGGTGTGGATGAAGTGGGCTGTACCATAAAAATCTAGCTGTCATGCGATGGCGGGCGGTTGTGCCAATCTATGCAGACATCTGACAGCCACAAGGTAAGTGCTGAAACAAAAAGCCAGAGAAGGCCGGGGAAGATATTAAAATCCAGAATGACAACAATGCCGATACAAAACGCGGCAATGGAAATGCTCAGGTTAACAAGGCAGCAGAACACCGCAACAGGCCAGCTTTCGGGAAGACCAAGTTTTGTCATCAACACCTCACGCCAAAAACGGGGGCGTGCTCCTTGATAAGGGCCAGAAAACAGGCGTAACCCCGAGTGCTGGCAAAATCTGCCTCAAGAGCGGGCCTGAGCGGCCTCTCTCGGGGCAGGGGCATAATCTTACTGATCAAGCCAGGGAGCAACCGGCAGGTTTTTCTCCCGCAGGAAGGTCGGGTTGAACAGTTTGGATTCATATCGTGCGCCACCATCTGCCAGAATGGTCACAATTCTATGGCCCGGCCCAAGCCTGCGTGCGGTGCGTATGGCGGCCGCGACATTAATGCCCGATGACCCCCCAACAGACAGGCCTTCTTCCCCCAGCAGGCTGTAAATCACGTCCAGTGCTTCGGGGTCGGGAATACGCTCTGCATCGTCAATGGGAGCGCCTTCAAGGTTGCCGGTCACGCGGGACTGGCCAATGCCCTCGGTAATGGAAGACCCGGCTACGGACAGGTCGTTATTCTTGACCCAGCCGTACAGGCCGGAGCCTTCGGGGTCTGCCAGTACAATCTGCGGGGCCTTTACACCGTCGCGCCGGGCTGCATCGTGCAGGCCAAGGGCTATACCTGCCAGCGTGCCGCCCGTGCCGCATGCGCAGGTAAAGGCATCCACCTTGCCATCCATCTGCTGCCAGATTTCCTGCGCCGTGGTGGCGCGGTGGCCTTCGCGGTTGGCGGTGTTGTCAAACTGGTTGGCCCAGACCCAGCCGTTTTCTTCCGCCAGACGGCGGGAGACATGCACGTAATTGCCCGGGTCGCGGTAGGGTTTGGCGGGCACAAGGCGTAGGTCCGCGCCAATCATGCGCAAAAAGCCGATTTTTTCGCGGCTTTGTGTTTCAGGCATGACAATAACGCATTTATAGCCGCGGGCGTTGGCGACCAGTGTCAGGCCAATGCCGGTATTGCCCGCTGTGCCTTCCACCAGAGTGCCACCGGGCTTGAGCACGCCACGGCGTTCCGCATCATCAATAATGGCAAGGGCCGCGCGGTCCTTTACGGAGCCGCCGGGGTTCATGAACTCCGCCTTGCCGTAAATCTGACAACCCGTTGCTTCAGATGCCTTGCGCAGAAGGATAAGAGGGGTTCCACCTACCGCACCGGGCATGTCGGGCGAGAGTGAGGTCCAGCCTGGACGGGTGGTGGAGGGCGCTGCGCTTTCGGTCATCTGTATACCCTGCTTGCTATGATCAGGTTGGGCGATCGGGGCTGGTCTGCGTTGGGGAGTACCCCCTGCGGCCTACCGGCCTGCGTCCGGTTCTTCTTGTGCATCATATAGCACTTCCAAAACCGCACACCAAGGATAGCGTGGGTCGTAGCTCTGCCCGGTTGGGCTTGCCAGACGACCCTGCTCATCCGTGGGAACGTGGGTCAGGGCTACGGCATCATCAATATTACCGCCAATAATGCTGATCTGGCGGCCAAAAGGCGGGCCATTCTGGCCTGTGGCGACCACATAGCCGCAATGCGCGGGAAAGCCGTAGGACGTCGGCAGGCTTGCAAAACGGATGCTCTGCCTGCCACGCCCACGGGCCACACAGATCAGGTCGCCTGCCTTGGGGGTATAGGCGGCGGGGTCATGCGCACGCAGGATGGGGGACAACCCCGATGCCGCGGCGTTGATATAGGTGGAATGGTTGGGCGAGTAGGGGAAGCGGTCATTCGCCCCGGCAATACGCATAACGTAGGAGATAAATGCAGCCGACCATGCAAAAGAGCCGTCATGCACAAAGTCCGTCAACTGGCCATCGGCATTGTGTTTGCCGCTCCAGGAGGCTTCGGTCATGTTCGGGTCCATGCCAATCCACCAGTATTCGCCCACGCGCTGCCACAGGCCGGGCGCTCGCTCGGGCTTGATGGCGGCGACCTGTGGTTCGGGGCGCTGTTCGGGGTCATCGTCATTAACCGGGCTGCCAAACAGGCGCCATTCGCGCATGGCAATGGCTACGACATCCTGCGGATTAAAAGGCTCAAAATTGCGCGTGGCAAAGTCCGGCACATGGCTGTTTAAACCATAGCCGCCCGATACACTGCCGCCACGGGAGGACGTACCGCCCCCCGAAGAGGGCTGGGAGGTGCAGGCCGCCAGACACAAAGGTGCCAGAAGGGCCACAGTCAGCTTGCGTGGCATCTTGTCTCCATACCAGAACAGGGCCGTGTTCGGGGCCGGACGGAGTGGTTCCACCGCCTTGCAGAACAAAGCCCTGTTGTAAGGAATAGGCGTCCTTTATGGAGGGTGGAAGGGGGTTTATGCTCCTTTTGCTCCCCCCATGTGCTTTTTTGTCTGCTCAGGCCGGGGGTGTATCCACGGTAATGCTGGCAGTCTGGGCCTGCACGCAGCGTATGGCGTCTGCCGGGGCCAGTTCCACAACAAGGCCACGACCACCACCGTTGATGTAGAGCCTGTCCAGCTTGAGAATGCTCTCGTCAAACACAACAGGTACGGTTGTGCGTGCGCCAAAGGGGCTGATTCCCCCAACCTGAAAACCCGTGAGTGCTTCAGCTTTTTCAGCGCCAAGCATACGGGCGTTGCGACCGCCAAAAAGAGCGGCCACTTTTTTCAGGTCCATTTTCAGGTGAACAGGAATGGCAGTGCAGACAACCTGTTTTTTGTCGATTTCCACCATCAGGGTTTTAAAAACCTTTTGCTGGTCAATGCCTATGCCAGCCGCAGCATGCAGGCCGATCTTGCCTGGATCGGACACGTAATCATAATCATGCATGGTGTAGGGCACGGCATGGGCGGTCAGGAACAGTGTTGTCGGTGTTTGATCAGAGTTTGGCATAACAGGCGTTTTTTCCAATGTGATCCGGGGTTTCAGCCTCGTTCGGGAAAAAGGGAGAGCAGGCCGTCGGGTGTGGCCGCGCAGCAGCCTTTTTCTGTGATCAGGCCGGTAACAAGGCGGGCCGGAGTGACGTCAAACGCGGGGTTGGCGGCCTTGCTGCCGTCTGGAGTAATCTGCACCCGGTTGATCTGCCCGCTGTCATCCCGCCCGTGGATATGGGTAATTTCGGCTTCCGAGCGTTCTTCAATGGGGATTTCACGCATGCCATCGGCCACGCGCCAGTCTATGGTGGTGGAGGGCAGGGCAACCCAGAACGGCACATTGTTGTCCCGTGCGGCTAGAGCTTTCAGGTAGGTGCCAATCTTGTTGGCAACATCGGCATTGCGGGTGACGCGGTCGGTGCCAACAATAACCATATCAACCAGCCCGTGCTGCATCAGGTGGCCACCGGCATTGTCTGCAATAACGGTGTGGGGCACGCCGTGGCTGCCAAGTTCCCACGCCGTTAACGCAGCGCCTTGGTTGCGGGGGCGTGTTTCATCCACCCAGACATGCACGTTCAGTCCCTCGTCGTGTGCCATGTAAATGGGGGCGAGTGCCGTGCCCCAGTCCACTGTGGCAATCCAGCCGGCATTGCAATGTGTCAGAATGTTAATTCTGTCATTCTTGCCACGTTGCGCTGCCAGTGTGCGCAGCAGTTCCAGACCATGCAGGCCAATGGCCTCATTCTGGGCTGTATCTTCATCACAGATCCGGCCTGCTTCGGCATAAGCTGCATCGGCCCGTTGTGCTGGGGGCAGGGGGCGGAGGTGGTTCAGCATTCTTTCAATCGCCCAGGCCAGATTTATGGCCGTGGGGCGGGTGGCGGCCAGCATGGCGGCCTGCTGTTCCAGTGCGGTATCGGAGCTGTCCGTGCGCAGGGCCAGGGCCAGACCATAGGCCGCAACTGCGCCAATAAGTGGCGCGCCGCGGACCTGCATGGTTTTAATGGCGTGGGCAACCTGCTCGGGTGTAGTCAGCTGAAGAATATCCAGCGCAAAAGGCAGGCGGGTTTGGTCAAAAATATGCACGGACCAGCCGTCTTTTTCATTAACCCAAACGCTGCGGTAAGGTGTGCCGTTAATTTTCATGGCCAAGGTTCCTGATGGCGGAAGATAAAAATCGCTCGCTGATCATAGGGTTTGTTTGAGTATGTGGGCAATATCCTCATGTCATGACAGTTTTGCGAACAAGTGTAGAACATATAGTGTGTAATGGTTGAATCCAAACAGCCTATTCTTGAAAAGACGAGAGTATTTTTTTGCATTTCCGGTCATTTTTGTTATGTAGAGGGGGAAATGGGCGCGCTTTGCTGATACTGCGGAATGTGCCACGAACAGGTTTGTTTTTGTTTTTTGAAAAGAATGTTTTCTCTTCTTGATATTTTTAAAGAAGATGAAAAGGGAATGCTGGAATGAGTGAAACCAAAAAAGGTCGCAAGGCAGTTGCCGGTAAACGTGCCCCCGCCCGCGCCGCTGCTGTAACCACCCCCAAAAAGCGCGCGCCGCGTGCAAAAGTGGAAGTGGTAGAAGAAATTTTTGAAGTGGAAGCTCCCGCTCCCACCACGCGCAAGACCCGCCAGAGCGCCGCACCACGTAAAACGGCCAAAGTAGAAAAAGTGGCCAAGCCCGCAGCAGCCAGAAAAACCAGCAAGTCCACTGCAGCCGCCGCTCTGGCGGAAGCCCCGGCCAAGCCTGCCCGCCGTACAAAAACTGCCGCCGCCGCCGTTGTGGCCGAGGCTCCGGCCAAGGCAACCCGCAAGGCAAAAACTGCCAAGGCAGCGCCCCGTGCAACGCGTGCCAAGGTTGCGGCTGTGGCAGAAGTCGCACAGCCTGCACCAACCCGCGCGCGCAAGCCTGTCCGCAAGACTGTGGTGGAAGCACCGGCTCCCGCCAAACCAGCTGCCAAAGCAACGCGGAAACGGGCAGAAAAGGCCGAAGCCGCAGAGAGCGCAAAGAACCTGTCCGCAGTTGAAAAACTGCGCATTGTGCAGGAACGCCGCCGCCGCAAGCGCTATGAGCGTCTGGCAGCTGAAGCCGTGGCAGAAGCAGAAAAAGCCGCACCTGCACGCAAGCGCAAAGCAGCCACAACGCGGCGTCCCCGTGCCACAAAGGCATAAGGGTTAAGCAGCTTTACGGTGTGAGCCTGACCATACAGGTTGGTCAGGCTTGCATTGTTTGGCCGGGTTTTTGCTCCCTTTACCGCACTGGATTGCCCGGTAAACTGTGCAAAGACCCATTATTCCGGATAACCGTTTGGGTTATCCGGTTTTTTTATGCCTGGTTCTGAGCCTATGGAGCAGGCGGCAGATAAGCCTGCGCCAGCAAGCTGGATGCACGCAACTCCCCGACGAGCTGACCATTCCAGTTTTTAAGCGGGCGGCGCATGAAATGTGTTAAAACAGGTGCGTTCTCTATGCGAGCAAAACGGGCAATCAGGGCTGCTGCCGCAGTTTCTGCCGCGCGCACGCCGCCATCACGGCATTTTATGGCCATACCCAGCCCCTGTTCTGGTAGGGCGACAATCATCACGCCCTCAGCCCCCATTTTTGTCAGGACCTTCGGGGCCAGTTCGGTCATGATCCGCGTGTCAAACTGCCCGCTGCCTGCGATCATGAACGGGTTCTGGGCTATGGCGCTGCGCAGGCGTTGTGCGGCCAATGCCCGGTCGGGGGAAAGGCCAATGCCGCTGGCAAAGCGGGCATAACCCAGCGCCAGCGCAGACAGGGGGATAGCCCATGTGGGAATGGCGCATCCATCCACAGCCCTGTTGGCCGTGGTGTGGGGGGCTCCGGTCACCTCCTGCAGTGTTTGGGCAACTGTTTGCATTACGGGGTGTTCCGGGCGTGTGTAGTGTGCCACGTCCTGCCCGGTTGCGCAGGAGAGGCAGATAAAGCCCGCATGTTTGCCCGAACAGCAGTTATGGAGTGCGCAGGGTGCCTCGCCCGTCGCTGCCAGCCCGCGGGCGGCGGCTGTATCCAGCGGCCAGTGGGTACCACATTCGAGCACACCGTAATCCAGACCCGTGCGGGCAAGCATGTCTGTGGCAACAGCAATATGTTCAGGCTCCCCCTGATGGGAGGCACAGGCCAGTGCCAACGCTTTGTCCGGTAGGGCAAAGCGGTCTGCTGCACCTTCGGTCAGCAGGGGGAGTGATTGTAACGCCTTGACCGTGGAGCGTGGAAAAACAGGTGTTGTGCAGTCCCCGGCGGAAAAAACGGTTTTGCCGTGGGCATCCACCACAATAGCAGCGCCATAATGGCTGGATTCCACAATGC
Organism: Acetobacter fabarum; assembly: GCF_011516925.1. Classification (GTDB taxonomy): domain Bacteria; phylum Pseudomonadota; class Alphaproteobacteria; order Acetobacterales; family Acetobacteraceae; genus Acetobacter; species Acetobacter fabarum. The sequence continues at coordinate 30,668 of NZ_WOTG01000010.1, forward strand.
CGTTGCGGGTTGTCTGAGCAAGAAGGGCATCATCTGTCATAAAACTGGGCCTGTTGATCAAGAATGTTTAATTGCCGCTGAGAAGGTAGCATGGTGTGGCAAATTCTGCCGTATGGTCTGGCTCCAGCTCCAGAGCTTGCGCAACAAGGGAGCGTTTGAGCTTGAGCACAACAGGCATGCTATGGGCATCACACGCCGTGGTTTCTGCCGTTTTTGCCAGCCATGCGGCAATCCCGGCCCGCTCGGTCAGCATAAGAGGCGCGCGTCGGTTTAAGGGGAGGCCGGCGGCCATAAGGTGTTGCGCATGGTTTTGCGAAACAACCATGTATAAAAAACAGTCTTCACCAGCAGGCGGAAGCTTTTCCGGCGCAGGCACAAGGCTCAGGCGGATTTCGTCAGGCAGGAAGTGCGAGCGGGGGAGTGGGGGCAGGGGTAAGGCAAACAGGTCTGTCTGTTGCAGGTCCGGTGTTGTGGAAACTGTTTTGGGTCTGGCTGTTTTTTTACCCGCCCGAATGGGTTTGCGCACCTTGCCAGCAGGCAGGGTTGGCAGGTCTGGCTGAACAGGGCCGGTTGGGGCGGGGTGTTCCATCAGTTGGGGGCTGGGGCAGGCCCCTTCTGGCCGCGTGTGGCGGGGGCGCAATCCTCACACACACCTTCCACTTCGACCGATGCGCTTTGCATGGTAAAGTTTTTTTTGCCACAAATGCTTTTCAATACGTCCAGAACACGCGGGGCGTCGGCAATTTCGGTCACACCGCCACAGCTCCGGCAGATCAGGAATTGCGCGCTATGCAGGCAGGTTTCCGCCGGTCCATGAGAGTGGTCGTGGGGATGGTCATGCTGGAGGTGGGTGCATGGCACAAAGGCGGACAGGCGTTCAATGCGGTGAATAAGACCATGTTCGAGCAAAAAATCGAGCGCGCGGTAAACGGTAGGGGGGGCAGGTTTGCGGCCCGATGTTTTGAGCTGTTCAAGCAGGTCGTAGGCTCCAACCGGCGTTGTGGCAGTCAGGATCAGGCCCAGAACATCACGCCGTTGCGGGGTCATGCGTCCTCCCTGCCCGGCGCAGAGGTGAGCAGCGTGTTCAAGCTGGCGCTGAATACGGTCCGAAAAACCGTAGCCGTTATCTGCGGGGGAGGAGGCTGGTGTTCTGGTCTGCATGTTCATCATCCGTTCTCTCTTGTTTCTAGCCTAAACGAGCCAGAAGAGGAAGGCCAGACATGCGTGATGAGGTGACGGATGATCAGAACTAATGTAATATTATTACATATCATTGATTGAGGTGTCGGCGTCATGGTTCTTCCGGGTAAGAAAAAACAGAGTTTCTGGTTAAAAACAGCTCTTTGCGCGTTGGGCGTGGTCAGCACGCTCGGGTTTGTGGCCGGGAGCGCGCAGGCAGCCAAAATGCCGCTTGTTGTGGCAGCGGAAAATACGTGGGGTGATATTGCCGCACAGATTGCCGCACCAGACATGCGGGTTGTGGCCATTTTGTCCTCCCCCACGGTGGACCCGCACGAATATCAGGCCACCCCGACCGATGCGCGCATGATTGCGGCAGCGGAACTGGTTGTGGCCAACGGCGCAGGGTACGATGCATGGGCAGACAAGCTGGTTGCTGCCTCCGGCCTGTTGCCCGTGCGGTATGTTAAGGCCGATTCGTGGTCAGGCTGGCAGGAAGGGGGCAACCCGCATCTGTGGTTCAATATGGATGCGGTCAGCGCTTTTGTGCAGCATTTTGCCGAAGCCTGCGCCCACATAGACCCCGACCATGCGGATGGGTATGCAGGCCGGGCGCAAAAGATGCAGTTGGCCATCCAGTCCATTCAGGCTTACGCGGGTTTGCTGAAGCAGCATGTCGCGGGCATGCACGTGGCTGCAACCGAACCGCTGTTCACCCCTCTGGCAGATCTGTTGGGTTTGCAGATGGACGAACAGGCCTACCAGCTTGCAATCATGAACGATGTGGAGCCAGCCCCTTCCACCGTTGCAACATTTGAGAGCGACCTGAAGGACAAGCGCCTGAAAATGCTGGTTTATAACCAGCAGGTGGAAGAGCCATCCGTCCGGCATCTGCTGGAACTGGCGCAGCAGTCCAATGTGCCCACCATGCCGCTGTCTGAAATGCTGCCACCGCGCAAGCACTGGCAGGTCTGGGTGCATGATATTCTTGCACGCACAGGCCAGCTTCTGGGAGTGCAGCAGTGAGCACTCCGGCTATCGAAGCCGGGCAGCTCAGTGTGTCGTATGGCGGGCGGCGTGTGCTTGATCAGGTCAGTTTTGCCATTCCACCGGGCAGCTTTGTGGCTGTGCTGGGGGGCAATGGCGCTGGCAAAACCTCACTCTTTCGCGCCATTCTGGGGCTTACCACGCCAGAGCAGGGCTATGTGCGCGTGGAAGGGCAGAGTTTTGGCAAGGGCCGCATGCCTGTGGGCTATATGCCGCAAATGCGGCGTATGGTTGCCGGGCAGCTTAATGGGTGGCACATGGTGGCCGCCGCTTTGCAGGGGCGTGCCTGGGGCCTGCCATGGTGTTCGGCCAGCGCCCGGGCGGAAGTGAACGCCGCATTGGATGCGGTGGACGCGCAGGATCTGGCCATGCGGCCGGTCATGTCTCTTTCCGGTGGGGAGCGGCAGCGGCTTTTGCTGGCGCAGGCCCTGCTGGACCACCCGCGTATTCTGCTGCTGGATGAACCCTTGGCCAGTCTGGACCCCGCCCGCATGCGTGAGACTACGCGCCGGATTTATGATCTGGCGCGTGAGCGGGGGTTAACGGTTCTGTTTTCCACGCATGATATTAACCCGCTTATGGGGTTTATGGACCACGTTCTTTATCTGGCGCATGGCAAGGCGTTGTTGGGGAGTGTGGATGAGGTTATGACAACCCCGGCCCTGAGTGCGCTCTACGGTGCGCCGGTCGAGGTGGTGCGCGCAGATGATCGCCTGTTTGTGGTGGCCGATGGCGGGGCAGACACCCTGCATTGTTGTGACTGTGCGGAGCATACGCGCTGATGTTTGCCTACGAGTTTATGCGCACCGCATTTGTGGCTGCTTTTCTGGCGGCTTTTGTCTGCGGTCCCGTAGGGTGGTTTCTGGTGCTGCGGGGGCAGAGCTTTGCCAGCCATGCGCTCTCGCATGTTGGTTTTGCGGGGGCGGGTGCTGCTTTGCTGTGGGGGCAACCCGCGCTGCTGGGGTTTGGGTTGAGTGCGGTTGTCAGCGGTATGGGCATGGGCATGGCAAGCGACCGGGTGATCGGTCGGGATGTCATGATCGGGCTGGTACTGTCGCTCGCCATGGGCACCGGAGCTTTGTGTCTGCATTTTCTCACGCGCTCGGCAGGGGCCGCCACAGCTTTGCTGTTTGGTGATATTCTGGGTATTTCCCCGTCCAGCCTTTACTGGCTGGGTGCACTGGCCATTGGCTGTGTTGTGTGCCTTGGCGTTATGAGCAGGCCTTTACTGTTCGCCTCTCTCCAGCCTGATGTGGCTGAGGCCAAAGGCGTTAACCTGCGCCTGCTGGATGTGCTGTTTCTGGCGCTGGTGGGTATTGCCACGGCCATGTGCTCACAGATTACCGGCGTGCTGCTGGTTTTTACCCTTATGGTCGCTCCGGCTGCGGCCAGCCTGCGTCTGGGTTTTGGCCCAATGCTGGGTATGGCTGTAGCATTCGCCCTTGCCCTGTTTGAAGCATGGGGCGGGTTGTGCCTGTCATGGCTGAGCGACTGCCCCGCATCCTTCTGGATTGCGTTGCTGGGGAGTGCTGTGTTTGCCGCTGCCAATCTGGTGGCCCATCTGCGCGGGCGTTAAAGCCGGGCAGATGGTGCCTGCTGTGCGGTAATTTTTAGGTGAGCAGCCAGTTCAGGCCCGTGCCCAGAACAACGGCAGCGGTCAGGGCCGCGTACAGGGCCAGTACCATCTGGTTCCGTGTGGCGGGAAGGGCCAGAGCGCGGCTTTGGGAATGTTTACGGACCATCAGTTATGCTCCTTATGTAAACAGGGGTGCAGCGCCCTTTGGGCCGCCGTTAACCCTGCTGATAAGGTAGAGAGTGGTATCTGCGGTTAAAATAAACAAGCCCTTCTGCACCCGCATGGCATAAAATACCCTGCACAACGCCAAAAAGAACACTATGGGTGCCCACTTCCACAATCTGGCTGATCTCGCAGTCAAAGGTCGCGGCGGCTTCGTGCAGGACCGGGGCACCGGTGGCCAGTGTCTGCCAGTGGCCGGCGGCAAAGCGCTCTGCCATGGTGTTCGGGCTTGCAAAATGGTTGGACAGGTCCTGCTGGCTGGACGTGAGAACATTGACGCACATGGCCCCTCCCTCATAAAAGGCAGAGCGCGCACGACTGTTGCGGTTCAGGCATACCAGCAATGTGGGGGGCGTGTCGGTCACGGAGCAAACGGCAGATGCAGTAAATCCGACCGGGTTATCCAGCGTTCCTGTAGTTACAATATTCACGGCCGCACCCAGTCTGGCCATGGCTTCACGATAGGCACTGGTCTCCGGAGCCAACATCTGCTGTCCTCATCACAACGGTTGATGGCTACGTGTTTGTGCATGAAACAAAGAGGAAAGCAATGATCGAGGACGTCCTTTCCGGCACGGCATGCGTGCGAACGGCCCGGCGGGGGCATCTGGGATGTATCATACTGGACAAGCCGAAACGGCTGAATGCCGTTGATCTGGAGATGGCAACCGGTATTGAACGCGCTCTGGCCGCATGGCGGGATGATCCATCCGTGCAGGTCGTGTTGCTGCAAAGCAGTGCCCCGCGCGCGTTCTGCGCAGGCGGAGACCTCAAGGCCATACGGGATGTGCTGCTGGCGGATGGCCCGGACCATGCGTTTGAGCTGATGGACCGTGTTTACCAGACCATGTTGCACATAGCGCAGTATGCCAAGCCTGTTGTGTCGTTCATGGATGGTATTGCCATGGGTGGCGGTGTGGGGCTGGGTGGCCATGCCCGTTACCGGGTTGTGACCGAACGCTCCATTGTTGCCATGCCTGAAACATCCATAGGGCTTGTGCCCGATGCAGGCGGGTCGTGGCTGTTGTCACGCGCTCCCGGTGGTGCGGGGTTGCGGCTTGCCCTGACCGGTGGGCGCATGAATGGGGTAGAGGCCGTGGCCATGGGCTTTGCGGACCATATGGTGCCATCGGATAGTCTGGATAATCTGCGCGGGTTACTGGCCCTGCGCCCGGTGGAGGATGTGTTTGGGCTTATTCGCCCGCTGGCCTTGCCCGCACAGGCCTGCACGCTGGAAGAATACGACCCCTCGGCCAGTCTGGAGCACATTGTGCGTGGGCTGGAATGTTCGGACCAGAATGTAGCCCAAACGGATTTGCAGGACATTTCACGCGCCTGCCCAACGTCCATTTTTGCGGCATGGTATGGCTGGCAACATGCCCGCAAGGCGTCCTCGTTACAGGAGGCTTTTGCGATTGAAGGGCGGCTGGTCCGTTACATGCTGGGCCGTCCGGATTTTGTGGAAGGTGTGCGTGCGCGCCTGATCGACCGCGATAACGCCCCGCTCTGGCAGCCTTCAATGCTGGCTGCGGTGGATGTGGCGGCACTGGAAGCCGCGTTAACCAGTTAGGCAGGAAGCACAGCAGCCCTTACCCGGTCATGGCGTAGGGTAAGGGCCGTTGCTGACATTATTTAAAAAAGCGTGCTGTTTTGGAAAATATGGGGCTGTGGCAGCCTCAGGCTGCGGTAGGGTTATAAGGCCCAACAGGCAGGACCGGGCATTTGAACTGGGCTTCCAGAATTTCGGCCGCAGCCAGATACACGGCGGACAGGCCACATATCAGTCCTTCGTAACCCGCGATAACCGTAAGCCCCGGCTGGGCCAGCAGATCACCCAGCCCCAGCAATACAAACAGAATAACCAGCGTGCCAAAAATAACCTGATGCGCACGTGTAGCCCGCAGTGTGCCCAAAAACAGGACAAAGGTGAACAATCCCCAGAGGAGCAGGTAGCTGCCTACCAGAGCGGGGGAGCTTGCAGGCACAATGCCCGTGTGTGGCATGGCAATAAGGGCCACCAGGGTCAGCCAGAATGCCCCGTAGGAGATAAAGGCTGTCATGCCAAAAGTGTTGCCCGCGCCGTATTCCAGAATACCCGCAATAATTTGTGCAATGCCGCCAAAAAGCAGGCCCATGGCCAGAATGGCGGAGCCCATGGGTACAAACCCTGCATTGTGCAGGTTGAGCAGAATGGTGGTCATGCCAAACCCCATCAGGCCAAGCGGGGCCGGGTTGGCCCGCAGGGGGGTGTGGAGTGCAAGATCAGTTTGAGCCATGGTGTTTCTTCTTATGGAGATTAATGTAATGGCTCGGTTATAAGAGGTGTTGTCAGGTTAAGTTCCCATAAAAAATATATTAACAGCGTAAAAACTAATTTATTAAAACAAACTATAAAGTTCGTTGCTCTCTAAAATTTGTTTTTTACAGTATTGGGGATATTCCCCCAGCAGGTCCGTAGTAAAAAGCTAGCGCGCAGCCGGGTGGACAGAAACGGGAATGGCAGGTCGCGTCAGGTCTTCTGCCTGCTGGATGGGGCCGTGGTCATGGAAAAAACCGGGCACGGAGAGAATGATATTGGCTGCCTGCTCCAGGCAGGACAGGGTTCGGTCACGGGTTAGGGATAGTCCGGCTTCCTGCGTTGGAATGGTGCGAATGGCCATAGCCGCCTGTTTGAGTGCACTGGCTGTTTCTGCCGGGTTATGGCGCAGTTGGGCAAAGGCGTTAAACGCGTTTGTCAGAGCGGTTTGTGCCTGCGGGTCCAGCGTTGCGTGGGCCGCGTTCCATTTGAGCCGCACAATCAGTCTGCCAAGGGAGAGCGAAGCAAAGGCCGCATCCGTATAACCCTGCCGGTCCAGATTGGTGGTAATAAAGGAAAGGCGCATCATCAGGCGTGAGATTTTTTGCAGTTGCAGCCCTTCCCACGCCACCCATGGTTCAGTGCGGCCATAAGGGGTACGCGCCAGTTTTTGAATACTGCGCGTCAGGGACGTTACCAGCCGTGCGGCATCCAGCCTGTGGTCGGCAGGCAGAATAACCCTGAAAACAATGGCCAGCAGGGCGCATGCTGCCACCATGCTCATCCAGTTGTTGGTCAGGGTCAGGTCGTCATACACAATCGGGTTATTGACCGAGAGCATCATGGTAAAAAACACGGCATATCCAAACGCGCCAATGCTGTAACGCGGGTGGAACTGCAACCACACGCCCGGCAGCAGGAACAGGCAGAGACTAAGCCAGAGCAGGGGGTAACCATCTATGCGTGGCAGGGCCAGCGTGTGGCATAAAAACCCCATGGGTATGGCCAAAAAAGTGCCTGCCGCCATCATGGGGCTGGCCTTGGCCGCTGAGGGCGTGGTGGACAAAAGGCTGGATGCCGCAACGGTGTATATGATCAGCAGCGGGCCAGAACTCCAGTGCAGAACATACCACAACATGCCCGCTAGCAGGGCAATAAAACTCCCGCGCACGCCGTTGCGCAGGGCTGTTGGCCATTCCAGATAAGGCTGGATGTTGGCCTGTGTGCGGTCGGGGCGCAGGCTGGTCAGGTCATGCAGGGCAAGGTCCATCTGCACCAGTGCGTCTCGCGTGTTGTCCAGTGCGGCCAGGGTGGTGGTGCTGGTGGTCTGGCGGGCAAGCTGTTCCAGTGTTTTCAGGGCGTCATGCAGGCAGGTGGAGAGCGGGGCGGGGTTTGTCAGCCAGTCGGGGTTTTCCGTCAGTTCCAGAATCCGGCCCAGTGTCTGGGCAACCAGCAGGTGTACGGCGCGGGTTTCTTCCACCCCGGCAGAAAAGGTCAGCCAGTATGGGTGGTAGCTGACAATCAACCCCGTCAGGCGGCTTAAGCACAGGCGCAGGTTGCGCACGCGGTTTTGCATATCCGGGTCGTCGGCTGCGGCAAATTCTATGGCGGGGGTCAGGCCGGTCATGTTGGCCAGCAGTTTGCTGCGGCTGTCATAGATCGGCTGGCTGAACCCACGAAAAGCCGCGTTGGTGCTCTGGGTTTTCTGTTCCTGTTTTTCCAGCGTGCTGGTTACAGTGGCATCAAGCGCTTCGGGGGGTGTGCGTTCACTTTCAGCTTTATGAAATGTTCTGGCGTGCAGAACAGTTTCCCGGAACGCCTGACCAAGCTTGTGCAGCACGGTGCTGGGTTTGCGCACGGATGTGACCATGAACACGCAGGCCGTAACCACAATGCCCGTTGCCACAACAGAAAGGCGGCTCATGGCGGACAGAAAAATGCCATCGGGGTTGGCAAAGGCAGGGGCTGCAATAATTACAATCGTATAGCCGGTCAGCACCGCCGCATACGCACGAAAAAACCGCAAAAACGTGGCGACCATACAGGCAAGGCCGACAAAAACGGACAGGACCGCAAAGTAGAGAACGGGGGACTGCACAAAAACAGCCATAACCCCCACGCTGATCGCGGCCCCGATCAGGGTACCAATAAGACGCCACACACTTTTGGAAACCATGGCCCCAACCGTGGGGTTGGAGACAATCAGCACCGTTGTGGCCGCACTGAGCGGGGACTGGAGCTGAAAAACAAAGGCCAGAAAAAGCGCAATGCCAATGGAAAGGAACACACGCATGGTATAGCCCGCCGTGGCGGTAAAGCCATTCCAGCGGGCATCATCAGCAAAAACTGCGGGGGCAAAACGCTGGTTGGCCCAGTGCATGAGCGAACCGGGCAGTGTGAGCAGGTCAGAGCGTGTGGGCATGATGCGCTTCGAGCAAGGAGGAGAGGGTCTGCGTCAGGCTATCGGCCTGAGCCGGAGGGAGCGAGTGCCGTATGGTCTGCTCGAGTTCAGCGGCAATCGTATGGAACAGCCTGCATTGTTCCCGCCCGGCATCTGTCAAAAACAGGCGTTTTGCGCGGCGGTCCTGCGCATCGGGTTTACGGGTGACCAGCTTTTGTTTTTCCAGCAGGTCAAGCACACGCACCAGTGCGGAGCAGTCTATGTTCATGGTCTGGGCCAGATCACGCTGGGTCGCCCCTTCAGGCAACATGCGCAGGTAGGCCATGGGCCGCATGACAGCAAGGGACATGCCATGCGGGCGCAAGGCCCGGTCCAGTTGCGTGCGCCAGAGCGTTGCCAGCCGCATGACCCGGAAGGTCAGCGCCATGCCGGGAAAATACGTTTCGTCCAGTGCTGGCATGTGGCGCTGCTCAGTCATGCGGTTCATTAACTTAGTGTCATTATAGTTGAGATAAAAAGTATATGGGCAAACTAGGCCAGCCTACCTTGTGGGTCAATCATGTTCAGCACTCTACGGCACTGGGTGGTCCTTAACGGCCTGTTCGTGCCGTGCAGCTATGCTTGGCCACAGCGCGACATGCCTTGAATCGGCAGGGTTTTTGTGCACATCATGCCCGCACTTGATGGTGCCCCTGACCGGGGGTGAAAAGGGAAGACCGGTGCAAGGCCGTCGCTGCCCCCGCAACTGTAAGTACCCATCATGTTCCGCCCCGGCCGTGTTCGGGGTTGCCACTGGTTCTTTCAGGACTCGGGAAGGCAGCGGAACAGAGCTTTGCGCCAGCTCATGGCTGGTGCAGGCAGGGTACAAGCCAGGAGACCTGCCATCACAAGTCTGTAAGGCCGTTCCTGTGGGAATGGTTGCGTTCTGGCGTTGTTTGCTGGCGGGGTGCCCGGCAGGCACGGATGCACCCGGTGGTGCGTTTTCTTTGCCATATGCGTGGCAGAGGGCTGGTTGTTACTGCCCCATGCCTGCCACAACCCCACGTTGTGGAAAAACGGCCTGTTGGAAAGACGCATGACCGCCGAACACTCTTTGCCTTCCTCTTCTGCTCATTCAGCACAGGCGGGGCCACCCGTGCTGCATGTCTGCGTTACGTGCAGGCGGGGCGGGCCTGCCATGGATTGCCCTCCGGGTGAACAACTGCTCGAGCGGCTGCAGGCTCTGCTGGATGCGGAGCATCTGGCTGGGGTAGCCCCTTCCGCCACGCTGCGCCCGGTGGCCTGTCTGGCAGCGTGTGACCGGGGGTGTACGGCGGCCATAGCCATGCCCGAGCGCTGGACATGGCTGCTGGGCCACCTTGGGCCAGAAAAGGCTGAGGATATTCTGGCTTATGCCCGCCTGTATGCGGCATCCGCCAAAGGGACTGTCATGCCATCGCGCCGCCCTGCAACGCTGGCCGATATGGTGCTGGGGCGTGTGCCCGCAACGCTTTATAACGAACAGGAAGAACCATGACTGCTGCCAAGACACGCGTGCCCGTAACCATTATCACCGGTTTTCTGGGCGCTGGTAAAACCACCTTGCTGCGGCACCTGCTCAGCCGGGCGCAGGGGCACCGTATTGCCGTGGTGGTGAACGAATTCGGCTCGCTCGGTATTGATGGCGAAATCCTGCGTGGGTGCGGGGTGGAAGGCTGCCGCGAGGAAGACATTGTCGAACTGACCAATGGCTGCCTGTGCTGCACTGTCGCGGATGACTTCCTGCCCACCATGGAAGCCCTGCTGGACCGGGCCGACCCACCTGAACATGTGGTGATCGAAACATCAGGGCTGGCCCTGCCCAAGCCCCTGCTCAAGGCGTTTGGCTGGCCCACGGTGCGTAACCGCATGACGGTAGATGGCGTTGTGGCCGTAGTGGATGCCCCTGCTGTAGCCGCCGGACGCTTTGCGGATGATCCGCAGGCTGTGGAAGCACAGCGGGCCGAAGACCCCTCGCTGGATCATGACAACCCGCTGGCCGAGGTGTTTGAAGACCAGATCAACGCTGCCGATCTGGTAGTGCTGAACAAGACCGACCTGCTGGATGCAGCCCAACTGGCAGCAGTGGAGCAGCATATTCGGGACCACGCCCCCCGCCCTGTGCAGATTGTGCGGGCAACGGAAGGCAAGGTAGACCCCGCCGTGCTGCTGGGTATTGGCGCTGCGGCCGAGAGCGACCTTGCCGCCCGCCCATCCCACCACGATGCGGAAGATGGTGAGCACGAACATGATGATTTTGAAAGCTTTGTGGTAGCCGTGCCAGAACAGCACAGTGTGGATGAGTTCCTGACCACCTTGCAAAACACGGCCCGCAGCTTTGACGTGCTGCGCATGAAAGGCTTTGCAAGCGTTGCAGGCAAGCCTATGCGTCTGGCCGTGCAGGGGGTGGGCAGCCGCTTCCGGCATGAATTCGACCGTCCCCTCGGTGCCGGAGAGGAGCGCACGGGCCGTATTGTGGTCATTGGCCAGAAAGGGCTGGACGCCACGGCCATTGCCACCGCTCTTGCGGGCCATCTGGCCGCGTAAGGGAGTTTACGGCCATGCACCTTCTGGTCCGCGAAAACCGGACACTGGATGAACAGGATACAGCCGAAGACCTGGGACTGCCCGGTGCGGATATTGTTGTTCTATCCTTTACAGAGAGCGATCTGCTGGGGCTGCGCCACGCGGCACAGCAGATGCGCGCGCAGGTGCAGGCCCGCTTACCATCCGTTCAGGTGACAAGCCTGGCCCGCCTGCGGCACCCCATGTCGATCGACCTGTATGTGGAAAATACCCTGCAGGGTGCCAGATGCGTGGTGGTGCGTCTGCTGGGTGGGCTGGATTACTGGCGTTATGGGGTGGAGGAGCTGGCCGCGTGGGCGCGCGAGCAGGCTGTGCCCGTTGTGTTTCTGCCCGGTCATACCGGGGGCGGTGGGGCTGGGCAGCCAGCAGGCGGTACGGTGGAAGATACCCGTCTGGCCGAACTGTCCTACGGTGTGCAGGCCGCTCAATGGCAACGCCTGAATGGCTTTTTTGCCCAAGGTGGGCCGGATAACATGGCCGCAGCCCTGCGGCTTATGTCAGCCCTTGCCGGATATGGGGAGGATGACGGCACACAGCCCGAGCCTCTGCTCACATGGGGTGTTTATCGTACGTATCCGGCAGCCGGTGAGCAGGCGGTCTGTTCGGCCGTGCTGGTTTTTTACCGAGCGCACCTTCAGGCATCGGACATGGCGGGGGTGGAACGGCTGGCCGCGGTGCTGGCCGGGCAGGGCTGCACCGTAGCGGTGCTGTTTGTGACATCCCTCAAGGACCATGGCGTTGCGCAGGGTGTTGCTGAGTATTTGCGCCGCACAAAGCCCGATGTGGTGTTGAATGCCACCTGTTTTTCCGCTCGTGGGGGGCTGGGGAGTTCCCCGCTGGATGCGGCGTGTGCGCCTGTTTTGCAGGTGCTCCAGCCGGGCTGTACGCAGGCCTTGTGGGCTAAAAGCGCACGCGGGCTGGGGCGCTCGGACCTTGCCATGCAGGTTGTTCTGCCAGAACTTGATGGAACAATCGCCACATTTCCCATTTCCTTCCGTCAGGAGGCAGCTCCGGGCCTGCCTGCCCAGCGCGTGGCGTATGATGCTGGCATTGCCATGGTGGCGGCACGGGCTATGGCATGGGCGCGGTTGCGGCATATGCCTGTAGAGCAAAAACGGGTTGGTATTGTACTCTCCGACTACCCCGGCGCAGGGTTGGAGCAGGGCAGCGCGCATGTGGCCCATGCTGTTGGTCTGGACGGTTTTGCCAGCCTGCACAACATTATGGAGCATATGCAGCAGCAGGGGTACCAACTGGGGGAGCCGCCGGTGCCAGTCGCGCAGGAACTGGCCCGCCTTATGGCTCAATCCCCCCCGCAGGCCGTTTTATCTCTGGCAGATTATAAAGCTTTAAGCGCGGAACTGCCGCCGGACTTCATGGCCACCATTGCGGACGCATGGGGCCCGCCAGAGCAGGATGCAGCGGTAAGGGATGGCGCATTCCACCTGCGTTACGTGGCTTGGGGTGCCATAACCCTTGCCGTGCAGCCCGACCGAGGGAAAACTGCAGAGCGTAAAGCCACTTATCACGACCCGGACCAGCCGCCGTGCCATGCCTATGTGGCGTTTTACCTCTGGCTCCGCCACAGCCAAAAACTGGATGCACTTGTGCATCTGGGCACACACGGCACGCTGGAATGGCTGCCGGGCAAGGCAACGGCTCTTTCCCCGCTCTGTGCGCCTGCGGTGCTTACGGGGGATATGCCGGTTATTTACCCCTTTATTGTCAATAATCCGGGGGAGGCCGCTGCTGCCCGCAGGCGTCTGGGTGCTGTAACCATCGGGCATATGACGCCCCCGGTCATGCAGGCCAGCCTGTCGGGTGAAATGCAGGAACTCGAACGCCTGATTGATGAATATGCAGAGGCCGATGGGCTGGACCCCCGCCGTGGTGCCCTGCTGCGGGCGGATATTCTGGAGCGTGCAACCCGCACGGGTGTTCTGGCCGAAAGTGGTGTCAGGCCCGGAGAGCTGGATGAGACAGAAGCACTGGCACGGCTGGATGCGTATCTGTGCGATGTCAAGGACCTGCAAATCCGTGACGGGTTGCATGTTTTTGGCAAAACAGCACCGCGCTGCACGGCTCTTGTGCAAACCATTGCTCAGGCCTGTGCCCGGCAGGGGGACCAGACATTTGTGGCCGATGTTACGCAACGCATAAAGCAGTGCGGCACGGCGGAAATGCACGCCCTGCTGGCAGCTCTGGCAGGGCAGCCGGTAGCGGCCGGGCCAGCCGGTGCTCCCACGCGTGGGCGTATTGACGTGCTGCCAACCGGGCGCAACCTTTTTACCGTGGACCCGTGCGCCCTGCCAACGCCGTCTGCCGTGGTGCTGGCGACCCGGATGGAGCAGGTCCTGCTGACCCGCCACCTGCAGGAACACGGTGAACCCCTGACCAGACTCGTTATGGATATGTGGGGTTCAGCCAGTCTGCGCACGGGGGGGGAGGATCTGGCTCTGGCCTTGCGTCTTATGGGAGTGGAGGTGCAGCGCACTGCCAGCACGGGCCATGTATGTGGGTTTGAGGTTATTCCCCTCCCCGTGCTGGACCGGCCTAGGGTGGATGTCACGCTCCGTATTTCTGGCCTGTTCCGGGACGCCTTTGGCGAGCAGATTGCCCTGTTCGATCAGGCGGTCAGCGCAGTTGCTGCCCGGCGTGAACCTGATGACTGGAACCCCCTCGCAGCACAGGCCCGTGGGCTGGAAGGGGAGGCCCGCAAACGGGCTACCGCACGTATTTTTGGTGCCGCCACAGGAAGTTACGGTACCGGAGTGGAGGACCATCTGCTCCACGGCACATGGCATAACCGTGAAGAACTGGGGGCCGCATGGCTGGAAGGTTCCTCGTGGATGTATGGTGGCGGGCGGGATGGCACGCGCGATCAGGCTGCCCTGTCCACCCTGCTGGGGCGGGCAGAAACTGTCCTGCATGTGCAGGACAATGCCGAAACCGACTTGCTGGAAAGCCCCGATATTGCTGCGCATGAAGGGGGGCTGGCCGCCGCCAGTCACATGGCGGGGGGTGCTCCTGCGGTTCTGCACGGAGATACCTCCCGCCCACAATCCCCCCGCCTGCGCGGCACAGCAGATGAGGTCGCCCGCATTGTGCGGGGCCGTCTGGCCAACCCGCAATGGATAAAAGGCATGCAGCAGCACGGATATGCCGGTGCTGCCGAACTGGCACGCGGGCTGGACGCGCTGCACGGTTTTGCCGCCACCATGCCCCAGCGCTTTGACCCGCAGTTTGATCTGGTGTTTGCCGCAACACTGGGGAATGCGGAATGTGATGATTTTTTGCGCCAGGCCAACCCTGCGGCAAGGGAGGCCATGCGCCAGCGCTTTAAGGAGGCCATGCAGCGTGGTCTGTGGCACCCACGCGGTAACAGCGTGGCCTGTGTGCTGGATGAGGGTGAATAACGCATGACAACACGGGCCATTATGGTCGCTGCTCCACGGTCTGGCGGGGGCAAGACAACGCTTACACTGGCCCTGCTGGCAGCGTTTGGCAGGCGGGGTTTGCGGGTTGGCGCGGTCAAAACCGGGCCGGATTACATAGACCCGGCTTTTCATGCCGCCATTACGGGCCGTCCGGGCCTTAATCTGGATAGCTGGTGCATGCCCGATGCCCTGCTGGGCCGTGTTATGCAGGCGGCCTGTCAGGATGTGGATATTCTGGTCGTGGAATCGGCCATGGGACTGTTTGATGGCTTATCCCTGCCCGACGGGCAGCGGGGAGCGCCGTCCGATATTGCTGCGCATTTTGGTATTCCGGTTCTGCTTGTGCTCGACATGTCGGGGCAGGGGCAGTCTGTGGGGCCAATCGCCAGGGGGTTTGCGCAGTGGTCCCCCCATGTGCAGGTGAGCGGGGTTGTGCTCAACCGTGTGGCCTCCCCCCGGCATGAGCGGCTGGGGCGCGAGGCCGTGCAGGCCGCGCAGCTACCCGTGTATGGAGCATTGATGCGGCAGATGGGGCAAACCCTGCCAGAGCGGCATCTGGGGCTTGTGCAGGCGCGTGAGCACGGGAACCTCGCTGGCTGGCTGGCTGATCTGGCAGACAAGGCCGAGCGTGAGCTGGATCTGGATGGTATTCTGGCTGCTGCCCGGCCTTTGCAGGGCGGAGTGGGGGAAGAACTACCCCAGACCGGCGTGTTACCGCCACCGGGGCAGCGGATTGCCGTGGCGGATGATGCGGCTTTTTCCTTCCTGTATGGGCATCTGGCCCTGTTCTGGCGGCAGGCTGGTGCGGAGCTGGTGCCTTTTTCCCCTCTGGCGGATGAAGCCCCGGACCCATCCTGCACAGCCTGCTGGCTCCCCGGTGGTTACCCCGAACTCCATGCAGGCGTGCTGGCAGGGGCTGCCATCTTCCGTACCGGGTTGGCGGATTTTGCCCGCACACGGCCTGTGCACGGTGAATGTGGGGGGTTTATGGTGCTGGGGCAGGGGCTGGAAGATGCACAGGGCGTGCGGCATGGCATGGCAGGTTTGCTTGGCCACAGCACGTCTTTTGCGCGACGCAAGTTGAATCTGGGCTACCGTGAGGCCACTCTTGTAGCCGATGGTGTTCTGGGTGCGCGTGGGGCGCGTTTGCGCGGGCATGAGTTCCATTATGCCACCGTGCTGGAGGGGGGGCAGGATGCCCCACTGGCCAGCCTGCGCTCTGGCATAGGTGAGGAACTGGGGGTGTGTGGTGGCCAGCGTGGGTTTGTGTCTGGCTCCTTTTTCCATGTGCTGGCCAGTGTGCCAGAGCCGATCACCATGTCTTGCGCCTGAATTAAGGGGGTGGTGGTGTGCCCGGCTTGTCGGCAAAGTGTCTGGGGCAGGTCGGGGCCGGTTTGTCTGGCCCGTCTGGTCGGTGTGAACAACGGACAGAGATGAAAAGAGGAGACAGGCCATGCAGTCTTTTCCTGTATTGCTGGTAAGGCATGCTCCCGTGCTGCTGCCCGAAGGTGTCTGTTACGGCAGGCAGGATGTGGCGTTGCGTCCGGGATGGGAAAAAATCGTGTCCGGGCTTTCTGTTCTGGCCAAGGGGGCGGTCTGCCGTGTGCTGTATAGCTCGCCAGCACAACGCTGCCGGGACATGGCGCAACGTCTGGCATTGGCAACCGGTATGGAACTGCGGGTGGACCCAAGGCTGGCCGAACTGGACTTTGGCCGGTGGGAAGGGCTGCGTTGGCAGGATATCGAGCGCAGGCAACTGGATGAATGGGCCAGGGATCCATCCAGCTTTGCCCCGCCGGAGGGGGAGAGCGGTCTGGCGCTCTGCCACCGTATTACCGACTTCTGGCAGGATATGCACCGTAAGGGGGAGGCCGCGTGTGTGCTTTCACACGGCGGGCCGTTGCGTATTCTCAGCGCACTGGCGGCGGGGGAGCAGCCGGAACTGCTGGCCCCTTCCATGCCGCAGGGTTTTGCCCGGCTGTTTATGGTGGAGCAGGCCGCGACCCGCCCGGCCCTGCATCCTGTTGGGTGAGCCGACCGTACACACGCATTGGATAGACAGAGAATACCAAAACCATGAGTAACGAGCAGCACAATACGCCAGAGCACGACGCCGAACGCCACAAGGAAAAAATGCGCAAACGCAAGGCAGTGCAGGATAAGGAGGTCGCCAGCAAAACCGGGGAAAAAGGTCTGCTGTTGGTTAATACCGGGCCGGGCAAAGGCAAGTCCACGGCAGCCTTTGGGCTTGCACTGCGCATGCTGGGCTATGACCGGCGCGTGGTGGTGGTGCAGTTTATCAAAGGGGCATGGCATACGGGTGAGCGCCGGGCGCTCGAACGCTTTGGTGATCTGGTGGAATGGCACAGCATGGGCGAAGGGTTTACGTGGGAAACACAGGACCGCGCGCGGGATGTGGCGGCGTGCGAACGTGCATGGGCCGTGGCGGTGCAGGCACTGGCCCGGCCGGATGTTGCCCTTGTGGTGCTGGATGAACTGAATGTGGCCCTGCGCTACGAGTATCTGAATATAGAGCGGGTTCTGGCGGATATTAACGCCCGGACACAAAGCCAGCATGTTGTGGTAACAGGCCGTAACGCCAGACAGCCCATGCTGGACGCGGCTGATCTGGTCACGGAAATGACATTGGTCAAGCACCACTTCAAGGCCGGGATCAAGGCGCAGGAAGGCGTGGAGTTTTGAGCGCTCGCGTTCTTATGGTGCAGGGCACAGGCTCAAGCGTTGGCAAATCCACACTGGTTGCAGGGCTGGCGCGGGCTCTGGTGCGGCGGGGGCTGCGGGTATTGCCCTTTAAGCCACAGAACATGTCCAACAATGCCGCCGTTACACTGGATGGTGCAGAAATCGGGCGGGCACAGGCCTTACAGGCCCGAGCCTGTGGTGTGCCGCCCATGGCGGACATGAACCCGGTTTTGCTAAAACCACAGGGCGAGACCGGGTCGCAGCTTGTTGTGCGTGGCCAGCGGGTGGATACGGTGGAGGCCCGGCATTACCAGAGCCGCAAAGAGCAGCTTATGCCGCAGGTTCTGCAAAGTTTTAAAAATCTGGCGGCCAGTGCAGATATTGTTCTGGTGGAGGGGGCGGGATCTGCCTCTGAAGTTAATCTGCGGCGGCATGATATTGCCAATATGGGCTTTGCCCGCGCCGTACAGGCACCTGTTGTGCTGGTAGGGGATATTGACCGAGGTGGCGTGATTGCCAGCCTTGTGGGCACACAGGTTGTGTTGCAGCCAGAAGATGCAGAGCGGATCAAGGGGTTTGTGGTCAACCGCATGCGTGGGGACCCGACCCTGTTTGCCGATGGTATGCAGTTTGTTGCCCAAAAAACCGGCTGGCAGGCGCTTGGGTTGGTGCCTTACCTGGCTGATGTACACGACCTGCCCGCCGAGGATGCCGCCGACCTTATGGATACCCTGCGGGCAAGGCGGTTGCAGGGCCGAGTGGGGGATACGCAACCAGAACCCCGCTTGCGCGTGGTTGTGCCCATATTACCCATGATTGCAAATTTTGATGACCTGGACCCACTCTGTGCCGAACCGGGGGTCGAGGTTATTCCTGTTATGGAAGGGGAGGCCCTGCCGCAGGCCGATGTTATTCTGCTGCCCGGCTCCAAAGCTACTCTGGCGGATCTGGCGTGCCTGCGCGCGCGTGGCTGGGCCGGGTGTATTGTAGAACATGCACAAAAAGGCGGTGTGGTTATGGGTATTTGCGGTGGCTACCAGATGCTGGGCCATAGCGTTGCCGACCCGCACGGCACGGAAGGCCCGCCCTGCACGGCGCAGGGGCTTGGGCTACTGCCCATCCACACCGTTCTGGGGGATGATAAAAAACTTGAATACGGCAAGGGTTTTCTGGCTCAGGGCGGTCAGCCCGTTGCGGGGTACGAAATGCATCTGGGGCACACCCACAGGCCGGAGGGCTTTACCCCTCTCCTGTGGTTGAACGGGCAGGCCGAAGGGTGCGTGTCGGGGAATGGCCGGGTCTGGGGCACATACCTGCATGGCGTGTTTACGCATCGTGCGGCCCGGCTGGCCTTGCTTGAACGTGCTGCAGGTGCTGCGTTTGCACCAGAGGGAATATGGGCGCAGGCCGGGCAGACCCTGCCGGACACGCATGATGGTGTAGTGGATGCCGCACTGGACCATCTGGCTGACCATCTGGAGCGGCATATGGATATAGACGCTCTTCTGGCCCTGGCCAGTCTGCCGGTTTACGCTGCGTGATGGCAAAGGGGTGTATGCCCCGCACGGTACGGGCTAGCGGGCAATCCATTTGCGGCGTGCGGGGTTGCGCTGTTCCCAGCCACGGCGTTCCAGCTCGGGTGAGCTGGCAGGTTCCAGCGGATAGCCAACGCACAGATAGGCCAGAAACTGCCATTCCGGGTTAATGCCCAGCACCCTGTTGGCCTCTTTTGGGTCCAGAATGGAAACCCAGCCAACACCAATGCCCTGTGCTGTTGCTGCAAGCCAAAAGGTATGGATGGCCATAACGGCGGACCATGTGGTGGTCTGGGGCATGGTGCCCCGGCCTAGCCCGCGGCCTTGCGCGGGGTTGGTTTCGCAAAAAACGGCAATATGGTGGGGGGCATCGTCCAGCCCGGCCAGTTTGAGCGATGCGTAACGCTGGGCGTCGTCCCCGCCTCGTCCGGCCAGTTCACGCGCATTGCTGTGAGCAAAGTTCTCACGGATCGCATGGCGGCGGGTCGGGCTATCCACTTTTACAAAGCGCCACGGCTCGCTCAGCCCCACGGAGGGGGCCAGGCAGGCGGTTTCCAGCAGGTGTGCCAGAGTACGGTCGGGGAGCGGGTCTGTCCGGAAATGGCGCACATCCCTCCGCCATGTAAAAAGCTGCTCAAGTTCGGCTGCAAAAGCGGGGGAAAAGGAGGGTGCATTCATGCCCCTATCATGCCGCCAAGTGCAGCGCACAGCAACCCGGCAATAAGCACGCCGCATGCACGCCGGTACAGGCGCAGCCCACGCTCCAGATCAGCCACACCGGCTCCGGACGTGCCGCTGCCAATCCATGGGTCTTTGGTCATTTTGCCGCCATAGGAGCGCGGGCCTGCCAGCAGGGTGTTCAGGGCTGCGGCCATGGCGGCTTCCGGCCAGCCTGCATTGGGGGAGCGGTGGTGGGGCGCATCGCGCTTTATGGTCCGCCAGATATGAGGCCATTGCTGCCGTGGAGCGGCCAGCATCAGGCACAGCGCAGCCAGACGGGACGCTGGCAGGTTGATCAGGTCATCCAGTTTGGCCGCAGCCATGCCAAAGGCTCTGTAACGGGGGTTAAGATGGCCGATCATGCTATCGGCTGTGTTGACACATTTGTAAAAAACCGCCCCCGGCAGGCCAAACAGGGCGGTCCAGAACAATGGCGCCACAATCCCGTCTGAAAAGTTTTCGGCCAGACTTTCCAATGCCGCGCGCACAACTGCGGCTTCATCCAGTGCGCTGGTGTCACGCCCTACAATCATGCTTACGGCTTTGCGGCCAGCAGACAGGCCATTGTGGCGCAGGGCTGTGCCCACAGCCTGCACATGCACCCATAGCGAGCGCTGTGCCACAAGCGTGCTGGCCAGCCCTGCCTGCACAAGCAACATGACAGGGGCAGGCAAAAGAGTATAACCCACCCCAAGCAGGCCGGCTGTAAAGGTAACGGGTATGGCAATAATCAGGGCCAGTGCCACAAACCCCAGTAACCGCCGTGTGCGCTCGGATGTGTCCATCCTGTTCAGCACATGTTCGAGCCGGTCGATCAGCGCGCCAATCCACATAACGGGGTGGCCGATCATGTTTAGCAGGGGGGCGGGGTAACCCCAGGCGGCTTCCATGCCAGCGGCAAGGGCTGCCACTGGCAGGGTGATGGAGAGGGGGAAGAACAGCATGGGGGCGGGTATGAACACTAGGCTGGCACAAAAGATCACGGACGCTACCATGCACCATGCAGCACCGCCTAACGGTTTGTCCTCCACAACAGGTGCTGCAGAACTGCCGGTGCCCAGCCATGGCGGGCAGGTGCAGGCTGTCATGCGGCATTTTGTGGGTGCGCCGGAGCCTTTTATAGACCTCTCCACAGGGATTAACCCCGTTGCATACCCGCTGGTCTGGCCAGACCCGAAAACCCTGCAACGCCTGCCCGAAGAAGGGGAGGAGCAGGCTTTGCAAGAGGTTGCCGCCCGTGCCTATGGCGTGCCATCGCCCGACATGGTGGTAACCGGGGCTGGCAGCCAGAGCCTTATAGCCCTGCTGCCCCGGTTGCTGGGGGCGCGGAGGGCCTGTGTGCTGGGGCCAACCTATTCTGGCCACGGGCAGGCGTGGGAGCACAATGGTGTGCCATGGAGCGGCGTGGAGCACGTGCAGCAGGTCCGCCAGGCCGCACAACAGGCGGGAACGGCCTGTGTGATCTGTAACCCCAATAACCCCGATGGCCGCCTGCTGAACATGCAGGACCTTGCGGCTCTGGCGGAACAGTGCGCAAAGGCGGGGGGCTGGCTTGTGGTGGATGAGGCCTTCGGGGATTTTGCCACCCATAGCGTGGCTTCCCTGCTGCCGCACCCGGCACTTGTGGTGCTGCGTTCGTTTGGCAAGAGCTACGGCCTGCCGGGTGTGCGGCTGGGCTTTTTGCTGGCGGCTCCGGCACTGGCACAAAAGGCGCGGTCCCTGCTGGGGTCATGGCCGGTTGGGGCAGTCGCCCTTGCCGCGGGCACGCAGGCACTGGCCGATACGCACTGGGTGCAGCAGGCGGCGCAAAAAGCCCGTCTGGCCCATGCAAGGCTGGTAGAGATGCTGCATGGCGCAGGCCTTGCATGGCGGGGGCAGGCTACGCTGTTCACGCTGGTTGATACCCCCCATGCCTATGGGTTGTGGGTGCATCTGTGCCGCCACGGCATTGTAACCCGCCGCTTTGCCGGGTGCTCCCATAGCTTGCGGATTGGCCTGCCCGCCAACGAGGCAGAATGGACCCGGCTGGCATGTGCGCTCAAGGCATGGCAGGTGGGCCGGCAGGAGGCGTAGAAAAGAGATGAATAGGGCGTGGAGTGGCGGATTTTAGGGCCTTATGGCTGCGAAATCCTGCCTTGTCATATTTTCATCAAACTGTTTGTCACGCTTTCCTCTTCCCTTTTTTGCGGCATGGTTCATAGAAGGAAACAGGCAGAAAAGGATACCGCCATGCAAGACCAAGACGAAGTGATCGTAGGCTACCTCATCCAGCGTGAAGATGCAGAGGGCGAACTGTCCTTCTGGGAGCCACGGAACGAGTGGCAGGAAGACCCCAACGAAGGCAAGCTCTACGAAAAGGTGGAAGAAGCCGAAGCAGACGCCAAGGCCCTGCAGGAAGGGGACGACGCGACCATTACGGTAGAACTGGTCTTTGAAGCAGACGACGAAGACTGGGACGAAGACGAAGAAGAAGACGCCCCCAAAGCCTGATAAGGCTCCTTGCGTGCCGCTTTAACAGGGCGGCACGCAAATGCGGGTGCTTGTATGCGGCAGGGCTTAGGTTAATGCCGCGTAAAAACTCAGCAGCAGGCATTCCGCCACCACTGCGCAGCACCCCAGCACATCCCCCGTAAAACCACCAAGCAGACGTCTGGCGCATAAAGCAACAAGTGCTGCCGTGGCGCAGCCGATGCCCGCAGGGGCCGCCATAAGTGCCAGAAAGGCCCACAGGCTCAGCCCTGCGTGGCCATATGCCAGAATGCTCATACAGGCCATGACCCCCACCGCCACAAAAACCGCTCCCCACAGGGAAGGAAAGGGGAGGGGGGAGAGCATGCGCGCCAGCCCGTTGGCACGGGCTGGGGGCACAAGGGCAGGCACCAGCAGCATGGCCATTCTGGCAAGGCAGGCGGTTGTGGCGCATACCCCAATGCTCGCCCATATGGGGAGTGCCGCCAGAGCGGCCGCACGTACAAGCAGGCTTAGCCCAAGGGCCATAACGCCGTAACTGCCCACATGGCTGTCCCTCATGATGGCCAGCCTGCGCTCTGGTGTGCTGCCACCACAACCATCGGCCATATCTGCCAGTCCATCTTCATGCAGGCCGCCTGTCAGGATGCTCTGGCAGACAAGGGCCAGACCGGCAGCGGCAAGGGGGGGCACATGTGCCATACGAAGTGCAGCGAGCACACTGCCGGTTAATGCCCCGATCAGGGTAGCAATAACCGGCCAGCACCAGATTGATCTGGCCAGTGGCCAGGGTTGGGTGCTGTCTCTGTCCGCAGGTGGGGCCAGCCAGATGGAGGGCAGGCGTGTCAGCAGGCTCAGGCCGCATGCAAGGTCCAGCCTGCGCCTGTCCAGCCAGTGGCCGGGCTGGGCGGATGTCATGCTTTTTCAGAAACAGCAGCTTGGGCAAAGGTTGCCATGCCCGTATGGCACGCAACCGCCGCCCGCAGGATGGGAATAGCCAGTGCGGCACCAGAGCCCTCGCCAAGGCGCAGGCCAAGCCCGCTCAAAATGGGCCGCATATGCAGGTGCCGGGCCAGTCGGGCGGTATGGCCTGTTTCGGTCGGGCAGTGGGAGAGGGCGGTATGCTCCAGCGCATTGGGGCGCAGGTGTGCCAGAGGCGCAACCGCTGCGGTGCAGACAAACCCATCGAGTATGACGGGAATACGCATCAGCCGGGCAGCAAGGGTAGCCCCCAGTGTTGCGGCCAGTTCGTACCCGCCCAGACGGCGTGCCACTTCCAGCGGGTGTGCCAGATGAGCGGCGTGGTGCTGGAGTGCTGTGTCTATAACCCCGGCTTTATGTGCCGTGCCTGCGGCGTCCAGCCCGGTGCCCTGACCGGCCCAGTCTGCACCGCTCTGGCGGGTCAGGGCTGCGCACAGGGCAGAGGCGGCGGTTGTGTTGCCTATGCCCATTTCGCCCAGACAGAGCAGGTCGCATGTCCGGGGCACAGCGTTAAAACCGACCTGCACGGCAGCCAGAAAATCCTGCTCCGTCATGGCCGGGCTGGTGGTAAAATCCGCGGTGGGAACCAAGTTGTTAAGTGCGACTACCGCCAGTTCCGCCTGTGCTACGCGGGCAAGCTGGTTAATGGCGGCCCCTCCCTGCTCAAAGTTCTGCACCATCTGGGCCGTGACCTCCACAGGCCAGGGCGAGACATGGTGTGCCATAACACCATGATTACCTGCAAAAATGAGCACCTGCACATGTTCCAGCCGGGGGGACGCGTTGTGTTGCCATCCGCCTAGCCAGCGTGTCATCTCCTCCAGATGGCCAAGGCTGCCGGGTGGTTTGGTCAGCTCCGCCTCCCTTTGTGCTATGGTCTGCTGTGCCTGCAGGCTGGGGGGAGGCAGATCCGCGCAAAAGGCCTCCAGTGCAAGCATGGAGGAAAACGGGCCGGGCTGGGGAGGGATGGAAGAAGAGGGCATGGTGGTAATTGTGTGCTGTTATGGAGGTTCACGCAAATGGAAACAGGGGCAGACGCGCGTATGCACAGTGTAAGGCTCGATCTCCACAAGGGAGGTGCCGCAGGTAGCCTGCTTGTGCTGGGTGGCGCAAGATCAGGCAAAAGCCGCTTTGCCGAAAATGCCATAACAGCTCTGCCCGGCCCAAGAATATACCTGGCCACGGGCCGCGCATTTGATGATGAAATGCATGACCGTATTGCCCGGCATAAGCGCGAGCGCGCCAGTGCAGGCTGGCAGACGGTGGAAGAAGCCCTGAATGTGGCCGATGTGCTCCACCAGCACGCCAGCACCCCGGTTTTGCTGGACTGCCTGACCTTGTGGCTGACCAATCTTTTGCTCGACGGGCGGGAGGTGGAAGGCCCCACCACCGCCCTGCTTGCCAGTTTGCACGCACGCACCGCTCCGACGGTTATGGTGGGGAACGAGGTTGGGTTGGGTATTGTGCCCCAAAGCCCGCTGGGGCGGCGCTTCCGGGATGAGGCTGGGCTTTTGCACCAGCGTCTGGCAGCCTGTGTGGGCAAGGTGGTGTTTGTGGCGGCAGGGCTGCCCATGGTGCTCAAGAACGAAGGTGCTTCTGCCTAAGTTACGGTAAGGGGCCGGTGGCAGGCGGAGGGTAAAACGCCCTTTGCCCGGTGGCGCGTGGTCTGCCATTATGGCGCTGGCTTTTTTGCGGGCACGCCACCACAGGGCGTAAAATGCAGCCAGACCTCTTGCGCACTCGGGCGGAAGATGGTGAGTGGCTGACGCTTGTGTGGGCATAACCGGGTTATCACCATACCCGTTCATTTTGGCTGAGAGATGCATATGTCAGAGACACCAATCAACACCCAGCTTCTGATCGCAGGACAGTGGCAGGATGCGGCCGATGGCCGTACACTCCCCATTCTGGACCCTGCCAGTGGCGAGCTTATTGGCAAGGTTGCCCATGCCTCTGTTGCCGATCTGGATAAAACGGTGGCCGGTGCCGCTGTGGGTTATGACGCATGGCGCAACCTGAGCGCATGGGACCGCTATGCGATCATGCGCAAGGCTGCCGACCTGCTGCGTGAGCGTGCGGATGCCATTGGCCGGATCATGAGCCGCGAACAGGGCAAGCCTCTGGCTCAGGCCGTGATCGAAATTAATGCCGCCGCCGGTGTGATCGAATATTTTGGTGAAGAAGGCCGCCGCCTGAACGACGAGCTGGTGCCCGCGCGCGTGCCAGATGTTGAACAGCGTGTGCTGCACCGCCCCATTGGTGTGGTCGCTGCCTTTACGCCGTGGAACTTCCCCATCAACCAGATTGCCCGCAAGCTGGGGGCAGCACTTGGGGCCGGGTGTGGTGTTATTGTTAAAGCTCCGGAGGATACCCCCGCCTCTCCGGCCGAGCTGATCCGCTGTTTTTGTGATGCGGGTATTCCCGCAGGGGCTGTGTCTCTGGTTTATGGCACGCCAGCGGAAATTTCGGAGTATCTGATCGCCCATCCGGTGGTGCGCAAGATTTCCTTTACCGGTTCTACCCCCGTGGGCAAGCATCTGGCCGCACTGGCTGGTGGGCAGATGAAGCCGGTGACCATGGAACTGGGTGGCCATGGTCCGGTGATTGTCTGCCGGGATGCGGATCTGGATCAGGCGGCCGAGCGTGTGGCTGCTGCCAAGTTCCGCAATGCCGGGCAGGTGTGCATCGCCCCCACCCGCTTTTTGCTGCACAAGGACATTGCCGCTGCGTTTATTGAAAAGTTCAAGGCCCAGATGAGCGCGCTCAAAATTGGCCGTGGGCTGGACGCAGGCGTGACCATGGGCCCCGTTATTAACGAACGGCGCGTCAAGGCATTGACCGAACTGGTGGATGACGCCCGCGCCAAAGGGGCAGAGCTGTGGCAGCCTGATACCGCACTGCCTAACAAAGGCTTTTTCTTCCCCCCGACGCTGGTGCTCAAGCCCACACTGGATATGCGGGTCATGCAGGAAGAACCGTTTGGCCCGATTGCCATTATGGATGAGTTTTCCGAACTCGCAGACGCCATAAAGGAAGCCAACCGTCTGCCTTACGGTCTGGCTGCATATGTGTACACCGGCTGTGAGCGGACAGAACGCCTGCTGGGTGAAAAACTGGAAGCTGGCATGGTGGCTATTAACCACCACGGTATTGGCGTGCCGGAAGTGCCGTTTGGCGGCATCAAGGATTCCGGTTACGGCACGGAGGGTGGCCCTGCTGCTCTGCGGGCGCATACGATCATCAAACTGGTTTCCAGCCTGCATCGGCCATCTGCTTACTAAAAGCATTTGGTTTTATAATCGGGTTTAAAAAATGCCGTGCGCTGGTGGAGCGCACGGCATTTTTGTATGTAAAAGACGGCTAAAAAATCAGAAAGTGGCGGAAAGACTGACATTGAACGAACGACCCATGCCCGGCATGGGCATGCGTGTGCCATCGCGCTTTAAGTCGTATGTCAGAATACCGCCAAGAGGCATGTAATAAGCCTGATTCAGCACGTTATCGATCCCTGCTGTCAGGGTCATCATTTTCCAGTTGTAGCTGCCGTTCAGGTTCAGCAGCGCATAGCCGGGGGTACGTGGCTCGTTACGGAGTGAGTCCACTGTATCCTTGGCTTTGACAAAGTTCATTTCTGCCCGGCCTGTCCACGGGCCTACGGTTTCATTCAGGCCGAGTGTACCGTTCAGGGGCATCTGCTGGTACAGGCCGGTATGGGTGACCTTGTCCTGCCCACGGACCCAGTTGAGCACGCCGGTTATTTCCCCTTTGCCGTAACGGCTTGTATTCCACACCGTATAATGGCCGGAGGTGTTAATGCCGTACATCTGGGCATTATGGTTTTCAAAAATATACTGGTTACTGTTGGCGCTCAGGTTTTTGACAAAATTGACGTTAATGTAGTTGTGCACATAGGTGTAATAGGGCTGCACCTTCAGCTCCCACCTCTGGGCGGAGGTCGGGTCATGCCAGTCGAATGTTACGCTGGCCGTGTTCCCGATTTCGGACTTCAGGTTCGGGTTGCCAACATAGCCGTTGCCATCACCAAACCAGCCGATCATTTTGGAGGACATGCCTCCCTGCCCCCATGCGTAGCGCTCGTACAGGTTGGGCGCGCGGGATTTGCGGGCATAGCCTGCTTCTATGGTCAGGCTGTCTGTCGCTTTCCAGCGGGTCAGGGCGGTGACGTCAAAGTTTACGTCCGAGCGCCCGTGGTTAATGCGGTTGAAGTTGTCGGCGGCTTTTATGTCCGCAGCACTCATCATGCCGGTCCAGGAATAGGGCGAAACATTGCCCGTGTTCATCATGACCAGGTCATTGCGCAGGCCAAGCAGGGTGGAAACGCGGGGTGTCCACTGGGCCTCCCATTCCGCAAAGTGGCCCAGCCGGTCTCTATGGCCGTTATTGATGTTGTTGAAGGTGTTGGGCCCCATCATCATGCTGCCAACAAGGGGGGGCCACCAGTCCCGCAGGCCTTCATGGTCGAATGAGCTGCCAAGGCGGAGTGTATGCTGGCGGGCCAGCGGAATTGTGGCCTTTATGGAATAGCCAGCCGAGCGCTGGTCATCATTCATGGGCATACCTTTTGTGGTGGAGTGTCCACCCTTATCATCCAGCATGTTCATGGCGTGGGTGACGCGCTGCCAGTGGCCACGGGCTTCCAGCGTGCCCCAGTTGAAGTCCCCCACATATTTGCCGTTTACGTAGGTGGAGCGGTTGTTGGTCATGTCCATGTACTGGTTGGCAAACCCTTCCCGCGGGGCGTCCTGCTGGCCAAAGGTCAGCACCAGCAGGTGGTTTTTCTTATGTACGCCAAGCGTTACGTCATGCGTGTAGCGCACGTATTCGGTCGATCCGACCTTACCTATGCCGCCCCCGCCGCTGTAGTCCTCCGACTGGTCGTAAGAGGCATTGTAGCGCAGGCTGAAAGTGTCGTTCGCAACGGTCATGCTGCCTGCGGCGGAATAGCCGCCACCATTGCTGCGGTAGGTGCCGCGTGCGCGCCCGGTAAACAGGATTTTGCCGTGGCGGGCAAAGCGTGGGTCTGCGCGTTCCACATCAATGGTGCCACCCAGACTGTCCCCCCCATTGCTGACCGATGTCAGCCCTGCAATGGCGGTTGCGGTCTCCACACTGTCAGGGTCGATGTAAGAGAGTGCAGGGTTCATGTGGTTAGGGCAGGCGGGGTTGATGCGCACGCCATCCACCACGGTTGCAACCCGGTCATCTGCCATGCCGTTGAGCACGGGCAGGTTGGCCAGACGCCCCCCGCCGTAACTGCTGAAACCCGGCTGGTTACGGAAGAGCGATGCCGCATCCGGGCTGGACAGGCGCGACATGCGAGCCGAGCTTTTATCAACCTGTGACGCACTTAAAAGGCTATCGGCCAGAGCGGCATCTTCCTGCGCGGTGGAAATATCCACCCGTGGAAGGGTCACAACAGTTGCGGCCAGGCCGGGGCTTGCGGCGCAGGGGAGTGCGCACGCAGCCATAAGCCACAGCCAGTTACGCTGGCTGCGGGCAAAAAATGGATAGGACATAAACAGAAAAAACCCTGTTCAAAGCATACTGAGTAAAGTCCCCGGTCAAGAGCACATGGGCGCAAGCGCACGGATGCACCAAAGCGGGGAGCGAGGTTTCAGAAAGCCTGAAGCAGGGTAAGGGGTGGTCCGCGGGAGGGGGGCAGGCCCAGAATGCAGGCGGGTGGTGCCCGTGGGGCGGAGGCCGCACTGCCACGGCGGATCCAGCGCAGGGCAGGGGCTGGCAGAAGCAGGAAAACAGCAGGCAGTGCCGCAAAAAATGCCAGTAATGGGCAAAGCGGGCAGCTTGCCTCATCATGATGATGGGTGGGGTGCTGCTGCTGGTTTTTTTGCGCACTGGCCATACAGTGCATGTGGTGCATGCTGCCCCCGGGCATGGGGGCACAGTGTG
This sequence comes from Acetobacter fabarum, assembly GCF_011516925.1. Taxonomy (GTDB): domain Bacteria; phylum Pseudomonadota; class Alphaproteobacteria; order Acetobacterales; family Acetobacteraceae; genus Acetobacter; species Acetobacter fabarum. Next base: position 59,766 of record NZ_WOTG01000010.1, read on the forward strand.
CTTGCGCAGTGTGCGATTGTGCCGCGTGCGGGGCAATATCTATGCCTGTCAGCCGGATAAGCGTTGCACGGGGGAGCTCTTCTGGCAGGGAAAGCGACTGGAGCGCCATAAGCCCAACAAGACCCGCCAGCGTAACCATGACCAGCGGCCATAACAGCAGCGTGCGAATAATGGGGTTGCGACGGAACATAGGGCGGATCAGAAGCTTTTCAACAGTCAGAAGTACACAGGCACTTTGCCATGGTTGTGCCATGTTTGCGCTTTTATGAACCACCCTGTCAAATCAAACAGGGCTATGCCATAATTCAGGGCGGAGGCAGCACCGTGAGCAAATGGCATACAGACAGACAGGAACAGGTTGAGCCTGAGCACAAGGCCGTGCCATGCGCGCCTGTGGAGTGTTCTGTTGGAGCGCTCAGGCAGCGCGGGCTGGCTATTGGGCTGTCTGACGAGCGCAGGTTTGTCTGGTTGGTGGCTTTTGCCGTGGCGGTTCTGGCGCATGTTGCCATGACCGTGTGGCTGATCATGACAGTCTCCCCCCAGACCGGCACGCAGCAACCCGCTGCGGTTTCCATGCTGTTTGAAGCGCCCAAGGCACCATTGCCTGAAGCTGAACAGGCACAGGCGGGGCAAACAGCCCCCAAACTTCAGGTCCAGCCCGCCCCGGCCATGGAAGATATGCCGGATATGGATCCGCAATCCCTTACTCAGAACGAGGAAGTGGTTCTGCCGCCTTCCGCCAAGGCTGAAGCCGAACATCTTCCCCCTGCATCTGCCGTGCCCAAAAAACTGGTTCAGCCCGCCCCGGCTATGCAGCACGACAAAAGTGTACAGGCCACCACCAAAGTGCCACCGGAGGCAGCGCATACGGGGGAAGGCACTACAACCGCTCATACCCATGCAAAAACGGATATGGCTGCAACAGGTGGGCACGCCGTGGCACCTCCCAGCGCTGCTGCTGCGGGGCAGAAAGGGGGCTTTCAGCTCTCCTGCTCTGCCCCCGAATCACACTACCCCGTATCGGCACGCCATTTGCATGAAGAGGGTGAGGCCGTGGCCGAAGTCAGTATCAACGCCAAGGGACAGGTAATTGCCGCAAGGCTGGTGCAAAGCACGGGGTATGATGATCTGGATGATCAAGCATTGCAGACCGTTAAAAATCTCCATTGCACTCCCCCTGAAACGGCTGTGGTCACGGGCCGGATACCTGTTGGCTTCCACATTCAGTAATTAAGCTTGTGTCGGGGAGAATTTTACAGTAGGAGACTGGTCATTGCCTCTGTCCCGTTCGTCTAGAGGCCTAGGACACTGCCCTTTCACGGCGGCAACACGGGTTCGAATCCCGTACGGGATACCATAGGTTTTTGAAGCATTGATTTTTCTAGTAAAAATCAGGCTCATTTTTCCTTAAAAATAAAAAAATACTAGCGAAAAAATCTAGATTATCCATCGACAATAAATATTAGAACGCTATTATTAAAGTATTTTCTTGCGATTTATCTGTTTTTTTAAGAATAAAATCGATTTCCTGTGCAGTTGTTAATATTTCTACGCGGTCATAGTGCCTATAACAATGATCGCTATCGTGCGGGGCATCAATGGTATACGTTGTGGGAATATTTATTTCGTATTTTCCCTGATTGAATGGACCTTTTCAAGGTATTCTATTGCTGTAAAGAATTGGTATTATATTCCGGAAGGGAACGCTAAGTGTCTTAACTGATTGCAGCAGTTCCACTTATGCGCCCCACTTCATGTTTTGTAAGACTGAAATTTATAAAAATTATTACTCAAACTACCGTTGTATCAAAAGCTATGTCTCTTACACGGTTGATAAGGCTTTCTCCCCCATCAAGGTAGATGACCTGCCCAACCATGGATGCGGCCGACAGAATTAAACTCAGGCATGCAGAAATTTCTTCCGGGGTGGAACTGCGACCGAGCGGGGTGGCACGCCAGGCACGCTCAAAGCCCTCGTCTGTCTGCTTGCCGCTTCTCAAGGTCAGGCCGGGGGCAATGGCGTTGACCCGGATCTTGGATTTGAATGCCATGGACAGGACCTGTGTCACGCACAGCAGTGCCGCTTTGCTGATTGTGTAGGAAAGAAAATCGGGGTTAAGGCTTTTAACCTTATGATCCAGAATATTTACGATGCAGCGGTCATCAATATTCCCCGGTGCACGCGCAAAATCCCTTGATAGGAAAAGGGGTGCCGTGAGGTTGGGTTCCATATGCTTGTCAAATGAATCGTAAGTAAGTGAATCAATATTATCGTATTCAAAATTAGAAGCATTGTTAACAAGAACGTCTATGGCACCATAACGCTCGACAACTGCCGGAATAAGTTTTTGAACATCTTCGCGATTATTAAAATCGGCATGAACAGCAAAGCACTCGTAACCCATGGAGGTTAGAGAGTTTACAAGTTCAAGAGCTTCCTGTTCGGAGTGATTATACTGAATGGCAACTTTCCAGCCGTTCCGGGCAAGATCCCGCGAAAGAACAGCTCCGATGCGCTTTGCTCCCCCTGTTACAAGAGCAACCCGGGCATTGTTATTCTGATCGCGACTGGTCATAGTTTTTCCTGTTTACATTACCTGCGGGCAGTAGCTCAGAGCGTTCACCACAAATCTCAATACCAGCTCCGTCTGCTTCGTTAAAGATATCAAGTTTGGTGATGGAGATACGGATTGCATCTACTAATGGGTTAGCAAAACAAACTTCAACCAGTTCTCTGGCAAGGGTTTCCAGCAGGGGGGTATGTGGCCGTTCTGGCCATGTGATGATGGCATTGCGGACTGGATCGTAATCAATGTAAAGGTCTTTGTCGTGGGCTTTTGCGCCGTGCAACCATGCAAACATTTCAACATTAACGCAAAGTCGTGTCGGTCTTTCCGGGTAGAGTTCCCATGGGTGCAAACCAACCTGCGCATTCACAATGACATTTCGTAAGACTGACTTGAGGTATGGTCTGGTGCCTAAAGGTGATGCAGCATTAGGTGATGGCATGTTGTCCCTAATCATCTCACCAAACATCCTTTGTTGGTAAATAATAAAATATAAGATTTTTGAGTATAAAAAAATCCTCGATCTCGGCAAGGGGAATGTCCGAGTGCTGATGCTTGGAACTTGTTTGAGTTATTGTCTTTTTTGGCTCCCGCTGCGTCAGTGGTAATGGTTTGGTATGATATTTCAATTCAGTTATTTGGTGATGTTGAAATAAAAATGTCAATTTCTCTGAATTATGCAAATAAAATTATATATAAACAAAATAGAGTTTATGAGAAGATAAAAGTTATTTTTCAATGTAGAGGAAAAATATTTTTTCCTTCTCACTAGGAGAGGATCAGGAATGATTGTCATGGTCGTATGCCTGTATTACGGAAAGAAGGAGGGCTATAGCGCGCCGTAAGGCTTGGGGGTACGAGCATGGTTGGTGACAAAGATGGAACCGGTGGTAGCCCGGAGCAGGAGGGCATGCCCGATATTGTGCCGGTTATTCTGTCTGGTGGGGCTGGGAGCAGGTTGTGGCCCGTCTCGCGCGGGAGCTTTCCCAAGCAGTTCTGGTCCTTGTTAACCGACTTTACACTTTTGCAGGATACGGCTTTGCGGGGGCAGGCCAAAGGGGTGGTGGCCCCGGTTGTTGTCTGTAATGCCGAGCACCGCTTTGTTATTGCCGAGCAGCTTCGCGGTGTAGGTATTCACGATGCCCGGATTATTCTGGAGCCCGTTGGCCGTAATTCGGCCCCGGCCATTGCCGCCGCCGCATTTGTTGTGGCCGAACGTAACCCCGATGCCGTGTTGTGGGTCATGGCTGCGGATGCTGCTATTCAGGATGTACACAAACTGCATGTTGCTCTTGAACATGCCGTAACGGCAGCCAAAGCAGGCTATGTGGTCACCTTTGGCATGGCCGCGACCCGGCCGGAAACAGGCTACGGGTATATTGAGCAAGGTGCCGCTCTTGCGGGCATGCCCGAAGTTTATTCCGTCACCCAGTTTGTGGAAAAACCGGACAAAGGCAAGGCAACCGCTTTTCTGGAGCAGGGGGGGTATTTGTGGAATTCGGGCATGTTTGTTGTCCGTGCCGCGACTTTTCTGGCCGAGATGCAGCGTTACGAACCTAACCTGTATGCCTGTGTTGAAGAGGCCGTGCAAAAACGTAAGACAGATATGGATTTTGAAAGACTGGACCCGGACAGTTTTTCCCGCTCTCCCGATATTTCGGTTGATTATGCCGTGGCAGAACGCACGGATAAGGCAGCCGTTGTGCCCGGCAGTTTCGGCTGGTCGGATGTGGGGAGTTGGGACGCCTTGTGGGAATTGGGGCACAAGGACGCCCAGGGCAATGTGACACATGGCAACGTGCTGCTAGAAGATGTAGGCCAGTCTTACGTGCGTACCGATGGTTTGCTGGCGGCAGTTCTGGGCGTGGATAATCTGGTGGTTGTGGCAACACAGGATGCGGTGCTGGTTGCCAGTAAGGACCGGGCACAGGATGTTAAAACCCTTGTGCAAAACCTGAAAAAAAACAATATGCCCGAAGCGGACACGCATCGCCTGACCTATCGGCCCTGGGGGCATTATGAGGCTTTGACAGCAGGGCATCGTTTTCAGGTCAAAAAAATTGTCGTCCAGCCGGGGCAGAAGCTCTCGTTGCAAAAACATTATCATCGGGCTGAACACTGGGTGGTTGTGGAAGGCACAGCCCTTGTCACGCGTGGTGTGGAGCAGGTGATTGTGCGGGAGAACGAGAGCATCTATCTGCCACTGGGCAGTCTGCACAGGCTTGAAAATCCCGGCCGCATGCCTGTTACCCTGATCGAGGTTCAGTCCGGTTCGTATCTGGGTGAGGATGACATTGTGCGTTTTGATGATATCTATAGCCGGACTAAGTAGATTTTTTCAGTAAAGACTGGGGAAGAAAAAATGCCTAACGTTTCTTTTATTCCCCATGCAGCGGCGCGTGTTTCTGCTGTTTTGGCGCAATTGAAGGATTATCTGGGGGACAAGGTCTCCACCAACCAGTCTGTGTGTGAAGCGCACAGCCATGGCGAAGCGCTGGAACTGGCGCGTCTGCCCGCAGCGGTTGTGTTTGCCGAAACAACGGAAGATGTCTCGACCGTTCTGGGCATATGCCACGGGGCCTATGTGCCTGTTGTGGCCTTTGGGGCTGGTACATCGGTGGAAGGGCATGTTACGCCGCCTGAACATGCAGTGAGCCTCGACCTGTCCAGAATGACCGGGGTTCTGCAGGTGAATGCGGAGGATATGGACTGCCGCGTGCAGGCAGGCTTGACCCGGCAGGAGCTCAATATCCGTTTGCGTGATACGGGACTCTTCTTCCCCGTGGACCCGGGTGGTGAGGCCACGCTAGGGGGTATGTGTGCAACCCGTGCTTCGGGCACCGCAGCAGTGCATTACGGCACAATGAAAGAAAACGTGCTTGGCCTGACAGTGGTTATGGCAAATGGAGAGGTCATAAAAACTGGTGGACGGGTAAGAAAATCCTCCACCGGGTATGATCTGACCTCCCTGTTCATCGGGTCGGAAGGGACTTTGGGCATTATTACGGAAGTCCAGTTGCGTCTGCATGGTATTCCCGAGCAGCTTTCGGCTGCGATCTGCCAGTTTGAAAATCTGGAAGATGCGGTCCGTACGGCGGTGGAAGTGATTCAGGCCGGGGTGCCAATTGCGCGCGTGGAACTGATGGACGATGTGCAGATGGCGGCCAGCATCCGCTATTCCGGGCTGGATGAACTGCGGCCGATTACTACCCTGTTTTTTGAATTTGCCGGTGCCCCCGCTTCCGTGCGGGAGCAGGTGGAGGTGACCGAAGCTCTGGCCGGGGACAATAACGGCCTTGGCTTTGCCTGGGCAGACACACCCGATGAACGGGCCCGGTTGTGGAAGGCGCGGCATAACGCTTTCTGGGCCGTTAAGGCACTTTATCCGGGCTTTAGGGTGATCAGCACGGATTGCATCGTGCCTATTTCTCAGCTCGCTCCCCTTATTGTGGGGGTTAAGGCCGATATTGAAGCATCCGGGTTACAGGTTGCCATTCTTGGCCATGTTGGGGATGGTAATTTTCATACACTGATCATGACGGAAGATACGCCTGAAGGGAGTGCAAAGGCTCTGGAGCTTGACCGCAAAATTGTTGCGCGCGCACTGGCACTTGATGGCTCATGCAGTGGAGAGCACGGCGTAGGGGTTGGCAAGCTGGAGTTTTTGGAACGAGAACATGGCGCGCAATCCCTTGAGGTGATGCGAACATTAAAAGTTGCTCTGGACCCACGGAATATTCTCAACCCCGGCAAGCTTTTGCCGGAAGGGCTGGCTTATATCGGGTAACGGGCTTGCAAAGGTCTATGCGGAGTGCTTCCGGGTAAAAACCGTATTACCTTTGCGGATCATGGGGGTGGGACACTACAAATAAACTTGACAATCGGGTGCTATATTTTGTTCAAGCAAAACTGATAGTGATTTATTGTGTTGTCTCTTCCCATTCCTTATAGCGGGGTTTGTCAGCGATGGTTTCTTTCCTTCTTTCCCGTCGGGCTGTACTGGCTGGGAGCATGGCGTTGGCATGTGCTCTGGCGGGCCAGACCGCATATGCCGCGCCACAGGTCCTGCGCGTAGGCATTATGGCAGGGGAAGATGAGGACGTGTGGCCGGTGGTGGCGGCCAATGCCGCCCGGGATGGGCTGGAACTCAAGCTGGTTACTTTTTCAGATTACAACGCTCCGAACGAGGCGCTGGCAGAGCATGAGCTGGAAGCCAACGCCTTCCAGCATACTCCTTTTCTGGATGCCCAGAACAAGGCCAAGGGGTATGGCATTGTGTCGGTTGGGCATACTTACGTGGCACCGATCGGGCTTTACTCAACACGCTGGAAATCTGTTGCCGACCTGCCAGACAAGGCTGTGATTGGCGTACCCAATGACCCGACAAACGAAGGGCGCGCCCTGCTTCTGCTGCAAAAACTGGGGTTGATCAAACTCGCGGCGGATGCAGGGAATACCCCAACAGCGCTCGATATTACGGAAAACCCCCATAACATCAGTATCCGCGAGCTTGATGCCGGTGTGGTGGGGCGTGCCCTGACCGATCTGGATGGCGCGGTAATCAATACGGACTGGGCCAAAAAGGTTGGCGTGGACATTGAAAAAACACGCATTGCGCAGGAAACAGCCGATAATAACCCGTATATCTGCATTATAGCCGTGAACGAAGCCGATAAATCTGCTCCGTGGGTTGCCAAGCTGGTGCACGCTTATCAGCAGCCCAATGTGCGGCAGGCTCTGGACAAGGCGTTTCATGGCGCTGTGCTGCCATCCTGGCCATGAACCTGTTAGAAGTCGAACGCCTTAACCGTTCCTTTGGCGGCCAGCCTGCCCTGCACGATATTTCGTTTACGGTGCCCAAGGGGCAGCGGCTGGGTATTATTGGCCGCTCAGGGGCAGGTAAATCCACGCTTTTACGGTGCCTGAGCGGTCTGGACCGCCCCCAGTCTGGCAGAATACTGCTGGAAGGGGAGGATATGGCTATCCTGCCTGAGGCAAAGCTTGTTCTGCTACGGCGCAGGATCGGGCTGGTTTTTCAGCACTTCAACCTGCTCAACTCGCGCACCATTGCGGCCAATGTGGCCCTGCCGTTGCAAATTGCCGGTATACCCAAGGCCGAGCGCAACAAACGTGTGATGGAACTGCTGGACCTTGTTGGTCTGGCGGACCACGCGGGCAAATATCCGGCTATGCTTTCTGGCGGGCAAAAGCAGCGTATTGGCATTGCACGGGCACTGGCTGCCCACCCGGCCCTGTTGCTGTGTGATGAAGCAACCTCGGCGCTGGACCCGGAGACAACCCAGACAATTCTGGCGCTTCTGGCCGATATTAACCGTGTGCTGGGCCTGACCGTTGTTTTTATCACGCATGAGATGGATGTCGTGCGCAGTTTGGCGCAGCAGGTGCTTGTGCTGGAAAAAGGGCGCATTGTGAGCCGTGGCAAACCGGCCGATATTCTGGATGCTAACCAGTTGGCCGCTGTTCTACCGCCTAATCTCAGCCAGACCCCGCAGGATGGCAGCCACGCCATTGTGCGCTTGACCGTGGCCACACAGGCAGTGTTTACCCCTTTGCTCCACACGCTGGAACAACAGTGTCAGGCCAGTTTTGCCCTGCTGCACACCCTCCCCAACCCGGAAAGGGAGGAACTGGTGGATGTGGTGGTGCAAACAGATGGTCTTTCCGTCGCAACCATGAACGCTCTTCAGGCGCATGCCTGTGCAGCCGAGGTAATTGGATATGTCCCGGCTCATTCTTGATCTGCTCTGGCGCGCTACGGCTGAAACACTGGAAATGGTTCTGGCCTCCGGAGCGCTGGCGGTTGCTGGCGGCCTGCCGCTGGCTGTGCTGCTTGTTCTTACCTCCTCTTCGGGGCTGTATCCTCTGCCGCTGTTATCCCGCTTGGTGGGTGGGGTCGTGGATGCGGTGCGGGCCGTACCGTTTATTATTTTGCTTGTGCTGCTTATTCCCTTCACGCGCATGGTGGTTGGCACGGCATTGGGTACAACGGCTGCTATTGTACCTTTGTCCATAGCGGCCATTCCTTATTTTGCCCGTATTGCCGAAGTATCTTTGCGGGAGGTGGATACCGGGCTGGTCGATGCCGTACGGGCCATGGGGGGCACTCGGTGGATGGTGGTACGCTATGTGCTGCTGCCAGAAAGTCTGCCGGGGCTGATCTCGGGCTTTACGGTTACGCTGGTAACGCTTGTGGGCGCATCTGCCATGGCAGGGGCCATAGGCGCAGGTGGGCTGGGTGATCTGGCAATCCGCTATGGGTATCAGCGCTTCAACACCACGGTCATGTTCGGGGTGGTGGCTGTTCTAATCGCTCTGGTTATGGCCTTGCAGGGCGTGGGTAATTTTCTTGCACACTCCTTGCGTCATACAAACCCGGGGCGGGCAGAGTAAAAGGGCAGCACTACCTAACGCTCGCATATGGGGGCAGTGCAGTAGGGATTCAGCCGAGTCACTGCACGGGTCGAGCTATGTGGAGCAGGCAGCGAAGATGTTATTTTTAAAGCATAAGTCATGCAGGTGCTGTGGCCGCTTCAAGGCTGCAAACCTGTGTGCCATATTTTATTCTTCCTGCGCACATCACTGAATAAAGCAAAAAATAACACTTATTTTATTATTTTGAGCGCCAAAATAAATCTCGCTCACACAGGAATGTGACCACAAAATAGAGCTTTGAAAAATTAACGCCCCGTAATTTGTTGCACATGTTTGATCCTGTGTTATGACTATAACAGGTATGCACCACTTTATTGGTTACCTGCTTTTCTCATGGATATGATTTGAGGCAGAGCAGCGCGCACTCTGTGCAATTTTAAATATGGTGCGAATTTTTCCGGCAAAAGCATTCTGCCACGGCGTGGTAAAATGGAGGAATTAAGATGGCTCAACGGGACAATGTTATCTCGCCGGGTGTTGAACTTGGCCAGAGAATCAAAATCCTTCGCAAAACTGCCGGCCTTACACAGCAGCAGGTTGCCGATGCACTCGGCGTTTCCCGCCCCGCCATAGCATTCTGGGAAACAGGGCGTGAGGGAAGTGCGCGCAAGCATATTCCCAAACTGGCGGCATTGTTGCACGTGGAACCAGAAGTGTTTCTGACAGGCTACGTGCAGGAAGATATTGATCTGATCGTCTCGCCCGATGAGCGGGATATGGTTTCCCTTTACCGGATGCTCGATGCGTCCCGCAAAGTTTCCGCCCAGAAGTGGATGGAACGGCAGGCAAAAACGGTTAATCTGGAAGGGTAATCGTTTTTAGGCAGTCTGGCTGCCAAAGGTAAACGTTCTTACCGTTGTGCATGCGTTGCAGGGTTCGCACGTAAACGGGCTGCCTGCAAACGGGGTTGAGTAGGGGAAAACCTACCCAACCCTGAACCGCTTAGAATTCCATGGAAAGAGTGAAGTGGTAGATGCGGGGCAGGCCGGCATAGAGTGTCTCAGGTGTATTGGACACTGCACCGGGGGAGCCTGCAAAAACCGATGCCCAATAGCGCTCATTTGTCGCGTTGCTCACCCCAAAGCGTACAACCCAGGGGAACTTGACGACGTTAAAGGCATAACGCGTGCCCAGATCCAGCGTGGTGTAGGATCCTGTATGGAGCGTATTTGTCAGGTTTGCTGCACGGTTGCCCATGTAATGCACATTGGCATTGAACGCCCAGCCAGAAGCAAAGGAACCAAGCGAGGCAGGCAGTCGGTAGTCCAGCAGCATGTTGGCCTGTAGCGGAGCTGCCCCAATAATTTCCTTATTATTATATTTGCTTTCCTTGCTGTTAATAAGCTCGGCATCCAGCCAGGTGACACCAGCCAGAACGGACAGGTTGGGCAATACTTCGCCAGAAATCTGGGCTTCCACACCGTAGTTACGCTGTGTTCCAACATAACCATATTCCAGCGGCAGCTGCGCTCCGCTCACGGGGTTGGTGCAGGTGGAACCGTTGGGGCAGTAGCTTGCTGCGTATTTTGATGTCATGCGGAAACCTGCAACGTTAAACTGCATTTTCCCGTAACGGAGTTTATAGCCGACTTCATATTCTTCCGGGCGGATCAAAGGCTGTGTCTGATACGCGTTGGAGTTGGAGGCATTGGCCACCGCACCCGGTTCAACCGAGCGGGCATACGTGAAGTACAGGGTCTGGTTATCGGTGGGTTTATAGAGCAGGCTAACCGTCGGGCTAAAAGCAGCACTGGCCTGAACGGATTTTTCCAAAGGACTGGGCACGACTTTGCTCTTGGGGCCTCTCTGGTCTATCCAGCTCCAGCCCAGTGTGCCCAGAATTGACCAGTGTTTGTTAAAGGTCAGGGTATCCCCAATAATAAAAGACTGTGTGGTAATGCGCCCTGATTCCCAGCGGCCATGGTAGTAAGGCTGTTTGCCGTTGACCTTGATGGGGTTGTAGATGCTGGCGTGGTCGGCGGCTGTTACCGTGCTGACCGCGGTGCCAGGGGTGGTCGGGTTATAGGTCCCTGACATGTAGCCATTTGTACCAATTACCAGATCATGCTTGACGGGGCCGGTGTAAACACGCCCGTTGAAGTAGGCCATGTTACTGCCGGTACGGAAATCATTAGCTGTTGCAGCAGCCGTGACCGTCTGGGTGTACCCCCCGGTGTTATTGATAAGCGTATCGTTTGAGGCAAAAGACTGGCGGGCGGCGTCTTGGTACAATCCGCCGAGTGTAAAGCTCCAGTCTTTGTTGATCTCATGCTTGATCTTGGCCAGAAACGTATTGGTTTCCATATTGTAGCCGCTCCAGTCCTGCCCCAGATAGGGCTTGCTCAGGTCCGGAGCAGTGGGGAGGGAGCTGACATAGGACGGAATCGCTTTTGTAGGCGTTTCCTGCACGGCAAAGCCCGGGGCGGTCCCGCGTTCTACAAACGTGTAATGGCTGGCATCAAGCTCAATAACCGTTTTTTCATCCAGATGGATGTCAAAATCAGCACTGACCATCTCACGCCGGATCCAGCTGCCCTGTGTGTAGGCCGTGCCATTGGCGTGCAGCATGTTCAGCCGGTAACCAAACCAGCCATTTTTGCCAACCCGGCCCGAAATATCACCGTTAACCGTAGGTGTGCCGATGGAATCCACACCAACGGACAGGCGTTCGGTCCGTCGGTCTGTGGGGCGTTTGAGCGTGTATTCAAACATACCGGCAGGGTTCTGGGGACCATACATTGCACCGGACAGGCCATTGAGAACCTGCAGGTTATCCACCCATTCCCCTGCATAAGGGGTGGTGGAAACCACGTTCAACCCGTCCAGGCGGGAGTTGGACCACACATCGGCCTCAAACCCGCGCGACTGCGGGCGGGAGGTATTGGGGTCCCCGCGAATTTCAAGCTGAACAGAGGGCAGATACTGCGCCATGTCATTAATGTTGCGGATCTGCTGGTTAACCACAACGTCATGCGGCACCCCCATAACGGAGTAAGGCGTATCCAGTGTATCCCGGTTTCCCAGCGGACCAAGATAGACAATCTTGTTCATGTATTTGGCGCTGGTGCCGTCTGCGGCGTGGTGGCCATGCACGTTTACGGTTTCACCGTTCGAGCCATCCAGAATCCCGGCAATGGGGGCCATGGTTTTGGCTGTTTTGGGTGCTGCGGTTTTTGGGGGGGTGGAGGCGGATGCCTTGATGGAAGTCTGCTTGCCGGTGGTGTTCTGTTGCTCTGGTGCCACAGGCTCTGCGGCCAGCGCGGACGTAGTTAGCAACAACGCGCTAAATGTTCCGGTGGCGAAAAATGTATGGAAACGTGCGTGCATGGATCAGGCTCATCCGGGGTAAGGAGGGGTATAAAATTGATGCCTGTTTTGCCGGGTGAGTCGGGGGCTTGTCTATATACGGTCACACATAAACCTATATATGAACGAATATAACCATGAAGTGATGCAGGAATAACACACCAGCTCTGTATGCCATGATAAATGGCGATAAACCGGGTTTTTAAGGCCCGAACGCGCGCAAAGCCAATGCCGCAGCAGTTGCCACATCCCTGCGCAGGGCCACCACATTGCCTTGCCCTTGCGGGTGTACGCGGTTTGTCAGAATCATCACAAAGCTACGGGTATTGGGCACCAGCCAGAGGGACGTGCCGGTAAAACCGGTATGGCCAAAAGAGGAGGAAGGAAAGTAAGCCCCACGGGCCGTGGAGTAGTGGGTTGCTATATCCCACCCCAACCCGCGCAGGTTGGTTTTGCCTGCGGGCTGCTGGGGGGTGGACATAAGGTACAGGGTTTCTGCCCGCAGAGGAAAAGCCGAGGGCAGGCCGGCCAGTTTGTTCAACAGGGCCTGTGCGTAAGCGACTGTATCCTGCGCGCAGGAAAATAGTCCCGCGTGCCCTGCCACCCCGCCCATACGCCGGGTTGTTGGGTCGTGCACAACCCCGCGTAGCATATGCCCGTTTTCATCATACTGTGTGGGCGCGATAGTGTTCTGGTATGACGATGCAGGAAGAAAAAAAGAATTGTGTAAACCAAGGGGTTTGAGAATATACTCCATGGCATACGTGGCAAGGGGCTGGCCGGATAAGCGCTCCACAATCAGGCCCAGCGTTATAAAATTAAGGTCACTGTAAACAAACTGTTCGCCCGGCGGGGTTTGGGGGACGCTGTTCATGAGCATCCGCACCCCTGTCTGCTTGCCCTGCCATGCAAAGTTCAGGTCCAGATCCGGCGCAAGGCCGGAATAGTGTGTGAGAAGCTGGCGGATGGTAATGTCCTGCTTGCCATTAGCCGCGAATGCGGGAAGGTAATGGCAGGCCGGTGTATCCAGCGCGATAAGGCCGCGCTCATAAAACTGCATGATGGAAGGTGCTGTTATCAGAACCTTGGTCAGGGAGGCCATGTCAAAAATGGTATCCCATGTCATAGCTTCTGCTGGGGGGAGCAGGCTGCGCTGGCCAAAAACACCGCGCCATACCATGCGGCCTTCATGGCCTATGGCGGCAACGGCTCCGGGCATTTTGCCATTCTGTATGGCCTTGCGGAAAATCTCTTCCACCGGGGCAAACGGGGCAGGCTGAGTTTGCTGGGCATAAGCCGGGGGGCACAGGCCCGCAAGGCAAGTGGTCTGTACCAGCCCAGCATGCAGGGCTTTGCGGCGGGTCAGTAGAGTGCGCAAGGGCATGTTGAATAGCTCCGGGCCAGAATAAAGGATCAGGAAGGGGCCGCAACATGGCGGAAGGTGATGTTATAGCGCGTCAGCCCCGTTACCGGGTGTGGGGCAGGGGCAAGCCCTTTAATGCCGTGGTAGTGCAGGCGTGCGGGTCCGCCCCAGACCAGTACATCCCCATGGTCCAGCGCAAAGGTGCGCACCCTGTCACGCCGGTTTGGTCCACCCCACATAAAAAGACCGGTTCGCCCGAGCGAGAGTGAAACAACGGGCTGCGTCATATCTCCTTCATCCCTGTCCTGATGCAGTCCCATATGGGCACCATCCTGATAACAGTTGAGCAGGCAGGCATTGGGGGTAAAACCGGGGTACCCGGCTGTTTGCGCGGCGTTGCGTGCAAGGGCAAAAAGGCTGGCAGGCATAGCAGGCCATGGCTGCTGGCTTAGCGGGTCCACAGGCGTGTAAGCGTAGCCCTGCGCGGAGCTGACCCAGCCCAGTGCTCCGCAACTGGTCATGGCGGCGGACATGGTGCCCCCACCGGGGGTGTGCATGTGGCGGAAAGGTGCCAGTTCGGCCACTGCCTGCAAAGCCTGTAAATAAATGGTGGCTGAGGATGTGGCAAACTGGCGCAGCAGCAGGGCACCGGGCTCCAGCACCTCGCGCGCGGGGCGGTTGTCTGGCAGCAGGAGGTCCAGTTGTCTGGCGGGGGGCTGGGGGTGTGTCATGGCGGCTCCTGATGAAAACCGTTTGCGACCCCGCACACTCTTTGGCACAGGACAGAAGAATGCTATCAGCATTGCCAAACACTGCCCCCGCTTGCAAGGAGCCAGACAGCCCCCATGCCCCCTTCCGCACAGGATATTATGCTTATTGGTGGTATTCCTGCCCTGATCAGCTACCAGGTGCCACGCTCGGTTTTTCGGGGGGTGTTTGTGGGGCTGAACGCCGAAGTGGACTTTTTTGCAAGCACGGTTGCCGGGCTGGAACCGCAGGGCGAGGCCGCGTTACGCTCCTTTTTAAACCTGTGCCAGAGTAACCGGCGGTCCCCCCTGCTTTTGAGCGGTGATGCCCAGAAAACCTATCTGCTGGAAGAGATTTATGAGCAGATGGCCGAACCTGCCCGCCGGTGCGGCATAGATTTATATGACGTCGTGCGTGAGCAGGTAAGGACTTTTCAGCCCGGTGGAGGAAAAGCCGCTCCGGCTATTCTGCTAAGCCTGTAAGGCCGCGCCAGTTGTATAGCCACAAAAAAGGGATGCGCCCTGCTGGGAGCATCCCTTTTTGCTGTGTAGCGTGTGGACCGGTGTTTAGGCCGGTTCTTCCACATTGTCGTGTTCTGCCACGATGGTTGTCTTTTTGGCTGGATAGAGAGCCGAAACCACAACAACAATAATCACATTGACCCCAAGGGCCAGCAGACCCGTGGAAACATTGCCCGAGAACAGGCCAAAGTTAACCGGGTGAATAGGCTTAAGCCCATCCATCCAGCACAGGCTGACCCCAAACACGGTGCCAATCAGCCAGCCTGCCAGCATGGCCGTGGCGGAAAAGCGTATTTTGAGCAGACCCAGAATAAGTGCGGGAAAGGTCTGCAGAATGAACACGCCGCCAAGGAGCTGGAAGTCAATGGCGAACTGTGCATTCAAAAACAGCACGCACACCAGAGCGCCCAGCTTGACCACAAGCGAGGTCAGGCGGCTGGTACGCACAGGGTTTTTCTGTGTAGGGAGCAGGTTGCTGGTGACAAGGTTGGCAGCCCCAATAGCCATAACGGCTGCGGGTACAAGTGCGCCAACAGCAATGGCTGCCAGGCAGAAGCCCGCAAACCATGCAGGAAACACTTTCTGGAACAGCATGGGCACAACCATGGAGTTATTGGTTGTGATAATCCCAGCGGCATGCGCCATAAAGCCCAGCATGGCAATCAGGCCCAGCACAATGGTGTAAATGGGCAGGAAGACCGCGTTCTGGCGGATGGTGTCCGCCGAGCGGGATGCCAGAATACCCGTAAGCGTGTGCGGGTACAAAAAGGCTGCCAGTGCGGAGGAAAGGGCAAGCGTTGCATAAGGCAGGCCCTGTCCGGGTTTGAGCATGTTCTGCGCATGTTCAACCGAGGTAAAAAGTGCTCCATACCCGCCGGTGTGCAGCGGAATGACCGTAACTGCCACAAGCACGGCAATATAGATCATGATGTCCTTGATAAACGCGGTCAGGGCCGGGGCATGCAGCCCACCCAGCCACGTATAAGCCGCCAAGGACAGGAAGGCGATAATCAGGGGCAGGTCCCCCGGCAGCCCGAGTGCCTGAATAACGGTGCGGATCCCAATAAGCTGCAGGGCAATATAGGGCATGACGGCAACAAGCCCGGTCAGTGCAACCACAACTTCCAGCGCGCGGCTGTCAAAGCGGGCACGCACAATATCGGCCGCCGTGGCATGCCCGCCTTCACGCGCGATTTTCCACAGTTGGGGCATGACGATAAAAATGAACGGGTACACGATAATGGTGTAGGGCAGCGCAAAAAAACCGTAAGCGCCTGCGGCGTAAACCAGTGCCGGCACGGCAATAACGGTATAGGCCGTGTAAAAATCCCCACCGACCAGAAACCATGTAACCCAGGGGCCAAACCCACGCCCGCCCAGCGACCATTCTTCATGCGAGGTGGCCGTGTTTTTTTTGCTGAACAGCCCGCGTATCCACTGGATGGAAGACCCGATCACAATGGTTGCGGCAAAGAACAGGATAAAGACGCCAAGCGCCCACGGATTGATCGTGCTCATGCGCGGTTACCCTTTTTCCAGACCACCCAGATCAGGACGGATGTCACCGGAACCCAGGCGAACTGGTACCAGTAAAAGAAGGGAAACCCGAGCAGGACCGGGTCGTGCCGATCATACAGCGGCGTCCAGAGCAAACCCAAAAAGGGTAGCAGAAGGAGGTAATTAAGATATTTCATTTCGTGAGACCGGCTTATTTTGTTATTTTTGTTCGCAACCGGCTGACCATGCCGATGGAAACCGGCTTATGTCAATTACGCCTGAAGCGATTTCAGGCGAGTATAATCAGAATTGTGTTTTTTGCGCATCAGGTATGCCCCTGTTATAACGCGAACGTCATAAGCAGGGGCAGAAGCGGTTAGCGTGTGGTGTTGATCTTGTGTTCCTGCAACACCTTGTTCAGGCTGTCGCCGTACTGGCGGTAGCTGCCTTCTGGCACGCAGCCAAGCTCCTCCAGTTCTTCCAGATCAGCACCATGGTTGATCCACTGGTTGGCCTCGCGCGAGTCCAGTGTGCTGGGAATGGGCCGGGCCTCGTATACAACCGGCTGTTCCGAATCCTCCGATGCACCAAAGGACAGAAAACTGTCTTCAGCGGGAGCCTTGTTTTCGCTCAGGCTGACCTGCCCGCAGACAACCTGTTTCTTGTCGCTGTTGGTATGTACGCTCAGCTTGCGGAACTTGGGGTGCGCGCTGGGAAAACGCGTTGTCAGCGATTTGAGCGTTTCCTTGACAAAAGGTGATGCTTTTTGGGCGCTGTTATCCAGCATGGTCTGAGCTGCGGCAGTGTGGTGCACGGCCACGGAACCCAGGCTGGGCAAAAGAATGCAAAGCGCGAAAAAACGTTTCATCAAGAAGGTCTTTCCTGTCAGTCTGAATGGGGTGGGGGAGGGCTGGTCGTGTGTGCATCCGGCCAGAGCCGACGCCCCCATGGCGTAATGCTCATGCAGGTCAGCCGCCCACCTGTCTGGGGCAACGGTACACCCGTTGTGGTGGGGAGGGAAAGAGGCAACCCCGCAAGGCTGCGCACCGCCAGAAAGCCAAAACATTCGGCTTCCAGTGCATCTCCGTTCCAGCCAAGCTGTTCTGCCGGGTGCAGGGTGCCGGGCAGGGCTTGGGCCAGTGCTGCCATAAGGGCCGGGTTGTGCCTGCCTCCCCCGCAGACAAACCATTCCTTTGGCTGTTCTGGTAGCAGGGTGCGGGCGATGCTCTGCGCAGTAAAAGCGGTAAGCGTTGCCGCACCATCCGCCGCACCCAGTGCCCCGACCTGCGCCAGAGCGGAATGGAAGCTCATCCGGTCGAGCGATTTGGGGGCAGGTTTATGGAAAAAGGGATGCGCAAGGAGGCGGTCCACCAGAGCAAGGTCGGCGGTACCCAGGAGCGCCAGTTGGCCATTGGTGTCGCACGGTATGCCGGTGTGCTGGTAGGCCCAGTCATCCAGCAGGGCGTTCCCCGGTCCGGTATCACACGCAAGAATGTGCCCATCGTGGGTAACAAGGGTCAGGTTGGCAACGCCACCGATATTGAGCGCTGCAACAGGGTAAGGTCGGTTACGGAGCAGGGCCGCGTGGTAAAGCGGGACCAGAGGGGCCCCTTCTCCCCCTGCGGCAACATCAGCGCTTCTAAAATCATGCACCACGGGCAGGTCAGTCTGGGCAGAGAGGCAGGCGGCATCCCCGATCTGCCATGTGCGGCCGGGCTGGTGCAGAATGGTCTGGCCATGAAAGCCCACAACATCCACCGCCCAGTCCGGGGCAAGCGCGCGCAGGCGTTGCACGGCCTGAACATGCACCAGTGTCAGGGCATGTTCTGCTTCCTTGAGTGCGGCACTATCGGGGGCAAGGGTCGGTGCACTATCAAGCAGGTCGCGCAGATTCTGGCGTATATGCGCGGGGTAGGGCAACGTCAGCGATGGGCCATGGGCGGTAACGGATAGGCCATCCGTGCGGATGAGGGCTGCATCCACCCCGTCGAGCGATGTGCCGCTCATCAGGCCCAGTGCGTTCAGGCTGCCATCCGGCGTAAACGGGGGAGGGGGCGCAGGCATTAGCGCATCAGGGCTGTGTGGTTTCCAGCCCGGGCTGAACCTGCCCGGTAGCTACATTCCACAGCATGATCCGCTCGTGCTCCTTGCTCGCAATCTGGATGGCCAGCAGGTCATCATGCACGCGGGTTATGGCCAGCATGTGCTCGTCCGGCCCAAGGGCAAGGTGGGCGTTGCGGGCGTCCGTTAGCGGGATGGCACTGGCACGGGCAGGCTGGTGGGGGGCATTCATGCGGTGGATGACCACGCCTACCAGAACAACCACACCGACAATAATCAGCACCCCCATGCCCACAACCGCAGCCATGAGCGCTTTTGGCGTCTTGTAGTCCTGCTCTTCCATTTAGTGTCCTGCTGCTTTGTCTATATGGGTGCGCATGGTCTGGATAACCGTTGGCAGCCCGTCAAAAATGGCCTGACCGATCAGAAAATGGCCGATATTCAGTTCCCGCACAGGGGTAAGGGCGGCAACAGGGCCGACATTCTCGTAAGTCAGGCCGTGGCCTGCATGCACTTCCAACCCAAGACTGGCTGCCTGTGCGGCGGCGTGTTGCAGGCGTTCAAGTTCTCCCGCCCGACCCTGTGCATAAGCGCCGGTATGCAGTTCTACTACCTGCGCGCCTGTGGCGGCTGCCGCAGCAATCTGTGCGGGGTCGGGGTCTATGAACAGTGACACCCGGATCCCCCAGCCCTTGAGTGCATGGACCTTGGGTGTCAGCACCAAGGACTGGCCAGCGGCGTCCAGCCCGCCTTCGGTTGTCAGCTCCTCGCGGCGTTCGGGCACAAGGCAGCAGGCATGGGGGCGCAGGTTCTGGGCAATGCCGAGCATTTCCTGCGTTGCGGCCATTTCCATGTTCAGGGGGGCGTCTACCTCGGTGCGCAGGCGCTCAAGGTCTGTATCACGGATATGGCGGCGGTCTTCGCGCAGGTGGGCTGTTATGCCATCTGCTCCGGACTGCACGGCCAGCAGGGCAGCGGCTACGGGGTCGGGGTGCTGGCCCCCACGGGCATTACGGACGGTGGCAACATGGTCAATGTTGACGCCAAGCCTGATGGCCGGTCTCATGCATTTTTCCTTCTGTTCGCGGCCAGTGTTGCGGCCAGCTTTATGGCCGCCGCCAGGCTGCGTGGGTCTGCCTTGTTCTGGCCTGCTATGTCAAATGCCGTCCCGTGGTCTGGCGATGTGCGGATAATGGGCAGGCCAAGGGTTACGTTTACGCCTTCGGCCATATCCAGTGTCTTGAGCGGGATCAGTCCCTGATCATGGTACATGCACAAGGCAACATCGTATTGCGCGCGGGCATGGGGGGTGAACATGGTATCCGGCGGCAGGGGGCCGCTTACGTGCAGCCCTTCATTGCGCAGGGTATTTATGGCGGGGAGAATAATCTCCTGTTCCTCATGCCCCATTAGCCCGTGTTCGCCTGCATGGGGGTTCAGGCCCGCAAAGGCAAGTCTGGGGTGGGGCAGACCAAAGTCACGTTGCAGACCGGCAGCAACCGTGCGGGCCGTGCGGATGATCAGTTCGGTGGAAAGCTGGGCAATGGCATCCCGCAGTGCCACATGCACGGTAATGGGCACGACCTTGAGCGAAGGACCAGCCAGAAGCATGACCTCATCCCCCGGTGTCTGGCAGAGTTCTGCCAGATAGCTCGTATGCCCAGGGTGCCGGAAGCCTGATCCTTGCACAACTTCCTTGCTGATCGGGTTGGTGATCATGGCCGAGGCCTCCCCGCTCAGAGTGAGTTCCGTGGCAAGGCGAATGCTCTCAAGAACACTGGCGGCATTGCGGCGGTCCGGTTCCCCCGGTGCGGGGGGCGTTGCCAGATGCAGGGGCAGCACCGGCAGGGCGTGGCCAAATACATCTGCGCCATCAGACAGGTAACGAATGGTCTGTACCGGCACGCGCCGCTCCAGCAGGGAGGGATCGCCCACATACACAAAAGCAGGCCCGCTCTGGCGGAGGGCCTGCCAGACCGCGGCGGTAATTTCGGGCGCAATACTGGCCGGGTCACCCTGCGTCAGAACCAGCATGGCTGTGTCTTCCTTATCCGTCATTGTTGCTGTCTTTGCCTGAACCTCTGGCAGAGAAACGCAGAAAGGCTCTTGCGTAAAGGGGGAGAGTGTTTGGCCGGGCGGGATATGTGTTTATGCCAACACGCGGGTAAAAGACCGTGGTAGGGTGGTACAGGCTGTCTTGCGGCTGGTTTGTCTGCCATTCTTGTTCTTTGCGTAGGATAGGGCTACCACATCATCATGATCAGGCTCATAATTGTTGTACCGTTCCTGCTTGCACTTGTTGTGTTCAGTGCCAGTAATCAGGACCCGCTGGATATGTGGATGCTCACATATAGCTGGAAGTGCTCGCTGGGTGTGCTTGCACTGAGTGTGGGGGCTCTGGCTTTTCTGCTTGGAGCGTTCTGCCTGTGGGTGGTCGAGTTCCGGCAGGGGCGCAGGGCGCGCAAGGCCGAACAGCAGGTCCGGGACCTGGAGGCACAACTGGCACAGGTGCGGGCCATGCTGGCTAACCGTGCGCCTCCCGTTGTGCCTGTCCCTGATGTGCAGCCTGTTGTTACACCACAGCTTAACCCTGCAGGGAGCGAAGAGCACTCCAATGTCTAATACACCCCGGCGCACCGGCCTTATTGTTTCTCTGGATACGCAGGACCCTGCTCAGGCGCGCCAATGGGTGCAGGATGTAGCGCCCGTGTCCGGCATCATCAAACTGGGGCTTGAGTTTACTTACGCTGCCGGCTTTCAGGCTGTGGCAGATGTTGCCGGTGGGTCACCGCTGTTTCTGGACCTGAAGCTGCACGATATTCCCAATACGGTTGGTGCAGCGGTGCGCTCCCTGTCTCACCTGCGGCCACGTATGCTTACCCTCCACGCTTCTGGCGGTCGGGCCATGATGGAAGCTGCCCGCACGGCCTGTGATGAAGCTTTTCCCCAAGGGCAGCGGCCTCTGCTACTGGGTGTTACGGTTCTGACCAGTCTGGATGATCAGGGACTGGCGGAAACCGGGGTTATGGATGGCGCGCGGGCACAGGTGCGCCGCTTGGCCAAGCTGGCTGTTGAGTCCGGTATGGATGGCCTTGTCTGTTCCGCGCATGAGCTGGATGTGCTGCGTGATGATCTGGGGAGTGCCCCGGTTATTGTGACGCCCGGCATCCGTCCCGCTGGTGCAGCAAAAGGTGACCAGAAGCGGGTCATGACCCCCGCTCAGGCGCGGGATGCCGGTGCAGACTGGATTGTGGTGGGCCGCCCCATAACGCAGGCTGCACAGCCTGCTGCTGCGGCTGCTGCCATTATGGCGGAACTGGAAAGCTGAACATGCCCGGGCGTTTACACACAGGTGTTAAAATCTGCGGCCTTACGGAGGAAGCGGGGTTTGATGCCTGCGTGGAACATGGGGCAGACTGGATTGGCTTTGTTTTTTTTGATCGCTCCCCACGTTGTGTAACGCCGCAGCAGGCCGCAAGCCTTGCCACCCGTGGCGTGGGGCAGGCCAAAACTGTTGGCCTGTTTGTGCACCCACGGGATGAGGATATTGCGCGGGTGCTTGAGCATGCAGCTCTCGATGTCCTGCAGATTTATGCTTCAGAGGAGCGTGCGCAGCAGGTGGCGCACGCATTCGGCGTACCTGTCTGGCTTTCGTTCCCGGTTGCGGGTGCTGCGGACCTGCCAGCATCCTGTCCTGTCCAGAAAATGCTCATAGAACCGCGTCCTCCCAAGGAGGCAACCCGCCCCGGTGGAAACGCCCAGATGCTGGACTGGTCCATGCTGGCAGGCTGGAAGCCTTTATTCCCGTGGATGCTCGCCGGAGGACTCAGGGTCGATAACGTGGCAGAAGCGATCCGTATTACAGGTGCTCCTGATGTGGATGTTTCGTCAGGGGTGGAGAGTGCTCCGGGCATTAAGGACCCGGCTTTGATTGCGCAATTTGTGCGCAATGCACGGCAGGCGGACAGGAATTAAGGAAAAAACAGAGCAGGAGGACTTTTTCCCTCTTGCCTGTTCCGATAATCTTGCTATTACCGTCCTCGCGCTGGAGAGATGGCCGAGCGGCTTAAGGCGCACGCTTGGAAAGCGTGTGTACGTTAATAGCGTACCGAGGGTTCGAATCCCTCTCTCTCCGCCAAAACCAATTCTCAGAAATTCTCATAAGCTATCAAAAGCCTTGATCTTCAGGGCTTTTTGCGTTTTTTGTTTTCTCACGTGTTCTCATTTTGTTTCATACAAGCTCAACGCTTTGTGGGTAACGAGTGGGTAAAATTTTCCTGTGTGTGGGTAACGAAAAGCATGCTGACAGATACCGGGGTCAAAACAGCAAAGGCCAAGGACAAAGCCTACCGTCTCGCTGATAGCGAGGGGTTGTTCGTTCATGTCATGCCAACCGGTAAGAAATTCTGGCGTATGCGCTACAGATCCGCCGGAAAAGAGCAAACTCTGACTTTTGGACCTTAGGGGACAATGGAACCGCTTACGGGATCGCCCAGTGGCACAAGGACAGACAGGACGACTTCAAGCGCATTATGGGGCGCGATATTCACGGTTCAAGCCGGGAAGATCAGCTTAAGTTCATGCAGTGGGAACTCGACCACCAGAGTTATCTGGGGGGCGATGAAATCCGTCATGCCAGAACAGCATCACAG
>NZ_WOTG01000011.1 GCF_011516925.1 Acetobacter fabarum
CAATCTGCTCAAAACGCAGACCGGATGCCATCGCAAAAACCGTCAATCAAATCGCCAAAAGCCAGAAATTACCCGCCAAGCACATCAATCAACGGTTCTTCGATCCCTCCACCTGAAAGGCATTGCAGAAGCAGCCTCCGAACAGGCTACGGCTTTGCAGGAAGTCAATAATGCAGTTTCCACCATTGATCAGGGCACTCGCCAGAACGCGGCAATGGTGGAAGAAACCTCAGCAGCAAGCTCCGGCATGGCACAACAGGCCCGCCAGCTTAAAGGATTGCTGAACGAATTTACGCTGGCGTAATTCGCTCGGCTCTCTGGCTCGCGCCAAGGCATCTCATTTACGTAATGAGATGCCTTTTTTATTTTTAGTAAATCATGTTCACCGCAAACTGCGGCGAAACTTTAACACCTGTATTGTGGCCAGCATAATAGATTGCAGAGCCAACAATGACCCCAAAACGAGGGCTCCAGCTATATTCCACAGCAGGCGCGATCTGCCAGTCACCACTGCTGGAGGCAATACGGTCAACATGCTTGCCCGTCGCATTGGTGCCCCATATGCGAGAACCGTTTGCCCAGTCTCGCGCCAGATCCATGGCCAGAACCCACGAATGGTTCAGCCCATATTCCAGAGAAAAGCCAGTCTGCCCACTCATTCCAGGGCGACCACGACCATGGAAGCCGTTGCCAGTGCCATAACTCGTCACATCTTCCAGATGTGTAGAAGCAAGCGCATGGCGGAACCACCCCCATGTGCGCAAACGCAAGGCATGGCCACCATTTATAACGTAAGTAGATTGCTCAGTAATGGCCATACGGAACACATAGGCCCCCGTACCACTACTGTCCTGTTTGTGCTGTAGTTTGTTATAATCCCCCGTAGGGAAATACACCCCAGCAAAAAGGTTAAAGGCCGGAATGTATTTTTTAGGATTAGGATCCACAAACCGCCAGACCATATCTACTGGAAAATCGCCGAATTTAGGCCCGGAAGAGTGACCTTGCCCACGCTCCCAGCCGTAATTAACCACGGTATGTGCCTGAATACTGATATGGTCAGTAATACCGTACTTCCACATGGTGGAGTTGCTAAACGTCTGTTGCCGTGGATGCTGCGGATGGCTGGTGCCGTCCGACGCAAAGCGGCCAATCGGCTGTGTGTAGCTATAATAGGGTTCAATACCAATAAGACCCGCATGCGCTTCTGCCCCGGAAGGGGAGACGAGTGAGCCTGTGTACCACTGCCCATCTGCCGCGCGCGCTGTTCCCATGTAAAAAGTCAGCAGGACCCCGGATGCAGCAAGCAATTTCTGATAATTTATTGTTGTTCTACCTATCATTTTTATCGTTCTTTGCCGCACTTAATACAGATCATATGGGGGTCGCCCGTATAACATCGGCCAACGAAAAAATCCATACAGTATGGAAATAATACCGATTAAAACACGAATATTTACTTTGTAGTCATACCGTAACAATCCGGCATTGAAACTATTGTTGCCGGTATTATTTGCAATCCCTCAAAGAGTCACTTGACAGCACAGCCTGTCACAACAGAAATGTAGGCTTTGAAAACCAGAGAAGCGAAGTTCCTACTGCATGGAAATAACGAATTTTGTTAAAACGCTGCTCAATTCATGCCCAGAAATTGCGCTGTTTCTGGCCATTGCAATTGGCTACGCTATAGGAAAAATCCGCTTTGGTTCCTTCCAGCTTGGTGGGGTAGCTGGATCACTGCTTGCCGCTGTTGCAATCAGTCAAATTGGTATTCACATTGATTCCGGCATTAAGGCCGTGCTGTTTGCACTCTTTATTTATGCCGTTGGTTTTCAAAGCGGTCCGCAGTTTTTTCGCTCGCTGGGGCGTCAATCCATGCGTGAAGTGCTTATGGCTGTTGTTCTGGCCGTAAGTGGCCTGCTGACTGTTGTAACCGTTGCCCGTATCTTCCATCTGGACAAAGGGCTGGCTGCTGGCATTGCCGCAGGCGGTCTCACGCAGTCCGCCATTATTGGAACAGCCAGTTCCGCCTTGGAAAAAATGGGGCTTCCGCTGGCTCAGGTCCAGCAGATGCAGGGGAATGTCGCGGTTGGATACGCGGTTACCTATATTTTTGGCTCTTTGGGCCCCATTATTCTTTGCGTTAATATTCTGCCTTGGCTCACAAAGCGCGGTATTCGTGAAGACGCCCTGAAGGCCGAAGCCGCACAGATGGGCGGTGTGCATATTTATGCAGACGGTGAACAATCTGCATTGCCGGAACTGGTCGGGCGTATTTTTACCGTTGCACAAAGCGGACAAACGGTTAGCCAGATAGAAACACCCGCAGTTACAGTGGAGCAGATACGCCGCAACGGCAGTATCCTCGGTCTTGCGCCAGACACACAGCTTGCCGCAGGGGATGTTGTCCTGCTCTTTGGGCACCGGGCCGATGTTATTGCTGCCGGGCAGACGCTGGGCAAGGAAATGCGTAATGCAGACGGCATGGATGTCACCATGGTGCGTCGTGACATTGCCCTGACCAACAAGGCATTTTTTGGCAAGACGATGCCAGAATGTGTGCAGCAACTCGCAGCATCCGCACGGCATGGCGTTTACCTGATGGGTGTCAGCCGGAACGGAAAGCCCGTTCCCCTGAATGCTGACCTGCGTGCCGTATCGGGCGATATTATCTCGCTCTATGGCACCAGCCAGGATGTACAACGCGTTGCAGCCCAGTTGGGGCCAATCCTGACCAGCAGCATAAAAACCGACCTTGTTTTCCATGGCTGCGGCTTGGTTCTGGGCCTGTTGATGGGGCTGGTGGTTGTGCGTCTGGGTTCTGTTCCCCTGACTTTGGGCAGTGGTGGGGGCGCTTTGCTATCCGGCCTTTTGTTTGGCTGGTACCAAAGCAAACATAGCACAAAAGGGAATATGCCGGTGGCATCTTCCGCTCTGCTGGTGGACCTTGGCCTTTCCGGCTTTGTTGCGGTCACTGGGTTGCAAACTGGCCAGCAGGCTGTGGCAACCATTGTCGAGCACGGCGTTACGCTCTTCATGCTCGGGGTTGTTGTAACGCTTGTGCCGCTTGTGCTGACCATGCTGTTCGGCCGTTATGTGCTGCGTTACGATAATACCGCCATTTTTGCAGGTGCTCTGGCTGGCTCACGCAGTGCCAATCCGGCTTTTGGGGAAGTCCTGAACAAAGCTGGCAATTCTGTTCCAACAACCCCCTTTGCCATTACTTATGCCGTGGCAAACGTGCTGCTGACCCTGCTCGGGCCTTTGGTTGTTGCTTTTTCCTGACCCTGTTTTGCATTTTCTGAAAGCGAGAACACGATGGCTATTGATTACGCCAAGTTCAAAGATCTCAGCCCGTTTGAGCTGAAAGACGAACTCATTCGTCTGGCATCCAGCCATACAGACCGCGCCATGCTGAATGCTGGCCGCGGCAACCCGAATTTTTTGGCCACGCTCCCTCGCTCGGCTTTTTTCCACCTTGGTCAGTTTGCCGTTTCGGAATCTGAACTGTCATTTTCCTACATGACGGCTGGTGTGGGCGGTCAGGCACGTGTGGAAGGTATTGAAGAACGCTTTGAGCGTTTTCTGGCTGACAACCGTGACAAAAGCGGCATTTTCTTTCTGGGTCGGGCACTAAGCTATGTGCGCGACCAAATGGGGCTTTCCGCTTCCGCCTTCCTGCATGAAATGGTTGAGGGCATTCTGGGGTGCAATTACCCGACCCCACCACGCATGCTGAGCATGAGCGAGCAGATTGCAGGCCACTACGTGCTGCGTGAAATGGTGGGCAGCGCCCTGCCGGTTGAAAGCACGGACTTTTTTGCAACCGAAGGCGGCACTGCTGCCATGGCTTATATCTTCAACACGCTCAAGCAGAATGGCTTGGTGAAGAAGGGAGATAAAGTCGCTATCGGTCTGCCCGTTTTCTCGCCTTACATTGAAATCCCACAGCTGGACGAATACGGGCTGGAAGTGGTTTCCATTCATGCCGACCCGAGCATGAACTGGCAGTATCCTGCTTCTGAACTGGAAAAGCTGAAGGACCCGGCGGTTAAAATCTTCTTCTGCGTCAACCCCAGCAATCCGCCATCCGTTAAAATGGATGACACCTCGCTGGAACTGATTGCATCCATTGTCAAAAATGATCGTCCTGACCTGATGATCCTGACTGATGATGTGTATGGCACTTTTGCAGATGACTTCCGCTCGCTTTATGCGGTGTGTCCGGCCAACACCATTCTGGTTTACTCCTTCTCCAAATATTTTGGGGCAACCGGCTGGCGTCTGGGCGTTATTGGCGTTCACAAGGACAACGCCATTGATGGCCTGCTCCGCGCTCTTCCCGAAGGCGTGCGCAAAGACCTCGGGCGGCGTTATTCCAGCCTGACAACAGATGCCGGCGCACTCAAGTTCATTGATCGTCTTGTGGCAGACAGCCGTGCAGTCGCCCTGAACCATACAGCCGGCCTTTCCACCCCCCAGCAGGTGCAGATGGTGCTGTTCGCCCTTTTTGCCCTGATGGACGAAACCGGCCACTACAAGGCTTCTCTCAAGGCAGTTATTCGTCGCAGGGAAGCAACGCTCTACCGCGAACTTGGTGTTGAACCCAAGGAAGACGCCAACGCAGTTGACTATTATACGCTCATCGACCTGGAAACAGTTGCGCGTGAGCTGTATGGTAAAAAATTCGCCAAGTGGATGCTCAAGCGTGCCAGCACGGGCGAAATGCTGTTCCGCATAGCTGATGAAACCGGCATTGTTCTTCTGCCTGGCGAAGGCTTTGGGGTGCAAAAGCCCGCAGCCCGTGCATCTTTAGCGAATCTGAGCGAATATCAGTATGCAGCTATCGGGCGTTCTTTGCGCAAGATGGCAGACGAATATTACCAAGAGTTTTTGAAAAGCGACGCATAATTCCAAATACCTAGAGACGAGATAATTTTTCTCTAGGTATTGGGAACACGTTTCATACAATAGTGTGGTGCATATTACTGCACCACACTATTTTTATATCCGCTATCCATCGCCCGCTCTACCAATGAATAATCTGATGGCTGGCTCCTTCCATCCCCCCACCTCATGAAGAGCAGGGAAGTCGCTTCTGGGATTGCAGTGCCATTGTGCAGATTAAGTATAATTTAAAAATATCCCGCCATATATCTATATACTTATAAATATAGATAACTGTTGCATTTTGCCCACTTCGGGGTCGGTTGGCACGTTTCGTGCTTGCAATTGTGCCACACTCCCCGGCATTTATGCATAAAAGCACGAATATCTGGCCGTACAGCA
The DNA here is from genome assembly GCF_011516925.1 of Acetobacter fabarum. Classification (GTDB taxonomy): domain Bacteria; phylum Pseudomonadota; class Alphaproteobacteria; order Acetobacterales; family Acetobacteraceae; genus Acetobacter; species Acetobacter fabarum. Next base: position 5,290 of record NZ_WOTG01000011.1, read on the forward strand.
CGCCAATGTGATCCTGATCAATGCTTTAATTTGCAAAGTATATATACAGGTTCATTATTACTATTTCTTTACAAAACCGGGATGGTTCAGATGGCTCTGGGGCGCAGAGAGTTTTTAAAAAGTGCAGGAACGTGCGTGGGGGGAGCCAGCGCCATTGCCCTTGGTTTCGCCCCACCACAGGCTTTTGCGCAGGAAACGCGGCAGTACAAGCTGCTACGTGCAAAGGAAACACGGAACAACTGCACATATTGTTCGGTTGGCTGTGGGCTGCTCATGTATTCTCTGGGTGACGGTGCCAAAAACGCCAAGCCCAGCATCTTCCATATCGAAGGCGACCCAGACCATCCTGTAAGCCGTGGTTCGCTATGCCCCAAAGGGGCTGGGCTCGTGGATTTCATTCACAGCGAAGGCCGTCTGCATTATCCTTCCTATCGTGCCCCCGGCAGCAAGGAATGGACCCGGATCAGCTGGGAAGAGGCTACGGACCGTATTGCCCGCCTGCTCAAGGATGATCGTGACAAGAACTTCATAGCGAAGAACGAAAAAGGCGAAACCGTTAACCGTTGGCTCACAACGGGTATGCTGGCGTCTTCCGCCGCCAGCAACGAAACCGGTCTGCTGGATTTCAAATTCGCCCGATCCATGGGTATGCTGGCTCTGGACTGTCAGGCCCGCCTATGCCACGGCCCCACCGTTTCTGCCCTTGGTCCAACCCTTGGCCGCGGTGCCATGACCAACAACTGGGTGGATATTAAAAACGCCAACGTTGTGCTGATCATGGGCGGCAACCCGGCCGAAGCGCACCCGGTTGGCTTTAAATGGGTCATGGAAGCCAAAATCCGCAACGGCGCCAAGGTTATGGTGGTGGACCCCCGGTTCAACCGCAGTGCAGCCGTAGCAGACTTTTATGCCCCCATCCGCGCAGGTTCGGACGGCGCATTTTTGCTGGGGGTGATCAACTACCTGCTCACCCATGACCAGATCCAGCATGAGTATGTGAAGTCCTACACCAATGCATCGTTTGTGGTGCGTGAGGACTTCAGCTTCCATGAAGGGCTGTTTAGCGGTTACGACGCTGAAAAGCGGAGCTACGATAAGTCTTCCTGGGCCTATGAGCGTGACGCGCAAGGGTATGCCGTTACCGACCCAACGTTGCAGAACCCGCGTTGTGTCATCAACCTGCTACGCGAGCACGCCGCACGCTATACACCCGATGTGGTAACGCAGATTACCGGCACGCCAGAAAAAGACTTCCTGCATGTCTGCGAAACCCTTGCAGCGACCAGCGCACCGGACCTGACGTCAACCATCCTGTTCGCACTGGGCTGGACACACCACACCAACGGCACGCAGATCATCCGCACCGCCGCCATGATTCAGCTTCTGCTTGGTAATGTTGGCATGCCCGGTGGTGGCCTCAATGCCCTGCGCGGACATTCCAACATCCAGGGTTATACCGACCTCGGGCTGCTGTCGCTCCGCCTGCCGGGTTATATGAACCTGCCCAAGGACAGCCAGCAGACGCTGGATACCTACCTGCAAGCCGTAACCCCCCATGCGGACGAACCGGGGCAGGTCAATTACTGGCACAATACGCCCAAATTCTTTGTCAGCCTGATGAAAACCCTGTGGGGTGACCACGCAACGCCCACAAACAACTGGGGTTATGACTGGCTGCCAAAATGGGACCGCAGCTACGATATGCTGGCCTATTTTGAAATGATGCATCAGGGCAAGGTTAACGGTTACATTGCGCAGGGCTTTAACCCCCTTGCCGCCATGCCGGATAAAAACCGCATGCGTGATGCGCTTTCCAAACTCCGGTTCCTGATCACCATGGACCCGCTGGATACGGAAACAGCCAACTTCTGGCAGAATGAAGGCACCTTTAATGATGTGAAGCCTGAGGACATCCAGACGGAAGTCTTCAGGCTGCCTGCATCCTGCTTTGCGGAGGAAAACGGGTCTATCGTCAATTCTGCGCGCTGGTTGCAATGGCACTACGAAGGCGCCAGACCACCGGGCGATGCGTGGAACGATGGCCGTATTATCGGCACCATTTTTACCAAGCTCCGGGCGCTGTATGCCAAGGAAGGCGGCATAAGCCCCGAACCTGTCCTGAATATGCAGTGGAACTATCAGGACCCTGAAGACCCAACGCCTGAAGAAGTCGCCAAGGAAGCCAATGGCTACGCACTGGCCGACATAACGGACGACAAGGGGCGGGTTGTTGTGCGCAGGGGCGAACTGCTACCTGATTTTTCGGTCATGAAAGATGACGGCACCACAGCCAGCTACTGCTGGATTTTTGCCGGCTCCTGGACCGAAGCAGGGAACCAGATGGCCCGGCGCGACAATACCGATACAGGTCTGGGCACCACGCCCGGCTGGGCATGGGCATGGCCTGCCAACCGCCGTATCCTGTATAACCGCGCTTCGCTTGACGTACAGGGGCGTCCATGGGACCCCAAGCGGCAGATTATTGCCTGGGACGGGCAGCGCTGGGGGGGAGGCGATGTGCCGGATTACCCCGTCACGTCTCCACCCAATAGCGGTGTTGGGCCGTTTATCATGCACAGTGAAGGCGTTGGCCTCTTGTTTGCCGGTGGTGACAAGCTGGTTGATGGGCCATTCCCGGAACATTACGAACCAACCGAAACCCCGGTTCTGTCCTCTGCGCTGGGTAAAACCACGCTTCGCAACCCGGCGGCACGCTTTTATGCGGACGAAAAGCCCCGTATGGGTGACCCGGCCCAGTACCCGTATGTGGCCACGACATACTCCATTACGGAGCTGTTCCGGCACTGGACAAAACACTCCAGACTGAATGCCATCATGCAGCCTGAACAGTTTGTGGAAATTGGAGACAAACTGGCAGGCAAGCTTGGCATTGCGGCGGGCGATATGGTGCGCGTTTCCTCCCACCGGGGGTATATCGAGGCCAAAGCCGTGGTCACAAAAAGACTCAAGCGCCTGAGTGTTATGGGCAAGGATCTGGATCAGGTCGGTGTGCCTTGCCACTGGGGCTTCAAGGGCGCGACCCAAAAGGGGTATCTGGCAAACACGCTTACTCCGGCCATTGGGGATGCCAACTCCCAGACGCCTGAATTTAAAGCTTTTCTTGTTAATGTTGAGAAAGTCTGAGGTGCGCTGATGGGTATGCAGTCACAAGACATTATCCGCCGCTCCGCCACCAACGGACTGACGCCGCTGCCACAGGCCCGCAGTCATGAACAGGAAGTGGCCAAGCTGATTGACGTCTCCCTTTGCACCGGGTGCAAGGGGTGTCAGGTCGCCTGTTCGGAATGGAATGACCTGCGGGACGAGGTCGGGCACAACGTGGGGGTGTACGACAACCCTGCCAACCTGACACCGGAAACTTGGACCGTTATCCGCTTTGATGAACGTGAGGATGAAGCGGGCAAACTGGAATGGCTGTTACGCAAGGAAGGCTGCATGCACTGCGCCGAGCCGGGCTGCCTGAAGGCATGCCCGAGCCCAGGTGCCATTTTGCAGTTTGCCAACGGCATTGTGGATTTTCAGTCCGAACAGTGCATTGGCTGCGGTTACTGCGTTGCGGGCTGTCCGTTTGATATTCCCCGCATCAGCAAAAAAGACAACCGGGCCTACAAGTGCACTCTCTGCGCCGACCGGGTTGCCGTGGGGCAGGAGCCTGCCTGCGTTAAAACCTGCCCGACTGGTGCAATCTCCTTTGGCTCCAAAGCCGAGATGATCGACCTTGCGGACACTCGGGTGGAAGAACTCAAAGGGCGTGGCCATGAAGGCGCAGGGCTTTACGACCCCGCCGGTGTGGGGGGCACGCATGTTATGTATGTTCTCACCCATGCGGACCAGCCCAGCCTGTACCACCGCCTGCCAGATGACCCGCATATCAGCCCCGTTGTCCGTGGCTGGAAAGAGTGGCTTAAACCCGTAGGCGCGCTTGGGTTTATTGCAACTCTGGCCGGGGCTTTTGCCCACTATATGGGCGTTGGTGCCAACACGACTGACGAAACACCGCCAGCTGAGCCAGAAAAAGAACTGGAAGATGCAGGGCAGGGCCCGAACGACAACGGGAGGGATGCATAATGGACAACAGCAATCTGGTCTTACGTACCAAGCTTATTGACCGCCTGTTCCACTGGAGCATGGTGTCGTGCTTTATGCTGGTCGCTCTTTCAGGGCTGTCCTGGTTCTTCCCGAGCCTGAACTGGCTGGGTTATGTGCTTGGCCCGCCACAGCTTGCCCGTGTGCTGCATCCCTTTTTAGGCATTGCCGTTTTTGGGTTGCTTATGTGCATGTTTGTCCGCTTTGTGCACCACAACCTTTTTGTGCGCACGGACCTGACATGGTTCAAGCATATTGTGGATGTGCTGTTGAACAAGCACGGGCAAAAACTCCAGATCGGCAAATACAATGCGGGGCAGAAGATCCTGTTCTGGGGCATTATGTCCTTGATCAGTCTGCTGTTTGTTAGCGGTTTGATGATCTGGCGGGCGTACTTTGCCGCTCTGTTTCCCATCCCTGTTCTCCGCCTTGCACTTCTGGCGCATTCCGTTGCCGGGCTGGCACTTATCCTGCTGGTTATCGGGCATATTTACATGGGCATCTGGGTGCGTGGCTCCATTGGCGGCATGATCAGTGGCTATGTCTCACGCGCATGGGCCCGGCAGCATCATGACCGCTGGTATGAAGAAGAAGTCGCGCCGACCAAACCCCTGCCATCCAAAAGGCATGGCTGATGCTGAGCAGTTCAGATATTGTCGCTCCGGATAAACGCACCCCCGGGGTTGTGGCGATTGATCCAGCCATTTACCCCATGCTGGACAAGCTTTATGCCCGCCGTATTGAACGGCTGAAGGCACAGGCTCTTTTGCAGGGCGAGAACGGAGAGTATTTTCGTTTTCTAACGCATCTGGTGCAGGCCCAGCAGGATAGTCTTGCGCAAGCACCTCTTGAGCAAGCTGATGTAGAGGCCATTCACAACCTGCTCAAACAGGGCATTTCCGACACAACACAACTCGAACACAGCCTTGGCAACATACAGTGCTGGCAGGCTGCCTACGCAACACTCGCGACACAGCTTGCACCCATGCTTCCGCAAAAAGTGGCTCAGGCACTTGGCACTCTGTCTGCTGACAAAACGGAGCTTGTCAAAGCCGCCACGCACCTTTTGCAGGCCGATTATGCACAGGTTGATGCCGGTGTTGCCGTTGTGCTGTGGGCAGCCCTTTCTACCTGCTGGGCGCAGGCTGTCGCGCGCAAGCAAGGGGAGGGCATTACACAACCTCTGGCGCATGCCACACACTGCCCATGCTGCCATGCCCCACCGGTTGCCAGCCTTGTTATGGGCGGCGCGCGCGAAGGGTTACGCTACCTGCAATGCAGCCTGTGCGAAGTACGCTGGCACCGGGTCCGAGCTGTTTGTGTAGCCTGTGACGCCAGCGGGCAGATAGATCACTGGATGCTGGATGATGCAAAATCTGCTATCCAGATCGAAACCTGCGGGGACTGCAAAAGCTACATTAAAACGCTCCGTCTGGATTATGACCCGGAACAGGAAGCCGTGGCTGATGATCTGGGGAGCCTGCTGCTGGACAGTGCTATGGAAACAGAAGGCTTTATGCGTGTAGGTATTAACCCGTTCTCCTTCCCTGCATAACAACGTTACGGACTGTCGCGTGCACTTACTTCAACCATCGGCTGCTACTGAACACACACCTGTCCCGGCCATGGTAAGCTACGAGCACGCGCAACGTATTTTATCGGCGCTGGTTACAACGCTGCCCGCCCCGGAAGTTGAATACGTCCCCATCCATCAGGCCGATGGGCGCGTTCTGGCCACAGCATTACATGCGCTGTCTCCACGCCCAGAAGCCGATATTTCCGCCATGGATGGTTATGCGTTCTGTTGTGCTGATATTGTGGATACCGGCCAGACGCGCTGCACCATTCCCTTGCGGGATTACGTTGTTGCCGGGGACCAGCCCGCACCCCACAATAAAGGCACTGCCGCGACCATTCTAACAGGTGCCCGCCTCCCCACAGGGGCAGACTGCATAATCGCGCGTGAACGGGTGGAAGTGCACGACGGTTTGCTGCACCTTGCCCTGTCCGACATAGCCGTTGGCAAAAACATCCGCCAGGTGGGGGAAGAGTTTGCCGCTGGTTCTACCCTGCTTACCGCTGGCCAGAAGCTTGACTGGCGGCATATAGCACTTCTTGTCAGCCAGAATATCAAACAGGTTCCGGTTTACAGGCCTTGTCGGGTGGGTGTTATTGCCAGTGGGGCCGAGTTTGCTCTCTCCGCCCCGGATAGCCGGGCGGAAATTAATACCCCACTGCTCCATGCAATGCTAACGCGGCAGGGGGCAACTGTAACAAGCCGCATTGTGCGTTCTGACAGCCGTGAGGACCTGCAAGCGGCCATATCTGAACTGGCAGAACACTCGGATATTCTGGTTACCACCGGGGGTATTTCTGTTGGGCAGACAGATAATGTGCTACCGGTTATGGAACAGCTTGGCGCAGCCTGCCTGTTCCGGCGTGCCAAAATCCGGCCGGGCAAACCGTTTACTCTTATGCGGCTAGGCCCGGTGCCCGTATTTTGCCTGCCCGGCAATCCGGGGGCTACGGCTATATGTGCGCAGGTTTTTGTTCTGCCATTCATCCGCTCATGGATGGAGCACAGACCAACCCTCGCACTCTTCCCAACCATACAGGGAAGAAGCAGTTTTTCTTTTTCTGCTCTGTCAGATGCAACTGGCTTTATGCCGGTTACCTACGCCCAAGTTGGTAAGGAAGGGGTGTTCTCTCTTGTACCTTCACAAGGTGCATCTGATGTTCTCTGTTTTTCCCGTGCTGATGGGATTCTGCAAGTTTCTCCCGGGCAAGCTATAGAAATTGGAGATTGGTGTTCTGCAACGCTGTTTTGCAGTGTATAGAATGTGACTGCATATTTTTACGTTATATTCCACAAAAAAGTATTACTCTCAATATAATCAGCAATAGATTGTGTATCATCCAAGGGAAGAAAAACCTTTTTTTCTTCTGGGTTTTTCATAGGGATATTATCTGTAGCAATAACCTGAATATGAGGGTTATTTATAAATAGCGGCTCTTTCCCGGTTATAGGGCGCCAGACTTCTACACAGGCCGGAACATCGGCATGGAACCCTTCCACCAAAATCAGATCAACTGGCTGCATGGCCTTGAGCAGGTCATTCAGCTTGGGTGGGGTCGGGCTTTGGTGCTGTAAAAACCAGCGCGCAGGTGTTGCAAGCATAACTTCCGCCGCCCCACTTTGCCTATGCTGGAATGTATCTTTTCCCGGTGTATCCATATCCACCCCATGATGGGTATGTTTGATTGTGGAAACACTTAGCCCGCGTTGGCAAAAACAAGAAATAAGGCGGCTAACAAGGTGCGTTTTACCCGAACCACTCCGCCCGATAATGCCAAAAACCCGTTGTTTGCGGTAAAGGGATGTCACGAGCAGGCCAGTCCATACTGTGTTGAAATGAGCCGTTGCTTTTTAAGCGGACACACGCACAATAACCAGCACAAACGGGTAGAGACACAGCTTATTATGCAACATACGTTAAAAATAGCAGGACTGGTGCTGGCAGGCGGGCAGGGCAGGCGTATGCATTATGCGGACAAGGCTTTTATGGACATAGAGCATAAACCCTGCATCGACTGGGTTATTACCCGCCTTGAACAGCAATGCAGCGGCATAGCCATAAGTGCCAATGGCAACCCACAAAGGTTTAGCGCCTGGCACTACCCGGTTCTGCCTGACACATATTTTGACGTAGGCCCTCTGGCCGGGCTGTTAAGTGGTCTGGAATGGGCTGAATCCGCAGGGTTTGATGCGTTGCTCAGTGTGCCAGTTGATACGCCTTTTATCCCGCATGATCTGGCTGGCACTCTGCTCCCCGCACCATCTTATGCAGTTTATGCGGAGCAGCGTCATTCTCTGGTCGCATTATGGCCTGTTACCCAAGCCCGTGCAGTGTTGGCCGCACAATTGGCCAGCGTAACAGAGCAGAACCGAAAACAGACAACACGGGTTTGCACTCTGGCTTATGCCCTGCATGCGCAGGCAATAGATTTTTCTCACCTCTATCCGTCAGATCCATTTGTAAACATCAATACCCCCGAAGACCTGCATGAAGTCCGCTCACTAGGGCAGGCCCAGTCCGGGAGTAACTGCCGTGGTGCATGAGCAAACATCTTTTGCCGTTTCAGAACCCTGCCATGTCAAAAGAATAATCTGGGAAAATGCGCAGGACTGCGCGCCCCAGACCGTAAATGAGACATTAAATCTGGCAGAAGAAGTGCCACTTTCTCTGGTCTATAACGGTATAGACTATGCCGTTATGATGATAACTCCGCAGAATATTGATGATTTTTCTATCGGATTTTCAATAACGGAAGGTCTTGTTAAAAACGTTTCCGAAATCAGGCATATCGCCATATCTTCTATACCCGGTGGGTTAAAGGTGGATATGCGCATAAGTGCTGATGCGCTCCGCACGGTTCTGGCGCGCAGCAGGCGGCCGATTGCAGGGCGCACTGGCTGTGGCATCTGTGGGTCTGACATGAGCAGCATTGCCGCCCGCGACCAGAACACAGTTGAGGCTTATACACCGGACCTGTCTGCCATACGCCACGCATTACGGCACCTGCGGGACCACCAGACACTCAATGCTGGTATAGGCATGCTCCATGCAGCTGCCTGGTGTGCCCCTGATGGGTCCATTACAGCAATCCGGGAAGATGTGGGGCGGCACAATGCGCTCGACAAGCTTATCGGCCATGGCCTTAAAAACACTCCGGGTTTTACAAACGGGTTTTGTCTGCTCACCAGCCGCTGTTCTTACGAAATGGCCAGCAAAGCCATAGCCGCAGGCATGCGCGCCCTTGTCTCGCTTTCCGCCCCCACAGCCATGGCGCTCAGAACAGCACAGCAGGCCGGGCTTACGCTTATCTCTCCCGCCAAGCCAGACAACATGTGCCTTCTCCCCCCATCACCGGAAGGAATCTGATACAGCCCCCACAATCGCTACTTTTTTAGGGGGCAGTAATGGGGATTCTGGCAACCAGAAAAGGCGGTTTGCGCATGTCCTGCCCGTTATGCAAACGGGGCAGGCGGCTCCATTGACCCAAAACCACGTAAACGGCCTGATGATCTGCAAAAATGCCATCGGGCCAGACAAACCGTGGGTCCGAGGCCAGCAGTTCAAATGTGCCATCCGGGTTGCGACGGAACACGGCATCATGGTCGGCTGCTGTGGTGTAAATCCGGTTCCATGGGTCGGTTGCCAACCCATCCGCCGCACCTTTTTCCCCTTCATCTACAACCAGAGCCGCTAACTGAGAGGAAGTGAGGGAGAAATCAGCCAGTTTTGCCGTCGGCAGGCTATATAACCGTCGGCTGGCCAAAGGCGCATAATAAACACGCTCAGCCCCGGCAGACAGGGTAATGCCATCCGCCCCACCCGCGGGAAAAGTCGGATGTGCCGGGTCATAATGCAGCACGCGCCCGTCCAGCACAGTCTGGTACCCCGGATCAGGCAGAACAGAGACCGTATTTTCCAGCACGCGGCGCTGCCTACCTGTGGCAAGGTCCAGCACCACCAGAGCCGGGTGCCCGTCAAACGAACTATCCGTAATGTATGCAGTGCTTTTTGCACCGTGTGTCAGGTCTATACGCAGGTCGTTCATATGGCTTTGGGGCAGCAATGCAGTTGTCAGGGGCACATTGGCAATAATCTGCCCTGTTATGGGGTTGATCCCAACCACTTTGGCGCCCCCTGCTGGAATGGGCTGCCCTTTAATTTTGCCGTCATCAATAACCCACAGGTTTCCCTTGGTGTCTGTTGTCATTCCATGGGGCGAAATCAGCCGTGCCTGTGGTGCCCCGCTTGATGCAGCGGAAAACGTGGCTGTGGGAAAAGGAACCAGACGCCCATCTTTCCATTCTGCCAGCACCGGGCCTGTATGGTCACCATCATGCTTGGGAAAGGTCAAAAACAAGCGTCCATTCACTACAGCAATGCCAGAAGGGTCTGGCGTGGGTATGCTGGCAATAATCTGGACCTGCCCGTTACGGCCAAAAGCAGGGTCATTGTTATCTGTTATGGTCTGCGCCTGCATGGGCGTGGGGAACAACTGGCCTGCCCATAAACCGGCAGCCAGCAAAAAAGGTCCCACTCTGTTCATTCCTGCATCCCCCGCTCTGTGTGCCTAACCTACCCGTTTCCTGGCGTAATTTGGTATCCGACGGTCCTTACCGGAGTGTGAGCGGTATGGGGCCGGCTACGGCAGAGCCATTTTCCCACGTTTCCACCACACGGTCGGTATCAGAAATTACATTGGCGGGATTGCCTGCCACAACCAGCAGATCAGCCCTTTTACCTGCTGCAATAACGCCTCGGTCATGCAGGTCGAGTAATGCTGCGGCTGCCTCCGTTGCAATATGCAACGCCTGCAGGGGAGGCAGACCGGCTTGCACCATCAGAGCCAGTTCCCGATGCTCCGCAACCCCGGCAACCCGCAGGGGTGTTGCTCCACTATCCGTGCCAAAGCCAATTTTAACGCCTGCGGCCCACAATATTTTCAGGTTCTGCAGGTTGGTTGCAAGGGAGTGACGGGCAAAATCGGCTTTGCTGCTTGTTCTGTTTTCCTGCTGCCAGACGGGATTATTGATCTGCTGCTGCAAGGGGGCAGACAGGCCAGCCTCAACAAATGGGGTTTTCACCCACGCAGGCTGGTCAGCCCATGCTGTTGTGGCTTCATCCAGCTCCAGTGTGGGAATGTACCAAATCCCCCGTTCCTTGAGCATGGCCACAAAAGATGGGGGTACAAACCTGTCACGCACACCATGGGCCAGAATATCAACTCCGGCTGTTACCACATGCTCCGCATCGTCCAGGTCATGAATATGGGCAGCCACGCGCAGGTGTTTTTGGTGCGCTTCATCCACAACGGCCTTGATAATGGCCGGGTCCATTTTAACGGGAAGAGAGTGGTCAAAATCGTCCACCCATATTTTAATCAGGTCTGTGCCTTCGGCTGCCATGGTATCCACCGCCTGCCGGGCCTCTGCCTCCGTGCGAGGCCTGAAGAGCTGATCCGGAGCAACATGAACCGGCGGGGCCCCCTTAGGCACACCAATCCCCTGATCAACCCCAAACAGGTCTGCCGGTAGTAGCCCCATATGGGCATCCTTGCGCATAGGGTCAAACACGCGCGGAACATTATTCCCCAGCGCGGTAACGGTAGTCACCCCATAACGCCGGTACTGCGCCAGTTCAGCTGTAATGGTATCTGCCGTATAAAACTGCGGCCCTGTCTGCACCCCCTGCAACTGACCGATATGGCTGTGATCGGAAATTAGACCGGGCAAGACACTCATGCCCGAACGATCCAGAACACGGGTATTTGGAGGAAGAGGTATATCCCGACCGGCTGCAACAATTGCGCCGTCCTGCATGAGAACAGTTCCATTCTCAACCGGGGGAGCACCTGTGCCTTCTATAATCCGGATATGGGTCAGCGCCACAGGCGCAGTCTGGGCATGACCTGCTACGGGCAAGCCAAGAAGAAGGGCGGCGACTATAACGCGGGGTTTCATACGCATATCCATCCTGTTGTTTCTAGTCCGCCGCCACTGCGGCGCGCTCATGCCAGGCCAGACGGGCAGACAACAGAAGCCCACCAAGCCCCGCCATGCTCCCGACCATAAAAATGGCACCGTCTCCCGCCCATTCAGCCAGCAGGCCGGTCAGGGGGCCGGTAGCCCCATAGGCAAGGTCCTGAAAAGCTGCAAAGCCACCCATGGCTGTTCCCCGCATTTGCGGAGATACCCGCCGGACAACTTCCACCCCCATGGAGGGGAAAATCATGGAACAGCCACAACCAGTTAAAAAGGCTCCAGCCAGCGCAACGCTTGGGCCGGAGGCCTGCCACAGTAGAATCTGCCCACCAGTTTCCACCACCATGGACACAAAAGCGACACGTGCTCCCCCAAGCCTATCTGGCAGATGGCTGCACAGAACCCGGACCAGCACAAAAGCTACACCAAAAAAGGTAAGCCCCAGAGCAGCATGGGGCCAATGCCTGTGCAGGAACATAAGCGGCATAAAGGCACCTATGGCCGCAAACCCAATTCCTTGAAAAAAGACCACCAGACCAAGGTCGGAAATCTTGTTGATAATCCGGCCAATTGGTTGCCGCTCTCCCCCATGGGGAGGTACAGCCACAACGGGTGCAGCCATGGCAAACCCAAGCAGTGGCGTAACCATGCAGGCAAGGGCAACCAGTGCGTAGCCTCCCTGATCGTACAGGGCCAACCCTACTGGGCTACCAGCCGCCAGAGAGCCATACATCCCCATTCCCACAATGGACAGCACCCGCCCCGAGCGCTGATGCCCCATCAGCCCAATCCCCCATGCCAGCAGGCCAACAACAGTCAGGCTTTCCCCCAGCCCCAGCATCAACCTTGCCAGCATAAGCATGCCAAAAGCGGCCCACGGCGCTGGCAGCCAGGAAACCATAAGGGCCAGAGCACCACTTACGGCATAAAACGCCAGACCAAACAGCATGCAGCGCTTGCCGCCTTTATGGTCAGCAAACCGGCCGGCAAAACCACGGGTCAGAATGGTGGAGACAAACGCTACACCAACCGCCAGCCCAGCAAGGGCATTGCCCATATGCAGCGATGTTGCCACATAAACCGAGGTTGTGGGCATAGACATGGCAACAGCCAGATAAGACAGAAAAAGCGCAACCGCGAGCCACACCAGCAAACGCGGTGCCTTGTCCTGTTCTGCTGTGGGAGCGCTGGGCATTAAGGTTCCAGCTCCTTCGCCATACTGGCCGTGCCTGTGCACGGCCTTTAACCTTGTTCAGGTCTTGGCCAAGTCAGGCTTTTTGCCAAGACCTGTCTGCATGACAATGCTGTGAGGGGCGCTGTAGGCCCCGCCTGTCACGCAGCTCCGGATTTGCGAGGAGCAAACAGCCTGAATAATGGACCCGTGAGTGTGGTGGAAATAACGGCCAGAACCATAAGGGATGCAAACCCGAAGTCCGATAGCATACCCTGACCATGTAAAATGGTTGCGGCCACAATTTCCATCAGCCCCTTGCACTGGAGCAAGGCACCAACGCCCAGCGCCTGCCTTGGTTTAAGGCCGGCCGCGGGTGGGTAAATATAAACGGCTGCAATTTTGGTCACCATGGAAATAACAACCAGCGACAGGGATGCCACAACAGAGGGCCATGTTAAGGCATCCCCGTTAATATGCAGCCCGCTATGGCCAAAAAACATCGGGGCGAACCAGATCAGGGCAAACGTTCCCACAGCTTCCACCGGCAGGCGGCGCACCCAGCTCGGTGGCATGATCGCACCGGCAAAATAGGCACCGATCAATTCATGCAGGCCAAGCTGCATGCTCGCCCAGGACCCAGCCGCCAGATAAACCGGCACGGCAAGCCAGATAACCACCAATGGCGGATGACGGAAATGGTGAGAAGCCCAGTACCCCCCGGCAGCCAGCCCCACTAGCAAAAGAACAGCCAGCGCTTCCAGCCCTGTCCAGCCGTGCAGGGCGGCAGAACCACGGGCGGCAAACTGCAGGGCCGCCAGCCCGATCCACAATGCTGCGTCATCCACAACGGCCAGCTTGAGCGCTAACTGCCCCAAAGGTTTTTGGGCGGTATCAAGCTCCCGCACAACACCGATCAGAACCGGCAGGGCGCTCACTGCAATGCACAGGCCAATAGATGCCGCCGCTACCCAAGGTGTTGCGTCTGGTGCCTGCCAGCCATGAAGATGCAGAAAAACCGTGTAAGCCAGAAACGTACCAACACAAAAGGGAATACCCAGTGCTACGGCAGCCCCACCAAACAGCCGACCAATTGTAGGCTGCGCAAAGTCCTGCCCTGAAGGTTCCCCACCGGGATGCTGCCACATTTCCAGCCCGGCGGTAAAAGCCAGCACCAGCACGGCAACCCAGCCAATTGTGTTCCCGTAAACGGAGGGAATACCCATTTGCTGCACGGGCACATGCCATACGGCAAGGGCAATACCCACAAGAATGGGCAACACGGCTATTGGCAGCGCTTTTTGCATGAGCCGCCACAGAGCCCAAGGGAAAAACACAAAGATTGCGGCGTCGGTCAAAAGCGCTGTCAAATTTGCCATATTGCATCCTTTTTTGTTGAATTTTGTCCCTTGTAACGGATTACCCGCACGATATGCAAGTTTTGCATGCCTAGGTGCTTTTTATTCATAGCACTCATGGCTTTGGCTGCACATATTCATCAAACATAAGATGTATTTTGTTGACACCTTATGTAATCAGCCTTACTAAAGGTATCTGTATTTTACATCTTTTGGATGCGTCCCATGAGCACAATGCTTGATGACAAAACCCGGTCAATTGTTTCCGCCTGCGTTCCCGCCCTTGAAGCCCATGGGTTGGATATAACGCACGAAATGTACCGGAGGCTTTTGGCTAATCCGGAAATTCGTGATTTATTCAACATGTCACACCAAAAGGATGGGGAGCAGCCCAAGGCCCTTGCCCTTGCCGTGCTGGCATATGCCCGCAATATCAATAATCTGGGCGCGCTTGGCGCCATGGTTGAACGTATTGCCGAAAAACACGTTGGCCTCAACATTCTGCCAGAGCACTACCCCTTTGTAGGGGAAGCCCTGCTGGGTGCCATTGCCCACGTACTGGGCGATGCCGCAACGCCGGAAATTATGGATGCATGGGGCAAGGCATACTGGTTTCTGGCGGATGTTCTGATCGGCCGGGAAAAGCAGATCTATCAGGAACACGCAGACACTCCCGGAGGCTGGACCGGATGGCGCAGCTTTACGGTGCGCAAAATTGTGGTGGAAAGCAGCACAATCCGCTCGTTTGAACTCGTACCAAGCGACAATAAGCCCGTTATGCAGCACAAACCCGGCCAGTATCTGAGCTTCAAGCTTGATATTCCCGGCCATGGGTCCCAGCGCCGCAACTACAGCATTTCATCCGCCCCGGCATCCGACCATTATCGCCTGAGCATCCGCAAGGCCGATGGTGGCGTGGTTTCCTCCTGGTTCCATGACACAGTCAGGGAAGGGGACGAATTGCAGGTTTCTGCCCCTGCGGGTGATTTTGTTTTCACATCTGAGCCAAACACAAAGAACGTGCTCATCAGCGCGGGCGTTGGGTTGACACCCTTTATTTCCGCTTTAGGCGCAGTTGAAAAACTTCCCCACGGTCCGATTCACTTTGTGCATGGTGCGCATGCCCCCGACACGCAGGCTTTTGCCCCCTATGTGCAAAAACTGGTGGCTGAAGGTGTTATCAAGGCCGATATTTTTTACAGTGCAGGCGCACCGGCAGAAACATCTCCACTGCCCGGGCTTGCTTTGCACTCTGGCCGGGTAACAGCCGAATGGCTGGCGACGCAGGTTCAGCCAGACGCGCATTACTGGGTCTGCGGGCCTGAGCAGTTCATGCTGGATACTATTCTGGCGCTTAAAGCGCAGGGCGTTGCCCCGGCACAGATTCATTACGAGTTCTTTGGTTCTGCATCGGATGCGCAGTTGCTCGCCGCAGCCTAAAGCGGGTTGCACGCAATACACGTTGCTGAAATGTTTATAACAGGGCTGCCCACACATTTGTTTATGTGGGCAGCCCTGTTGCCTTGTGGGCCTGCCTTACCTGCACGGTAAAATATCCGTGCTTTGCCGCCATCAGGGACACAACAATGTGCGGCGGCAACAACCATGAAAAACTTTCAGCACGGCCCCGCGTTGAATTATAAATAAAAATAATAAATAGGATAATCATTACCTTTACGCCCGGTATCAATACGCTATTTGCCACATAGCTAAAAAGTAATTAGATAGCGTTTATCGCTCTGTTTCATATGGGCGAAGGTCAAAACCAAGTGCCTGAACCAAATACATCCTGCAAGGATATGAAACATGAGCAAGAGCACAAAAGAATTTATTTTGTGGTTTTCAGCATTTCTGATTGTTGGTGGGATCATGTGGGGCGGGTCTAAGGTCCTGCATAATTACCGCCAGCAACAGTGGGACCAGTTTGTTCTGGAACACCATTGCGTCATTACCGGCACGCAGCCGTCCACTGGATTTTTTACATCTGACCAAACCATTTATCAGTGTGACAACACCGGCATTTATTACCGCAGTAAATAGTTCAGCCCCTCACGGGTTCTGGGCCAGAAAGGTGGAAGTCGCCATGTGCCGTTGCTGGCGACATTCCTCTGCCATAAAGTCAAGCAAGGCCCGCACTGCTGGCATAACGCCTTTGCGTGATGGAATAACCGCATGCACAAGGCCTGCACGGGGTGTCCACTGCGGCAGAGCCTGCATAAGCCGTCCGGCCTGAACATCCTTCCACACCATAATCGTTGGAAGCTGCACAATACCAACGCCTGCCAGCGCGGCCTCCCGCAGCACGGCCAGATCATCCGTTACCAGCCGTGGTGTATGAAAAACCGTGGCAGACTGCCCCTGCTCATTTTCCAAACTCCAGCAGTGTTCTGCGGGGTTGGTATGAAAGTCCATGCTGGGGAAAGCAGCCAGATCGGCAGGAGTTGCCAACTGTGCCGCCAGTATGTCAGGCGCACCAACCAGACACTGCGTACTGGTATCCAAGACCCGCATGACAAGATCGGATGGAGCAATGGGGGGAAACCGCACCCGCACCGCAAGGTCATACCCCTCCTGCAGAACATCAACCCGCCGGTTTGTGCTCTCCAGTTGCAACGTAACGGAGGGATAACGCACCAGAAACCGGGATAAAATAGCCCCGAACTGAAAATTGAGTAATGCCACAGGGCAACTCATACGTATTAAGCCGCATGGCTCTGCTTGCAACTGTGCAATGGACTGCTCCGCCAGTTCCGCTTCAGCCAGCATGGCTTTGCAGTGCTCGTAAAACCGCAGCCCTGTTTGAGTGAGGGAAAAATGACGGGAAGAGCGTTGCAGCAGTCTGGTGTTCAAAAACGTTTCCAGCACAGCAATCCGGCGGCTTAACAGCGATTTTTGCACACCAATTGCTCGGGCGGCAGATGAGAAGCCCCTATAGTCTACAACCTGAACAAAATAATAATAGTCGTTGAGGTCTCGCATCGTCCTGCTCATGCAACGCAATGTTTCATTTGCAACTCTTTATAGAACATTACACGACTTCTATGTTGAAGATAAGCAACAAGGGGCGGGAATTGCTGCCTGTTCCAACATCAGGAGGAAAACCATGCACAAAAAAGTTCTGGGGCGTTACGGCAACGACCGCGGGCATTGGGTGGGAAATGGTTTTCCCGTCCGTTCCCTTTTTTCCTACTCCACTCTGGGTCAGCATCTTAGCCCGTTCCTGCTGCTTGATTATGCTGGTCCGCACCAGTTCCAGCCAACAGAAGAGCGCCGCGGGGTAGGGGAACACCCGCATCGGGGGTTTGAGACCGTCACAATTGTTTATGATGGAGAAGTCGAACACCGGGATTCCTCAGGTGGAGGCGGCACCATCGGCCCCGGCGATGTACAATGGATGACCGCAGGTAGTGGTATTGTGCATCAGGAATTTCATTCCCCTGTCTATGCTGCCACCGGAGGTGCGTTCAGGATGGTCCAGCTCTGGGTTAACCTTCCGGCAAAGGACAAACAGGCTCCCCCTGCGTACCAGACGCTACTGGCCAAGGATATTCCCACAGTGGAGTTGCCTGATGGCGCTGGGTCCCTGCGCGTTATTGCGGGCGAATATGGGCACACTCAGGGGCCAGCCCGGGTGTTTTCCCCGCTGAATGTATGGGACGTGCAACTCGCACAGGGGGCATCGGTCACCCTGTCTCTGCCAGAAGGGCATAACGCGGCCGTTGTCTCTCTTGAAGGGCAGCTCAGTATTAATGACGCACAGGAACTTGGCAGTACGCAACTCGTTCTATTGGAACACAAAGGGACAGAGGTGAGCATTCATGCGCATGTGCAAAGCAGCCTGCTGGTGCTGACCGGAGCCCCCCTTAACGAACCCATTGAAGGGTATGGTCCTTTTGTCATGAATACCCGTGCAGAAATCCGGCAGGCTATTGAAGACTTCAACAATGGCCGTTTTGGCGGAATCCCCAGTTAGGCGGCCTTAACTCTTGGCCAAAAACACTCCGTTGCTTTGCAAAAAAGGACAAATCGCATGACCCCTTCTGCAAACCTGCATTTTGTAACGCTTCTGGGGAGCCTACGCAGTGCTTCCCTTAACGCGGCCATTGCCCGTAGCCTGCCCCAACTTGCCCCAGAAGGGGTATCTATTTCCGCACTGGGTAGCATTGCCGATTTTCCCCATTACAGTCAGGACGTGCAGGAGAAGGGTTTCCCTCCTGCGGTGCTGAACATGGCGGAGCAGATTCAGGCTGCAGATGGCGTCATTATTGTGACACCTGAGTATAATTACTCCATACCCGGTGTGCTCAAAAACGCCATAGACTGGCTCTCACGCATAACGCCCCAGCCTTTTGCCAAAAAACCCGTTGCCATTCAAACCGCATCACCCGGGCAGATTGGGGGCGCACGGGCGCAGTATCATTTACGCCAGAGCCTTGTTTTTCTGGATGCTTTTGTTCTGAACAAACCTGAAGCCATGATCGGGCTTGCCACAAGCAAAATTGACCCACAAACACTGGCCCTGACAGATGAACCCACCCGTGAGTTCCTGACACGGCAGATTAGCGCACTGGCGGATCTGGCCCGAACACTACAGCGGTAGTTTTTTATATGGCGGTCGAGCCAAACATACCCCTCACACGCTTGAGGGTGAGAGTAATTCGCATTACAAGGCGGTGCATTCGGATCTGTTCCAGATAAGGAAAGCCCGCCACCCATGCCTGTCGCGCCTTTAATGCCACCTCGCTCACGCAGAGCGCGCTTTATGGTGCCCTCACACGCAACGTGGAACAGGGCAGGGGGGCAGGCAGGCATTTTATGGGCAAGCGTGTGAAAAACTCCCACGCTTATGCCTACCGCATTACGGCTGCGCTGCTGGTCTGGCTTGCTCTGGTGCTGTGGGGGTCTGCCCTTGTGGCCTTGTCCCCAGCAATATCTCAAGCCACCATTCCGGGGTATCGTGTTCTGGCCAGCGCGCTAGCGCCTTTTGGCATGGTATGGGCATTTTGGGTCCAAAGCCCCCTTTATGCTCTGTGTGGAAGTGCCGGGCTTGCAGCCTGTGGCGGGCTTTTTCTGGTGCTGCACGCATGACCCCCGCACGCCGCTCCCGCTTGGCATGGCTGCACCGCTGGGCTGGGCTTGTAAGTGGGTGGGCAGCCTTTGCTATTTTCCTGACAGGCACGCTCGCACTATTTGACACCGAATTAACGCGCTGGATGCAGCCAGAAACCGCGATTATTCCCGACAAAACCTCGCCCACTCCCACCGCCATAGAGCATGCGCAGCAAATCCTGCGCGATGATGAGCGTGCAGGCGCGCCGCCTTCCTTTTTACTGTTACCAGATGCGCGTGACCCCACCTTACGCGTCCTGCATTATGATGGTCATAGTTTTGTTGGACCGGTTCTGGCCCCGCACACAGGCCAGCCAATTCCTGTTCGGCAGACAGAAGGGGGGAATTTTTTCTTTAACTTCCACTATACGCTGCACCTGCCAAACCCGTGGGGTGAGCGGTTGGTTGCAATGATCGCCTTTGCGTTTGCTGCCTTGGTGCTTTCTGGTGTTCTGCTGCATCTTAAACGCCTTGTGCCAGATTATTTTACGCTCCGGCTCAAAGCTGCCCTGCCACGCAGCCTGCTGGACCTGCATGTTCTTACAGGGAGTGCCATGCTCCCTTTCCATATCATGATCACATGGTCCGGCCTGATCTTAACAGCGGAAAACGCACTACCCGTCCTACAACTTGAGCAAGAAGCACCGACACAAGCTGAAGCTCCCCCGCAAAGTCCCACGCATTGGGCACCGCGGGCCTCTCTGGCGGTCATGCTCCAGCAGGCACAGGCCCATTTGGGTTCGATGCCGTCTTATGTGTTGTTTGATGATGGCAAAACCATTTTCTCCGCCATTCAGCACGACAGCCTGAATGCAAATGATCTGTCTGCCGAGTTCGATAGCCAAACGGGAGAGTTCCTGAGCCAAAGCAAAGAGCCATCACCTATCGAAAATGCGTTTTATACCCTGAACGGCCTGCACCTTGCCCGCAGTATGGGACTACTGTTGCGTTGGCTCTGGTTTGCCGGCGGTCTGGCATCCAGCATTATGGTGGCCAGTGGCCTTGTCTATTATACAGCAAGGCAGAAAAAACAGACCACACATGCCTTTGGTCTGGCAAAGCGTTTGAACATTGCACTGCTCGGAGGGCTTATTACCGCCTGCCTGAGCTTTTTTGTGCTGAACAGGCTCATCCCCGTCCAGTGGCAGGCTCGTGCCGCGCTGGAAGTGGCTGGCTTTTTTGGCGTATGGGCGAGTTGCCTTCTGCTGGTTATGCTCATACCCATTAGCAAAAGCGCGCGCATAATCGCCTGGGCAACCGGTTTGATAGCTCTTGCGCTCCCGGTCATTGATGGTTTGAGCATGCCTTTACAGGCGTGGGGGTCCATGCTGCATCTGACCGTTAACGGCACGTTCCTGTTAACGGGGCTAAGTGCCATGGGGAGTTTACGCTTTCTGCCCGTCTGGCGCAGCCATGACTGAAACAGTTTTGGGCCTGACCGAGAGCATAATTATTGCCGCCTGTATGCTCTGGGCCTGTAGCCTTGCTTTTGTGCGGAACAGGCTGGGATTTACCCGCAGCCTTCTACCCAAAAACCAGAGTGTTGCGTTACGTCTGTTTGCTCTGATCACATTCGGTTGTGCAATCAAAGTCAGTTTGGCGGCCCCAGCGGTTCCTGCGCTGGCAGTCTGTATTATGCTGCTCTCCGTAAACAGCGTCATCTTTGCAGTTATTTTCTGCTTTCTTGAAAAAAAACGATAACTGCAAACCGCTAAAACCAACATGCAGGGGCGCTCCCCATACGGTGGCCATGCGGCACAACACAAAGCCATAGCCAAGCACGCGGCAGGATACTATACTCCCCTATAGTAAAAGGACGAACATGCAGAATGCCCCATACACCAGAAGATAAGAAAAAAGCGCTTACCCGCCTGCGGCGGATCCGTGGGCAGTGCGACGCGCTGGAACGGGCCTTGGAGGCTGGGTCGGACTGTGCTCCCGTGCTTCAGCAACTTGCGGCAATACGCGGCGCGGTTAACGGCCTCATGTCCGAAGTCATGGGGATGTATGTGCATGAGGAGTTTGGTTCTGGCCAAGACCTTAATGCGGAAAAAAAGAAAAGCATCGACACCATTCTGTCCCTCGTACGCACCTATCTGAAATAACCACAAGGAACGATCATGAAATCCCGTGCTGCTGTTGCCTTCGCTCCCGGTGAGCCCCTGAAAATTGTGGAAATTGATGTCGCTCCCCCCAAAAAGGGGGAAGTTCTGGTCCGTATTACCCACACAGGAGTTTGCCACACGGATGCGTTCACCCTCTCGGGCAGTGACCCCGAAGGTCTGTTCCCCTGCGTTTTAGGGCACGAAGGGGCAGGCGTGGTTGTGGAGGTTGGCGAAGGCGTGACCTCCGTCGTACCCGGAGACCACGTTATTCCGCTTTATACGGCTGAATGTGGGAAGTGTGAGTTCTGTACTTCAGGCAAAACCAACCTGTGCATTGCCGTGCGCGAGACACAGGGCAAGGGGGTCATGCCCGATGGTACCAGCCGTTTTTCATACAACGGCCAGCCTTTGTACCATTACATGGGCTGCTCCACTTTTAGTGAATATACAGTTGTGGCTGAAGTCTCACTTGCCAAGATCAACCCCCATGCTGACCACGAACATGTCTGCCTCCTCGGGTGCGGTGTAACAACCGGTATTGGCGCTGTACATAACACGGCCAAAGTGCAGCCGGGTGACAGCGTTGCCGTTTTTGGTTTGGGTGGTATTGGGCTTGCAGTTATTCAGGGCGCACGGCAGGCAAAGGCTGGCCGGATTTTTGCCATAGACACCAATCCGGACAAGTTTGAACTCGCCTCTTCCATGGGAGCAACAGACTGCCTGAATCCGGCAGACTACGACAAACCCATCCAGCAGGTTATTGTGGACATAACGCGGTGGGGGGTGGACCATACGTTTGAATGTATTGGCAACGTAAATGTCATGCGTGCTGCACTTGAATGTGCCCACCGTGGCTGGGGGCAGTCCGTTGTTATTGGTGTTGCTGGCGCAGGGCAGGAAATTTCCACCCGCCCATTCCAGCTTGTTACCGGGCGTACATGGAAAGGCACAGCCTTTGGCGGTGTTAAAGGCCGCACCCAGCTACCCGGCATGGTGGAAGATGCCATGGAAGGCAGGATCGACCTTAAACCTTTTGTGACCCACACAATGGGGTTGGAAGATATTAACCATGCATTTGATCTGATGCATGATGGCAAATCCATCCGGTCCGTTATTATTTACTAAGTTTATCGCGTCCCTGTTTCTCCCTTTATTTCTTACGAAACTGAGGGAGAAACATCATACTGGTCAGGCAGACAGCCTGCACGTGGACCGCTTGACCGAGCGCAGCAAAAAGCAGCCCAGCACCAGCGCCACCATGCCAACCCCAAGAGAGGGTAAAATTGCTCGTCCCTCGACCATGGCAATAAGCACGGCCGGGACAATGGCAATGTTGGCACACCCCGCCACACAGAACAGTAATGGATCACGCTGGTTTTCACGCAGGAGAAAAGCCAGGCTCATACATAACAAAAACACCGTATAATATACGAGCGATGCCTGAGCATAAGTGCCCCCCAAGGGCCAGAATGGTGCGCATAGAAGTAAAATGGCAATGCCTGTTATGCACCCCGTAATACATCCGGTTGTCAGGCAGGAAAGCAGCCATGTGGCACGTGTTTGCGGGTTGCCGGCCTGCTGTTCGCGTTTTTGCCGCGCAATAATCCACAACCGGCAGCCAGTATAAAACAAAAAGGCCCCCCCCAGCCCAAGGCAATAGTAACCCCAGCGCACGGGAAGGCCGCCATAACTCCCAAAATGCAGGGCGACAAACGCGGTCAGTGCCGCAAATCCGGCAGACTGATGGCCCGGCAGATAATCTGCCGATAGAACCTTGCCACTGGCCGGGTCCACTACAGCAAAACCATTCGAGGCTCCACGTGTGGGGTAACGCTCATCATGCCCTGTGATTCTGAGCGTTGTTCGGCTTTTTCCTCTGTTTGACTGCGTTGTATACTCCAGCGTATCGGCAACAAATCCGGGGGCCTGCTTCTGTAATTCTACCAGAATGGCTTGTGGTGGCATCTGGCCTTCAAAGCTTACGGTACGGGTTCCGTTGCCTTTGCTTCTATCCCCAGCGTGACCATGCTGTTGCGCAGGACCATGTGCCACCGGCTGCCCCTGCTGGAACAGTTTGCCTTGCAGGGCGAAAATAGGCTCGTGAAACGCAAAGACAACGGCTGTTGCCGCAATAATAAAATGAAAGGGCAGTGAAAAGACCCCAACAAGATTGTGCAGGTCCAGCCAGACCTTGCGCGTTGCACTGCCGAACCTGAGGGCAAACAGCATTTTTTTGAGTGCTGGCAAAAATGCGATCACGCCGGACACCAGTGCCAGAAAATAGCCTACAGCCACACCCCCCATCGTGTAACGCGCTGCCGTATGCGGCAAAGGCAGACCGATCTGTTCATGCAACTGGTCAATAAAAAAAGGGATTTCTGATGGACGGCTGACAAGCGTGTGCAACTCCCCGTCAGGCGAGAGCGCGGCAAGCACATAATCCTGCGGACCGTGGCCCCTATGCGTTGGATCCTGTGGCCACATAAGACGGGCAGGGCGTGCGTTATCCGGATTAACAACTACTGTATAATGGCTGCTTGCATCCGGGTATTCGGCAAAGGCTTTTTGCAAAAGCTGGGGCGTATCCGCCAGTTCCACTGGTTGGGGCAGAGAGGGAGCGGGCGTAAGCCAGACCTGTAAGGGCTGTTCAAACATGCTTATGGAGCCCGCATAAAACGCCACAAACAGGAACAGACTACAAAGAATACCGACCCAGCTATGAACCTCCCGGTAAACCTGCACAATATCGGGGCGGATTTTCATGCCGTCGTAACTTTCGCCAGTATTTCAAACAGACCCCAGACAAGCATGGCCGCTCCGCCCAGTACGACCCATGCGCGCAGGCCAGAACGAAACAGGAAACAACTCCCCATAACGCCAAGCCACACCAGAACGGCCAGCCACATTAAAAACTGGGCTGAAGCCGTCCGCGGCTCCCCCGCGGTGCCGCACAGCAACCCCACTATCGCCATGCAGCCAAAGGAGAACATTATTCCCGGCACAATGCCTGCCACCAGCTTGGCAAGCCACTGCTTGTTAGTGAGCGGCAAGTCAGTCATGACCGTTTTTTCCAGACTGGAGCATGGCCATAACCAGCGGGAAAAAGCTGCAAACCACCATGAGAAGGAGCACGACCATAAAACAGGCACTCATCGTGCTTTCCACACCTCCAAGCATGCACACCGCCAGCACACCCAACCCCATGGCGGCAGACTGGCAAAACCGTGCATGAGGTCTACGCGTGAAAATACGCTGGTTTTTGGATGAAAGGTAAAACAGCACTCCACACAGCAGAGTGCAGCCTCCGGCGCCAAGCAGAAGCAGGGCAGACATCACTTTCCTCCATCCGCCAGTTTCAGCGGCAAACCGGCATACAACTGGTAATCGCCCACGGTTTTCACCCAGCTATGCAGCGGAGCATACCTGCTGGCCAGACCAGCCACCTGCGCACAAAACAACAGAACCCCGGCAAAGCAGGAGAGCGGGTGCTGACATAGCAGTATGTCCGGCCTAACAAAACGGGCCAGCAAGGTCATGTGGCTCATAGGTCTATTCCACCACATCATGTGAATAGCGGAGGTATATGCAATTAATAATTACTGTCAATAACATCCATACCGGATAACCTGTGGTTAAATCATCCTGTTGTGTTTAGGTCACAATCCGGTGCAAGTTCTATTCAACCTGCCCCAACCTGAGTTTGCTGAGGGAAGGGGATGCCTTCGTTCACGGCCGGATCAGCCACCGGGGTGTCCAGGCCAGCTCCGCCTACAACCCGTGGCAAACTGCCAGTTCTCCCGCTTGTATATACTCAGTTGGCCTTGTTTTTAATGCCAAGGCTCAACTCAAGCGCAGCCCTTGCATGCAGCATAGTGGTAATAAACCCATCATCTTGGATATTCCGCTTGCCAGCAAGAAGTGCCATAGTTACCAGCACTTAAAAAACAGGAGAACAGAACCCGGTGTACGCGGCGAGACATTTAATCTTTCCGATTATGTTTGGCTGCCTATTTGCCGCTCAAACTCTTCAGGCAGCACCGTATTCTGCCAGTGCGGATTTTGCAGAAGAACTCTCCAAGGCTGTAGGGGAGTCCTCGCCTCATGTTTTTTTCCCCAATGGGGACATAGCGGCACCCCTGCATACTCCGCCTGCCAAAAAAGCTCCTGCTGCGGCTCCGCAGGCCAAAGCTACACTGGCAAACCCTGTTAAGACTGCGTCTGTTGCCCCTCTGGCCAAGCCGCCTGTGCCTGATAACGCAGCACCAGCACCAGCACCAGCACCAGCACCAGCACCAGCACCAGCACCAGCAGTCGTAGAGTTGGATGAGAAGCAGGTACAAGCGGAAATAGACCGGCTCCGGATTCTTTTCCAAAAAGACGTACCCGCTGCATTTACCCCAACCATTACCCAGAAAGACACATGGCTAGCCCTGGCACGCCAGCAGATCAGCCAATCCGGCTATGTTGTTCAAACACCCCAGGCAGTGGTGGTTGCAGACCGCAACCCCTCCGTGCAACGTGCCTGCGTTATTGTGGCCCGCCCCGATACGCCAGAGTGGACCATTATTGGCTGCACACGCATATCCACCGGCACAATCGGTCGTAAGCACCACTATATTACGCCCGTTGGTATTTTTACCAATACGGCAGAAAGGCTAGGCTACCGGGCACAGGGCACCAAAAACGAAAACGGGATCATGGGGAATGGCACCAAAGGCATGCGTGTCTGGGATTTTGGCTGGCAGGTTGCTGAAAAAGGGTGGCTCTCCAGCCGCGAACAAGGCCCCATACGGCTGGAAATGCACGCAACCGACCCTGTTTTTCTGGAACGCCAGCTAGGCCATATGGCTTCGGCCGGGTGTATTCGTATCCCGGCGGCACTGAATATCTATATCGACAAAAACGGCCTGCTGGACGTGGAATACGAGCGCAAGGCCGCAACCGACAAGCGTTTTCGTGCTCTTCTACGCACAGACAGAACACCATCCTCCCTTGCCGGAATGGCCGTTATTGTGGTGGACAGCGCCCCACCGCCCAGCACGGCACCAGCCCGCACGCCATCACCCAATCTTGTATCTGCCAGAATACCCAATTCGCCTATTCATTAGGATGAACGTAGCCGAATGGCGCGTTTTTCAGCCATGTTGCAAAACCGGTGGAACATACGGAGCGGGCCATACCTGATATGAGACACACTTCCCCCCTTTTTGCAGGGGCCATGCCTCCACCACGCCAGCCAACATCCCACCAGCTTTTTGCAGATCTGATAAACCGCGCCCTGGCACATGAACCGGTGCCTTACGGGCTTGTCTGGCCATGCGAGGACCACGCTCTGGCAGGGCCACTGGATGCCGCACAAAAAGGGATTATCCTGCCTGTTCTGATCGGGGATATGCCACGTATTCAGGCCATAGCGTGCAAAAATCAGATAGACCTAAGCCCCTACCAGATCATACCTGCACCAACACCAGAAGCCGCCGCCCAAAAAGCTGTGGAGCTGGCCCGGACAGGTCATGTGCAGGGGTTGATAAAAGGCAGCCTGCACACCGATACACTCATGCATGCCGTGGTTTCTCCCACCAATGGTTTGTGCACTAGCCGCCGGATCAGCCATGTTTTTCTGCTTGCTGTGCCAGGCTATGAAAAACTGCTTTTTGTGACCGATGCCGCCATTAACATCTTCCCCGATCTTTCAACCAAGCGCGATATTGTCCAGAACGCCATAGACCTGCATACGGGGCTTGGGCTGGGAGTGCCCAAAGTGGCCATTCTCTCCGCTGTGGAAGTGATCAACCCAAAAATCCCTAGCACAGTGGATGCTGCAAGCCTGTGCAAAATGGCCGAACGCGGACAGATAACAGGGGGAATACTCGATGGCCCTCTGGGTATGGACAATGCCATAGACCCAGAAGCGGCCAGAATAAAAAACCTGTCATCCCCCGTAGCCGGGCAGGCGCAAATTCTGGTCACGCCGGACTTGGAGGCAGGCAATATGCTGGCCAAAAACCTGATCTTTATGGCTCAGGCGGACTCTGCGGGCATAGCACTTGGTGCCAAGGTTCCCATTGTGCTGACAAGCCGGGCAGACAGCGTGCAGGCCCGTCTGGCATCCGCCGCGATAGGCGCATTGTATGCCAGACATCTGGCACAACAGAATACCGCGTTTTAAGTCGCCCAGCTTTGCGGAAAACCACCCATGTCAGACGTTGTTCTTGTTTTTAATGCCGGGTCATCCAGTCTCAAGTTCACGGTTTTTCAGGTCGGCCAGAACCCGGCCATACAAAAACTGATCAAAGGACGGCTTGAGTATGATGTGGACACATTCCATTTTTTCGCATCCGACCAGAACGACCAGCGTCTTGACCGCGCAACCTACCCACTCAGCCAGAAAAAACCACTCGAGTACCTTCTGGACTGGCTGGCCGACCATGAGCAGGGCCAGCACAACATTGTAGGGGTTGGCCACAGGATTGTGCATGGAGGGCCAGATTTTCTAGCTCCCGTACAGGTTACGCCAGAAATCCTGCGCCAACTGGAAGCCCTGACACCTTTTGCGCCACTCCACCAGCCGCAAACCCTTGCCCCGGTCCATGCCATCATGGCTTACCGGCCAAACCTGCTCCAGATTGCCTGTTTTGATACGGCTTTCCACCGCACCATGCCAGAAATCGCCCGGCTTTTACCGCTTCCTCGCCGGTATGGAGGAAAAGGTATCTGCCGGTATGGCTTCCATGGTCTTTCCTACGATTTTCTAACCCAACGTCTGCACCAGATAGACCCCACATTGGCAAAGGGCCGCACTATTCTGGCGCATTTGGGCAGTGGTGCCAGCCTGTGTGCATTAAAGGAAGGCAAAAGTATTGAAACCACAATGGGCTTTTCCGCCCTGGATGGATTAATGATGGGCAGCCGCTGCGGAATGATAGACCCCGGCGTACTGCTCTACATGCTGCGGGAAGAAAAAGCGGACTGGAACACTATGGTCAACACCCTGTACCACCAGTCCGGGCTACTTGGGGTTTCTGGCGTATCGTCTGACATGCGCGTTCTGCGTGAGCATATGGGCACGGAGCAGGACCCCACATTGCAAGAACATATTCAGCAGGCTCTTGCCTTGTCCGCCTACCGGATTGTGGAAGAAGTTGGCGCTCTTGCTGCTATTATGGGCGGACTGGATGGTCTGGTCTTTACCGCAGGCATAGGCGAACACGATGCCCTTTTACGTCAGGATGTCTGCCTGGCTCTTGGCTGGCTGGGTCTCAAGCTGGACCATAAGGCCAATGAGAACCATGCGAGCATCATCAGCAGCCCCGATAGTGCAATCCGCGTGCGTGTAGAACCAACCCATGAGGAACTGGTCATCTGCCAGAACGTCCTGCCCTTTGTGCAGGGCACCCCATAACTACCCGGTTATGGGGGCCGGGGCAGGGGGCAGGTTCTTCAGTTTTCGGTAAAGGGTGGAGCGGCTTACACCCAGCAGGCGGGCGGCGGGGGCGATTTTGCCCTGCACCATAGCCAGAGCACCTTCTATGACCGTTCTTTCCGCCTCCTGAAAATCCGGCACACCGGCAGCTCTGGCCCCCAGATCAAAACAGACACTTGCCACCTCCGGGCTGGCTATTCCAAGCATGGAGCGGGCAGCGTAGGTCGCCCCTACCACAATGCGTTTGTCATCCAGAGCGATCATGGGCAGGGATATGCCGTTCCCTTCACCCAGCAGCAAGACTGTCCTGTTCCGGAAGGCTTCCAGAAAACTCCGTCGCTCCAGCCTACGTGCGGCATCAACCAGCACGGCTTCCATCATCAGTGCCACACGGCCAGAAGGGTCCGAACGGATGGAACTGGCATCCAGCGCCCCGGCAACACAGCCATCAGGCCCATAAAACGGTACGGCAGAGCAGGTAAGGTATCGTAGTTTTGTGCACCAGTGCTGGTCCCGGTGGACGGTCACCGGTTGCCCCTCTACCAGACAGGTGCCTATTCCGTTGGTGCCGGCTACGGCTTCTGCCCAGTTGGCGCCGGGCCACAGATGCCAACGGCGACACCCTTTTTCAAACGGTGGCGCACCACGGCGGGCGACGACAATCCCCGCCGGGTCAGCCAGCAGCACGTTATAATCCAGCGTAGAAACAATACCATGCAGCCGATCCAGTTCCGGGTCGGCTATTTTCATGGTCACGCCCATGCGCTCGCGTGCCTGCCGCAGTTCGGCCGAGCACAGAATATCCGTATCCAGCGTTGTATCCGTGGGGATGGCATATTGCTCGGCGCAACGACGCCACGAGTTGCGGAGCAGGGGGGATAATCCGGACCACACGCCGGGGGACAAAATGAGTGAGTTCATGTGCGCCTGTCCATCCACAAAAAATGTCTCTGGCGTGTATTACGTTTCGGATATGCGACACTTCGCATTCTGCCTTCTCAAATACACGTGAGCCGAATTATCCGTTGGGTTCACCCTTTGGCATATCTCCCCATAACTGAGCGCATACCCGCTTCGCTCTGTTTTTTCGTGCGGAATGGGACGGAATAATTCCGTTATTTCTTCCAACCCACACGGCAGTATTGCCCGGGGGCAGACATGCAGATTGCACACGATATTCTTCTGCGTTCCTACCGTTCCATGCGGACCATCCGCGATTTTGAGGAACGCCTTCATGTAGAGTTCGCAACCGGAGAAATTCCGGGATTTGTTCACCTGTATTGTGGTGAAGAGGCATCCGCCGTGGGTGTCTGCGCTCATCTGAGCGATACGGATACAATTGCCAGCACGCACCGCGGTCATGGCCACTGTATTGCCAAAGGTGTTGGCGTAGAGGGCATGATGGCCGAAATTTATGGGCGCAAAACCGGGGTATGCCACGGCAAAGGCGGGTCCATGCATATTGCGGACCTGTCTCTGGGCATGCTCGGTGCAAACGGCATCGTTGGGGGAGGGCCACCGCTGATCTGCGGTGCTGCCCTTTCGCACAAAGTGCTCAAGGATGGTGGCGTTGCCGTCGCGTTTTACGGTGATGGTGCTTCCAACGAGGGCACAACGCTGGAAAGCCTGAATCTGGCCATGGTCTGGCAGCTACCCGCCGTTTTTGTCTGCGAAGATAACGGCTATGGCGAGGCAACGGGAGCATCCTACGCCTGCGCAGGCACACAAAAAGCGCGCGCCGCAGGCTTTGGCATGCCTTATTTTGACTGCGATGGCACGGATTTTTTTGCCGTGCATGAAGCCGCCGGGCAGGCCATAGCCCATGCGCGCGCAGGCCACGGCCCGGTGATGCTGCATGTTCATTTGGCCCGCTGGTACGGCCATTTTGAAGGCGATGCCATGACCTACCGCGCTAATGGCGAAGTAGCCCGAGAAAGGGCCGAGCGTGACTGCCTGCAGAAGTTCCGCACGCATGTCACAGAGACCAGCCTGCTCGACCTGTCCGCACTGGATGACATTGATACCAGCGTGAAGGACGAAATCGAGGCCGCCGTAAAAGCCGCCAAAAACGCCCCATTGCCTGAACCTGCCGACCTGCAGGCAGACGTTTACGTTTCTTACTGAGCCACGCGCAATACGGAGTATTCTCATGTCCAAAAAAAGCTTCCGTCAGGCCATTAATGAAGCCTTGCGTCAGGAAATGCAGCGTGACCCACGCGTTATTCTCATGGGGGAAGATATTGCTGGCGGGCAGGGTGGTTCTGCTGGCGTGGTAGACGCATGGGGCGGCGTACTGGGGGTTACCAAAGGGCTTTATACCGAATTTGGTGCCGAACGGGTGTTTGATACCCCCATTTCCGAGGCATCCTATATCGGGGCAGCCGTTGGGGCGGCCGCAACCGGCCTGCGCCCGGTGGCTGAACTGATGTTTGTGGACTTTGTAGGCTGCTGCCTCGACCAGATCATGAATCAGGCCGCCAAGTTCCGCTACATGTTTGGTGGTAAGGCCCGCACACCACTGGTTATCCGGGCCATGTATGGCGCGGGCTTTAATGCGGCTGCACAGCACAGTCAGGCGCTTTACCCGCTTTTCACCCATATTCCGGGACTTAAGGTTGTTGTTCCCTCATCCCCTTACGAAGCAAAAGGGCTGCTGATCGAGGCAATAAGGGACGATGACCCCGTTATCTTCCTTGAAAACAAGGTCATGTATGATGATGAAGAGGAAGTGCCCGATGAGCCTTATTCCATCCCGTTCGGGGAAGCCAACCTGACGCGGGAAGGCGATGATGTAACCATTGTTGCCTTTGGCCGTATGGTCAATTTTGCCAACGAAGCCGCCGACAGGCTGGAAAAAGACGGCATAAGCTGCACGGTTATAGACCCCCGCACCACATCCCCGCTGGATAGCGCCACCATACTGGAATGTGTGGAAGATACGGGGCGGCTGGTCATTGTCGATGAATCAAGCCCGCGTTGCAACATGGCAACCGATGTGGCCGCACTGGTAGCGGAACAGGCGTTTGACGCGCTCAAAGCCCCCATACGCCAGGTTGTGCCCCCGCACACGCCAGTCCCCTTCGCAACCGTGCTGGAAAAACTCTACCTCCCCGATGCTGCCCGCATTGAATCGGCGGTTCGCTCCGTCATGGCCTATAAAAAAGCAAAGCAGGATGCCTGAGCAATGACAGACCTTATCACCCCAATCACAATGCCCAAGTTTGGTCTGGCCATGACCGAGGGAAAAATTACAAGCTGGAACATTCCCTCCGGCGCGCAGGTAGAAGCCGGGCAGGAAATTGCAGACATAGAAACCACCAAAATCACCAATGGTTACGAAAGCCCGGCCTCTGGCACGCTGCGCCGCCAGATTGCAACGGAGGGAGAAACCCTGCCCGTAGGCGCTCTTTTGGGTGTTCTGGCCGAACCTGCCGTGAGCGATGCGGATATTGATGCATTCATTGCCAAGTTTCAGGCTGATTTTTCATCCGACAGTGCTGCCGACACGCAGGCTGATCACGCAGAACCCATTATGGTCAGCGTTGGGGATCTGACACTCCGTGTGCAGGAAGCCGGGCAGGGCGATGCTACGCCTGTCCTGTTCATCCACGGTTTTGGTGGGGACCTGGGCAACTGGATGCTCAACCAGAATGCTCTTTCCACCGACCGGCGTACCGTTTCTTTTGACCTCCCCGGCCACGGAGGGTCATCCAAAAATGTGGGAGATGGAACTCCCGCAGGCTTTGCGGCAACAACTGCGGCTTTGCTGGATAAGCTGGAAATAACGAGCGTTCATGTTGTTGGTCACTCACTCGGAGGGGCTATTGCACTGGAGCTTGCCAAAACCTGCCCGCAAAAAGTGGCGTCCCTTTCCCTCATTGCTCCTGCGGGCTTGGGGCAGGGTATTAATATGGATTTTATTGACGGGTTTATCTCCGCAGATCGTCGCAAAACCCTTGAGCTTGTCCTGAATTATCTGGTGCATGACAAAACCCTGATTTCTCGCAAGATGGTTGAAGACATTATTCGCTTCAAACGTCTGGATGGAGCGCTTCAGGGCTTGCAGACAATTGCCAAAGCCTGCTTCCCCAATGGCAGGCAGGCGGAGGACCTTAGGCCCGTTCTGACCAGTTTTGCTGGGCCAGCCCAGATCATCTGGGGGGAGGCGGACGAGATTATCTCACCCAATGATGCCAGAAACCTGCCGGATACCATACCCGTAACCCTGCTCCCCCAGACCGGTCATATGCCACAACTGGAAAAAGCAGCGGACGTAAATGCAGCACTCATAAAGCTAGCAAAATAAGTCACAGCGTCTTTCCCCTTGCAGCTCCATTTTGCTGCAAGGGATTTTGGCCAGCCTTTTAAAACCCTGCCTTAGCTTGTCTCTTACAACACGTGCTCTGAGCATTCTGTTCCGGGAATGAGACAGTTTTTATAGCTTGAGGACACAGCCACGTGAACTCATGCGTTTTTCAACTATATTATATCTGCTTATTTTATATATCTCTTTCAAAAGCCCAACCCCATGCAGCGTAACGGTTGGCGATCAGGACTGATTATTCAATAACCCCAACACGCTGCGCCTGTTTTTACAACGGCAGCCTCCTTGATGGAGATCCCTCATGCTGTTTGGCAAAAAGCCGAAACGGCTCCTGCTGACCTTAAGTCTGTGTGGCGCCAGCATGCCTTTATTAACACCCGGACTCGCCTATGCGGCGGATATTACTCTGGGGATCATTGGCCCGCATGAATATGACCTGCCTGTGGACTACAAGCCATTTAACGTATTGGTCCAGTATGGGAATGGAAATGCGTCGGGCAACACCTATAACAGCACCGGCCAGCGCGTACCGGCCCATGGAGGAAGCCACACATGGTCCGGGCTTACCAAATACGTGCATTTTCGCACATTTGATGCGCTCCCGCATATTGGCTTTGCTTTTGAGGTCATCCAATCTGAAAACTATACTCTGGCTGGCGGCACAAATTACGGTGGGCTAGGGGGGACCATTGTGGGGCCTGCTGCGTGGTTTAAACCCAATACACACAGCACTCTTGGTTTTCAGACATTCCTGCAAACACCTTCTGGTACGCGGGATACTTTGGCCACGGGGTACTGGGCCAATATATCGAGCATTATTTTTGATTATGAATGGAAGCATTTTAGCTTTGATGGCGATGTAGGCACTGTTGTTGGTTCAACAAAACATAAAACCGGTCAACATAGCTATTCGCCCGGCGTCGTTTTTTACAGCAATTTACGCTTTAGCTGGAAAGCAACAAAACTGATCGAGCCATACTTTGCCTTTGACTGGCAGAATGTTGGCGGAACTTATGACCAGAGCATTCATTCAGACCTGAGCAACTCCAACAGCCGGGAAATAGCCCCCGGGCTGGGCGTTATGTTCAATATCAGCCGGACAATCAGTTTTACCGCGCGTTACGCACATTCCATAGAAGGCCGCAACACGCCGGAAACAAACGCTTACTACGTAAAATTCCTCTACCTGTGGCCATAGTACAGAATACCAGCAGACTTGTTCCGGACATTACAGGGCGAGTGTGTCGTAAAGTAGTTTAAAGTTCAGGATAAGAATAACCCCGGCGACAAACCAGGAAAGAACCGCAAAGGGGCGGGAAATGGCAAAAGAGCCCATCATTTTGCGGTCTGAAACAAACAGAACCAGAGGAATGACCGCAAAGGGCAATTGCATGGACAGCACAACCTGACTGGCCATGAGCAACTGACCAACACTTGCGTTACCATACAACACAATGCAGACCATGACCGGAACAATTGCCAGCCCACGGGTTAAAAGCCGCCGCGCCCAGTGTGGCAGTCTGAGATGCAAAAACCCTTCCATCACAATCTGCCCGGCCAGCGTTCCCGTAATGGTCGAATTTGTGCCCGCAGCCAGCAGAGCCAGCGCAAACAGGGTAGAAGCAACCCCCAGCCCCAGAAGAGGGGAGAGCAGGTGGTAGGCATCCTGTATTTCCGCCACATCCTGATGCCCTGTTGTATGGAAGGCTGCGGCAGCAACAATCAGAATGGCGGCGTTAATAAACAGGGCCAGCATAAGCGCGATTGAACTATCCCATGTGGCCCAGCGTATGGCGTCCTTACGGCCCCGCTCCGTCCGCTCATAGGCACGGCTTTGTACTATGGAGGAATGCAGGTACAGGTTATGGGGCATAACGGTCGCCCCTATAATGCCAATGGCAATATAGAGCATTTCGCTATTCGTCAGGATTGAAAGCGAAGGCTTCATACCTGCCAGCACAGCCGCCAATGGAGGGGCCGCAGCTATAAGCTGCACGGCAAAACACAGGGCGATAATGCTTAAAAGCCCAATGATGAATGCCTCCAGATACCGAAACCCACGGTTCATGAGAAACAGCACCAGCAAGGCATCAAGGCTGGAAATTAACGCACCGCCAAGCAGGGGAATATGGAAGAGCAGCTGCAATGCAACCGCGGTGCCGATAACCTCCGCCAGATCACACGCAATAATAGCCAGCTCGCAGGCAACCCAAAGCAACGCATTAAGCGCAGGATGAAAACGCTGCCGGCAAGCCTGAGCAAGATCCAGCCCTGTTGCAATACCCAGACGGGCAGAAAGAGCCTGCAATAAAATAGCCATGAAATTGGATAACAGGATAACAGACAGCAATACGTAGCCGAACCGCGCCCCCCCTTGCAGGTCCGTTGCCCAGTTGCCGGGGTCCATATACCCGACGGACACCATATACCCCGGCCCCACGTAGCTTAAAAAGCGCCGCATCCAATGGGTATCATCCCTCGGCACGCGGATACTGGCGAAGGCCTCCGGCAAGGAATGCCGGCTATCGGCATGATCGGGATGAAAGACAGGTGGCTGCATTATTTCTGGCACTCAGGCAATCCAGCTTGTGTGGCATAGGCGACGCCCTGCCCAGAGGCACAAGACCAGATTTCGGGAATAAGTACTTTATTGGTCCTCATTCCAGGACTGTGGCAACAGATCTGCCATTGGGCAAGCCCCCAACGCGTTCTTGAACACAACGGTTCACCTGTAAAATCCAGCCGGGCTGTGCTCCCAAGGTTTATGCTGTGTATACTAACGCGCTACAGGTCACGCCCGACCGCAAGCGAACTGCTTTATTCTGTCAGAAGATACGCCATGACCGTACAGCCTGTTGTCCTTTTCCCCGATCAGCGTTTGCGTGAGGTTGCCGTGCCAGTCACCGCGTTTGACAGCACATTGCGCCCCCTTGCAACGGACCTGCTGGACACACTCCGCGCTGTTCAGGGGCTAGGCATAACCGGCCCACATATTGGCGTTGGCCAGCGCGTGGTTGTTCTTGATCTGCCAGATTGCGATGAACCGGAAACCTACATTAATCCAGAAATTATCTGGCTGTCCGAAGATACCGTCATGAATGAAGAGGGCAGCATTTCCATGCCAGGCATATCCGCCACAGTTATGCGCCCCGCAAAGCTGAAGGTCCGGTATGCAGACCTGAATGGCCATATGCAGGAGAGGGAGGCAGATGGCCTTCGTAGTGTCTGCTTACAGCACGAGATTGACCAACTGGATGGCGTGTTCTGGCTGCAAAAGCTCTCCAGCCTCCGGCGTAACCGCCTTATGGCACGGTACAGAAAACTCCAGCAGCCATGAGCCGGATAGCAAGGAGCAACTAGCCAGCCACACCCGAGTACACATCTGCACCAAGATATTAGCCAGTGCTGATATGCCCTTTGACGCAACGACTTGCGCTGGAAACATACACTTAACATTTTGAGGGGGAGTGGAGGTCCGGGCGTCTGTCGATCATATTATTTAGCGCAATGTTTAATAAGGGTAAAAATTTATGATTTGCAGATTATACCCCCAAAAATACCCCCATATTTTTTTGGTGCCGGGGGTATTGGGGGGGGGTGTTTATTCATCGAATCGCTGAGGTTAATGAAGCTGTAGCCTGGGGCATCTCAAGACTTGATATCCAGCTTTTTACATCCTGCTCCCTCCAACGAACGCAATTTTCGCTGAACTTTACCGGTCTGGGGAAATTGCCACTATCCATCCGTCTGTAGAGGGTACGAGTCGTAACCTTTAGGCACTTTGCGACCTCCTTAGCGGTAAGAAATTGTTCCAATGGCTCGGCCTGAGAGAGTTGTGAGCTCATGCGTCTGAACTTTCAAAAAACCATGTGACTGGCACGGCCAGCGTTTCTGCCAGCACAGGCACCAGTGCGGCTTTGATTGCGTTGCGGCCCAGCTCGTATTTTTGAACCTGCTGGTAAGAGCAGCCCACGGCCTCGGCCACGCGGTCCATGCTCATGCTGAGTTGGGTGCGGCGGTGGCGGATGCGTTTACCCAAAGCCTTATCCCACCTGATGCGCTGTGGCTCCTGCCGGGGGATGACTACTTGCTTGGTGCCAAGCAGCTCCTCCAGGTCAATCTGGTTGGCGGTCATTATGCGGCCCTCATTTCACCAAGAATGAACTGGCGGATCCGCGCGGCTGTCGTGCGGTGCGCAGTGTGGGCGTGGTGGAGGCGGGTTGTGGCCTCGGCTTCCTCCGCCTGCATGGCTGCGGCCATGTGCTTGATGTGTTGCAGCATGGCGCTGGCAACGTGGTCGCTGGGGGCGTGGGTGTGGACCAACTGCTCCAGCTTGGCCCGGTGGGTGTTAAAGTACTGGCTGTTCATCGCAGGTTCTCTTGCAGAAGGTCTATGCGGCGGACGTATTCGTGCGCTTCGTTCCGGGTATGATTGGCCAGGCGCTGCCATGTGCCTGCGCCATCGGGGTTGTTGCTGGCCTCGCAGGCCTCCCGCCACCGCTCCTGCTCATCCGCACGGATGAACAGGGTATCGGCCATGGCCTGAAACAGGCCGATCTTGCGTTGGGTCGCGGCTTTGCGCTGGCGCGTGGCCACAAGCTGCGCGCTTAAAGGGCAGGTCATGCTGCCTCCTGATTATGCTGCTGGAAGCGCAGGCGGATGGTCGGCGGGAAGTAGCCGGTGCCTACGCTCAGGTTTTTGCGAAGTAGGGAGAGGTCGGACAGAACCTGCTCAATATTGGCGCGCTCCATGGCGTCCAGATTGAGCGGACGAGCGCGCAGATGGCACTCCCGCAGCAGGGTTCCCGTTACGTCGAAGATGCGCTTGCGGACCGCCCGGTCCTGCCCGTCGCGTGAGTGTTCGGCTACACGGATGCAGATACGCCTTATGCGCTCGTTGTCCTCATAGGACACGCACAGGGTCTGTGCTGGGTCTGCCGGTTTCGGCATGGGGTTTCTCCATCACGGGTTGTGATGGAGGGTTATTCGCACTATGCGAAATATTCTGTCAAATAATTTTTCGCGCTATGCGAAAAAAATTAAGCTTCCGGTTTTTTAGAAACAATAGCTTTCCCCAGCTCTAGCCAAGCTTTGGCATGTTCTGGGGACATATCTTCGATTAAATTGCTGGCTTCTTTCATGGCTTCAAATTTTGGGCCACCAGGAGGTGCGAATAAGAGAGCGGCAGGGTCCACGCCGTAGGCATCAGCCAATTTTTTAAGATCGTCTAAATCCACCTTACGGCCACCCGTCTCCCAGCCCGAAATGGTATTGGGCTTTGATCCGATCATGTTCGCAGTTTGTTCTAGTGTCAACCCGCGATGCTTACGCCATGCGCGAAGATGAATATGCAAGGTGAATTGAGTGCCAGCCATGGTTCTATTTTCGCGCATTGCGCACAACTTAATCAGACCCATTTTGCGAAATTACGCTTGATTAAATTTTCGCACAGTGCGAAAAAATCCGACATGGATATACGAGCGTATCTCAAGGGCGAAAAAATTACCCTTTCTTCCATGGCGAAGGAATTGGGATGCTCCGTCACGACCTTGCACGGATACGCAAGTGGTCGGCGCAGTGTCCCTCTTCGCATTGTCCTGAAGGTTGAAGAGTTGTCAGGCGGGCAGGTTAAACCTGCCGACTGGCTGTTTGAGGCTGGGAATAACAATGGAGTGGCAGCATGATGGTCTCTCATGTGGCCAATCATGCTGCTGGTGGTTCTGTATGTCAGCCGAACCCGGTTCGGCTGTATGGTTTGGCTGTATCAACTCTTTCCGGGGTGATCCCACAACAGCGCCCCAATGTTGCTGATCACCTCTCCGGTATCGGCGTTGTAAGCGCCTTCGATCCGGTCGTAACGGAAAAGACGGGGAGCTTTGCGCATCTCGCAATATGCATGGATGTATTTGATCTGGACCATGCCGTTAGGGTCAGTTGTGTATTCAAGCAGATCGGGCCGAATGGTTCGCTCCGTTTCGTCCAAACTACCATCCATGTAGCGGATAATAACTCGGATGCCCTCGACTGTTCGGCGGGAGAGTCCTTCCGGCGCTCGGTCGGTCGGGACCTTTATGGCTTTGGTTGTTTTGCTGCGCGCCTGAGGAGCCACTTTGTTGAGGGCATTACCAATGGCCCCCAGCACGCCAAGAGCAAGCACACCCCAAACGGCAATGTTAAAGCGGGCATGGTCCGATACGCCCAGATAGCCTGTGCCGTAGTAGATCAGGCCTATAATGGCGATAACGCCAATCAGAAATTGCATTCAAGAGTTCTCACGGTGGTTCGGTCTAGCAACCTCATCGTGAGGCGTACGGGCCGGTGTGGCAATACACCGGCCCGTGTTGCGCCTATGCAGGGAGTGGCGGCATGAAGCCGGGAGATAAAGGCTCTTTTGAAGATCGTGCTGAAGCCGTTTCTCTGGCGATTAAACTGTACCAGAAGGTCGGTGCCCCACCAGGGCAGTTACTCGTTACTGCTGAGGCAATCCGCCAATATATTGCAGGGGAAATTGTTGTCCCTTTGACATCAGATGATGGGGAAGAGCTATTTCCCATCAACCGCAGTAGTCGCCAATTTGATAACGCTAAGGATGTAGTCTCTGTCTGCGACAGGCCTGTCTGCAAGCCTTCCTCTGCCGTGATGGAAAATGCCGTCGGTGAATTTGTCTTCGCTTCGGGCAATACTGGTAGCAATCTGCCAGATCAGGGCCTCACGGGTAGTGGGGATATCGTTAGCCATAGGAATTCATCCTCGGTTGTTGGTTTGGACGACTCAACCATGGATGAGGCTGGTGGCAGTGGCAATGCTGCCACCAGCAGAGTTGAAGTGCTGCAGGGCCAATGTGGCCCTATAGGTTTTGATGCCAGAGAAGCATCCCTATTGGCGCAGCACCTAGCCGCTGTTGAGCAGTTTGGCTGTTCTGACGAAAAGCAGGGAGAAAAGGCATGAAACAGCCATTTTCCGCTGCGTGTGTTCCTGCCATCAAAACTGCCACCAAGCAGGCTATTGCCCATGTGGGCGGCATCGATGCCGCTGCCTGTATTGGCAGGGTAGGGCGCACGCAGTTTTCCGATTACTCCAATCGCGCGCGGGATGCAGTTATTCCGCTGGATGTGGCGCTGGATCTGGACCACTGCGCGGAACACCCGTTTTTGTTGCATGCCATGGCGCAGGCGTTGGGTTATGCGGCCATTCCGTTGCATGTCGGCCCAGGTGATTTTGGGCAGGACATGAGCGAATACGCCATTGCCTCGGGAGACATCATGGCCACGGCCATGCGCATTCTGGAAGATGGCGTTGTGGACCGGCAGGAGGCGCAGGAAATCGCCCCCAAAATGATGCATGCCAAGCAGCTGCTGGACCGCGCTCTGGCCTTTGTTCACAAGGTACAGGAGCAAAGCCGCCCTATCGTTGTTGCCGGTAAGGAGGCTGGATGATGCGGCCTGTTCTTGCTGAGTTTGACCCCTCAACCGTAACCCCGTTCAAAATGCTGCGCTCCATGCCCGCAGATCTACGCGGGGTTGTGACCAACCTGCATGATGCGCTGAAGGAACTGCGCTCAACCGTGTTCCGCGCTGGCCAACTAGTGCTTGCAGACGGGCAGGTGGCAACACAGGCATGGCTGGAAGGCGATGTGCTGGCCCGTACGCTGCCCAGCATCCTCCAGTCCGGCTTTATGGCGCGGGATGATGAGGGTGCGCTGTTCAGCCCCCACCTCTATGCTAGGCTGCTCCGCAAGGAAGAGCGCGAGGCCCGCAAGGTACTGGCCGATGCACAGTGGGAGCAGTGGCAGGAAAGCGGGGATTTGCCGGAAGGCATGAGCCGCAAAGTGGTGACCGCCCGCCAGAATGGTGGGGCAGGTGGCCGCCCGCGCAAAGGCGAGAGTGCTGAGCAGGCCCGGGCCCGCCGTGCGCGGGAAATGGAACAGCAACAGGCCCAGCGGCATATGCCTTTGGTGGCTACTGTTGCGGGTGGAAAACCTGCTGCTGAAAACCCAAACAAAAAACCGAATGGGTTTTCGGTTATGGAAAATTCGGTTTCTCCGGTTTCCATAGATCTAGAATTAGAGAGAGATACATATATTTCTTCTGGTTCTATTTCTGGCGAAACCGAAAAACCCAAAACCGAACTGGACGATGCTTCGGTGCGCCGGGTTGCTGCCCGCATGGTCTCGGTTTCGGGCATGAGCGACCAGGTATCCTTTGCAATCTCGTTTGCCCGCCGCTGGATGGGCTTGGGGGCAACGGAAGAAACCATAATCTCCGCCATTCAGAAGCATCAGGCCACCATACGCAACAATGGCGAGGAACCGCGCCGCCTGAAGGTGTTTGAGGATGAAGTGCTGCGCGGCATTGAAGCGCAGCAGGTTATGGAGGCCATGCCCTCGGCCCCGCCAGAAAACGCCCACAAAACCGAGGATATGCGCCAGCTTGAGGACGCATGGGGCCGGGCCACGCAGGTCTGGAAAAAAGCCTTTGCCGACTGCCGGGACTATGGCGCGGTTACCCGCCAGTGGCCCGATCTGGCGCAAGAGCATGGCTTGCCAGACGTGCCGTATGACCGGGCAGCCTATCAGCAGTTTTTCAGCGGCACAGAGGCGGTGGCGGCATGAGCCTGCGAAACACTCCTGCGAAACCTGAGGTTGCGGGCTGAAGGCAAGTCCAACCCGATAACAGCATTTGAGGAATTGCGGGCGACACTTGCCCAGGAACAAAAACGGCGGGCAGAGGCGGAATTGGAAGCCTGCACCCTGCGCCGCCGTTTGTATGCGTATGAGAAACCCCGTGACGCTCAAGGAAGGTACACCAAACCACACGGGGCAGCAACGTGCACAAAACAGTCAACGCCACACCGGAACGCCTTGCCAAAGGTGACGTAACCGAAGTTTACGTTCAGGAACACCAGAGCCTGCCGCCCGAAAAGCGCCTGCGGTCATCCGGGGCGCTGTATGCCTTGCGCCGTGCTGGCACCATTACCGATGCCCACGTAGCCGCCGCCGAACACTGGGCGCGGGATTATGAGACAGGTGTGCTTGGCGCCAGAGACCCGGAGGCTGGCCGCAAAGGCGGCGTGCCCGACCCCCACACCATAATGCTATCCCGCGCAGCCGCCGTAACCCGGTGCGAGTATGTGCGCAAAGCACTGGGGCAGGTGGGCGAGACCTTCCTGCGCCAGATGATGGTGGATGGGATGAGTGTTCAGGCTATTGCTGGAGCCAAAGGCACCCACAAACTCAGGGTGTCGGGGGCGATTGATCTGTTGCTGGAGCAGTTGGTTGAGGCTTATCAGGTGATGCCGGGAAAATGGTGGAAATAGGAGGGTATGATTTTCTTTTTAGAATATCAGGAAGAAATATTTTCAAAATATGTTTTATTTTACGTAATTCCTCATTTATTTCTTCAACTTTTTCATCATAAATCGCTACCTTTTTTGCTGAGTATAATTCAAAATCTAAATTTTCATCTCTAAAATCAGCAAGTTTTGATAGTAAATATGATGTTTTTCTAAATATATGATGAAGGTTATTGCTGAAAAAAATATGATAATATGTACTATAAACTAAGAAATCCTGAGATCCACTTTTAATATCTTGTTTTGTCAAAGCAGGCGTTAAAAGTATGGTGAAAAACTTATCATAAGCAAGTACAACGTTGTATATTTTATCAAAGGCATCAATTTCGAGTTTATCTTCTGCTATTTTTTTCTGCTGTGTCGCAATTTCGCGAGCTCTGTTGGCTAATAAACACGTCATCCCAATGCCTACAACAGACACTAAAGCCGTTAAAACTGGCAAGTACGGTGCGATCTGTTCCCACGCTGTCTGACCTTGCTTGAGTATAATGGTGCCCGTTAGTGGATTGTCTGAAGGGCCAGAAATCACCCAGTACATAATTAATTCTCCCAATATTCAGAATTTCAATGTCATTAATCAAAAAGCTCAATGATTTACTAATGCCAAAAAAGAAGGGGGCCTAAGCCCCCTTGTGTGTTGCGTATGTGACCACGACCGCGCTGGAGCCGTCTGGTGCTGGTGTGATCTCCTTATCCACCATATGGAAGCGGCGTAATCGGGCCTGTTCGGGTGTTTCGTCCTTTCGGGGGCGGCCGCCTAGTGCGCCGTTGTGGCGGTTGGTTATGGCCTTGGTGGATGGAGCGGGCAGTAGGTGGGGCGGCAAGTCCAGCGCTGCCTCCATAAGCATACGGATGGCGGGTTTGCGCGGCATGGGGCAGGGTAGGGCGCACGTTCCCCATTCCTGCCGGGCTGCGGCCTCGCCCACTGCATCCCACAGGCACAGAATGCGGGCAAAGCGGTTGAACCACTCTGTTTTATCCGTGGGCATAGTGTAGCTGCCCGTCTTGCGGATGCTCAGCAGCACTTCGCCCGTTACCCATTTGCGGAACCGCTTAGCTTCGGGCTTGCGACTGGTGAAAATGAGGTTGTAAAGGCCGCTTTCGTTGATGATGTTCATCTCTTGGGGGCCACCTAGGGTCGGAATAGTAGTCCGCCCCTTTTCATCGTCATCCAAGCGTTCGAGAGTCTTGTGAGGAGAACCTAAGTCTAGCACATCGCACACATCAGCCAGCACAAACCACGGTTGAGTGTCTTGTGTGATTACTCGCACCGCATGGTCTTCAAAGCTAAAAGGAATGAT
This sequence comes from Acetobacter fabarum, assembly GCF_011516925.1. Classification (GTDB taxonomy): domain Bacteria; phylum Pseudomonadota; class Alphaproteobacteria; order Acetobacterales; family Acetobacteraceae; genus Acetobacter; species Acetobacter fabarum. The sequence continues at coordinate 49,092 of NZ_WOTG01000011.1, forward strand.
GTTGCTCATGCTGCGGCCTCCCGCGTGAGGTCTGTCAGTAACGAGACTTCCAGCCAGGTCATGCTGTCTCCCAGTTCCTCCTCACCCGGCGCAATCTGGTCACGCAGCATGGTCAGTGCGGCAATGGCTTTGGCCTGCTGACCGGCATGTGTTGTGGCGGGCAGGGCTGCCATGGCGGCAACAAGCTCATCCTGTTCAACAACGAGCGCATTGAGTTTATCTTCGTGCAACCGTTCTTCCGGCGTTCCGAAAATATGATTTTTTGCCACACAATGTGCGTCTATGCGCCTGCGGCAGTCCTGAAACTGGTTAAACGCGGCCAGCAAAGCAGCATCGGCATGTAGGTATGCTTCTGCATGAGCAGTTGCTGCCAGAAATGGCACAGCCATGATTCCAGCGAGCAACGAGCGGCGGTGTGTGGTAGATAAGGCATCAGCCATAGGCATGGGGTTCTGTCCCTTGCTTCTCGGCTTTTTGGCGCTATAAAATCATTATGTCAATAGATAGCGCTATAAAACCAAAAAAGGGACGTCCAAAGGTTGATTCTGAAGCGGTTAATGTCCGTTTCGAACGTGCTGTTTTGGATGAGGTGGACGCATGGATAGCCGCAAATGGCCCTCCATATGTGACGCGCCCGGAAGCTATACGGCGGTTGGTTCAGTTGGGATTGAGTAAGGAGGAATAACCCTCTGGCGTTGCCTACATTCCCTATTTTTATCCCTTTTCCCCCTAGCAATTTTGGGCTCACAGTATAAACCACCGCCGTAGGTTCCTACGGAACTTATCGCGGTAGCCAGTGCGTGATTTCTCACGGTGAGAACTCACGGGGTTCCGTGCGTTCCAAGCAACAGGAAAGGGAGGAATTGCTTTATGACCAATGCGCCATATGATCCTCGCGCTGTTGCAAACTGCATACTGGACGTTGCACGGACGATGATGGTTAACCAAGATACCATTACGCCACTTGCACTTCAGAAACTCTTATATTTCGTTCATGCACATTATCTTGCCGCAACAGGTAATCCGGCTGTTAAAGGTGCTTTTGAAGCTTGGCCTTATGGTCCAGTTCACCCGACAGTATATAAATCTTTTAATGAGTTTGGGAAAAATCCGATCACTAGGCGGGCTAAGGCTAAAAACCTGCTGACAGGAGAAGAACGCGACCTCAATCCGCCAGAAGATTGGCAGCTTAATCGTGCAATAATGTGGGTATTGGTATCATTTGGCCACCTCCCGGCTGGTCGATTGGTAGATCTGTCCCATGTTCATAATGGCCCATGGCATTATGTGTCTGAACAAGTCAGGAAGGGCGAAGTTGTCACTCGCCAAATACCAGATAAGGTGACTCTTGAACGTGGACGTCGTATGTTCTTGGTTAGTACTAACCAAGTAAGCGATTCTACATATGGCGAAGAAGTCCCTCCCCAGCACTGAATTTGCTAGATTTGCAGCCCTACCTAGGGGAGAAATTAGGGATCGTGCCATAAAAATATTTGTTAGGAGTCAAGCGTCTTGGTCGTATGAGCCCACGCGCTCATATCTCCCAGAAATTTTACGCGATCAGGCATGTTTTAATTTACCAATAGCAGATGCCCCTTGGGATGTTGTTCAGGCAAATATCCTTTCTAAATGCAGTAAAATTGCAATTCAAAGAGAACAAAATTGTTTAAAAGCAAAAGCACTATTTGATTTTTGGCGGCATGAAGGTTGGACTTCAATACGAAATACAGATTTACCACCCGGTATGATAAACCCGTCTCATGGGTATACGCGGTTTTGGGATGATCGTCTTTGTGTAATTAGTGAAACGGAACTGTTCGTTCCTTTCATTGATTTTCGTAGTTCAAATACGGGCCTAAATGCAGATGCGCGCGAAGTCGTTTTTAGTGTTCAAGATTGGCTTATTCGCCAATCGTTACCTGAACTAGAAGACGTAATTCTTTCTGTAATTCGCTTTGAAGGTACAAAAGAAACTGGTTTTACAGTAACTCCGTATTTTCATGCAGGTGCTGTACGTTGGTCGCCAGATGAACTATCAGAAATGATGATTGAAGTTTATGCCGATTGGGTGCGCGTCGCTACTGAGCATGAACAAACAAATCGACGAACCGGCACCAACGATGGTCGGAACTTTGAATTAGATTTATAATAATTGGATTATATAAATGAGTGGAAAAAAAGAAAAGAAAGTATGTTTTGTCATCGGTCCAATTGGTGCCGCTGAGTCAAAGACGCGCGTTAATGCTGATTTTCTTTTAGATGGCATTATCAAGGAGGTTCTTGAAAAAGAGCCATTCAATTATATTGTAAAAAGAGCAGACAAAGATGTTAGTCCCGGCTCTATTAACACTTCCGTCATTAATGATATTATTCATGCCGATCTTGCTATTGCTGATTTGTCTGAACGTAATCCAAATGCATTTTACGAGTTAGGTATTCGTCATGCCTTCCATAAGCCAGTTATACATATGATTCGTGAAGGCGAGGTGTTACCTTTCGATAACTTAGATCAAAGGTGTATATATTTCAGTACAGAATCTTGGGACGGAATTTTAAGAGCTCGTGAAAAACTTCATGAAGTTTTTCAATATGTGGTCTCAGAAAATTATAAAATATCTAGTCCAGTTACTATTGCTAATGCCGTTCAGAAAATGTCTGAACAGGGAGATGAAACTGGCGTTTTGATTTCGTCTTTATCGGAAAGAATGCAGAATATAGAGAAGAATATTAACAAATATGGAAATATTTCTGCGCCTATTGATGATAATAGAAAAACTCAAAAGACAGAAAGTTTTGTGAGATTTAAACCTGTCTTTGACCAAAAGCTGGGATTTATTGGACATAAGAAATTTCACGAAAATTAATTTGACACTTACCCCAAATTAAATCTATACTCTCATAATCTTCGAAGCCGTGTGTCCATTAGGGTCCACGGCTTTTTTATTTCCTAAACAAAAAATGGCGGTTGCATGGGTAAAGGGCAGAGTTTCTGCCGTGGCCAGATTGCACTGCATGGGAAAAAGCCTGTTCTAATACTGGCGCTGGATGGTGCGGTTTGCCTAGTGGCAAAGCTATACCTCCCACGCACAGCCCGGCATCGCTCCGATATTGATCGGAGCGAGACGCCCCTTCTTTTACGCAACACAATTGTGCGCGCGGGGGATTTGCTCCGCTGCCGTGTTACGGATCTGCGGCCTATGGCTGACGGGTTGCTTTGCGTTGGGGAAGACATTTTGCAGCGTGTGGAACGTGCCGCACGGCGTGAGATGGAATGCCAGGCCAGTGAACAGCTCCCCGCAGGTGTGGTTCGGTCCACTTGGCGCGCTCCCCGATGGGGGAGTTGTGGTCGGAAAATCGGCGGTGTTCCGTCCGAATAATCCGCAATGATAACCCGGAGTTATCTTGCACCCGCTAGTGCGGCACCTGCAAGATAACCCGCAGATACCCCCATAAACCCGCAAGATAAGTGCAGTTATCACGCGGATTTTGAGGGGGCGAAATAGACCACTAATGTAGGAAAATCATATGGTTAGCGGAGATCGTGCAAGATCGCCCGCGCCGGGGGCTGCAAAAGCGGCCTCAGTTTCTGCTGATAATCTCGTGCTGAGAACGTGGCTTCACAACCGTGGGGAGAACACCCGGCGGGCTTATGAGCGTGATGCCCGCGAGCTGCTGGCGCATGCGGGTAAGCCACTGGCTGAGATTGTTCTGGCGGACCTGCAAGCATGGTACGACAGCATGGGCGATGCGTCCGATGCCACACGGCGGCGCAAGTTGTCCGCTGCAAAATCCCTGCTGGCTTACGCGGCGGGGACGGGCGTTCTCACGCACAATGCCGGGGCAGCGTTCCGGCTGGAGCGCGGGCGCGACACGTTGAATGAGCGCATTCTCACACGCGAGCAGGTTCTGGCCATGATCGAGGCCGAGATGGAACCGCGCAAGCGGGCGCTGCTGGATGTGCTCTATCGGATGGGGCTCCGTATCTCAGAGGCCTGCGCGCTACGGTGGCGGGATGTTACGCGCCGCCAGCAGGGTGGCGTGGCCTCTGTGTTCGGCAAGGGCAACAAGACGCGGGCCGTTCAGGTCCCTGCAAAGCTTTACAAGCAGCTCGTGGCGCTGCGGGTTGATAGCGGGCCGGATGCGCCCGTTGTCCCCGGCCACGATGGCCGCCCGCTTTCGCATGATGCGGCCCACCGCATCGTCAAGCGGGCGGCGCGGCGTGCCGGATTATCTGGGGCTGTTTCGGCTCACTGGCTCCGGCACGCCCATGCATCGCACGCGCTCGATAACAATGCCCCGGTGCATGTGGTGCAGGCCACGCTGGGGCACGCATCGCTCGCCACGACGACACGATACAGCCACGTCCGAGAAGGGGATGGCTCCGCAAACTATTTGGATTGATCACCATGACGACTGCTTCCGATACCGTGCCCGAAGGCTACATGAAGGACACCAAGGGGCGACTGGTGCCGCTTGAGGCCGTCAAACCCGAACACCTTCTGGAAGATGAGCTTGTGCGCCGCCTGCATGAAGCGGCCGCGCAGCTTGCGGAGCAGCTTGCCGCCTTCAAGCGCGCCGGGTTTGCTGATGTAGCTGCCCTGCAATCCCTCCTGCATGAAAAGTATGGGGTCAGCATGGGCGGCCAGAAGGGCAACATCACGCTCAGCACCTATGACGGCCGTTTGCGTGTGACTGTTGCCATGGGCGAGAGCATTACGTTCGGCCCGGAAATCCACGTCGCCAAGACACTGCTGGATCAGCTCTTTGAACGCTGGACTGAGGGGGCAAATGCCAGTCTCCGGGTCGTCGTCATGGATGCGTTTGACGTGGGCAAGGAAGGGAAGATGCAGACCAGTAAAATCCTTGGTCTGCGCAGGCTTGATGTGCCGGATCCTGAGTGGAAGGAGGCCATGGAAGCGATTGCCAATAGTATCCGCTCCGACTGCACCAAGTCCTACCTCAGGTTGCATACGCGGGAAACGCCGGATCAGGCGTGGAACATGGTGCCGCTGGATCTGGCCAAGGCATGAGGCGCTGGCTCACGGACCTGCTTTCAGGCCGGCGGGACAACTTCAGGCTTAGGCGAGAACTGGGGCGCAAAGAGAGGCTTCTGCGAGACTGTCACGTGGAAATTCGTCGTTTGCATGAACTGATGATCAAGGCCGGTCGGTCTGTTGAGAGGAAGAAATGAAGCAGCAAGGCAACAGTCATTCCAACAGACGCCCGAAGCGCAATCGCCCGTTTCATGGAAGCAAGCAGACGTCAGACCACTCGGTATGGCTACGGGCCGCCCAGCACTATGCCTACATGGCCCAAAGCGACCGGCGTCCTGGTATCCGTGTATGGGCTGCAGACCGGGCTGATGAGTGTATAGAGCGGGCGAACAGGGCCTGTGGCTGACTTTCGTATCAAGGTCGATGTGAAGGCTGCTCAGAAGCAGCTTTCAGACATGGCCAAACAGATCCCATTTACTGCCTCTGTTGCGTTGAATGACCTGGCCTTGCAGGTCATGCGCAAAGAGAACTCGGCCATGTCTGATATCTTCAAGGACCCGAGGCCTTTCACCCAGCGTGCCACACAGGTTGAGAAGAAGGCGAGTAAGTCAGATCTGACTGCGGTGGTTTCAATCAGGCCTGCACAGGATAAATACCTGTCTCCATATGAAACGGGTGGTGACCATTGGGTCGGTGCGAAAGGTGGGGACGGGGATCTGCTCGTGCCTGTTGATGGCAAGACCGATGCCTATGGTCAGATACCAAGAGGGCTGATCAAGCGTCTGGTAGCGCGGCCTGATGTTTTTGTTGGGACTGTGCGTGGTATTCGCGGGATATGGCAGCGTCCGCCAACAGGTAATCAGCGTAGTGGCCAGCGCGGTACCAAAGGAAAGCTTGGGACTGTTGGTGGAAAAAGGACGGGGCTGAAGCTGCTCTATGTGTTCAAGTCCAACAGACCAGTCAGAAAGCGATTGGGCTTTGATCAGGTCGCACTCGAGTTGGTGCGGGAGCAGGGGACCAAGGCACTTGAGGCTGCCGTGGAAAAGGCGATCCGCTCGGCGCGGTGACCGGCACGTTGGCCCCTCCCACCACAGGGGGTCCCCCCCCCCTTCTTGGGTCCCTCCTGGGGGGTGCCCCGATCACGGGTATTGCGCGAGCTCGTTTGATCCCTAGCTAACAATTTTTTTTCGGGTTGCAGTTGCAGGTGGCAGTTTAGGCATGAGTGCTGACACAATTAGCCAGAGTGAGGCGGCAAGGCGCGCGGGTGTAAGCCGGTCGGCAATTCAAAAACATCTTGCATCTGGAAGAATTATTTCAGAAGGCAACCGCGTAAATCTTGCCTCTTTTAATGAATGGCTCGATCTTAAAAAGGAGACACACTCAGGGGTGCAACCACCCCTGCCACCTGAGGTGCAACCCCCGCCAGAGGTTGCACCTCAGGTGGTCAGTCTGGATCGTTCCAGTTCACCTGACCTTGAGCCACCGGCAGGCAGCCTGTTGGACATGAAATCAGCATTGCTGCTTGAGCAGAATGCAAAGGCACGCATCAAGCAGTTGGATTTTGATGAGCGCTCCGGATCTGTGGTTGAAATTGCCGTTGTTACGGCCAGAGTGGGCAAGGAATACGCTGCTGTGCGGCGCAAACTTCTGGCGTTGCCAGCAGAGCATGCCCCTTCAGTCCACAGATGTAAAACAGTTGCAGACGTGCAGGAGAGGTTAAGGGTTCTCATCACACGAGCCCTGGAAGAACTGACCGCAGATGGAGGCTCTACGATACCCACAGGGGTATAAGAATTTTGTCGCTGCTCTGGTGGCGCAACGGCAGGCCAACCTTAAGCCCCCGCCCAAACTCTCCCTGAGCGAATGGGCCGCTGAATATGCTGTCCTTTCAGCAGAGACCAGTGCGCAAACAGGTAAGTTTGAAGCCTTCGCGTATCAGGTTGGCATCATGGATGCCTTCACAGATCCCACTGTGGAGAAGATCTCGGTCATGAAGTCAGCCCGCGTGGGCTACACCAAGATACTTGACCACGCCATTGGCTACTATCTGCATCAGGACCCATCACCCATTTTGATGGTGCAGCCGCGTGAGAGCGATGCGGAGAGTTACAGCAAGTCCGAAATTGCGCCCATGTTGCGTGATACTCCCGAGCTTGCGGCACTAACAGGAGACCCAAAGGCCAAGAGCAGCGAAAATACACTGCTAAAAAAGACCCTTCTCAATGGGTCCTCCCTTACCCTCGTGGGAGCAAACAGCCCGGGCGGTTTTCGTCGTATCACCGTGCGTATCGTGCTGTTTGACGAGGTAGATGGTTACCCAGTGGGTGGCGCTGGTTCAGAGGGCGATCAGATCGCCCTTGGGTCCAAACGAGCAGAGACCTACTGGAACCGGCTGATAGCCTTGGGGTCCACTCCTACTGTTGCTGGCATAAGCCGTATTGAGCGCTCGTTTGATCAAGGCGATGGCCGCTACTATCACGTGCCATGCCCGCATTGTCATGAGTTCCAGGCACTGGAATGGGGCGGTCCAGACACACCTTATGGCATAAAATGGGATCAGGACGCGGATGGCCATCACCTGCCAGAGACTGCCCATTATGTGTGCAAGCACTGCGGCTGCGTCATTGATGAAGCTGAAAAGGCAGACATGGTTGCCCATGGGAAATGGGTGGCCTCACGTCCGTTCAAAGGCCACGCCTCGTTCCATATCTGGGCAGGGTATTCTCTGTTTCCGAATGCTGCGTGGTCAAAATTGGTGGCCGAATGGCTGGAGGTTAAAGACAAACCACTAGAGCGCCAAACTTTCATCAATACAGCACTTGGTCTGCCATATGAGGACAGGGGCGACGGCGCACTGAATGAAATTGCTCTCGTTGCCAGAGTAGAGACTTGGCCGGGTGAAGTTCCTGATGGTGTGGTACTGATCACCGTTGGTGGGGACGTGCAAGATGACCGTGTTGAGCTGGAGTTTGTAGGTTGGGGCCGAAACGAAGAGCGGTGGTCTATCGCCCATATCGTTATTGAGGGTGATCCTGATGGGCCTGAGCTATGGAACAGGGTTGATGAAGCGTTAAAGCGGCACTGGTTCAGGGCTGATGGCAGGCCTTTCTCCGTCATGGCAGCATGCATAGATTCCGGCGGGCACCATACCCAGAAGGTCTATGAGTTCTGTCGTGCGCGTCTCGGGCGAAAAATATGGGCCGTCAAAGGGGAGTCCGCACGCGGTGGTGCACGCTCCCCCGTATGGCCGACCAAGCGCCCCACATCGCGCAGCAAGGCCAGCTTTCGGCCCATCATCATAGGCGTCAATGCGGCCAAGGATGTCATCCGGAGCCGCCTGCACCTTGCTTTGCCTGAACCGGGGCAACCGGCACCCGGTTACATGCATTTTCCCGCAGACCGGGACATTAACTACTTCGCCCAGCTGCTGGCCGAACGATCAGTCAGAAAGCACAAAAACGGCCAGATATACCGTGTGTGGGAGCAAATTCCCGGCCGCGCCAACGAAGCCCTTGACCTTGCCGTGTACAGCTACGCAGCCCTGTGTGGTCTGATTTATCGAGGTTTCTCTTTGAACAAACGTGCAGACCTCATGGAGCAGGAACGGGCCAGCGGGCACGTACCTTTTGAGACCAGAGAAAACCCACCCGAAGAGGCCCGGAAATCTGCACCATCACAGCGAACTCAGGCAAGACCGGGCCAGAGAAAAACTGATGCGGCGCCTGCAAAGCCCATAACCACAGGTCCCCGTCGATCACGCTGGAATTACTAATGGCAAAATCTGTCTTTCCTGTGCCCCGGGGCACCTATGCAGGCATGACGGAGGCACAGGTTACCCAAGCCCGCAATGCGGCGCAGCAGGCCCTTTTGTCTCTGCTCAATGGAACACGGCCCATGTCAGCTGGCTACAATCAGGGTGATGGTGGCCGGAACGTATCATTTGCTGGCGCTTCTGAAGCTCAACTCCGTAACAACCTGCGTGAACTGAACACCCTCTTGGGGGTAAGCACCTCACGGCGGGCGATGAGGATACGCTACCGTTGAAAAAACCCGGACTGTTACGCCGCGCCTGGAACAGCCTGAGCGGTTCAGGTGCAGGTCAGGGTGCAAAGGCTTCATTTCCCATGACGTTGCCCGGCAACTGGATGGGGGGCATGGGCGGTATGTTCGCCTATGACGGCGCGGACATGATGGGCAATGAAAGCTCAGAATGGAACCCATGGCTGCGCTCTCCTGATGCGGAGATCAATCTCGACCGTGACCGCATGGTTGCTCGTGCGCGGGACCTGTTCCGTAATGACGGGTGGGCACGTGGAAGCATCAACCGCATTACCGACAATGTGGTAGGCGCCCAGTTCCGCTTGGTTGCCAAGCCTGACTATCGTGCTTTGAAAGGGCGATATGGCAAAGCATTTGATGCCGTGTGGTTTCGTGAGTTCAGGCAGGCTGCGGAAGCTGAATGGCGCATGTGGTCAGAAAACCCTCTGCTTTTTTGTGATGCGGCCCAAAAGCTGACAATTACCCAGCTCTTTCGTCTGGCCTTCATGCATCAGATGAAAGACGGAGAAGCTCTGGGCGTCATGCGCTGGCTACCGGAGCGGATAGAGCAGGGGGCCGATTACGCGACTGCCCTTCAGCTCATTCACCCGGACCGGCTCTCCAACCCGTACCAGCAGATGGATACGCATACGATGCGTGGCGGGGTGGAAATAGACGATAATGGGGCGCACATCGCCTATCATATCCGCCAGGCCCACCAATTCGATTATTTCGATGCGGTGGAAAGCATGATCTGGGACCGCATACCCCGCTTTACTCCGTGGGGGCGTTCCATTGTCGTACATTCCTATGACTTTGATGATGCAGGCCAGCATCGCGGGCTGAGTGTGTTTATTCCTATTCTGAACCGCTTTCGCATGCTTGGACGGTACGATCAGGCCGAACTCCAGCAAGCCCTTGTCCAGACCATTTTCGCCACGTTTGTGCAAAGCCCGTACGATCCCGAAGATGTGCGGTCCGGCATGGAAGATGGCGAACTGACCGAATACCAGAACCTGCGGGAAGGCTGGCATAAGGATAACCCCCTGACTATTGGCGGTGTCCGGGTGCCGGTCATGCCGCCAGGCGAAGAGGTAAAAACTGTTGCGTCCACAAGACCAAACAGCGGTTTTGATGCCTTTCAGAGTGCCTTTCTTCGTAATTTTGCAGCCGCTATTGGCACTTCTGCCGAACAGTTGAGCATGGATTATTCCAAGACGAACTACAGTTCCTCTCGCTCATCTATGCTGGAAATGTGGAAGACTATGAACCGCCGGCGGGGCGACTTTGCTGTCAGTTTTGCCAACCCGGTTTACTGCTCGGTTCTGGAAGAGATGTTCGACCAGAAGCGCCTGCCACTCCCCAATAATGCACCGGATTTTCTTGAAGCCCGGACAGCTTACTCCCGGTGCCACTGGATTGGCCCAGGTCGTGGGTGGGTTGACCCGGTGTCCGAACGGCAAGGTGCCGTGCTGGGGCTGGATGCAGGTTTTGGCACGCTTGAACGCGAATGCGCCGAGCAGGGTCTTGATTATGAAGAGGTGCTCGATCAGCGTACCGCTGAACGGCAGATGATGAAAGAGCGCGGGCTTCCATTCCCACAGTGGGCCGTGGGGGCGCCTGTGAACCAGACAACACAAACACCGGATCCACAATGAGCCGCCTTCCACACCTTGCACAGCGGATGTTCAATACACCCATTGCCATCCATCCGCAGAAAGCCGAGATCGTTGTAGCGGCCTTGGCGGACCGTCTGGGCATTGCACATATGTTCCATGATGGCCGGTCCATTGCCATGGGGCCGGGCATGATTGCTCTGGACGAAACAGACCGCGCCGCCGAAAAAGCCTATGACGTAGTGGCTGGTGTTGCGGTTATCCCCATTCAGGGCACGCTGGTGCAAAAACTGAATAGCCTTCGCCCTTTTTCAGGCATGACTGGCTATGATGGCATCCGCCTCAACTTTCTTGACGCCCTGAATGACAAGTCAGTCAAAGCCATTGTGCTCGATATTGACAGTCCAGGTGGGGAAGTGGCCGGCTGCTTTGATCTGGTGGATCTCATCTTTCAGGCTCGTGGGCAAAAGCCCATTCATGCCATTCTGGATGAGAATGCCTTCAGCGCTGCCTATGCGCTGGCCTCGGCGGCAGACCGTATCACTGTGCCGCGCACGGGTGGTACCGGCTCCATAGGCGTCATTCTTATGCATGTTGACCTCTCACAATCGCTTTCCAAGGCGGGGGTGGTGGTCACAATGGTGCGGTATGGCGCTTACAAAGCGGAAGGCTCCGAATATGAGAGCCTGTCTGAAGGCGCACTGGCCCGTATCCAAGCCGATATTGACCAGATGGGCACACTGTTCTGCGAAACGGTTGCCCGCAACCGGGGGTTGAAAACCTCGGTCGTAAAAGGGTTTGAGGCACGCACATTCATGGGGGCTTCCGGGGTTTCCACCGGACTAGCCGACCAAGTGTGCGCACCCGACGCAGCTTTTGCAAACCTCATCCGCTCTCTCTGACCTGCGCATGTGCAGTCTGTTCAAGGATATACCCGAATGGCGAAATCACGCCTGAAGAGTGCTCTCTCGTTCTCTCACCTGATTGGTGGCGCATCAGCAGGCCGCAGTGCTCGCCGCGCTGAGGATGATGATCAGGAAAATAACGCCCCTCCCGGTGCCGATGATGGTGATCCGGAAGATGATGGCAACGCCACACCGTCTGGTCGCCGCCGTGCCCGTGGTGATGATGACGACACCAACCCCGGTGACGACAATCAGGACAATGACCCCTCTGGCCGCCGTGCGCGTGGGGATGACGGCAATGATGATGACGACAACGCCACGCCATCTGGCCGCAGCCGTGCCCGTGGGGACGATGATGGAGATCCGGAAGATGATGAAGACGACGAAGAAGATAATGACGACCCCAAAGCCCGGGCAGCCCGTGCGCGGGAGCGTGCCCGCTGTGCCGCCATCTTTGCAACCAAGGCTGCAGCGGATCGGCCAGACCTTGCCGCTCACCTTGCCTTCAACACGTCACTTCCTCGGTCTGAGGCCAAAGTCCTTTTAAAAGCAGCGGCAAAAGGGACATCTCGCCGCGGGGGCGCGCTGGCTGATGCCATGGCCCAGTTTGGCCAGCAGCGTGTGAGCGCCAGCGCTCCCGGCATGTCGCGCCAGGCCAGCATTGATGCCGGTTGGGATGCCGCAGCGAAGCGCGCAGGCGTTACCCGCAAGTAATTCTTCCACCACTTTGGAAAAGCAAAGGCGGCCCACATGGTCAGTCCTGTTCTGAACGAACATTTTTACACTGGTGCCTTCCTTGTCCGTGAAGCCAATGGCTATCTCTCACGCGACAAAGGGGAGCTGGTAAACGAAACCTCGGCCGATATTTCATTTGAGGCCGGGCTTGTCCTCAGTGATGTCTCGACAGTCATTGCCGACTTTGTGGTGGGTGGCAGCAATACTGGCAATGGGACCATCGGATCGATTACCGTTGCAGCAGGCACAAAGCCCTCCAATTACGAAATCGCGTTTACGGATGCGACAAACTACACCGTTTCCGGGCCGGATGGCTCACAGATTGGGGTAGGGGTAGCAGGCACTGCGCTCGATGTAGGGGGGCTGTCCTTCACTGTATCCGCAGGAACCACGGCCTTTGTTGCCGGGGACACGTTCACCATTGTTGTCGTACCCGGTGGCCCCAAGCAGTACGTACCTTATACGGGGGCGGCAGCAGCTGCCGCTGTGCTGTTTGATCGTGTGTATGTCGAGGCCGAAACGGCCCGGCACGTAGCCGTTGTCTCACGTCTGGCAGAAGTTAACGAACAGGAGCTCTGCTGGGATCCTGCCGTTACGAGTGCAGCCAATGTTGCAACGCTACAGTCCGAAGCGCTGAACCAGCTGGCCGTCGCAGGTATTGTTGCGCGCTAAGGCGCGCTTTACCTCGTTTCTTTTTCACCTGAAGCAATAGCTCTGCATCAAACCGACAGCATGAAGGCTGTCGGTTTTTTTGTGAGCTCAGGATTGGCATATGAGTATTCTTGACGTCTTCCGGCAGGATCCGTTTACCTCCATTTCTCTCACAAGTTATGTGGACCGGGTCCCCTTCCTGCCGACTGGCATTGGTGATCTTGGTCTTTTTGAAGATCTGCCTATTCGGACCACGGCACTCGCGGTCGAACACCGCGATCAGCAGCTGATCGTTATTCCGACCAGTGACCGTGGTGCCCCCCTTACCGAACGCCGTACGGAAAAGCGCAAGATGCGCTATTTTGAGGCGCCACGTCTGGCCCATGGCGATACTGTTTACGCCACGGAATTGCAGAACGTGCGTGAATTCGGGACGGAATCCGTGCTGATGCAGGTCCAGACCGAAGTGGCGCGCCGTCTGTCCGGCCCAACCGGTCTTACGGCCAACATGGAATACACTTGGGAGTTGCACCGGCTTGCAGCAGTTCAGGGGCTTCTGCTGGACGCGGACGGCACACTGCTCTTTGACTGGGCAAAAGAGTTTGGCATCACACGCCCGAAGGAAATTGGCTTCAACCTTGATGCGGCTGATCCTGTGCTGGGTAGCCTGCGCCAGCAGTGTAACAAAATCGTGCGGTATATGGCACGTCAGGCGCAGGGGGCATGGCTTCCCTCCACCCGTGTCATGGCCATGTGCGGCGATGACTTCTGGGATTATCTGATTGCCCATAAAGACGTTCTGACCACCTACTTCAACTGGGAAGCCGCGCGTGAACTGCGCAAGGGTACCGCGTTTGAAGCCATGGATTTTGGCGGGATCAGCTGGTTCAACTATCGTGGCTCGAACGACAACTCCACCATTGCGGTACCCACTGACAAGGTGAAGTTCTTCCCTCAAGGAGCTCCCGGCGTGTTCCAGCGCGCACTGGCTCCGGGGGAGGCAGTGGAATGGGTCAATACCCTCGGCCGTCCCATTTACATCATTCCTATTTTTGACCGTGACCGTAATTTCTGGTGGCGTATGGAGGCCTATTCCTACCCGCTGCATATTTGCACACGTCCAGAAATCCTGATGTCTGGCCGTCTCGGCGGCTGAGTAGCCATGGCGTTAGATTGGGCAAGTCTGGTTCTTGCCCCCAATCTCCGTATCTTTGGCGAGGATCCAGAGAGGGAGGGTCCTGTCATCTGGACGGCTGCGTCCAGTGGCATTTCACAGCAGGTTCCAGCCATATTTGATGAGGGCTACAGACCGCTCGCTGTCATTGACGATGCCGACGGTCTTATGCCGACAAACCTGACTACAGGCGTGCCACATCTTGGCGTTTCCCTTTCTGACTTCCCGACTGAGCCATTGCAGGGCGACATAATGGTGGTCCGGGGCAAGACATACACGATCAGGGAAGTCCAGAAAGATAGCCATGGTGGGGCAGATATTTTCCTTAATGTTGCGAGTGCCAGCTCATGACTCTCTATCGTGTGTTGCTCAAGGATGCGGCGGCCAAGGCACTCGTTGCCGGTAAAACTCTTGCCGGTGAGAACATCATGGTCGATCGTAGTTTGCCAGCAACGCCTGATAAGCTGCCCGCCATACTTTTAACGGCTCCACGGGACAGGGCGACCAGTACAGGCCGCAATGGGCCAGGCTTTACCCGTGTTAGCACGCTGGCCATCCGCGCCTTGCTATGTAGCAAAACGCCAACAGAGGTTTCTGCCAATCTGGATATATTCGCTGAGCAAATTGAGCTTGCCCTTGTGTTTGACCCGACTTTGCAAGGCATGATTACCCAGATCACGGACATTGAAACCGAATTGATGATCAACAGCCAGACAGCCGAGCATACTGGCGAAGTGCGTATGCTGCTGGGGCTGGAATACATCGAATACTATCCCCAAGAGGGCATGCCCGCCACTGAGCTCATCGGGCAGGTGCAGGCCAACGGCAATGATGAGTTTGCCGGGTTCAAGGTGCCTCTTTCCTCTAGCTGAGGTTTGCCAACATGTTTGTAAAACCAGCTCCGGGCCGTACGGTCCGGTGGCCGGCATCCTTGCGTCTTCTGTCTGAACAGGGGGCCGAGGTGCCGTCCACGGCTTTCTGGCTGCGCGCTCTGGCGTGTGGTGATGTGCAGAAAGCCTCTCCCGCAGTGCAGGCCCCGGCCACAGCACAGCCCGCCACAATTGAGCCAAAAGGAACCGCAGCATGAGCAGCATCATGGTTCCGGGCTATTCAACCAGCAACCGTGTGCCCGGCTTTTATCTGGCTCTGGACAACACAGGGGCCAACACGGCCAGTGCCGCCCGGCGCATTCTGCTGGTCGGTCAAATGCTGCCCACGGGCACAGGCACACCCGGTGCTTTGGCAATTTCGGGTGGGGTCAGTGATGCCATTGCCAAATACGGCGAGGGCTCCCAGTGCCATATCATGGTCCGTGATTACCGGACGATTGATAGCTCGGGCGAAGTCTGGGTTCTGCCTCTTCTGGACGATGCGGCCTCCCAGCCCGCCGTGGGGAGTTTTACGCTGGCGGGCACAGCCACATCCGCCGGCACTCTGGCACTGTATGTTGCCGACCAGCTTGTGCCGGTAGGCGTGTCAGTCGGGGATACGGCAGCGGCTGTGGCAGCCAATGTGGTGATCGCGGCCAATGGTGTGACAGGGCTGCCAGTCAGTGTGACGGCAGCAACAGATGTTGTCACGGTGACAGCCCTGAACAAAGGGCTGGCTGGCAATGGTATCCAGCTCGGCGTTTCCCTGTTGGGGACCGCAGGCGGGCAGAGCATTCCGTCCGGTCTGAGCGTGACCATCGCCCAGCCTTCTGGCGGAACACAGAACCCCACCAGCCTTGCTACAGCACTGGCCAGCATGGGCACCCGTGTTTATGATCTGGTGGCCCACCCTTATACTGACACGGCCAGCCTGACAGCGTTCAAGGACCTGTTTGATAACAGCATTGGCCGTTGGTCTCCCATGGAACAACTCTATGGGCACCACATCACCGCCCTGCGTGGCACCTATGGTGAGGCGACCACGTTTGGTCTGGCGCAGAACGACCCGCACGGGACCGTTATGCCCATATCGGATAGTCCATCGTCCCCCATGTCATGGGCAGCGCAGCTGACCGCTGTTACTGCCGTTTCCATGCGCGAAAATCCCGCATTGCCTGTGCGTGGTCTGGCGCTGACTGTCATGCCTCCCACGGATGCAGGGCGCTTTGCCTTTGATGAACGCAATAGCTTCCTCCACGATGGTCTGGCCACCTTTACGGTGGATGATAGCGGAACGGTCCTGACCGAACGGCTGGTGACCACCTATCAGGAAAACGCCTCTGGCGTGCCTGACGACAGCTATCTGGACATTGAAACGCTGCTGACCGCTCAGGTCTGCATGCAGGACATGCGGACATATCTTGCATCCTTGTATGGCCGCTACATCCTTGTGGCGGATGGGACCAAGATCCCGGCAGGCGCACAGGCAACCACGGCCCAGCTGATCGCGGCATCCGCCGTTGCCCGTTACCGCTGGCAGGCAACACAGCTCTGGGTCCAGAACCCGGATACGTTCGCATCCAAGATTGTCTGGGAGAATGCCGGGGGCGGGCAGGTCATGCTGCAATTGCCGTACGACTTTGCCAACCAGCTCTGGGTTCTGGCGGCGGATATCCGCTTCACCAAGTCTTAAGGGATAGAAAGAAACCATGAGTGTTTATCGTGGCCCCCTCGCGGGGTCTGCCTCCCTTACGATCAATGGTGAGGCATGGAATGTGGTCGGGGAACTGCAGTGGCAGCCTTCCGGGGATGTAAACGAAACCCTCAAGGGCCAGTCCATGGTCGAGGGGTTTCAGTCCATGCCCGGGCAGGGCTTTATTCAGGTCACATTGCGTGACCGGCGCGACCGCAAGGTATCCGACTTTCAGGGCGCATCCGGTTTGGAAATCATCGCTGTTCTGGCCATCGGTAAGGTGATTACCTGCGTGAATGGCTGGCAGGTTGAACAGATTAACGTCAACACGCAGGAAGGCACCTTCGAGCTGAAGGTCGAAAGCGACACCGTTACGGAGGATACCGCATCGTGAGCGCTCTGACTGATGCTGAAGTCCTGTGCGCCGTGGCTGAGCAGGATGATGCCGAACAGGTTGAGGACGGCGTATTCTACCCGGACAACACCATCACAACCAAGGATGGTGCGGAATGGAAAGAACTGCGCCTGCGTGAGCCTACGGTTTTCCACTGCTTGCAGTCTGCCAAGGTCATTGGCAAAAAGCCGAGCATTGAGAGCATCTATGACAGCCAGATCGATCTGATCTGCCGCCTGGCAGTCTGGCCCAAACTGGCTGTAGACCAGTTGCCAACGCGTATTCTGGATAAAGCTGTCGCTTATGCTACCGCTTTTGAGGAAAATGTGCGGCGCAAACCGGATGAAGAGCCTGAATGCCCGGAAAGCCTGATCCTGCTGTTCTCTCCGCCAATTGAGGCCGTTAATCAATCGTTTTCAGAAATGACACTGCGCGAACCAGTTGTTTCTGAACGGCGCAAGTACAAGGCAACGGAATCGCACGGCAGTTTTGCCGACTTCCTTCAGGCCGAGATTAATCTTGTCAGTGCTATCAGTCACTGGCCAATGGCCGCTGTGCTGAAAATGCCGATCAGCAAGTTTGCTACAGCGGCAGACTATCTTACCGGTTTTTTTATGACTGGCCGTCAAACTGGGAATCCCTCCCAGCCGATCTGATGGCCTATTTTTCCGGAATGTCCCTGACCGAAGCAGAAGGCCTGAGCGGCCAGATGCTGGTGCATTGGGTTGGGCAAGCCAACCGTATCGCTGAACGGCAGCGTAAAGAGGCAAAAAATGGGCGCAACCGTTAGCATTGTTCTGTCTGCCACGGACAGGGCGAGTAAGATGCTCAATACGGTTAATAACCGCGTAGCGTCCATGCAGGCACCTGTTAGAAATTTACAGCGTTCTCTGGGCCGCTTCTCTGATGTGATGGGTATTACCCGTCTGCGCAAAGGGATGCAGGACCTCTCCCGCTCAACCCTGAACACTTTCCGCTCGGTCGGTCGGCTGGTGCCGGAAATGGGAACGCTGACTGGGGCCGCCTCTATTGCCGGGGTGTATAAACTGGCCAGCGCCTGGGCGCAGGTTGGCACTAACCTGCGTACCTCTGCACGCAGCATGGGTATGGCCCCCGGCCGACTTATGGCCCTGCGCAATGCTGCTCGTCTGTCGGGTGGCTCTGCTGATGCCATGTCAGGCGCATTGGGCCAACTTTCCACCCAGAAGTGGGAAGCCGTAAATGGCTTTGCCCCGGAGGCTGCAGCGCAGTTTCAGGCTCTTGGTATTTCCATGGAGGAGCTGAAGAAACTCTCTCCCGAGCAACTGTTTGATCGGATTGCCAACAAGATCCGTGGCATCAAGGACCCTGCGGCCCAGAGCATTGCA
This sequence comes from Acetobacter fabarum, assembly GCF_011516925.1. Lineage (GTDB taxonomy): Bacteria > Pseudomonadota > Alphaproteobacteria > Acetobacterales > Acetobacteraceae > Acetobacter > Acetobacter fabarum. Next base: position 67,528 of record NZ_WOTG01000011.1, read on the forward strand.
GCCCTCAAGTTGTTTGGTGAGGCAGGGCAGGGCCTTTTGCCCGTTTTCCAGCAAACGGCACAGGAATATCAGCAGAACATCCGCCTAGCCGAGCGGTATGGTGTGATGAACCAGAAGGGCGCGGACGCCGCCGCCCGCATGCAGAATTCCCAGCGGCAGCTATCCTTGGCGGTGGAGGGATTTGGTTACAGTGTGGCCGAGGCTGTCGAGCCCGCGATTACTCCCGTGCTCCAGCAGATGGCCGAGTGGATCGCTGCAAACCGCCAGTGGATTTCTCAGGATATTGCTGGGTACGTGAGGCAGCTGGTCAACTGGCTTAAAAATGGCGGTTGGGATGAAATTAAGGGTAAAATTTCCGGGTTGCTTCAGACAATTTCATCTGTAGTTGACAGGCTGGGAGGTTGGGAAAGTGCAGCCAAGGATGCGGCTATCGCCTTGGCCGTGCTTTGGGGTGCGCCTGTTCTCACGGGTATTTTGAGTGTCACAACCGCCCTTTTGGGCGTTGTCGGGGCTATGAAAACCATCATTGGGCTTAAAGGGGGGCTGGCGGGAGCCCTCGCTGGTGTTGGCGCATATGTTGCAGATGAAGCACTGAAAAAATATGACCCCAATGATAGCCTTGGGGCATGGATTGATAAAACCATACCTGGCGCTTCTGCCATTGATAATGCCGCCAGCTATCTGGGTCTGGGGCGTTCATACGAACAACAGAAGCAGGCGCAGGCTGCCATAGATCAGGATTCGGCTGCCAAAAAAGAATCGGCTCGCGGCGTGCAGCAGTTCTTTATGCGCAATGGCTATTCATCGGCTCAGGCTGCCGGGTTGGTGGCCAACCTTGCGCAGGAGGATGGGGACTTCGATCCGGGCAAGGTCGGGGACAGTGGGACAGCTTACGGGATTGCCCAGTGGCACAAAGCCAGACAGGACGATTTCAGGCGCGTTATGGGGCGTGATATTCACGGTTCAAGCCGGGAAGATCAGCTTAAGTTCATGCAGTGGGAACTCGACCACCAGAGTTATCTGGGGGGCGATGAAATCCGTCATGCCAGAACAGCATCACAG
>NZ_WOTG01000012.1 GCF_011516925.1 Acetobacter fabarum
GCCGCCAGGTCTTCCAGTCTACCCTCACAAAACTAAGCCAAAACAAAATCAGCACTCTCTCAACCGCGGGGTGGAGCAGCCCGGTAGCTCGTCAGGCTCATAACCTGAAGGTCATAGGTTCAAATCCTATCCCCGCAACCATGAATTATCCAATATAAACAGCATGTTAAGCCGCCCTTACGGGCGGCTTTTTGCGTTTCTGCTTTACGCGCAGGATGCGTATAGGATGCAAATGGGAGTGAAACTCCAGCGTAGTTTGGGCTGATTTCACGTGTGCGTGAGGCTCTTTAGGCAGCCTGATCAAACTCGAAGCGCAATGTCGTGAGCAAAGTTCTGGCCAAGAGCTTCAGTTGTGATCGACGCCATACGATACCGACCTCGCTCAGGCTCCACGGAAATGGCCGCGTCAGGCACGTTCGCGAGCGACTGTGAACGCCATTATGGAAGCGACTGCTCTGCTTCTGGAAGAAGGAAAGTCCTGCAGCACTAACGCAATTGCGGAGCGTGTGACCCTGCCTTGAACTGGGGGCTGGCAATATCCGTCGGCCGCGCGATCTCTTAGCTATTGATTCTGCGAAGGAGGTTAGTATATAAACTATACGCATTATTGTGGGCACCTACATAATTTATATTCGAAAGAAATTGTTTGTGCGCTGGGGCATCGAGCAGAGGCTTGAGTTTATTGAGTTCCGCCTCTTCTGGGAGGGCTCCATCAACCGTGCCGATATTGTCGAATTTTTCAGCGTATCAGTTCCTCAGGCGTCAAAGGATCTGACGCTCTACCAGGAGCGAGCGCCGGGCAATATGGAGTATGATACGCGCGGTAAACGCTATGTCGCTGTTGAAAAATTCGTCCTGCGTTTTCTCGACCCCGATCCTTATGTCTACCTCCGACAGCTTCGCTCTGTGGCCGAAGATGCTACCCCCTTCCATGATTCCTGGATCGCGGCGTTTCCAGACGCCGACGTGGCCCTAACGCCTAAACGGGACATCGACATCGAGGTCTTCCGCAAGATTCTCAACGCAGTCCGCAAAGATATGTCCGTCGAGGTTTTCTACCAGTCGATGAACAAGATGCGTCCTGACCCGATCTGGCGCAGGATCACACCGCACGCCTTTGGCTATGATGGTTTTCGCTGGCATGTCCGAGCCTATTGCCACCTTGAGCATAAGTTCAAAGACTTCCTTTTGCCGCGTATTCTGAAGGTCGGCGCGACCGGCACACCCGGCGCGACCGGTGAGCAGGACTGGTTTTGGAACAATTATTTCGATGTGATCATCGGCCCGCATCCTGCTCTGACTGAAAGTCAGAAAAAGGTTGTTGCCAAGGATTACGGCTTGGATCAGGGCAATGGCGTCATGTCGGTTCGCTACGCGATGCTGTTCTACGTTTTGAAGAGACTTGGCCTACTCGGTGATGCAGCCAAGCAGAATGCTTACACACAGCATATCGTGACATTAAATCGCAAGGAAACAGAGGCCGCTTTAGACAAGGCGGGTTTTCAACTGTGAATGGGCGGAAAGGAAATGTCGGCGGATGGCGGCAAGGCTCGAAGACGTCAAGAACGGCGCATCAGTGCGGGGTATTGCTTCGTCGCAGGCCGTGCAGATCTTGTCTGTGGATTGGATCGGCGATCAGGCTATTAATGTCGTTTACCGCGATCATAACGGCGCAGTGGCTGATGCTGTTCTTTATCGGGATGACGAACATCGTCTTGAGGTCGAAAAGAACGGTCGGCCTTGGTCGTTCGATGCGGATGGTGCCCTGCTGCGCTTGGTAACGGAAGCCAATCGTATCAAACTGGCGTACTATTTCGATCCGTATCTGGCGATCCATACCAGTCTGATCGATCCTTTACCGCACCAGATATCAGCGGTCTACGGTGAGATGCTGCCTCGCCAGCCTCTTCGCTTTCTCCTCGCCGACGATCCCGGGGCAGGGAAGACGATTATGGCCGGACTGCTGATGAAGGAATTGATCGCCCGTAGCGATCTGGAGCGTTGTCTCATTGTTGCACCGGGCAGCCTGGTTGAGCAGTGGCAAGACGAACTTGGTCAGAAGTTCAATCTTGAGTTCGATATCCTTTCCCGCGAGATGATCGAGAATGCGCGATCGGGCAATCCCTTTAGTGACCGAGATCGGTTGATAGTCCGTCTCGATATGCTGGCGCGCAATGAGGAGCTTCAAGACAAGCTCATGAGTGCGCGCGAATGGGACCTGATTATCTGCGACGAAGCTCATCGCATGTCGGCTACTTATTTCGGCGGAGAGGTCAAATATACGCGGCGCTATCAGGTCGGCCAAAAGCTCGGCCAAGTCTGCCGCCACCTGCTGTTGATGTCGGCGACACCGCATAATGGCAAAGAAGAGGATTTTCAGCTCTTCATGGCTCTCCTCGACAGTGATCGGTTCGAGGGGCGGTTCCGTGATGGTGTTCACTATGCCGACACCGAAGACATGATGCGGCGGCTGACCAAGGAGGAGCTGCTCAAGTTCGATGGCCGCCCGCTCTTCCCAGAGCGGCGGGCACGTACGGTCAAGTATCAGCTATCGGAAGGAGAAACTGCGCTTTACACAGCCGTCACTGAATATGTTCGCACAGAGATGAACCGTGTGCAGCGCTTCGCCGAGGGTGACGGGAAAAAGCGCAACAATATCGGCTTCGCCTTGCAGATTCTTCAACGACGCCTCGCTTCGTCGCCAGCCGCCATCTACCAGTCACTCAAGCGCCGTCGGGAACGACTGGAAAACGAGCTTGGCGAAGCACGCCTTGCTGCAAAGTGTCGCCGGACTGGAACCGAGGTGGCCATTAATTCTGACATGCTGCGGAACATAGAGGAGTATGGCCAGGAAGAGATTGACGAGCTTGAAGATCTGATTTCGACAGGCGCGACGACGGCAGAGACAGTCGAGCAACTCGCCTTGGAAGTCGAGACACTGAAAGGGCTTGAGACGATGGCGCTCGGCGTGTTGCGCTCGGGCGTGGACACGAAATGGAGTCAGCTCAATCGTATTCTTGACGACGATTTGATGATGGACGCGGCCGGTAATCGCCGCAAGTTAATCATTTTCACAGAACCCAAGGACACGTTGCATTATTTACTCGACAAGGTACGGGCACGGCTCGGAACCTCCGAAGCCGTGGATGTGATCCACGGTGGCGTGTCGCGTGAAGAGCGCCGAAAGGTCGTTGAGCGCTTTATGCAGGACAAGAATATGCTGGTCCTCATCGCCAATGATGCGGCAGGTGAAGGTGTGAACCTCCAGCGCGGTCATCTCATGGTTAACTACGATCTGCCGTGGAATCCTAACAAGATCGAGCAGCGCTTCGGCCGTATCCATCGCATCGGTCAGACCGAGGTCTGTCACCTCTGGAATCTCGTCGCGGCTGATACCCGTGAGGGTGAGGTTTACGCGCGATTGCTGGAAAAATTGGAAGCTGCGCGCGAGGCGCTGGGCGGCCGTGTTTACGATGTGCTTGGCGAATTGTTTGAAGGGGTGGCACTGAAGGATTTGCTGTTCGAGGCGATCCAGTACGGCGAGCAGGAGGACGTGAAAGCGCGTCTTTTCCAACAGGTTGATGGTGCAGTCGATCAAGGGCATCTACTTGAATTGCTGCGGCGTCGCGCACTAACCAACGATGCGATGCCAGAGGCGAAGGTCGAGGAACTGAGGCTCGAAATGGAGCGCGCCGAGGCGCTACGCCTACAACCGCACCACATCCAGAGCTTTTTCGTCGAGGCGTTTCAGCATCTGGGTGGCCGGATCAAGCGTCGCGAGGAAGGACGTTGGGAAATCACTCATGTTCCTGTGCGCATCCGCGAGCGGGATCGCCAGATCGGGACAGGTGCACCGCTTCAAACTCAGTATGAGCGGATATGCTTCGAGAAGGATAAGATCAACCAGCAGCCCGTCGCCGCTTTCGTCTGTCCCGGCCATCCGTTGCTCGAAGCGGTAATTAGCCTAATCCGAGAGCAGTATGAGCAGATCATGCGGCAAGGGGCGATCCTGGTAGACGACACCGATGCAGGCGACGCGCTATCGGCAATTTTTCTACTGGAGCATACGGTCCAGGACGGACGTGTCACCAGTGCAGGCAAGCCGCATGTGATTTCGCAGCGGCTTCAGTTCGTAGCCATCGACAAGGCTGGGAACACTGTCAATGCTGGGATCGCGCCCCATTTGAATCTGCGGCCAGCTCAGGCGGAAGAGGTCGCCTGTGTGCGTGATCTTCTAGACGAGAGCTGGCTGACCACCGATCTTGAAAAGGCCGCTATCCGGTTTGCGACGGTCGAGCTGGCGCAGCGCCATGTCGCCGAAGTTAAGACCCGGCGTTTGCCGGAGATCGAGAAGGTCGAGCAGGAGGTTCGCGCTAGGCTTAAGAAAGAGATCAATTACTGGGACTCGCGTGCCTTCGAGCTGAAGGAAGAGGAACGTGCCGGCAAGAAAACGCGCGTGAACTGGCAGAACGCGCAGCGCCGGGCTGAAGAACTGGCGGATCGGCAGAAGCGTCGCATGGACCAGCTTGAGCGGGAGCGATTTATCTCATCACAACCGCCGCGGATACGGGGCGGCATGGTCGTTATCCCACGGGGCCTGCTGGAGGCCCGGCAGGCGGCAAGCGTTCCGGACCATTTCGCGGTAGACCCGGCAGCCCGCAGGGCGATTGAGTTGGCGGCGATGGAAGCCGTTATGGCGGCCGAGCGGTCGTTGGGCAACGAACCGGCCGATGTCTCCGCTCAGAAGATCGGTTATGATATCGCTTCCCACGATCCGAAATCAGGCCACCTGCGTTTTATTGAGGTCAAGGGCCGGATCGATGGTGCAGATTCCCTGATGGTTACACGGCAAGAGATCATCACCTCCTTAAACGAACCAGAAAAGTTTATTTTAGCGATTGTTTCCGTGACTAGTGGCATTGCGCAAGCACCGCGCTATGTGCGTGGTCCACTTGTTGATCGCGAACCATCGTTTCTCGAAACTGCTATTCAGTTTGATTTGAAACGCCTGTTGGAACGAGGAGAGGTGCCGAGGTGACCTGCGTCTCAACGATTAGAAGTAAGATATATGATCGCTTCAATTCGTCACAAAAACATAAGAACAAATATTGTGGTTTTTCTTCGGAAGATGATTACGCGGCTTACTATACCGCAATGTACCTCATTGATGATGCCCATCTTGCTTTATCAGAACACCGCTCGAAAGGATTTAGCCAATTATCAGGATTGGCTTATCTAGAACTCTGGGGTGTTCTACAGACCGTTATCATTCAGCAAGATGCGATAATGGAATTATACAGGGCCCTAAAAGGTGAAAAGCCAAACAAAGTTATGCTTGGCGGCTCATGGAAAGAGATTCGCGATCTAAGAAATGAAATCTCTGGTCATCCCATTTCGAGTGGTTACGGAAAATCACGGTCGTTTCTTGGGCGAGATTTCGGAAATTATCATTATATACAGTATGAGCGTTATAATGTCAGCGGCCAGGCAACAGAGCTCGGTATGCCAATCAGTTCCCCAGAAATTCATCTTGGTGCACTATTGGATTGCTACTATCGGCACGCAACTATCGTTTTGTATTGCGCTTACAGGCAGATGAGGAAGACATGGTGACCTCCCCCTACAAAAAGAAACTCATCGAAGTCGCCATCCCGCTGGAAGCGATCAATGCAGCGTCGGCACGAGAAAAGTCGATCCGGCGTGGGCATCCGTCCACACTGCATTTGTGGTGGGCGCGGCGGCCGCTTGCCGCTTGCCGGGCTGTGCTGTTCGCGCAACTGGTGGACGATCCGTCCAGTCATCCCGATCAGTTCCCCACTCATGATGAACAGGAGGCAGAACGCCAGCGATTGTTCGCCATTATTGAAGATCTTGTGAAATGGGAGAACTCGACCAACGAGGAAGTACTGGAACGTGCGAGGGTGGAAATTCGGCGATCATGCGGCGGGATGCTTCCGCCAGTCTATGACCCGTTCTCAGGCGGCGGATCGATACCCCTAGAAGCGCAGCGACTGGGGCTGCCCGCTTATGGGTCCGACTTGAACCCGGTGGCGGTGATGATCGGCAAAGCGATGATCGAGATCCCGCCGAAGTTCAAAGACATGCCCCCCATTCACCCCGGTATCAAGGAGCGGTCGTTCTATCGCAATGCGGAAGGACTGGCCGAGGACGTAAAATACTACGGGGAATGGATGCGTGAGAAGGCGTGGGAGCGTATTGGGCATCTTTACCCGCAGGTGGATCTGCCTAAGGAATATGGTGGTGGTAAAGCGACTGTAGTCGCCTGGATATGGGCCCGGACGGTACCGAGTCCAGATCCCGCCTTTGCGGATGTGCAGGTACCGATTGCATCGAGTTTCCTCTTGAGTTCCAAGGCAGGGAAAGAGACTTGGATTGAGCCCATCGTGGACCGGCAGGCCAAAACGATCATCTATCGCATCCGACATGGTGGGACAAAGGCTGAGCTTGCCGCAGCGAAGGAAGGAACGAAGGCAGGTCGCGGCGCGAATTTCCGCTGCCTTATGTCAGATACAGCGATCACTCCCGACTATGTGAAAAGCAGCGGACGTGCTGGCAACATGGGGCAGACGCTAATCGCTATCGTCGCGGAGGGCAATCGTAGCCGGGTCTATGTAGCGCCTACGGAGGCGCACCAAGCACTTGCGTTCTCGGCTAAGCCTAAGTCGAAACCGGAATTCAGCTTACCGAACGACCATCGTAATTTCTGGACGGTGGACTATGGCTTGACGACTTTCGGCGATCTGTTTACCGACCGTCAGCTTGTCGCGCTGAACACCTTCAGTGATCTCGTGCATGAGGCGCGAGCGCAGATTGAGGCCGATGCCCTCTCTGCCGGCCTTTCCGAGGATGAAACTCCGCTCCGCAACAACGGCAAAGGTGCTAAAGCATATGCTGAAGCAGTCAGCGTATATTTGTCCTTTGCGATTGACCGGCTTGCTGATGCTGGCAGTTCCATAGCCACATGGTCATCATCGGAGTTTATCCGATTCACGTTTGCTCGGCAGGCGATCCCGATGACCTGGGATTTCGCTGAATGCAATGTTTTTAGCAATAGCACTGGAAATTATCTTGGTGCTGTCGATTGGGTCGGGAAGGCGCTTTGTGGTCTGGGGCCAAACGCCGTTGGCAAGGAAATTCAGCACGATGCGCAAAATGTGCGTTTGCCGGATGGGGCAGTGGTGTCGACCGATCCACCATACTACGACAATATCGGTTATGCCGATTTGTCCGACTATTTCTATGTCTGGCTCAGACGCAACATTAAAGATGTCTATCCCGATCTGGGAAGCACCATTTCTGTTCCGAAAGAAGAGGAATTGGTGGCTACGCCTTATCGTCATGGTGGGAAAGCTAAAGCTGAAGAACATTTTCTCACGGGTATGACGTCGGCAATCTCGAGTCTTGCACGTCAATCATCGTCAGCTTTCCCTGCCACGATCTATTATGCTTTTAAGCAGAGCGAAGTTGAGCAAGATGGATTGAGTTCGACAGGATGGGCGACTTTCCTTCAGGCCGTGACTAAAGCAGGTTACGCGATTGTCGGCACTTGGCCTGTTCGCACGGAGCGCTCAGCCCGGACAATAGCTACTGGCACCAATGCTCTTGCAAATTCAGTTGTCTTGGTGTGCCGAAAAAAGGAGAGTACAGCCGAGGTCATTACCCGAGCCGAGGTCATTCGTGCTCTCAAGCGCGAACTGCCTCCGGCGATCGCCGAGCTTCAGGCCGCCAACATTGCACCTGCTGACATGCCGCAATCAGCCATTGGACCCGGCATGGGTGTCTTTTCGCGCTACAAGGCTGTGCTGGAATCCGATGACAGTCCTATGAGCGTAAAGACCGCGCTTCAACTCATTAATCGAGAACTCGACGAATATCTTGGCGGCATTCAGGGAGAGTTCGATCCCGACACGCGCTTTGCGATTACTTGGTTCGAGCAGAACGGAAACGGCAAAGGGGACTATGGCGTGGCCGACAACCTTGCCCGGGCTCGTGGCATCTCGGTCGAAAGCATCAAGCACGCTGGGATTGTCGAAAGCGCTGCTGGCAAGGTACGTATCCTGACGCGCGACGAACTCGATGAAGATTGGGAGCCGGAAAGGGATGACCACCTGACGGTGTGGGAGTGCCTCCAGCACCTCGTCAAGTCGCATGAGAAGGATGGCATTTCACATGATACCGCCGTGTTGCTGAAGAAGATCGGGAGCCAGGCCGAGGCGGTGAAGGATCTGGCCTATTGTCTTTATGACATCAGCGCCAACAAGCGAAAGGATGCGAAGGAGGCGACCGCCTACAACGCTCTGATCGCCGATTGGGCCGAACTGACGAATGCGGCTGCGGCCATCCACGATACCAGCGGCGATCGTCAGATCCGGCTGGACATTTGAGGGGGAACGGAACGTGGCAAAAAGCACGCGTCAATCTGTATTTGAAGGGATGGAGTTGCTCCCGGCAGCATTAATCCCCTTCGTCGAAAAGAGGTTAGAAACCTCCCTCAAAGGATACTGGCAGGTCCAGGTTCTTGAAAAACTGCCGAACCTGCGCCCCAGCAGCAATGGTGAGATTGGTTGGGATCAGGCCGCGCTGTTCAATGCGATGGACCGGTTTTGGAGCGAAGCATTCAAGGCGGTCCTTGGCCGCGCCGAACGCTCGTTGGTCAACGAGCTGGGTGATGTCCGCAACAAGCTCTCGCATAACGAGACCTTCACGTACGATGATGCCGAACGTGCGCTCGATTCCATGCGCCGCCTGATGGAGGCGATCAGCGCTGGGGAGGCGGCGGAGCAACTCGGCAAGATGCGTGACACGATCCTGCGCACAAAGTTCACCGAGCTTCAGCGCAATGAGGAACGACGGAAAACCCAGCGCCTCGACATTTCGGTTGAGACTGTGGCAGGGCTTTTGCCATGGCGTGAGGTGGTCGAGCCACATCAGGATGTCGCTACTGGCGAGTTCCAGCAAGCCGAGTTCGCCGCCGACCTTGCCAAAGTATATTCAGGCAGCGCACCGGCTGAGTATCGCGATCCGAAGCAGTTTTTCAGCCGGACCTATCTGACCGAAGGTCTTAGCGCGCTTCTAATTGGAGCGGCTCGGCGGCTCTCAGGTACCGGCGGCGATCCGGTCGTCGAACTGCAGACGAATTTCGGCGGCGGTAAGACGCACTCAATGCTAGCGCTCTACCACATGGCCGGCCCGATCCCGGCCCATGATTTGTCTGGGCTCGACCAGTTGCTGGACAAGCAGGGGTTGAGCGTTCCGAAAGACATCAAACGCGCTGTGCTCGTCGGCACATCGCGCGGGCCGCAGGATGTTCTCAATGCCGAAGGTGGTCGTAAGATCCGTACAACTTGGGGCGAACTGGCATGGCAGCTTGGCGGGCCGGACGGTTTCGACATGGTCGCCGAGAACGATGCGAGCGGTATCGCGCCGGGGTCGAACCTGCTTGAGGCGCTATTCAAGACATATGCACCTTGCCTGATCCTGATTGACGAATGGGTCGCCTATCTGCGCCAAATTTACAAAGTTGACGGATTGCCGGCTGGCTCGTTCGACGCCAACCTTTCATTTGTCCAGTCGCTGACCGAGGCAGTCAAAGCCAGCCCCGGTACGCTGCTGGTTGCTTCGTTGCCAGCCTCGCAGATTGAGGTGGGTGGTGAAGGCGGTCAGGAAGCACTGGCGCGTCTTAAGCAAACCTTTAGTCGAGTGGAATCCTCATGGCGGCCGGCAAGTCAGGAAGAGAGCTACGAGATCGTCCGGCGGCGGCTGTTTAAGGAAATACCTGGCGATAAGTTTCATCACCGCGACAACACGTTGAAGCAATTTTCCAAACTATATCGCGAAAATACCAACGATTTCCCGCAAGGCTGTGCGGATGAGGACTACCGGCGTAAGCTTATAAAAGCCTATCCCATCCATCCCGAATTGTTTGATCAACTCTATACGAGTTGGGGATCTCTGGAAAAATTCCAGCGCACACGCGGTGTCCTGCGCCTGATGGCGCAAGCCATTCACGAGCTTTGGATGAGCAACGATCCTTCGGTGATGATCATGCCCGGCAGCGTTACGGTTAGTTCGCCGCGCGTGGAACCGGAGTTGCTGCACTATCTTGATGTGACCTGGCAGTCGATCATCGCTGGCGATGTCGATGGCACGGCATCCACACCATACAAGATTGACCAGTCGGCACCAAACCTAAACCGTTATTCGGCGACGAGGCGCGTTGCGCGCGCGATCTTCATGGGAACGGCGCCGACGCACCAGCAACAAAATACCGGCCTTGATGACAAGCAGATCAATCTGGGGGTCGTGCAGCCAGGCGAGCGTCCGGCGATCTTTGGTGATGCGCTGAGACGACTGACCAACCAGGCCAAGTTTATGCACGCCGATCTCGGACGCTATTGGTATTCTATGTCTGCCAGCCTCAATCGTATCGCAGCGGACAAAGCGGCGCAGATCGAAACCGCACTCGTCGACGTGACCATCGACGCGCAACTTGGCAAGTATGTGAACGGGCTTACCGATCGGGGGCATTTCGATGCCGTGCAGGTCGCGCCAGCATCATCGTCTGAAGTCCCTGATGAAGCGGGCGGAGTGCGTGCCGTCGTGCTGGGCGTCAAGTATCCGCATAATGGACGCGACGGTTCCGAAGCACTCGTCGAGGCAAAGGACATACTTACACAGCGCGGCAGCATGCCTCGCGTTTATCGCAACATGCTGGTATTCATCGCTGCGGAAAATCGTCAGCTTGAGCATTTGAAAGATGCCGTACGCGCCTTCCTTGCCTGGGGCGAGATTGTCCGCGATACAGAGCGGCTGAACCTCACTCAAAGCGACAGTGCACTCGCCAAAACAAAGCTTGCCGAAGCCAACGAGACAATGAAGACGCGTCTTAAAGAGGCGTGGTGCTATTTACACTATCCTGCTCAGGAGAGTGCACAGGCAGATTGGGAGTGGGTATCCGGCAAAATTCCAGCGCAAGACGGATTGCTGACTCGCGCAAGCAAAAAGTTGGTGGCTGAAGAGGGCCTGCTCGTCGAACTGGGACCATCACGTCTTGATCGCGATCTCCAGAAATATATATGGAACGGAAAGCCGCACCTTTCACTAAAGGATCTGCGGGAATACATTAATCGCTACATCTACCTGCCGCGGCTGAAGAACCAAGAGGTTCTGATTAAAGCCGTGCAAGCATCCATCAGCGGTATGTTGCCCGGTCCATTCGCTTATGCCGAGCGATGGGACGAGAAGACGGATACATATGTGGGCTTGGCGATCGAGCGGGCTAGTAATGCTGTCGTGGTCATTGATGGCGATAGCGTCATCGTGAATCCCGACATTGCCGAAGCACACAGACTGGCTTCTGCGCAACCTGAATCGACTGATGGCCCAAAAGAGCCCAGAGGAAAACCACTGGAAGCAGAAGGTGAGCCAGAAGGAACGCCACGCTCGCCTGCTTTAGAGAAAAAGCCTACCCGGTTCATAGGGGCAGTCATGATCTCGCCAGAACGACCGGCTAGAGACATCCATCAGGTTGTCGAAGCTATTGTCGAGCAACTCACGACACTTCCAGACAGTCAGGTGAAACTCAGGCTTGAAATCGAAGCTGAAGTCCCGGGCGGGCTTGATCGCACCAAGGTGAGAACGCTGATCGAGAATGCCAATACTCTTGGTTTCGTGGAAAAAGCGATCGAATGATCGCACAGTCGTTCCGTCAGTCATCAATCAGAAAGAATGAGCTCGCATCAATCAAGGGTGAACCATAATATCAAGCGTGGCAGCGATTATCATAGCAGACCAGCGTGAATGATCGCTCTTGTCTTTCTCCAGAACTATGTAGGCTGCATGTTTACAAAACTCAGGTTAGTTTAAAAACAGGCTGAATTCTTTCAATTTCAGGATAAAATTATAGAAAAATTACCTTTAATCGAAAGAAAATTTGTAATTTGCAGTCTTAAAAATACAACGAGCATTCTGCGATAAGGCTGTAATTTTCTAAGAGGAGCTTATTATGTCATCTATACGCTTATCCTTACTCGATAATCTTATACATTCGCTTATGAATGTAATGGGTTCGTGCCATCCTTATTTGAATGAGGAGGAGTGCGATAATAAACTTAAGCCCGCTATTCGACGTATTCTGCTTCAGAAGGCTTTAGGAGAACGAGCTCTTTTAGCTATTTCGGGCACGCAAGGGGCAGGTAAGACAACTCTCATTAAAAATCTTTATGGTCTGAGTGATGAAGACGCCAAATGGTTCCAAGCTAACCAAGGCCGGGGGGAGAAGCATCCTATTCTTATTACGGAGCATTTAGAGGGTCAAATAGAGGGTATTATTAAAATTTTTACCAAGGATGCTGACGGCAATAGGACTCTCAAAGACATCACGCTGAGAGAAAAATATAATACGTTAGAGGCTGCACAAGCTGAGTTCTGCCGCGCGGCTGCCGATCGTGATAATAATGCAGGTGAGGTGATGTTAGAACTTCGTCTGCCGCCACGATTCAACTTGGGGAAAGATCGTGGATGGGTGTTGCTCCCGGGGTATGAGAAGAGCGACGGAGACAGTCAGTCTTGGCAGGACACAATGAGCGCAGTGGCTGCCAATGCGTATGGGGCGGTTATCGTGACGGATGAGAAGCGCCTTGCCGGTGATCAGGCAACACTTATCCGTGACACGAGCATGAACCACCTAGACGGTATGCGGCCTATCGTGGTGGTTACGAGAACAGAAGATAAAAGCGAGGAAGCTTGTCAGGAGCTACGAGAAAGGGCTTCTAAAATCTTTAGTATAGAAAGTAACCGTGTCGTGTGTAGTGGGTCGAAAGACGACCCTGCTTATATGAAAAAATGGCAGGACACGTTTAAAGATACAGCGAAAAATTTTGTTGGGGGAGAAGGGCGCGGGAGCGGCAACGCACGTAGCCTTACGCTTGCTAAGCTTATTAATAGCGACCTACGTACAGCCCTGGCCGGAATTAAGCGAGATGTAAGCGACCAAGTGTTAATAAATGAGGTTGATGATCCTTCTGAGAAATGGGTCGAAAAGCTCATGGAAACATTTGATGAAGCGGAGAAAAAATTCCGGCGCCGCTATGAAAGAGATATTCGTAACGCGATCGAGGATAGTGCAGCAGGGGTTCAGGAGGCTGTTCTAAAAAATCTTGCTGATGGCCACGAAGGGATGGTTCGTAATGTCGTCAATTTCTTCAGAAGTGATACGAAACAGCTTTTAGAGTTGCAAGATATTGTCAAAAAAAATGTGAATGAAGCTGAGCGGAATAAACCGTTAGGGCAGGCAGTCAGCCAGGCTGTACGTGGGAGATTGCGCAGCGTTTTGGGGGGAAGTGCCAATGATATTGGTCGGGGGCTACTCTCCTATGAGAAAGGTGGTGATCCTGACAAGGAAGGCACTCCCTCTTTTGCTCTAATAACTCTTTATAAGAACGATGAACAGAAGGTCGGGAAAATTGAGGGACTAGAGCAAGCTGTGGAGGCTCTTCCAGCGTTGGCGACCAATTTTGCACTAGAGCTAAGTCAATTTGAGCCGCTCCAAAAAGAAATTCGCGGTTCTGTTGATGGGTGGACAGGTGAACGTAGTGTTTCTTCTATAAATGTGGTGCGGCATATTGCTGATAATTTGGGCGATGCGACTGAACAAGCAACGAATGCGCACAGAATTTTAAATGATTTCACAAAAAATCTAGGGACAAAGAGCCCATCTTTTCGAGGGGGATTGTTGGGCGCGATCGTTGGAACTGTGGGGGCAGAGGCTGCGGGCTCTGCCATATTGGCTGGTGGCCCTTTGACACTTGCTGCTGGGGGTATATTCGCGGCAGGGTATTTGGGAGCACAATTGGTGCAGGACGCAAAAGCTACGGACCGCGCTAACCGAGTGACAGCGTTGGAAATGTTCGAAGGCTTCAAGCAAAGTCGTTTTGATCTTTATATGGAGAGTTATGCGGAACTAATGGAAACAACGCGTGAAAATTTTCGTACGCAGTTACAAAAAAGGTATAAAATTTCAAATAAAATTGGAAAAAAAGATCGTGCCTTTCGTAGTGTTGCGATCGCTCAGGAACTGCGTGAGCAACTGCATGAAGAGTTGAGTACAGACCTTCATGTCGCATGATGCTTCTTTGAGCTTCGATTGGGCGCATAGAGCGTATGACGCTTATTGCGCAGGGCTTCCTCTTGAGGTGCGCGAGCAGCTTCGTAAACCGGCGGGGGAGGCTTTTGTCGTTCTCTATGGGCCGACGCAGGTGGGGAAGACAACGCTTATCCTCACAATGCTCCAACTTTCCGAAGATGGGCAAGCGCGAGTGGGGAAGACTTTGCGCGGCAAACGGTCGAAAGGCGAATCGTCTACAGCAGTAGCAACGCAATATCGGCGGAGTAAGGATGAAAAATGGTCTCTCTCTTGGCAAGGGAGGCACATAACAGCCTCTTCTGATGAAGGAATGGCCAATGAGCTAGAGCAGTTGCGCCGTTCAATGATGGAAGGGATGATTGAGGCCTCTGATGATTATTGCACGATTAATATCCCTTTAAGTTATTTCAAACAGCGAGAAGGGGAAAAATTACAGAAAGTGATTCGCATTCTAGACCTTCCCGGGATTGAGGCTGATAATGCGCAAGAGAAGGAATATGTGCGGGCTATTAGTCGTAAATTTGTTCCGATTGCGACGTTGACCCTTCTTGTTTCCAAGGCGGACGATCTCGGCTTCTTTTTTAAGGGGTTGGAGGGCGTTCCAGAAATACAGCATTGGACACACATCCCTAGTCGTTTTCGTGTTGTTACGACTTATTCTTTCACGCCAGAAACAGTGCGTAAAACAGTCAAAAAGAAGCAGGGGAACATTAAGGCGTATCAGCAAGAGTTGATTGCTCAGATTGGGACTTTTGGGGCATTGCCTGAAAGAGCCAAAAAGGAGGACCTTTATTATCCCTTGGAATTTGGGACCTCTTGGCAAGAATCTAATCTTAGGAAAGATACGCCGGCTCTGGATGAAATGATCCAACAAGAGTTTAAGCGCCTCTACGATGATATCGCACAGGCGGATGATCCGCTTAATTATCTTCTTAGCGTATTGGACAGCCAAGGTTGTGCGGAGGCCTTTTATGAAGAACGCTCTAAAGTGCTTAATGATGAGATAAATACCGTTAGAAAAAAAGTAGAGAGTAGTAGGAAAATCATAGCGAGTTTCAATGAGAGGTTAAAAGAAGTTAAAAGCCAAGTGAAGCTCTATGAGGAAAAGCTGGGTGCGGTACAGTCTTTATCAAAAAAAGATGGCCTGATCAGCTTATTTTGGGTGGATTATAAAAAACGCCAAGAACTTGACCAGAAAGCGATGTTTGATCTGCTACAGAAAAAACAATGGTCTGTTTCTGATCTGAAGAAGTTCACGACACTGCACACGATAGAGAAAAGGGAAGAGAAGCCTGAAGATGAGAAGGCGCTGTTACCTTGGATGATTTTTCAGTACAATTCTTGGTTATATGAGTCTCGTGAAATATTTGAATCTGGAAACTCAATAATTGACAAAACATGCGCACATTTTTTTGATGTTCTTCCTTCTGCTGAAGACCTTTTGCATGATGGGAGATTGTTTATTTTAAATAATTTCCAAGATTTTATGAATAAATTGGATGAATATTGGATAAATTCTTATTGGTCCGATGAAAGCTATCAACAAGATTGCCGCATGTTCATGTCTGCTTACAGAAATTCTGCGGCTAAGCTTAAGGAAATTATTCGTCAAGCTCTGGATGTAGAGCAAAAGCGTTTTGAGGAAAAAATTCGAAAAAGGAAGGATCACACAGAGAGTGATGTGAGGATACTTGGGATACAGAATTCTAAGAGGGAGTTGGAACTAGCATTATTACAGCAGCAGTTTGAGGAGAGTCTGGCACAGAAAAAGCAGATTGACGCTGAATGGGTGGAGACGAAAGAAAAAACGGATAATATGCATTCTTTCTTTCTGAATGAATATTTCAAAGCGGTGAGTAGTGCTTATGAGACGGTTTATACGGCCGAAGGAGCAGGAATGTCTTTGCTGAGTCTGTGCTACGCTCAGAATCTAAAATACAGTCGTTCTGTTATTGAAGAAAAACTATTTCATCAATAGTTGTTAAGATTATTTCTAACAAAAGAGGCAATCATGCTGCAGCCTAAAAAATTCCCTTCAAATAATGATATTGAGAAAAAAGAGCAGGAAATTGAAGCTCTCCTAAAAAAAGTATTACGGAGCCCTATTGGGGAATATAAAGATGAGCGGGAAAAATTAGAAAGAATTTTTAATAAAATACAAGAAATTTCGACGGTATTTGGTGATCGTCTAAGTGCTGTACCTGATACGGTTCAGAGTGCTGTAGAAAAATTACGAAATTACATTGAGGACTCACTTGAGGATTCTGTCGAGGAGTTAGAAAAAAAAGTTGATAGTCTTCATGACGCTAAAATAGTCATTTTAGAGAAATACTTGAATCAATTTGATGAGTATGTACAAAAAACTCCTGATCAAATAAAGAAGATTACTCATGAGTTAAAAGAAGATGTTGACACTCTTGTTGCTGAAAAAACGATGTTGCTTTCAGGTCAAATAGACCGTTTGCCTCACACTCATAAGGCTATGGAAGCCAGAATACAGGTTCTTTTTGAAGCTTTGGAAAGAGATTTGCATAAGCTAGCAGAGAAAAGGCAACAAAAACATTTGGAGATGCTAACGTCATTTGATCAGTGTTTGCAGAGTAATAAAGACCTTTCTTCAAAAGTAACCTGCGAGGTTGAGAAGATTCCAGAGGTTGTTGCGCAACGATTTAAAGAGGTGGTTGATGAATGCCAAAGTTATCTTAAAAACTTCATTAATCGGCATATTGATCAGGTGGAGGAGAATAATCGCCAAACGGCCGAGATACAAGAGAAAATTAAGATAGATTTGCAAAGCAATTCTAAAATTATTCAAGAAGTATTGGATAATCAATTAAATTTATTGATGTCTTCGTCAAAAAAGTTACAGTATTATTTTGATGATATCAAGAATGGTGAGAAATTAATTTTGTCCAATTTGCAAATATCAGGGAGAAATGCTGAGAAAGAACTTTTAATATTAAAAAATGAACTTGCGGGCGTACATCGTAATGCTCAATCGCATAAAATGGTTTTGATGGTTTTATTAATTATCACACTTTTTGTGGCCTGTGGAAATGGGGTATTGGAAGTAGTGGAACTGCTTCAGCATTGAGTGAAAATAAGGCACTCACTCCGTAATTACCCATCCCCTTGCGAGGAGGGGGAATTTCTGAATCCATGCGGGGATGGATCGCGGTGATTTGCAGCAGCTCAGCAAAGAGCAATTGATCGAGTTGGCGCTGCGGCCTCAGCGTCCGGCGAAGACCTCGCATACGTCGTCCATGCCCCATCCACCGACAAGAAGGAAAAGCGGGAAAACGCGCGTCTGCGCGGGATGTTCTGCGATGCGTTCGGGCTCGATGTGAGCGAGGGCGTGTTGATGAACATATTCCTCCGTTCTCACGCCCGGTTCGGGCACGAGGCTTCGAAGGCCCGGGCGATCCTGCGCTGCGCCCGCGTCGTCGCCAGCAACGAGACCGGCGTTCGCATCGAAGGGACGAATGCCTACCATTGGGTCTTCCATTGTGCGGACGGGGTCGTGCATCAGCCCGACCCGTCTCGCGCGGCTCGTGTCGTGAACGACATGATGGGCAGCCATGTGCCAGCGGTCTGGATTTCGGATCGCTATGCGGCGCAGCAGAAGCACGGCGAGCGGCATCAGACGTGTCTGGCGCACCTGGCCCGCGACACGGCTTTCGCCCACGAGCACGGTTCGGACGCTCTGCCTTTCCGGTTCAGGCTCTGGCTGGGAAGGGCGTTCGATCTCGCCCGGGGCATCACAAACCGTAAGCGTGAGCGCCTCCCCACTCTTGCGTGAGACGGCGATGACCGGTTCATTTCTTCCAACCTTCGGGAGCAGATCAGTCTCGGTGTAGCAGTCAGAGTCAGAGGGCTGCGCGGATTTTCGTGACGGGTTGAGAGGGTAGGAGAGAGTCTCCTGTCCGCCTGTCATGGAGTTTTTCGCCATGGCGACCGCTATTCCCAAAATCACCCTGAGTTCGTCCCGCGACATCCCGTTCAACCGGCTGGTTCTGTCCCAGTCCAACGTGCGGCGTGTGAAATCCGGCCTGTCGATCGAGGAACTGGCCCGTGACATCGAGCGCCGCGGACTGCTGCAGAGCCTGAATGTCCGTCCCGTGCTTGATGGCGAAGGGGCCGAGACCGGCACTTATGAAGTCCCAGCCGGCGGACGGCGCTTTCGCGCGCTCGAACTGCTGGTGAAGCAGAAGAAACTGGCGAAGACGGCCCCCGTGCCCTGCGTGGTGCGCGAGGCCGGATCGGCCATTCTTGCCGAGGATGATTCTTTAGCCGAGAACGTCCAGCGGCTGGCCCTGCATCCGCTGGACCAGTTTCGCGCCTTCCGTGACATGCTGGAAAAAGGCATGTCCGAAGAGGAAATCGCCGCCGCGTTCTTCGTGACACCTGCTGTTGTCAAACAGCGCCTGCGCCTGATGACCGTATCGGACAAATTGCTCGATGTTTATGAGCAGGATGGCATGCGACTGGAGCAGCTGATGGCCTTTTCCATCAGCGATGACCATACCCGCCAGGAGCAGGTCTGGGAGATCGTGGCCCAGAGTCATAATCGCGAACCCTACGTCATCCGTCGCATGCTGACGGAAAAAACGGTGCGGGCCTCGGACGCCCGTGCGCGGTTTGTCGGTCTGGACGCCTATCTCGCCGCCAGTGGTGCTATCATGCGCGACCTGTTCGAGGCCGATGATGGCGGCTGGTTGCAGGATCCGGCCATTCTGGACCGGCTGGTCATGGAAAAACTGCACGCTGCCGCCGAAGACATCCGTGCCGAGGGCTGGAAATGGGTCGAGACGGCCCTGTCGTTTCCATGGGGGCACACACGGCAGTTCGCGGAAATTGATGGCACGGAAGTGCCACTCTCTGATGAAGAAACCGCCCGTCTCGAAGCCCTACGTGCTGAGCAGGAAGCCATTGAGGCTGAATATGCCCAGGCCGATGAATACCCTGACGAGGTCGATGCACGGCTGGGCGGGATTGAACAGGCGATCCTTGCCCTGGAGGGAACGGCCTCTGGCGTTCGATCCTGCCGACATGGCGCGGGCAGGGGCCTTCGTCAGTCTCGCCAGCGATGGCACATTGCAGGTGGAGCGGGGCTTCGTGCTGCCTGAGGACATGCCGGCTGAGCCTGAAGAGACCGATGAATATGGTCATCATCCGCATGATCGGTACGACGAAGATATCGCAGGCGATGGTGATGAGGACGGGGTGGGCGATACTACCGTTTCCGACGTTGAGCCCGAAGAAGAAGACGGGATCAAGCCGTTACCCGACCGGCTTCTCACCGAACTGACGGCGTGGCGCACGCTGGCCCTGCGGGATGCGTTCGCCAGCAATCCGCACATTGCCCTGACTGAATTCCTGCATACGCTGGTATTGTCCTCATTCCGGCCGATTTTTCCGATGCCGGACATGCACCGGATTACCGCGTTCACCTGATTGACGCCGATGGTCCCGAGGTCGGAGCCGGATGGAAACGCACCGGTGAGAAAGCGCGCGACTACGTGGCGGTGGCCCTCGACGACCCCGCCTTTGCACAACCGATCCGTGCCAATCTCTTCCGTGCCGGTGGAGAGCGTGCGGTCTGGGTGCTGAACTGGACGCGCCCGTCAAAACGGGTCGAACGCGGAGAGTAAGGCCATGCGATGCACGGTTCTTCTCGCTGTCGCCATCACGTCGATGGGCGTTCCCGGAGCCGCTCTTCACGCGCAGGGTGTACCGGTTTCGGTGGCGGACGATGCTGATCCTTATGCAGCTTCCATTGCAGAGGCTGTGCGGCGCTTCGACATCCCTGCTGGATGGATACGGGCCGTCATGGGTGCAGAAAGTGCGGGCGATACCGGCGCAATTTCTGCAAAGGGTGCGCGGGGACTCATGCAGATCATGCCTGCAACCTGGAACGATCTGCGTATCCGTTACGGGCTGGGAAGCGACCCGTTTGACGTGCATGACAACATCCTCGCAGGCGCTGCATTCCTGCGCGAGATGCTCGATCGCTACGGTGCGCCGGGCTTTCTGGCGGCCTATAATGCCGGGCCGGGGCGCTATGAGGGTTACCGTGATCGGCATCGTCCGCTGCCGCCCGAAACGCTCGTCTATGTCGCCGGGCTGCTGCCTCTGATCGGTCAGGGCGGTGCAGATCCATTGCTGCCGGTTTCGCATCCCGACCCGCTGTTCCGGACCGATGCGCCGCTTTTCGCCGTGCAGTCGGACAACACGGGGAAGGGCGCTCCGGCTGCAATGAAATCGCCATCGAATGGTGTTCGGCGTGACATCCTCGCGCATGATCTTGCGCTTGTCAGGCCGATTTCCGATGGGTTGTTCGTTGTCTCTTCCGCATCGGGAGCACGGCCATGAATGCGCGTCCAGGCATCATTTCCCCAGCCGGTTTGCGGTGGTTCGCGCCGGGCGATCGGAGCAGGGGCCAGCATCGCGGATCGGGTGCTGGCAGGGGGAAACAGGCGCTCTGGGGCATGGGGAATGAGAGGCGAGATAAAAGGGCGCACATTGCGCCTCGGTTGGGGTGTTGGTTTTCCTGTGTTTTTTCTTCCTTCCGACAATGTTCCGCCTTTACCGGCAATGTTTGCCGACCCCGTATTCCCTTGTTGCATCGGGATTTTTCGCACATTGGAGGCAGTGATGGCGCGCGAGAATGACTTCCGGCCCCGTCTGGGTCGCATCCGCTCGCCGCGTGCCCAACGGCTCAAACCCTTTGTCGCCCAGGCCCTCGCCTCGGCCCAGCGGGCCGGAGGTGGTGGGTTCCGATCGGGCCGCAACGGTGGCAGTTCCCGTTCGTCCTTTGGGCGTGGCTGTGTTGCGGCAGCGAGGGCAAACCGTCTGCTGACCAGCCGTGCCCGCCGTGTCACCGTCAAGGCCCGTGTCGTTCGTCATAGCGGGCGCAAGGCGCCGCTCGCCGCCCATCTGCGTTACCTGCGCCGGGAGGGGGTGACGAAGGATGGTGAAAAGGCGCGGCTCTTCGGCCCCGGCATTGACGATGCCGATCCGAAGGCGTTCGCCGAACGCTGCGAGGACGACCGTCATCATTTCCGTTTCATCGTCTCGCCCGAGGACGCGCCCGACATGGCTGACCTCAAGGGCTATGCCCGTGAACTGGTCGGGCAGATGGAAAAAGACCTCGGCACGAAACTGGACTGGGTGGGGGTGGATCACTGGAACACCCGGCATCCTCATGTCCATATCCTCGTGCGCGGCGTAGCCGAGGATGGCAGCGACCTCGTGATCTCCCGCGATTACATCAAAGACGGGTTGCGCGCCCGCGCCCAGGATCTGGTGACGCAGGAACTTGGGCAGCGCAACGACATCGAAATTCAGCGCGCCCTGGAACGTCAGGTTGATGCCGAATACTGGACCCAGGTTGACCGGCAGCTCCAGCGTGATGCTGGCCGTAACGGCATCATCGACATGGCGCCAGCGCCGGATCGGCAGCCTGATCCGTTCGAGGCCCTGAAGGTTGGACGCCTGCGCCGGTTGGAAGGGCTCGGTCTCGCCCATCAGGTCGGAGCAGGGCAATGGACGCTGGATGAGTCCGCCGAGGCGATGTTGCGCGAACTCGGTGAGCGCGGTGATATCATCAAACGCATTCACCGCTCCCTGGCCGGGCGCGGCATTGAGCGGAGCACGTCGAGCTATGTGCTGGCGGGCGAGAGCCTCGACGTGCCGGTGATCGGCAGGCTGGTCGATCGGGGTCTGGATGACGAACTGAAAGGCACCGCCTATGCCGTCATCGACGGCGTGGACGGTCGCACGCATCATGTCCGTTTCCCCGATCTTGACGCCACAGGGGACGGGGCACTGGGTTCGGTGGTCGAATTGCGCGCCTTCGATGACAGGAAGGGGCAACGTCGTGTGGCTCTGGCCGTGCGCTCTGACCTGTCGATCGAGAATCAGGTAACGGCGCGCGGGGCCACCTGGCTCGACCGGCAGGCGGTGGCGCGTGATCCTGTCGCATTGGGGCAGGCGGGTTTTGGCGCAGAGGTGCGTGAGGCGATGGAGCGGCGCGCCGAGCAACTGATCGAGCAGGGGCTCGCCGAGCGCCGCGCACAGGGAATAGTCCTTGCACGCAATCTGATCGGCAAACTCAGGGACCGGGAGGTCCACGAGGTCGGAGAGCGGCTGGCCAGCGAGACAGGCCGGACATTCAGCCAGTCGGCATCGGGGGAGTATGTCACGGGCACCTATCGTCAACGCATGGTGCTGGCTTCGGGTCGCTATGCGATGATCGACGACGGGCTCCAGTTCCAGCTTGTGCCCTGGACGCCCTCGCTGGAGAAGCAGCAGGGCAGGCACGTGTCCGGGGTTGCGCGCGGCGATGGCGGGATCGACTGGAGCTTCACCCGGAACAGAGGGCTGGGTTTGTGAACCAGCACTCCTGTCAGTCCGGCTGGGGTTCCCACGGGTTGAGCAGGGGAACGCCGCATGGCAGGAAATCCGCGACGTTGCGGGTCACGACCGTCTTGCCATGGACCAGCGCGGTCGCGGCGATGAGCGCATCGCGTTCTGAACGGGGATCGGGGACATGGAGCCGGGCGCAGCGCAGGGCCACGGACGTATCGACGGGAAAAATACGCCCTTCGAACGCTGGAAGGACATGCTGTTCCAGCCAGGTCCGCAGGATCGTGCCGGTGGCTCCGTCGCGACGCTCCACGCGCAGGATGCCGGTTTCCAGTTCCATGACGGTGATGGCGGAGAGATACAGATCGTCCGCCTCCACACTGTCGGCCCAGAGCGCCACGTTCGGGTCGGCCTTCCCGGCGCGGATTTTTCTCAGTTCTGAAACGACGTTCGTGTCCAGCAGGAACATCAGGAAAAATCGGCCGGGCGGAGCGTGATATTGGCGCGAGGCGGATCGAATGCGATGTCCGCCGCGTCCGGCATCGCCAGGGCGTCCGCAATCTTGCGCGGATGGTGCGTCAGACGGCGGTATTCCTCAATGCTGAGCAGGACATGGGCAGTCCTGCCCCTGTCGGTGATGAATACCGGTCCATCGGCTGCCGCCTTTTTGGCTCGGCTGGTATCCTGGTTAAACTCGCGGCTTGAAAGTGTGGTGATGCTCATGTCATCGCCTCCATATCATATATGTAGTCACGTTACTACATTTGGGGCGGGGAGGCCAGTAAATTCAATGCTCGTCCGTTTGGGCCATGCATAGGTATCCTGCCATGCGGGCCGCCAGCCCGGCGCAGATGCTGGCAGAAAAGGGAAATATAGGTTAAATTTGTGGTCGCATTTTCTCCCGATTAAAAACAAAACGGAAAAGTAATTAACACTGTGAATGTGATAGAAAAAATACCTACCAGCATTATTGGGTTGTTAAGTCAGATTTTCCCTGATCGTTATACTCAGGCTGAAATAGATGCGTTGTTTCTATTCTCGGGTGCTCCAGAGCCAATCCCAGACGGAAGCAAGGCGACGAAAGTTCAGGCATGGCTGAGACAGATTAATTCAAGGTGCAATGAACCGCTGAAAATTCTCGGCTCCATATTAGATGATTTTTTGGAAAAACAGTCACCTGGAAATACGTTCTGGCTGAGTTCCACTGATGACCATGTTGCGAAGCTGGCGGCAGAAAAAGATCGTATCCGCGAGACCCTGACACGCGAAGGGCTGACATATGTTCGGGGTGGCAATATCGTTAAAGGAGGTGCCGTATCGACCCTATCGCTTGATGAGAGCGTCAAGAAATATGGACTCAAATCTGTTGATATCGAGATTCAGAGGGCACTTACGCAGATCGAACAAGATCCGCATGCCGCAGCCCAATATGCCGGGAATGTTCTTGAGGCTGTGCTTAAGGCGTATCTTGATCACAAACAAAAGGCCTATAATACAACTGATACACTTGCAGAACTCTGGAAGTCGGCAGCAGACGTGATCGGACTGAGGCCAGCCGACTGGGATAATAAAGATCTGAAGAGAATTGCATCAGGTCTGTACAGTATCGTTGATGGTATCGCACATCTGCGTAATGCTAAAAGCGGTGCGCATGGAAGGTCTGAAGAACAATTGCGGAATATTACGATTAAGCCACGTCATGCAAGGCTCGCAATTCATTCAGCACATACGGTTTGTGCATATGTATTGGAACTTTTTGAGTAATTCTAAGGACGACACAAATCTGTGTTAAATATCAGCAGATAACTGTATTCCCG
Source organism: Acetobacter fabarum (assembly GCF_011516925.1). Classification (GTDB taxonomy): domain Bacteria; phylum Pseudomonadota; class Alphaproteobacteria; order Acetobacterales; family Acetobacteraceae; genus Acetobacter; species Acetobacter fabarum. The sequence goes on from NZ_WOTG01000012.1 coordinate 24,349, forward strand.
TAGACCCTATGTGATCGGAATAATGGCGAACTGAACCTGTGTGTTACAGGTTCGAGAACTCGTCGCTCAGAAAGCCAAGTTGCGCGTATACGTCGTTCACAGCCTTGATCACGCACATAAGTTTCTGCTGGTCTTTCTCGATATCCCGACGCGCAACAGTCGTCATGACTTCCCATTTTGCATGGATGATGACCGCATGGATGACTGGCTTGGTCAAGCTCCGACTCCCTGATGCAAGTTCTATGCACATTCCTGAAGAATTCAGGCGTTCACCGCACCATGCAAGTATTTTTTCGCTTCTGACCGACCGGGTACGATCGGGACGATAAGGTGCTTGCATCCCCTGAAATGAAGGCTGTCCGCTGTTTCTCCGAATTATCGGAGGGAGCAATGCAACAGCCAGGAACACAAATTCTCTGGGGCCAGATTGCGCTGGTCCTGTCCCTGATTGTCCTGTCCTGGTGGGCGGCGACCCAGTGGACGGCATGGGAACTGGCCTTTCAGCCTGAACTGGGGCGGCCCTGGTTCGTGCTGTTTCATCGATGGCCGGTCTATGCGCCACCACTGTTCTTCTGGTGGTGGTATGTCTTCGATGCCTATGCCCCGAACGTCTTCGCGCGCGGGGCCTGGATCGCAGGGTCCGGCGGTGTGCTGGCCTTTGCCGCCGCCGTGGCGCTGTCCGTCCATCGCGCCCGCGAGGCCAGGAAGATCGAGACCTATGGATCGGCGCGCTGGGCGGAGCCGGATGAAATCGCGAAAGCCGGCCTGCTCGACCCGGACGGGGTGGTGCTGGGTCGTTATCGCAAAACCTATCTGCGCCATGACGGGCCGGAGCATGTCCTGACCTTCGCACCGACGCGCAGCGGCAAGGGTGTCGGTATGGTCATCCCCACACTTCTGACCTGGCCCGGCTCAGCCATTGTCCATGACATCAAGGGCGAGAACTGGGAACTGACGGCCGGATTTCGCGCCCGTTTTGGTCGCGTCGTGCTGTTTGACCCAACCAATGCAGCCTCCTCAGCCTACAACCCCTTGCTGGAAATCCGGCGTGGAGAGTGGGAAGTCCGGGACGCTCAGAACGTCGCCGATATTCTGGTAGACCCGGAGGGTAGTCTGGAGAAGCGCAACCACTGGGAGAAGACCTCGCACTCCCTGCTGGTCGGCGCCATCCTGCATGTCCTCTATGCCGAGCCGGACAAGACCCTGGCCGGTGTCGCCAATTTCCTGTCAGACCCGAAGCGCCCGATCGCCACCACGCTGTCAGTAATGATGCGGACACACCATCTTGGGGAGAAGGGACCACATCCTGTTGTGGCCTCGGCCGCGCGCGAGCTGCTGAACAAATCGCCAAATGAACGCTCGGGCGTACTGTCCACCGCCATGTCCTTCCTCGGCCTGTACCGTGATCCGGTGGTGGCGGAGGTGACGCGGCGCTGCGAATGGCGCATTGCCGATATCGTTGGTGGGGATCGCCCGGTGACGCTTTACCTGACCGTGCCGCCTTCGGATATCAGCCGTACCAAACCGCTGATCCGTCTGGTGCTGAACCAGATCGGCCGTCGGCTGACGGAAGATCTCGATGCAGCGGCACAGCGCCGGCGGCTCCTGCTGATGCTCGATGAATTCCCGGCACTCGGGCGGCTGGATTTCTTTGAATCGGCGCTGGCCTTCATGGCGGGCTACCGGATCAAGAGCTTCCTGATCGCTCAGTCTCTCAACCAGATCGAGCGGGCCTACGGGCCGAACAATTCAATCCTCGACAACTGTCATGTCCGGGTGAGTTTCGCCACCAATGACGAACGCACGGCGAAACGTGTGTCGGATGCGCTCGGCACCGCCACCGAGATGAAGGCGATGAAGAACTACGCCGGGCACCGGCTGTCTCCCTGGCTGGGGCATCTGATGGTCTCGCGCTCGGAGACCGCGCGCCCGCTCCTGACAGCGGGCGAGATCATGCAGCTTTCTCCGTCCGAGGAGATTGTCATGGTCTCAGGCCTCTACCCGATCCGCGCGAAGAAGGCCCGTTATTTCGAGGATGTGCGCTTTCAGGAACGCATTCTGCCGCAGCCGAAGCCTACACGTCCCAAGGACGGCTGTCCGGATGACTGGAGCAACCACCCTCTTCCGCCCACACCGCCCACGCCGGATGCGGGAGCAGGGGCGGTAGCCATGGAGGATGAAGAGGAAGACCCGAAGCAGTCTGCCCGACGTCGCCAGCCGGAACTGGGTGAGGGAGCAGTCGAGAAGAAGGAGCCGATGGAAAATGAATTCGCACCCGATCCGACCGATGAATTCGACGACATCGCGCCCCGTAATAACCGGATGAACGATCTCATGCGCGGTGTCGCCCGACAGGCGTCACTCGACCGTGGTGATGAGCTGGAACTGTGAGGTAGGTATGGCGATGGCAAAAAAGAAAGCCCAGATTTCCGTCTATCTCGACCCTGATGTGATGAAGACCCTCTCCGCCTATGCCGCGCGACGCGGGCAGCCGATGTCCCTGATCGTGGAGGCCGCTGTCGCCTCCTTCCTCTCGCCCGACGGGGAGGAGCGCCGCGAGGCGGCGACATCGAAACGTCTCGACCGGCAGGACCGGCGTCTTGCGCGGCTGGAACGCGATATAGGAATCACGGTCGAGACGCTGGCGCTGTTCATCCGCTTCTGGCTCACCACGACGCCGCCCTTGCCTGAACCGGCCGCCAGGGCAGCACGGGCGCAGGCCGGGGCGCGTTACGATAATTTTGTCGCGGCCCTCGGTCGCAGGCTGGCCCAGGGACCGAGACTCCAGCAGGAAATTCCAGACGACGTTTCCGATCCTGCCATACAGGATGAACCGGATTCGTAATTTCCGCACCCTGCAAGTATTTTTGCCCTGCGTTTCCCTATCTACCTGGTCGCCTGTTTCTTGGCCTCATGGGCGGCGTCTTCGTAGCCTCCCTGATCTCCGGCGCGGTTCTGTATGGCCGGTTCATGAAGCGGCTGCCGTTCGGCTCGGTCCGGCGGGATCGGGCCTCGCGCCTGACATGGCTGGACCTGCATAACCTGCTGGGGGCCGCCACACTGGTCTGGGCGACGGTGGTGGGCTTTACGGGACTGGTCAACGAACTCCAGACACCGCTGTTCGGCCTGTGGCGTGTGACGGACGTGCGGCAGATTTTGCGTCCCTACGCCAACCTGCCCGTACCGTCGCAGAATCATCTGTCTTCCGTGCAGGCCGCATTCGACACGGCGGCCAAAGCAGCTCCCGGTAACGAGGTGACGGGCCTGTCCTTCCCCGGTGCGTCCTTCGGCAGCCCGGTGCATTACGTGCTGTGGACACGAGGCGCGACACCGTTGCGCGCCCGCCTGTTTACCCCGGTTCTGGTCGATGCCCGCACGGGGGAGCTGACTGGAGCGTATCCGATGCCCTGGTATCTGCGCTTCCTCGAAATCTCCCGCCCGCTGCATTTTGGCGATTATGGCGGTATGCCGCTGCGTATCCTGTGGGCGCTGCTCGATATCGTTGCGATCGGAGTGCTGGTCAGCGGTCTGGTGCTGTGGGCGGGTAAGCGGAAGATCGCCACCGATGCCCGGCTGCGGGCACTGGGGTATGATCTGGATGATGCGCCTGTTTCTGCCCTGACAGGGGAGAGCGCGCGATGAACGCCTTACGACCCGAAACGCCCCAATCATCCTTTGCAGCATCTCCGTCGCGTGCTCCGGTTGCTGTCTGGCCGTGGCCGATCGCATTGGGTCTGCTTACCACTTTCGGCCTGCTCTCTGCTCTGCTGGGCCAGCACGGCATCTGGTTGCTCCTGTCGTGGGCGGCTCTTTCCATCCCCCTCATTGTGACTGTCGTCTGCCTGATCCGGGCATGGAGCCGACCGTCTTCCAAAGGAGGTCTCTCATGACCGATCTTGCTCCTATCTCCTTTTCTCCGTGGGAGATGTTCCTCAATGCTGGCCCGGTTGTTCGCTGCGTGATGATCCTGCTGGCTGTGGCCTCTTTGCTGACCTGGACGATCTTCATCGCCAAATCGGTCGAACTGCTGCGCGTGCGGGTAAAGCTGACCAAAGCAGAGAAAGCACTGGAAGAGGCGAACACACTGGATCTGGGGGAAGAGTGGACACGCGGCTCGTCCTCCATTGCCCACACGCTGGTCATGGCCGCCGAGACCGAACGCAAGCGCTCAGCCGACATTCCCGATGACAGCGAGGGCCTGAAGGAGCGTGTTGTCCTGCATCTCGAACGGCTGGAAGCCGCCGAAGGCCGCAGGCTCATGCGTGGCACGGGCGTGCTGGCGACCATTGGCGCGACCTCGCCCTTCATCGGTCTGTTCGGCACGGTCTGGGGCATCATGACCTCGTTCACCGGCATCGCGGCCAGCAAGGCGACCAGTCTTGCCGTCGTGGCTCCCGGCATCGCCGAGGCCCTGCTGGCGACAGCCCTCGGTCTGGTGGCCGCCATCCCGGCGGTGGTGATCTACAACCATCTCGCCCGCCAGACGGCTTCCTGCCGCGCGCAGGTGGCTGATCTGACCGCGCTGGTCATGCGACTGGTCTCGCGTGATCTCGGGCGCATGCAGGCCCTGACCGCCAGCGGACAGGTGGTGCGACTTGGCGCATCGCGCGACAGCCGCTCGGTTGCCGGGGAGTAAGCGGCATGATCCGCATCCGTCATACTGATGAGAACCCACATGAGGCGAGCGAGATCAACGTCACGCCGTTCATCGACGTGATGCTGGTGCTGCTGGTGATCTTCATGGTCACGGCTCCGCTGACCACGGTGAACGTGCCGGTGGACCTGCCGTCCTCGACCGAAAAGCCCACACCGCGTCCGGATGATCCGGTATTTCTCACCGTTAAGGCCGATCATGGTCTGGCTCTGGGCGAGGATGACATCAGTACCGACGCGCTTCCCGGCGCGCTGGAAAGTGCGACCAAGGGCAACAAGGACGAACGCATTTTCCTGCGCGCCGACAAGACGGTCGATTACGGCACGTTGATGGGCGTGATGGATAAGCTGCGCACCGCCGGATACCTCAAGGTCGCACTGGTCAACCTGCAGGGACAGGAAGAAGGCAGTGAAGCCGGCTCCACGCCTGTACCGTCCGGCAACGCTGCTGCGCCAGCATCTGGAAAAACACCGTGAGCGGCACCGCGGACATGGTGCCGGGGCAGGGTTAGGCTGTCGAAAGCTCCTCCATGTCCTTTGCCGACTGGCAGCGCGGGCAGTTGCGGCAGTCCCGGCGTGAGGACGCACTGCGCTGGAGCCTGTCCTTCCTCGCCGTGCTGGCGGTTAGTGGCGGGGCGGTCTGGTGGATCAAGCGCCTGCCGCCACCGGTTATGGCCGTGCCTGAACCGCCCCCGGCTGCGATCGCCATCGATATGGCCCCGGAACCGGTCTCCACACCGACCCCGCCCACCGATCTGCCGCCAGGACCGCAGCAGACCCAGTCCATTCCGGATCCGGCCCCGGTCGAACCGCCCAAGATCACGGCGCCACCTTCACCTGCGCCCAATCCGCCAATCCCGGTGCCCAAGCCCGAAAAGCCAAAGAAGCTGGTAAAGAAACATAAGCCGGTGCCGATGCTCAAAAAGCCGATCCCGGACAAGACGCCACCGGCCGAGGCGACGACGGCACCGCCTTCTTCGGAAGCGCCGCCCGCGCCCACACAGGCAGCACCTGCACCGGGTGCATCGTCCTCAAAAGCCTCGCACGATCCGGTGACCTGGCAGGGGGCTTTGCTGGCGCAGCTTGAAAAGTTCAAGCGCTATCCGTCCGACGCCATGGCCGATCATCAGGAAGGGGTGCCAACGGTGACCTTCTCCATGGACCGCAAGGGTCATGTGCTTTCGGTGACACTCGCCAGCTCTTCCGGCCATCCGCTGCTGGATCAGGAAGCCATTGCTCTACCCAAACGTGCTCAGCCGCTGCCCATCCCGCCGGACAGTGTCGCGGGTGATCCCATCACCCTGACCGTGCCCGTCGAGTTTTACATCCACGCTGGCGGAAACTGATATTTTTTCCGTTCTGGCTCCCATTCCCTTTCTCTGATCGTGACAGGATCAAACCCGTGCTCGCCTTCTCCGAACATCGCCGTTCTTCACCGTCCCTGAATGAAATTCGCCCCGGCATGGGCGCCAGCCGCAGCGCCGTGCGCAGCCTGGAAGAACGGAGCGAGGAGGTCGGCATCAAAATGACCGATCTGCGGCGCATCCTGTTTCATGGCATTCTGGAAGCCGGGCCACGTGCGACGGCGGTGGAAATCTGGAAAACGCTCGGCCGGATCATGGAGCAGGGACACGTTCCCTCACAGGGGTCGATCCAGCGCAATCTGAATCTGTTTCTGGAGCGGGGCATCCTGCGCCGTGATGTCACGCCCGACCGGCAATGGCTCTACAGTGTGGCTCCGGAGCCGAGGGCAGCGCTCGCGATTACCTTTGTGGAGGCGGGGACGGGACGGAAGATCGCCTGTCACGCACCGGAAGTGGCGACCCTGCTGCGCCGGGTGGCCGCCGAGCATGGACTGGCTGTGCAGGGTGCGGCCATCACGGTCACGTCGTCAGCCGGGTAGGATTTGAAAGCCCGCTGAAGAAGGCGAATATTTTTTCGTGCTCCTTTGAAAAAACACCCGCATCGATCGTCTTATAGAGTGAGCCCTCCCGCAGGGACGGGACATCTTCCTTGAAATTCATCGCCTGGTTCGTCCATCGCCCGGTGGCGACAACGCTGCTGCTGCTTTCCGCCGTGCTGTCCGGGCTGATGGCGCTGCCCCGTCTGCCGGTTTCCGACCTGCCCGATGTGGACCTGCCGGTGATCTCGGTTTCCGCCTCCAACGCCGGTGGATCGCCCGAGGTCATGGCCCGCACGGTGGCCGCCCCGCTGGAACGGCATCTGGGCAATATCGCGGGTGTGACACAGATGCAGTCCACCTCCACGCGGGGCGAGACCACCATCTCGCTGGGGTTTGAACTGGGCCGTGATCTCAACGGCGCGGCGCGGGACGTGGAAGCGGCGATCCGGGCCGCGCGGCACGATCTGCCAACGACGCCGGGATCGGACCCGAGCTATCATCGCGCCAATCCCAACGCGACGCCGGTGCTGATCCTTGCAGTGACACCGGGCATGCAACCCATGTCCCACCTGTATGACCTGGTGAACACCACCCTGCGGCCGATGCTGCTGCAGGTGCCGGGTGTGGGCGATGTGACGCTCATGGGCAGTTCCGCGCCCGCCGTGCGGGTGGAGATGAACCCGCTGCTGTTCTTCAAATACGGCATGGGGTTCGAAAACCTGCGCGCAGCGCTGGCTTCGGCCAATGCGCATACACCGAAAGGTGTGATCGATACGGCTGGTCAGCGCTACCAGCTTTCCGTCAACGATCAGGCCGAGCACGCCGATGCCTATCGCAATATGGTCATCGCCTACAAGAACGGACGACCCATCCTCCTGCGTGACGTGGCGACCGTCACGGACAGCATGCAGGACGTGAACGCCGCCGCGTTCTTTGACGGCAAACCGGCTCTGACCCTGATGGTGCGCGCCCAGCCGGGAGCCAATCTGGTCGGCATTGTCGATGCGGTGAAGGCCCGCCTCCCACAGTTGCGGACACTGATGCCACCCGGCGCGGATATCGCCGTGGCGCGGGATGGCTCGGCGGTGATCCGGTCCTCCCTGCACCATACGCTGGTGACGTTGCTGGCGGCCTGCATTCTGGCGCTGGTCGTGGTCTGGGTGTTCCTGCGCTCATGGACCGCCTCCATCGCAGCGGCGATCATCGTGCCGTGCTGCCTGATCGCCAGCCTCGGGCCGATGCATCTGGCGGGGTTCGGGCTCGACAATCTCTCGCTCATGGCGCTGACGGTGGTGACGGGTCTGGTGGTGGATGACGCCATTGTGGTGATCGAGAACATCATCCGCATGCGTGAGCGCGGTCTGTCCGTTGACGAGGCCGCCATTGCCGGGGCCAGCGAGGTGGCCTTTACGCTGCTGTCCATCACCGTCTCGGTGCTGGCGGTGTTCCTGCCGATCGGGCTGGCGTCTGGGCTGACGGGACGGCTGTTCCGGGAGTTTGCCGGGACGGTGGGGGTCGCCGTGACGGTGTCGCTGGTCCTGTCCTGCGTGGTCACACCGTGTCTGACGGCGCTGTGCATGCGCTTTGCCGAAAACAGAACCGCCGTGCATCCAGAAGTGGATGTCGCAGATTTTCTGGATCATGAAAAACACAGCGGCAGTCTGTATCGTCGCACGTTGGGAGTCTGCCTGACCCACCCCGGCAAGACGGCACTGCTGCTGCCGCTGACCCTGCTGGCGACCGGTTTTCTGTTTCTGCGTATGCCAAAGGTCGTGTTCCCGCGTCAGGATATCGGCATTGTCTCGGGCGGGTCGCGCGGCAGCGGCAGTTCTCTGGCCCAGACAAAAGAGCGGCTGGGGCGGTTCAGCAGGGTGCTGCTGGAGGATCCCGCCGTCAGCCACGTCATCGCCTATCTCGATACCGGCGAAGGCTCCAGCCACGGCATGGTGTTCGCAACCCTGCGCAACCTGTCCACCGGGCGGGCCTCGGGAACAGACGTGGCCGCCCGCGTCGTGGCCCGGATGGGGAAAGACATTCACGCCGAATATCACGCGCAGGCGCCCGGCAACATCATGATGCGGGTCGGCTCGAACAGCAGCGGAATCAGCTACATCCTGCGCAGCGAAGATGACCGGCTGCTGGAACCGGCAACACGGAAACTGGCAAAAGCCCTACGCCACCATCCGGAGTTCACGGATGTGGATCCCGATGTCGATCCACCGGGACAGGGCATCACGCTGGCGATCGACCGCGATACTGCCGCCCGTGTCGGGGTCACGCCACAGGTGATCGGCAACACCCTCTCCGACGCGCTGGGCCAGACCACGGCCTCGGTCGTCTACACGACACACGGGCAATACAACGTGGTGCTGACGGTGGAAAACCGTTTCCAGCGCGATCCGGAGATCCTGAAACAGTTCTGGATCAGCCCCTCGGGCGGCTCCGCCTCGGGCAGTTCGGCGTCGAACACCATCCGGGTGGTGACATCGGCGACAGCCAGCACCACGGCGTCGACTAGTGCGACGGCGTTTCGGAACCAGATCGCCAATTCGCTGGCGGGCGGAGCCAACACTTCCACGGGTTCGGCTGTGGCGACCGGGGCGGAAACTCTGGTGCCATTGTCGGTGGTCGCCCGGATTACCCCCAGTCTCGACCCGGTGGCGGTCACCCATATCGGTTACGCCAGTTCCGCCTCGCTGGCGCTGGAGCTGGCGTCCGGGGTTAGCCTGTCACAGGCGCAGGCGATCATCGATCAGGAGTGGCGCAATCTTCATCTCCCGGAGACCATCAACGGTGAACTGCAGAGTGATGAAGGAGACGTCGGCAAAAGCACCCATGACAGCGAGATTCTGATCGTCGCTGCTGTGCTGGCCGTCTATCTGACACTGGGCATGCTGTATGAAAGCGTGTGGCACCCGCTGACCATTCTCTCCACCATCCCCTCGGCCGGGATCGGGGCTGTCATGGCGCTCGACCTGTTCGGGCTGCCGTTCTCGGGCATGGCGGTGATCGCCATGCTGCTGCTCACCGGCATCTCGCTGAAGAACGCCATCCTGCTGGTGGATTTCGCCATCCATGCCGAGCGCGAACGCGGCATGACGCCACGGGACGCCATCCGCGAGGCCTGTCTGCTGCGGCTGCGGCCCATCGTCATGACCACCTTTGCTGCCGCTCTTGGCGCGCTGCCGCTGGTGCTGATGGGGGGCTACGGCATGGAACTGCGCCAGCCTCTAGGCATCGCGCTGATCGGTGGCCTGCTCGTCAGTCAGGCCCAGACCATGTTCACCACGCCCGCGCTTTATCTGTTGGTAGAAAAGGCGGCGGCTTTCCTCTCCTTCATCCGAACAAAGCGCCCGGCGCGAAAATATCCATAGCGGCTTAATCGACTGAGGTTGGTGACGTGACACGGCTTGTCGCGAGAGCTGCAGAGATTTTGAGGTCGATCCCTTTGACCGCACGCTGGATAGGCTCCTTCTTGAGGTGGGCGTAACGTGCGGTCGATTTAAGATCGCGATGGCCCAGAAGTTTTCCGATCATGATTAGATCCTCGCCGAGTTCAAGCGCGTCGGATGCAAAGGAATGACGAAGATCGTGAATGCGGACGTCCTCCAACCCGGCTTCCTTCCGGATGCGTCGCCACGGCTTCTCCAGATCGGTCAGATGACCACCGTCCTTCCGTCCAGTGATGACATACGGATTGCCCGCGATCATGGGGATGCTCTTCAGCAGGCCCACCGCGCTCTCGCCCAACTGCACGGTGCGAGCGCCATTTTTGCTGTCGGGAAGCCTGATTACTCCTTCGTCCAGAAAGACATATTCCCATTTCAGACGCTGGATCTCTCGAAGACGGCAACCAGTTAAAAGCAGGAGTTGAAAGGCATTGACGGCTTCCGGCATCGTGGACCTGGCATCGTCGAGTGCTTTGCCGAGGCGCTGATGTTCTTCTGCTGCGAGGTAACGCTCGCGCTTCTGCTCCTTATAGCGTTTCACGCCCCTGCATGGATTGACGTTGTCTGTCCGTACACCCCAGAGAATTGCCAGAGAGAACATTTTCGACAGCACCCCCAGAGTCCGGTTGGCCTGATACGGGATATGCCGATAGGTGTGGTGGAATGTGACGACATCAGAATGCGTGACAGCGGCCATCTTCCGGCTGCCAATTTTTTTCGTAATGAACAGGTCAATCGCGCGTTGATATTCGGCTTGTGTGGTTGATTTCAGATGCGTCTTCACATGCCGTTCAATGAAAATCTTGCAGAACTGGCTGACAGTGGGGGAGGTCCGCTCTTCGCCGCGTTCGGTATTTGGATCGTTACCGTCTTTCACACGGGCGAGGATTTTGATTGCTTCGTCGCGTGCTTTGTCTGCCGTCCAGGGACCGTGATGGCCGATCGTATAACGACGGAACCGGCTATTGGATCGATAATGAACCACGTAGCTCATCCGGCCCGAAGGCCAGACCCGCAAGGCGAAGCCGGCGACCTGATCGTCCCAGACGATGTAGTCCTTTTCGGCAGGCTGGAGGACGGCGATTATGCGCTTTGATATCCGGGGCATGGCTTCCTCCACAGGATGCATATAGGATGCAAATGGGATTGAAACGTCAGCGTGAGTAAGCGTAGGCAGAAGAGCCAAAATGAACGACTTATTCAATTAAAATAATAGGATAGTAGTGGTTCTTCGGGATGCGTCGGGGAATTTCGTGGTGGGGCGTAGTTCTTACCTACAAACTCATAACCTGAAGGCCGCAGGTTCAAATCCTGCCCCCGCAACCACGCATATCCGTCTGAAAAGACACGATAAACCCGCCCTCAACAGGCGGGTTTTTTTGTGGCTATCGAACAGCGCAAGAAAAACGGAAAATCATCCCAGTCTCTTCAGCTAGATCACCGTGAAAAAAATTCTAAACGCAAGGAGGGCAGACATTTGTGAAAAATAGGATTCGTCATAAAAGAAATCTATGGACATCAAATGGCTTGAAGATTTCGTGACGTTATCGCGTTTGCAGAGTTTTTCGCGTGCTGCAGAAGAACGGCATGTGACGCAATCTGCTTTTAGCCGTCGCATTCAGGCTCTGGAAACATGGGTGGGGGTGCCGTTACTCGATCGCAGCCGTTTTCCTACGACTTTAACGCCAGAGGGGCGTCGCTTCAGGGAAACGGCGGAAGAAATTCTGCGTAATCTTCTGCAAAGTCGCGCAGCACTGACGGTATCATCCCCGGGTGATCTTCCTTGCATCGCTGTGGCAGCGTTGCATACTTTATCTGTCACTTTTTTCCCCCAATGGCTTTCCCGTATGGAAAAAGCCGCTGGAATGTGTGGCAGTCGTTTATTGCCCGATGATTTTCATAACTGCATGGCCGCTATAGTTGATGGTTCTTATGATTTTTTCCTGACTTTTTATCATGAAGCTGTTCCACTGTTGCTCCACCCCAGCCAATTCCCCCATTGTGTTCTAGGGCAGGATTCTCTGGTTCCTGTTGGGCATTCTTTACATCAGGCGCATTCAGGCTCCTCCTATCCTTTGCTGATGTACAGTTCCAACTCTTTTCTCGGTCAGGTTTGCCAGTGCCCGCAAGCGCAGGCGGTACTGCCATATGGTGCTGATACTGTTCGACACGTAAATGAAAATGCCATGGCAGAAGGTCTTAGGCAGATGGTTCTGGCTGGCCACGGATGTGCATGGTTACCCAGAAGTCTGATTGAAAAAGACCTCGAAACCAACAGAATGGTTGTAATGGGACAAGAAATTCCCTTGGAAATCAGACTGTACCGCAAGGCTGAACATACGCGTCCCATTGTTGAGCAGGTCTGGCAGGCTTCTCAGCAAATAGCGTTATGCAAATGAGGAATAACCTAGACTAACGCAGCATTGGACGGGTTGTTATGGCTCTCCTATTCAGGAGCGAGTGTTGTCGGAGGCAGGGGGGGGACGAGCGTGCGGTGCAAAGCAAAAGCTGTCTTGCCCCGCTGAGTGCTCGCTTTGTTTGTTAACTGCTTTGCAAAGTTGGGTCGAAGCAGACCGAATAAGTTCGTCGGTCGTTCTGGCTGAGGATATGACTGCTGGCTGTATTGTAATGCAGGAAAATGCAGGCCGAGCCCATGGCACCGACATCCCTGACAAAGATCATGACGACCTAACGTGGTCTTTGATCCGCCTGAGCAAAGTAAGACGAGGCTGGATCGGCCCCTCACTGTCATGCCGTTTGCGTGGAAGAGATGGCGTGGCGTTGGAAGAAGTAAAACATGTCGATTATTTTTCTCAATGGTGCATATGTTCGTGCCGAGGATGCGCACATTTCTCCCTTTGATCGTGGCTTCACATTCGGGGAAGGTGTTTATGAAGTCTGTATTGCTGTAAACGGAAATTTTGTGGATGCGCCAGCACACCTTGCGCGTCTGGATCGTTCTTTGGCCGCATGTGGAATTGCTGCACCGCCCGAAAGGGCGGAACTGCACAGCATCATGAAAGAGCTGTTGCAAAAAAATGATGTTCTTACGGGTCTAGTTTACCTTCAGGTAACATCGGGCGTGTCCCCTCGCAATTTCACGGCCTGTCCTGAAGGACGATCTACGCTGATGATGCTTGCGCAGGCGTCGGACTTTGAACAGACCCCTGCGTTCAGGGACGGTATTCATGTCCAGTTGCAGGAAGACATCCGCTGGTTGCACCGGGATATTAAAACAACCATGCTGCTGCCCCAAGTGATGGCTAAGCGCAACGCACTGGCCAACGGTGTATCTGATACCCTGTTCTATGATGCACTGGGCATTACCGAAGGGGCATCGTCAAACCTGTTTCTGGTGGACGGGCATGGCACTCTTGTGACCCGGCCTTTGTCTAACCTGCTGCTGGCGGGGTGCACGCGTGAGCGTATTCTGGAACTAGCACAAGGGGCGGGTTTTTTAATTGATGAACGTCCGCTTCAGCGGGCTGAACTTGCGACTGCCGCAGAATGTTTTGTGACCAGTGCTACTTATCTGGTCACGCCGGTTCTGAGTGTTGATGGTCGTGCGATTGCGGATGGCAAGGCAGGACCGGTTACACGCAGGCTTCAGCACTTGTATTGTGCTTACATTGCTGGTGAAGGTCGCGCCTGCGCAGATATGTAAAGTCTGGAAAACAGCGCATCTCGACGGAAAAGCGAGATGTGCATAAAATAATATGAGCATGTTGATGAAGAGGGCTCATATATGTCGCGCGAGAATCTGAATGACTTAGTCTCGTTTCTGGCTGTGGCGCGGGAGAAGAGCTTTACGCGGGCGGCTGCAAAACTTGGGGTCTCGCAGTCGGCCCTGAGCCATACGGTCCGGTTGCTGGAGGAGCGTCTTGGCCTGCGGTTGCTGACACGGACAACACGTAACGTGACCCCCACGAACGCAGGTGAATACCTTATCCGCAATCTTGGCCCGCATTTTGACCAGATCGAAACCAAGATTGCCTCTCTGGGCGAGTTGCGTGATCAACCGAGCGGTATGATCCGTATTACGGCAACGGATGATATTATTGCCTATGTTCTGCGGCCAAAAATTGAACAATTCCTGAAAAAATACCCCGATGTCAAAATCGAGATTAATGCCGATCTCAAGCTTGTGGATATTGTGGCCGAGCGTTTTGATGCCGGGATCAGGCTGGGGGAACAGGTTACAAAAGAAATGACCTCGGTGCCGCTAACACCAGATATCCGTTTTGTGGTTGTGGGGACAAAATCCTATTTCAGAAAGAACCCTAAACCCAAAGTGCCGCATGATCTGCTAAAACATCAATGCATTACAATGCGCCTGCCAACATATGGTGGGATTTATGCCTGGGAGTTTGAAAAAAACGGCCGGGATATTCGGGTGCGTGTTGATGGCCCCCTTATATTCAACAGCATTTTTCCCGTGCGGGATGCCTGTCTGGATGGATTGGGGCTTGCACATATGCCTGAAATGGTTGCGGAAAAATACATTGCCGAAGGCCATCTGGTACAAGTGCTGGAAGACTGGTGCCCCTACTGGACAGGCTACCATCTCTGCTTCCCGCATCATCACCAGAACACCATGCCTTTTTCACTTTTTGTTGAAGAGATGCGGCATAAAGCCAGCACCTCTGGGCATTCATGAGCAAAATGGAAGACCATCAGTGATAATAGGGGGCTAATCAGACGCGCAGGGAAGACCTAAGTAAAGCATCAGTCAGTTTGACAGATAAAACAGGCGAACCAACACCATGAAAGCGGTTTATCCTATTGTATGTGCGGTTTTCATGTTCGTAACGGGGCAGGCTCTTGCCGCGCCCACGTTGGAACAGGCGGTTCATTCTGCCACGCGGGATGCGCGGTTTGTGGCGCGTGACCCTATCCGCCATCCTGTGGAAGAATTGCAGTTTTTTGGTCTGCGGCCGGATGCCAGCGTGATTGAAATCTGGCCCGGTGGTGGGTACTGGACGCAAATCCTTGGTCCGTATCTGCACGACAAGGGGCGCTACACTCTGGCGCTGGGGCCAGAGGATGGGGCCGGGTCAGCCTTCACTAAAATGCAGGCAGCACACCCTGAACTTAAGGGAACATTCAGAACAACGCAGTTTGATGGCGAACATCTTGATTTTGCCCCGCCCGAAAGTGCCGATTTTGTTCTGACATTCCGTAACCTGCACAACTGGATGGAAGCCGGGAATGTGGCGCAGATGCTTGCCGCCATTCACCGGGTGTTAAAACCCGGTGGGATTTTGGGGGTTGAAGATCACAGAGGCCACACAAATACCCCGCAGGACCCGCGCGCGGAGGATGGGTATGTCCGTCAGGCATATGCGATCTCGCTAATTGAAAAAGCCGGGTTCAGGCTGGTTGGCACATCGGAAATCAACGCTAATCCGCGTGATACGGCCAACTGGCCCAAAGGGGTGTGGACATTGCCGCCCACCTTCGCCTTGGGGGACAAGGACCGCGCCAAATATGCAGCGATTGGCGAAGGCGATAATTTTGTCCTCAAGTTCGAGAAAATTGACCGTTAACACTACGGAGACTGATCATGACAAACACCATTGCCAACAAGATCATTGTTATCACCGGTGCCAGCAGTGGTCTGGGGGCGGAAGCTGCACGGCATCTGGCCGAGCAAGGGGCAACAGTTGTGCTGGGCGCGCGGCGTGAGGAGCGGATCAAGGCACTTGCCGCAGATGTTACCGCCAAAGGTGGAAAGGCGCTGGCGATTGAGACAGATGTGACGGATCGCGCCTCTGTGCAGAATCTTGTTGATACGGCGGTCAAGACCTATGGCCGGGTTGATGTGCTGCTCAACAATGCAGGGGTTATGCCGCTCTCTCCACTTGAAAAGCTGCGTGTGGATGAATGGGACCTGATGATTGATGTGAATATCAAAGGTGTTCTGTACGGCATTGCCGCCGCCCTTCCGCACATGAAGGCACAGAAGAGCGGGCATATTATTAACGTCTCTTCTGTTGCAGGGCATCATGTGCTGGAAAGCAGTGCTGTTTATTCTGCCACAAAATTTGCCGTGCGTGCGCTATCTGAAGGATTGCGGGCGGAAGTGAAGCCCTACAACATGCGTACAACGGTTATTTCGCCCGGGGCTGTTCAGTCGGAACTGCTTAATGGCGTTCATGATAAGGCAACTGCCGAACAGCTCCAGAGCTTTGTGCCGGGCATTGCCATTAGTGCCAGCTCGTTTGCCCGGTGTGTGGCGTTTGCGATCAGCCAGCCTGAAGATGTGGATATTAACGAAATTCTCTTCCGCCCTACCCAACAGCGGATCTGAGGTAGAACGGCTTATTCACCGTCCTGCATTGGAAAAAAGCCATGGAGCAGACTGCTTCATGGCTTTTTCTATGTTCAGAATTTTAAAGGTGCTGATAATAAAAGCAGTTTTATCTGTGCCCCTTGGTCAGTTCATCTGCCAGTGTCTGCTCATCATACACATGCCGCAGGGCGGCAATGATCGCGCTGGTGTCGGTTGAAACAGCGCGGTTGGAGGTGATGTCGTAATACAGATCACCTGCAAGGCTGGGTAGATTGCCATCAAAAATCAATCCAACGGCATGGCCTTCCCTGTTCAGCACTGGCGAGCCGGAGTTGCCGCCGACAATGTCGTTTGTGGAAACAAAATCCAGATGTGTGGAGAGGTTAAGTCTGCCTTTTGCGTCCAGCCACCGTTGGGGCAGGTTGAACGGTGCGCTGCCAGTGGCATGGCGGTACATGCCTGCAAAATCGGTAAAGGCGGGAATGGTCTTCCCGTTTTGAGTCCAGCCTCGCACCGTGCCGTAGGATAAGCGGGGTGAGAATGTTGCATCCGGATACAATGCATCAAGCCGCCCTTCCGCTTTTGCCTGTGCAAAACGAGCGCGGGCAATTGCCCCTTCGGCTTTGTGCAGGGGAGCAGAAACCTCATCGCGCATGAGATCGCGCAGGGTGACCAGAGACGGGTGAAGGCGGCGTGCAAAGACGATCATCGGGTCGGATGATGCGTTGATGGCATCTTGTCCGCCTTTCCAGAGTGCAAGACGCACGGCAGGGTCAGCCAGCTTTGTTTCATGCACAAGCCGGGCGGCAAGAGCGTCCGGGCTCTCATGCCCCAGTGTCATCTGCACCAGCGGGTCATCCGCGCCCATAAGCTGGCGCAGTGTTGTCAGGCTCAGGGCAAGAGATGTGGTTTCCAATTCGGGGTAAACGGGGGTTTTTGCACCCAGTGCGGCCTCGATCTCGCCGAGTTGTGCATCATGATACCCCGCATTGCGTTTGGCATCGGGTTTGCTGCGTTCGGCGGCACCGTTCACCAGTGTCATGGCCTCACCGGCTAGCCCGTCCAGTGCCATGCGTAGGGCAATATTCTGCGTGAATAACTTGCGCTGGGTGGCAATGGCTTTGTTGACCGTTGCAAATGGTGTTCCAAACTCCTGCCTGCGCGCGGGGGCGGCATCAATCCATGCCTGTAGTGCGGTATCTTCCTTTGCGCGGCGTTCTACAATGTCGCTTGTACGCAGGGCAGATTGTGTGCCGGAATAGGATTTCAGGCTGTTTTGCACACTAAAGAGTTCATCCTCAGCCTGTTTTTCGCGCTCGGCACTTTCGCGCGCATATTGCCACAACATCCCTTCGCGCACGCTGAGCAGCGCGATGACTGTGGGGTTGATAACATCGCGCTGGAAGGCGAGTGCCGCTGCTGGCAAGCCACGCTCCGTCCGGCCCGGATTGCCGGATGTAAAGACAAGTTCGTGCTCGCTTGGGCCGTTGATGTCGAACTGAAGGTAAGGCGTGTGAACAGGCTTGCCGTTTTCGTAAACACGCAGCATGGAGAGATCAATATCGTAACGGGGATAACTGAAGTTATCCGGGTCGCCACCAAAAAAGGCAATGCCCTGTTCGGGCGCCATGACAATGCGCACATCCTGATAACGGCGATACCGGTAGAGAGCGGTTTGCCCACCATGGTAAAGTGATACCATATCGCACCGCCAATGTGCGGCATCGCCTTGCAGGCAGTCTTTTGTCAGGCGGCTTTCAATAGCCTGCATGGCGGCAGAGTAAGCGCTGGCATTCTTGCCTTTGGTTTCCGCCTCGACCTGGGTGGAAACATCCGAGATGGAATCCAGCCGGTCCAGCTCCATGCCTGGGCATTGCCGCTCTTCTGCGAGGGATTTGGTATAAAAACCATCCCGGAAGTAATCGTGCGCTTTGTCCGAGAGGGCCGCAAGGCAGGAATTGGCGCAATGGTGGTTTGTCATCACCAGCCCATCAGCGGATACGAACGAGGCGGAACATCCTTCCGCCAGCCGGGCAGAGGACTGGATGACATGCCTGATCCATTCCGGCGTTGGCGTAAAATGGTAGGCAGACTGCATGGCCGCAATCGGCAGGTGGTCAAAGGTCCACATGCCTTCTTCCGCCCGCCCGGTGTTTGGCCCGGCAAGTGCTGTGGAGACAAGGGCCAGAAACGCTGTCCGGGAAAGGTATTTGCCAAAAAAGCGTTTCATGGCGGATGGGCCTCCAATTGTTATACTGTAACCTTTATGGTTCTTGTGTAGCAGCTTTGTTTTCCAAAGAAAATGCGCGTCTTTTTTGGGGAGGGATCCATACATGGCCGGGTTCGTTGCTGTTTTAAAAACCTGCTTCCCCCATAAAAAGAGCAATGGTTTTGCGGTAGATACGTAGGAGTGTGGATAACGGGCGTCCTTGGATGCAGGCTACCCCCGTGCTCCGCTGTGAGAGGCCGCGGATATGGCCGTAACATGGGCTGGTACTGGCACCAGAAAAGGAGAGTCAGGGTAAAATGTTGCAGCCGCACCAATTTTGAAGCGGCCCTGAATTGGTTCTGATATGAGAACATTTTTTGATTGCAACGAATGAGCGTTTGTGGTGAGTATCGGTAATACGGTTTTTGCAATTCGTATTACTGGAGTCCTCCCCCATGCGCTTCTCATCGCTTTTTCGCAAAGGCCTGCTTGCCAGTGTTTGTGCCGCGGTCTCTCTTTCCTCGGCGTCTGCTGCGTCGTTGAAGATTGGCTATAGTGACTGGCCGGGCTGGGTTGCGTGGCAGGTTGCCATTGATAAAGGCTGGTTGAAGGAGGCGCAGGTTGATGCCGACTTCCAGTGGTTTGACTACAGTGCTTCGCTCGATGCGTTTGCCGCACATAAGCTGGATGCCGTTATGGCAACCAATGGGGATGCGCTGGTAACCGGGGCCAATGGCCACAAGGGGGAAATGATCCTTGTGACCGATTATTCCGATGGGAATGATATGGTCGTGGCGCAGCCCGGTATTAAGGACATGCAGGGCCTCAAGGGTAAATCCGTTGCGGTGGAAGAGGGGCTGGTGGACCACCTGCTTCTGCTCAAGGGGCTG
Organism: Acetobacter fabarum; assembly: GCF_011516925.1. Taxonomy (GTDB): domain Bacteria; phylum Pseudomonadota; class Alphaproteobacteria; order Acetobacterales; family Acetobacteraceae; genus Acetobacter; species Acetobacter fabarum. The sequence continues at coordinate 43,745 of NZ_WOTG01000012.1, forward strand.
GAAAAATCGGGCATGAGCGAAAAAGACGTCAAGCTCGTGAACACAAAAACGAACGAAACACCTCAGGTTCTGGCCTCGGGGCAGGTTGCGGCCATTGCAGCATGGCAGCCTAACTCCGGTCAGGCGTTGCATGCGGTGCCCGGAGCGCGGCCGGTGTTTACCTCGCATGAAGTACCGGGCCTGATTTACGATACCATTGCGGTCGATCCGCAGTCCCTGCACGATAATCATGACCAGTGGCAGCGTCTGGTTGGGGTGTGGGACCGTGTTGTTACCTATATTCAGGACCCCAAAACACAGCCGGATGCCCTGCGCATTATGGCGGCACGTACGGGTGTGACCCCGGAGGCTTACAAGCGCTTCCTCAAGGGCACGCATCTGCTAAGCCTTGCTGACGGGAAAGGCGTTTTTGTAAAAAAGGAAGGGCTTGGCTCTTTGTACGGATCGACCGAAATTTCGGATGCTTTTAATGTTCAGCAGGGTGTTTACAAATCACCCCAGAACATTGACAGCTATATTGATCCGTCCTTTACGGCATCTGTTAAGTAACGGCAAAGGGCAGGAGCACATTATGCAGGGCTTCCTTGCCTCATGGAGGCTATACGGCCGGACAGACCGGATGTTGCGGAATATATTCGGTATTCTGGCGGTGCTCCTGCCTTTGCTCCTTTGGAGCGCGGTTAGTTATCTGCCTTTTGTCTGGCATCCCCAGGTTCTGATTACCGACCCCGGAGGGGAGGAGTATCTGGAAACGGGGATGCGGATGAACCGCGCGGATTTTGCCCGTGCGGTTACGGAAATGCAGGAGCAGCACCAGCCTGTTCCGCAGGGTATTCCAAGTAACCCTGTTTACCTGCCATCTCCGGGGGATGTGCTGAGCGCGTTTGTGCACGCCTTTACGTCATCTGCCCCTGTTGGGGCTGAACATTCCATTACGCAGGCTTTTGCACACAGTATTCGGATTATCTTCTGGGGGTTTGTTATTTCTTCCGTCATGGGGGTGCCTCTGGGCATTATGTGCGGCTCCATTCCGGCTGTTGCGCGGCTTGTTGAACCCTCGGTCGATTTTTTCCGCTATCTGCCGGCTCCGGCTTTTGGAGCACTCGCAGTGGCCATTCTGGGTATTTATGATGCCCCCAAGATTGCCATTATTGTTATAGGGACCCTGTTCCAGCAAATACTTGTTATTGCCAATACCACGCGCAAACTCGATTTTTCTCTGGTGGAGGCATCCCGCACTTTGGGTGCAAAAGGTCTGCGGCTGCTTTTCCGGGTGGTTATTCCGGGTATTCTGCCCGACCTGTACAGGGACCAGCGTATTCTGCTTGGTTGGGCCTGGACTTACCTGATTGTGGCAGAACTGATTGGCACATCGTCGGGGATTACCTGGTTTATTACACAGCAGGCCCGTTACCAGCATTTTGACAACGTTTTTGCCGCCATGGCGCTGATCGGCATTGTCGGGCTGGGCACGGATATGGTCCTTGGCGTTGTTGGCCGCAAACTGTTTACGTGGAAAAGGGAGAATGGCTGATGGTTGACCATGTAGAGCATACGCTCCCTGACTATCGTATTCTGCCACCAGATGTGGCCGCACGTATGGAGCAGATCAAAAAGCGCGACTATGTTCTGGAAATTGAGCGTGTTACCAAGGTTTTTACACAAAAGCGTAACCGGACCGTAGCTCTGGATTCCATAGAGTTTGGTGTGCACCGGCGCGAACTGGTGTGTGTGGTTGGGCCTTCGGGGTGTGGCAAATCCACCCTGATCCGTATTCTCGCCGGACTGGAGGATGCCACTGAAGGGCGTATTCTCATGGACGGCAAGCCGGTCCGTGGTCCGGGGTCCGACCGGGGTATGGTCTTTCAGAAATACACGCTGTTCCCTTGGCTGGATGTTTGCCGCAACGTCATGTTCGGGATTGAGATGGGGGGCGTGGACCGGCTGGAAGCCCAGCGTCAGGCCATGCAGTGGCTCCAGATGATCGGGCTGGAACAGTTTGCGACCGCGTATCCGCACCAGCTTTCTGGTGGAATGCAGCAGCGTGTTGCCATTGCGCGTGCCCTTGCCGCATCCCCCCGCGTGCTGCTGATGGATGAATCCTTTAGCGCGCTGGATGCCCAGACACGCACAAAAATGCAGAACTACCTGATGGAGATCTGGCGCAAGATCGACATTACCATAGTCTTTATAACGCATGATCTGGACGAGGCCATTTATCTGGCTGACCGTATTCTGGTGCTTAAACCCCATCCCGGGCAGGTGGAGGAAGTGATTGAAGTACCGCTCTCCCGCCCCCGTCGTGCGGAACAGATGACATCGGCCGAGTTTCTGGCAACAAAGGCGCATCTGGAGGGGCTTATCCGTTCCTTTGGCACATCGGATGACATGGAGGAGGAGGAGGTAACAATTGATCTGCCGCTTCTCACCCTTGTAACAGACCAGGTCGAGTAGGGAATACAAGCATGAGTAGCAAGGAACAGATCAGCCGCGTCAGTATTTCCCTGTCGCCAAGCCTTCTGCATGAGCTTGATGCCATGGTGGCGGAAAAAGGTTATGCCAGCCGCTCCCAGGCGATCCAGAACATTCTGCATCAGGAGCTTATGGCGTGCCGGCAGGAAAACGGCGATGAGCTGATGGCGGGTGTGATTATTCTTTTTTACAATAATGCCGCCACAAACCTGCAACAGAAACTTGCAGAGCTGCAATATGAAAACCTTGCAGAGGTTATCAGTTCACTGCACGTCAACCTCATTCGCAGGCAGACACTGGAAGTGCTGCTTGTTCAGGGCAAGGTTAAAAAACTGCAGGATATAGCAGACCAGTTTATCACGCAGCCCGGTGTTATTTCCGGACGCCTGCATCTGATTGCCTCCCTGATCCCCCCCGTTCATGAAAAAGGGCGGGAACTTACACTTGATATGGAAGCGCCCTGAACGCGCATTGCCATTCTTGCCTGAATACAGGAGATTTTCATGCAAATAGACCAGCAAACCCCAGATTGGTACCGGGCCCGCTACAACCAGCTCCGGGATCAGGCGCTCCAGTCCGAAAATACGGTACGCCCCGCTGCAACCCCGATTGAAATGACCGAAACCAGTGTTCTGCACCGCGAAACCATACCCGGCGGGTGGTACTGGAGCACATTTGTGCCGCGTGGGCAGGCACTGCGCCTGATCAACACATCCGGCAACAATGGTGTGTCAGTCATGTTGTGGAATGCGGATGACCTGAGCGAACGCTACAACGCGGGCGATACCATGAAGCTGCAATGGACCACCTGCCTGACCACAGGGCGTGTTCTGTTCTCTGATATGGGGCGCGTGCTGGCATCCGTTATTGGTGATAGCTGCGGGTTTAGCGATACGCTGGTGGGCGGGAGCACACCGCAAAGCAACCAGCGCAATTTTGGGTCTGCCGGTTTACGCAATACTCGCAACAACCTGCGCCTGACTGCGGGAAAATACGGCATGGCGCAGCATGATGTTGCCTCCTGCATTACGTTTTTCTCCCATATCAGCACGCAGGCCGATGGTAGCTTCAAATGGGTGGAAGGCGATGTGCACCCCGGCGCGCATGTGGACCTGCGGGCAGAAATGAACCTGCTTGTTGCCGTCTCCAACTGTCCGCACCCTCTGGCCCCGGATGCCAGTTTTGCACCGGCTCCTGTTGAGGCCGTGCGCTGGCAGGCTCCGGCCCCGGCGGCGGATGATCTGTGCCGGACGTTCAGCGAAGAAGCACGGCGCGGGTTTGATAACACAGATATTCTCTTTGCCTGATCAGGGAGCCAGATTTATGTCAGAACATGATCTCAGCAAGATTTTTTCCAATATTGTTCTTGATCAGCATGTGGCCGCGCGCACTCCGTGGTCGGGTCTGGTGCGCAAAGGGCAGGTTATCCGGATTATTGACCTGAAAAGCCAGCAGGCTGTGGATGCCCTTTTTTACAATGCCCATGCCTACCATGAGCGCTACAGTGCGCAGGATACGCTGCTCAATCAGGGTTCGGCCTATATTGGCAAGGGAACCGGGCTGTATTCCAACGAAGGCAATGTGCTCATGACCGTGGTGGATGACACCTGCGGACGCCACGACACGCTGGCCGGGGCCTGTAGCTGTGAATCCAATACGGTGCGTTTTGGGCATGAGACCAAGTACATGCATTCGTGCCGAGAAAACTTTCTGCTGGAAGTTGAAAAATACGGTATGAGCAAGCGCGACATTGTCAATAACGTCAATTTTTTCATGAATGTACCAGTCCTGCAAAATGGTGAACTGGTGATTGATGATGGCCTGTCCGACCCCGGCGGGTATGTGGACCTGCGCGCGGAAATGGACACGCTTGTGGTTATTTCCAACTGTCCGCAGGTCAACAACCCCTGCAACGGTTTTGTGCCGACCCCCATCCGCGTCGTTATCGGCGACCCTGTTTCCATCTGACCGTTCGGACTGCCTGCCATGTTCACAAAGGTTCTTATTGCCAACCGCGGAGAAATCGTACGCCGTGTCGGCCGGACACTCAAACGGATGGGAATTGCCTCCGTTGCTGTGTGCTCCGAGGCAGACCGGTTTACGCCACCGGTGCTGGAGGCCGATGAATCCATTCTGATCGGGCCTGCCGCGGTAAGCGACAGCTACCTGAACATGGATGCCATTTTGCAGGCATGTGCCACCACAGGTGCGCAGGCAGTCCACCCCGGTTACGGCTTTTTGAGCGAACGGGCCGAATTTGCGGAAAAACTGGCAGCTCAGGGCATACGCTTTATGGGGCCACGGCCCGAGCATATGCGGGCTTTTGGCCTTAAACACACCGCGCGTGATCTGGCTAAACAGAACAATGTGCCGCTCCTGCCGGGCACGGATATTCTGAACAGTGTGGAAGAAGCGCTGGAGGCCGCCGCTGGCATTGGGTACCCGGTCATGCTCAAAAGCACGGCAGGTGGTGGCGGCATTGGCATGCAGATCTGCCATAACGAGGCCGAACTGCGCGACTGCTTTGCCGCTGTTTCGCGCATGGGGGGGAACAATTTTGGCGATGCGCGGGTGTTTTTGGAAAAATTCATTGCCTGCGCGCGGCATGTGGAAGTGCAGATTTTTGGGGATGGCCGCGGGAACATTCTCACACTAGGTGAGCGCGACTGCTCCCTCCAGCGCCGCAACCAGAAAGTGATAGAGGAAACCCCAGCCCCGGGCCTGTCCGAAGCAACACGCGTGGGCCTGCGGAACGCAGCACGGGCCTTGTGTGCGGCCGTTGCGTATGAGTCCGCTGGCACGGTGGAGTTTATTTACGATACGGAAAGTGGTGAGTTCTATTTCCTTGAGGTCAACACAAGGCTTCAGGTTGAACACTGCGTTACGGAAGAAATTTTCGGGATTGATCTGGTCGAGTGGATGATCAGGCAGGCCGATGGCACTCTGGTTCTGCCAGCGCAGGAAAGTCTGGTGCCCAAAGGGGCTGCTGTAGAAGCGCGGATTTATGCCGAGAACGCAGCAGAGAACTTTCGCCCCTCTACCGGGCGGCTGACCGAGGTCAGCTTTGCACCAGGTGTGCGCGTGGATGGCTGGATAGAAACCGGGACCGAGGTCACCCCGTACTATGACCCGATGCTGGCCAAAATTATTGCCCGAGGTGCCACGCGGGAGGAGGCTTTTGCCAACCTGCATGCAGCACTGACCACAACCCGGATCAGCGGTCTGGAAAGTAATCTGGATTATCTGCGCGCAGTTACGGCGGATGATGCCGTGCGTGCAGGGGCTGTTTTTACAGGGCTGCTCAACAGTTTTGCCTATACACCCGCTACGGTGGAAGTGATTGCACCGGGCCTTCAGTCCACGGTGCAGGACTGGCCGGGCCGCGTGGGGTACTGGGATGTGGGGGTCCCTCCCAGTGGCCCTATGGACGACCGGAACTTCCGTCTGGCCAACCAGATTGTGGGGAATGCGCAGGGTGTGCCAGCACTGGAGTTTACGGCTACTGGCCCGGTGCTGCGGTTTAACACGGACGCTGTTATCGGCCTGTCTGGCGCATTCATGCCCGCTACGCTGGATGGCGTGGAGGTGCCCTACTGGGAGCCGGTTACGGTGCAGGCGGGGCAGGTTCTGGCGCTGGGGCAGATCAAGGGGGCAGGGCATCGCACATATCTTGCCGTGCGTGGGGGTATTGATGCCCCACTTTACCTTGGGTCCAGTGCCACGTTCATGCTGGGCCAGTTTGGTGGGCATGCAACCGGGCAGCTCCGCACGGGGGATGTGCTGCGTCTGGCCAAACCTGCGACCAATGCGGCGGCCCCAGTGGCCATTGCCCCACAGGACCGGCCTGAGCTGACCCGTACATGGACCCTCGGGGTCATGTATGGCCCGCATGGTGCGCCTGATTTCTTTCTGGATGAAGATATCGAAACCCTGTTTTCCAGTGAATACGAAGTACACTTCAACAGCGCACGTACCGGTGTACGCCTGATCGGGCCCAAACCACGCTGGGCCAGAACAGATGGGGGGGAAGCCGGTCTGCATCCTTCCAACATTCACGATAACGCATATGCCATTGGGGCCATCGACTTTACCGGGGATATGCCCATCCTGCTTGGGCCGGATGGGCCAAGTCTGGGCGGTTTTGTGTGCCCCGCGGTGCTGACCAGTGATGAACTGTGGAAAATGGGGCAACTGCATCCGGGGGACAAGGTGCGTTTCCAGCGCATACAGCCCAAGCCGGTCAGTGTATCCTTCCTGCCTGAACCTATTGCGGGGGATAGCCCCATCCTGTTCCGTTCGGAAGGGGAAATCCCGGTTGTGTACCGCCGTGCGGGGGATTGTTACCTTCTGCTCGAATTTGGTCCGCCGGAACTGGATATTGCCCTGCGCCTGCGTGTGCAGCTTGTGCTGGAGCGGCTCAGGGCCGCAGCAGTAGAAGGGATTGTGGACCTTACTCCGGGTATTCGTTCGCTTCAGGTCCATTACAATCCGCAGGTGCTCCCCCTGCCGGTCTTGCTGGAACGGCTGCATGGTATTGAACAGGCCCTGCCCTCGGGCGAGGATGATATTGTTGTGCCCAGCCGCATCGTGTACCTCCCCGTTTCGTGGGATGACGAGCAGGCCCGGCTGGCCATGCAGCGGTATCAGGAACTGGTGCGCCCCAATGCGCCGTGGTGCCCGTCCAATATCGAGTTTATCCGCCGGATTAATGGTCTTGCTTCCATAGACGCGGTCAAGGAGATCATTTTCAATGCGTCCTACCTCGTTATGGGGTTGGGGGACGTGTATCTGGGGGCACCCGTGGCCACCCCCATTGACCCGCGGCACAGGCTGGTCACAACCAAATACAACCCCGCACGCACATGGACCCCGGATAATGTTGTGGGTATTGGCGGCAGTTACATGTGCATTTACGGTATGGAAGGGCCGGGGGGCTACCAGCTTTTTGGCCGCACGACCCAAGTCTGGAATACATGGCGCACAACAGATGTGTTCCATGAAAATACACCGTGGCTCCTGCGGTTTTTTGACCAGATACGCTTCTACCCCGTCTCGCACGATGAGCTGATGGAGGCACGGGCTGCTTTCCCCTACGGTCGTTTTTCCGTCAGGATTGAGGAAACACAGTTCAGCCTGTCGGAATACCGGGCTTTTCTGGAAGCCAACAAGTCCGAAATCGCTCAGGCCTGCGCCCGCCAGCAGGCCGCCTTTGAGGCGGAACGTCAGGACTGGATTGCAAAAGGCCTTGATACGTTTGAGGAGGAAGCAAACACCACGCAGGCCGATGAATCCATTCTGCCCGAAGGGTATATGGGCGTGGACAGCCCTGTGCCGGGCAGTGTGTGGCAGCTCAAGGTTGCTGTGGGGGATCACGTAAAGGCAGGTGATGCCGTTGCGATTATTGAATCCATGAAAACGGAAATGAAGATCATCTCCCCCGCAACCGGTGTGGTGAAAGACATTCTGTGCCGCAAAGGCCGCGAGGTGCGTGGAGGTGAGCGGATTATGGTGGTCTGCACGGACTAACCCCCACCCACACACGCCAGAACCTGTAGGCAAGGACAAACATTATGACATTTCCTGATATGTTGCAGATTGACTACCTCCTGACTGCCTGCCGGAACGGGGCACTCACCCCGACAGATATTGTCAGGGAGGTTCTGGCGCGTGTACATGCCTATGCTTCCGTGGATGCGGCGGTGTGGATCAACCTTGTGCCTGCCGAGCGCCTGCTGGCCAGAGCGGCAGAGCTGGAAAAACAACCGGTCGCGAACCTGCCGCTTTATGGTGTGCCCTTTGCGGTTAAAGACAACATTGATGTTGCTGGCCTGCCAACAACCGCAGCCTGCCCGGCCTTTGCCTATGACGCCACGGAAAGTGCCGAAGTTGTCCGTCGGCTGGAAGCCGCAGGGGCTATTGTTATTGGCAAGACCAATCTGGACCAGTTTGCAACAGGGCTGGTTGGCATGCGCTCCCCGTATGGGCAGCCTCATTGTGTGTTCAGTGCGAAGCATGTGTCCGGTGGTTCAAGTTCCGGCTCTGCCGTGGCGGTTGCTGCGGGGCTGGTGTCATTCGCATTGGGGACCGACACAGCGGGTTCAGGGCGTGTGCCTGCGGCGTTTAACAACATTGTAGGGCTTAAACCCTCCCGTGGGGTGCTCAGCACGACAGGTCTTGTGCCTGCGTGTGAATCTCTGGACTGTATTTCCGTCTTTGCTGCCTCAGCAGCAGATGCGTGGCGGGTTGAGCAGCTTGCCATGGCGCCGGATGCCCATGCGCCGTACTCACGCGCCATGGTGTCACGCAGGTTGGCGGCGGATACGTTCCGCTTTGGTGTTCTGCGGCAGAAAGATCGTTTTTTTGATGGTTGCACCGCCAATGCAGCACTCTATGACCGTGCCATCCGCCAGCTTGTGGAACTGGGGGGTACTGCGGTCGAACTGGATTTTGCACCGTTAAAGGAAACAGCCGAGCTGCTCTATAGTGGTCCATTCGTTGTGGAGCGCCTGGCCGCCATTGCGGACTTCTATCACGCACATCGTGCGGATATGGACCCAACGGTTGGCGCCATCATGGACGGCGCGACCCGCTATTCCGCAACCGATGTGTTTAAAGGGATTTACCGCCAGCACCTGCTTAAACAGGTGGCGGACCGGATGTGGGCGGATTTTGATGTCATGCTGCTCCCCACCGCTCCGCGGCTTGTCAGCCGGGAGGAGGTTATTGCGCAACCAGTTGCTGCCAACAGCATGCTTGGCACCTACACCAACTTTGTTAATCTGTTGGATATGGCTGCCTGTGCCGTACCAGCCGGGTTTGGGCCGGATGGCCTGCCATTCGGGGTAACCTTTATTGGTCCGGCTTTTAGCGACCATGACCTTGCAGTCCTTGCCGGGCGCTTCCATGCGGCGGCGCATAATACCAGCGGAGTGTTCCGCAATGCGGTTCTGCCACTGGTGGACAATGCCCCTGTGCCAGCACCGGGTAATGTGCTGCTGGCTGTTGTTGGCGCGCATCTCAAAGGTTTTCCGCTCCATTGGCAACTGGAGAAGGAACACGCCATTCTGCGTGCCACAACCCGTACGGCACCTGACTACCGCCTTTTTGCACTGCCGGATGCCTCTCCCCCCAAGCCCGGCCTGGTGCGGGAAAAAGGTTTTGTTGGTCCCGGTCTGGAAGTTGAGGTTTACGAGCTGGATGCAGCAGGTTTTGGCCGCTTTGTTGCCGGCCTGCCGCAACCTATGGCTATTGGTAAAATATCGCTGGCAGATGGGAGCGAGGTCTGTGGTTTTTTGTGCAGCGAGGCTGTTGCACGGAGCGGTAAGGAGATTACTGCCAGTGGCGGGTGGCGTTACGCAAAACTCTAACTTCTATTTTTTGGAAAACTGTTTTAAAAATTAAAGGATTTTGCGGCATGCATGGTTTTGCATGCTGCAAATGCCGTTGCCTGCAAAGCCGGTCCCTATGAGTTGATTGGGCAGCAAGGCAAGGGCATGGTGTTGTGTGTGCCTGAACGTGCCTGAAACCATTGGCTGAAAAATTCGTTTTATAATCAGTCAAGTCAACGCAGGGGTATCACATGCCGCTTCTTCATTTCCATGTCATCAAAGGGCGGAAGCCTGAAGCCATTCGTGCATTGCTGGATACGGCGCATGAAGCCATGCTGGAAGCATTCAAGGTGCCCGCGCGCGACCGTTATCAGATTGTCACCGAGCATGAGCGGGATCATATGGTCATTGAAGATACCGGGCTGGGTATCCCCCGGACCGATCAGGTCGTGCTGTTGCAGATTACTTCGCGCCCACGCTCCAAGGAGCAGATAACAGCTTTTTACAAGCTGCTGGCCGAACGGCTGCATGAACGCTGTGGTCTGGCTCCATCGGACCTTGTGGTGTCCATTGTGCAGAATGCAGATGAGCACTGGAGCTTTGGGCTGGGTCGCGCCCAGTTTGTAACGGGCGAGCTGTAAGCCCAGGCCCTGCTTGCGCGTGCTCACCTATGGGGGCACGCCAGTTTATACCGTCATTGCTGGGATTACCCCCCGGCCTGTGCAGGTCCTAGGGATTGTCCCACCCAGAGCGGAATGTCGGGCTGATGGCAAATTGCGGTTCAATCCTGTCCATGTGCCGGTGTGCGTCAAAACAGCCAAGTGCAAATTCCACTGTGCCGTCACATTGCCGGGCATGCTGGCCCGCTACGGCGTTTAGCCAGTAAATGGCTCCCTTCCGGCGCTCCCCATGCTGGCCGCCCAGCCAGCGGTTCCACTGCCTGCGCGCAGTCTGCCCAGCCTTGTAGGAGGCGGCATTGCGGTCCATTTGGGGGGAGGGAGCTGATTGCGCCATAATAATATTGTCAGGCGGAGGTGGGGAGCCCGCCAGAATACGCAGGCCGAGTGTAACGGTAATGACCGCAACCAGGCTGACCAGACAACTGCGGATTATACGTGTTTCCCGCTGTTGTGGGGTGGGGGGCACGCTAATGGCGGCCAGCGCCCTGTTGGCTTTTTTCTCACAACGTGCGCAACAGTAAGGGGCATGGGCAGTGTTGAGCATCTCCCGCTCGCACCATGCACAATGTATGTTCATCCATGTCCCCGGCAATGCGTGCCGCTTGTATAATGGAAGCTGCTTCCGCGCGCCTGATATAGATCAGGGGCTAACTGGTTGGCTAGCCCCTTTGCCTACTCATTTACCGTGTTTGGCGGTGTGTGGGCGTTTGCCCCTGCATTTAATCGCGCAGGCGGTCCAGAACTTTCTGGCGCAGGGTCTGCTGGCGTTCGAGTTCCTCCTCACGCAGCCTGCGCTTGCGTGCACGCTCCTGTGCCATGTTCATGCCCAGATGGGTTTCCCCCCTCTCGGCCGCCAGCCGGGTCTGGCGTTCACGCTCGGCATGGCGGGCGCGGTTGTGAGCACTTTGCGTGCCATGGCAATGCGGGCAGCTCACGCCTGCCTCATACTGGGCAGAGGCTTTGTCCTGAGGGGAGAGGGGGGCACGGCAGGCGTGGCATAGTTCCAGATTACCGGGTTTCAGGCCGTGCCCTACGGTCACGCGCTGGTCGAACACAAAGCATTCGCCACGCCACAGGCTTTCTTCCTGCGGAATGGTTTCCAGATATTTGAGAATACCACCTTCAAGGTGATACACGTCCTCCAGCCCTTCCGCCTTGGCAAAAGCGGTGGATTTTTCGCAGCGAATACCCCCTGTGCAGAACATGGCAACGCGGGGTTTGCGCCCCTGTGCCTCCAGTTGTTCGCGCTTCTGGCGGAACCATTCGGGGAATTCTCGGAACGTCTTTATTTTGGGGTCTACCGCACCTTCGAATGTACCAACGGCCACTTCGTAATCATTGCGGGTGTCGATCAGAATGGTGTCCGGGTGCTGGAGCAGGGCGTTCCAGTCCTTGGGAGCAACATAGGTACCAACAATGTGGTTGGGGTCGGTCCCTTCTATTCCCATGGTGACAATTTCTTTTTTCAAGCGGACCTTCATGCGCAGGAAGGGCATGGATGGCGCGCGGGAGAACTTGACCACAATATCCGCACAGCCGGGCAACTGGCGAATATGGGCCAGAACGGCCTCTATGCCTGCATCGCTGCCCGCTATGGTGCCGTTAATGCCTTCCCCCGCCAGTAGCAGAATACCTTTTACGCCGTTTGTCTCGCACGCCTGCAACAGTGGGCCGCGCAGGCCCGCCGGGTCTTTAAACCCTGTAAAGCGATAAAGAGCCGCCACACAGATGGGCAGATCAGCGGGGGTGTTGGTAACAGGCGGGACAGAACTGGCGGTCACGGTATGTTCCTTGCAGGCATGTAAGGCGGTCCGGCCCTGCCAGTACATTCTGCTGGTGGAATGCAGCAGATCGCCTGACAGGCAGGCTCCTGCTTTAGCTGGCCACTTCCCTACCCGACAAGTGTTTTTAACCGGGCCTGTTTTGCCCACCAACAAGGGGCGGGCAGATGGCTCTGTTGCACAATTCCAGCGATTGGGCGTGCTGCAATCTTTGAGGAGTTTTCTTACGCGACAGGGTGCGTGAGGGGGATTCCGAGGGCTGGAAGCGATTGAGGACGGCAATCCGGACATGAACTCCGCTGACGACCGCGGCGCCCCGTCGGAAGACCTTCCCAATTCATGGACGGGTCAAACTACACCGTCAGACACCCACGCTTCTCCAGTGCTGCGTTTTAGGGGGACCAGTTCGTCGTTCGGTAGCGCGTGCGTTTCGGCTTGCTCATCACTCACAGCTAACAAACTGGATTCAAACAGGGAATCCCTTGCCAGTATTTCTGCAACAAAACCCCGCCGCGTAGCAATCCAAGGTATGAGACCCTCTCTCTGCTCAAAATGCAGAGTGAAAATCAGGTCCAGGAACCAGCAATCAACACACCAAAAACCCGAAATCAGGCAAAAGGGAAACCAATCAACGGTTTTTCGATCCCTTCACATTTTCCATCAAATAAAAAAAATTTTTAATGGGTTCATCATTTACTTTCCAGAAATCCAATTCTCCAAATTCATTTTTTTTTGTTAATAACAATGTGATAACAACAGGCGTCTCGTCTATATCTTTGGTTTCACATGTGGATACAGCATGTACTGGGGAGTATATCGTACAGTAATCTGCCCGTATAGAACCCATCTCTTGGTTAACGACCCATACAAATTGATTACTACTCACATCCATACTCATCGGTATGGCTGAGTATAGTATTTTGCAAAAATACAGTTCACAATTGTTAATTATCCTCATTTATCCTCCAAATATTAAAAGTCAAATCTTTAAAATTATATAAATTGTACTAAAACCAAACTTCTCTGAAAGATATAAATCTTTCATTTTGTCCATCTTTAATACGTTTTATTTTTGGTATATACACTAGTATTTAATTTTTCACTTCTTCCTTGTTCAGCGGAGTTTCTTTTTCAATATGCCGCCATACATGATATTCTTGATTCGGATTTCTACCAAAAGATACCGCCCCAGAATAACTTTGTGAATTATCAATTCCTTTAAGTTGTTCTTGTTCAACAACTTTTTTTCCGCTTCGGTCAGGTTTTCTGTGCCCGTTGGCGTTTTTGCCAGAAGCTCTTTTCTTCCCTCTGGTGTCGTCAACAGTCGGTTGACTTCACGAGCCTCTAAAAGCGCATTCTCCATCCTTGAAACGTCATTGTCACTAATAACCCGCGGCTGATTGGGATCTGTTAATGTTTGTAGTTCGGGGTTAGATGGATCCAGTTTGCGAGACCCCTTATTCGCTTCTTTTTCATCATTTTCGTTTGTCTGATTGAACTGCTGTATGGCTGACGCGTAGCCAGCACCAGTCAATGCATTGAGCATGGTGTGCCCAGAACCACCCGCAGCCGCTCCACCTGCGGCTCCAGCGCTGGCCCCTATCGTATTACTCAGCATGTTCTCAATCACACGCAGAGCATTCCCATCATTCGTGATGGCTTGTGCGACTGAGCCTGCCCACTCACGCGTTGCTATCGCAGTTGCATCTCCCGCTGCCGTACCGGCAGCCGTTGCTCCGATATTCCCACCAGACAGCCCAGCTACCAGAGTGCTTCCTGCGGTTTCTAACCCTATGCGCCCCCAGGCATTGCCGACATCTGTTGTACCAAAACCGGAAATCCCAGCATTATTCAGCGCATCGGAAATAACCCCGCCAACTTCACCCACGACCTGTGATCCGACCTGCTGGATCTGCAGGTCATTCTGCATCTTCTGTGCATCAAAGCTCGGGCAGATGCTCAAATCTATCTTTTTTGTAGTACTGAACCAATAAAGAGGAATATGCCGTTATCAGGCATGATTCAATATATAACGGATGCGGAATGATGTTGACAGCGTCCAAACCCTGTCCTTATTCTGGAAATGTAACGAGTAGTTTATTCCATTCATCTCTAACCGTTTTTCATAACGGGAATAGATGTTTTTGTTAAGGAAAGGCAGCAGCATCGCGCGGTTTGCACTCTCTGTTCTGTTCCATTCCGGGGGAGCGGAAGGTGCGGATTCTGGCTTTTGTTCACCTCTGGCATGCCTGGATACGCATGGCCCATGAAGGATGTGTGCTTATGAAAAAGACTTCTATAAGTTCGGCTTTTTTGTTTTGTGGCACTCGCCTCTGTTCGCGCAGGGGGGTCCTCTCATCGCCGGTGGTCCAGCAGGCCGGGGGTATGGCCGCGCAGGGTGCCGCCCCGGTACACCGCACCGGGGAGTGGGTAAAGGCGCATACCCTGCTCTTTGCTGGTTCATAAGTAAAAAAGAGAGGCAGATCATGCTTGTGGCTGGTTATGATAAAGAAGAACTGACATGACAAATGAGCTTGAACAGCAAAAGAAGAAAGCTCAGCGGTATGATCTGGAGGTCGGTACTGCTGTTGTAGCTGGCGCTTTTATTGTTGTTCTTTTCCTGCACATTCTTGGCATATGGGGGCTGATCTCTGGAATGGGGAAGGGCGATAGCGCTCCACCACCACCCAAGCCGCCCATTCAGACGCGCGTTCTGCCGCCGCCCCCCCCTCCGCCGCCGCCTCCACCACCCCCGCCGGTTATGACGGTGCCTCCGCCGCCGTTCATTCCGCCGCCAAAGATCGAGGTGCCGCCGCCCCCCAAGCCACCCATGAAGCACGTGGCCCGCACACCGCCCAAGCAGCCTGTGGCTCCGCCAACCCAGACCGCAAAGGCCCCGCCCGCGGACACACCGCCCAATGATTCGCCCGATACAACGGCCGGAACATCGCCGCTGAACAATGTGCGCCCCGTCTATCCGCCAGAAATGGAGGAAGACAACATTGAAGGCCGCGTAACC
>NZ_WOTG01000013.1 GCF_011516925.1 Acetobacter fabarum
CTATTTGCGCGAGCATCAGATGGATGCCGCGCCTGGGGCTGAAGTGTCGCCGGACGGCGGCCAAGAAAAGGGCGGACGTCTCAACAACTACTATACTGGCCGGGAAGGGCGTGGCGACTGGGGGCCTGGCATCGGCCCGCTCGCGGCCCGCGCACTCGGCATTGATCTGACGGCTCCGCCCACGGATGAAGCCCTCTGCAATCTGTTCGAAGCCAAGCGTGCCGATACCGGCGAGGAATGGCATGACATTGAGGGGGAGAAGACAACCAAACAGGCAGGGCGGAAGGCAGGCGGTCGCAAGCGCACCATCTCCGGGTTTGATTTTACGGCTTCGCCCGACAAGTCAGTCACGCTCGCCGCCGAGTTTGCGTCCACGAAGGCTGAGCAGGCGCTGATCTGGCACGCCATCCATACCGCGAATGATCGCGCCCTCATGCTGATAGCGGCGGAACTGGGCTGGGCGCGACGGATGGTGAATGGCGTGCAGGTCGAGGAGCAGGGGGAGGTTGGTTGGGTGTCCTTCCGACACTATGCGGCCCGTCCCGCTATGCAGATTCAGGATGGTGTGTCAGGCCCGACGGCGTCGGTCGAAATTCCAGTGCCCGGTGATCCGCAGGCGCATATCCATAACATCCTGTTGAACATGGTGGCCACGGCAGACGGACATGTCGGCTCTCTGGATTCAGCCCGGATCACGAAAACGATGCCCCATATCTTTGGGGCCTATTTTCAGGCGCAGCTCGCCCAGCTGCTCCGCGAACTGGGGATCAAGGTCAGCATTGACGCCCGAGGCCGGGCGATCGTCATTGACGACATCTCCAAAGAGGTCTGCGAGGCGTTTTCCAAACGGAGCAAGCAGGCCGAAAAGCAGGCGAAGGCTTTTGTCGCGCGGCAGGGTGGCGACTGGAAGACGATGTCGGCCGACCAGAAATTTAAGGTGCTGCATCAGGCCAATCTGGCCTATCGGGCGAAGAAATATACCGGGAGCAACGATCGCGAGATCTGGCGGGAGCAGGCTGAAGAACTGGGTTGGAAGCACACGACCTCGCTGACGGATACGGTGTATGCGACGAAGACCGATGCTGAACGGTTTGAGGAAGCTTATGTGATTGCGGCCCGGCTGGTTGCGGAAGACTTCAAGAGTAGTGCGGTTCTCGATCTGGACGTGCTCAGGATGCACGCAGCCCACGGCCTGATTGCGGCCGGAATTCACGAGCCGGGCGATATGGACCATGTTCGCGACATGATTTTGCAACGAGGTGTCGTGCTGGAAGGGGAGCGGACCCCGCTTGTCGTCCAAACGCTGCACGGGCGTGAGCGTGTCACGTCCCAGTTCCAGATCAGTGTCGAGAAAGAGTTCTCCGAACTGGTAGCACTGGCGGCGCGCAACACGGATGGGGCGTTGTCGCGCGAGGCGCTGCAAAAGGCGATTGAGGCGTCCGGTCTGGATTTTGACCGCGAACCCGATCACGGTCGCGCCCAGCTTGCGGCTATTTATGGTCTTGGGCTTTCTGGGCGGCTTGGCTTTCTGACAGGGGCGGCTGGGTCGGGGAAGACGGCGCTCCTGTCGCCGCTGGTCACAGCATGGAAGGAGGAAGGGCGGCAGGTTATCGGTACGGCCATGGCCTGGCGACAGGCGGATGCACTCAAGGATGCCGGGGTGGAGCGGACGGTTGCACTGTCCCCCCTTTTGCGTGAAATCGAGGCGGGTCGGCTGGCGATTGCGCCTAACTCGGTTCTCATCATTGACGAGGGCAGCCAGATCGCACCGATCCAGATGCTCAAGCTCCTGCGGCTGCAGAAGGAGGTGGGCTTTTCCATGCGGATCATTGCGGACCGTGAGCAGGCACAGGCTATTGAAGCGGGCGACAGCGTGGAATTGATGATGCGTTCCGTGCCTGCGGGCGTGCGGTTTGAGTTGCTGAGCACCATCCGTCAGAAAACCGAGCGCGGCCGGATGATCGCGGGTCTGTTTCGTGGAACAGGCCGCGATATGACGAAATCGGAAGAAGAGCAGAATGCCGAGGACGCGCAGCGTGCGCGTAAGGCGATAGACCTCAAGCGGGCAGACGGGACGTTCAGTCTGGTCGGCGGTGATCACGCGCAGGTTGTCGCAAATATTGCGGAGTTCTACCTGAAGCGCCGCGACATGCTCCGCGCGTCCGGGAGCACGCGCGGCATTACGATGTCCGCTCCCACGAATGAGGACGTCATGGCGCTGAGCATGGCGGTGCGTGAGCGGCTGCGTGAACGCGGGGAGGTTGGGAAAGAGGAGATCGTCCGAGCAGCCATTGACCAGAGGGGGGAGACCTATGATCTGCCGATTGCGGTTGGCGACCGGTTGAGGCTTTTCAGCAAGGTGCGGTGTCACGCTCAGCGCTCCTATGGCCCACGCTGGCTGGAACTGGGCTCAAATGGTGATTTTGTCGATGTTCTGGGCTGGACAAAACAGGGCCTGATGCTCAGGAACCGTGCCGGCACCGAGGGCATGGTGCCATGGGACTCTTTGGCGGACCGGCAGACGGGCCGCATTGCACTCGGCTTTGGTCATGCGATGACAATTGACGCGGCGCAGGGGGCGACATCGGACGAGCATATCAATGCGCTACCACGGGGCAGTTCGTCGATGACGGGGTTTACGGCCTATGTCGCGGAAAGCCGGCATGTCCATGCGGCATGGACAATGGTTAGCGAGGCGTCTGTACGTGAAGCCGAGACCTTTTCCAGACCGCTGGGGGACAAGACGCCTGTGACGTATGAGGATCTGCTGAACCGCGTTGCGGGCGACATGGGCAAGCACCCTTACAAGTCTGTTGCTATTGACCTGACGGGCGAGGGAATGAAGATCCGTCAGGGCCAGATCGAGTGGATCCGTCGTGAGCGGGGTCGGGAAGAGATTGAGGAGGATGAGCAACAGCCTGGGGAGCGGGCGCGGAGCCGGGCAGCATCTGTGTCGCTGCGCAAAGTTCCCACTGAGCGATGGGATGATCTGGGCCGCAATCTCAGGCGCCAGGCGCTTATCGCGCAGGATGCGGCTGAGCGGGCCAACAGGCTTGTCGCACAGCGGGGGGCTGAAAAGGATCTGTTTCAGGACAGGACACAAACGCCAGCGTCGAACCGGTCTAAGGGCGGTGTGGTGCGGCCTTCAACGGATATGGGAGTTGATCATGAGTAACCCGCTGGTGGAAGAGATCGTAGCACGGGCGTTGCCCCTCATTCATGTGGAACGGGAAGCGGAGCAGCTGGACACTCAGGAGGCTTATGAAGCGTTCCGGGCCAGACATGCCGAGCTGAACCGCCAGGTCATCAACCAGTTGCGTGCCTGCGGCTGGATGCGTGATGACGCGACCACAGAGGATATGAGCGAAATCTACTATGCTGTTCTGCGACACCCGGCACTGGAAGGCTCCGCGTCAGATCGGGCTGTTGCCGGGAGCTTGCTAAACGAGGCGTGGAAAGGGGTGCATGGCTGGGCTGGATAAACGCCCCGGCCAGCCGCCGATTGTTCGCCGGCTGTCCTTTTTAAACTGCCTGTCTGCTCAATGGAAACAGAGCAGACAGGCCGCAGTCGCCCTCATGTCGGGCATGCGAGCGGTTGGGAGAGTTTCCCGAAAGCCGACATGAATCATCCGACGCTCTGCTGGCAAAGGCGGGTAACGGACTTGCGCATGCATTCTTCTCCTTCGAGGTTCGAATCTCATTAAGCGCACCTACCCAATGATGATGGGCACTATGTCTACGCTGTAGCTCTCTGAGGTGCCCATATGCCCGACATCAATGTTCCTTTCAGCAACCGCGGCGTCCGAAGGAACTGCATCAGACCGGGACGGACGGCACTGTGTGAACTTGATCACGTAACGGCAATGTCAAACTCTTCTGGCTTCAAACAAGCTGGAGTGCCTGCGCCCCGCACAGGGCAAGTTACTCTCGGAGCCCTTTGCATACATAAATCTATGTGATAGGTTACATTAATATGTGTGGAATAGCGCCCTATGCTTTATACCGAATTCATTGCTGAGCTTGGGAAGGCTGGGTTGAGCGTTCGCGCGTTCGCTGAACTCACTGGTATGAATCCGAACTCGATCTCCAATTATGCGCGCACTGGCGAGGTTCCTACACATCTCTCGCTCATTGCCGTCCTCATTGTTTCGGTCAGCGAAATGGGCGGGGACTATCGACGGATCATGTCGAAAGTAGGAGTTACACTAAAGAAACCCCGTGGTGGCGCTCGTCAGGGCCATTTTGGTGGTGATCGCCAGAATAATTTGGATTTGAAGGCATGACGGCTCGCTTCACCATCGTCATCTTTACGTTCGGCTGCGATGCGGGGAAGTTCGATGGCTGACATAGCGACCGCGCTCGTTGACTTTGGCGCTGATCCGGCAGCTCTGCGCCTGCTGGACAGCGATGGACCGGACTTGCTGCCCTATGCATCGCTCCTGACGGCACGGCAGCGTGGCGGCGATATATTGGGCGTCGTAAGCGCCATTTATGAATGGCAGGGCGCCCCGCTGATCTTTCTGGTTGATGCAGACTCTCTACAAGGAGACGATCAGCTTCATAAGATTAGACGGCTGCTCGCCATGCGCGGTGACGCGCCCTATCTAGGAGTCATCGCTACGGGGCGGCTCGACGTCTTTCGAGTTGCACTTGACCGGAAATCGCCTGCACAGGCGCGGGTGGACTTAGGTGATGGCGACAATGCTCGATCCGCAGCGATCGCGCGCCTCGGCAACATCCGCCCCAAAGCAGCGATCAACCAGAGCAACTGGATTTCCAATGTAGTCCTTAATCTGCTTACGGGCTCGATAACAAGACTGACCGAGCTTGACGGCATGTCCGATGAAGACGCGATCTCGCTTGTTGGCCGTGCCCTCTTCACCCGCTTTCTGGCTGACCGTGGGCTGTTGCCAAGTAGTGTTTCCGACACGAATACTGCAGCCAGCATGTTTGACAGTCGTGAGGTTGCCGAGGAGACATCGACTTGGCTTGATACGACGTTCAACGGCGATCTTCTTCCTCTATCGGATGGGATATTTCAAAAACTTCCGGATCGCGCCTATCATATATTGGGTGACATTCTTCGGAGATCGCCGGAAAGCCAACTTTATCTGGGTTGGGAAGAGAAATGGGACAATCTTGACTTCGCGCATATTCCTGTCGGAGTCCTGAGCCAAGCCTACGAACTCTACTTGCGAAATCATGCTCCGCTGCGTCAACGGCGCGAAGGTGGTTATTATACACCCCGGCCGATTGCCGATCTGATGGTGCGAGCGTCCTTTCGCGCACTGGAACGGCAGGACGCAACCCAGAAGGCAAAAATCCTCGATCCAGCGGCTGGAGCCGGAGTGTTCCTGCTGACGGCATTTCGTGAGCTAGTGGCAGAGCATTGGCGCGCAGATGGGAAACGGCCGGATACAAAGGCTCTCCGTTCGATACTTTATGATCAGATCGTCGGTTTCGACATCAATGAAGCCGCGCTTCGCTTCGCAGCGCTGGGTTTGTATCTGATGTCTATTGAGTTGGACCCTAATCCGAGGCCGGTCGACAAGCTGAAATTCAAGGATTTGCGCGGGAAGGTGCTGCATCGAGTTCAGGTCGAGAACGAAACCGAAGGCACCGAACTAGGAAGTCTGGGACCGCTCGTGGGCGACGAGCATGTCGGACGCTACGATCTTGTCATAGGCAATCCGCCTTGGGCGAGCGGCACAGGGTTGCAAGATTGGAATTTGGTGCGAGCAACGGTTTCTCGTATTGCAGCCGGCAGGAAAATCTCGATCACGTCGCCCCCATTGCCGAATGAGGGGCTCGATCTTCCCTTCGTATGGCGCGCAATGGAATGGGCGAAACCAGATGGGCAAATCGCCTTCGCGCTTCATGCGCGGCTACTTTTCCAGCAGGGTGATGGCATGATCGAGGCCCGCCAGTCGCTATTTGAGGCTCTGGACGTCACCTCGATCATAAATGGTGTGGAACTACGGCAGACGAAGGTCTGGCCCGAGATTTCCGCACCCTTCTGCATTCTGCTCGCTACCAATAAGACGCCTGAGGCAAGCGCTGGCTTTCGTCTTATCAGTCCGAGGTTTGAAGATTCGCTAAACCAAGCCGGTGGCATGCGTATTGATGCGCTGAACGCTGAACTAGTGCCGTCGCAGCAAATTCGTGAGACACCGGAAATTCTGAAAATCCTGTTCCGGGGAACAAAGGCCGATCTTGGAATCGTAGAGCGGATACGGGCGCACGGACATCCAACGTTAGAATCTTTTTGGCGAGAAGTGATTGGTGTCACCGAGCGCGGTCTCTTGCGGGGCAGCGGCAACGGATACCAGAAGCTCAGGCCGAGCAGCCGGATACGCCAGCAGGGCGATGGTCTCCCTGGCGTTGATGCAAGTTATCTCCACGGTTTGCCCGAAATCACGGCATCGTCCTTCACGGAAGTCTCCATCGACACCGAGGCCCTCAACGTCTTTTCGAAGGACAGGATTCACGACCCTCGATCGGTGGAACTATTTGCCGGTCCCCTTGTCGTCGTTCACAAATCACCCCCAGTAATTACGGGACGTATCGGGGTAGCGATTTCCGAGAAGGACGCTGTCTTCAATGAAACGTTCTATGGCTATAGCCTGCACACGTATCCGGAAGCGCATCTCCTTGCCCGCTATCTGACGCTCATTCTGGGGAGCAAACTGGCCGTCTGGATGGCCCTTGTGACGAGCGGCGAATTCGGTTTCGAGCGGGAAGTCATCGAAAAAGCGACGCTGGATCGAATTCCGCTACCTGACTTCCGGACGTTCCAACCATCCCTTCGAAATGAGATGTTGGCACTATTTGATGGGTTGGTCGCTGACCAGAAGTCACGGAGCGACGTGGATGAATGGGTCGCACGTTTGTACGGCCTCGGCCCACGCGACTTACAGGTCATATCCGATACGCTGGAATCCAATCTTCCTTTCGCACAGAACAAGAAGGACGCCCAGACCGTCCCCACGCATCCAGAGCAGGCGCGGTTTCGGGAGGTTTTAGAGGCGGAACTGGCACCTTGGTGTGAGCGATTCGGTTCGAAGCTCGTTGTGGATCATCTCTTTCAGCCAGAGATCTCCCCTTGGTGCGGTATCGAAGTTCGGACATCGCTCAATGGCGCGCGTGGGACCGTAGGATCTAGTGATTGGGAAGGCTTGCTTCGAGCTGCGGACGACGCGGCTGCGTCGGAAATATTAGTTCGCGACGGGAATGGCGGCCTGCTTATTGGTCTGCTGGCTCAGCGCCGATACTGGAGCGAAACACAGGCTCGCTTGCTCGCACAGCGGATCGTCTGGTCCCATATCGATTTGCTGAAGGGGCGGGCGCACGCATGAGAGTCGCGGCAATCCGCCCACGCCCCGACCAAATCGCAGAACTAACGCGTGGTCTCTATTTGCCGCTGCCGGAAGTGTCGAACGACCATCTTGAGGTCATTGCCGAGAGCCTGCTTCGCGCATTCAGCGATGTCCGTACGCACTCACCGTCGACCGTCGCATCGGGGACCGAGGCGGAAATAACTGCGCTGATGGAAGCGCGGCTCAACACGATGATCGAGCAGGATCCTCTGTGGGGCCAGCTAGTTCTTTGTGTAACGCGAGGTAAGGAAAGTCTCAGTTTTGACGGATCTCACTTGGAGAAACGTCCGGACTTATCCATTTATCTTTCGAACCGAAACCGAGGCTTTCCACTAATCATAGAAGCCAAGATCGTAGATGCGACTACGTCTAAAACGGAGGCCTTATACTGCGACAAAGGTATCCGCCGCTTTGTTGAAGGGGAGTATGCTTGGGGGAATCGCGAAGCGTTCATGGTTGCCTACGTCCGTGATGGATCGTCGATCGGCACCAAATTGACGCCTTTCCTTTCAAGCGCAATGTTGGAAACTCCTCCGGGCTACCTCATCGAGGTTCTTCCAAATGCTGTGAGCGCGTTTAGCACGGATTTAGCTCATTCCCGCCATGGCCGAAGCTTCGTGTATGTCGGCCACTCATCTCCAAATATCGAACCAGGCCCGATCTCAGTCTGGCACCTGTGGCTGTCGTGTCTGGAGCCGTAAGAATGTCACGCCACGACTTCTCGCTACCTGTAAAGCGCGAACTCGCCATGCGAGCCGCGTACTTTTGCTCGAACCCCCGGTGCCTTCGGTTGACTGCGGGACCACGATCGGATGCCGAACGCGGCTTGGGAACAGGACATGCCGCACATATCTGCGCGGCCGCGCCGGCTGGGCCGCGATATGACCCTACGCAGAGTGAAGCGGAACGTCGGTCAGGCACTAACGGGCTCTGGCTGTGCCGTGAGTGCGGCGATATGGTCGACAAGGACAGCAGTGGTTTCACCGTTGAACAACTCCGAGCTTGGAAGTACGGCCATGAGGCCATGATCGCTGAAGTGCGTCAGCAGGGGTGGTCGAACAGCATTGAACTCCTTCGTTCGGGGCGCATGACCCCCGGCGTAGCTAAGGAAATTATTGCCCTGATCGAGGACCGCCGATCCTTCTGGGCGCGGTTTGACGCAGAATTCCCCGACCGTGTGCGCATGTCGCTTGACGGCTTACGGCACGACCTCACTCGACTTCGCCGGGATTGCGCGGCCGGCAGCCCACTTGACGCCGTAATTGTTGCGCTCACACAAACAATCAGGCATTTCTTCAATGAGGTTGAACAAATCAATCTTACGACTTTACGGTGTGACGGCTGCGATCCGGAATGGTTGGCCTTCGAGGCCGCGCTTAGGATCCTCCGTAAATCAATCGGCTACCAGGTCGCCGCGCTCGCAGATTCATACTCAATCCCTCTTCAAGGGGAATTTTCCGCTTATTTCCGAGGCGGTCAGGCTCAAATCGGTCCCTAGACTTGGTTTAGGGATATGAAACATGCAATCGACTGAACAGACGATTACTGCTCTGTCTTAGGCGATCATAGTAGAAGTAACTATGCTACCGGTTGCTGTAGCCGCCTTCGATACGCCAGATTTAGATGGCGCACCAAGCGGGATTCGAACACATACATTGAATCAATTGGTTGGCGCTTGGCTGTTTCATGAGAAAATGTTGGCTTTCAGAAAGTCCCACAGGCTATTTGAACGCCCGGAATGGGGTGAAAGCCTTCGCGAGAGTCGTCCATGTAAATGTCCGGTTTTACCGATCGCCCGACACAAAGCCGACCTTCCGTTTCCCCCCTGATCGGCCTGTCGGCTCAGTGATACAGCAGCAGACAGGCGGCAGTCGCCCTCATCTCGGTCATTTAATGCACCGGTGCGTCGAATGGAAAGCAGACATTAACGGTAATCCTCCAACGCATATCAGTTAGGATCGCTCGAAAAAAAATACCTAAGCTTGCAGATTGTTCGCGTTTCTAAAATTTCTCGAGAAACCTCTACTTGGTATAGCATGGTTCCGAGTATCCACATGACGCAAAATAGACTCGCTGCGCTGTTAGTTTAGACGCCAGCATTGATAAATGTACAAATAATTTTAAATGTATATTTGTATATTTTCTGCGCACAGCATCTAACCACGACGCGACCAATTGGACATATCGATATGATAATGAAAAATGGCGTCAACTTAAGGGATTGATAGTTTAAAAAAAATGCAGGACAATTTGACCCAGGCAGCTCTACATTTGCCATTCATGGGGGACTACGATTTACGGTAGGGGAGGTTAATGGCTTGTCACGTTTGAATGATTTTTTAAAAAAAAACAATATTGTTGCTAGCGCAGAACTTCCAATAGTTCACACGACTCAAGGATTTAACCTTCAAAGTATTATAGGTTCTTCTGAACTTGTTCCAACACCATGCAATACCTTTGAAGGTGAAGATTTAAATTATTTTTTTTATGGAAAACCATCATATAAATCAGCAGGGGACTTTGAACAATCTAAGCAGTGGGAAATGCCTATCTGTTTTCTACTATCGCCTTCAGCGATCTCCAACATAAAACGCATCTACCCCTTTGATAGTGGTGCTTTCTTAGCGGGTCGTCACCCAGACTATATTCGAAAGATGGGTATATCAGATTTTGAGGCCGCTCCCTCCCGAGATACTCCGCGCAGAATTATTGGAGCATTTTTTGATAGCATTGATGATTTTTTCCGCTTAAAGCCGAAGGATGAGAATAAATTCAAGACAGAGTTCTCGTTAAGTCTTTTGGATGCTCAGGTCCTGGCGCTACGTGAGTTGGCTGGAGATACATCTTTAGCGACAATAGATGATAGACGTTTCGCTGTTGAAATTCAGAGTGACCAAAAATTAACTTTGGATGCGAGTTCGGTTGAGGCAGTTGTTATTTCTGATAGTTATGTCAATATTGAAGAAGTTCGAAATTATATTTCTGATGTTCTAAAAGCCGAAATCATTATGTATTCCACTTACAGTTTGGCTGCGGCAGATCATACAGCACTAATTTACGAAAAGGTTTGTCGATACCTAGTTCATAAGGGCGTTCTATGATGGTTTGGAAGTGTATAGGCGCTTTAAGCGTTGCCAATAATCTCACTGCATTTAGCACGCCTATCTTTCTTTCCGGCGAGAGTGAGGTAATTCACGCGCAAAGTGTAGATGAAAATGGGAACATCAAGAATATGTTTCCTATTCCTGCGGGCTACCTTAACACCATGAAGAGGCTTCCATGTGAAAAGGAACTGATCACCTCAATCGGTGATCAGGAAATTTTTGGATTTCTCATAGAACCTGATTGTTCGTTTTTTGGCTCCGGGCAAGACTTAGAGGAGTTCCTGCTCAGGAACATTGAGGTCATCAAACAATCACCCGTGACATATCTCTCGGCAGTTCGATTTTTGGGCCTCGGGGTTGAAGATGAAATTCACGCAATATGTGAAGTCGGAAATCTGATCAATAATAGGGATGTAAGAGAATCGTTTATCAGTTTTGAACAATTCTGCGTCGAAAAATCAGAACAGACGAAGAATATTGAGAATCTTATCGAGCAACTTTCCGAGAGTGGTAACTTTGCCACAACGCACACTATTGTTGAAAAATTAATGAGGCTGCAGGAATCGTTTGAGAGTCGCCACTTTAAGCAGGCATTGCGTGCGTGCCTAAGTAATAATCAAGTGCATTGGATAGCGGGGGATGCTGATGTTAAGTTATTTGTTAACTTTCTTATCAATAATGGTCGACTTAAGCTAACTGAGGCCGCACGTTCGGCGCTCTTTGGTTAGATGGCGTGAGAGTTACAATCACTTTTGTGCCGGATAATTATCTATTTCCTCTTCCACTCACTCGAGGAAAAACACATGCGGATTTTTATAACGATTTTCATATTCGGAGAAGGCTTGTTTAACACTTAGACCCAAGCTTAGGTGTTTATGGTAAAAAATGTGACACATAAGTGCTGCATTGTAAAATAATGGGCCTTTGATCGGGGCAATATAATACTCGCATTGTGTAGAATGTTTAAACGCTTTACGCGGCGTCTTTTGACCTGATCGGCAGGCCGTCGAGATAACGGTTTTTCCAGCGAGATTAATACCAGCCGAAGCAATTTCTTGCATCGACACGTGTTTCTCGTCAGGCGTCCAGAATCCAATGAATTTTTCTCGTTTCTTATTAGGGGGCTTTCCTACGCGCCCATGCGTGGCAATGTGAACCACGTCGGCTTCTGAGGGCACCGACGATAGCAGTTCTAGGAACTGCGTTTTTATGCGCACAGAATGGTAGTGGTTCGCCACCCCCATAAGGTTGAGCATATGACGGATAAACTTGCCCTCGGAGCCAGGGTCTTCCCCTTTGTCTTGGCAGTCGATAATTAACACCGAACAACTCGTTTTTTTGTTTTCCCCCGACATATTCAATTCTTTTATAGACGTTTGAGATGAATCCGCGCTCAAGTGCTTGCATATTAAGCACGACGGCCCTGATTTGAAAACCGGTCGAGAATGTCCGGCAGTCCTGCGCGCCAACTGGCTGTCCATTACTGTCTTCGATGGCATGGGGCACATCATCGACGCAGCCTGTTCCACCTGAAACAGCCTTGCTGCCTTCCTGACACTATCCGATCCATCGGTCTCAGAAAGTGGGATCACACGAGTCAATGCTTATAACAGCTCCTTTGGGAATCCTGTATGTCGATCTAGACCAGCATACGGATAATACGTGCCGCAGCGTCGAGAACCTAACCGTAATACATAAGTATCTTGAGCATAGGCGGTAGCGTGAATGGCCGCTTTTCTGATCTCGGCGTCTGACAACAGACCATCCGTTCTCCCCCTCTATGCAGCCTGTCCGCTCACGGAATATGAAGCAGACAGGCGGCTTACGCCCTCATCTCGGGCGTGAGGAGGTTTGAATAGTGTGCCGCATAGCAGACATAAGCACTGTTGCACCACGAAGTCGACAGAGGATGAGAGTAGACGGTTGCTATTGGATGAGAAGGGTGGAAAGGGAACGGCGGACGCGCATTTTCGTCTTAAAGATCGAACAAATTATTATGCTCCTCCTTGTTATGGCTAAATGTATCGCAATCCCTGAATCCGAATTAAACTGAAGTGTTCAATTACACTGGGAATTCGTGAATGCTACAGAAGATGACCGACAACATGTTCGACTTGGACATGGATACGAAGATTTATAGAGTTTTTCCTTTAGTCCGGGTTTTGGACCTCTTCGAAAAAAGCGAAAACGTCCTTGTCAGGCCGAAGCTTTGGGACGATCCGTTTGAGAACTTTTTCCTTGGTGCCCGAGTGTTCAGCGGCGTGAACGAAGTGGACATCAGCGATATCCGCGAAAGCTGGTACGGGCAATGCTGGACGACGGTTGCGGAAAGTGACGCCATGTGGCGGATTTACAGTCCAGCTAAGGACGGCGTCTGTGTGGGGACTACCGTTGGGAAACTATTCGGCAGCTTTTACGACGAATCTGCTACCATATCTGCTTTAGAAAACTTTATCGGGCGCGTTGATTATAAGACGCAGAATGACATCGCTTCCGTAGCCAAGAGTTTTAGCTTTGCGGACTTAGCTCACGGAGGAAGTAATATTCAGTTCGCCCGTTCACTATTATTAAAAAGGGAGGAGTTTAGGCACGAGCATGAAGTTCGTATCCTGTTCTGTGATACACGCAAAAGATACCTTGGTAGTGACATAGTACCATTCAATTTTAATGCGGTTGATCTGATTGACAGCGTCGTCTTTGACCCGCGCCAAGATTGGCGGATAGTACACGCGCTTAGTTCTACGATAACGTCCCTTGGTTATAATAAGGATATTGAAAGATCCCGTCTCTACGACGCTCCTCAATTGGTCGTTAATCTAGACTGAACAAGATTTTCTTACGAATCTGAAGGCTGGAAGTCCCAACACTTATAGACGCCTGCGGCAGATCTGCCGGAGAGGATTAGACCATGCCCTCAGTTCTAAGTTAGGGCCTATGTGTTGCTATATGCCGGTTGATCGCTATTTATCGAAACCATATCAATGTGAGTGTATGAATGCCTAAATTCGTCAAAAAAAACAATCATCAAGTTACTAGGGCTCTGCTGGAATATTGGCAGACAACTCGCAAAAATAGTTCAGTGATTTGGTCGTTCGATGTCACTAAGCAGGAAAAAAAGTTTTTCCAAGGATCTAAGGCTTCGTTCGCAATATTTGAATATCTTTATGTTCCATTGCAAGAGGACGGAAGCCGTAACGACGATTTGGAAAACGAGTTTGCCGTGGATGAAGGCAGCCTTGGCCACTTGCTTAAGGCGGCTAACGGTAGAAGTACACGTAAGCCGTCTTACCGAACTCTCAAGAAAGGTATTAGATCGTGTGTTTCTTTGGGCTTTAGAAGCGCATATTACACTTATCGTGCGATGTCGCTGCTGGCGCAACATGGGGTGGATAGCGGAGATCTTCATCGCCTAGCCATTGAGACGATGAGGAAAACTTTGCAGGCGAAATATGAGCAGTTTGCGAATTGGAGTTTCGTTATCATTACGGGACTTAAGGAAGACTTGTTAATAAACGAACAGCCGTTCAGGGATTGGACAGTGCACAAAGAGCCCCACAACTTTATCACTATGGCGCTTGGGCCTAGAGCTATGCTCGTTGGAACACCATCGCCAGACAACCGGTTTGCGGTAGCTTGGGGCAATGGCAATCAGGCACCCGTCAATGTCGCCAACCATAACCAGTTCACAGTAGATACCACCCGGCACTTCATCGTCGCGGCCTCAGAGGCTCAACTTGACGCTGTCCTACCTCTTCTTACCTCTGAACTAGTGACAGAAAGAATGTCTTCGGACCGAGTGGTAACGGCTTCTTTGCCGCCTTCCTCAAGTAGAACGACCTGAGGCGCGATGGGATGTAGGTAGAGCAAAGTGTAATTTGGAGGGTTCGAACAATCCTCCGAATTGGCTTCTCTATATACAATATTATCAGGTTATGGTTCTCGTGTGACCAAAAAAAGGAAAGCTTTTTGTCCCCCATTTTCGACCTCCGGATGCCCGTTTCTTATCGAGGGGAACCTTCTGCCCATCCCGCCATTGTAGACGCTCGCGTGCCAGTTAACACCCTGAAAAACTTAGTTCCGGCTGATATCAATGCCGGTTCGTGGTGGGGCGACAAATTCATCTGACAATCAAAAGCAATCAAAAATGAAAAAGATCGACAAGGAATTCGTACGTAATTGCGACGACGAACTGGTTGCAAAGGGTTTAAAATTGCACCAACGCCCGTTGCATGTAGCAATTGAATGGATGAAAGCACAGAACCTGTCATGCAATGTATTCGATGACGCGATATGGAAACCATTGATGGATATCTATCGTGATCTGTATCCATCCGGCAATTTCTCGATGCCAGTGATGTTTGAAGGTGGCGTGGCGCTTCGTGACCAAATGTATCGGGTCGAAATTCCTCTCGGTTTTGGTCAGTTCAGCGTCAATCCGATCGACTGCATCAAGATGTCGTGCAATGAGTTGAAGTTGATTTTTCAGCATTATCCTGAACAAGGCTGGCGTGCTTTCTATGGTGTGGCCGATTTGTGGGATTTTATTTACGGCGCGGACGATTTGTCGCATGTCGGGGGTGATGCACATCAGTTGCTGACGAACGCTCGCTCGTCTCTGGCAGCAACGGCCCGCATTCTATCTGGGGACGTTGACATTGATGCTGCCGTACAGACGATTTGTCTTACTGTCGAGTTAGCGTTCAAGGGGGCACTTGCCGTGTGCGGTTGGAGCGAGCCGCGATATAGAAAGCTCTCGCATCATCTCCACAAGTTAGCGGACGCGTTGATTGGTGAGGTCTCGACCATGCGTGATGATCGGTTGCGTGGCGCTGTCGCGAAATTTCCGGACTATGTTGGCACGCGCTACTCCTCACACGGGATGACGCGTTCGGAATTGATGGTTCTGGCAATGCGCGCGCAGTTCGTGGCTGGTGAGGCGCTACGCCGCGTTTCAAGTCGCAACCTTGCTCCGCAGATCGAAGCAGATCCACAGACTCCACCGAGACCAGTTCTGTGGTAAGACTGAGAACAAATAGAAATATAGATGACGAAGTAGAACCGCGTTTCTGCATATTTGGCGTGAATCCTTTCCGTAGAAGTGGCTGCTTTCTACTCGCTGTTCCTGGCACCAGACATTCCGCTTTCCCCCCTTAATCGGCCGTCCAGTCTTCACAGCGCAGGCCGTTCACTCTGGTAAACTCCTGCAGGTTCCCGGTCACGACAATAAGTCCTTTGCTCCGCGCATGGCCGGCAATGCGGACTGGATCAAGGACTCGTTTTTGCGAGAAATAATCCGGGCTGCATAGGAAGGAGGGGATAGTCGTCGCCGGTGTTTCCCGTGTAGTCTGACGTATAAACGTCTGTGATGCGGTAATCGATGTGGTCATCGGATTCTGGCGTGTCTGGCCAGCGTTTTTCGATGTCGAATTGCTCGATGATGCCGTGCAGCTTCGCCAGTGCTTCGGAGAAGGATGCGGAGTGTGCAAACACGTCATCGGGTGCCTGAGCATAGCAGGGTTCGTAGCGTTGCCGGATGCACGCGTGATAATGATACCGCCGGAAAAGCAGCTGCTCGAACGGGGCGTTAACGTAGATGGTCATCCATGACAGAATGGATGCGTATCCATCTTTGCTCCGTACGATGTGCCCGTACCAGTAACCAAAAAACGGATCGTCAGCGTAAATCAGCGCGAGGAGTTCTGGTGACCCTTGCGGCCCGTTGTTCCTGAAAAATACTTTGTGTTCAGCCATAAGGCCGGTCTGGCAGTGTTTGTTGAGGGCAAGCCTGT
The DNA here is from genome assembly GCF_011516925.1 of Acetobacter fabarum. Classification (GTDB taxonomy): domain Bacteria; phylum Pseudomonadota; class Alphaproteobacteria; order Acetobacterales; family Acetobacteraceae; genus Acetobacter; species Acetobacter fabarum. The sequence goes on from NZ_WOTG01000013.1 coordinate 16,270, forward strand.
TTTTCAGCGCCTGTTTTTCTGAATCAATATCCATGGTTTGTCATTCTAATGGATGCGCAGTGTCTGGAGCGGATAACCCTCAGGCCGCCTAAACGGCCGCCTGATTGAGTGCTGAAGCAATGCTTTTGCGGGCGTCTGCCTCTGTCGCGCCGGCCCGCATTTCAAAACGGACCATGGTTTCGAACAGCTTGCGGTCGATATTCGGGTTGATGAGTCCGCCAGACCCTGAAGCGGGCCGTGTGAAGGGCTCTGGCATATCCCGAAACAGGGCGCGGAACGGCACGTAGGCGTCTGGCGGCAATGGGTCGTTGAAAAGCAGGTTTATGTCCTGCGTGCAGTCCGGGTGCTGCAGAACGACGGCCATCCGGTTGTAAATTTCTCCCAGAGGACCGGGTAGTGCCGGCAGTTTTTCAGGGTTGACCAGATCTGCACCCTTGATGAGGGCATCGACTACGGCCTGATCTTCTGGGTTGGGTAGTGTCCGGGATGCCGGTAGGGCCTTGTCGCTGCGGGCGATGGACAGGGGTGCATAGAGCCGGTTCGCCCCCTGTGGTTTTATCCCCGCATAGAACAGGCGTGTGTAGAGACGCTTGCCACGGAACATGATGATGGCCTGTCCCTGCCTCAGGGCCTGAATGTCGTTCCATGAAATACGCTTCACCTCCCGGATGTCCGCACGGGTCTGTGTCGTATAGTCACCGACGATCTCGGTGTTTTCATAGCCGGAGAGAACCCCGACCTGCATGGTGCCACCTGCCTGCTCAATCCATTCGCGGGTGGGGCCGGCGTCTTCGACCTGCTCGAAAATCTTGAGTTTGGGGTTGCCGAGCAAGGGAACGGACCAGTCCCGGCCGAGTGTCGCATAGAGCGATCCTACTTCCTGAAAGGACATCCAGATCGAGACGTTCAGTTCGCGTCCCTGAGCCATCATCACGTCGATGCCGCGTGTCGCGAAGTAATTGCTTTCATCGTAGAGCATAAGATACGGCGTGCTGGCCGAGGATGGACGGTTTTCGACGAGATCAGTGTAATTGCCTTCGATTGACGCGCCGAGGGCCGCGGCAAGGGCGTAGCGCTGGGCTGTGATGAAGGTCTTGCCGATTGCCGCATTGGTCTCGGGGTCGTTTTCCAGTGAGGGGAGCAGCACAATCAGGTTGCGGCGGTTGAAGATGACATCGGTCAGTTCAACATCGGGCACGTCGCAGTTGAAGATGTGTCCGTAGGTTGTGGTCATCATCATGAAGGTCTTGGCGAAACCACCAATGACGAAGCCATGTTGCTGGCGAACTTTCTCCTGACCGTCTGCATCTCCTGCTTTTTGTGAATAGCCACCGGTTTCCTGAACGTAGAACCTGATGTCGTGCAGCATCTCCTCAGGGAAGTCGTCAGGCAGGGGAATACGCTCGACCTTTTGAGTGCGCGCACTGAAGTAGCGAAACCGTCTGCTGGCGTTCGTATCGTCCTGACCGCGGGTTAGATCGATCAGCGCCTGAATATCGGAGAAATTTGCGCGCATGGTCGAGGCTGTGATCGGGATGCCCTCATGGTCACGCATCCACACGAAAACGTTCGACATTGCGCCGATCAGGGAACTGGCTCTGCTCGCAAAATATTCGGAATTACCGCCGCCCTGAGTTTTGTCGGGCAGGAAAAGTGTTCGGAGCAGCTCGGCCATCCCTTCGGGATTGACGGACGAGAAGGGGTTCCACGTGTGGGTCTTTCGGTCGCCACTGGAGACGAGGAAGTTGATGACCCGCATGTTGGCGGCTGCGCCCCAGTGTTCCTGCAGGGCCTGCAATGAGAAGACGAGGTTGTTGGACCCTTTCCCGTCCACGATGGTGAAACCGGTTCCCTGCGCCATGGCTGAGGCGAGCAGGCTGTAGATGAACTGGGTTTTGCCTGAGCCTGTCGCGCCGGGCAGCACCCCGTGCATGGTCATGTCGCTACCCGATACCCAGATCTGCTGCCCACTGACTTCATCCCAGCCGAGCAGCCAGTCGCCCCTGGCCTTGTCGGGCTTGTCTACGCCTACCCGTTTGGGGTCTGGCACCGGGTTGCCGAAATCCTTTCGTTTTGAACTGGCCGGCAGGCGCAGGGGCATGATGGTCGGTCGGGTCAGCACGAACGCCGTATAGGCGAGTGCGGGCGGGACCAGCAGGGTTGTGAGAGCGGGGCAGGTGACAGCTAGCCCGGCAAATCCGATGAACGGTGCGGCGGATAGCCCGGTCCTGAGACCGCCCAGAATACGGGTGCCCAGTGTTCGGGTATCACGATAGGCTACGCCGTCTCTTTGTTCGTGATGATCCTGCGGGCCGTCGATACGGCGTCTGAGCTGCCCCATGTCAGTGTAACCCGAATGCCTGATTGAGGGGGGAGGGGGCGTGTTGTACCGGAGCCGCGCCGGGCTGTTGGGGCGGCAGTGCCTGCTGTCGTGGAACTGGTCGGGTCGGGAACTCTGGCGGGTCGAGCAGGCCCAGCTCGGGCTGGGGGAGTGCGGACGATGATGCGGGAGCTCTGCCGGGGTGAGAGTGAAGTCCAATATAAAGCGCGCCGGTGAGGATCACAGCGATCATGATCAGCCACTTCCTGTGCGGACGGACGCGCATAAGGGTTTCCGGCTCTGTCGCGGGTGTCGTCAGGGCAGGTGCGGTCGGGGGCGGGTTCTGCGGATTGGCGTCCATGTTGGACGAGACGCGGATATGGAGGGTTTTGTCGCCCGGTGTGATGGTCAGGGGGCTGTCGCCGGGAAAAAGAAAGATGTCCATGGTGTACTCCTGTGAAGAGCTGCGATCATACGGGCATGGGTTGTGACGCCGGGGCGGCGCAGAGCGTGTTGGCGTGACGCTCAAGAGTGTCGAGCAAGATCAGGCCCTGTGCATCTGCGACACTTTGCAGGGTCTGATCGGTGCACAGGATAACCAGAGAGAGGGGCGCATGATGGACTGCGTGCAGGCGCTGTCCGCACAGGGCGTTGCGGTCCGGCTCAATGGCGAGACCGAAGCTGACCTGTCCTGCGCGGGCTTTCCAGGTTTCTTCCGCCATCCGCATGAGGACGGGCAGCAGACAGTCGGGTGCCAACAGACGACGGGGCGTGAACACCGTATTGTCTGTCGCACTCAGGACGATGTGATACGAGGCGTTCTCCAGCAGGCTGGCGAGGGCGTCGATGAGCCGTTCGATGGGGATCATGCGTAATCCCTCTGTTTCCAGCGGGGCAGGCGCGGTCGGTGCGCGCCAATCACGAGCACCCGTGCCATGCGGCATGCTACGGGCAGGGTGAGGCCCATCCAGGCCAGAAACCCGAACAGGACGGTAATCACGACCGCCGCAATGAAAGTCCATATGCGCATGTGGGCCAGCCAGAACACCATGCCCAGCAGGCAGCGACAGTCGACAACGAAGAAGTAGACGGGCTTTGCGGAGTGACGCCACATCAGTGCAGTTCCTTCATGGCACGGGCTGCAATGTCATCACTGATGCGGCCCTGAGCGTGGACATCCTTGATGGACTGCTCGAAGGTCTGGCCGTGTTGTTCGACGAAGCCGCGCACCATATTGGGCCAGCGTGCCTGCGGCGCATCGAGCAGGGCTTCACGGATTTTGCGGTTGAAGGGCAGGAATGAGCGGATGGCGGTACGCTCGCCGTCCGTAGAGCGCAGCAGACGCTGGTTGACGATGAGTTTGAGGTTGTCGACCAGAGCGATGGCGAGGCTGTCACGATCGCCGGCGGGACAGAGAGAGACGACACGGCGGATTGTCGCGGGTGGGTCATTGGTATGCACGGATGTGGTGGTGCGGTGGCCCGAGATGATGGCCTGAATGGTCGCTTCCATGGTTTCGGCGTCACGACACTCGCCGATATTGATGTCGGTGGGTTCCTGACGCATGGCCGCACGGATGAAGTCCGGGAAGGTGGCCAACTGGCGGGGGATCTCTGTCTGCTGAATACTGGCGTTTTTCTGCTCGATCAGATCATAGAAAAGCTCCAGCGGAGCCGCACCTTCGACAATGTCGCAGTGGCAGTCCGGATTTTCGAGACGCTGGCGGGTGACACCCCCCATCAGGGTGGTCTTGCCACTGCCCGTGACGCCACAGATCAGATAGCCGCCGGTCTCCCCTTCCAGAGCTTCGGCCAGACGGGGTTCGACATACTGTTCTTCAAGCGGGGTGGGCTTTTCGGGGAGTGGGCGCAGAATGATCCCGATCCCGTCATTTGAGCCAATGGTCGAGGCGACGGCGTTGACACGGAAACCGTAACGGCGTTGGCGCCGGTCAGGCCAGATAATGTAGCTGGTGTCGATGGCCGCACGCTGGCTCAGCCGTGATGCGCCGGTTGAGGATTTATACATTATCGCCAGTGCGTCTTCGACTTCCCGTGAGGTCCACCGCATGGAGGGCTCGGTATAATTGCGGCCATACGCGCGGATTTTAAGGGCTGTGTCTGTCTGCAGGTGAATACGCGACGCCCCCATTTCGACACAGCTGATCAGGATGGTATCGAGATTGGTGCTCGGGGGAAGGGACTTCAGGCGGTCAATGATGTCGTTCACGAGGGGTCTCCTTCTGATAGCGTGTCAGGGGAGCGGCTTGGGCCGAGGACAAGGGCTTCTATGCTTCGGTGCACCTTGAAGAGATGTCGTGACGGCCGCTCGCCGGGCAGGCTGCTGGAGCCTTGTCGCAGGGCGGCGACATAGGCGGTAATGGGCTGGCGCAGTGCCTCGGGGGCGTTGGAGACGTCGTAGCCGTAATAAAGAGCGAAGCGGTAAACCTGATCGAGTTGACCGAGGGCTGTCGCCATGGCGGCGTCGAGCTGGCTGTCGCGCAGCATGTAGGTTTTGATGACCCAGCTGCGTAGTGCCTGAGTCGTGCTGCGGGCGGCGAGATAGAGGGCGCCAAGTTGCATGTCGGGAGAGGTCATGACGGCTTCCGGTCGGTTTTGAGCAGGGTATCGAGTGTTGCGCTGATGTTGGGCTCGGACAGTGGTGCACCCAGACGACATTCCGCGCGCCAGTGTTCCAGCGCTCCGGCCGCCTCCGTGCAGGCTGTCGTGATGATTGCGTGCTTGGGGCGGCCGGGCATGGGGTATGGCAGGGCGGAGAGGATCAGCCAGAGATCACGATCAACAAGCTGGATGATCGAGAAGAGACTGGGGTTGAGGACACCGGCCTTCTGGCGTGCGGCCTGAAGGAGTGCCATCAGAACCGTGCGTGACCAGGCGTGTCCCTGAGCAATCTGGAGACCGATCTGCCAGTCGCCTGACGCCAGCGCGTTTTTCAGGGTCGCGATGGTTTTGCGCGGAATAGTGAGCGGTGCGGTAATCTCTCCCCTGTGCCACCGGCCAGAGAGTGCGTGCGACAGGGTTTCAAGCAGTTTCCGGGCTTCTTCGACGCGACGGGCACAGACAAGCGTGAAGACCATGAACAGGCACTGTTCGACGGGGCTAAGGCTTTGTGGGCCGGCCCATGGACGTCCGAGCTGTGCTGCCAGCGCGCTCTGGGCGGCTAAGGCATATGCGTCGGTACCTGGCGTGTCGCCTGCGTGACGGGCCAGCCATTCCTGTGGACGCAGGAACGGATCCATGGGGCGGAGTGGTTTTGTCGCAGCCGGGGGTTCACGGAGTTTCGCGCTGTAGCCGATCCATGCCTGTCCGATGGGATGACTCTGCGCGAGTGCGTGTTTCATGCCATCCAGACCGAACTGGTTACGGTAGATCGTGCCAGGTGCCCGTGTTGCACAGAGCAGTGCAGAGACAGCAAACAGGGCCAGAACCGGAAACAGTGTCAGAAAGCCGGTAATGCCCAGCAGCTGCCAGAGTGTTGCCGCACTGACTTTCGCGGGATTGGCCCGTGACATCCTGTCGAGCAGAGGGGCGTAGCTGTCTGTAAACAGGGAAGCGATATGCAGGATTATGCGCTGCTCGAACAGGACGGCCATGACGATCTGCGTGTGCGCCACTTGCCACAGAATGTAGGCCACAACACAGAGCATGAAGAGTGAGCCGCCGATCAGGAACAGGATCTGTTCTACCCCGGTCTCCCGCCCTGGAGCGCTCATGCGGTTCATGGCGCATCCTCCCCGACATGCCAGTGGGCGCGGTTCGCATCGAGGCCGGGCTGGGAGCGGATACGGATTTCTGTGTCGTCTTCGCGCAGCACGTCCTTGCCGCCGGTGGTGTCGCGCTGGAAGAATGCGACTTCGGGGGCTTCGACCTTGCCAGCCTTCAGGAGTACCCGGTAGCGGGCCATACCGATCAGATCGTGTTCAAGGCGGGCGAGGTCGTCGAGAAAGATTTCAACAGCCTGTCGCTCCCCGGCCGCCCAGCCGCGGGCGACACCTTCGCGCCAGACTTCCACCTCATGGCGGGTTCTGGGGCGGACGGCGTCTGGCGGCGTTTCGGGCATTGAAATGGAGCGGACGAGCCATGTACGCCATTGGGGAGGGGCTGAGACAAGTTGAGCTTCGCGGGTGACGCGGAAGATCCGTCGTGTCTCGCGCGCCGTCTGTCCGGATGGATCAAGGGCCATGGCCATCTGGGCTTCGGAGACGACAGGAGGACGCAGAAGGGTCTGCCCGCTTCCTGCAGGCAGGACGAGGGGGCGGAAGTCGAAGGTCTGGTCGAGTGTCGTCTCATATCGGCCGAGCATGTCGTTCAGCGCGAAAGAACGGGCTGCCAGTCCACCTTGTGCGCCGTAGGCCCATGCGGCCTGTCGCACGGCGTCGTCATGATCCGTACCGGTTTCTGCGCGGGGAGAGTAGCCCGGCCGGACGGCCATCAGCGCTTCCATGGAGGGTGGGCGTGTCGTGTCACTGATGTGCGGCGTCTCGGCCGCGCCAGTCAGCGGTGTGTCGATCGGGCTTGCAGCACCGGGCGATAGGGTAGGTGTGGAGGGTACGGGTAGCGCGACCGGTCCGCTGGATGCTGCATAAGAGGGTGTCGCCATGATCAGCGCGAGCAGGCTGCACCGCAGGTAAATGCCGGGCCTAGCCATGACGCGACACCCTGATTTCATGGGTGGGGATGTTGATGTCCACGACATAGCTCGGGCCTGCGGCGAGGCTGAGTGCGTCAATAAGGCGTGCCTGTGTCGTATTGGTCTGATTGATGGCGACAACCGGGCCGGGACCGGTGTCGTCCATGATGAGGCGATAACCGATCTGGCTGGCTATCTGGCGCAGGCCGTTGCGAAGGGTGCCTGTCCAATGCCAGCTGACCGGCTTTTCCAGTTCGGCAGGCAGCACGGAACCGGGGCGGCGGACGGGGTAACGGGTTTCGGCCAGAGCGTTGGCCTGCGCATCGAGGGTGGCCATCTGCTGGCCGAGGGTGGGGTGTTGCGGTGGAGGGGGCCGGTGACAGGCCGCTAATGCAAGGGGAAGGATGAGCATGACGCCTCTGAGGGATGTGTTGTTCATTCCCTCATTGTGCGCTCATCCGTTGTGACGCCGTGCTGATGCGCGGACGCGTTGCGACACCTTCACTCTTAGCCGTGCGGTTGTTGATGAGAGATGCCGACAACGTGGCTCCAGACCTTGAGCTGGTAGGCCTGGTTATGGTCCGGGGTGCGTGAGTTGTAGTTGCCGACGCGCTGCCAGAATTCCCTGGGGTGTTGGGGTGTCTCATCTCCCAGTTCCTTCGCCAGTATCCATGCGCCGATATGGATATTGAGACATCCATCATTGATGATCTGATCGCGCGTAATGCCTTTGGCCGCGAGCTCGCGCAGGTGGGACGAATTGATCTGGGCTGGACCCATGTCATAGGTCCCATTGGTGTTTTTGACGATCTGGCCAACATGCCCCCCTTCTGTTGCCAGAAGGCCTAAAAACAGGGGCACCGAGATCCGATACTGGCTTGCCGCGCTCACTGCGCATGTGCGCAGGTCTGCAGGCAGGGCCGATGGAATGGACAAGGGCACAGAAGGGGAGGGCGGTTTCTGTACATCCACGGGTTTATTCTGGACGGCATAGGCCAGTATCCATGCACCGGCTGCGATATTTATGCAGACATTGCTTTTGACTGCCTCAGGTGAAAACCCGGCTTTTTCCAGAATTGGCAGCCAGCCGGGCTGTATCCCCATGGGACCGATCGCACCGTCATGACTTTTGCGGATGATCTGCAGAATGGATGCGGACTGGACATGGTAGTATTCAGCAATCTGGTCAACGCAGGGTGGTATGATCATGATGGGTCTCGAAGTGCGGGAAACTCAGGGAGTTCAGGCACTACAGACGGAGTTTTCCGTGCTGCAGTACCTGTCCCGGGTTGAGGTGGACGCGCTGGTCGCTGTTACTGGTAGACGTGGTAGCAAACGCTGCTGACCCGGTTTTCCGGACTGATGGACCAGCCCTGACCAGCGGGGACGACAAACGTCATGGTCTGATCGACACGTGAGTTGTCACCACTCCACTCGATATGCGCCACCGACTGGCCGTTGACATAGGCATCTGCGGTAGCACCTTTATGGCCGGCATAGACAACGGCCTCGACCAGAATGGGCAGGTCTGACGAGTTCAGAGTGTAATAGCTCCAGTTATCACAGGACGCCTGAATGAGCGTGGAAAAGGACGCGCCGAGAACTCTCCAGCTTCCGTTCACACAGTTTAGCGTGTTTCCGTTCTGATCCCGGGCGAGATCTCCGGTCTGGGTTGTGAACGTGTCCTGGGCATTATTGGACTCAACGCTGTCCATTACGCCGGTATTGATGGCGACCCCATCGCATGGTGCGCCATTTTGCGCGATATAATTGGGACGGAACACCTGCCCACGAATGTCTTTGGTAGCGTTTACCCGTCCGTCTTCGCTGATGTAGGCGTTGGCATTTTTATTATCATCGTCACTCCCGGCACTCAGGGCGCCATAGGCATGCACATCCCCGGCGCTGTTGATATTGTTCCCCGTCATATTCAGGGGGGCATTCATGGCGTTGAGCTCCTCATGGCCGGAGATGGCATCCCGGTAGAGATAGTTGGGGTTGTTGTCGGCATCATCAGCTGATGCCACCAGTCCGACCAGATGGCCTGCACCGGGATTGGGGAAGCCGGAAATTGTCTGGGACCATGTGCCACTGGCCCCAACGGCCATATTGGAATTCAGGCCATTCATCAGGCCGTTTGGCGGGACATAACCCCCTTGAGCGCCCGCTTTGAGGGCAATGGCGACAGCATCCTTGGGGGAAAGGGTAAGGCCGCCGTAGGAAATGATGCGACCGTCCAGCACGCCACTGTCTGATTGCGTGATGTATGCTGTCCAGGTCTGATTGTAGGGGTTGGTGCTGGTGAACCCGGCCGGGAGGTCGCGTTCCTTGATCAATGTGGCCAGAGACACAGCTGTGGAGCTGCCAACCGGAATGGTGTTGATCAGTTCATTGCTATGGGCGCGGATATATTTTTTGACGCCGGCAAGGAGAATATCAAACTGTCCTCCCGTTACGGCGATGACGGAACGGTTATTCGCATCCTGCGTCATGCTGTAATAGCGGGCTGTTGGCCATAACGACACCAGAATGGCTGCGAGTACGGCAATAATGGACGCCATCTAGAACCTCGGACCTGTGAATGTGACAACAGAGATGATGTCCCCTTCCGGGACAGAGACTGGCAGGTTCCCCATGTTGCCAAAAAATGGGGAAGACCAGCTTGTATCGTGTGCGATCCCGATGCTTCGGTCGCCATCGGCCAGCCGGATCGTGTCTGCAATGACGTCTGGTGGGAGAGCCATCCAGGTTACGATGGTCGTCCCATCTTTCCCTTTGGACACATCATTCCCCACACCAGGCAGAAAGAGCGTTTCATTGGCCATGCCAATATCCGACAGGTTCAGGCTTCCCGAGAAGTCCGGGTGTCGGTCTACGTACGATTGCACAGCACTTCGGTAAGCCAGCCATTGTTGGGCTGCGTTGCTGGGTTCTTCGTAGATGGTCTGCTGCAGGGCCAGAGTAGCTAGCCCTTTCGTGTCAGCAAACGCACCCAGAATGAGAGAAAAGGCGAGAATGATATAGGCCATGGCCCTTAGCTATCGTGTTCGAACGCAATTGATGCCGTCGATGAGGAGGCGCCAGCATCGCAGGCCATGGCGATCCCTGCTGCCGCGGCATTGTTCGTCGGGTCGATCGTTGTGCCATTGACGCTCACCATGTTGGCACTTTGTGACCGCGCAAAGGTTGCACAGTCATCGCTGGACACATCGCTCCATGTGGCCATGAAACCCATGCCGTTGCTGGTCGGGCTCAGGGAAACATATGAGTTGGGCCATGGACCTTTGATGGTGCTACCATCCCCTGTGAGCATTCCTTTGGGAACGAGCCCGGCTTTGATGGCAACCGTATTATTGAGGCCACTGAAGTTTCTGGCAGTCAGGCCACCTTGGAAAAAGCCGTCAATATTGGTGACCAGTTCGCTTTCCCAGCTTGCTGCCGTCTGCGCGTTGGACTTGTGGAAAGCTTCATAAACACCGCCCATAACGAGGACCAGTGCCAGAGCCTGAAGGCCGTATTTTGAGAGAATGGAAACAATAAGGTCCATAGTAGGATTTCCTTTTGGAAAATTAAGGGACGTTCAGAAAGAGACGGAGTGCGACAAATCTGCGCCGAGATTGTCACAGGCAGCGCCAAGGATGATGACGAGGCCGATCATGATCAGGAGGAATACGTTTTCCGCCTTTTTTGCGAAGGCAATTGTGCGTTGCTCAGTCGCATTGGCCCATATTGTTGCTGTCTCATGCAGGCGCAGGTAGCCCTCCCTGCTCACCCAGTTGGCTTCCACATCGTCAATGATGCGCGGAGATGGGAATTCGAACCCTGTTGAGAGGAGTGAGTCTGGAAATGTCAGGCCATTGATCGTGAGGTTGGTCAGGATGGCGTCAAGGCGCTCCTTCAGCCATGGAGATGCTCCGACAGCCTGAATCCGCAGTGCCTCCTTGTCTGGCACCTTAGCCAGAACGAGGGAGAGGAACGCCGTGATCCAGATATATCCCTGAACGTCCCGATAGATTGACCATGGCGGGAAACGTTCGAGGATAACGCGGAAATGTCCTGTTGCGCGCCGCAGGCTGGCCCACACGATCAGCGCCATTGAAAGCAGAAGGCCCAGTGTTATGAAGGCAGACCAACCTGACGCGAGGTTGGATGCGACCACGAGAATCTGCTGGCTGGAACTGGGATGTTTGGGTGCCATCGGACCAGAGACCAGACCTGGGAGAATTTCGGTTCCCATGATCCGCAGGAATACAAAGATAATCCCGAGATACATCAGCGGCTGGCTGACGGCTTTCATGGCGGCCTGCATCATGGCGCTGGAGCGCCCTTTTGCCTCACAGAGCAGTTGCAGGGCTGTGGGGAGCGTTCCGGCCTTTGCGCCCGCATACATCAGCATGTATTCATCGTCTGGCACGTAGGGACGGAACGCATCGACGAGCTTTTCGCCGTGATTGAGACGGTAGATGATGTCCTCAATAATCTGCGGGATGACTGTCTGTTTTTTCCGTGCCGCCTGCGCCGCAAACATGCGTAAGATCTGGGTTTCCGGAATATGAATTTTCAGCCGTATTGCCAGCATCTGGTACAGGGTGGAGCGTGCTGTCCAATTGAAGAAGATCAGGGCGTTCAATCTGAACCACAGTGATTTTTTTCTATGCTGCTGCTCATAATCGACATCGGTGTAACGGATCAGCATGATTTCGCTCCCCGTAATGCGCCATCCTCACGGTCCTTCATGACCTTTTCATACGGACGGATGCGGTCGATGGTGGTGTTAACGTCAAAAGGGTCGAGCTTACCTTCCGCGACGAGCTTCATGCCAGCTTCCAGCAGCGATGGATCGGCATCGGGACGCGAGCGATAGCGATGTCGTGCGACACTGACGCCATGTACGACAAAGTCGTTCATGAGCTCTTCGTCAGTTTCGATCACCTCGGCAACACAGGTTCGGCCGGCGATTCCAGTTCCGTAGCAATGCTCGCATCCCGGCCCGATCCTTCTGATCAGGGCGGGATCGGGGCACCACGTCAGAACAGCCTCATTGATGACTTTTGCGAGACGCGCATCGTCAGTCGTCCAGGGAACAGCGCAATGCGGGCATATCACGGGCACAAGTCTTTGCGACACGACGCCGCGTATGAGGGATGGATTACACGTTATGGCGAAACTCAGACGCGTGAAATCCATGATCTGAAGCCTGAGAGGCAGATCAAATGGGTCATCAACGTGGCAGGTGAATGCTACGAAATGGCCGGTTTGCACGGCTGTAAAACAGGTGATTGCCCCATCGACGTCTCGCACTTCTCCCAAACCGATGTCATCGGGGTCCATACGCAAGGTGACGCGCTGACGTTCTCGGAGTACGCGACCATTTTCTTTTTCATCGTCTGTATTGGGAATATCCAGCTGAATAGCCCATGGCATATCCAGTTCCTTGGGTTGTTCAATCGTGACGGTGTTCCGCCCCGGCTGAACGCGCGCTTTCTCAGCCCAGATTTCATAGAGTGTTGTTGTTTTGCCGTGACCGGTCGGTGCGGTAAAAACCAGCCCCCCGGACGGGGACATGGCAATACCCATCAGGCGGTCAATCTGAGCCTGGGTGAAACCGTAATCTATCAGGCGGAGATGACCGGGAGGACCTTTGAGCGGCTGGAGTGTGCTGAAATTCCCCCGGATGCGTCTGTTGACACCCTTTTTGACGGACTGGAGGCGCAGGATCATGAACCATCCGCCCTCTGTCTGAGGAACGCAGGGGCCGCGCACGATACGCACGTTATCCAGACCTGTGCCTTTGAGAACTTCGCCTGAGATGCCGCCATCCTGAAACTGGCTGTCCGTGACGGATGCGGCCTGGGACGAACCCAAACGGTACATTGCACGCATCATGCGGTCAGCAAACGAATTTTCCAGTTCGTGGGCCACCATGTAACGGCCGTTGATGCGACAGGCTACTTCTGTGTGCCGGGATAGTCTCCTGATCCGGATGTCAGAGGAATTGTAGCCACCTATCTCCGTCAGAAGGGCAAGTGCCCGGTCTCTGACTTCAACATCTTCTTTAGGGGTCTCCATAATTGCTGTGTTCTGGTGGGCATGTTCCATGCGTTCCGTGACAGCACTTAGTGGAACGTATTTGACCTTAACCCCCCTGAAACCGTCAACATAACGCAGGTTGTCCAGCCACTGCAGAAAATGGAGACGATCCTGTAACTGTCTGCTGGCAAAAACGGTGCGGTCATCACCATTAGCCTCTATAAAAATCTGCCCTTCCAGACTTCTCGGCATGTCGATCACCACTTGTGCCTGAGGCAGTGGCAGTTCATCAGTTGCAGTCTGATTGGAACGTCCAAACAGGCGGGACCAGATGTTGCCCATGCTTTAGCCTCCCTCGTTTTTTGTGGAGGATGCGGAGCTATCCTTGATGGCGACATGAATCTGATAATCCGTGTTCCGCGCGGCACCCCGTTCATCGGAACTGATTTCACGTCCCAGACGCTCAACAGTGATATTGCGGAAAAAATCCCATGGGATTTCCCGGGGATCGCCCTGCCATGGGAACGTGATCATATAAGCACTTTGCGCGTCTGTATGATCGTCATGGGCAAGATCCGCTGTTTTGACGGACAGGTTGACTTCGGATCGCTGCACAAAGGCGATGAATGATTTAGCATCCCCTGTCGCGTTGCCCGGTGTCCCGCTCACCTTCTCAAAAGGCAGGAGTGGGTAATGGGACCGGACCGAGTTGCCATTATTGAGCATCAAACCAACCGGGGCATCGGCGAGGGTGCCTCCTGAGCGGACCCACAGGACGCTTACGGTTCTTCCCGCACACTCCCAGGTCTTCAGCGTCCAGCCATTCTTGAAGGGTGGTAGCGAATAGGCAGTGTGCATGCAGATTTTTACCCACTCGGCGGCCGAAGGCCCTTCCTGGGTGGCCGCATGGGCTTTTTGCTGCTGCAGAAGGAAATTACGGCGGGCTTCATCGCGTAGGTGTGCGAGGTTGCGCTCGTGCAGGACATGAAAGCTTTGCAAGGCGATCAGACCAGCAACCCCCAGAACGCCAGCCGTAATATAGTAGGGCCTTAAGGAGACGGAGCGTATGGAGACTGGCGCGGCCGGAAGGGCTGCAAGAAAGTCATCAGCCTTTTCCGGTGTGACAAGAACTTTTTGCCTGAAAGTAAAACCAGCCAGAGAGGACCGATAACCTTCGAGATCGTCATCTGCGAAAAAGCTATCCGAGCCGGGCAGGGGCGATCCATTTTCGTCCGTAGCCATGACCCAGGTTCCAGAGGGACCAAAGTCACATTCGACGCACGTCAAAGGCTCACACTGCGCGAGGACTGCAAGCAGGAGACTTTCTTTTCGGGCTTTCCCGGCCTTCTGATCGGCGAGTTTTTCATCGACGACTTTCAGATAGCCAACTCGGTTGGGCAGCTGTTGCGCGCGCACATAGTCTGTCATGCCCATCGCCAGTGCTTCCCCTCGGATGGTGCGCAGAGATGGGCGCCGGGCGTGTGGCACCCAGCGCATTCCGCTCACGAAAACACGGCTTCCGTTTGAGAGGGTGAATAATACGGCCATTGTTCCGCTCCCTATAGGGGGTTTTCCGAGGAGGACTGCGGGACGGGCTTACTGGACGGCAGGGAATAGTGTTTGCCGTTCCGGGTCACGATGACCGTGCCACTCTGGGTGATGGTCGTCACGACGCTGCCATCGGGGAGTGTCGTCCCTTTCATGGCTTCGAGGGATTGCCCATCGGGAAGACGGATCATGCCCGTGATGACGTTCCCCCCTTCCCATAAAACTCCGTCGACACTGGCCTTGGGACGAGGGTCTTCGGTCTTGTCCTGAGACGGCATCATGTCAGGCCTGGGCATCGCTACGGGACGTTGCTGTGGAAACGGCATATGTGCGGATGAGGCCTCATTGCGCACGGCAGGTGCCTGATAAGCCGCACCGCCATTTTTTGTCCGCCGCTCATTGTCGGCTATGGCGGCCAGTCCTTCAGAGATTTTTTTCTGTGTATCAACGATGGCCAGACAGGCGTTGTTCGCATCGAGCTGCTCCTGAGAGAGCCGGCCGTCAGCTCCTGGCTCCTGCAGATGCTGTGTGCAATCGGGAGGTGCTGCCCGCGATACAGCGGGGAGGCTCACTGTGAGTGCGAGTGAGGCGATAAGGGCTTTTTTCATAGGGTGTGGGCCTCAACAGTGACGACGACGTGGGTTTTATCGAGGGTTGCGTCTCCACCG
The DNA here is from genome assembly GCF_011516925.1 of Acetobacter fabarum. Lineage (GTDB taxonomy): Bacteria > Pseudomonadota > Alphaproteobacteria > Acetobacterales > Acetobacteraceae > Acetobacter > Acetobacter fabarum. Next base: position 31,486 of record NZ_WOTG01000013.1, read on the forward strand.
CCGCCAAGGATCCAGTCCATGGCAGAACCGACGCCGTTGTGTTTGCGGGAGGTCGCGTCATCGACATAGCCGCTCAGAACCAACGTGCTGTTGTTTTGCAATGCGACGGTGTCATCCAAAGATGTGCTGGATGTTTTGGGAGCCTGGATAGAGGAGCCACCGCTTGAGATGGTGGTGATGGTCTGGAGTGTCTGCAGCAGGAAGTTCAGGTGCAGCAGTATCCGGCTATCAACGATTTTGGGTGTTACTGACCCCATGAACCCGGACATTACGACACCGGGGGACAGGGAGTTGGAACTGCCCGAGTTGGTTGCGAGCACGGATGAGCTGTTGGCCAGATAGGTCGTATTGATGCCGTTCTGGAACGGAGCTGTCTGATTGTTCGTCGTGACAACGGAGCGGTCGTATTGCTCGGTGACATGCCCCAGCTGCTGCAACGCCTGCACGACCACCTTCGATCCTGAGAAAAGTCCGCCTGTCCCTTTCCCTGTATCCAGAATGGATGCGCCGAACGAAAAGGGTGTGTCTGAGGTCTGGAGCTGCGGCATTGTGGCCGGCGTGGATGTGATGCCGAGCAGGCCGCCATGGGAGGAGAAGGACAGTGTCGGGCTGAACCCGTAGTTGCTCTCGCGGGTAATCTTGACAGTATAGACATGCACTTCGACAGCGACCTGCTTAAGCATGTCGTCACGCAGTCCCTGAACCCAGTCTTCCACGCGTGCAATCTGGTCTGGCGTGCCGGTCACGGAGACGGTCCCCAGTCCCTCATCCGCGATCACACGGGCATCACCCGCGATGACAGCGGCCGTTTTCTGGATCGTCTGCCAGCGGTTTGTCTTGCTGTGTGCCGTGATGGACGCCATGCCGGACGACTGGCCTGAGGACCCGCCGTTGCCGTTCATGCCGCCACCAGACATCCCGCCGGACATCATGGCACTGCCGCCACCCATCCCCATGCCCATACCGGACGAGCCGCTGCCACCCCCAGTGTAGGCAACGATTGAGGAGTCAGACGTCGTGTCCCCGGAAAATGCCGGGATTGACCATGTCTTTGTCAGCGTGCGGTAAAACTCAACCTGCCCGTTTGTCCAGCGTTGCCACACACCAAAGCGGGTGGCGAGTGTCTGGAAAACGCCTTCACGCGTGCCCTGATACTGGAGCCAGTTCCCGACACCTGACCAGGTTTCACTGTTCGAGGGTCTGCTTTCAGAGCGGGGGGCTGAGCGGCTTTGCCCAACGTCACTGTCAGATCGGGAAGTGCTTCCCGATGCGGCCGGTGGTGGCGGCAGATCTGCTGCACTGTAACTGGAGCCGCCGCCTGAGGAAGCAAAATCCATTTCGGCATCGGGCGTGACACTGACGGGAATATGTGTCACGCGCCCGGCGATGATGGCGGCATCACGCAATGACACTGGCCGTGAAAGGGTAATCCCCGCGGGGTGCAGGAGAATTTCAGGGATTTTTTCGGACTCATGGACGCTTTCTCCAAGCAGCCATGGTTTGTCCGATACCGTTACGACGGGGTTTTGGGGAATTTTGTAGTTTTTGTCCGCTGTTTCGGCATCCCGTTCGACCTTCTGCACGGCCTTGAAATCTGCACATCCGCTCAGCAGCGTCACGCATGATGCGGTGGTCAGGAGTGTAGGAAGGAGTTTCATTCGCCGCGCCCCCCGGGGCTGGTGACGACCAGAGTGTGATTGGGCGTATGGAAGTCGGCGTGAATGCTTTTGCCTTCGTCCGATATGGTGTGGATGATGTCTGTCATGACCTTCTGATAGTCTCCGCTGTATGTGGTCATTGCTGGCACCATCCAGTTCAGATCGTGGGGCCAGAACACTTTCCAGCCTGCGCGGTCACCCCATGCGACCATCTGCTCGCGGATGGGCTGACCTTCGACAAGGGTCCATTCTTCGGCCGGTGGTTTGATGATGGCAGGCGTGGCCGGTCGGGCAGACTGTGGCGCGAGTGGTGTTGCTTTGAGGGGGATCTGACGGACCTGTTCGATATTGGGGATCTTCAGAACAAGGGTCTGTCCATTATGGATCGTGCAGCTTCCAGCCCGTTGCAGGGAGCCGTCCTCAGCGTGTCCATACAGACAGGTCGCCTGAGCATCGTCAGTGTCCAGTTCGAGCAGGAGGTTCTGTCCAACCGGACTGACCGCGTATCGGACACTATGCGCGCCTGGATAGGACATCCCGTCAGGAGAGAGGGCAAAGCCCCGCTCGCGCAGGGTATCGGTGAGCAGCACGGTGGTATGGTTGGGATCGGGTCCCTCGTAAGGAGCGAGCCGAATGATGCTGTTGGGGCCGTCCATGCTGTTGGCGAGGATGTCCGCGATAAAGACAGTCAGTGCCGAGGCATCCCTGAAGGTTGCGCCCGACACGTGAGAAGTCGTGGATGGTGCGTTCTGCGCACATCCGGTGAGCCCGACAAGCAGGATGCCCGTTGCGGCGTGGCGGGTGAGGCGGGTCACTTCGTTCCTCCATGTGTTATGTGGATTTGAGGAGAACCCGCTTCGTTACCAATCAGCAGCGCATCGTCGATGGCGCGGGGGATAACGTAAGAGTCTCCAATGGTGGTGTAATCCTGTGTGGTCTTGCCCGCAGGTGCGACGACAACCAGACGGGGCGCGGCATTGATCCCACCCGGGGGAAACTGAATGAAGGTTTTCCCGGCTTCGCGGTAGACGCGCATGGGCTTCCACGGAGCGTCCCCCGTCATGCGGTAAGCAAAGTCTGGCGTCCCGGTGACCCCGGTTTGAGGCGCAATGTCGGGCTGGCTGAGAGGCTCACCTGGGGCATGGGTGAACGCGATGGTTCTCATGCTGTCTCCCCGGGTGTCCAGGAGCACTTTGTAAGCATGCTGGCTGCCATTGAGGGTCAGGGTCGTCCGGGAGGCGCCTGTGCCGGGATCGATTGCGACGGCCCACCCCTGATGGATACCTTTGCCCCCGCGCACCAGATCGGCGTGCCAGTTGGATGCGTCCTCAACCGTGAGATCAGAGTTCAGGGCGGTTTCACCGCGATCAAGTCTGAGGATGCAGATATCCGGATAATGGCAGTTTATTGTGGGGGTGCCGTCCCCGAAAGCGAACCAGGTCACGCCTCCCTTGCCGACGATTGGCGTCGCATTGCGCGGCGACCCACTACCCGGTGGTGTGGGTGTCGCGGCAGGCTTTGGCGGCGGCGCATGGCTGGCCATGACGCCGCCGCTTTGTAATGCGACACCGGGCCGGATGCGTAGGGCCGGGTCGTCGCCCAGCCGCTGACGCATATTGGCGATGAAGCCGTGGACGCGGTCAATGCTCTGCTGCAAGGCAAGCTCGGCCGATGGCATCCCGGGTGTATCGACGCGCACCGGGGCGGTGTCCGCGTCATGGTCGTGCGTGCATCCACTCAGGATACATAGCGCGGCGAGGAGGTGTGCCTTCTTCATATCCTCAGTATCGCGCAGACCGTTGTGACGCTGTGCATCCCTCAGGCGGCGGCTCTGAGTGTCGCACCCAGTCCGACTGCATCACAGATTTCGACCGCCAGACCGGTGATGACGCCACCGAGTGCGGCCTGTGCGTCAAGGGAGTTTGTTTCGGCCATCTGTTCGTTTTTGCGACGCTCGATTTCATCGGCGGCACTGCCTTTGGGGAACACGTGCGACAGGCGGCGGCGGGCTTCAACTGACCCGAGCGCGTGATAGACGCGCTTGCGTAAGGCGACATCCTCGGGGCGTGTCGAGAGGGCCCAGAGTTCGATTGGTCCGAGTGTGTTGAGGAGGAACATTTCATACCAGTCCTCCCCGACCTTGATCTGGAGCAGCAGGGGTGCGCCGCTGCCATCGGGGCGTGGCCCCTGCAGGGCGGTGTGGACAATCTGTCGTCCCGCAGCACTCAGGCCGAGTAGCCTCGCGGTGTCGTCTGCTTCGGTCGGGTTTGCTGTCCCCAGAATGAAGCGGGCTGTCGAGTGGGTCGTGAGAAAGCTGCCAAAATCGGTGATTTTCTGGCTGGTCAGCCCCAGACGCACACCCAGCTTGGCGGCCCTTCGTGCCGCTTCTTCGAATAGCTTCAGCACGAAGGGCGCGGCAGCTGCGCGCTGGAATTCGTCGCATTCAAGGCGCTTGTAGCTTTCGCGGAATTCGCGGAAGCGCTCACGATGGATCTCGCGGACGTGAGCCGGCACCTTTTCGGCTTCATCGGGGTCAAGGAAGAAGTTCCGCCCGATGATCTGAAAGCCCAGCAGATACATCAGTTCAGACTGGCGGGCGTTCTCGCCAAGACCTTCGGGCGCGACACGGCCGATGTCGATGGCGACAACGCGGGCGTCGCCAAGATCGAGACGGGTGGGCTGGTTGAGCGTCGGGTATTTGCCAATGAAGGTCTTTACGTAACGCTGGAAGATGGCAAGTCCGGTTTCCCCGCCAGATGTGGGCGTGTTGGAGCCGTAGTTGTCCTGCACCTGTGCCTGGTACGTGGCGGCTATAAGATCCTGGACAATAGGTACTGCGTGCTGTGTGGCTATTCGCGCCATGCGGATGTCGCCACGGGCCGCGAACCTGTCTGCGACATCCCACCAGGTCGTATGCTCGTCGGTTTCCAGACCCTGTCGCGTCAGTTCCACATCGACGAGTGGGTTGTCGCCCGCCCGGTATTTTTTGATGTGTGTCGAGTAAGTTTCATCCGAACACATCTGATAGGCCGTGCTGACGGTCGCATCGATGATCTGGTTCATCCCCTCGAAGGGCTCACCTGTGAGCGGCATGCACACGGTTGAGAGGAAATTGGTCAGAAAGGCGCGGTGATGTTCAAGGGGCTGGCGACAGCAGGCTTCGGTGTCGAAGATATTGTAGGCATGGTCGGGGCGGAAATCGAACGGGATGAAGAGAGCCTGATGGGCATCCTCGGCCCGTAGCCCGTTGCGGATCATGTCGATAAAGCCGCTTGCCGCGTCGCCAATATCCAGTTTGCCGATCAGGGGTAGTCGCGGACCGGCATCGGTCAGGGACGCAGTGCTCAGAACGGTGGCAAGCAGCAGGGAGTTGGCGAGCATGGACTTGCCGCGTCGGGATGGGGCGACAAAGAGGTCGAGTGTCGCGACACGCCCGCTGCCGGTTGGGTCGAAGGGGATGATTGTCCCGTCATTGGCGCGCAGCAGAGCCGCGCCGTCCGTCCACGGTGCTGCCATCCTGAAACACGGCATGGTCATCAGGGTTTCATCCAGCGGAGCGGCGGTTGCTGGAGCTGTAGAGGCCAGTGCGATCCCGGGGATTGACGACAGGACACCTGCTAGTGGGTCGCCGCACAGGCGACTGGCCGACGCCCCTCCCCAGCCACCAATCGCCTGCTCGAGGGTCGAGGCGCGTCTGGCCAGCTGGATGCGCTCGCCGCTGGTTGCGCATGTGGCAAAGGATGTGCGGGCGGAAATGACGGCTTCGCCTGCTTCGCGCCGGCGCGCCAGATCCATGAACGCTTCATAGACCAGGCGGTTGGGCCCGAAGCGTAAGAGGGTTGCGACTTCCTTTTTCCACCCCATAAAGAGCGGGCCTGTCCCCTGGATGGTCGTGTTCATCCGCCAGGGCATACGGTGAGCGGCCAGCCGGGATGACAGTTCGATAAAGGGTGTGGGGGTCTCGGACATCACCTCAAGATCCACGGGACGCCAGTCCCGGGTCCCCAGCGTGACGGTGGAAAAATCCGGTTTATAGGCGTCATCCATGAAAAGCTGTTCCCGCAAGGGTGCCCAGAGGGCATCTGCGACATTGGCGGGATGGTTTTCGTCGGGGATGATGGAGGGCGGGCGTCTGTTGGGTGTGGAGGGCGTCCAGCGTGAGCCGTGGACCTCGGGATAGATTTCCTCACGGATGGCCCGTAGTGCATCCACTGGTGTGAGTTCATCCATCAGGATCCCCTGATGTTCGAAGGTGTGGCGGATATGGGTTACGAAGGCTGTATGGATTGTCGCGAGTTCCACTGACCCCATAAGCGGGTTCTGCCCATCGCCCAGATCGGGGAGGAGTTTTGAGGCCTCTGCGCGGGCGGCCTTGCTTGCCGCGATTTCCTGCTTGGACAGGCACCCCTGACGGCTCCATAGGACCAGCCATGTTCGTTCATGGCGCATTTTGGGTATGAGAACGCGCTCACGTTCGGTCAGGATGTCTTCAAACTGGGCGTTCAGGGCGGCGGCAATTCTGCGTCGGTCACCGAGATTGCGATTGACGAAGGCAGAGGCGTCCGGTTCTGCCATATAGAAAAACTGCATGGCGTGACCCGGACCGTCCATCTGTCCACCGATGGCCTGTCGCAAAGCCTGGGCCTTTGCCTCGATCTCTGCGCGGCTCGCCATCTGTCGCAGCCCCTTGACCCGCAACAGGGTGACGTAGTCGCCACTGAAGGTGATGAGGCCATGTTCGTCGCAGGTCGCGAGATCGCAGAAGGACGACAGGTCCCGTTTGAACATCTGTGACAGATAGCCAACCCCTCGCAGCAACAGGTCAAGTGGGCGGAACCCCGCTTTGAGCGAAACAGGGTTGTCCTGCTCCGAAGTGGGCCCGGGTGTCGCCGGGGCTGGTGGTGCCGGGGCCTGGGTAATCTTTTTCTGCCACAGACGTTTCATGGTGCTGTGTTCCGGTTGATCAGGAGCTTGCTGAGGGCTTCGCTGTTCTGTTCGCGCCATGCGGCGACAGGTAAGATGCGCAGACCTGAGACGGCTCCCTGACGTTTAAACATGTGATGGGGGGCGAGGGTGGACACCGCGAGACGCAGATGCGACGGATGATAGGTGCCGATCTTCTCGGTAGCGGTTTCACGGCGTCCTGACAGATCATCAAGTATCGTCAGCGCACGGTCTCGCCCGGGATGTCCGGGGCTCCAGACCAGCAGGGCCGTCCATGCGGCACGTATCAGCCGCGACAGGCTGCCCTGATCGAGTTGAGGGAGCCATATGAGTGCTGCGTGCTGGTCGATCTGCTGGTCGTCTGCGGCATAGGCGGGCGCACAGACAAGGCAGAGTGGGGTTTCGTTGACGGTGAGGGTTGCGCCCGCCAGACCGCAGCACGCGCATGCGGTCTGGGCATCTGTGGGGAGCAACCGGCTGGTCAGGCTCCCCGTGGGTGCGCGAAAATGGACGACCAGATCGTGCATTACTGGTCGAATCTGATGGTCTGCTGTTCGCCCGTGATCGTTGCTCTGGAGCCAAAAATCGTTGAGCTCACCGTCCGTTCGTAGAATGGCAGGGCCAGTAGACAGGTACCGACAACGGCCGCGGCGATGATCCTGCCATAGCTGACATCGTTGCCGCCTGTGCGGTTGTGTTTTTTATAGGCGTAGAAGAGAGAACCAATCAGAAGGCCTCCCCCACCAATAAAGCCGACTGAGTTGATCAGATAACCCCATGCGTCATTTGCGCGGCCTGTTGCGGACCGCATCAGTTCGTCGATGGCCTGTGCGTGAGCGAACCCCATAAGGGCTGGCGTGAGAAGAACTGTTACGCCAAGGGCAAGTGTTACGTGGGTTTTGATCCGTACATTCATGACGTCTGTGTCCTTTGAAGAAATTATGAGGAAAGCAGGTGAAGTTCCTTTGCGAGCGCCGGCCCTATGGTGTCGGCGTTCATCAGGAAAAAGCCACCAATGACCATGCACAGATTGGTGGTCGTTGACGTATTGCTCCGCCCCTTCATGGTACTGATCTGGCGCATGATGGACACGTAGACCCAGAAAGCGCCGTAGCTCATGAAGTAGTATCGGAAGATATGGAGGATTGCGGCCAGTGCCGCAGTGGGCCCCTGGGAGATTGCCGATTTGAGGCTGTCAGAAGAAAACGTGACCTGCCCTGCCGAGTTGACGCCGCCGACGCTGGCTCTTGCTGAAAGGCCCAGCGTGGTGTTGCCCATGTTGATGAATTCGGGGAACGAGAGCAGTGACGCCCCGGCAGCGATCAGAGCGATGCACAGAGGAAGGCTGCTGCCTACCCCTGTCGCTCCTTTACCCCGACTGTACATCCTCAACAGGCTGCCTATCAGGAAGGCTGAGCCGGTTACGTAACACAGCGTTGGCAACAGTATTGCGAAGGCCTTGCCAATTGAGCCTGCGAAATCCACAAGATCCTGCAACATGGTTTGTGCGCCTTAACGGATGGTGCCATGTTCGGTGTGGACGACCCAGCTACTGCCGGACTGTGTGACCGCGGTGACAGTGCCCCATCCGTCCAGCACGGAACCGGGCTGCACGCGCACGGGCTGACCCAGCGGGCTTTCGAGAATGGCAATGTCGGGAGCACCAGCCTGAACGGTGTAGTGTGGGCGTGGAGCCGGGTGTTCGGCAGGCTGCGCGTCAGACGGTGTGTGATGCGTGGCAGCCGTTTCTGCGGATTTGTGAGCGTTATTCCGCGCCGGTGTCGGTGCGGCTGTCGCGGGGGTGCTGGCGGTCACATTGGCAGCCGCTGCGGGAGGCGATGCGGCATGGACGCTCTGAGTGGCCTCCAGCGTGTCCTCACGGTGGCGTAGTTCGTCAAGACGGCCGCCGACGGTGCCCAGTCCGGATACGAGCTGATCGTGCAGCGCGCGCTGGCTTGCATCGAATTTCTGTTCAAGCGTGTCGATCCGGCTCGCCATTTCAGTGAGCTTGCGGCTCATTTCCATGAAAAGCTGATCTTCAGCGGTGGTTGTGGGGGTGGGTGTTGGCTGGTCTGCCTGAGTGCCAGGCATCGTCTTTTCAGAAGTTGCCTGCGCGGATGCGTCCAGAGACGGCGATGGCTGTGTGAGCGGGGTTGACGCCGGGACGGGCGGCTTGTCGGTGTTTGTCGGCGCCGCCGTCTGTGCGCTCGCTGCTGGCGCTGTCGCCTGCTTTGCGGGTGACGCTGGAGGTGTGCCGAGATCGGGCGGGGTGATGCCCGAACTGTTCACAGCCGCGCCATTTGCTCCCGCCATCTGGGCGTGGAGTGGCGCATGCGGCGCTGGGCTACGCGATGATGCGACATAGGCTATTGATGCGCCGATGCCTGCGGCTGCGACCAGCACGAGGCCGGCCCGCAGGGCTTTTGATCGAGTGGCCGTGTTGCCGGGCTCCGGAAGGGGCGCAGTCGTCGGCGTCGCCTGTGGCGTGGCGGCCGGGGGCGTGGTGGCGGCTGGTTCAGTCTGGGGTGTGCCAGGCTTGCGTAGCATCGTGACAGACCCGGTTTCGGGTTCGGTGGTCATGGCGAGGCCTCTCATGGTGGTTCCTTAGTGAGCCGTGGCGGTTGCGGTCAGAGGCGCTGCTGCCCACGTCAGAGTTCCAAGCGGCTTTCCAGCAGAGGAAATCAAGGGCACCGTTTCATCGTCGGAAATGGAGATGGTTTCTGTCAGCATTTGGGGATCTGTCTCGGGGAGATCGATTGTTTTGTCCGTGCCCGGAACCCGGCCTTTTTTCATGTCACGGAGCGTGTTGGTGCTGATGTTGACGTCAAGTTTGATGACGCCCTGATGGTCTTCGTGGGCGCGAAACCACAGTCTGGTTCCGGTTTCGATAACGCCTTTGTGGATGAGAGGGGGCTTGCCGGGATGGAAGATTACGGAATTCGTGTAGGGCACGGCAGTGCCATAACTTCCTCCCCCGCCCCAGCTATCACCAATGGTTATGACGGTCATTCTGCTACCACCGTCGAGACCCTTGAACGTGACATAACCGGACAACGGTGCGGACCTCGGTGTTGCCGTGGGGAGAGGTGGCGGGTTCGCGGCAAGAGCCGGCGTTGAAAACGCGAGAGAGGTTGCAAGCATTGCAAAAATCGGTCGCATGACTGTCCTTTCGTGAATGTCTTTTTCCAGTATCGCCCAGTCCGTTGTGACGGCGTTCAGGGGCGATAGACGGGCTCATCGAACATGACCCCGACACCGTCGTTCTGTTTGAGGATGACGGTGGCCTGTTGAGGCGTCTGTTTCTGGATGAGTTGTCCAACCTGCTGGCCCATTGTGCCCGCGGCAGCGCCCATCTGTTCGCCCAGATTGAGATGCGTGAAGGACGACATGCCCGATCCGTTGCTGTAATTTGTCGTGTTGGAGTTCGACATGGCACTCCCCAGCCCTTCGACGAACGCAGCCGCAGCAGGCAGGATGATCCGTGTCGCCAGGTGCTCCCTGACTTCAGAGGCGACACCGACTTCGGCCGTCTGGGGGGATACGGCATAGCCAGAGACCGTGATGGGATCAGCGTCGCCGATCATGAGCTTGTTGAACTTGATGACCAGTCGCTCACTTTTCATCTCGAACGTACCGCTGATGCGTGCATTGCGGAATGGCCCACTATCGATCTGCATCAGAACGGCATTCCCCAGATCGCTGTTGACGGTAAGGACGGAGTGTCCATAAACGCCCCGCCCTGCGGGAAGCAGGAGTGTGCCTCTGCCTGACCGGGTGCCCTGCGATGCGCGTTCAGCATCCGTGCTGGCCGCGGTCGCAGTCGTGGCCGGGGTCTGGGTGAATGTGGCGGGTTCGGCGGCATCTGTCTGAAACCCGCTGTCCCCTGATCCGCCATGACTGTCTTTTGTACCAGGTATTTCGAGACGGACCCGAGGCCCACCGGACCATGCGGTAATCAATTCCATCTCCGCGCGTTCGGACATCTGCTCTGGTACAGCCGGTTTTTCAGCCGGAGTGGTATTGAAATGGCCGCGTGGAGCAGGTGGTGTTGACGGCGTGAAGGACGGAGCAGGGGGCGCAGGTGATGGGGAGGGGGCTGTTGTATGGGAGACGGGTGGTGGTGCAGGTGCTGGCTTCTGGGTGGTGTCCGGAGTGTCGCCAATTTCTGAGGCGACTTCCTGCGGATCAGGTAAATCCTGCCCGGAAAGGGCACTGGTGTAAGACTTTCCCACCTTGAGGGCTGCCTGTGCCGCCTGTTCGTCGCGTTTGCGTGCGAGATCATCCATGGTTTTTGAATGATTGGAGCCGCCTGCCGGGCTTTGCATGTCCGGGTGCGTAATCTGGGCGGATTCAGGGGCATGTGCTGTCGTGCCAAAGAAATAATAGCCTCCAACCACAACCGCGATTAAACCGCCCCCGACCCATGGCAGGATCCTGCGGGTCCCGTCGAATGAGGATTTCAGCGGTTGTGCGCCGTTGCTCTGCGGTTCGTTGCTCACGGCCCATCCTCCTGTACGGAGACCGGAACCAGACGCTCTCCGGTCGAGACAAGAAGCCGTGACGAATAGGGGGCGGCATAGGCTGTCACGTCAAACGCGCTGACATGTGCAGTAGCCGCCGGTGACGACAGTTCGAAGGTAGTGCGGATATACATGATGTTTTTCAGCTTCCACGCACGCAGACGATCAGCGCTCACGCCAGAAACAAGCAGTGGCACCGCCTCTACGGGCGGAATGCCATCAAGCAGATTGTTCAGGATCGGATCAGAAGTATCTGGCACTGCGCCCAACGTTGAGGCTTGATCTTTTGCGTTTGGCCCTCTTCGGGTGATCCTGACGGTAAGATCGGCGTCATAGGCGCCCGTGCCCGCGACAATCATGAAGTTGATGGGTTTGGGGGCATCTTTGAGCGTTACGAGTATGCCCCCGCGCGGATAACGCGACACCGGGGTGATCTGCAGAACATTGGAGCCAGGCTGCGGCACACAGGCATTGATGCCAACCGCGCGCACGGTTGTTTTATCGCCGTTCCCTTTGTCGTCGCAGCTTGCAGCCTTGTTGGTGGCCAGATCCCATGCAATTGGCCACGGCTGACCAGTCGCATCCAGAAAGGTAATCGCTGCGGGATAGCCTTGTGCGAGGCGTATTATGGGAATTTGCGCACCCGGCTCGAAAGATATGTTCAGCGATCGTGAGGTGGGGCTTGCGAGCATATGCGGGTCATCTTCCGCATCCAGGGATCTCTGGCCGGTATCGAAGCGGTCATACAGGTTCTGGCGGACTGCAGGCGGTGGCGGCAATGATCCGGCATAGATGGGATCAAGGTGCTCGTTTTCCCGGTCGTCGGGGCCGCCGTTCTGGCGAGACTGTGCGAACGCTGTGGAGCATACGCAGGCCATCATGCCCAGCATGAGCACGAGAGAAATCCTGTTTATACCCATCAGGATGTTGCCTTGGGCGCGTTGAGCTGTGTGATGATCAGGCCATCGGGGTGAAGCGGATCATTTGTTCTTTGAATAGTAACCCTTACGGCGAGCACATCAGTTTTTTCACCGGCCGCGTTCGTCCATTTCAGATACATGGGGAATGCGACGTGCCATTCGAACACGCCCCGCCTGTTCAGGCCTGAACTTTCGATGCTGGCTGCCGTCTTGAGGGCGGCTGTCAGGAGAACCTGTTTGGTGCGGATGAATTCGATATTGCCCGGCCCCTGAAAAGCCGCTGCCCAACTGTTCCACGCGTCACTGGTGAAATATCCTGCGCAGCTATCGAGATGTTTTCCGTAATCAAGGTAATTGAACGTATAGAGGTTCGTGACCTTGTCGGCGGTCCAGTTCATGACCTGAGAGTCCGTAAAATACGGCTCATCGGTTACGATCAGTTCGCGCGGCTTTCCAAACGGGTCATGATAGATGTGCTGTGGCTTTGGCCGATGTGTGACCTCGTAAAAGAGGGCTGTTGACACAGTGAAACTTTCACAAAGTGCCGCCAGAAGCACGAGAGACAGATAACGGATGACCTGCCGGGCGAAGGCTGGATCATTGAGCCGTCTGGTTACGGCGTCATAGGTATTGCGCATGGTTCAGGCGAGGCGGTCGGTATTGAATGCGTGGGATACATACTCACCGATCCCTTCGAGGGTGCTGCGACGCCGTGCGAGAAACAGTTTGCCGAGGAAGCTGTAATGGATTTTCCGGACGTCACGGGGGCGCACAAAAAATGGCCGCCCTGTAATTTTGCAGATTTTGCGGATTATCTGACTGGCGATTGTATCGTTAACGGGAACGTCCTGAGGGCTGCCCTGTGGGATGTTATGTTCCAGGGGAAGTCCTGCGCGTTCAGGGAGTCCGGCACGCCGTGCGGCTTCTGAGACGGCTGTGCGTTTGATACCCAGCATCCGGGCAATGCAGGTGACGGAAAACAGGCGTTTCCAGAGATCGGCGAGAAGATCAATCGCCGTGCCATCCCATATCAGTCGTCCGGAAGATGTACGACGGATGGCAGAAAAGTAATCAGAAAATGCGTGGGAGAGACTTGAGGTTATCCCCAGATTGTGCGGGGGGGGGGGGGGGGGGGGCAAAGGAAAAGCGGTCTTTACCCCCCCGACCGCGGGGCGGCCCGCCTAACCCAGGGGCCTGAGCCTTGCGGCGTACGGCGCCAAGTGTACGTCCGATCAGTTTTGAAATGAACGGGGCATCCGTTTTTGTGGGATAGGTCCGGGCGAGATAGAGTTCCTCGTCACGGGACCAGCCGCAGCGCGTTGTCGGCGGACCACCAAAGCCTGTGCCCAGTGCGGTTTGCTGTGTGGTGGGAAAGCACCACGCCGGTTGCATGGTTTGGGTCGTTCTCCGGAACAGGCTCTGCACTATGTGGGCTCCAGCAATGTCGGAATTGAATATCTACCCTTCGTTATCATAACGGAATCGTATTCCGCATCTGTTTTTATCTGTTTTGAACAGGCAGCAAACCGTAACGGAGTTTTATATTCTGTAGATATATTCCCGTTTTCTGCCTCGGTTCACGTTTGGTCGGGTCTGTCTTGTACTTGGCGCATAGCTGGTGCAGCCCATCCGTGTCCAAAAATTACACGTATTACCCTTCTTATTTTTTGCCGCCAGTGGAGTGGTTGATAGAATATATCTTCCAGAATTAAGGCCTCTGGATTTCTTTCAGTAATAAATCCAGTTGCTGTCCTAAGGCAGGAAGAGCGTCCCTCACCGTGTCCCATACCATGCCATAATCAACAGCAAAGTAACCGTGCGCGATACGATTGCGCATGCCGCGCATCGCGCCCCATGGAATGTCTGGGTAGGTATGCTTGATCTCCGGCCATGCATTGATAATTTTCGACGCGGCTTCGCCTATAATGATCAGACTCATCACAACAGCCTGTTGGGTTCGCCGATCCTGAAGAAATTCCTCACGCGACATGGTACCTATGAAGCTGACCGCATCAGCCTGTGCGTCGCGCATGTGAATCAAATAATCCTGAAAACGGAAGGCGCCTCTCATACAGGGCGGGCTTCAGCCAGAACTTTGTCACGAAATCCCACGGGCAATTCGGTAGGTGTCAATAAATCAACACGCACTCCAAGGAGTTCTTCGAGATCGTTCTGTAGGCCGCCTAGCGCCAACAAGGTTGCACCATTTGGTGCATCGACAAGAATATCCAGATCACTCTGATCATTGTCATGGTGTTTCAGAGCAGAGCCGAACACCCGAGGGTTTGTAAGATTCCAGTGTGCCGTTAGCTTCACAATGGCGTCACGATGCAGTGCAAGCACTTCTGATGGGCGCATGATCCGGTCTCCTCTTGTTCACTATATCATAAGAGTGACGGCATGTTGTAGCCCTTCCTGAGCACACGTCCGCCGTCACAACGGCCGAGCGCATACTGACTTTGTGAAACCTCACAAGGACAGACCATGCCCGATACTCAATCTGTAGCCAAAAAGGCTTCCCCCACGCCCGAGTGGCTTACCTCTGGGTATGCCCAGCGTATTCTCGACACCATCACCTTTCCGGGTGATGCACCTCCCATTGCAGTTTCGTCTCCTGAACAGGCACAGCAGAAGGAGACGACATCATGAGATGGGGGCCTGTATCGCGACTGGTCCTTGGCGCTTCGGGGTGGCTGGTTGTCTCGGCCGGCGTTGCCTCAGCCGCGTCTGAAGGCTGTCAGGCGCTGGTTCAGGCTGCGGCAACAGGTGCCGCAGCCCAGATGAAGGCTGATGACTCCCTGATCAAGATGCCGGAATCAGTGACCAAATTTACCTGTCTCGATAGCTTCTTTAACGGTGTCGGTCTGGACATGCTGAGCAATGGTCTTAGCGCGCAATCCATCGCCCGCAGTGCCATGGGAAAGATCTGCAGCCAGCTCAGTTCGGCATGGGACAGCTTGCAAGGCACCGTAGAATGCGGCCTGACCCTCACCGGGCCGGATACAAACTTTGACCTTGGCCTTGGCTCTGGAACTGTCTGCCCGACGGTGAACTTCGGTGGTGGTGGCGACACGCTGATCAGCAGCGGAACCAATGGATCGGGCACGAACCATTGGGATGTGAATGGCACCCTGCAGTTGCCTGACGGCTACAAGCTGGGCGATGCGGCCAAGGCTTTCGGCCTTTCGGGGGGTGACTGAGCATGTCACGACCGTCTTCCCGATTAGGGCTGGTTTTGATCCTCGCAGGTGGTTTGTTTCTGGGCCAGATGGCCGCGCCCCGTCCAGCGCAGGCTTTCGGATTTGATATTGGCCCTATTGTGGCTGCAATAGCTGCCGCTCAAAGCGCCATCACCACAGTCACATCGACCGCTCAGAAAGTTCTTAATGGGTCGCTGGGTTTGCTTAATGACAAGCTGGGGATGGGGTTCAACCAGATCACCAATTACCTGAAGGGCCAAATTGGCGCACAGCAGCAGATCGCAGACGCCAATAACATGTTGCAGGCGCAACTCGCCAAGGAAGTGCGCCATGCGGAAATTCAGGATCTGCATGCGGTAAATCGCCAGGACTGTTTGAACCTCGAAGGAGGACAGGCTCAGATTGTCGCAGCCCGCCAATCCAGTGATGTCGCGTTAGCGCTCGACGTTGCCAAGGGAGCGCGCACACGTGCTGAAAAAGGTACGCCGTCCTGGGCTGGCGGCGGGCAGGGGGCGCAAGCCAACAACAACGCCCATTTTGGCAAATACTGCGATGATGCGGAAGCTGACGCAGGGCTGTGCAAACTTGCCGACACTACGATGAAGGGGGCGGATGAGGCGGCGACCAGCATGTTTACGCCGTCTGTTTATACCGGTCAGGACGCTATTGATCGGGCAAATGCCTATGCCGTCACCCTGATCGAACCGGTTGCCCCGGCGGCGCAGCGCGGTAGCGCCATCACCTCCACACAGGGGCAGCAGCTTATGCCGTTCCGTCGCTCCTATAACGCGGCGATGCATCTGGCGCACATGATCGTTGATCATGTCCTCAGTCAACGCGCTGAGACCATCACTCTGACGGCCGCCCAGAAGGCGGAAGCCCAGCGTGAGGGGCTCACGACATCAGACAAGGGGTCATCGTGGCAGGCAACAGAGCTGGAGATTAACCGGAAGTATTCCGGCACGGACTGGCAGGCCGATTTGCAGGCGATGTCATCTGAAAAGTCCGTTCTGATCCAGATCGCCCTTCTGGATGCCCAGCGTAACTGGCTCCTGTGGAACACCTACAAACTCCAGGAAATGACCGCAGTCGCGGATGCCAAACGCCTTGCGATCGAGGCTGATGAAGCCCTCAGCCGTCATTCTACCGGCGCTCTGCCGGTTCCTTCTCCCTAAGACATAAGGAAACACCATGTCCGATACACTCTCGGCCGTGCAGCCCACGGCGACCCCTTCCTCAACCATCAGCGGCGTGCTGCAGGCAATGGGGCAGCAGCAGCAGTCCGTGCCTGAAGACCAGCGTGGGCTGGCGGAGCGGCTGAAAGAGTTGCAGGAGCAGCTCGAAAACGATCCTTCATTGGAGAACGACCCGAAATTCGCCACTCATGTCGCCTGGCTGATGCAGGACTGGCCGAAATTCAGTGGCACGGGGCAGGGGGTGCAGGTGTCCCCGCTTCTGCAGGCAGGACTGACCTCAATGGCGGGTCAGTATCCCGGCATGAGCAATCCGCAGATGGCTTCCATGCTCCAGCAGACTGCTTCCATGAATGACCGCCAGCTTGTCGCGGATATTCGTAATGCCAGCGTGGAGCTGGGCTCCTTGCCGGCGGAACAGCAGACCTCTTTTCTGATTACGGCCGGGGTAAACGCCCTTGAGGCCAGAGCGGCGCAGGCCGGTGTCGCGCCCGCACCACAGCCGTCTCCTGTTGTCCAACCTGCTCCTGTCCCTCAGGCCGCGCCAGCCGTGGCGCCATCGGCGTCCGTGGTCGCTCCTGAAGTTGTTTCAGAAAATGTTGCACAGGCTGGCCCAGCTGTCGCTCAGTCCGAGCCCGGCGTTGTGGAGCCGGTGTCTGCGGTTGCGGCGAGCGTTGTCGCCGAAAGCACCACGCAGGCGGCGTCTCATGAGGCGACAGTTGATCCGCGACAGGAGGTGGGTGAGACCGTGCGACCTGCCAGCGAGCCAGACGTGGACCAGGATGATCCCTCACACGGCCATGCTTCCATGAATATTCCGTTTGGTGACGAAAACGGTAATCCTGTCTCCCGTGCTGGCGAAGCAGTAGAAGCGCCGGGAGGAGAGCCGAAGGTACAGGCTTCACAGGACGGCAGCCAGACTTCCAGAGAGCAAAAAGCCCAAGCGGGCATTAGTGCTCGGCAGGAAAGCGATATCCGCAACAATGACATGAACAACCAACAGGAAGCCCAAAATACCCCCCCTGAGCAGCAGCAAGGGACTCAGCAGAAGCCGCCGGAGCAGACCAACGGGCAAAAGGAGCAACAAGGCACCCAAAGTCAGACACAGAATAAAGAGATGGAACTCGAGCAATTAGGGGCCAAAGCTACATCTGTAGAACAGGCGGAGACTACGGCCCAAGCGCAGCCCAAACAGGCCCAACCGGCGCAGGCTCCCGTGGGTAGTCTGGCGGGACATGCCGTGTCCAAGGTGGCCAATGCTGCCAGATCGTGGTTTGCCAATCAGGCCGTCGCATCTGACCAGCGCCGGATCGATAGTCTGGTCGCAACGGTAGACAGTAACATCCGTACAGCCGACACGAATTATCAGGACCTCAAGCAGACCGCTGCGCCCTTTTTTAAAAAAATGGAAGAAACAGCCAGACAGGAAGGCGTTAAACCTGCTGCACTGATTGCCAGCATGGGTGAGGGCGGCAAGCATCATGGCCTGTGGCAGGAGTTCGAGAAGCTTCGCCTGTCCGATGAACGGGTAGGCAAGGCTTACAGTGACCTGGGCCACACACTGCAGAATATGCGTCTCAACCTTGGCTCTCTGCAGAGTGAGGCCGCTGAACGCGGTGCGACCAACGCCCAGTCCGTTGTCGAGGTCGAAGAGAGGGCCGGCCAGAAAGCCATGGAGATGGAGGACGTGCCCGGTCGCAATCCCGGCGAGAGTCTGATCAAGAACATCGGGGGCGCACTCGAACGCATCATGGAGAAGGTGAAGGCGCGTTTTTTGGCCCTCACCCAGGGACGTGAGCAGGGGCGCGATAACAGCCCGTCCATGGGAGCCTGAGCCATGCGCGGTGTGTCCAAAATGGCGCGGCTTTCGCCGCCACTG
Source organism: Acetobacter fabarum (assembly GCF_011516925.1). Lineage (GTDB taxonomy): Bacteria > Pseudomonadota > Alphaproteobacteria > Acetobacterales > Acetobacteraceae > Acetobacter > Acetobacter fabarum. The sequence goes on from NZ_WOTG01000013.1 coordinate 49,800, forward strand.
GTGGCAGCCTTACTTGGAGGGCTGGTTCTGCTTCACGCAGGGCCAGCCCACGCCACGAACGGGTTCGAGAATGTAAGCTGGGCAGACCTTGTCGCAGGTGATGACTGGTCTTCGCGAGTTCTCGATAGCCTGTTCCCGATGGACGGCACCGCGGATACGGCCACCGGCACCCTGCTGCAATGGTTTACCACCTTTGTCTCGATTATGGCGTGCTTCTGGATCATGTATTCCATCCTGGCGCAGATTCAGAAAACCGCTGAAACCGGGAAGGTGTTCTCCGCCAGTTTTGGCGGCTGGGTGCCAGTGCGTGCGGTCGGCAGCGTCATTATGATGCTGCCAGTCCTCAACGGATTTTCGCTCGGTCAAAACCTGATTGTGAATTTTGCCAAGGCTTCTATCGGTATGGCCACAATCGAGGAAAAAGTGGTGATGAACTCGGTGGGACCGCGAGCACTCCCTCTGGCAACGCCCATGATCCCGGGCTCGCGTCAGGTTGTGCTCGGTGTCATGGAAAGCGAGATCTGTCGGGCGTTGATCAACAAGGCCTCCAACAACCCCGTTCTTGTTCCTGAACCCACCATCATTGACGATGGCAATGGTACCCTGTCCCTCTCCTATAATATGACGGGTGGTAATGGCACGGCCACCCCAACTTGTGGGCTGATCTCCGTCAGTACACCCGTTAAAACTGCGACCACGACCGAATACCAGAGCATTGATTTCAGTAGCGTCAGCAGCCAGCAAATCCAGTCCCTCAAAACGCTGGTGACAAATATCCGCTCCGGTTTACAGAATACCATAACCTCACTGTGGGAAACACGTGACGTTGCAACACTGGGGACACTCGACACGATCTTCGTTGCGCAGACGAACTACCTCAACGGGCAGTTGACAGGTATCGCCTCCAGCGTAGTTGCCGCAGTCCGGAATGCAGCCGGGTCAACAGCCAGTGACAATTCGGCGACCGCAGAACTCCGTTCCCTCGGCTGGACGGGACTTGGGGCTTATTATCTCGAAATTTCCCGCCTGAATGCAGAAGTCATTTCAGTGTCGTCGATCACCCCCGCTGTCGTAGCACCATCATGGGCCGGCACAGGCCCGTATCTGGGGCAGGACCTGCTGCCGTTCCTTCAGAGCGTATCCAGTTATCTCGGCAAGATGGATGCGACACTTCAGACAGCTGACGAGCCAGCTCCCAACAGCACATCACCCCGGCTGTATGCCAATGCCCGTGTCTCTTCAGATAGCACGGCGATCTGGACAAAGGTGCTGACGTACCTGAACTTCGGACCAGGCACGCTTGAACTCATCATGAACCATCTGGTGATGGGCAGCTCTGGCACAGATTGGGTTGATCCCCTTGGAGCCATGATTGGCATGGGGCATCTGCTCATCCATCTGGCCCTGAGTGCCATTGCGTTGTCTGTGGCCGCAGGCAGTATGTCTCTCGATATTAGTGCTGGCGTTGCGTCCTTCTTCACGGGACAATGGGGCGTCACGGCTACTGCTGCTGCGGCGACCTTTTTGAGCGGAACAATTACCCGTCTGCTCCCGGTAATTTTTACGGCCTGCCTTTTCCTGCTCTCGGCAGGGGTCACATTGGCCTATGTCCTGCCGATGATGCCCTATCTGTATTGGATTGCCGGTGTTACGGGATGGTTTCTGCTGGTAGTCGAGGCTGTCGCTTATGCGCCGTTATGGTTCCTTGCCCATATGACGTTCGCAGGAGACGGCATACACGGCAAAGGGGTGCGGGGTTACGAGATTCTTTTCACCATTCTCTTCCGGCCGGCGATGATGGTGATCGGTATGGTATTCAGCTATACAATATTTTCTGCGTTTTCCTGGCTGCTGATGAAAAGCTTTCTGGTCGCCTCGACCTTTACGCTGGACCATGGCTATCTCACCGATAACTGGGTCGGCCTGATCGCCATGATCATCATGTATTCCGCCATGGAGATGACGACTGCGACATTGTCCTTCCGCCTGATCACCACATTGCCCCATCACATGGCCTCCATGGTCGGATTTGGTGCAGCCAGCCGTGTGGATGCGGAAGAATTCGAAAAAACCTCCAGCCGGCCGGTTGAACAAGGGGCAGATACTGGTCGTCAGGTTGCCACACAATATCTCGAAGGATTGAAAGACGAAGCAAAAAAAAGTGGTGGCAGTGGTGGTTCTGGTGGTACAGTTCCTGCAATGGATACGACAACGGCTGCACAGGTGCGGCCCATTACACAGACCGATGTTTGAGGGCGTGACCCATGTGCAGTGATTTTGTAACAGCTGGTGCGTTAGGCGGTATTCGCGGATCACTCCGGCGGGTTGCCAGCGATCTGGAGCAGCAGAACCGCACGGTGTCATCTCTGGCCCAGCAGGTGCAGGTCGCCAACCACTGGCAGGTTACGGCTTTCAAGCTCCAGAAAGAAGTGGCTGACTGGAAAGCTTGGGGTGTTAGCTGCCTAGAAGGTTGGAAAAAAGAAGAGCAGGTCACCACCGATCTGCGTCAGCAGCTTGAGCAGGCGCAGGAGGCCCTGCGGGTTGAGAAAGACCGAGGCTGGAAGAAACTGAACGAGCTGAACGAGAAGTATAATAAGCTGGTGAGAGATTTTAATAAGCTGGCCCAGTGTGCAAACACCGTTAAAGCTCAACCGGCTAACGCAGTCGCGCTCATCACCGCCGTTGAGGCAGAACTGAATGCGCAGCAGGCATGAGGCTGCCTCTTCCGCTACTCGGCTGCATGCTGGCGCTTTCCGGGTGTGCGCACGGCAATCTACGGTCTGCGAATGACAAGCCGCTCAAGCCCCCGCCGGTGCGTCAGGCACAATACGACCCTTATGCGTCTTACGGCTCATCGCCGGCGCACTGGTCGCCCTCTGTCGCGTCCCGCGATGGCACGATCGTCCGCCCGACAGACCCGGTCGATCAGGCCGAACGCCCGGATTATGAACACGCCAAATGGGCAGTATCGCAGGCAACAGGTCGCGCCGGAACCTTCTAATTTGCGCGTAAAGTTTCTTGACCTTCCTGCTTGACGCTAGTATGTTGGTTTCATTCAATCACCTGCGGCGTGCCGTAGGCTCAAAAGGCCATTTCCTTTCGGGGGAATGGCCTTTTGCATATCTAAGGGTCTAACATATGCGTGCAATTGTTTATATTGACGGCTTCAATCTCTATTATCTCTGCTTAAAAAAAACGGCTCATCGTTGGCTTAATCTTGAAGCGCTCGCAAAAGCAGTTATGCCAGCAACTTGCAGCATTGTAGCCGTAAAGTATTTTACAGCCAGAGCCTCTGGACGTGTGAAGCCTGATGCTCCCAAAAAACAGCAGGCTTACCTTAACGCTCTCAAGTCAACACCGATTGTTGAAACCATTTACGGCCGTCATCAAGTGAGCGAAAAATGGTCTGGCCTTGTGCAGCCGCCCCGTTTTTTACCCCGACACCACTTGCCTTCTGGCACCATTCTGGATGTGGCAAAAGTTTGGAAAACGGAAGAGAAGGGGTCAGATGTTAATCTTGGGGTTCACTTAGTTCGAGATGCAGCAAAAGGTTTTTTTGATGTAGCTGGTGTTCTGACCAATGACACGGATTTGTGCTCCGCTATCGAAATGGCATGTACTGATTTTGGTCGGACAGTTCACCTGCTGGCGCCTACGTCAAACCCTGCGACATCTCTCGTAAACGTCGCAACGAGTGTAAGACATGTTATGCCTTACATTGGCCCTAGCCGCTATTTCCCTGATCCCGTAATTTTGCCAGGGTCAGGTAAGAGGATTTTCAAACCTACAACTTGGTAGCCGTGCCCACTCTCTGTCGCGTCCCGCGATGGCACGATCGTCCGCCCGACAGACCCGGTCGATCAGGGCGACCGCCCGGATTATGAACACGCCAAATGGGCAGTATCGCAGACAACAGGTCGCGCCGGGACCTTCTGAGCCGCGTCACAACTGAAAGCTCCATACTGATCGGGAAATCAGGCAATTGCCTGTCCCGACCAGTATGGAGCTTTTTTATGTGTGCTGAAACCGTGGATCCTGGTGTGTCCAAAACTGCTGAACGACCGGACCAAACGTCCGCAGCTCGACAGCCGCGCTTGCAAACTACGCTAGCCGCTCTGCTGGCAGAGCATCTGAACCGCCGTGCAGCCCAGACTTTGCAGGATCGTGCCCCGGACGAGTAGGCTGATCTGCATACTGGAATCTTCTTTCCCGACAAGCGGTATGCTAATCGACGTGTTCAACCACTTAGAGGGATTTTCCCGTGTCGATTATGCCCAAACTGGCCGTTGTCCTGCTTCCCACCGGCCTGCTCGTGTCGGCCGCACAGGCCCAGACGATGTCGCCTGCCGAACTGGATCGGCTTTCGGCCCAACGGCAGGCCGAAATCGGCCCACGCGACTGGGGCGCGCCTGTGGCAGCAGCTCCCGAAGCGCCGCCCGTACCCCTGAAGGATCCCGCCACCTGCATGTCGCCCCGGACTGAGTTCGAAACCCTCTATTCCGGGCCGAGCAAACATGCGAAAAAAATCGGGGTTGCACCGTCCCAGATTGCCGTGACGACGACGACGTCGGGTGCCTGGACGCAGATCATCCGCGGGCAGGGCCGTTACGCCTGGATCCCGACGGCGGACGTTCTGCCATGGCATTCGACAACCGCCACCGCAGGCACACGCTGCACTGTCGCAGGCATCCGCCCGTCAGATGGCATGGTGGTGTTCTCTTATCAGCAGTGAGCAACGCATCTGCAATAACACTTGAACATGCCCTAGAGGGCATATATGGTGAGGTTTATGGCGTGGCTGGTCGAACACACAAACGAGTTCGAACTCTGGTTTGACTCACTGTCCAGCAGCGAGCAGGAGGACGTTTATGCGTCCGGCCTTCTTCTGGAGCAACGCGGCCCCAACCTTAGACACCCTATGTCGTCTGGCATAAAGGGCTCGCGACACAGTCACATGCGTGAATTAAGGGTTCAGAGCGGAGGAAAGCCACTTCGTATCTTTTATGCCTTTGATCCACGTCGCGCTGCGATATTGCTTATCGGCGGCGACAAGACTGGTCACGACCGCTTTTACGTCAATCTGGTGCCGGTGGCGGACGACTTGTACGACATGCACCTACAGGAACTGGAACAGGAGAAGCGACATGGCAAACCGTAAGTCACTGGCGTCTCTGGCGGAAAAGCTGTCCCCAGAGGCCCGCGAAAGAGCCGTCCTGAAGGCACGCGCCATGTCGGACGCCATGGATCTGGCAGAACTGCGGCGTGCTCAAGTGATGTCGCAGAAGCAGATCGCAGCACTCCTTGGGATAAATCAGGCATCTGTTGCAAAAATGGAAAAGCGTACCGACATGTATATCAGCACGCTCCGCAGCTACATTGAAGCGATGGGCGGAGAGCTGCAGATTGTCGCGAAATTTCCAGCACATGCCGTTCCAATCAGAAGCTTCTCTGCGATTGCTACGGAGCCGGATACATATTCTGCCTGACTCGGCTTTCAGGCCCGCAGGCCCCGGCGTTCAGGCCGGAGATAGGGCCGTTCCAATTTGTTCTGGAAACTTTGGTCCGGTACATATACAATATGGCATATACAAGGAGACTCCTCCATGACAATGCCATCCCCTTCTACATCCCGCCCAAGGGAAGTCCGGTTATTCCGTAACAACCGCAGTCAGGCGGTGCGAATTCCTGTTGAGTTTGAGCTGCCAGGAGACCGGGCACTGATCCGGCGTGAAGGCAACCGGCTTATTATCGAGCCGACCGAACGACCGACAACGATGGCCGGGCTTCTGGCTCTATGGAAATCCGAAGAACCACTGGGACCGGATGACCAGTTCCCTGCTATCGAAGATCAGACTGCCAGTCCGGAGGATATCCTTTGAGCGGATACCTTCTGGATACGAACATCATCAGTGATCTGATTCGTAATCCTGCCGGACTTGCCTCGTGTCGCATTGCAAAAGAAAACCCGAAGACGCTCTTCACCAGCGTAATTGTCGCAGCTGAACTACGTTATGGCTGCGCAAAGAAAGGGTCTGCGAGACTGCTGGAACGGGTCGAGAGCGTTCTGAGCATTATCCCGGTCCTGGCGCTGGATGTACCTGCTGATGGCGAATATGGAGGCATCCGGGCCGAGCTGGAAGCGGCAGGGCAACCAATCGGCCTGAACGATCTACTGATTGCTGCCCACGCCTATACCCTCAACCTCACTTTGGTCACGGATAACACCCGTGAGTTCTGTCGTATCAGGGGGCTGAAGGTTGAAAACTGGCTGGAAGCACGGCCTCGTGCCAGAGCGCGACAAGTCTGAGGCTCCAGCGCGACGCAGTGCTCCCTAACGGGGCCAGAGATTGCTTCCCCGTGCGATGAACGTTCCGAACCGCCCGATGCCTCCGGTTCGGAGCATCCAGTTCGAGAAGCTGAGTCTGATAAACTCGGCCAGCAGCACCAGCAGGATAACCCCGAATTGCAGACTGGTGACACTGGCCAGCCTTGTCCCCTGGTGAACACACGACCAGACCCACACGCACAGAGTACCCACAAACAGGAGCAGGCAGAACCGCCCGTTGCGCCGTGTGGACACCAGCGCCCTGATAGTCGCCGGGTCCATAACGGGAGCAAGGGCCGTGTCGATGGCTGACGCTTCGATGAAGGCTTTCCGGTCGCGCAGATACTGTCGCGACAGGTTAAAGGTGCGCACGCCCCTCACGAATGGCAGGTAAAGCGGAAAGATCAGCCACTTCCCCACTCTTAGAATGGGGCGTGTGGACCGCCTCACCGCCCCAGTTCCCGTATCCGCTGTTCAACATCCCCGGGCAACCCCTCAGTGACATGCGTGGCACCAGCCTTGTCGCGCCAGATGAATGTCGGTGTCCCTGGAACACCGATGGCATTGGCGACAGCCATATTCTGCTGCAGATGAAGAGCCGCCTCGTCTGTGCGGGGCATGTCGTCCGCGACGTGATGCAGATCGATGATCTTCTGCCATGTCGCCTGCATCTCGTATGGCACTGCTGACAACAGCGCTGTGGCGGCCGGGGTGCTGGCATTGCCGTTTTCGTGATCATTGATCGCGATCGGCAGCAGAGCCAGCTGGATCTGGCCACGTGCGACAAAAGGTTCCAGCGTATTGAGTGCGCGGATTGACCAGGGGCAGAGCGGGTCGATCACCATAGTCAGGCGCGGTAGCCCGTCCCGTCCTTCCAGACCGATATTGGCCTGAGCGACGTGCTTGACCTGCTCGGGAGATAATATTCTCCCATCGGCCGATGTACCGTTCTGCCCGGCCGCCGTTTTTCCCGCGGTGATGGTCACGGTAGGGATCGCTCCCTTGATCGGGGCAATGGTATCACGCGTGACGTTGTGCCCGTCCTGCTCCCACAGGACACCGCCAATCAGCGCCTGCCCATCCGGGGTCAGGTAGAAGACCCGGAAGATGTCGCCATTGACGGCATACACACCCTGAAGGCCATGATTCATGACGTGGTTACCGATCTCATAGACTTTCGCACCTGTACTGGTGATGCGTCGGAGTGCAGGGCTTGCTGCAATTTCTTCGGCCGGGATGAGCCGTGGCGTAGGCACGGTCGGCGTGGGGCGCAGGACAGGGCCAGCGTCAGGGGTGCCTGATGGGACAGGCAACGGGGGTGTCACTTCCACAGGGGGCAGGGTTGGGCATTGCTGGGCCTGCGCCAGTGTTGAAAGGGCCACAAGGGTTGTAGCCGCCAGAAGAGCGTTTCGGGAATGTCGCATTGGGGTCTCCTTCTCTCCCCATGATGCGCCAGAGCGTTGTGACGCTCTTTGGAACAAAAGCCGAACGCAGAGCGTCACAACGGTCTGCGACATACTGGGGGAAGACCAACAAGGCAAAGGAGCCGCCCCGTGTCGCTCAGATCCACGCTTACCCTCACCCTGCTGGCAGGTGGCCTGCTGGCAGGGCCAGCCTACGCTCAGGATGTGTCGCCTGCCGAACTCGACCGACTGGCTGCTGAACGGCAGGAAGCCATCGGCCCGCGCGACTGGGGACCGCCTGTCGACGCCGCACCTGAGGCGCAGCTGATGCCGCTTGGCGGGCACGTGACGTGCATGTCGCCCCGTATGGCGTTTGAACCGGTCTATGCCGGACCTGGGAGCAATACGAGACAGGTTGGTGTCGCCCCACCCCAGCTTGCGGTTACCACGACGACTTCAGGCGGTTGGACCCGCATCCTGCGTGCTTATGGGAAAGCCGCATGGATACCGACCGAGGATCTGCAGCCCTGGACATCCACGACAGCCTCTGCGGGCACACACTGCATCGTGGCCGGGATGAGACCATCTGACGGCATGATCCTCTTCTCATATCCTGGCGCATGACGCGCCCCCTCTCTC
>NZ_WOTG01000014.1 GCF_011516925.1 Acetobacter fabarum
CATATTGCCCAGCAGGTGGTCGCTCAGGTCGGGGTGGTCTTCATCATTCTTGGAGGCAGCCGCTTCTGCCGCGCGCATGCTGTCACGCACCGTGGCAGGGTCAACCTCGGATACCAGAGGGCCGGAATTGCCCAGACGCCGGCGGTCCTGCTCCAGCTGTGTCTCCGCATTCTGCGCAAACGCGGCTGCGGGCAAAAGCACACCGGCAGCACCTACGGACTGGCACAAAAGCGCCAGACGCCAGCGCATACGGGCTGTTTTTTGTAAAAAAATCATGGAATCAAGCCTGTTTTCCCCACCCCGGAGCGGGGCGTGCTGTTGAATGAAATGCGCGTATGGGAAAAAGGGCCGTCAGGGATAAAGTAGCATGGTCGAGCATCCATCTCCGGCACCCCCGTCCGGCGATCAAGGCATGAGCGGCAACGGCAGGTCTCCTGACTTGCGGATCAACGCATCGGGCCCAACCTTCCCGGTTGCGGGGCAACCAGTGGCAGCGATGCACAACACCGCTCGGGCCAGATACTCTCCGCCTACAGTTGCGGGGGCAGTCGCCGACTGATCTCCCACGGGGGAGAATACGGCATTCCCTTTTATTCCGCTTGCGCGGGACCGTTGGCTATAATGAACTGCGCAATAGCCTATATTTTAACCGATTTGCAACGCAAAAACCCCACCTACGCCCCATACCGCCCCAACATGGCCAGAGGCAAACATGGGGCGGGTGCTTGCTTTTTGGGCCATTTACCCTCCAATGGCGGGCCAGCCACCCCGGACATGACCCAGCACACCAGACCCATGGACCCACGCTACCGTATTCCCCCCCTGTCCGCCCTGAACGCCTTTGTCGCCTTCGCCCGCACGGGTGGCATCCGGCGGGCGGCCACGGAACTGCGCGTGGACCACGCCGCCATCAGCCGCCATATCCGCGACCTTGAACTCTCTCTGGGCATCACCCTGCGCGACAAGACCACTGGCGGGCTCACTCAGGCAGGCCAGACCTATTACGACCGCATAGCCCCCCTGCTGGACGGTTTGGCCACGGCCACGGCAGATATGCGCAACCGCGTAGCCCCCCTGACCGTGACCTGCGTGCACGGGTTTGCCTACCACTGGCTGCTGCCCCGGCTTTACGCCTTTCGCAAACTGCACCCGCATATGGAGGTGCAGCTCCGCTCGGTGGATGCCAGTGCGGCCTTCCACATCAGCGGTGTGGAATCCACCAACCATGCCCAGATCGGCTATGTGCGCGATGGCAGCACAACGCCAGAACCACGCACCATCCGGCATATGGCCATTGCCCGCCCGCCGGTTTTTCCCGTCGCATCTCCCCAGTGCATTCAGGCCCTTGGCGGCCAGCCCCACACAACCGAAGACCTGCTGGACGCCCCCCTGCTGCATGAGGAGGACGATACGGAATGGCGGCGCTGGTTTGCAGCGCAAGGGGTTCAGGCCGCCACCATTCCCACCGCAGGCAGGTTATGGCAGGCCCATATTACGTTGGCCGCCGCCCGCGCGGGGGAGGGTATAGCCCTTGGCAACCCGTTTTTGCTTGGTGATGACCTGCTTAGCGGGCGGCTGGTGCGCGTGCAGCCCACACAAACCCCGCTCAAGGCCACACCGCTGGGGGCCTACGTGCTGCGCGCCTCCGAACAGATGTGGGAAAAACCCTCCCTGCGCACCTTCCGCACATGGCTGATGGAACAGGTTGCGCAGGAGGCGGACACCCCCCTGCCCCCTCCGGCGTAAACTGCCAGAAGAACGGGTCTGGCGCCGAAGGGTCGGGTGTTGATTTTTCATCACCACCCACGCACCAAAAAAGCGCCTCCCCGCGTGCAATAAAACCACTTACGGAACGAACATGTTTGTCCCGCCCCAAACACGGGCCGGACCATATGACCGCCAACCGGAGCCAAACCTGACATGAGCACCACCAACAAAGACCTGCTGGCCCGCCGTAACAACGCCGTGCCGCGCGGGGTTTCCACCTCCACCCCCGTTTTTGCAGACCGGGCCGAAAACGCGGAGCTGTGGGATGTGGAAGGCCGCCGCTACGTTGACTTTGCAGGCGGTATTGCCGTGCTGAACGTGGGCCACCGCCACCCCAAGGTGATGGCTGCGGTGGCAAAGCAGCTCGAACGCTTTACACACACGGCGTTTCAGGTTTCGGCTTACGAATCCTACATTGAACTGGCCGAAAAGCTGAACGCGCGCGCGCCCTTCTCCGGCCCGGCCAAGACCATTTTCTTCACCACGGGTGGGGAAGCAACCGAAAACGCGGTCAAGATCGCCCGTGCCGCTACCGGCCGTAATGGCGTGATCGCCTTTTGTGGCGGGTTCCATGGCCGCACGCTGCTGGCTTCGGCCATGACCGGCAAGGTACTGCCCTACAAGGCACCTTTTGGCACGCTGCCGGGCGAAGTGTACCATGTCCCCTTCCCCGACCATGACATTACGGTGGAAGACAGCCTGAAAATGCTGCACTTCCTGTTTGCTGCCGATATTGCCCCAAGCAATGTGGCCGCCATTATTATTGAACCCGTGCAGGGCGAAGGCGGGTTCCGTGTGGCCCCCACAGCACTGCTCAAGCACCTGCGCGCCCTGTGCGACCAGCACGGCATTAAACTGATTGCCGATGAAGTGCAGAGCGGCTTTGGCCGTACCGGCAAGCTGTTTGGCATTGAGCACTCCGGCGTGGAACCGGACCTGATCTCCGTTGCCAAATCCCTTGCAGGCGGCATGCCGCTCTCTGGCGTGATTGGCCGCGCGGACCTGATGGACAGCGTGCCCCCCGGCGGGCTGGGCGGCACTTATGCCGGCGCACCACTGGCCTGCGCCGCAGCCCTTGCCGTACTGGACGTGATTGACGAAGAAAAACTGCTCGACCGCGCCAATGCCATGGGCGAACGCCTGAAGGCACGCATTACCGCATGGCACAAGCGCACGGACATGCTGCCCATCAGCATGCCGCGTGGTCTGGGCGCCATGATCGCCTTTGACGTTCTTGAACGCCACGCAGGTGTGGAACAGCGGGCAGGCTTTGCCTCCAAGCTCTGCGCCAAGGCATGTGAAAAAGGGCTGATTCTGCTGGCTTGCGGCGTGCAGGGTGCGACCATCCGCATTCTGACCCCCCTGACCGCATCTGACGCGCTGCTTGATGAAGGGCTGGACATTATTGAACAGATCCTGATCGAAGAAGCCAAAGCCTGATCAGCTCCCCTTACGGGGCTGAACCTGCGGCAAAAGGCGGCTCTCCTTCCCCCACGGGGGCGGGGGAGTCGCCTTTTCTGTATGTCCGGTCACGGGCGGTTGCCTGCACAGGTCAGTCCGGGGTCATAGTCAGGCCATGATTCCCCATTAGGTTAAAAAAGAATTTAAACCGATGGGGGTCACGCGCATGACCGCGTTTGCAGCCTACTGGCAGGCCGTAAAAACAGGGCTGGGCACGCTCCGCTCCGCGCACCGTACCTTCTGGCGGGTCCGTAACGCGGACCGATAACGCACGGACCGCACTCCGCCCTTAATGCTCCGCAGGGCAGGCATGGCGGATAAAGATTGACATCCCTTTCTCCCCGGATCGACAATACCCCGAGTTTTTAAAACCAGCTGATAAGCGAGGCATCCCTTATGTCTTCTTCCATTTCAAATCTGAGCGGCAGCAGTGCTGTGAGCAGCCTGTTTGGCACGTCTTCCTCCTCCAGCACGGCTTCTGGCTCTTCCGCTTCGGGGAGCAGCAACAGCAGCTCCTCCTCTTCTTCCTCTTCCACCACCACAAGCCAGACATTTAATGCCGATGGGTCCATTACAACCATCGTCAAGGATGCCAGCGGGGACATCCTTTCCAAAACCACAACGGGTGGTTCTTCCGGTTCGGCCTCCGATTCCGCACAGAACGACACCAGCGTGCTGGACACCTTCGCCTGATACGGGGCGGACAGTTCCGGCCTGCCGTGCAGAGCCCATAAAAAAAACCCCGCCCTTTCCATTCCGGAGGGCGGGGTTTTTTACAGGCCAGAGTTATCCGGCCTTATTTTTTGTCATCATCCGTAAAGCCGTTACGAATATCGTGCCCGACGGCGGTGCTGGTGTTGCCGATTTTCTGGCCCGTGCGTTCGCCCCACTTGCCTACGTCATGCGCTGCATCGGTGGTGCCGGTTTTGGTTTTGTCCCACGCTTTTTCGGTCCCGGACTTGGTCTTGTCCCAGACCTTTTCCGTGCCAGATTTGGTTTTATCCCATGCCTTGTCCGTACCGGCTTTGGTCTTGTCCCAAGCCTTGTCGGTGCCAGCCTTGGTTTTGTCCCAAGCTTCGGTTGTGCCTTCTTTTGTCTTGTCCCATGCCTCGGCCGTGCCGGACTTGGTTTTATCCCACGCCTTTTCCGTTCCCTGACGGGTGGAGTTCCATGCTTTTGTCAGAGCACCATCTTCCGCATGCACAGGGGCTGCGGGCAGGCTTACAGCAAATACGGCGGCACCCACCATGGTCATTAAAGCGGTAGCAAACGACTGCTTGGTCATTGGGTATTCCTTCTCAAATATCTTGTAACGTCTCTTGTATGCCTAGGTTTGCGGGCCATTTGTGGCAAATGTAAGCCCCTAATCTGGAATCAGAAAGGCGTGATGGCGCTGGGCATGCTGTCCAGCGCTGCCTGCAAAATATAGGCGGCGGCCAGTTTATCCACCGCTTCCGCCCGCTTGGCGCGGGACAGATCGGCCTCCTGTATGAGCATCCGGTTAACCGCGGAGGAGGACAGGCGCTCGTCCCACAGGCAGGTAGGCAGGCCGGTCTGGGCCGACAGGTCCATGGCCCAGTCCCGGCTGGCCTGCGCCGCCGGACCAAACGACCCGTCGAGCGAGAGAGGCACCCCCACAACCAGCCCCGCCACCCCATGCTCCTGCGCAACAGCACGGATAAAGGTAGCCATCTGCCCCAGCTTGCCGCGCTTTACGGTCTGGAAGGGGGAGGCCACCATGCGGGACACATCGGACAGCGCCAGCCCCACCTGTTTGCGCCCGGGGTCTATGCCCAGAAGGCGGGCATGTCTGGGCAGGGTGGCAGCTAATTGGGGAAGAGTGAGAAGAGTCATGCCCATGGTATGTTGCCTTCCGCGTGATTATGCTAGGTGCAATTCTCTATTCAGACTGAAGAAAGAGGGGCCCACTCTCATGTCGCTAGACCTTGCGACCACCCGACGCATCGCAAAACTGGCCCGTATAGGGCTTGAGGAAAACGAGCTGGAGGCCACGCGCCAGAAGCTTAATGGCATTCTGGGCTGGATTGACCAGCTTGCCGAAGTGGATGTTACCGGTGTGCCGCCCATGGTGGGAACAGAAACCGAAACCCTGCGCCAGCGTGAAGACAAGGTGACCGACGGCAACTGCCGCGATGCCCTGCTGGCCTGCGCGCCCGAAACATCTGGCCCCTTTTATACCGTACCCAAGGTGGTGGAATAATGCTGACCGGTCTAACCCTAACCGAAGCCCGCGCCGGGCTTGCCGCCCGCAAGTTTTCCGCGCGGGAGCTGGCACAGGCTCACCTGGACGCCATTGGCCGCCTGAACACCGCCCTTAACGCCTACATTACCGTTCTGCCCGAAGCCGACGTACTGGCCAGTGCTGACGCCGCAGATGCCCGCTACGCAGCCGGCACGGCCGGTATTATGGACGGCCTGCCCATTGGCGTAAAAGACCTGTTCTGCACCAAGGGCGTGCGCACCACAGCTGCAAGCAAGATGCTGGCCGAATTTGTGCCCCCCTATGAGAGCACGGTCACCGCCAATCTGCTGAACGCAGGCGCGGTGTTCCTTGGCAAGACCAATCTGGACGAGTTTGCCATGGGCTCGGCCAACATCAATTCCGCCTTTGGCCCGGCCACAAACCCGTGGAAGCGCAAAGGGGACGAGGCCACCGCCCTTGTGCCCGGTGGCTCCTCCGGTGGGTCCTCCGCTGCGGTTGCCGCAGGCATGGCGCTGGCCGCAACGGGCACGGATACAGGCGGCTCCATCCGCCAGCCCGCAGCCTATTGCGGTATTGTTGGCCTTAAACCCACCTACGGCCGGTGCAGCCGCTGGGGCACCATTGCCTTTGCCAGCTCGCTCGACCAAGCTGGCCCCATGACCCGCAGCGTGGCCGATGCCGGGCTGATGCTGGAAGCCATGGCAGGTTTTGACGCCAAGGACAGCACAAGCTCCAACCGCCCCGTGCCCGCATTCCACAAAGCCGTGGGCAAAAGCGTTAAGGGCCTGCGCGTGGGCATTCCCGCAGAATACCGCGCACCCGGCCTGCCAGCCGAAATTGTGGCCATGTGGGAACAGGGCATTGCATGGCTGAAGGCCGCAGGCTGCGAAGTGGTGGATGTCTCCCTCCCCCATACGCGCTACGGGCTGACCACCTACTACATTATTGCCCCGGCTGAATGCTCCTCCAACCTTGCACGGTATGATGGCATCCGCTTTGGCCTGCGCAAGGACGCTCCCTCGCTGGATGGTGTGTATGAAGCCACCCGTGCCGCAGGCTTTGGGCAGGAAGTGCGCAACCGTATTCTGATGGGCACGTATGTTCTGTCCGCCGGGTATTACGATGCGTATTACCTGAAGGCGCAGAAGGTCCGCACCCTGATCAAGCGTGACTTTGAAAACGCGTTTGAAAACGTGGACGTGCTGCTGACCCCCACCGCCCCGTCCGCCGCCTTTGCACAGGGCGAAAACATGGACGACCCGGTGCAGATGTACCTTAACGACATCTTTACCGTGCCCGCCAGCATGGCCGGCGTGCCCGCACTTTCCGTGCCCGTAGGGCTGAACGATGCCGGGCTGCCGCTGGGGCTACAGGTTATTGGCAAGCATTTTGATGAAGAAACCGTGCTGTCCATTGGCGGCGCGCTGGAAGCGGCGGCAGGCTTTACGCACACGCCATCCGTCCATGCGGGAGCAGGCGCATGAGCTACACGATTGAAGGCCGCACCGGCACGTGGGAAATTGTGGTCGGGCTGGAAGTCCACGCACAGGTTATCAGCCATTCCAAGCTGTTCTCGGGTGCATCCACCACCTTTGGGGGGGACCCCAACACACAGGTCAGTCTGGTGGATGCCGCATTCCCCGGCATGCTGCCCGTCATCAACCACGAATGTGTGGCGCAGGCCATTCGCACAGGGCTGGGGCTTAACGCGCAGATCAACCTGTTCAGCCGGTTTGACCGCAAGAACTACTTCTACGCCGATCTGCCGCAGGGCTACCAGATCAGCCAGTTCGAGCACCCCATTGTGGGCAAGGGCACCATCAGCATCGAACTGCAAAACGGGGATGTGCGCGAAATTGGTATTACCCGCCTGCACCTTGAGCAGGATGCGGGGAAGCTGCTGCATGATCAGGACCCCACAAAGTCCTTTGTGGACCTTAACCGCTCCGGCGTGGCGCTGATGGAAATCGTGAGCGAGCCTGACATCCGTGAGCCCGAAGAAGCCGGGGCCTACCTGCGCAAGCTACGCCAGATCCTGCGTTACCTCGGCACCTGCGATGGCAACATGGAAGAAGGCTCCATGCGTGCTGACGTCAACGTATCGGTCCGCAAGGCGGGGGAACCCTTCCGCACGCGCTGCGAGATCAAGAACGTCAACTCCATCCGCTTTGTCATGCAGGCCATTGAGGTGGAAGCCGCCCGCCAGGTGGAAATCTGGGAAAACGGGGGCGAGGTGGACCAGGAAACCCGCCTGTTCGACCCCGGCCGGGGCGAAACCCGGACCATGCGCTCCAAGGAAGATGCGCATGACTACCGCTACTTCCCCGACCCCGACCTGCTGCCGCTGGTGCTGGAACAGGCATGGGTGGACGAACTGGCCACCAAACTGCCCGAACTGCCCGATGCCAAACGCGCGCGCTTTCAGGCCGAATACGGCATTGCCTTTTACGATGCCGGGGTGCTGATAGCCGAGCAGGCCGTAGCCGACTATTACGAGGCCGTGGCCCGTGGGCGGGACGGCAAGCTGGCAGCTACGTGGGTTATGGGCGACCTGTTTGCCGCCCTCAACCGCACCAGCAACACGATTGAGACCAGCCCGGTCAGTGCGGATGCACTGGGCAAGATGCTGGACCTGATTGCGGACAAGACCATTAACGGCAAAATTGCCAAGGAGGTCTTTGAAGACATGGTGGAAACGGGTGAAAGCCCCGATGCCATCGTGGAAAAGAAGGGCCTGCGGCAGGTTACCGATACGGGTGCGATTGATGCGGCCATTACCGCCGTGCTGGAAAAACACCCCGACAAACTGGCCGAATACCGCTCCGGCAAAGACAAGCTGTTCGGCTTTTTTGTGGGGCAGGTCATGAAGGAAACCAAGGGCAAGGCCAACCCGGCCATGGTGAACGAAGCCCTCAAGACCCATCTGGACGCGTAAAAACGACCAGATAAAAAATAACACCAAATTACGCATCAGGGGGTTTGACGGAACGCGCCAAACCCCCTAAAAGCAGCGATGCAAACGTCGTGTCTGCACTCTTCGGCGGAGGGGTGGCCGAGAGGCTGAAGGCGGCGGTTTGCTAAACCGTTATACGATGTCAAGTCGTATCGAGGGTTCGAATCCCTTCCCCTCCGCCAATCACCCTTACAATCCAGTTTTAAGCTGCATCACAAATGGCGGATTTCTGCGGATATCCTCTCATTTCATGTTGCATCCCGACTCATCAAATTGCACTCTATCCCACATCACGCGTGGTATGGAGTGTGGGAATAGATGGGCCGGTTATCAGCGACCTCTGTAAAAGCCACCAAAGAGCCTGGACGCTACGGAGATGGCGATGGGCTCTATCTCGTCGTGACGCCGTCAGGCAGCAAATCCTGGGTTTGCAGGGTTCAGAAGAACGGAAAGCGACGGGATATCGGATTAGGCAGCGTCAAGAAGGTACCCTTGGCCCTCGCAAGAGAGCGTGCCGTTAAAACGCGAATGCAGGTCGAGGTCGGAATCGACCCCGTCTCAGAGCGCCGTAAAGAAGCGGGTATGGCCATCACCGGACGTTGGGCTTCTGCACGCAAGAACGCTCCTGACAGACGCAGTGTCTCGCGTTGTGTCGTGGCGAGCCCGAATAAGAGTCCGCTTACAAGCGCCACGAACAAGATGATGAGGAACCCCTGACGCGCACGGGCGCCGCTCTCCGCGCGTCGAAGGGCGCGCAAAGCTTGGGCATGACCAAAGACAAACGACAGCGTAAAGCCGCTGCTGAGCTGGCAGACCGCTATATCAGCGGCACGCAACTCGTCTCAGCCCAAACGCTCGCTAAGGCCACGACCAACCCCGATGATCCAGCGGCACTCTTCATCGGATCAGTGCCGATCCCGCGCGGTTTTGAAACCCGCCATTTTGAAATGGATGGCTCGACGGGGTCCGGCAAGACCACAGCCATGCGCCAGATGCTTGATGGCATCGAGGCCCGTGGCGAGCCTGCGATCGTCTATGACATCTCCGGCAGTTTCGTCGCTCAGTATTATAACCCCGTGCGGGGCGACATCATCCTCAGCCCTTTTGATGCCCGCGGGGTTTATTGGAACCTCTTCGACGAAATCCAGCATCCGGCGGATGCAGCGCGTCTTGCGCGCTATCTGATCAATGAAACTGGTGACCGGGATCGGGATGTCTGGTTGGAGACAGCGCGCATCCTGGTCGCCAATATCCTGCGCCAGCTTTGGGAAGAACAACGCGGAACACCGACCGCGTTGATTGAGGCCCTGCAATATATGACGAGCGAGGAGCTGGGCCGATGGCTGGCGCATACCTCCTCAGCACGCACCTTTGCCCAAGATGCAGAACGTGCCACAGCCAGCGTGCTCTTCATGCTCGCCAAGGCGGTCAACCTTCTGATGTTCCTGCGAGCCGATCCGGAACCGGGCGCGACAAGCTTCTCTTTTACTGCGTTCTTCGGTGGCCTGGACAAGCACAAAGGCGGAACACGCGCGCCTTGGGTCTTTGTGCCGCGCAAGGAAGATTACTTCGAAGCCGTCAAACCGCTCATGGCGCTGTGGCTCGAATGCGCGGCCTCGGCGACACTGGCTTTGCCGCCCTCGAACACGCGTCGTTTGTGGTTTGTGCTCGATGAGTTCCCCGATCTTCCCCGCGTCGACAATATGACGCGTCTGCTCCCCCATTGGCGGAGTTTAGAGCCCCGCGCTCTGTATCAACTCCAAAAGCAGCTTGGTGCGCTTTATCGCCAGGAATTGGCGCATGAGGTGACAAAGCTGGGCTACGAGCTCACCAAAGGCAAAGATTCGAGCTTTGAGATTGCCGCTCTCTCTCCTGGGAGCTTGGAGGCATTTAGCCAAAGAGCGCAGGCGATTGAGGCTCAACTGGCGGAGCGTGGGAAGTCGCGCGCTCAGGCGAGTGCCGCCGAAAAACAGACGATCGCGCTTGATACCCGCCAGACCAAAGAGGCCGTGCCCCAGGCTGAGCTCGTGCAGGCCTGGAGAGAGGCCGCAGACTCAGCCGGTCTGACAGAGGAAAAGCGCCGTCAGCTTGTGGCAGAGGCTCAGGGGCGCCTGGCGGCGCAAGCCGATCAAGAGAGTTCCAACACGTTTGGCCGGGAGCTGTTAGCGGATCAAGCTGTTGCTCAAGGGGCGGCGATGCTGGGCGAGCGCAATTCTGTCTTTGCCACGACAGCGCTGCATGAGGCGGCAGGACGTTTTGCGCTTGGCTCGATCAGTCAGGCCGAGATTGCTGAGGCGATCACGCGGGCTGAGACGGCTGGCGGGCTAGAGAGACGGACCTATCTTGATTATCGGGGCGCCGCCTTTGACGGCATGACGACGGCGGCCAATATCGCCAATGAAATGACACTCTTGCGGTTGGAAGAGGACGGACGCCACAAAGCCGCTCCCATTCTCTCACCCCTTGAGGCGGGAAAAACCGTGGCTCAGGCTGAGCAGCGCTCAGTCCTCAAAGCGCACGCCTGGAATGAGGAGCAGCGGACTGCGACCGCGCAGATCCTCACAAGCCGCAATCAGATCGTTGGACTCCAAGGCTACGCAGGCACCGCCAAGACCTCAACCGTTCTGGCAACAGTGGCGAAAAGCGCGGAATTGCAAGGCTATCGCGTCACGGCCCTGGCCCCGACCGCCTCAGCCGCGCAGGTTCTGGGAGATGCGCTCGACAGTCGGGCCGATACCTTGGCGCGGCATCTGCTGGCATCAGGACGCCCGACCTCCCAGCCTCAGCTCTGGATTGTCGATGAGGCGTCGCTTGTCTCTGCAAAGGATATGGCGAAGCTGCTGAGCACAGCGCAAAGCCACCGAGCGCGGGTGCTTTTGGTGGGCGACATTAAACAGCTTGGCTCCATTGAGGCTGGAGCCGCTTTTGAGCAGCTTCAAGAGGCGGGCATGGAGACGGCCAAGCTGACGACGATCTTGCGCCAGACCAATGAGCATACGAAGGCGGCTGTAGAGGCCAGCTTGGAGGGGAACGCCAAGAAGGCCTTGGAGGCCTTGGACCGTGGCGGCGGGCGTGTGGTGGAGATTGCCAGTCGTGAAGCCCGTTTTGCGCAGATTGCTGCGGATTATGCAGCTCTCAGCCCAGAAGAACGGCAGAAAACGTTGGTCATTGAGCCATCACGTGAAGGACGGGATGCTCTAACCAAGGGCATTCGGAATAAACTCATCGAAAGCGGTCAGCTTGGCGCTGAGGCTCGGGTTTTTGCCAATGCGGAGAGTTCGGCCACGCATCTTTTGGAGCAGAAGAGCTTCTATGTGGCCCTCTCACGCGCCAAGGCGGAGAGCGTGCTTTACACGGATGACCGATTTGAAATGCAGGTCGGACTTCAGGAGCGGGTAGGAATAGGGACTCTCGCAGTTAATAAACTCGAAGCTAAAATTCAGGGCGGTAAAGTCCGACATAGCGACAAGGTCCAGAAAATAAGCCTCGCCATGTGAAAATTTTTCTGATGGTGGACCTAATGGGTTTTCAAAAGGCTTAGCCAATGACTCAGGCTCTGGATATGGACGAGATAACAACGAGGCCGTCTAGCTGGAACTATACGTAAAACGAAGCACTTCTTCCTCTGATTTGACAGAAGAGAAGTGGGAATGCCTTGCGACGTCCTTAGTAAGCGGCAGCTAGCCTTTTAATGAGTGGCACGGTAGTATAACCCCTAAATTTTGCTCGTAGAAAGTGTCGATAGCATGGAAATCATCAAGGGCTCAGCCAAGAAGCCGGTATCTACCGATCGGTTGGTAGAGATTTTTGAGAGGCATTTTTCCGACGAGCAAGGTGTTCTCTATGTTGGCTATCCCGTCTTATCCACACCAGACGATGCTGTATCAATCGATGCTCTCCTTATCTCCAAACGACATGGTGTGATTGCTTTCCATCTGATCGAAGGCAAGGAAGCAGGGTCATTTGGAGACGTGCAGGACGACATTGGAAGTCTGCTTGAGACCAAACTAAAAGCTCACAAAGCTCTGCGAAAAGGAAGAAATCTTCTTGCCGAGCCATATACAATCACTTATGCGCCAGCAATAAAATATCTTCCTGATGATGAAGATCATATTATTGCTAACGACTTAAATTTAATAGAAGAGATAAATAAAGTAGACTGGGAAAATCCATATCTTTATGAGTCTGTCCTTTCTGTTATTCAGTCTATTTCTACTATTAGAAGAAATAGACGGCGCAGAATAAACAAAAAATCAGATTCCCATGGCGCTGCACTTCAGGCATTAGAGGATTCAATTGCAAATCTTGATTCTAGGCAAAGCAAAGCAGTAATTGAAACAGTTAAAGGCGTTCAGAGAATACGAGGGCTAGCTGGTTCTGGAAAAACTATTGTTTTAGCATTGAAGGCAGCTTATCTACACACTCAAAATCCCGACTGGAAAATTGCGGTAACCTTTAATACACGCTCATTAAAAGAACAGTTTATTCGTCTCATAGAAACTTTTGTTCTGGAACAAACTGGAGAACCACCTAACGATAATTTAAAGGTAATAAATGCTTGGGGTGCGCCAGGAGGAGAAAGTAGATCTGGTATTTATTATAATTTTTGCTTAGAAAATGGTGTTGAATACATTGATTTTCAGGCGGCAAAAAATAAATACGGATATGATAAGGCATTCTCTGGAGCTGTTACTTCAGCACTATCGTCTACAAAAAATTGCAAACAGCTTTATGATGCAATTTTGATTGATGAAGCTCAAGATTTCGACGCTTCATTTTTGAAGCTTTGCTACCATTCGTTAGGCGCTGATAAGCGTCTTGTATATGCATATGACGAGCTTCAGTCACTTACAGATGCTAGCTTACCTTCCCCGGAAGAAATTTTCGGAAAAGATAAGAAAGGGCAGCCTCTAGTAAAGTTTGACGGATCTGTCGAAAGCCAAGATATCATTCTTGAGAAATGCTATCGTAACTCCAGGCCTGTCTTGGCATCCGCTCATGCGCTTGGTTTCGGCATATACCGTACTCCAGACCCCAAAACTAACACCGGCCTTACCCAAATGTTTGATAGGGCGGAACTTTGGATAGATGTCGGATATCAGGTTACGTCTGGAAACCTTGCGGATAACCAAGAGGTCACTTTAGCCCGTACACCTGAAGCGAGCCCAGCCTTTCTAGAAAATCCATCTAGTGTAGCGCCTTTGATTTTCTTTCAAGAATTTTTAGATGCCGATGAGCAAGCACAGTGGATTGCCTCGCAAATCATCAAAAACCTGAAAGAGGACGAGTTAAAAGCTGACGACATTATTGTTATAAATCCAGACCCTCTAAGCACCCCAAAACAAGTTGGTCTTATTCGAAAAATATTGTTTGATAATGGAATACCATCTCATCTTGCTGGGGTGGACACCAGTTCAGACGTATTTTTCAAACCAGATGACGGATCCGTTGCTTTTACAGGAATATTCCGGGCAAAAGGTAACGAGGCTGGTATGGTCTATGTAATAAATGCTCAGGATTGTTACAATTCATTTGGGGAAATAGGAAAGGTCCGAAATCGTTTATTTACGGCTATGACGCGCAGTAAGGCTTGGGTGCGTGTAGTCGGGCATGGAAAAAATATGCGTCTTCTTAAATCTGAATACGATCGTGTTGTTGAAAATAATTACCAGTTAAAATTCATTTATCCAAATTCTGATTTACGTGCGAAGCTTCGTGTTGTGAATAGGGATATGTCCCTCGAAGAGAAGAAGCATGTAAAAGAAGGGAATGCAGCCGCAAGCGCTTTGCTTAAACAGCTATCTAAAGGACAAATACAATTAGATGATCTATCTGAAACTGTCCTGAACGAGCTTCGCAGACAATTAGGACAATAAGCATGTCCGATATTAATGCTGTTGCGCAAGAAATTAGAAATTTGACCTCTAATTTGATAGGCGTTGGATTATGCGTCGATCAAAATTTTCCAAAGATTTCAAAGAGGCCTTCTAAAGAGGGACAGATAACAGAAATATCTATATCTGGTTTATCCGAAATTTCTGCTGCGCTGCGGCACAGGCCTTATTTAGAAACCTATAATGAACTCGGAAGTGAGCGTTCTTTTAATATGAAATTAATTGACGGTGCACTTATTCAAATGAGATATTTGTTTTCTCGAAAAGAACTAAAAAAACACGTTTTATCTTTTCTACCTTCTCCAGATCTCCTTGAATATCAAAATGAACCTGAAATTTATGAAAACGATATATTATATTCTGAAATAATACTTAAGGATATTGTTACTTCTCCAATTAGATTTGATTACGACGCGGATGCTTCAGTAGACTATATTCACCCAACCTCGCATTGTACATTTGGGCAATATAAAAATTGCCGCATACCGGTGTTGGGTGCATTGACACCATTTAGATTTGTTAATCTTATATTGAGGTCTTTTTATAATACGGCATTTAACGAACGTTGTTCTGACTGGTCGGCAACAACAAAAGATTTTTCATATACTCTTACAAGTCGAGAACAGGCTGATATGCATTGGTCATTCGGCAGAGCCGATATGTAGAAATTTTTCACTCCACAAATGCGGATATGAAGCTTTTATTAGTGGCTGATTTTATGTGGGAATAAAAAATATAATCTATGAAAATATTCAATGATATCAGCTTTTTAATTGATATTTTTGGCAGACTTCCCCTCCGCCAAAGTCTTCCTGAAATCACATTTATTCTGCTGCAACGTTACTGCAGACCATAAACGTATGGCCTTGCTCAACCTGTCTGTGTTGGGTGGCAACGACAATGCATGCCCGCAGGTCGGCCTGATAGATTGGATTTTTCTGGCCTGCGACCTGTAGGCTCCGGTCTTTTTATGCCATTCAGACTAGACTATAACACAACGGCATAGTTTAGATTCTGAATGTTTCTTATTCCATTCCTTATTCTGGTCATGGCGCTGACAGATATTGCAGGCTGCCACTTTGCCGGACTTGATTTTACCGGCTTTGCAAGACCTTTTCTTATTTGTCTTGTTTCTGCTCCCATCGCAATTTTTTATTCCTTTCTGCGACCTAGCAAAATTATTGTAGAAGCCATTCTTTACGTTCAGGCGTGGATTCTTTTTTCATTATTAGGATCCATCCAGACCTACCTTGCTTGCACGGTAGGGGGGCCAACGATCGATAAAACCCTCATTACTCTAGACCGTCTTGCCGGATTTGACTGGCCCGCCTGTTTTAGTTTCGTACGGTCTCATTCCATTTTATATAATTTTCTTGCCCTGTTTTACGGCACTCTTCTTGTTCAGATTGTTATCAACATTCTTATATTTTCTTTTTATGGGGACCAGAAAAGAAATAGAAGAATGCTATTGTCTGCTATTGCCGCGATATTTATTTCCAGTTTTATCGTGATAGTTTTTCCATCACTCGGACCATTTTATGCATTCGGATATTACAGCAAAGGTGTGCCGGGAAGTGAATATGTTTATACTTTTCTAGCACTTAGAGATAGCGTGGCACCCCATACATTCTCGCTCGACCACATGGAAGGCCTGTATAGCTTTCCATCTTACCATATTGTTCTTGCTATTATTTTTACTTATTACAACCGCGGGTTACGCAGTTTTTACCCTTTTGCTGCTGTAAATTGCATTATGGCCATATCCACCATTCCCGTAGGTGGGCATTACCTGATGGATGTCCTGAGTGGTGCTCTTGTGGCCTGTGTGGCCATTCCCCTAGCTAATAAATTTGCCTGAAATGACGAGCGCACACCTCATGTCATCCGGTTTTTCATTCTACAGGCTTTGCAGGTTATAGAGCCGCTGGTACAGCCCGCCCTCCTGCTGGACCAGTTGCGCATGGGTGCCGTCCTCCACAATCTGGCCGTGTTCAAACACAAGTATGCGGTCCAGCCCCACAACGGTGGAAAGGCGGTGTGCTACAATCAGCACCGTGCGGCCTTCCATCAGCCGTTCCATGGCCTCCTGCACCAGAGCTTCGGATGCGGAATCCAGACTAGCCGTGGCTTCATCCAGCACCAGAATACGGGCATCGGCCAAAAAGGCGCGGGCTATGGCCACACGCTGGCGCTCCCCGCCTGAGAGCTTGATACCCCGCTCACCCACCAATGTTGCGTAGCCTTCGGGCAGGCGTTCTATAAAATCTGCCGCATTAGCCAGACGGGCCGCCTGCACAATCTGCTCGGGCGTGGCATCCGGCCTGCCATAGGCAATATTCTCGGCCAGCGAGCGATGGAACAGAACAGGCTCCTGCGGCACAAGGGCAATCTGGCGGCGCAGGTCCGCCTGACGCACGCTCTGCGTATCCACACCATCAACCAGAACACGGCCGCTGTTTTGGGCATATAACCGCAAAAGCAGCTTGGTAAATGTGGACTTCCCCGACCCCGAAGGCCCGACCAGCCCCACCCGGCTCCCCGGTGCAATATGCACTGACAGGTCGGTAAAAAGGGGTGTCTGCTGCCCCGGATACTGGAATGTCACGTGTTCGAACGCGATTTCCCCATGTGTGACATGCAGCGCAACCGGCTGTGCGGGGTCTGCCACTCCTGCGGGGGTGCGCCAGAGCAGAAGCAGCTCTTCCATCTCGTTCACCGAACGTTGCACAACGGAAACCTGCTGCCCGATCTCCCGCAGGTAGCCCTGCACCAGAAAGGTCATGGTCAGCACATAGGCCACATCCCCCGGCCCGGCCCGGCCCTTGCACCACAGCCAGATAGCCGCAGCCGCCAGAGACAGACGCATGACCACCACGGCAGCGGCCTGAATATTGGCGCTATCCGTGCCGCGTATCCACATCCGCGCGGTTGCGGTGCGCCACTGGTCCAGTATCCGGGCCAGATGGGCTTCCTCCCGCGTTTCGGCCCCGAATGCCTTGACCACGGCGTTGCAGGTCATTGCATCGGCAAGGGCTGCGCCGACCTTGCTGTCCCCCGCATTGGCAGCCTGTGCGGAAGGCGCCACATAATACAGCGTCAAGGTGCAGGACAGCGCCACAAACAGCACCGACAGAACACCAAGCAGCACCCCCATGGCAGGCCAGTGCCAGCCCAGCACAAGGGTTGTCAGCACCAGCAGGCAGAACTCGGGCAGCAGCATGAGCAGGAGCGTGTCGTCCAGCATGTCCACCGCCCACATCCCGCGGGTGAGCCGCCTGACCGTGGAGCCTGCAAAGGTGTTGGCGTGCCAGTCGGTACTCAGGCGCTGCACATGCGCAAACGATTCCGTGCCGATTTTCTGCATGACCCGCGTGGTCAGCCGCGTAATGCCCAGATAGGCATAGCGTTTGGCCAGCACGCTGCCAAACCCGCAGGCAGCAAGGGCTGCCAGCATCCACAGCGCATCTTCCAGCCGGGTGGGCTGGCTGGCGGGTTCGGCCACATCGGCCACAAGCCGGCCTGCGGCAAGGGGCATGAGCACATCGGCCAGCGTAGCCAGCAGCACCGTGCCCACGGTAACCGCCAGAGGCCGGGGAAAAGCCAGCCACAGGCGCATGACAAAGCCCAGCACATCCACAAACAAAGACGTTTTGCGTGCGACAGAGGCTGTGCTGGAAGCAGAAGTGACCATGGACCCAAAAACCCGAAAAAAAGCGTGTGCACCCACGCCAACAGCGCAGGTGTTTAGCCTGTAGCGTGATGGCGCGATATTGCGCAAACCCGCTACGGCTGGAAAAATGGCCGCCCCAGCCCATTTGCAACAAGCAGCCCCATGCCCCCCAAAGCCCCCCGCAAGACCACCCATAACAGGACCAGCACACAGCCAGCCCCAAAGCAGGATGCCCCCGTGCGACGTACCAACGGGCAAAAGGCCCCTCTGCCGGGCCATACGCCTGAACCTGCACCGGCAGAAGACACTCCCGCACAGGCCACACTGGCGCCACAGGCCAGCGGCAGGCGCACGGCAAAACCGGCCAGCACCCCGCGTGCCCGCAAACCGGCCGCCGGAACCACAGCCAAACCCCGCGCCAAAGCTGCCAGCCCCAAAGCCCAGACTGCGCCCCAGACCGCCTTGCGGGATATGACAAAGGCAGAGGTCCAGCAGTTCCTGACCGACCTGTCCCGCGCATGGCCCGATGCCCAGACGGAACTGCACTACACCACACCCTTTACGCTGCTGGTGGCTGTTGTGCTGTCTGCTCAGGCGACCGATGCCTCGGTCAACCGCGTAACCCCGGCCCTGTTTGCCGCAGCCCCCACCCCGCAGGCCATGGCCGCACTGGGGGACGAGCAGGTAGGCCAGTTGATCCGCACCATCGGGCTATGGCGCAACAAGGCCAAAAACGTTGTGGAACTCTCCCGCCAGTTGCTGGCCGAGCATGACGGGCAGATCCCCCACACGCGGGAGGCGCTGGAAAAACTGGCCGGTGTTGGCCGCAAAACCGCCAATGTGGTGCTGAATGTGGCCTTTAACCAACCCACAGTACCCGTGGATACGCATGTGTTCCGGCTGGCCAACCGCTCGGGCCTTGGCCGTGGCCGCACGGTAGAGGCGGTGGAAAAAAAGCTGGAAGCGCGTATCCCGCTCCCCATGGTGCGCGACTCCCACCACTGGCTTATTCTGCAAGGGCGGTACGTGTGCAAGGCGCGCAAGCCCGAGTGCTGGCGGTGCGCGGCACAACAGAGCTGCCTGTTCCCCGACAAGACCCCTCTGCCACGCCCCAAAACCCCACGCGCCGCGCCATAACGCGAAAGCCCCATCTGCACGGCTAGCCCGTGCGGAGAACCCCGCAGCCACGCCCGGCAAACCACCACACCCCGGCCTTGGCAGGGGTGCCGGGCAAACCCTCGCTACAGCCAGCCCTGTAGTTCGCGCCGGACCAGTTTTTCCAGCAGGCTGATGCTGGCGGGGCTGTCGTTCAGGCAGGGGACAAGAGTAAAGGACTCGCCACCCGCCTTCATGAACTCCTCGCGCACTTCGTGGCCGATTTCATCCAGTGTTTCCAGGCAGTCTGCCATAAAGCAGGGGGTTACCACCGCAATACGCTTGATACCCTTTGCAGGCAGGCCCGCAATAAAGGGCGCGGTGTAGGGTTCCAGCCATTTGGTTGGCCCAAAGCGGGACTGGAAGGTCATGGGCAGGGTGGCTTCATCCATCCCCAGTTCGGCACGCAGGGCGGCCACGGTGCGGGTACATTCCGCCAGATACGAATCGCCCTTGTCCACATACTGGCGCGGCAGCCCGTGGAAGGAGGCCACCACCATCTGGAACGGCTGCTCCGCGTGTATCTGCTCCTCGCGGATGGAGGAGGCCACGGCGGTAATAAAATCCGGATCATCGGGGAAGGAGGGCACCGTGCGGATGGCAGGCTGGTTGCGCAGCTTCATCAACACCCGGAAGAGCTGGTCATTGGCGGTGGCCGTGGTGGTTGCACTGTACTGCGGGTACAGGGGCAGGCACACAATGCGGTCACACCCCTGCTCCATAAGCGAGCGGAGCGCCTGCGCCACACTGGGGCGGCCATAGCGCATGCCCCATGCCACTGGCACACCATCGGCCTCGAACTGTCTGGCCAGTTTTTCACCCTGATGGCGGGTGTAGGTGCGCAGCGGGCTTTCATTCCGCTCGGCATCCCACACACGGGCATAGGCGCGGCCACTGCGCGTGGGGCGGGTGGTGAGAATAACGCCCTGAAGCAGAGGCTGCCAGAACAGGGGCGAGCCCTCGATCACCCGGCGGTCGGACAGGAACTCGGACAGGTAGCGGCGCACGGCGCGGTACCCCGTGCCTTCGGGCGTGCCAAGGTTAAGCAGCAGCACACCCGGCCTGCCATATGGAGGCTGGCCCTGAGCGGGCAGATGGGCCTGTGGCGGAATATGGTGGAAAACCATGCAACCTCTTTTTTCTTTTTTACGGCCCGACCCGCACGGGCCGCCCTACCGGGTGCTGTGCGCCAGAACACTCCGTCTTTTCATGCACGATGCAGGAAGTTGTACCCTGTTGACATACATTTTTGCATAATTGATGGCAGCGATGCTGTTTTGGTCTGTGCCGCAGGCAACAAAAACCCTTCCCCCACATCCTGATTGGAAAAGCGCTCCACCTGCGCGGCATACACAACCACGTTCAGCGTAAAATGCGTAAACACGTGTTTGACCGCGCCTGCATTGCTCCACTGCGCGGCAACGGGGGCATGGGCCAGTGCCTCGGCCTCAGTCCATGGTGTTGCGCGCCATTCGGTGCCGGGCAGTTCGGTCATGGCGGCCAGCAGGCCTGTCTCGGGCCGTTTGCGGAGCAGCACGTTCCCGGCCCGGTCCATGACCATAAAATGCACACCATACCGCACGGGGCGTTCGGCCTTGGGGGCCTTGCGCGGCAAGGTGGCGGCCGTACCCTGTGCATACCCTTCGCACACACCCTGCCACGGGCATAACCCGCACGCAGGCTGGCGGGGGGAACACAAAGAAGACCCCAGATCAAACAAAGCCTGTGCAAAATCGGACGGCCGGGCACGGGCCGGGGCATCCGTATTCAGCCCGCTGGCCAGTTGCGCCAGCGTTTTACGGGCAGCCGGCAGCGGGTCCTGCACATTGTACAGGCGCGCCGTAACACGCTCCACATTGCCATCCACCGGCACAACCGGCACGCCAAAGGCTATGGCCGCCACGGCGGCAGCCGTGTAGGCCCCAATGCCGGGCAGGGCGCGCAAACCCTCTACCGTGCGGGGGAAGCTCCCAAGGGCCGCAACGGCCTGTGCGCAGGCATGCAGGTTGCGCGCGCGGGAGTAGTAACCAAGCCCGGCCCAGGCGGCCAGCACATCATCCCTTGGGGCACTGGCCAGTGCCTGAACTGTTGGAAATCTTTCCACAAATCTGAGATAATATGGCCCGACAGCCTTGACCGTTGTCTGCTGAAGCATGATCTCGCTCAACCAGACACGATACGGGTCTGGTGCTTCCCCCTCCGTGCACCGCCATGGCAGGGTGCGGCGGTGTCGGTCGTACCAGTGCAGCAGGGCGTGGGCGGGTGGCGTAATCACGGAGGCTGTTATGGCGAAGGAACTTCATTCGGGCAAGGCGGGTACCCCCGCACGGCAGGCCAGCACCCCCCGCAAGCCCGCCGCACGCACGCGCGCAAAGGAAGAAGCACCACCACAGCCCCCCCGCCGTGTGATGAAGGCCCGCACCCTGGCCGCCCTGCTCCCCAATGTAACAGCGCCCGCCTTCCGCCGCCGCTCCCCCACAGGGGCCATGCTGTTTGCCCGCTGGGCCGATGTTGTTGGCCCGGCCCATGCGGCTGTTACCTCCCCACGCAAACTGAGCGCCGCCACGCTGACCGTGGCCTGCACCGGCCCCGCCGCCATGGAACTGCAACATCAGGGCGACATGCTTGTGGCGCGGATCAACACATGGTGCGGGGAGCCACTGGTTGCCCGGCTGCGCTTTGTGCAGGACCCCACGGCAGGCACACGCCGCAGGCTGCCCCCCCGCAGGGGAGCCACCCCCACCTGCACCCTGCCCGACATGGGTGATGAGTCGCTGCGCATGGCGCTGGAGCGGCTGGGCACGGAAATTTTACAAAGCCCGATAAAAAAAACCTAACAAATATAACGGGTTATTTCTTTTATTGTCATGGTTTTATGACAAAACCGCTTAGCGCTTGAAATTGACACATTGTGGGTGTTCTAAGGCCCCGCACCCGATGCGCAGTGGCGCACCTGTGCAACAGTCAAGAGCAGAGCAGCCTAACTAACAGGATTTATGATTATGTTGCGTAAACCCGGCACCACGCCAGGGATTACTACCCCAGCCGCCCTGAAAACACTGCGGCAGCATGGGCCAGAAACCCTGTCTGATCTCCAGTTTCTGGAAAACTGGACGACCCGGCCGTGCTACACCGCAGCCAGCGTGCTGCGTGCAGGCCAGATCCGCCGCACAAACCCGGCACTTATGAACGACATTACCGCAGGCATGCGCCAGCACGGCAAATAGCATCCGGCAGGGCGTACCCCGGCCAGCATGACCATTTGCATCTGCCCGCCTGAACGGGCACCATGCGTGCCATGTTGCCACGTGTTTTTACCTGTGCGGACCAGCGCATCTGGCGCAGGGCCTTCTCCCTTATCGCTCTAGGCGGGCTGGCTGTGCTGTCCGCCTGCGCGGGGCCGGGTAAAACATCGTATAATGCGCCGGGGTCGGCCCTTAATCCGTGGGGGCCTTATATTCACGAAGCCTCGGACCGGTTTTCCGTTCCCCAGTCCTGGATCCGCGCTGTGATGCAGCAGGAATCGGGCGGGCACCAATACATGAACGGGCACCTCACCCGTTCCGTGCATGGTGCGGTCGGGCTTATGCAGATCAAGCCAGATACATACGCCCAGCTTGCGCAGCGTTACCGCCTTGGCTCCGACCCCTATAACCCGCACGACAATATTATGGCCGGGACCGGCTATATTCGCGAATTATACGACCGCTTTGGCTCCCCCGACTTTTTGGGCGCGTACAATTGCGGGCCACAATGCATGGAAAACCACCGCTCACGCGGGGCTCCCCTGCCCGGTTACGCCCGCACCTACATGGCGGCTATTACCCCCCACCTGAACGACCCCGTGCCCCCCAGCACCCTGCCTGTGCAAACCGAGCCCAACCTGGCACCGCAGCAGATTGCCCCCGTGCAGGTGGTCCAGAACACCGCCCAGCCCTATGGCCCGGCCAGCGCACCACCGCTGGAGGATGAGACACTCCCCCCACCCTCCGCCGGAGCGGACAGCCCTGCCCAGCAGGATGACAGCTCCACCATGCAGCTTGCAGGCGACTCCACCCCGCAGCCCGCAGGCTACCAGCCCGCCGCTTACCGGAGCGTGAGTTCCACCCCTCTGGCCGGTCCGGGTATTGTCTGGCGTTCTGCGGGAAGTGGGGGCAATGCCATTATCCAGATCGGGGCTTTTTCCACCCCGGCACGGGCCATGCATGCCATTGCACTGGCACGGCAATCCTCCCCCGCACTCAGCCATGCCCTCAACCGGGTGGAAAAGGTAACGCCCACAGGCCGGGCACCGGTATGGCGCACCCGGCTGGCGGGGCTTCCTTCCGGGCAGACAGACACCATATGTTCTGCCCTGCGCCAGCAGGGGCTTTCATGTATTGCCATAACGCCCTAGAATATTACACCACTGTTAAATTTACTGTTTGCTAAAACCTTCTTTTTACAGGGAAATACAAAAGCATTTTTTTCTGACCGGCAGGAATAACTTTAATGTTCGTGATCGGTGTCTTACTGGTAATTAACGGACCTTCTGCCCATGCACGCATCCCCCGACACCACAGGCGCACCACCAGACAACCCTTTGCTCCATATTTTTCTGCTCGGGCATATGCGCGTCCTGTCCAGTACGGGGCTTTCCCTTTTACCTACGGGCACCAAAACCAAGGCGCTGCTGGCCATTCTGGCACTTTCCAACCGGCGGCCCGTGGCCCGCACCCGGCTGGCCGAGCTGTTATGGAGCAAGCGCGCCCCCGAGCAGGCGCGCGCCTCCCTACGGCAGGAAATCCACCGGCTGATGGATGTCCTCCACCCCCTTGGGCCGGAAGTGTTGGACGTTCAGCGCCACACACTGGCCATACGCCCCAACCTGACTGACATTGATACCGAGCGCGTATTCCGCGCCACACCACAGACGGTCATGGACCTGCCCGACCCCCTGCCCCCGTTGCTGGAAGACCTGAGCGCGGTTGACCCCGGCTTTGCCACATGGCTGGAGGAAGAACGCAACCGCCTGCTCGACTACAAGACCGCACAGCTCGAAGCCCTGCTGGCCAGCACAACCGAGCCTGCCACGGTTATGGCCGCAACCCGCAGGCTGCTCCGCCTGAACCCGCTGAACGAAGGCGCATGGCGCGCACATATTCAGGCCGCCATGTACAGCAAGGAGGAAGGTACCGCCCTGCTGGGGGCCGAAAACTGCCTGCGCACATTCCGCCACACCATTGCCACCACACCGGGGCAGGAAACCATGCGCCTGATTGCAAAGGTGCGTGCCACACACCAGCAGAACACGCAGGGGGCCCAAAGCACGCTCCCTCCGCTGCCCCATGCCTCTTCCGCACTCTCCCGCTCCCCTGTGACGGATGACCCGCTGCGCATGCTCAGGGCCACGGTGTTTCTGGCCTGCCCCACAGCCGGCAGCACGCCAGAAAGTGTGGCTCTGGCCGAGCGGTTCCGTGATGAGCTGGGGCTGGATATTGCTATGCACGGCATGCTGGACATAAGCGTGCAGACCGAGTGCTTTGCCGCAACGCCCTTCCAGTCGCTCCCCAGCCGCGGGCAGTGGGATTTTCTGGTCGGGATTACCATAACCGGGGTATGCGAGGGCAAAAGCACCTGCCTGTTACAGGCGTTTGACACCCGGCTGAACGACACAATCGTATGGGGCCACAGGATAAGCCTGACCCCCACAACCCTGCGCGCCCTGTCCAACCGGTTTGCCTCGGTGCTTATTCTCAGCCTGTTCAAGGCGGAAGCACGCAGGCTGGCCAGCGTACCTGTGGCGGCCCTTTCCCCCTTCGGGATGGGCCTGCGTGCCTTAACCTTAAGCATGCGCGCCGACCCACGCCTGTATGACACGATAGAACGGCTGATGGCGGAAGCGGAACAACGCGCGCCTGAAAACCAGTTTCTGTTTTTTGTGCATGCGCACTACCTGCTCATCCGCATGTATGATGAATGGCACATGCCCGTGGCTGACTACATTCAGCCCATGGTCACCATGCTCAAGCAGAACTTCACCCTGTTCCCCAGCAACATTGCCACCCGCTACCTGCTGACCGCTGGCCTGTTTTACGCCAACCAGCCGGAGGAGGCGCGCTTTCTGCTGGCCCAGATGCACGCAGCCCTGCCCACCGATTCCCCCGTAAGCATGCTGGCCCTGCCCGATGGGCTGGACGCCCTGTGCCGGGGGGACGCCGTAACCGCGGCCCGCATTTACACGTCATTTTTTGGCATGGCCCCCAGCGTGCCGCTTTTTAGCGCCCCTGATCAGGAATTTATTCTGTCGTGCTTTTTAGCCGACCAGTACGAGGAAACCCTGCTCCACGCCCGCGGCATTCTGGCCACCTCGCCCGACCGTTCGGCCATTCTGGTCCCCGCCCTTGCGGCGGCCAACATGCTGGGGCACCAGTCTTTAGCGCAGGATTACCGCCAGCGGCTGCACCGTTTGCACACCCCGCTCTGCGCTTCGGCCATAGAAGGGCACTATGCTTATCTGCCCGCGCACCTGCGCCAGAAACTCTGCAACGCACTGCACCTGACCCTGCCCTGAGCACGCGCCCCACCACCACCACCAGAGCAGACAGGCCACGCAGACGCTTGGCGGAAAAGAGTTGAAAGGATATGAAGACGGACAGGACCACCTGTGCCGCCAGCCAGACCTGACTTCTTTTTTATCCGGCGGACCGGGAAAGACGGATACCCACGTGCCAAGGAGCCACATCAACGCCATGCTTCGCCGTCTCATGCCCAGCCATGCCGCTGCCAGCCGCCCCCATCCCATGCTGCTCCTTAAATGGATGAGCGCCGCAACAGCCGTTGCGGGGATCTGCCTGTTAAGCGGCTGCTCCAGCTCCGACCGGACCCGGACCGGCCTTGCCGCCCCGCACAACCACCTGCTGGCCGAAGATCGCGGGGCCTCTGGCGGGGAAGCCAGCCTTAAAGGCGGCGTAAACGCCTATCTGTGGCGCGCAGCACTGGACACACTCTCCTTCATGCCCGTGGCTACGGCCGATGCGGAAGGCGGGATTATCCTGACAGACTGGTACACGCCCCCCGCCACGCATGACGAACGGTTCAAGATTACCGCTTTTGTGCTGGACCGCCGCCTGCGCTCCGATGCGCTGCGCCTGAGCGTGTTCCGCCAGCTCAAGCAGGACGGAACATGGGTGGATACTCCCCCCGCACCCAATACCGCGTCCGACATTGCCACGCGCATTCTCTCCCGCGCGCGCAAACTCCGCGCCGATAACGGCAATCAGGACTGACCCACCCGGCTCTGGCCACGGTGTTCATCCTTATTTTTTCCTTATAGCCTGCAAGCGTAGATTCTCATTCCATGTCCCAGCCTTCCAGCCCATCCCCCTCCTATGACTTCAACGCAGTCGAGCCAAAATGGCAGAAGGCGTGGGAAAAAGCCGATATTTTTACCGTTCCGGATGTCCCTCCGGCGGACAAGCCCAAATATTATGTGCTGGAAATGTTCCCCTACCCATCGGGGCAGCTCCACATGGGGCATGTGCGCAACTACGCACTGGGTGATGTGATTGCCCGCTACAAGCGCGCCCGTGGCTTTGCCGTGCTGCACCCCATGGGGTGGGATGCCTTTGGCCTGCCAGCCGAAAACGCAGCGCGCGAACGCGGCGTGCACCCGCAGGAATGGACGCTCAACAAC
Source organism: Acetobacter fabarum (assembly GCF_011516925.1). Lineage (GTDB taxonomy): Bacteria > Pseudomonadota > Alphaproteobacteria > Acetobacterales > Acetobacteraceae > Acetobacter > Acetobacter fabarum. The sequence goes on from NZ_WOTG01000014.1 coordinate 26,800, forward strand.
ATTGCCGCCATGCGCGCCACCCTGCAGCGGCTCGGCTTCTCCCTCAACTGGGACCGTGAAATTGCAACCTGCCTGCCCGACTACTACGGCAAGCAGCAGAAGCTGTTCCTCGACTTTATGCAGGCCGGGCTGGTTGAACGGCGCGAAAGCTGGGTCAACTGGGACCCGGTGGACCAGACCGTTCTGGCCAACGAACAGGTGGTGGATGGCAAGGGCTGGCGCTCTGGCGCACCGATTGAAAAGAAAAAACTCTCCCAGTGGTTCCTGCGCATTACCGACTTTGCCCAGGACCTGCTGGACGGGCTGAAAACGCTCGACCGCTGGCCCGAGCGCGTGCGCACCATGCAGGAACGCTGGATTGGCCGCTCCGAAGGGGCCAAGCTCACCTTCTCGCTGCATGAACCCCCCACGGGGCTGGATACCAACCTGAACGCGGTGGAAGTGTTTACCACCCGCCCGGATACGCTGTTTGGCATGTCCTTTCTGGCCATTGCCCCGGACCACCCGCTGGCCCAGTGGGTTGCCGAGCGCAACCCGCAGGCTGCGGAGTTTGTGGCTGAATGCCGCCGCCTTGGCACCTCGGTCGAAGCGGTGGAAACAGCTGAAAAACGCGGGTTTGATACGGGCCTGCGCGTGAACCACCCGTTCATGGACAAGAGCTTTCCCATCTGGATCGCCAATTTTGTGCTGATGGACTACGGCACGGGTGCGCTGTTCGGCTGCCCGTCGGGGGACCAGCGCGACCTGGACTTTGCCCACAAATACAACCTGCCCATAACCCCCGTGGTGCTGCCAGAAGGCAAGGATCAGGCAGACTTTGCCATTACCGAACACGCCTTTACCGGCGATGGCACCATGATCAACTCCGGTTTTCTGGACGGGCAGAGCACCGAACAGGCCCGCAAATCCGCCATTGCCCGTTTGCAGGACCTTGGCGTGGGCCAGGGTGTTGTCAACTGGCGGCTGCGCGACTGGGGCATTTCGCGCCAGCGGTACTGGGGCTGCCCCATACCGGTCATTCATTGCGACACCTGCGGCGCGGTGCCGGTGCCCGACGAACAGCTCCCCGTCAAACTGCCCGAGGATGTCACCTTTGACAAACCGGGCAACCCGCTGGACCACCACCCCACGTGGAAGCACACCACCTGCCCATGTTGCGGCAAGCCCGCCACGCGTGAGACCGATACGTTTGACACATTCGTGGACAGCTCGTGGTATTTTGCCCGCTTTACGGCCCCCCATGCCGCAGCCCCTACCGTGCGGGATGCCGCCGATGGCTGGCTGGCCGTGGACCAGTATATTGGCGGGATTGAACACGCCATTCTGCACCTGCTTTACGCACGCTTCTTTACCCGCGCCATGCACCGCACCGGCAACCTGAACGTGGATGAGCCGTTTGCTGGCCTGTTTACCCAGGGCATGGTCAGCCACGAAAGCTACAAGGACAACGCAGGCCACTGGCTCTACCCCGAGGAAGTGGAACGCACGCCCGAAGGTGTGGTCAAACGCGGCACCACCGACCCCGTGACCGTGGGCCGGGTGGAAAAAATGTCCAAGTCCAAGCGCAACACGGTTGCCCCCGTGGCTATTATCGAGCGCTTTGGAGCCGATACCGCACGCTGGTTTGTCCTGTCCGACAGCCCACCCGAGCGTGACATGGAATGGACCGAGGCCGGTGTGGCCGGGGCTGCGCGCTTTGCCCAGCGCCTGTTCCGCACGGTTTGTAGCGTTGCCGCCAGCGTACCCGCCACCACCACCTGCCCCGCTGATATTGACCGCAAGGCCGATACGCTGCGCCGCACCACGCACCGCACGCTTGCCGCCGTGACCGAAGCGCTGGAAAGCTTTGCCATTAACGTGGCCGTTGCCCGTATTCATGAACTGACCTCCGCTCTGGCGGATGCGGAAAAAGCGGCCAGCGTTGCGGGCATGGACTTTGCCCGGCGCGAGGCAGCGCATAGTCTGTGCCTGCTCTGCGCCCCGATGATGCCGCATCTGGCCGAAGAAATGTTTGCAAGCCTTGAGCCCACCGCAGGGCTTGCGGCAACGCAGGCATGGCCTGCCCCCCAGCCCGACCTGCTGGCGGCAACGCAGGTCACCATAGCGGTGCAGATTCTGGGCAAACTGCGCGGCACTGTAGAAGCGCTCCCCGATGAGGACCCCGCCGCCGTGCTGGCACGGGCAGAAGCCGAACCCAACGTGGCGCGGCTGCTGGAGGGCAAGCGCATTGTCAAACGCGTGCATGTGCCCAACCGCATTGTTAACTTTGTAACGGCAGGCTGATGACCCGGACCCGCTCCCTTTTTTCTCTCTGCAAGGCCACACTGGCCGCCACAGCCCTTATGGCGGCTCCGCTGCTGCTGAGTGGCTGCGGCTTCAAGCCTTTATACGGGGAGGAAAAAGGCGCGGTTGATGTTACAGCCGAGCTTAAAGATATTTACGTTGCCAATATTCCGCAGCGCTTTGGCCAGCAGATCCGTCTGGCGCTGCAATCCCAGATGGCGGGTGATGGGCCAGAAGACCCGCGCAAATACAAGCTGGTGGTCCAGCCCACCATTAGTGGTGAAGCCATTGACATTCATGGCGACAACACCACCGGGCGGACCCGTATGCTTGCCACCGCGCACTGGCAGTTGCTCACCATTGAGCAGACCCCACAGCTGATCACGCAGGGATACGCCCAGACGCTGGATGGGTACACCAACACCTACGAACAGTATTTTGCCCAGACCCTGAACATGGAAAGCACGATGGGCCGCATCGCGCAGGCATTGGGCGAGCAGATTACCCAGCAGGTGGCCACCTGGTTCAAAACCCACGCCACCCCGGCGGATGTGCCCGATAACCAGCCCAAAGCACTCTACCCATCTCCCAACCTTATTCCCGATTCCGATCAGGGCACCCCCATGGAGCAGGAAGGCCCGGACGCCATTCCCAACATGGCCACGGGGCGTGCCCCCATTGATACCAACTTCTAGCCACCGGGCGGGCTGGTCATGAAAATAGACGCCCGCGGCACTGCCCGTGTTCTCAACGACCCCGGAGCGTGGCGCGTGATCCTGCTCCATGGGGAAGATACGGGGCTGATCCGCGAACGGGCCTTACAGGCCACGCACCGGCTGGCCGGCACGCTGGACGACCCGTTCCGCATTGCCCTGCTGGACCGCGAAACCCACAACAGGCTGGAAGAGGAAGCCACGGCTCTCTCCCTTATGGGCGGCCGCCGGGTTGTGCGTGTGCGGGATGCCTCGGACGCGCTGCTCAAACCCGTAGAGCATGTTCTGGCCCAGAACACGGACACACTGGTTATACTGGAAGCTCCGGGCCTTGCCTCCCGCTCCAAGCTGCGCCAGCTCATGGAAAAACTGCCCGTGTGCGCCAGCATTGGCTGCTACCCCGAAGAAGGGCGTAATCTGGAATCCTCCATTACCCAGATGCTGGGCGCCCACCATGTGCAAATTGACAGCGATGCCCTGCACTGGCTGGCAGGCCGCTTGGGGGCGGACCGTGCGGCAGCCCGCAGCGAGGTGGAAAAACTGGCCCTTTACGCGGGGGACACCGGCACTCTGGCGCTGGAGGACGTGCGCGCCTGCATTGGCGATGCCGGGAGCGTATCGGTTGAAGATGCAGCCTTTGCCGCAACAGAGGGCAACCGGACAGAAACCGATACCGCGCTCGAGCGTGCACTGGCCGAAGGCACTGCCCCCATTGCCATTATCCGCGCTTTTATGGGCCACATGCACCGCCTGCGCAGGGTACGGGCCGCCATGGCGGCGGGGCAGAGCCGGAGTGACGCGCTTAAAACCCTGCGTCCTCCCGTGTTTTTCAAGCGTACGGCCAGTTTTAGCCGTGCGCTGGAGTTCTGGTCCTTACCAGCGTTAAGCAAAGAGCTGGCAGAGCTACAGGCACTGGAGCTGGCCTGCAAGCAGACCGGGGCCCCCGACCTGCTGCTCTGCCGCCGCCATATTGCAACATTGGCAGCCCGCGCAGCGCTGTACAGCCGCCGCTAGCGCCTGCTTTTCCCCTTGTCCGCTCAGGGGGCATTCAGTATACAAAAGCGGTGTGTCCGCGTAGCTCAGTAGGATAGAGCACAGGATTCCTATTTAATTGGGCACCATAACTGGAAACATTATGGTGAATCCGCTCAAAGTCGGGGAACGCTACGGCCTGCAAGGGCCTTGCCAATCCCGAGCCAAGCCGTTCCACAGGAACGGAAGGTGTAGAGACTGGACGGGCGGTGCCTAAAGGCCTGTTGTTTACAGGTCTATGGTAAAGGGACAGTCCAGCCCACAAACGCTTCGGCAACGCAGCGGCAGTGAAAGCTGTAGTGGGATGAATCCTGGGGCCGTGGGTTCGAATCCCGCCGCGGACACCAACACACACTCCCCCTTTCCCGGTCCGCCTGCATGCCCCTGTGCGTTATGCTTTGATCAATGCACGCGCTCTGCCGCATGGCGGGGGCATACTGCGACCACCCACAAAGTAATGTTTAGTATTAAATAACAAGTTATAAAATACTAAACGAAATACATTTGAAAATATCGTCACAAAAAAGTTATTCTTCCATTCCACCTTGCCGGGTAAAAGAAATAATGCTCTAAAAAAGTCCATTATATCTTAGTCATAGAATGTTTGAGACCATCCAGCATTCTGAAAGGTGACACATGAGACGTGTAGCTGAAAGAATATTGTGTTGCTCTCTTATTTTATTCACAAGTGGCTGTTATAGTATTGGAAGCTATAAGCTCGGAAAAGATCAGGACCAGTATGCAAGTTCCATGATCGAAGCCAGTAAACGGCAGACACTCTCCAACCTTGTGCGCCTGCGTTATGCAGATACACCCGGATTTTTGGACACAACGCAGCTTATTTCAGGCTACCAGTTGCAGCGCAGTGGTTTTCTTGGTGTTGCATCAGACACTTTTCCCATTCGCCCCAACGGGGGCATAGCCGCACAGTTGCAGGAAAGCCCGACCTTTACCTTTCAGCCCGTAACGGGTGATGCCTACGCCCATAATTTTTTACGCCCGCTGCCCCCCGCCAGCCTTTTGCCGCTGGCCATGGGCGGGTTGCCTATAGATGTCCTGTTGCGGCTGTCCGTGCAGTCCATTGATCTTTTCAGTAATAACCGTCCATTTTCACGCAATGCGGGGGATATTGATGCCGAGGTTGATGCCCATAGTGCAGCTTTTTTCAGCCTTCTGCATGACCTGCGTCTTTTACAGGCAGCGGGCCTGCTGAACATTCAGCTCCAGCAGGCATCTGGCACAAATGGTAAAGAAATTGAAAACAGCCGTGTTTTCATGAGTATTTCATCAACAACAGACCCCAACCTTGCAGCTATTGCGGAAAAAACCAAAAAACAGCTTAACTTTTCGCCCAAATCTGAGCGGATGGAAGTTGTATACGGTGTCGGTGCCCCCAGTCCGGGGCAGATCAAAATGCTGACCAGAAGCATGCTGAGTATTCTTGGCCAGATCGCCTACCAGATTCAAATCCCTGATGATGAGGTTTCCTCCGGTAATACCCGCAAATCCGTTGATGTGGCGGGCAATAATGGGGCCAAACCCCTGATGAATGTACATTCGGGGCACAAGCAGCCTGATAACGCGTTTGTATCCATTCTGTACGACCATTATTATTACTGGATTGATCGCGGGGATTTTGAAAGCAAACTGGCGTTTACAATTACCCAGATGCTTCTGGAACTGTCCAAAACAACCCTGAACCCCGGAGCCGTGGTGACTATTCCTGTCAACAAATGACAGGACACCCTGCCCTACCATTCACAAAATAAATACATTTTTCTTCAGTTTTTTACAAAACAGGAAAAATCTGCATGACCTCCAGCACTCCTTGCGATCAGCCTGTGCGTTCGCTTATCAGCACCACACTGGCAACTCCTGCCCTGCGCGCGGACCGGTGGCTTCTGGTCCTTGATCTGGCCCGCAAATGGTCCACGACCAATGCGGCAGATATTAAAAAAAGTCTTTCCAGTTCATTGGAAAAACTGGATGAGGTTGAACGGTTTTTTGCCTATCCGGGCGCACAGCTGCTTGAGCGGCTGAAAAGCTGCCTGAGTGATGACGACAACAAGGCCTTCCTACGCCTTGCCCAGCGTATTTCCACCACCATTGTCTCGCGCAAATACCACCGCGATGCCTCTGCGTGGAACATGGATGACCATGATGATGAACCCCTTAACCGCCTGCCGCAGGCCATAACGCACCTGAAAAGCACGCCCTATTTTGAGGTCCTGAGCGTGGTGCCCCATGCCCGCTCGCGCTGGCCGCTTATTCAGGAAGAAGCACGCGGTGTGCGCCGTGCGGAAGACGACTTTATTTACCAGCCGGTTATTGTAGGCAACGCACAGGACGCCCTGACAGGGATCCTGCTGAACCCCGATATTGGGGCCGTAGTCCTTTACGAAGGGTTTACCGCGCAAAGCCTGACCGAAAACCCGCTTCTGGCGGCTTTTCAGAGTGTGATCGACTTCTCGACCATTGGGGATGACGAAACACTGGTGTTGCAGCTTGCGCAGGCCATTAAAAAAATCCGTCCCGAAATGGACATCTACCTGCTGAGCGACAGAAATATCGAAACACTGGCAGGCAAGCCCGAGAGCCGGTTTTTCAACCGTATTTTCTACCAGATGGAAGAACCTCTGGAACTGCACCTGTCCATTCTGGAAGGCATACGCAACCGGTATAAAACGCCGTTTTTTGACAACCTCAAACGCTATGCCCAGCGCCCCATTGCCACGTTCCATGCCCTGCCCATAGCCCGCGGCAAGTCGGTCTTTACGTCCAACTGGATCAGCGACATGGGCGAGTTTTACGGCCCCAACCTGTTTTTGGCCGAAAGCTCCGCCACCACCGGCGGGCTGGACAGCCTGCTGGAGCCGACAGGCAATATCAAGGATGCGCAGGCCATGGCGGCGCAGGCCTTTGGGGCCGACCACGCCTTTTTTGTAACCAACGGCACGTCCACCAGCAACAAGATGGTGCTTCAGGCCCTGCTGGCACCGGGCGACATTGTTATTCTGGACCGCAACTGCCACAAATCCCACCATTACGGGTGCGTGCTGGCAGGCGCACAGCCCTATTATGTGGAGGCCTTCCCGCTGGTGGAATACTCCATGTATGGGGGTGTGCCGCTGCGCACGATCAAGCAGGCCCTGCTGGCCCTTAAAGCGCATGGTGATCTGGCCCGTGTAAAAATGGTGGACCTGACCAACTGCACGTTTGACGGCCATGTGTACGACACCCGCCGGGTTATGGAAGAATGTCTTGCCATTAAACCGGACCTGATCTTTTTGTGGGACGAGGCCTGGTTTGGCTTTGCCCACTGGTCACCCCTGCTGCGCCAGCGCACGGCCATGGGCGCCGCTGCGGCCCTGACCGAATCCCTTACCCGGCCAGAGGCCCAGCAGGCATGGGACAAGCAGGCCAGCACACTGGGCAACGCCCCCGATGATGAAACCCTGCTGAACACACGCCTTGTGCCCGACCCGCGTGCCGTGCGGCTGCGGGTGTACCAGACCAACTCGGTGCATAAATCCATGTCCGCGTTGCGGCAGGGCTCCATTGTGCTGGTCAAGGATGTAGACTTCGAACATGTAGAGTCCCAGTTCCATGAGGCCGTGTTTACGCACGCCTCCACCAGCCCCAACCTCCAGATTATTGCATCACTGGATGTTGCGCGCCGCCAGATGCAGCTTGAAGGTTACGGGCTGGTCAGCAACGCCTTGCAGATCGCGCTGGAAATTCGCAAACAGGTCAACAGCCACAAGCTGATTTCCAAATACTTCCGGGTGCTCAACAGTGCGGAAATGATCCCCGGAGCGTTCCGCCAGTCCGGGCTGACGGATTACAATGACCCCAGCATAAGCTGGGACAAGGCTCTACAGTCCATCAAGACTGATGAGTTCCTGCTTGACCCCACACGCATGACCCTGTCCTGCGGGGCGGCGGGCTTTGACGGCACGACATTCAAGAACGTTCTGGCCGACAAGTTCAACATCCAGCTCAACAAAACGTCACGCAATAGCGTTCTGCTTCAGTCCAACATCAACAACACCCGCTCCGACATTGCCCTGCTGATCCGGGTTCTGGTGGACATTGCCACCGATATTGACAAGAAAATTGCCGATAACGACGAAGGGTATCAGAAAACGTTTGAAAACAGGGTGCACGCGCTGGTGGATGACCTGCCCGAGCTGCCCAACTTCAGCCATTTTGATGACCGCTACCGCGACCAGCCCAAAGCCCCCACCCTGCACGGGGACATCCGCCGCGCGTTCTATGATGCGTATAATGAAGCCGAGTGCGAATACATACCACTCGACAGCCCAGAAATTGCCAAACGCCTGCAATCTGGTCCGGCGCTTGTTTCCGCCAACTTTGTTATTCCCTACCCTCCGGGTTTTCCCATCATGGTGCCGGGGCAGGTTATTACGCAGGGCATTGTGGATTTCATGCGCAAGCTGGATGTGAAGGAAATCCACGGCTTTAACAAAGCTCTGGGCCTCAAGCTGCTCAAGCGTGTTCCCGGCAAAAACAAAGGCTGATCCCACTAACCTGCCCGCTCCCGCACCCTGCGTGCGGGAGCATGGTTTTTGCACAGGCTCTGCAAGGCGCACTTGCGGGTAAAGGAGCTTACACATGACAGTGCACTGGATTGCAGAGACGCTACGCGCCTCTCCGGAGCTGGCAATCTTTCTGACACTGGCGATCGGCTTCTGGGTCGGGTCGCTCAAGTTCGGCAGTTTCAGCCTTGGGGCCGTTACGGGCACGCTGCTGGCCGGGGTGCTGGTCGGGCAGTTGGGCATTGCCATTTCGCCCCAGGTTAAATCCGTCTTTTTTATCATGTTCCTGTTTGCCGTAGGCTTTGGCGTTGGCCCGCAATTTGTGCGCGGCATTGCCAATGACGGTTTGCCACAGGCAATTTTTGCCATCATCATTTCCGCCCTGTGTCTGGTGTGTGTGTATGTGGCGGCTATTGTCTCGGGCTATGGGCCGGGTATGGCGGAAGGGCTTTTGGCCGGTTCGCAAACCATTTCCGCCTCCATTGGTCTGGCGACCGATGCCATAAACCGTAGCGGGCTACCAACAGAGCAGATTCAGGCCGAACTGAACGCCATACCCGTTGCCTACGCGGTCACCTACCTGTTTGGCACGGTGGGCACGGGCTGGATGCTGGCATTTCTGGGGCCCAAGCTCCTGCGCATCAATCTGGCGCAGGAGTGTGAGCGCTATGAGCGCGAGATGAACATCCGCCCCATAAACGAGAATGCCGATACCGCATGGCACAACTATATTATTCGTGCGTACAGGCTAAAAACCACCGGCCTGATTGCCGGCAAAACCGTAGCGGAAGCAGAACAAGCGCAGGATACGCGCATTTTTCTTGAAAACCTGCGCCGGGACGGAAGGATTATTCCCTTCACGCCCACAACCCTGCTGCGTGAGGGCGATATTGTTGCCGTATCCGGCCCGCATGATGCACTGGTTTACTGGTCCAACCATGCCGAAGAAGTGGCTGACCAGGAACTGATTGAAATACCGGTAGAAACGGTGGATGTGGTGGTTACCAGCAAGCAGCTTGGCGGCCAGAGCCTTGTTGACCTGTCCACCGCTCCGTATGCGCGTGGCATTTACATTAACGCCATCCGCCGTGGCTCCATGAATGTGGAAATACCCGTTCTCTCCCAGACGGCCATCAACCGTGGGGATATTATCAACATTACCGGCAGCCGCAGGCACGTGGCTGACGTGATCGCGAATGTGGGTTATGCCGACCGCCCAACCAATGCCACCAGCATGGTACTGGTAGGGGGCGGTATTTTTGTAGGGGGGCTTCTGGGCTCGCTTGTGCTGCCTGTGGGCGGCGTGCCCATTACCCTGTCCTCCTCCGGTGGGGCGCTGATCGCGGGGCTGGTGCTGGGCTGGCTGCGTGGTGTTACCCCCAAGCTGGGGAGCGTGCCTTCGGCCTCCGTATGGTTCATGAACACGGTGGGCCTGAACATCTTTATTGCGGTTGTGGGCATTTCTGCCGGTCCAACCTTTATCAAGGGGTTGCAGGAGGCCGGGATTAGCGTGTTTTTCTGGGGTGTGTTTGCCAGCGCCATGCCCATGCTGCTTGCCCCGCTTATTGGCAAATACATCTTCCGCTTTGACCCCGCGATCAATCTGGGGTGCTGTGGGGGCGCGCGCACCAGCACCGCCTCGGTTGCAATGGTGGCCGACGTGGCCAAAAGCAACGTGCCCATGCTGGGCTACACAGTGCCTTACGCGGTCAGCAACACCTTGCTGACCATGTGGGGGCTGGTCATAGTACTCCTGCTTGCCTGAGCATATTACCCCCATACCGCGCCGCACATAATACGGCGCGGCACAGGCGGGCACGCCTTGTGCGCGCCAATCTTTTTGTGTCTGGCTGGTCCATATTGGCCCCCATACGGGCAGAACACCCCCTTACCGGCCAGACACCTCCCCCCGATAAAACAAAGCTCCCGCAAGCACGCAGCCCTTGCGCGTGCACCTGCCCGAGCATCGCCCGAAGTTGAGTTGCCCCCGCCGGACCGATGGGGGCAGCGTGCCTTACCTTGTAAAAGCCCGGGAAATCCTTTTTATAAGTGCGCCACAAAATACTTAATTTAAATATGAATTAACGGAATAATCGCATGCCCTCGGCCCCGCAACCGGTTCCTTCCCCCACGCACAAACCCGCCATAACCAACCAGAACGCCTATGTTGTCGCGTGGTTTTTGTGCCTGGTGTTTTACTGGTTGCAGTATTCCACCCGCTCCGCCCCCAGCGTGATGGTGGGCGAGCTTGTATCCACCTTTGGGCTAACAACCGTTGGGCTGGGCTCCCTGCTGGGACTTTACTATTACACCTATTCCCTGTGCTCCATTGTCTCGGGTGCCGCGGTGGACAGGTGGGGGGCCAAATACACCATTTCCTTTGGGGCACTGGTGCTGGCAACGGGCACCTGCCTGTTTGGCTGGGGCAATGAGTGGATGGCAGGTCTGGGCCGGCTGATGCAGGGTGCGGGCTCGGCCTTTGCGTTTGTCGGGGCCGTGTACCTTGCCGCGCGTGGCTTTTCCAAACAGCATCTGGCAACTGCCGTGGGGGTTACCCAATGCGCGGGCATGATGGGGGGTGCCATGGGCCAGTCTACCGTGGCATGGCTGATCCATGGTGTGCTCAACTGGCATTTTTTCTGGATTGATACAGGCGGGTTGATCGCCCTTGTGGCCGTGTTCATTTTTTTCCTGACCCCGGGCGAGCACAAGAGCGCCACCGCCGCGCACCGCCCGGCAGGGTCCATGTTCGCGCCTTACAGGAGCGTGCTCTCCAACCCGCAATCCTATTTGTGCGGGTTGTGTTCTGGCCTGCTGTTTTTGCCAACAACCGTTGGCAGCATGACATGGGGCATAACCTTTTTAACCCAGAGTTGGCACATTGGGTACCATGAGGCCGTGATGCGTGCCGCCATGGTGCCAGTTGGCTGGATGGTGGGCTGCCCCGCCCTTGGCTACCTGACCGACCGCATAGGCCGCCGCAAACCCGTGCTGCTAGGTGGCATTGTGGTTATGGCACTGACAGTTGCTGCCATTATTTACCTGCCGGGCAACACATTCCCCCCTTATGTTCTGGCCTTTATGCTGGGTGTGTCCTCCGGTGCCGCCATGATCCCCTATTCCATTATCAAGGAGGTCAACGCCGATGAGGTAAAAGGCAGTGCAACCGGCGCCATTAATTTTCTGGTGTTTGTCATGAGCGCCATTGCCTCCCCCCTGTTTGCCGCCTTTTTGCAGCATCTGGGCCACGGGCAGGCTTTGACTGGCGTGCAGTTTTCGCAGGCGTTCAGCTTTGGGCTGGCGGGTATTGTGCTGGCAGGGGTGCTGACCTTTTTCCTGCATGAAACGGGGCCACGCCGCTGCACCAACCGCTAGGGCTGCCTGCGCAGGCGCTGGTTGGTGCGCTCCATCAGGTCCGCTCCGTAGGGGGCGGGCATGAAGGGCAGAAGTTTCTGCATGGCCATAAAACACGCATCAAACCCGGTTTCAAGCGTTTGGCAAAAAAACGCCTGTGCGGCTGGAATATCGCCTGCCTGCAAGGCCAGCCGGGCCATGTTCAGCGCCCCCCAGCAATCCCCCGCCTCTGCCGCCGCCATGTAATACTGGCGGGCTACGGCTATGCTGGGCGGGTTATTATCCTCATGCAAAAGTCCAATCATGTTCAGGGCTTTTGCAACACCGGCCTGCGCTGCCCTCACGTAAAGGGCATAAGCCCGCTCCACGTCACGCGGCAGGCCATGCCCTGCCATGTACAGATCCGCCATATTAAAAAACGCCCAGCCGTAATTCTGCTGTGCGGCCATTTCAAAATACTGCATGGCCAAAAGCGGATTGGGGGTTACTCCCCAACCCCGCTCATAGGCGCGGCCAAGCATGTTCAGGGCCGGGGCAGAGCCACTTCTGGCAGCAACTTCAATCATGCTGAAGGCCGCCTGCATCTGCCCACGGTCCAGATAAATCTGTGCCAGCACAAGCTGCCCCATAGCGGGGGAGGACGGAGTTCCCCCACCCGCGGGCCTTATGGTGGCCGGCATCAGGGGCTTGCCGGGGGTATTCACCCCAGCATGTGGCACACCCCCAGCACCCTGACCTGCAGGTTCTGGCATAGAGTTAGAACGTAACACCAACGTTGCCAATAAAGGTGCGCCCGGCAGCCGGCACAGCCCGACTACCCGAGAAGGACGACGCGTAGTTCAGGTGATTGGTAATGTTGTTGGCATTGAACGAAACACGATAATGCCTGTATTCCCATGACAACATCCCGTTAAAATTGAAGTTGTGCGGCATGCGTGCGGTGTTGGTCGTATCCGGGCCAGCCCAGTAACCTGATGCATACTGCACCCCGCCCCCAACCTTGAGGTCACCCCAGTTCGGATTAAGGAGTGCGCGGGACAGGTCGTACGAACTCCAGACCGACATGGTGTTATGCGGCACCTGCGGCGCGGTTTTGCCATTGGAAGTTGCGCTGTGGGTCACCTTGCCATCCATATAGGAGTAGGATGCAAAAACCTGCCAGTCGTCGGTAATCTTTCCGGTTGCGCTCAGTTCAACACCACGGATACGGCGGCCACTCCCGGCATCCCCGAAGCCGGTCGTCAGGTCCCCATTGACGTCGGTGTACTGGGAGTTGTTTTCACTGATCTGGAAAAAAGCCAGTGTTGTCCCAAGTTTTTTGTTCAGGAAGTCAGCCTTGCTACCAAACTCGAACAGGTCACTCCGCTGGGGGGAAAGATCAACCCCCTTTTGCGCCACGTCATGCGTGGTGGCCCTGAGCGTGACCTGAGAGGACACATCCGTGCCAACCGGCTTATACGAGCGGGCAAATGTGAAGTAGAATGAAGCAATTTTGAAAGGTGAATACACAATACTGCCCGATGGGCTCCAACGGTCGGACTTCTGCTCCGCACGGCCATTCGCCTGTGTGGCGCGGGAATAGTACGTACTGGCAAAGGAATCCCACCGCCCGGTGCCAAACAGGGCAAGCTGTTTGGTCAACTGGATTTTATCTGCAATAAACAGGCCAAGATCACGCGCATTGGCGTTGCCATACCCTGCATCGGGGAAGCGGAGCGTTGTGCCGCTGGCTTGATATTGCGGGTTGCGAATGCTCTGGTCGTTGCTGCGGTTGGCATAGCTGCCCGGCCAGCGTGAATCGCTTGTATAGTTTATATCCACCCCGGCTTTAAGGTCATGTTTGACAAAACCGGTGTTAAAGCGCGCTCGCCCCATAAACACGTTCTGTACCCCCCAGCCCTGCTGGCGGTAAGCAGCACCGCCACCCGCACCATAAGGCAGGGTCGGGTTGCCCCCATTAAGGAACGCCGTTGCGCAGGCCCCACTACAGGCGGCGGGGGTGGTGGCGGCATAGTCACGCTCGTACAGACTAAGCCGCGTATCGTTGCTGATGGTCAGCCAGCTATTGACCTCGGATTTCAGCACCGATGTAATGGTATGAATATTGGACTGGTCGCGGTCGAAACTGCGGGTGTAGCTGGTATTGCGCGGCAGGCCGTATTGGGTAATCGGGCGATAAATGCCGTTTACCTGCAACATGCTAACCCCGTAATCCGGGTTGCTGTCACTCCCCAGCCACTGCCACGTCAGATGCCACGAGGTTTTGCTGCGCAGGCCAACACCAAAATCCACCGCTGCACCATAGCGGTTGGCGCTGACGTTATTCCGGTCCACAATATCCTGCCGGTTGAACATGCCGTTCACCCGAATGGCCATGTCATTATTGATCTGGTAGTTGATGTCCCCTTCCCCGCGGAAGAGGGGGCCGCTACCAAAAGACTGGTCATAGCTAAAGGACTTGCCCAGATGGGCGTGCTTCTGGGTCTGGTTGATCACCCCGCCCACATTGCCCGCACCAAAATACTCACCCGATGGTCCTTTGATGACCTCTACACTCTCGGTATTGAACATATCGCGCGTGTAGGTGCCAAAATCGCGCAGGCCATCGGTGTACATATCACCCCGCGCCTGCAAACCCCGGATACGGAACTGGTCACCGTTAAGCCCGCCTGCGCCCTCACCGGTAGACATGGTAATGCCCGGTACGTTGCTAAGGGCCTGGTCCAGTGTAAAGGCACGCTGCTGCTTGATCAGCTCCTGAGGGACAACACTGATCGTTTGCGGCGTATCCCGCACACTATCTGGCATTCTGGAAATATTGAGTATCTGGCTGTTGGTATTGCCAGACTGGTATCCGTTCTGGTCATCCTGCGTGGCGTGGCCACCAACGCGCACGGCTGGCAGTTTGATGGCATGATCAGACGAGGATGGCTCCGCCCCACCTGGCAGGTCCTGTGCCTCGGCCTCCCCTGCGGCAAAACCAAACCCCACCGAAACACCAATGGCCATGGCGGTGCGCAATGTTTTGCCCTGTGCTGGAGGCCGCTGTGAGTAACCCATGCACTATACTCCCCGTTCCGCCCTTGGGATGAGACGGAACGCTTTCAGAATCTGATTGAAACACACCGCCACATAATTTTAATCAGGTCTGATATGCAAATGATTATCAATAACGACAATTGCCTTGATATGATGATTGTGTTAAATTTACCACAACCAATGCATACCAATCCGGTGCTGTTTTTTTGGTTCCCCCTTACATAATCAGGCTAAATGCAAAACGCCATTTTTTGGACCAGACGGCCTAATTCTGGATTTTTCCAATTTGATAAAGATTCTCACTTGCAATTAAAATCGCGTTTAGGCATTGCTCAGGCACCGCGCGAGGCCTCATCCGCTCAGGGGTGAGCTGCGCAAAAACCATAGTCCCGGTACGCTCGGGGACAGAAAAAACGCCATAACTACAGAAAATAAAAGGCGTTTTCCCCTTACTGCCAATATCTGGATTGTTACTGAACAGGTAGGAACCATGCCCTCTGCCCCGCAACTTTCACAGAATTTTTCCCCGTGGGAGATGTTCCTTGGCGCAGGCCCCATTGTGCAGGGCGTTATGGTCATTCTGATACTGGCCAGCCTGCTCAGCTGGACGGTACTGCTCGCCAAATCCATAGAGCTCATCCGCACGAAAAAAGGCCTGACACAGGCTGAAACCATTCTGGAAGAAGCCGACACGCTGGACGGGGCCGAAGCCCATACGCGCGACTGCCGTATTGCCCACACACTGGTTATGGCCGCCGAAACAGAGCGTGCCCGCTCGCAGGATATTCCTGACGATACGGAAGGGCTGAAAGAACGCATTGTTCTGCACCTTGAACGGCTGGAAGCGGCAGAAAGCCGCCGCCTGCTGCGTGGCACCGGCCTGCTGGCCACCATAGGAGCGACCTCCCCCTTTGTGGGGCTGTTTGGCACGGTCTGGGGGATCATGACATCCTTTACCGGCATTGCCGCCAGCAAGGCCACCAGTCTGGCTGTGGTGGCACCCGGCATTGCAGAAGCCCTGCTGGCAACGGCTCTGGGGCTGGTTGCGGCCATTCCCGCCGTTGTTATTTACAACCATCTGGCCCGCCAGTCGGCCGCATGCCGGGCACAGGTGGGGGATATTGCCTCCCTTGTCATGCGACTGGTCTCGCACGATCTGGGGCGGATGCAAAGCCTGCTGGACAAGGGCCGCGTGGTGCGCTTTGGCAGCCGCGCGACCGGCGCAGAGTAAAAGGGAGCCACAGCCATGGCCATCCGCCTGCGCCATACAGATGACACCCTCCATGAGGCGCACGAAATTAACGTCACCCCGTTTATTGATGTCATGCTTGTTCTGCTGATCATTTTTATGGTCACGGCCCCGCTGACAACCGTAAACGTACCCGTGGACCTGCCATCGTCCACACAGCAGCCCGCCCCCCGGCCAGACAACCCTGTGTTTGTCACCATAAAAGCCGACCAGACCCTGGCTGTAGGGGAGAACAGCGTTGCTCAGAATGACCTGCCCACCGCCCTGAATACCGCAGCAAACGGGAATAAGGACGAGCGGATTTTTTTGCGCGCTGACAAAACCGTGGATTACGCAACCCTTATGAGCGTCATGGACAAGCTGCGCACGGCCGGGTTCCTCAAGGTGGCTCTGGTCAACCTGCAAGGGCAGGAAGAAGGCGCACAGGTTCCATGAGTGCCTCGGCTTCCCCCCTCCCATTCTCTTTCCACCACTGGAAGGCCGAGCGGCTACGCAGGGAGCAGCGCCGCGAGGCACGGTTATGGGGGTTTTCCCTTCTAGGGGTCAGCGCCATTGGCGGGGGTGTTCTTGGCTGGCTCCTGCTGCTGCCACCACCCACCGCTCCTATGCAGGATGCGGCTCCCCCCGCTATTGCCATGGACCTGGCACCCAGCCCACTCTCCATTCCCGCCCCCCCGACAGATGCACCACCGGGGCCGCAGCAGACCCTCTCCCAGCCCGATCCGGCACCCGAGCTGCCGCCGGAAGTTTCCGCCCCGCCAGCACCGGCCCCCAACCCGCCGGTGCCCGTGCCAATGCCGGAAAAACTCCACAAGATTGTTAAAAAGCACACACCTGCACCACGCCTGCCCACACCCGCACCAGACCTGCGCAAAACAGCGGAACAAACCACCGCCCCACCAGCCTTTGCGGCGGCCCCGGCCAATACGCAGGCAGCCCCCCCGCCCGGGCTGGCCTCTGCCCAGAACACGCACGAGCCTGCCACATGGCAGGGCCTGCTACTGGGGCGGCTGGAAAAATACAAACGCTACCCCGCGCAGGCACAGGCCAACGCTCAACAGGGCACAGCACTGCTGACTTTTACCATGGACCGCAAAGGCCGCGTGCTGTCCGCCAGACTAGCTGGCAGTTCCGGCCATGCCCTGCTGGATGCGGAAACACTGGCCCTTGTCCACAGGGCAGAACCCCTGCCCAGCCCACCAGAAAGTGTACAGGGCGAGCGGATTACCCTGACCGTTCCCGTAGAGTTCGACCTCAAACAGAATAGTGACTGAAACCAGCCGCCGGGGCGGGAGTTACCAGACAGGAGCAGCTTTGCGCCACACAGGGCGCAAACGCCACGCCGCCCACATGGCAGCGCACCCAAAACGCGACATAAAAGGAAAACCGTTATGGCTTTTGAACTGCCAGCTCTTCCCTTTTCCTATAACGCCCTTGCTGGCAAAGGCATGTGCCAGGAAACTCTGGAACTGCACCACGACAAGCACCATCAGGCCTATGTTACGGCGCTCAATGGCTTTGTGGACAGCAAACCGGAGCTACAGGGCAAATCACTTGAGGAGATTATTCTGGCTGCCAAAGGCAAGGCCGATCTGGCTCCGGTCTTTAACAACGCAGGGCAGCACTGGAACCATATCCTGTTCTGGAACAATCTCTCCCCCAACGGTGGTGCTATTCCCGGCGCGCTGGAAGCAAAAATAAAGCAGGATCTGGGGAGTATCGAAGCATTTAAGGAAGACTTCAAAAAAGCCGCCATCTCGCAGTTCGGGTCAGGCTGGGCATGGCTGGTGCTGACCCCATCGGGCAAGCTGGCCGTAACCAAAACCGCCAATGGCTCCAACCCGCTGGCCGAAGGGCAGGGGCAGGCCCTGCTGGGGCTGGACGTGTGGGAACACGCTTATTATCTGGATTTCCGCAACCGCCGCCCGGATTACATTACCAACTACCTCGACAAACTGGCCAATTATGAGTTTGCCGAAGCCCAGCTAAAAGCGGCCTGAACCTTCCCCCACCTCTGGCGCAGGCTCACTCACCCACACGGCGTGCGGGCCTGCTCCAGTTCGGCCTTTAGGGTGCTGACCAGCTGGGCGGCGGGCATAGCTCTGGCCAATGGTGCGCCCTGCCCCGCCCAGTGCGCGCCAAACCCTGCTTCCCCCCCAGCTCTGGCTACGGTGTTCAGGGCTTTGGCGGCAGCGTAGGCAATGGGGTAAGCAGGCGGCAGAGGAGCATTTTCCTGCTCAAGCCAGGCGCTCAGGCGGTTAGCCAGCCCACGCGCAGGTCTGCCGGAAATACCCGTGATCAACCGGGTGTGGTATGCGGCTGGCCCCAACAGCGCCTGCCGGTAAGCCGGGTCCGCGGCAGATTCGGGGCAAGCCACAAACGCCGTACCCATCTGGGCCGCCACGGCCCCCAGTTCCAGCACTGCGGCCACACCTGCGCCGTCCATAACGCCACCAGCGGCCACCACAGGGCAACGCCCCTTACGGACAAGGATACGCGTTAAGGCAAATACTCCCAGAGCATCATCCGGAGCTTCGGCATCAAACACCCCTCTGTGGCCGCCTGCTTCCACACCTTGGGCAATTACGGCATCTATACCCGCCTTTTCGGCCAAGCGGGCTTCCGCCAGACTGGTCACGCTGGCCAGCAGAATGGCGCCAGTGCTGCGCAAAGCCTGCACTTTGGCTGGAGTCGGCAGACCAAAATGAAAACTGATGACCGGTGGCCTGAGCGCCAGCAACATGGCCAGCATATCCGGGTCATCTTCAAAACTGGTATAGGGCGCAGCCAATGCCGCAGGCGCGGGTGCCCCATACTGTGCAAACAAAGGGCGTAGCCAATCCAGCCAGACGGCCTCCCGCTGCGGGTCGGGCTGTGGCGTGGCATGCACAAACAGGTTGACGTTAAAAGGCCGCTCGGTCCGTGCGCGCACCTGTTCAATCATGCCTCGTGCACCAGCTGCATCCGTTGCGCCAAGCCCAATGGCCCCCAATGCCCCGGCATTGCTGACTGCGGCCGCCAGAGCTGGTGTGGAAACACCGGCCATAGGTGCCTGCAACACCGGCACACTCAGCCCAAGCTGGTCGATAAAAGACATATCTGCCCTCCTTTTGCCGTGCGCCGGGCCACTCCGGCTTATCCTGCGTAACCGCACCATAAGTACGGTCCAACAATCATCAGAAAAAAATCGATAGAATAATTACCTATGTATAAAATGTATGGGTTTTCTTTCTAAAGCAGAAAAAACCCTGACCTGACCCGGCTCTGCATTATGAACATAGAGATTTTTTAACATAAATATGCCATAGGGCACACTGCAAAGCCCAACAGGCATATTAGCACCAGAAGGAAAGAGCCATGATGCTACGGAATAACACCGTAAAAACCGTTTTTCTTTTAAGCCTCGCGCTATTTGTCTCGCATCCGGCAAAAGCTGAAACCAGTATTATCGGGCTTGGCAATTTTTCTTGTGAAAAATATCTGAAGCTTCTGGATATCAACCCCCGCTCGGACGAAAAGTTCATGGCCTGGGCGCAGGGTTATATTAGCGGGCTGAGCAACGATCTCTCGCAAAGCAACCCCAATTCCAATCCGAACGACTTTGTCAGCAACATGACGTACGGATCCGAGAAAATAAAACAGTCCTGTATCGAAAACCCGGAATCCAAGTTCTACACGGCCGTGGAAAGCGCCTTCCACGACATTGAAAAACATCAGGGCGCGGAATAATCACCGCGGGTGGTCCCTTCCCCACCCCGGCCGGCGCTGCGTTACTGACCTGCGGCTACCACGCGCAGCGCTTTTCAACCTGACTCACACCCAGGGTACATCCCCCGTGAATAACCCTGTGGATAATGTGTATAAACCAAAACGGGAACGACTCCGCATATTCCTATAAATGGCGGAAATCCGGTCCCATATCCCTTTTTCCACAAGCCTGCAGCCCGAGCGGCACAATCCCCCGACCTATGGCCTACCCCCCCCACGTTTAGAATTTTTCTGGTGCCTAGCTGCTGAGGCTGGGATGATTTTCCGTTTTTCCTGCGGTGTTCAAGCCACAAAAAAACCCGCCGTGGTTGGGCGGGTTTATCGTATCCTATTGAGGACTTGTTGCTTC
>NZ_WOTG01000015.1 GCF_011516925.1 Acetobacter fabarum
GACAGTGGGACAATACCTCTCAACCGTCTCGACCCGCATGGGCAGCGGTGCATCCGAAACGGTCACGGGATGAGAACAAAAGCGGAAAAGTTGCGCAATTTTGGACACAAATTCAGTGAAAAAACAGTGTCTTACACGTGGTTTTTTCACTTTTTGATCTTGTCTGAAAACATGTACACGGGCAGGTTGAGCGGCAGACCGGACACGCGGCTGATTGCGAGTCCGTGCCACCCCATTCGAGGCCCACCAATGACGTAGCCACAAAAAGGAAAACCCTGCCTCTCCCGGTCGGCAAACCGGAAAAGCCAGGGCACCTGTAACGAACCATAAGCTATAGGGGAAAGTAATTGCCCTTTCCCTATAGCCAGCTTCCGCTCGAAACGCAAGCAAATTGCGAACGGGGAAGGTTTGTCCAGATGCCTGTGCCGAGAGGTCTGTCATGACCCATAGCACTGGAACTTTTGAGCTGTGCCCCAGACACACACTGATGACCTCTGCCCGATCCGCAGACGGGGAAAACGCACCCTCACGCCCGCCATGCTCAAGGCGCGTGATGAACTGCTCGGCCTTCCACCGGACTATCCGGATAAATACGCCGTCCTGAATGCGATCAGGGCTTTGCCCCGCTCCTTTCCATTGACGCGCAGCGCACGTGGGCTGCTGGAACGGATGATCGAGAAAACCCGGCCGGAGAGCTGGGAAATGCTCTCAACCCCTTTTATCTACGCCCATAACGCGACACTGATGTCCTGGACGGGGTTGTCGCTTACGGCTTTGAGGCGGGCGGTCAGAGAGCTGGCCGAGGCCGGGATGATCGTGCCCTGTGACGGCCGGAACGGACAGCGAGGACGGCGCTGGCAGGGGCAGGAAGGCATGTCGCAGGTTGGATTCAGTCTGGCGTCCCTGCGCTATCGGTGGCCGGACCTGCAGGCGCAGCTCGAGATTGGCAGACGACAGCGCGCGGAAGTAGCGTTTCTGCGTGAAGCCATTGCCGATCTGAACGAGCAGGTGCGCGTGGCGGCCGAGCTGCGGGGCGATGAGGCAACCGCCCTGGAAGCCGCACGGATCATGCGGCTCCGTCGCGGCACGGACCTGATTGATACGCTGGTCAGCTATCACGACATCATGAAAGCGCTCTGGGCGCGTGTGAAACCTGTGGAAAAGCCTGCGGAAAACCGTGTCGACAGGCCGCCAGTTTCTGTCCGGTGTAACCCTGAAATGGCACCCATGGATGCTCAATCTGGCACCCACTATACAGAAAGAAATAACAAAAAACCTAAAGAGGTTGTTGTAGTAGCGCCCGAGGGGCGCAATCGCATTGAGACAATGCGGCGTGCAGGGCAGGTGTCTCAGCGTGAACCATCCGAGGGGCTGGAAGCATCCATTCTGCGGGGCTTCCCGGGCACCAGCACGTTCTTTCTGACGGTGTGTCCAGCCTTGCGGGATCTGTGTGGCTCAGCCTCGCCCGACCGTGCCCAGCTGACAGACGCCGCTGAACTGCTTTCCGGCCGGATCGGCATTGGCTACCAGTCGTGGAAAACCGGCTGCATCGCTCTGGGGCGGTTTGAAGCTGCTGTGGCGGTCATCGTCATGGCGACACGCAAGGATCAGGGCGAACAGATCCGTCACCCCGATGCGTATTTCCAGGCCCTGGTCGAACGCGGGGTGCGTGGAACACTCCACCTCGACCGCAGTCTTTACGCCCTGAAGGACACGCTGGCACAGGATATGTCGCAAATCCCAGAACGTGCGACAGGCCGGGTGAAAACAGCGTCACAACGGGTGCGGATACAATGAGGGAAGGAGCCGGATGGTTCGGCTCAACAGAAAGGATTTACCTCATGGTTCGCAAACCCGCAGGCACATATATGGCACCTGATGGTCGAAATACCCGGGCGTTGAACGTGCGGTTATGGGGGCGCAGGACAATGCCGGCTCTTGGTCTGCTGGCCTGCTTTGTCAGTTCGACGGTTTGCGCGGAAAATATCCACTCTTATCAGCGCATCGCTCATGCGACAGACACCAGCAATATCCGGTCTACAGACGGTCATATTTCAGAACAGTCCCTGAACGGCAAAGACGTGATCACCATGACGGCCCAGGGGATGCAGCTTCTGGGTCTAACAAATAAAGAGGTGGATGGAGCATCCATAGTGCTTCCCCGCACTGAGGTTTTAGAGTTCCATGGTTATATGAAAATAGACGGCGAGAAATTAGTTTTTCTCCATAAAGGCGAAAACATTACCTACCTTTCCAAAGCAATTCACACGAAAGACAAGAAAACGGGTCTGACCCATATTGACCTCGTGCCCGGCACGATCGAGACAGGTATCCTTGGCATCAGCACTGCTACACGCCTTCCCAATGACGGCGTGAAAATTGATGTCATGGTATCGGACATCAAATTGGTAGATATGCCAGACTGCAATGACGCACAATGTCCAACAACGGTCAGTCGTGAATCACGCCGTACGGTAATATTGTCTCCCGATCATGCAGAAACAGTTGATCTTCAACTTGGTGACAACACCGACCTGTCGATCAGGCTCATCTTTTCCCGGCAGCAACTCCCAGCGCAGGTAAAGCAGATAGTTTCTGGTCCGTCCGGTCACCGGGCGTGAGATAAGTTTGCCGCTCTCCCCCTCAATGACATCAAGCACATTCGTTGACAACACAGACGCAATCCATGCGGCCGTAGACAGCGATCTTTATTGGTTTCCAGAAATGTTGGCTTTGGCCAGACGTGCAGATGATCTGGCTACTCGACTGGAGGAATGGGCGTCAACATCTCAAAGGGCAACGAGCGACCTGGATGTGGCTGGTCTGCCAGAAGGTATACCGGACACTGTGATCGCACTAACCAACTGCCCGGAAAACAGGGACATCGCAACTGTCCTCAACGACCCGAGCACCTCTTACTGGCTTAAGCGCGCCCTTTGGAGCTCCATGAACTGCGATCCAGTCGATCTCGCAAACGACTGCGAGCATCTTTCTGCCCTACTGGGAAAGTGGGCAGACCGCATGCTGTCTGCTGCCATTGAAGAATTTGGCGGCGACCCTGACCATGAAAGTCTCTGACATGCCAAACCATCACCTCAATCCCTTTGCTGTTTGGCCTTGAACCGATGGACATTTTTTACAACCCGTATGAGCTGATACAGTTCCAGATTGCACTCGTGATCGCGGGTCTGGTGTCGTGCTGTGTCCTCGGTTTTCTTGTGTCCAACAGAAGAATCTGGCTAGGACTCACACTACTGTCATGGGCGTGTCTTGCGCTTTTCTATGCGGCGCAAGCACCGTCTGGTACACCATTCCTCCAGTAGTGGTGACTGGCGGCAGTATTTTCCCGAGACGACCCTGACAGGGTGCCTTTCAAAAACCATGGAATCCTGCCACAGACCCTGCCTTCTGCTTACGCGCTTCGCGCCAGATGTTCAGGGAATATTTCGACTTATGTCCATTACCGACCGACCAACACCTGACGATCTCAAACGGATGACAGCCACCATCGTTAAGGGCTTTCTTGCCGGGAACCCGATGGATTTGAAAAAACTCCCCGCGCTGATCAAGCTTGTTTATAGGTCGCTGGAAGAAGCACACATCCCGGTGGAGGAACCAGAACCGGAAATTCCGGCCGTGCCAATCGAAGAATCCGTTTTCCATAATTATATTGTCTGTCTTGAAGATGGTCGGCACATGAAGCTTCTGAAGAGCCATCTCAGGCGGATATACAATATGACACCCGACGAATACCGGGAAAAATGGGGACTGCCACCGGATTATCCTATGGTCCCCAAAGCCTATTCTGAGAAATGCGCGGCTAATGAGTACAAACGGAAGCACGGACGCAAAATGCCTGTCCGGCGCAAGAAGGACCCGAATCAGGCTCCTATGCTGAAAGGTGTACTACCCAAATCCAACCGAAAACGTAAACGTCCCGACTGAGGTTTTAGCGAAAATCCCGTGAACTGATCGCAATATCGCGCCCACTTCCGTTGCTAAGGCGGGAGAGCATTGGCTGGAGATCCTCGACAAAGCGCACGACCAGATGGGTCACATCACCTTCGCGCTGGAGGCGCGCGTAAGCCGCGATGAAGCCCGATCCAACAATAATGGCCCGTTGCGCTGTCACGCGATCTTTCCACAAAACCAGATTGGCCGTGCCGGTTTCATCTTCAATCGTCATGAACATGACCCCGTTCGCGGTAGAGGGCCGCTGGCGCATCAGCACCAGACCAGCCACCCGCACGTAAGCACCATCACGGACCTGCGCCAGATCCGCAATGGGGATAATCTCCTGACGGGCGAGGGTGTCGCGCAGGAAGCTGAGCGGATGGGCACGCAGGCTCAGTCCTGTCGTATGGTAATCTTCCACCACGGCGTTGCCTGCCGAGACTTCGGGTAATTGCGGGTCAGGCTCCCAGATTTCGGGGGTCGGTGCATTCCGCCCCCGGTCGGCCGCTTCAAAAAGAGGTAGCGGGGCTGCGCCAAAACCCTTGAGCGTCCACAAGGCCTGTCGCCTGTCGGCCCCCAGTGCGCGAAAGGCATCCGCTTCGGCGAGCTTTTCCAGCAAAGATAGCGGTACATCCGAGCGGCGCCAGACATCGTCCAGACTGTCATACCCCGCCCCGCGGGCGAGGGTCAGCCGAGCTATGGCGTCACACGATAGGCCCGACACCAGTCGGAAACCCAGACGCACAGCCTGCCGCGTTCCATTGCGTCCTGTTTCCAACGTGCAGTCCCAGCGTGAGGCATTGATGCAGACCGGCCGGACTTCCACCCCGTGCTCGCGCGCGTCGCGTACAATCTGGGCCGGGGCATAAAACCCCATGGGCTGGCTGTTGAGCAGGGCAGCACAGAACACATCGGGATAATGGCATTTCAGCCAGGCCGAGGCGTAGGCAATCAGCGCGAAACTCGCCGCATGGCTTTCGGGGAAACCATACGCTCCGAAGCCTTCCAACTGTGTCCAAATGCGCGCAGCGAAAGCTGGATCATATCCATTGGCAATCATGCCGCCCAGCAAACGGGCCTTCATATGGTGGACACCACCCGTGGAGCGGAATGTCCCCATGGAGCGCCGGAGCTGGTCTGCTTCCCCACCCGTAAAGCCCGCACAATGCACCGCAACCTGCATGGCCTGCTCCTGAAACAGCGGAATGCCGAGTGTCTTGCCCAGAATACGCTGTAGGGCGGGGCTGGGGCAGTCCGGAGCTTCTTCTCCCGCCCGGCGCCGCAGATAGGGATGGACCATGTCGCCAGTAATGGGACCAGGGCGCACGATGGCGACCTGCACAACCAGATCGTAGAAGGTGGCGGGCTTTGTGCGCGGCAGCATGGCCATCTGCGCGCGGCTCTCGATCTGGAACGTCCCCAGCGTGTCCGCCCGGGCAATCATCTGGTAGGTCGCGCGGTCCTCGGGCGGGATTGCCGTCATGTCGAGCGTGCGGTGGTAGCCTGACTGGATGAGGTCAAAACAGCGCCGCAGACAGCCGAGCATGCCAAGGCCCAGCACATCGACCTTCATCATCCGCATCCGGTCGATGTCATCCTTGTCCCAGACCAGGGTCTGGCGTTCCGCCATGGCGGCGGGGCGCACGGGCACCAGTTCGTCGAGCCGGTCAGCGGTCAGCACGAACCCGCCGGGATGGGTGCCATACTGGCGCGGAAAGCCCACCAGTAGACGGGCAAGTTGCAGGACCATGCCAAGTCGCCTGTCGCCAGCAGACAGGCCGATCTGTGCCAGCCGTTCGGCAAGCAGGGCCTCGTCGTGCAGGACACTGGCCAGATGTTTCGACATCTGGCCCAGAAGGTCCTCTGGCAGACCGAATGCCCTGCCGACTTCCCGCAGCGCCCCTTTAGGCTGGAAACGCATCAGAGTGGCGCACAGGGCCGCATGGGAGCGACCATAGCGCCGATAGATCCACTGGATGACTTCCTCGCGCCGGTCGGCTTCGAAATCCACATCGATGTCAGGTGGCTCCTGCCGCTCTTCGGAGACAAAGCGTTCGAACAGGAGGCCTGAGCGGACGGGATCAATGGCCGTGATCCCCAGCACGTAACACACGGCAGAATTGGCGGCCGAACCGCGGCCCTGGCATAAGATGCCGCGGGAGCGGGCATAGGCGACAATGGTATTTACCGTCAGGAAATACGGCGCATAGCCAAGACGTTCGATCAGGGCCAGTTCGTGATCGAGCTGCTGACGGACATCGAGAGGTGTGCCGGTTGGATAGCGATAAGGCACGCCGGCCCTGACGAGGCGGGTTAGAACGGCCTGCGGTGTCTCACCGCTTCCGTCAGTCTCATCAGGATACTGGTAGCGCAGATCCTCCAGCGAGAAACGACAAGCGGCGGCAATCTCCTGACTGCGCACCAGAGCGTCCTCATAGCCGGGGAACAGGGCACGGATCTCGCTCGGGCCGCGCAGGTGGCGGGAGAGATGCCGGGTGCGTTCCGCTCCCAGTGTTTCGAGAGTGCGGTGGCAACGAATAGCTGTCATCACATCATGAAGGGTCTGGCGGGACGGGGCATGCCACAGCACATCTCCCGTGACGACGGGGAGCACGCCATTTTGGACACAGAGCCGCGCAATCCACGCCAATCGTTCGCTCTCATGCCCCTCGAAACGGCGTGTAAGTGCTACATAGGCCGGGCCGTCTTCTTTCTGTCGGGCCAGTTCTGCCAGCCGTTCCATGTCACCCGGCAGGCGCTGGTTATCCGTGGCGAGCAGAATCAGAATCAGATTACGAGCTTCGCGCGTCAGATCCTGCCAGCGGAGCTGGAACGCATCATGCGGGCCACGGCGCGCACCCAGCGTCAACAGCCGACACAGCGAAGCCCAACCCTCCCGATCCCGTGGATAGGCGAGTAGGCTCACGCCCTCTTCCAGCTCCAGCCGTGTCCCCGGAATGAGGCGGATACCGTGCTCAGTCGCCGCGTCATGGGCACGCACCAGCCCGGCCACCGAATTGTAATCGGTGATACCCAGTGTCGTGTAGCCCAGCGCTCTGGCCTGCTGCATCAGTTCACCGGGATGGCTGGCCCCGCGCAGGAACGAGAAACAGGTCGCCACCTGCAACTCGACATAGCCTGCCTCACTCACAGCGGGCCTCGGTCGGGTGCGGATGGGCTGAAGCTGTGTGGCTGCCTGTATCCTGCGCACGGCACAGGATGAAGCCACAGCGTTCGAGATGGGCGACCAACCGCTCAGCAACCAGCCGGGCCATCAGCTCGTCCGCATCATGCACCCGGCGGCGGCCATCATGACATAGCGCGTGCATGAGGGCATCGGCGATGTCGTCTGTACGGGCCGGACGCAGGCCGGGAAGGTCTGGCGGGCGCTGCATCAGAAAAGCCCATGCAGGAACCATACGGCCCGCCCTTTAGCCGGACCCGTGCCATCATGAGCGACGAACAACCAGAAGCGTTCGCCCTCTGCCGTCTCGGCTACCCAGTAATCGCGCGCGCAAGCACTCTGGGGGTCATGCCACCAGTCGCTCCACACCCGCTCTGGGCCGATCAACCCGCGAATGGTGTGCGTGGCACGCCTCCAGCGGAAGGCTTTGGGCGCACCGTCAGGCCAGAGCTCCGTAACGGTAAGGGGAGCGGGGGTCGGCAGCAATCGGGCAGGTCGTGGCCCATGAGGACCGACTGAGAAGTGTTCCGCCATACCCTGCACGCGCTCACACCCCTTATAAGCCTGTTCGCATTCAGGAAACTGGCTGGCTCCATCGTGCAGGCGCGAGAGGCTTTGAATCCCGACCCGTCCCCCAAGACGCTCAAGGAGGGCAGGCAGGCCTGCGGGATCGGTGGCGGGTGTCAGCCAGTCCCGGTTGGTCGGGGCGTCCAGTGGGGCTGTTTCTGTCGCACTGAGGGTAAAGGCTTCAATCCCGAAGCCCGGTTCGATGGTTTCGATCCGCTCGGCCAGAAGCCGGTTCAGCCGGACAGGATCGGCGCTGGCGTTCGACAGTCCAATCTGAAGGCTCTGGAGTGTGCCATCGACCCGCATGCACTGCACCTGCAGTTGGCGTGCGCCGTGCCCCCGCCGGCTCAGGGTGCCTGCCAATTCCGCCACGAGGTTTTCCAGAGCGCGGGCAATGGCTGGGGCCGTGCTGATTGGTTCAACCAGTGTGCCGGAAGCACGGAAAGCCTGTGGTGCTGTCCTGAAGGAAAGGGGTTCAGGTAGGCGTCCCATCGCCTGATCAAGCCGGTCGGGTAGGGCCTGCCCAAAGCGGCGTGCCAGAGGCGCGCGAGGCATATCCAGCAGCTGGCCGACACGCACCAGGCCCAGACGGCGCAGGGTCGCCAGTGTCTCAGGTTCAAGTCGCAGGCTGGCCAGAGGTAGTTCGCGCAGGACACTCTCCTGCCCCCTCGGGGGAATGAGAGTGATGGACCGGTGGCTGCTGCGGGCGACAGCCGCCGCCATGGCCGCTGTATCTGCGATCGCGATCCGGGCCGAATAACCGGCCTTTGCAAGACGGGTCAGCAGGTGTTCAGCCATCTGGTCCTCACCTCCAAAAAGATGATCACAGCCAGTGGTCTCCACCCACACGCCATCGGCGCCATCGGTGGCTGTGAGGGGCGACAGCCACTGGCACCACAGTGTGAGCGCCTTCAGTGCGGCCTGATCGGTCGCAGGTTCGGCCTGCGCCACGTGCAGCTCTGGGTGCATGGCCCTGGCCTGTGCCAATGGCATCCCGTGGCAGATCCCCAGTCGTAGGGCTATGGGATCGGCTGCTGTCACCAGAAGCCGGCCACGCTCAGGCGCGTAGAGCACCAGTCCGCTGCGTGAAGGGGATGGCTGCTGTTTCTGGTGTCGCTCGATCGGCCAGAGGGGCAGCCACAGGGAGAGAATACGTCGGGTCATGGCGTGTCGGGGTAATGATCCAGGTGCCGCCAGGTCCACCGCGATGACGCAGCAGTTCGACAGCCCAGCGCTCTGCGCCGGCAACCGGAGAAAGAGAGGGGAGATCGGTGCGTAGTGTTGAGGGGCTGCCCCCGATCCGCCAGCGGGTCATGCTGGCGCTGGCTGGCGGGTCATTCTGAGCCCCTGCCGTGCGACAGAGCAGGAAGCCACTGACATGGCTTCGACTGGCAGCCAGCACGAGGCGGCGGGACTGGGTGAGCGTAAGCGGTGTACGGATATCCGCGACCAGGGCACAGACCCCGCGTTCGTTCAGCACGTCCTCGCACAAAGCTTCCAGACCACCCTTGCGGGTGGTGACGCAGAGCAGGCGACCGGGATTAAGGCCGGACTGACGGATGCCCGGTGCGGACAGGTCAGGGTAATCCTCACTGGCCCAGATCACCGGCCCAGTGGTGCGGGCCAGCACATGAGCGACGAAGGCTGCTGAGCGGGAAGAGAAAGCACTATCGCGTCCGGCGCTGAACACTTCATGCACGCAGCCTTGTGCAAGGCCGCCGTCCAGATGCGTGTCGATGGCTGTAAACCCGGTTGGTAGCCGGTCGGCCAACGTGGGCTGGGGGGCTTCCATCCGGCGGATTTTCTCGCGCAGAAGATCCAGCGTATCAGTCTTGTTCTGGTGCATGGGGTCGCTCCTTTACCCCTAATGGCTACAACAGAACAAAAAAGGAACGCAAGGAAATTCCGGTCCGCGCGAGGCCCGATGTCGCTATCCGTCTGATCTGCCGGGGAAACTGATACAGCATGCCCTGAGTGACTCGATGCGGGTGCTTTAGGTGTCTGCACGGGCAGCAATATCGGTGACAGAGTGAGGCAGATGTGGTAAATTGCGTTCTGTAATCAGGGGAACTCTCGATCATGACGCTCACTCATGAAGACATCATGCGCCGGCAGCAGGACGTTCAGGATGCTCTGGCCAGCGCTGCACGAGAAGGACAACCAGCTTCTCCGAAAACTGAGGCTGATATGGAAGCGTATGCGCGGGGTGAAATAACCACAGACGAAGTTCGCCGTCGCATTCTGGCAAGGTTGCACGCTGACCCGCGCTATAAAAAAGCCACCAAAGCAGCGTAGCCATAGGTGGCTGATCTCTACCTTCAGTCCGATGGAGCGACGTTAACCAACAAGCTTGGTATCGTTGGCAACCCACAACTCCTTGCTGAAGTCGAAGCCGATTATGCTATTTCTCGTGAAGCTGAAATTCGCCGAACTGGTTATCCCGACAAGCAGGGCGTTGAGCTTCTCAAGGCCATTCATCGGCATCTTTATCAGGATGTGTATGAGTGGGCGGGCGAATTCAGGCAGGTCAATCTCTCGAAACAGGCATTTGCCCAGAGTGACGACGCCACGACCTTCTCGCCTCCCTCACGGCTGGCGCTGGAACTGGGGCAGCTTTTCGAACGGCTTGCCGCTCAGGACAATCTGAAAAATCTTCCCCCAGCTCTCTTTGTCGAGCGGCTGACGCCGCATTTCGTAACCCTGAATCATATTCATCCCTTCCGGGAAGGGAATGGCCGTACACAGACACTCTTCTGGCGCAAAATTGCACGGGATGCCGGGCATGATCTGTCCTTTTCGATGATTTCACGTGAACGCATGATTGCGGTGTCGATCGCAGACGAACTGGGTAACACCGCATCGGTAGTCCACATGCTTTCTGACGCCATTGAACCAGTAAGACGCACTGCCTTGCAAAGGGCCATCACGTTTTTGGAGAACGCCCGTAAAAAGGGAAGTCCGGTTGACTGGCAGGAGCGGTTCATCGCAACAACAGCACCCGGGCAGGCTTACGAAGGTCAGCTGATCGGGAAAAGTGGACAGGAGTTTCTGTTCGCGTCTAGTGATGGCCTATACGTTGGCTGGACCAGAGACCTTCCCCAGCATGGCAAGGATCTTGCACCGGGGCGATTTATTGCCTTTGAAGCGTCCTGGTCCCCACCAGGTGCCCTGCCCGATCACGGTCGGTCGGCCACAATAGATCAGCGGCACGAGCACTTGTCAGCTCAGGCGCAACGGCCGTCCCGTAGCGGGCTTACGCCAGAACCCGATTAACAGTCCTGTCTGACACCCTTATGACTGTCTCACCGATCGGCCGACTTCCATGCATCGAGAGAAACGATCTTGCGCGCGACCAAATCCTGACGGGCATGTCCCGTGTCGTTGCTGGCAAGAGCGGCCGGACGTGCAGGGTTGGCTTTACGGTAGGCATCGAACACCTTGCCAAAAGCCTCCCATGCGCCTGTTATCCAGTGCCCCCCATGCCAGACTTGGTATAAAACCCTGCCCGCCGCTTCCCGTCTGGCACGGAAAGCTGGATCATTCAGTCTTTGCTCCACGGTTGTATTTTGCGTGATCTGCTCAATCTGAAACCGCTCATCCTCTGCCTGTGCCAGCAGGTGCAGAAAAGTATCGACCGCTTCCTGCAGGGAAAGCCGCGCCTGTTCCTGGAGTTCGTCTAAATCTGCGAATATCGAAAAATCGAACCCTTTTGCTTCGGTTCGGACAGTACGGGTAGCTTCCCGCCTGACAGTCTCGGCTTTGCGGGAAAAACGTAGTCCAGCGCCATGGAGTGTTACGGCGACAGTCTCGGTGTCCGGGGTGAGCTGAAGGACTGTTTCAACCGTCCGCTCCGCCAGTTTTTCACGACCGAGGCGGCGGACTGGAGTAGACAGACCCGCACCGACCTGAACAGGATTATCTACGCTCATTTCACAGTTCCGACTGCAATCACCTTCAACTCGCAGTTATATTTCGACAGTGGGAACCAGCCTGATGTCATCAGGCTGGATTTTATAGTCCTGAAATCAGCTACCGAGGCCGCCGTGCGATTTCACTGCGGAATTCGACAGGGAATGATGCCAGACCTTATTCCCATTAAAGATTATGGAAAGCTGTTTCTCAGTTCCGTGGGAGCCAGAGGAGAACATGCCATAGTAAGGGATGAAATTTGTCCCGTCCTCTTTAGATTTGGTGAACGCATATTTCCAAACTTCATGACCACTATCGGTAAAGCTGGTATCCATTGGGTCACCAAATAGAGCACGAACCTGATCTTTGGTTGTAACGCCATCCTGAATTTTCTGGTCGACTGTCGCGCCAGTTTCGTTCTTGATGGATTCATTCCCGCTTGAAGCACAGGCTGACAGAGCCAGAAGAGCAGTCAGGCATCCAGCCAGGGTAGTATTTTTCATAAACTTACCTTCAATGCATAATTTCTAATTAAAGATTCCGCAGGCAGAACCACCGCAATTTTATAGCACATATATGGATTTTCTGTGAATAATAAGCTTACTTTTGATAATGTTTTTCGGCCATTTCTGCCCGTCAGTAGCCATATCTCGATACATTAGTCCGGTACGCTTGGTAATTTCGTAATCATACATTTTCTTCTCGCTTGGCATGACGTTACGCCTTCGGCGCCAAGCATCGAATTCATCGTAATGCCCATTTTGAACGAAGGAAACATATGGAGGGGATGAAAGGTTTTCATCAGATCGTTTGAGCATTTTAACGATTGCGTCATGATAGTAGTCATCCAAAATTTCCTTTTGGGGCGCTTTCCGTTTGTTGAGACGTTTAAGCTACTTGATCATGAGACTTTAAAGGTCAGATCAAAAGATAAATATACATCGGGTATAACGATGTCTTCCAATCTGGGGTTAGAATGTTACTTATGAAACGGCCTCACTTGTTATATCGGTGTCGTCATTATTGGAGCCAATTCCAACAGGCCAAACATCTTGCAGATATTTACGGCATGAACCACATCAAGATAGATTGATGATTTTATACAGGTCGCAGTAGATTATGGGGTGACCCGGCAAGCCATCTATCGGAGAGCTAGGAATATGCGAAAGAATAGCGCCAATGACTGACAAACATACAACGACCAATACTGTCACAAATAAGTGGAAATCAGCTTCAGTGCGCAGATTAATTTATTCTTTTTTTTACCCCCGGTCAAAATATTGTAAAAGCTGGTTCATCAAAAGTTACCTAATGGGCCTAATAGTTTTTATTATTTTTTACTTTAAATTGAATCTGGGCGCGCCAATTATAGAAGAATTATTGAACAAATTTCCTATTCCCTTGGTAACCCACACCTTTTCACATAATTTTTTTCTATACCTTTTTTTCGCTTATTTTATTGATCCGCTACCTATTTGGTTGTTAGGAAAACGGAATGTTTTTGGGAACTGGATTGGAAAAAGAGTAGTTGAAATTGGAGGAATTAGTACGATCTATAGCATTGGAGAAATTGGATTATACATAAACCATATTAGCGATAAGAATAATTCTTTAACAGGAATATTAATTATTTTAATTTCCGCATTTATTTTAATCTTATTTGGTGACAAACTGATTATCAATACTTATTCTTGCAAGAATAACCTTACGAATGACGTGACGGGGTAGAGCCATGACTGACAACCAGACGATAATTAAGCCTGCTCTATAAATTGGTTCGAATTTAACCAGACATTCCCACTAAAGGCACTCAGAAGAAGGTGGTAGCCGTGCATGCTC
Source organism: Acetobacter fabarum (assembly GCF_011516925.1). GTDB lineage: Bacteria > Pseudomonadota > Alphaproteobacteria > Acetobacterales > Acetobacteraceae > Acetobacter > Acetobacter fabarum. The sequence continues at coordinate 13,454 of NZ_WOTG01000015.1, forward strand.
CGCATCGTGTCGAATGGCTAAAATCAGATCAGCGGCGGATCGAGGCGTCAGTATGGAAAAAATGGTTCGGTCTTATCCCCGTTCTGCGCGACGAGTTCATTTCACATATGGATGACGACCCGTTAATGTACAATGAGACAACCAGTTGTGGTCTGCTCGCCTCTTCGGCAAGTCGTGCGGGCTTATTGGCGCTAAACGAGTATATCACCACTAAACGTGGGCCGGGCCGGGGACGGCCTCATAGGTGGGGGCGCTGTGATCTTTGGGTTTACGATCCCAACACGAAACGATCATGGAGCTTTGAAATGAAGCAAAAATTTTGCATCAGCACCCACAGACAAGATTATTTCCACAGGCTGCTTGACGAGGCGTATTCCGATGCAAACTGTGTTCATCCTCAGGAGGCAGACAACCGATACGGGGGGATCATTATCTCGGGACCGGAAGGCTCACGACTGTCACGAGAGAACGAGGTCAACATCGTTCAAACAGCAGCGGACACCACTTTTTCTTGTCGGATTGAGGGGGGTAAAGCTCCAGTGTGGATGCTCTTGCGGGAAGTTACCGTGAAGTGAATAATTGTACAAGAAAAGAAAAAACATCACAAATATCTGACAACGATACGACCATGAGGGCGATTAATTTTCGTTGAATGTAAGGTAAATATGCCTTACATTGGTGGCGTTGCAATAGGAGGTGCCCGTGGCGTCAGCTTCATTAACTGTTACCGCAAAAGGTCAAGTAACCCTCAAGAGAGAGCTGCTTGACCACCTCGGTATTCGGCCTGGCGATCGCGTCGCCTTTGAGAAGATGCCTGGCGGTGAGGTCAGAGTTCGCGCTGCCCGGACCGTTGGTAGCATCGACAAATTTTTGCATGCTTTGGACGGCAAGATGACTGCGAAGACGCCGCTGACGATCGAGGAGATGAACGAGATCACGGCGGCCGGTTGGGCAGGAAAACTGGCCGAGCAATGAAAATTATCGCCGACACGAATGTTCTCGCGCGCGCCGTCCTCCAAGACGACGCCGCACAGTGCCAGGCGGCCAGAAAGGCTCTCACCGACGCATCTTTGATCGCGGTCTCCTTGCCTTCCCTGTGTGAACTGGTGTGGATACTCCGGCAGGGAGCCAAGCTGCCAAAAGAAGACGTGGCCGCGACAATCCGTGCGCTCCTTGAGACCAGCAATGTGGTCATGAACCGCCCGGCGGTCGAAGCCGGCCTCGCGTTTTTCGAAGCCGGCGGCGACTTTGCCGATGGCATCATCGCACACGAAGGCGCCTGGCTGGGCGGAGAAACGTTCGTTTCCTTCGACAAAAAGGCAGTCTCACTGCTGAAAAAACGGGGCGAAAAGACGCGGCTGCTTCACAGCTAACCGACAGAGCGAATTTTAACATGAACGCTGACATCAAAACGACCGCCTAAAGAAGCTCTGCGGCCAATTTTAGACGAAGCATGCCACTATAGAAAGAGGACCAGACGGCTCTTGCAAGACGAGTTTTGGCCTCCCGAAATGCAGGTCGAAGCGGACACAGCGATCAGTGCGGCCCACGCTATCAGCAGCGGCACCCAAAAGGAGATAGAGCATGACTGACGAGCTATCATGAAGCCGAGAAAATAGTGTGTATAAATAGTACGAATGGGTAATGAAAAATGACACAAGATGAGTTCGAATCCGCTCTTCGCACAGAATCTGAAAAAGATCCTGAAACCTTGGTTATCTATTTTCACGATGGTAGCCATTGGGAATACCCTATAAAACGGAAACGCCTTCCGCTTTCAGGGTTTCAAATGTCGATAGACGGTTTGCAACTTCCTGGGGAGGTAGAAATTCGCACCTTCTCAAGCATTACAGCTGTTGTAGGCTATAATGATGCAGCAATGACACGAGAGGGTGAGGTGACATTTGATGTTGATAATGCCGCGGAATCAAAATCATACAAAGACCTAATAAAATTTCTTAAAATTCACTGTCCATCCGGATGGGTAAACCTCAGGATCAAACAAATCACTACCTTTCAGAAACAATTTACAATGAGGGGTAATCTCAAAATTCTTGTCAAAGCCGCAGTTTATTGGCCATGAGTCCATAGACATAATTGAACTAGAGCGCCTCAACTTTAATCTGGTTCATATCCTGCGACTGTAAAGAAACTGGCCCATTGGCTGGGAGTGAAAGACGGGCGTTTATTGGATTTATGGCAAAAATCCCGAACCAATTCATGCTGGATCAAATTTCCTCACGATAGGAGTAACTACAAATTCCTAACAATCACACGACCGAGGTTTGATTACCGCTCCCCTTTTGTGGAGAAAACCACGACAATCAACATTGTGTTGTGTGCACTTTTCGGGTCAACGGGGGTACTTCCTGCTTATATCTGAAACAGTACCCCTCTTTCAGAGGAAGGCTGGATAATGACGTGCAGCCGACCGGGAAAGGCAGTCTAACAATGGGGACCTGGCTCGCGGGCGTGGTGCTCGACATCACCTTGTTCGCGCTCGCGTCACATTTTAGCGCGCTGAACTCGTTTATTGCGACGTGGACGCCGCGGAATCATCAAAGCGGCCACACACAGTTTGAATGGAGCTAACGATGACTGATAAGCAAACGACCAAATTAGCTGTTATTATCTTTCCCACCAGCCCGTTAGTACGTAGTTTACAGACATGGAATCATATATTCTCATTGTGCGCTCGCGGCTCGATCCATCTGGGAGAGTAGTCACAAAGCTTCTGATAAACCTTAACGAAACCCAAAAATATGGTGCCGACGGGGAAGTTGAGGAAGCTCACTTACGCATCTGCTACCGCGTTATCGAAGCGGCCTTATCGGGAGGAAGAAAACAGACATACGAATTCCCGGCATGCTACGTCCGAAGTTGCGGAGAGGGTGGCAGGATATGCCTTACAGGATCCAGCCCTTTCCAGGGAGCTGTCTTTCTGGAGCCGGACAGCCTCCAAGGGAATAGAGTCGGATCGTTCATTATGAATAAAATTGTTGAATGGGCGACCCATTGGCCAGATGCCGAAATCAATCAGATCAAACTTTTTGCCCATCAGGGACGCGGCGAGAATAAATTGCGCCGCAACCGATTTTACGAGCAGTTCGGAATCAGGTTCGATTACAAGGACAATACTCACGCCGAAGGTATTGCTCGGCCGATGCAAGCCCGCTCCCTGACACCATGGACCCAATTGCCGAACAACCTCTGCGTCATGAGGCTGGACGAGTTCTTGGATGAGCAGGAAGAATGTTTGGCGAAGACACAGCTCGATCAAAGAGCGCACCAAAGACAAATTGAAAATTTATATTCAGAGATAACTCATGCGTTTGACCATCCTGTCTGGTTTGCTACGAAGACCATTTGGGCAAAGCATAATCATTTGATAGTAGGAGCTTTTATAATTGGTGGGCTAATCTGGCACTTGTGGTGAATACTCGGACTTCTCCATAAGCTGCTGCAATCATTGCATGATGCCTACCCGGTTGAGGAAGACTCACGCCGCGCATCAACGCTGATCTTTGACGCCTTCCCAGTGCTCAGGATGAGACCATCTGCAAATGCTATCGCCGTTTCTAACGCCGTGTAGTCAGGCTTCCATCGCGGCATCGGCGGAAACATCTTCTCTGGTACAGCAACACTCTGACCATCAGGATCAGCCTCCTCTCCCAAACGAGGCCGCCCCCGCTTACGCCCCGGAACGGGTTTTTTCGGTTGCCTGACGGCTTCCCGGAGAGGCACGAGATCCTTCAGGGCAAAGAGACGCCGCGCGGAGCGGTGCGTGACATCGATGACCAGTCCACGCTCCACAAACCGCTCCAGCAGGACACAGGCGGCCTGCACGGATACGGACAGCCGGGCGGCCAGGGTCGTAGCTGAAATCACCGGATGGGCGGCAATGATGTCTATGGCCAGGGCTGCTTTGGAATTGCGCCGCTGATTGCCGGCCTGCGCACGCGCATCGCGCCAGGCCCGTTCCAGCGTGTGGACCATATCCCTGATCCCGGCCGCTTCCTGCTCCAATGCCCTCAGCCATGCCCGGAGCCAGCGCCGCTCATCCCAGGACGTGCCGGAACGAAATGCCGCTGCTCCGGTTACAGGATACAGGCCGCTAAAAACTCCTTCCTTCTGCCACAGACGCACCAGAGCTCCACGGAAGGGGGCACGGGCATCACCGGCCTCGATCCACTCCCGAAAGGCCAGAGCGCTGCCCCACAGAACGCCCATGCGGCTTATAGGCCCTGCGGCGACAGCGAGCGCCTGAGTGATCCGCTCTTCTTGCGAAGTCGTCGCCCTGGCAAGCCACTGATACTGCTCGAAGGCATAGCGCAGGGCATCAACTTCGCTACCACGCTCATAGGCGTCATGACCGCGGATACGCGGTCGCAGCCCTTCAAGGCTCGCGGCCAGCTGCCAGGGGTCGATCAGGAAACCATCCATGGCCGCGCACTGTCGGGCCGCTTCCAGCCGCACCCGAAACAGCACAGCCTCGCGCAGAGGATGGCGCCTCAGCTGTTGGTCCAGGGCACCAAAAGCCAAAGCCGTGCGGGTCAGTGCGGGCACGACGTCTTCTGGACGGGCTGCAAGACGTTCCCCACGCATGTCAGAGCCTTTTCCCGGCCTGTTCGTAAGCTTTGGATTTGTCGCGCTCCCCGATCGCCAGAACCAGGACGACGATCCGGCTGTCGATCACCTGATAGACCAGCCTGTAGCCACTGGCCCTGAGCTTGATTTTGTAGCAATCGCTCAGCGGTCCTGACAGGCGGGAGGCTTCGATCCGGGGCATTTCCAGCCGTTTGGCGAGAACTTTCTTGAACTGCGTCTGAATCGTGCGATCAAGACCGCGCCACTCCTTCAGGGCGCGGGGGTCAAACTGGAGTGTATAGCGGCTCACAGGTCTTCCAGCGTCACCGTCACGGGCGCTTGCGGTGCGGCCAGGCGTTCGCGCACGATCTGCAGCAGATCCGCATCCTCGCTGGAGAGGACACGCCGCGCCACCGGCAGTTTTCCAGTTTCCACCACATATTCGAACGTCTGACGGATCAGGTCGGACGGTGTCACACCGAGCTCCGCGAGACGAGCATAGGCCTGATCCTTCAGGACGCTGTCGATCCTCAGATTGATGGACGCCATACTCTTTGCTCCTTGCCAGACATGCTAAAAATACGCCTTCACAAACGTGAAGGCAAGACTTTCCGAGTCAAGCTAAATAGCAGGTAACTTGAAAACACGTCTTTTTCCGTTTTTGGCCCCCTCCCCCGTTTTTATGTCCGATAAGTTCCCTTGTCGGACGTAACCAAACCGGGCAAAAAACCAATCGATTGTCGAAAACCAGAAGATAATGATAATCCGCCGCTGACTGCCGTTTTTGTCGCCGAAAAAACCACTTAATCGCGATAAAAATGCAGAAGATAATGATAAAAATCCACTGATTGATGATAAAGAAGCACAAGCTGCTACGGGCCAAACGGTGCCGTGACGATTTGTCGTCCCCATGTCCTCACCTTAGGGTGTAGCCAGACCACATAATTATCAGCCGTGAGCGGTTCATTCGGAATCTGGGATTCTAGAGGATCCCAGAAAACAAGCTCTTCAAAAAACTGCTCATCGGACAATAGGATCGAAGCCAGCATGAGGATGCCAGCGGCCAGTGCTACAGGCAGCATGGCGGGTGTATAATGAAACGCTGCTTTCCAATCAGACTGCTCCTGCATCCAATATAATGGCGGCTGTCCTCCATACTATGCTGTCACACGGCGCGAAAACAACTACGCTGCATTCGCCTGCTTCTCGGACACAGGGTAAGGCTTTGTCTTTTCGTAAAGCGGACATATGCGTTCCCATCATAAGGGAAAGTAATGCAGCGCAACGTCTTCTAGTCAGTCTCGTAGGAGGGAGACGGTCGGGTATCGCCTCATGTCGGTCGTTTGGACCACAAGGTTGTTTGCCAAATAGCGGACATCAGCGCTTTAAAGCCTCGTTGCAGAGATTGTCTGGATCTCACTAATTGTACCTCTTGAATGATCCCAAGACACAGACGGGCAACCCATGGACGTTGCGATGAAAATTTCAGCGATACGGAATTGTGATCGGATCATATGACAAGCACGCCCTTATATCCTTGTCATACTGCCCTATAGTATGACAAGGATACTCAAGGGTAGTATATTCGGGAGTAAGCGTTCGTGCCGCACACACCAGCTGAGAAAAAGCGCGTTCTGACCCGCGTGCGCCGTATTCGCGGGCAACTTGATGCGCTGGAACAGGCTTTGGAGAAGGGAACTGATTGCGGTCCGGTGCTGCAACAGGTGGCGGCTATCCGGGGAGCGATCAACGGATTAATGGCCGGTGTCCTCGAAAGCCATCTGCGGGAAGAATTTGTTGAGTGTGCCGGTGATCGTGATGCTGCCAGTGGTTCGATCGAGAATGTGGTGTCACTCGTTCGATCCTATCTCCGGTAATGCCCTCGATGCTGGCTGATAGGTTATTTGGAGAAAAAATCATGAAATCACGGGCCGCAGTTGCTTTCGAGGCGGGTAAGCCCCTTGAGATTGTCGAGATCGATGTAGCGCCTCCTCGTGCTGGTGAGGTGCTCGTGCAGATCACGCATACGGGTGTGTGCCACACTGATGCGTTTACCCTGTCAGGGGATGATCCCGAGGGACTGTTCCCAGCCGTTTTGGGTCACGAAGGCGCGGGAATTGTCATCGAGGTCGGAGAAGGCGTAACCAGCGTTGCCCCCGGCGACCATGTCATTCCGCTTTACACGGCGGAATGCGGTGAATGTCTGTTCTGTAAGTCGGGAAAAACCAATCTCTGCATTTCAGTGCGCGCCACACAGGGTAAAGGTATGATGCCGGATGGCACGACACGCTTCTCCTACAAAGGTCAGCCGATCCATCATTACATGGGGTGTTCGACGTTCAGCGAATACACGGTTGTCGCCGAGGTTTCTCTGGCAAAAATCAATCCCGCATCCAATCCAGGGCATGTCTGTCTGTTGGGATGTGGCGTCACCACAGGGATTGGTGCGGTACACAACACGGCCAAGGTGCAGCCGGGAGATACGGTTGCCGTCTTCGGTCTGGGCGGGATCGGTCTGGCGGTCATTCAGGGAGCGCGACAGGCAAAGGCTGGCCGGATTTTCGCTATTGATACCAACCCGGAAAAGTTTGAACTTGCCAAAGCATTCGGCGCCACGGAATTCCTCAACCCCAAGGATTATGACAAACCGATTCAGCAGGTTCTTGTGGAAATGACCGGCTGGGGTATTGATCATACATTTGAATGTATCGGAAACGTCAACGTCATGCGCGCGGCGTTAGAAGCCGCGCATCGTGGGTGGGGGCAGTCGATCGTCATCGGGGTGGCAGGGGCCGGTCAGGAAATTTCGACCCGTCCCTTCCAGCTTGTGACGGGGCGTTCGTGGCGCGGCTCGGCTTTCGGTGGGGTCAAGGGACGCAGCCAGCTTCCCGGCATGGTCGAAGATGCCATGCGTGGCGATATCGAACTTGCGCCTTTCGTAACCCACACCATGCCGCTCGAAGACATCAATACGGCCTTCGATCTGATGCATGAAGGAAAATCCATCCGTTCCGTCATTCATTTCTAAGGTCTGCGTCTCACCGCGCAACATCATTTCCAATGGTTGGAAATTACAGGAGAACGATCATGGCAGTTATTTCCGGTGACGGTGTTTTCTCTCACGTTTTTCTTGGGGCAGTGGATACTGCGGTATCCGCGAAATTCTATGACGCCGCGCTTGCGGCTCTGGGCATAAAAAACCTGGGGCCGTTCGGGCATGGGTGGATTCTGTATGGCCGCGAAAAGCCAGCCTTCATCATTGCACGTCCAGGCAACGGTGAAGCGCCCTCAAGCAACGGTGTCACCATCGGTTTTGCAGCAGCGACACCCGCCGAAGTGGAGGCTTTTCATGCCGCAGGTCTTGCCAATGGGGGAACCGATGAAGGCGCACCCGGCCCGCGAAGCCACTTACCGGGCGCTTACGCTGCCTATCTCCGGGATCCGGCAGGGAACAAGATCTGCAGTTATACCTTCACGGACGGTAACTGACATGCGCAAAAGGCAGTGAGAGCCATGGAACGCAAGGAAACACACGCCTCTTTTGGGGGTGTGCAGGAAGTCTGGCGACACAAGTCCGTGTCGTTGGGTGTGGAAGCAAACTTCGCGATCTACCTGCCGCCGCAGGCAAAAACTGAAAAGGTTCCCGTTCTTTACTGGCTCTCCGGTCTGACATGTACGGAGCAGAATTTCATTGGCAAGGCTGGCGCGCAACGCGTGGCCGCAGAACTGGGCATCGCCATTGTCGCGTCGGATACCAGTCCACGGGGCGTGGGTGTGGCTGATGACGATGCGTACGATCTTGGACAGGGTGCCGGATTTTACCTCAATGCGACGCAGGAGCCGTGGGCTGCGCATTATCGGATGTATGATTACGTCGTCACGGAACTTCCTGCGCTGATTGAGGCGAGCTTTCCGGTTACGCAGCAGCGAGGCATTGCGGGACATTCGATGGGTGGATTTGGCGCCATCATGATCGCGCTGCGTAATCCTGGCCGCTATCGTTCTGTGTCAGCCTTTTCACCCATTGTGGCGCCAACGCAGGTACCATGGGGTGAAAAAGCATTCAGTGCTTATCTGGGTCCGGATCGTGCCAGTTGGGCAGCCTATGACCCGCTTGAACTTGTGCGGACAGCGAAGGAAAGACTGCCTGTTCTGATAGATCAGGGTCTGGCGGACCAGTTTCTGAAAGAACAGCTCAGACCAGAACTGTTCCAGGAAGCCGCACAGAATGCAGGGCAGGAACTCATCCTGAATCTTCGTCCTGATTACGATCACAGCTATTATTTTGTAGCCAGTTTTATTGCAGATCATCTTAGATATTTCGTGAGTAAACTACGATGAACAGATTGTCAGATTTTTTGGATCCGCGCTTTTCTGGCTTCGGGTGGAGACGAAATCTGTTAGGGGCGTCTTTGAAACTGTGGAATTAACTGGCGGCTTTCTGCATCTTTTGTCCGGAAGCAGACATTCCGTTTGCCCCCCATTGTTGACATAAACGCTAAAGAGATAAACTCTCAAATTTCACTTGCTGTTTTTATCACTAATCAGTGGTTTTTTCTCGGCCAAATAGAATATTATCCATATTAAATGGATTCATAACTCACTGATAAAACAGCATTCGAATTATCATTATCTGCTGGTTTTCGACAAATGTCGAAATTCCTTAATTAGAAAAATCCCGGCTTCTACGCCGCCCAACGCCACCAAAAGTAACCTTAATCAGGTTACAAGGAGTCCCTTAATTAGGTTAAAAGCCCGTTCTTAGTCGGACTGGCTTCCATGCCGAGGATTCGCTCCATGTTCATCTTGGGGGGATCGCCGACAGTCTGCTTCTGGCCATGAGGCCGCCGAAAAGTGTGACCAACCACTTCTCGCTATGGGCCGGATTTTTGGCGCACTTCAAAATGTAGGTTATAGTATGGCAAGGCTTCCGAGTTTCCGACGATGTTGGGGTACCAGGAGATAGCCGGAAGATTACTCCTTGTAATACCACGCAACTCGATTGTCATGCTGGAGCAAAAAATGACTGTTTCGCCACAAGGGATAAGCATTCAATCCCTATATCGGCTTTATCGCGATCAAAGTTTGCTTGTGAACCGGCAATATCAGCGCAAGCTAGTATGGACTGTAAATGAGAAACAGCGCTTGATCGACAGTCTGCTCAAAGATTACCCGCTTCCTCTGTTCCTGTTCGCAGAAATTACGACCCCGGAAGGGAAGGCCGTGATGGAAATCATCGACGGTATGCAGCGCTTAAATGCCATCTTTAGCTATATTGAACACGGATTTACTTGGGAAGATCAAGCTTTCGACATTGCGGAATTTACCCGGGCCCGGCAGGCAGCAGAATCAGGCCTCTTTATTCCCTTTGGCGACGATGTGAAGCGTTTGGGGGGCAAGTCCTGCGCCAATTTACTGGACTATCAGTTGGCAGTAACGGTGTTCCCTGGCGAGCAACCGGAACGTATCACACAGGTCTTCGGCCGAATTAATTCCGGAGGCAAGCAACTTAGCAACCAGGAACGGCGCCAAGCCGGTATTCTTACCCCGTTTGCCGAGACGATCAGGACGTTGGCAGCTGAAATTCGTGGAGACGTATCTCAGGAGACCCTTGTCCTCAGCCAGATGCCCGAGATTAGCATCGAGACCAGCCGCAACTCTCACGGGTATAAGCTCAAAGCTGAGGACATTTTTTGGTGTTACCAAGGCATTCTTCGTACCGGGGATCTGCGTGACAGCGATGATGAGCAGGTTCTAGCTGACATCTGTGCATCGATCTTGTTCGAAGAGCCTGTCGAGGCGTCAGGAGATTTTCTGGACAAGCTTTACAACCCTGATACCACGGAGCACACAGATGTTAACACTCGTTTGAATGTCTATGGACGAGAGAACCTTATCCAGCATGTGAAAACGGTCTTTTCGATGATCCGAGAGACGCTGGAAGCTACGTCCACTGAGCGTTTTTTCTTCCGCTCAACGGTTTACCCAAAGCCGACTTCGAACGCGCAAAAGTCCCCTTTTTTTGCTGTATTCATGGCATTTTATTGGCTTATCATCAAAGAACGTATGACTCCGGCAAACAGAGATGCAATCGTAAAATCCCTAAACAATCTCACTGATCGGATCAAAGTAGGGCAGAAGCACATCAAGTCGGAAGACCGGAAAGAAAACATCGCTGTCGTCAATGGGCTTCTCCGCAGATCCTTCGTAAAGGAAGATGTGACGGCCTTGACGCACGGCCCGGGAATGAGTTTCGATTTGGAAAATTCCATTCGCAGGTCTAAGACTGAGACGCCCCGTTACGAATTCAAGCAGGGAATTGTCCGGCTCGACAACACTCGCGGTGTAGACGATGTTTTGCTTAAATCAATGGTGGAAACCATGTGTGCGATAGCCAATACAGGACCGGGTGCCGATGGTTATCTTTTTCTCGGCATCGCTGACAAACCGAGGGATGCAGAGCGAATCAAAGAGCTCGATGGGATTGAGCCCGTTAATTTTGAGCATGTTCAGATCGTAGGCCTCGACCGTGAAGCGAAGGTATTAGGGCTAAAATTCGATCATTACCTCCGGAAAATTGAGGATGCTATTACCAATTCAGAGATGAGCGATCCGCTCAAAACCCAAATTCTAAGCTCCTTGGACCTCGTAAAGTTTAAAGGGCATTCCGTTCTGCGGGTGCGGATACCGAAGCAAACAACAGTGTCTTTTATAAAGAATGAGTGCTTTGTCCGAATTGGCACTGCCACCCATACGGCAACTGGTCCTCAGATCGCTGCAGTGACCAAGCTCTTTATGTAAATAGACCTGTATAGGGCAAGGGGCCGTCCGCTTGTCCGCAGAGAGTTCGCGGCGATTCATTCGCTTGTTGATGGCTGCGCAGAGCGGTCGAGTTGAGGACGGTTGCTGCCTGGCTGATCCATTCGAGCGCGAGGATCGGGGTGAGCGCACGCTTAATCATCGCGTCGATAAGAGAAATATCTTCACCCACAGCGTCGCTCAAGGCTCGAGATGCTTGAATTCGATACCGTAGACCCCAGGGCTCTGGGCATAATTGCTTCCCTTGGGATCGATGAATACAAGTCGGAATTCGGACGGCGGGTAGGCTGGCACGCGTAAGGCCGGTGATCCGCCTGCCGCAGTTAGCATCGAGTTCACCGGCTTATGGAGCAGGCTCAGCTCGCGGCGCACACCCAGTGCTTCCTTTATTATCCCCTTCCCGAAATTGGCGACCGCCTTGCATTCGACCCCGAGCGCGATCTCGTCATGGGCGGGATAGTCGTTAGTCGCCGTCGTCACGATAATGTCGAGCTCGTGGCGTCGGCTGTTGTCGGCCACAGTGCTCCGGCTGTGGCCGAGCGTATCGAATTCGATGTCGACGAATATCCGGAAAACGACAGTTGTCGACTGAGGCGATCGCACCTCGAAATGCGAATCGGTCAATTTGATTTTGCCAGGTCCGGCCTTGAATTTAAGCGTTGAGTGCGACGTCGCGGCGCTACCCGACGGCGCTCTCGAACCTACGAAGACCAAGGCGAAGCCGCGACTAGCGAGATCGACCAGCAAGTCGGATAGTACGAACAGCTCGTAAAGCTTGCCGTTAGTTAGCGCCGCCAAGTTCGCAGCGTCTGTCGGTTGCGCAGCACGATAGGCGGCGAATATCCGCTGGATCTCGGCGATTGCGTTAGCGCGCGCGGTCGGATTCATCGGTGCCCCCCCTCACTACCCGGACGCAGGTCGCCATCAAGCAATCGGTCGATAAGTGCCTGCACGTCGTTTCGAACCTCTCGCAAATTGGGTGCCTCGGAGAGAAAATACTCTCGTGGCTCGCCATCGGTGGTTTGGATCACGCTGACGGCATTTGGCCCTTCGCCTCGCAGTGCGTTGGCCATGCGCCCCATTGCCGCCTCGTAGGTCTGGCGGTCTTGGATCGCGAGAAACCGCTCGAACCCGCGCAACATCTCGACGAGCCGCCGCTGCGGGGAGATCAGCCGGCGCTCGCTTCTCTCCGACTCTTCCTCGCTGTAGTGGCGCTGGTCGGCGATGTCGGGCGCACCGATATTGCGTAGCTCAGCCACCAGCGCATCGATCACCGCGCGATAGTCGTCCTCACCCACACCATCCTCCTGATTCGCCGTGCTGTTCCACAACAATAGAGCCTAAGTCTTACCTCTATTGTGCATTAGCTGGAAGAACCTTGTCGCGATATTTCATCGTCTGAACGGCTGATGGGATCCAGCCATGAAGTCCAACAGCGTGAGTTGCTCGATAACCGTCATTCAGCTTTCCCGCATATCGGTCTTCACAAAAAGCAGTATGAGCTGAAAAATACGGTTCTCGCTCAGCGCCATGACCTACTACACTGGGAGTTAGATACTTAGGGTAATAGCAAGCTCGAGGCACCATTCATGCAGGTTGAAGTTGTTGTCCACGGCCGAAAAGATCGGGTTTTTGCTGCTCTGTTCGAGCGGTGTGACCGGACCACCCGGCACCGTCTGACCGAGGCAGGTTCAGCATCTGACACTCTACCGGGAATTCTTGCCACGGCCCGCCTGTCCCCGGGACTGGAGCTCCGCTTGTCTGGTATCAGACTACCAGGAAATAAGACTGACGATCTGGTGATTGCTCATGATGTGCCGTTCGCCGCCCGTGCCCGTGCACTGGCTGCAGAGCGGATCGGTGTAGCTCCAGATGATCCCTTACTGACACTCGCCCTGCATCTCAGTTCAGTTCCGTACTTTCTGGCGCGTTACAGACAAGCACGCAGAGACACTATTGCACAGTCTGACGCGCTCCCTCCCCTACCCTCTCCTGCGGGCCAGACGCCAAGCGTCATTATCCGATGGTTTGACGCCTCTCTTGGGAGGGCCGTTCCACAACGCGATGGGTCGCTTGAAACCGCGCGTGATAGCGCCTCAGCTTACGCTTTGCAGGCCAAGGCAGATAACACACGCAAAGCCTATCGTGCCGGTGTCCGGGCATGGTGTGCCTGGGCGGATCGTCATGCCCTTCCCTGCCTCCCCGCGCGTTCGGCCGACATTGCCGCATTTCTGGCAGACGAAAGAGGTCGGGGCCTTGCCCCCTCAACATTGGAGTTGCGGCGGGCCGCAATCACCTATCTTCATCGTCTGGCAGGTTGCGCCGTTCCGACTGCTGACGCCACTATTGGCGAAACCATGACCGGGATCAGGCGCACCGCTGCAAAGGATGGCTTTACACCGCGCCGTAAGGCCGCGGCGACACAAGATGTTCTGGCAACAATCATCAATACGATAGACCTGAGCAAGTTATCTGGAATGCGTGATCGGGCTTTGCTCCTTATGGGGTTCTATGGTGCTTTCAGGCGTTCTGAGCTGGCCAGCATCGATGTTCGCCACGTAACCCTGGTCAGTAAAGGACTGCTTGTCACTCTTCCCCAGTCAAAGGGTGATAGACAAGGCAAGGGGGTGGAGATCGCCCTCCCCTACACCCATGATCAGTATTGTCCGGTAAAGGCATACGGAGCCTGGCTAGCGGTGTCTGGCATACAGGCTGGCCCTATTTTCCGGCGCGTTCGTAAGGAAAGCACAGCTGCCTCTGACGGGAACGGTCGTGAAATTGGACCGCAGCCCCTGACAGATCGCTCGGTCGCCCGGATCATCCAGAGCCGTGCCAGTGCTGCCGGGTTGGATGGAAAAACCTTTGGGGGGCACAGTCTGAAAAGGGGTGCGCTTACAACCGGAATGGATGCTGGCGCACACCCCGTCAAACTCAAGCGCCTTGCACGACACGCAACGTATGCTGCGCTGGGCGATTACCTCGAACTGGGAGACCCCTTTGATGGGCATGCTCTACATAGGGGCACACCACCACTAACCTCCCTGTCAGACTAACGGCGAAGAGTAACAAGCGAATGCCAGCGTCGATGTCGTGTGCCGATTCGGGTTGGTTGGACTTTCCTCACGGGCAGTCAGCCGATATTTTTTATTCACAAGGTCCCGCAAATCGACCCACCAAAGGAAGAATTATCTACTGGACTCTTCTAACGGCGATCTCTGGACCACTCTCACGAGAATCGGCATTCTCCACTGGACTCTTCTCACTAAGCAAATAAACAAAAACAAAATAAAAAAACAAATAGCTGTGTGAGGAAAGTCCAACCAGAGCGTGAGAAAAGTCCAACCGTCCAACAATGTAGCGTGAGGAAAGTCCAAGTTGACGCGAGGTCGCATAGTAGCTCACCATTGGTTATGGCTGAAATCCACCAGATGCTCCTGCAGTATGGCGTAGAAGAGACGCGACGCATTCTTGCTTCAAGTAAGAATGATAGAAGCTGCGTGGATGCAGCTCACGCAATCCTAACCGATGAGAAACAAGACATCGGTATCGCTCATGCAGGGTTTGCAATGGCTGCTTTGCCGCATAAGAAAACAGCTTCCCCAGTCTGGGAAAAAGACGGTGGTCCCGTTAAATTGCTAGTAGAAAGTGGTCTGGACTCCAATAAAACTCCCATCGGGGTACCATATGGATCCGTCGCGCGCCTCATACTACTTTATCTACAAACGCAGGCAGTCAAAAACAAAAGCAGAGAAATAGAATTAGGCGCCTCAATGAACGCCTGGCTCGCGGCAATGAACTTGTCTGTGGGCGGAAAAACATATCAACTAGTCCGTGAGCAAAGTCGGCGTATCAGTCGCTGCAGACTTACGTTTTTCCGAACTGAAGGTGGAACGCAGTTTGTAAGTAACGGCGCCTTCGTTCGAGATGCAATATTTCCTATCGACGACTCAAAAACGGACCAGAAGTCTCTCTGGCTTGATGTTGTGCGGCTTGACGAATCTTTTTACCAATCTCTCATTGATCATCCATTACCACTTAGGGAAATTGCTATTAAACAAATATCCACGCGGTCCCTAGCAATAGACTTGTATATTTGGTTGGCATACAGATTACATATTCTTATGAAGCCTTTACATATATCGTGGGCAGCTCTGAAAAGCCAATTCGGACCAGAATACAAGGAACTCAGATTCTTTAGACGTGATATTATGCCGTCATTGAATTTGGCGTTGTCTGTCTATCCAGAAGCAATCGTCCAAATTGACGAAAAAACGGGCATTACTCTCCACCCGTCTCCTTCCCCGGTTCAACCCCGCCTCTACGCGGTTACAGCTCGGCCTCAACTTGGAGCGCTAGATTGAACAGCGTGAGTAAAGTCCAGCACTTACCCTGTTGAGTGTTGCTGTTGGGTGTTGACTGTTGATAGTTGTGTGTATAGCTTTGGACCAGACTCACGGGTTGGAGCATCATCATGCACAGATTCAAAGAATATAGAGATCGGCTGTCCCTTTCCCAATCTCAGTTAAAAGACCTTCTAAACGAACGTTTGAGCCGGAACTACGACAGACACACCATTTCCCGTTGGGAAAATGGAAAGCAGCCAATCCCGGCTGAAGTAGCAACCGAACTGGAACTATTGATAAATCGAGATCCTCGCGAAACTACAGTGATCTCATTTGCGAACCAAAAAGGTGGCGTCGGCAAAACTACCAGCGCTTTAAACATCGCTTTTGCTCTGACACGTTTGAATTTTCGTGTTCTTCTAATTGACGCAGATCCACAAGCGAGTGCAACGTCGGCGTTAGTCGGCTCTGACATCGTATCCTTGTATCGAAATAAGAAAACTTTGGACGCTGCTCTTCTTAAGGATGAGCCAATAACCGATATAATCCTGCCAAAAGATTATGAATTATCGGATGGCCGCACGCTCCCATTTTCTTTGATAAGTAGTCATATTGATCTTGCTGAAGTGGACGTTCGGCGAGAACCGGGAACCGAAGGTCTGCTTCGTGAAGCGATAGCTAAAATCAAGACTGACTATGACTATATCATAATTGATAGTCCGCCTCACCTCGGCTTCTTAACCTGGATGGCTCTTACTGCGGCGCATCTTGTTTACATACCAGTAAGAACTGAGCCTTACGATGTAATGGGCGTCAATTTAATCTTGGATACAATTGCAAAAGTTAACCGTCGTTCAAACCCGAGGTTGCGCGTCGGTGGTGTCATCCCCACACAATTTTCAGCCACCCAGTATGTTGACGTTGGTATTGTTAATCACTTGATTTCGGCTCTAGCTGGGAGGGCTGAAATTCTTGAACCTGTACCCAATAGCACCGCATACAGTAATGCTGCATGGGAATCGAAAATACCGGTAGAGGTTGCGCCGCGTAATCCCGCTGTGCAGCCTTACATCCGTTTAGCTGAAGCTATTTCTACAAAGAGCCAACCTGTTATCGCCGCACAAATTATAGAACAGCTTGGGAATGTGGGAGAGGGTAATGGCTAAATTCAAACCCAGAACGTCACCTTTTCTAGATAGGCAGGCTGCAGCAACAAAAACTTTAGCAACGCCGTTCCTGCGTGACAGTCAGTTCAAACACACTTTTGAAGCTATAGTAGCTGACATCCAGCCAGACCCGCAGCAGTCGCGGAAGATATTCGACGACGATGAAATTGTTGAACTTGCCCGATCAATAGACTCAAGAGGCCTGCTTCAACCAATCCTTGTTCGCCAGGATGATAGTCGGCCAAATGGCTGGATAATTGTGGCAGGCGAACGACGCTGGCGTGCAGTTTCGACGCTCGGATGGGAGCATATCCCCGCAATAGAATATGATGGGGACTACATCAGTGCCAATTTGGTAGAAAATCTGTTGCGGGAAGATTTGTCCCCGGTAGAGGAGGCGCAAGGGGTCCAAAAGCTAATTTCCCACAATGGATGGTCTCAAAGCGAAGCGGGGCGACAGCTATGTATTCCGCAGTCTCGTGTTAATAAGCTGATTCATATACTTGATCTTCCAGAAGATTTCTTAGTGAAGGCCGCTGAAAAAAAGTTACCTCTCAATACATTGGTCGCGATCTCTCGTGAAACCCAATCGCAGGTTCGGGATGAGATGATGGCTAAAGCGCTTGTGGGCGGTCTAACTGTTCTCGCAGCACATGCGGCCAGAACAGAAAAAAAGTATCGTACTCAATTGAGTGATGAGGATAAGTTTTCGAAAAGCTACGTTAATACGGCTCAGAAATTTATAAAAAATATCAGCGTTATAAAGGAAAGGTCCCAAAGCCTTACGGATGAGGAAATTGCTCTGCTACATCAAAGTATGGACGCAATTAACGATATTCTAGCAACGATCGGTAAGTAGTTTCCTCATCTATTTATGTCACGTGACATAGCCCAGATGTCACCTATGTCACGTGACATAGCTCCAACCTAATTATCTATGTCACGTGACATAGGAAATTAGATTGAAAACTTAACAACAAAATATCCGCAAAAAATAAAACTCCGACCAGCCCTGAGCGTCGCGCGCAAAGGGTGGGTCGGTCTGTCTGACGCCAGCCCGATCCCGGCGCAGGCGCCGCCTTTGCCCGCGCCACCCAGGCCCGGTTCCGGAGACAGCATGCAGAAGAAAATCTGACGCAACACAGCGATCAGTCCCCTTCCCTGCTGTTGTCCATCCTTACCGAACGCCGCCTCGTCCCAGACGCAGGCGGCGTTCGGCGTTTGCCCGGAGCCTTCCATGTCCCTGTTCGATGATCAGCTCAGCCTGTTCTCTTCCTCTTCCCTCTGTGGTGCTGCAGACCTGTTCTGGGGTGAGCTTGAAGGCGAAGACAGCCCCCTCCCCTCCCCCGTCGCAGAAACCCCACTGGTCATCCCCCAGACCGATTTCCGCCTGATGGGCACCCGTGGCCTTGCCAGCAGCTGGAAAGACCGTGCGCGGGACAATATTGCGGCAATCAAGCTGCTGGGAACGCTTGAAACCGAAGACCGTAATGCAACCCCCGACGAGCAGGCTGTGCTGAGCCGTTTCATTGGCTTTGGGGCGGGTGAACTGGCCAACGCCCTTTTCCCCCGTGCGGGAGAACCTTACCGCGCAGGATGGGAAAGTCTCGGCAAGGCTCTGGAGGCTGCCTGCAGCGAGACGGATCATGCCGCCCTCGCCCGCTCCACCCAGTATGCCCATTACACGCCGGAATATATCGTCACTGCCATCTGGGACATGCTCATGAAGCGTGGCTTTCAGGGTGGGTCAGTCCTGGAACCCGGCTGTGGTGTTGGCCAGTTCATTGCCCTCAGGCCCGAGCGTCTCGAAGGTCAGATCGCCTTCACGGGCATTGAGATGGACAGCATTGCCGCACGGATTGCCCGCAAGCTCTTCCCTAAACAGTGGATCAGGCACGAAGACTTCACAAAGGCAGTTCTGGCGACCACCTATGATCTGGCGATCGGCAATCCCCCCTTCTCCAACCGCCAGGTCAATGCAGCGGATCACCGTGAGCTGCGGGGGTTCAGTCTCCACGACTGGTTTATCGCCCGTTCAATCGCTGCCCTGCGCCCAGGCGGCTTCGCGGCATTTGTCACGTCCCGCCATACACTGGACAAGGCTGACCAGAAGGCCCGTCAGCATATCGCCGAAGACGCTGACCTGCTGGGGGCCGTGCGTCTGCCCGCAGGGGCAATGAGTGCGGATGCCGGTACCGAGGTTGTGCTTGATCTGCTGGTGTTCCGCAAACGCATCATCGGCGATCTGCCCGGTGATCAGGGCTGGCTGGAAACCGGGACCGTGCCAGACAGCGATGAAGGTCGTGGTCCGCTGAGCATTAACCGCTATTTCCTCGACAATCCCGCTCAGGTTCTGGGGCGGCATGGCTGGGCTAGCAGCCAGTTCGGACTTGATTACTGCTGCCTGCCGGTATCGGGCGTGGACCTTCACGCTGCTCTGCCGGAAGCTTTGGCCCGTATTGCCCCCGAGAGCCGGTTTCTTCCGCCTGTTGAGCAGCGCATTACGCGGCCAGAACTGGATGGCCTGCGCGTGGGCACCGCGGCATCAGGCGCTGACCTGAAGGAAGGCAGCTACTATCTGCACAACCGTATCCTGCATCAGATCATTGGTGGTGCCGGCCAGGAAGTGCCCATCCGCAAGGGTGACCAAAAAGAAGGTCTGTTCCAGAAACATGCGCGCATTATTGAAGCGCTGATCCCGGTGCGGGACGCGGCAAAGGCCGTGCTGCGCGCGCAGATGGACAATCAGCCCTTTGGGCGGCACCAGCATCGGCTGCGGCAGGCGTGGCAGAGTTTTACCCGCCAGTTCGGGCCGATCAATCTCACCAACACCACGGTCCGGGTTAACGCCACCACTGGTGAGGAAACCGAAAGCCGCCGCAGGCCCAACCTTCAGCCGTTCTATGATGATCCCGATGTCTGGCTGGTTTCCTCCATTGAAGAGTATGACGAGGCGACCCAGACAGCCCGGCCGGGGCCGCTGTTTACCGAGCGCGTCATCCATGCGCCGGTCGAGCCCGAAATCCATTCCGCTCATGACGCGCTGGCGGTCTGCCTGCATGACGCGGGGCGTGTCGATCTACCCCTGATCGCCGAGCTGACCGGCTGTAGCGTGGATGAGGCCCTGAACGAACTGGGCGAGGCCGTCTATCTCGATCCCGAGGCTTCGTGTCCGGGGTGCGATGTGTGGGTGGCGGCGGACGAGCTGCTCTCAGGGGCCGTGCGCACCAAACTCGTGGTAGCCCGTGACGCAGCACAGAACGACCCGCGTTTTGCCCGCACGGCGGCAGCGCTGGAACGGGCCCAGCCCGAGGATCTGAGGCCATCTGACATTACGGCCCGCCTGGGTGCGCCCTGGCTGCCAGTGAGCGACATCATGGCCTTCACCCGCGAGGTGTTGGGGGTTGAGGCTGTCATCCACCATACCGCCGAGGTGGCCTGCTGGAGTGTCGAGAAACGTGCTTTTGTTGGGCGGGCCGAAGCGACGTCAGTCTGGGGAACGGAACGCCGACACGCTGGTGAACTGCTCGAAGACGCGCTCACGCAGGCCTCCCCAAAAATCTGGGACACGATCAGGGATTCCAACGGTAGCGATAGCCGGGTGCTGAACACGCAGGAAACCGAAGCGGCGAAGGAGAAGCTGGCCGCTATCCGTCAGGCCTTCCAGAACTGGGTCTGGCAGGACGCCGAGCGGGCTGACCGTCTGGTGCGGCTGTATAACGATACCTACAACAATCTCGTGCCGCGCACCTTCAATGGCGATCATCTGCGTCTGCCCGGTGCAAGCACAGTCATCACCCTGCGCGAACATCAGAAGCGGGTGATCTGGCGGATCATCGCCGCGGGCAGCACCTACATCGCTCATGCCGTGGGGTCGGGCAAAACCTTCTCCATGTGTGCCGCCGTCATGGAGCAGAAACGGCTGGGGCTGATCAGCAAGGCAATGATCGTTGTGCCAGGGCATTGTCTGGCCCAGATGGCCCGTGAGTTTCTCATGCTCTATCCGACTGCCAAAATCCTTGTCGCGGATGAGACGAATTTCGCGAAGGCCAAACGCCAGCGGTTTCTGGCCCGCGCGGCCACGGGGAACTGGGATGCGATCATCATCACCCATGACGCCTTCAAATTCATTGCCGTAGAGGCGGCCTTTGAGCGCGGCATGATCGATGAACAGATCGACGCCTATGACACGCTGCTCTGCGACATGGATAAAGACGACCGGCTGTCGCGCAAGCGTATCGAGCACATGAAGGAAATCATGGAAGCGAAGCTCGAAGGGCTGGCGAGCGTCAAGGATGACCTGCTGCATCTGGGGGAGTTGGGGATTGACCAGATCCTCGTGGATGAGGCCCAGCAGTTCCGCAAACTGAGCTTTGCCACCAATCAGGGCGACCTCAAGGGGGTGGCCCCAGAGGGCTCCCAGCGCGCGTGGGACCTGTTCGTCAAGGCCCGCTATCTTGAGCGGGTCAATCCCGGCCGCGCGCTGGTGCTGGCGTCTGGCAGTCCGATTACCAACACATTGGGCGAGTTGTATTCGGTCCAGCGCTATATGGCGCTCGATGCGCTGCGTAGCCGCGGCCTGCACGAGTTCGACGCATGGGCCGCCAATTTCGGGGAGACCCGGACCGAACTCGAACTGCAGCCCAGTGGCCTCTACAAGCCCGTCACGCGCTTTACCGAGTTCGTCAATGTTGCGGACCTCATGGCCCTCTATCGTGACTTCGCCGATGTGGTCCAGCAGGACGATCTGCGCCGCTATGTCAATTTGCCAGCCGTGCGTGGAGGCCACCGCCAGATCGTCGTAGCACCAGTCCATGCACGCTTCCGCGCCTACCAGAAGACTTTGGCGGAGCGGATCACCGCCATCGAGCGCCGCAAGGGCAAACCCCAGAGGGGCGACGACATCCTGCTCTCGGTCATGGGGGACGCCCGTCATGCGGCTCTTGATCTGCGCTTTGTCGGCTGGGGCAGGGCAGGGGAGGGGGAGGACAGCAAGCTTGATCTGATGATCCGCAATGTCTTCGCTATCTGGGAAGAGAGTGCGCAGAACCGGTACACCAATCCCGAGACTGGCCAGCCTTACGCCCAGCCCGGTGCCGTGCAGATGATTTTCTCCGATCTGGGCACCGTGGGAGCACAAGGTAAGCGGGGCTTCTCCGCCTATCTGTGGATGCGTGACGAGCTGGTGCGCATGGGGGTGCCGCGCGAGCAGATCGCTTTCATGCAGGATTACAAGAAGGCTGAAGCCAAGCAGCGTCTGTTCGGCGACCTCAATGCAGGCCGCAAGCGTATCCTGATTGGCAGCACCCAGACCATGGGCACGGGCGTCAATGCACAGCAGCGGTTACTGGCCCTGCACCATCTGGATGTGCCCTGGCTGGTCTCTGACATCATCCAGCGCGAAGGGCGTATCGAGCGTCAGGGCAACCAGAACCCCGAAATACGGATTTACGCCTACGCGCAGGAAGGCTCGGTCGATGCCACCAACTGGCAGCTGCTTGAACGCAAACTGCGCTTCATCGCCATGGCCATGTCCGGTGATCGGTCCATCCGGCGTGTGGAAGATCTGGATAGTGATGGCAACCAGTTCGCCATGGCCAAGGCGCTGGCCTCGGGTGATATGCGGCTCATGCAGAAGGCCGGTCTGGAGGCCGAACTCGCACGGCTCGAACGCCTCTATGCCGCCCATTACGATGATCAGTTCGCCGTGCGCCGGGCTGTCCAGCAGGCCGAGCGCGAGATAGCCTGGGCGCAGACGCGCATCCCGCTGATTGAAGCTGATCTGGGGACCCGGGTGGCCACGCGCGGTGAGGCCTTCCGCTTCGAGACTGAACGTGGCGTGATCACCGAGCGTGAGAAGGCGGGGGCGTTCCTGCTGGCCCAGCACCGTCTGGCGGTCAGGAATGCGCAGGAAGGCCAGTGGACGCTGGGCCGTATCGGCGGATTTGCCATCACGCTGGATGCCGTCAGCCGCCAGCGTTTCACCGAGGACAAGGTGGTGACAGAGGCGGGGCTGTCCGTGGCATTCGCGCATGGAACGGTGGACATTCCCGTGGACCAGGACACGAAGCCTCTGGGACTGGTGGCCCGCATCGAAAACCTCGTGCTGCGTCTTGATGGGGAACTGGCCGACACCCAGAAAACCCGTGATGAGGCCACACGACGGCTGCCCGCCTATCAGGCCCGGCTGGGAGCACCCTTCCGCGATCAGGCGCTGCTCGATGAGAAACGCAACGCGCTGGCCGAGCTGGAAGCCGATCTTGCTGCAACCAGCAGGGAAGGGGAGGAAG
Source organism: Acetobacter fabarum (assembly GCF_011516925.1). Taxonomy (GTDB): domain Bacteria; phylum Pseudomonadota; class Alphaproteobacteria; order Acetobacterales; family Acetobacteraceae; genus Acetobacter; species Acetobacter fabarum. The sequence goes on from NZ_WOTG01000015.1 coordinate 36,659, forward strand.
AGGCCCCGGCCAACGATGACATCCCGCCCACAACAGAAGAGGACGATGCCGCCAACGCGCTCAGGGACGCAGCCTGAGCCACGCGGGCCGTCCGGCGTCACAACGTCGGGCGGCACACTGGAAACAGATGTGGATCATAAGCCCTCAAAGGAGCCGGAGAATGGAGCGGATCGACTTCACCAGCTATGACCGGATTATTATTGCCTGTAGCGGTGGTAAGGATAGTATCGCTGCCTTGCTGCATCTTCTGGAGTGCGGTGCGCCGGTAAACCGTATGGAGCTATGGCACCACGATGTGGACGGGCAGGGACCATCCTTCATGGACTGGCCGTCCACCACGTCCTATGTCCACGCCTTGGCGAACCACTTTGAAATTCCCTGTTACCTGTCATGGCGCGAAGGTGGCCTGAAAGGCGAGATCCTGCGCAATGGTGTGCCCACCGCTGCAGTGCAGTGTGAAACCCCCGCAGGGCTGGTGCGCCGGGGCGGTGCAGGTCCTGTTGGTACCCGCCTGCGGTTCCCGCAGGTGAGTGCCAGCCTCAGCACGCGCTATTGCAGTGCGACCGCCAAGATCGATGTGGCCGACATGGCCTTGCGTGCGCAGGATCGGTTTCTCGGGAACCGCACGCTGTTCGTGACAGGGGAGCGGGCCGAGGAAAGTCCGAACCGTGCCCGTTACGCAGTGTTTGGCGCGCATCGCACGGACACGCGCGACAGTCGGCGCAGGTGCAGGCATGTCGATCATTACAGGCCCGTACATGCATGGAGAGAGGCACAAATCTGGGCCATCCTGCAAAGGTATGGCGTGATCCCGGCCCTTCCTTACCAGCTTGGTTTTGGGAGGCTCTCCTGTGCGCTCTGCGTGTTTATGAGTGTGGATCAGGCTGCAACCTTGCGGCACATCATGCCCAAGCGTTTTGACGCACTGGCTGTGCTGGAGCAGACGTTTGGATGCACAATGAAACGCGAGTGTGGGCTTCATCAGTTTGCAGACAGGGGACGGGTTTACGCGGCGACACTGGCGAGGCCGGATCTGGTCGCCTGTGCACTGGAAAATCAGTGGCACGGGCCGGTTGTTACGTCACGCTGGGCGTTGCCCGCTGGAGCGTTTGGGGAAAGCGTGGGGCCGGGATAAGCGGCTTTGGGGGGAAAGCCGTCCGTCCGGTTCCGGGCCGTATCACGAAAAGCCGGACATGGGCATCCGGTAAGAATGGCCGAAAGCCGACTTGCTACATTGAAGAACGGTGGACTGAGACCTACCGCTTGTTTCTCCCGAATCATTCTGCTGGTTCTGATCCCATGGAGGCCTGCTTCAGGATCTTTTCGCTCTTTTCAGGGGGTGTGGTCCTTCAGGCCATTACACGGTTCAAATTTCTTTTGTTTGTGTCCCACGCATTTCGTCTGAATCGCGTCGTGTGTTGACAGCGCCCGCACTATGTCCTGGATTTAGGACATAGTGCGGGCGCTTGGGTTCGGCTAGATTGGGCAGGAGGCTCTGATACATGAACTCAGATCACCGGATGTCGGCCGACAAACTCGCCAAGTTGGGACGTGCACTCTATGGGGAACGGTGGCAGACCGCACTTGCGACAAAACTAGGCGTTGTCGATCGGACAATGCGACGCTGGCTGAACGGTGAGTCCTCCATTCCACACGGTATCGAAGAAGAATTACACAAAATATTGGCCGCAAATCTCAACGAAATCGATCGTCTGACGGAATTCGGTTTTGATTTGTCGGATCGTGAAAATATCCGTGCTGAGGAATTCAACAAGATTCTCGTGGCAATGTTTGAGCGTGGAGACAAGAGGTGGATTACGCCATCCGGATCAATTCTGGATGTTCTGCGAGCCTTCATTAAAGAGGGAAAAATCGACAACGTAAGTATAGCATGCAGAATGTATTTTAAAATTCATGGCGAGGGAGCTGCTAATTATGTCTCGCGTCATCTTCCTGGTCTCCTCATCAACAATTACAAGCCAATAAGCGGAGTTCTAAACTTTGATCAATTCCTGCAATGGAGCAACGAAAACTCTAATTGGCAGGATGAGATCGTCAATAGCGCAGCTTCGCCCGATTTAGGCATTAAGGTCCGTGACCTTGTAGTACGTATGTCCTCGTTCAAAAGGATTTTGGAGACGGATAGCGTCGTACGAGTCGAGCGCCGATGAAATCTTTCGATTTGCGGTGTCTGCAAAGGGCTTGAGGGTTTTACCTCCCGTTGAACCATTCCTAGCCTACTTGCTAGTAAATAGACCATCAAGGTGGGCTTAGGTGGTATCCGCCCAGAATGATCACTCGTTCATGCCTCTGAGGCCAGAGTCGTGACGGTGATCCTCGGTCGTGAATAAAATTGACGTAAAAATTCAATGTTCATTATAGTAGGTATTTTCTAGAGAGTTTGAAGGCGAAGATGATTTCAATAGACATTACGAAATTGAGGCCCGGTGACGTAATATTCTCCCTTTATCCAGCTCCTTCGTCGCTAGCGATATCAGCGTTGACAATGAGCATGTTCTCCCATGCGATGTTGGTAGTGTACCCGGATGTTTGGTTTGAAACCGACGGTGCGGGCTCCGGATTCAAACGGATTGAAAGTGTGAAAGCCTATGGCAATCTGACAGGTCACTGTGAGATAATAGCTGAGCTACCCTACATCAAATTCGATGTATTACGACTCGATAATCCTCCTACGACAGTACAGATTTTAGCATCGATAAGTAACCATATTGCTTTCAGATATCCTGAATTAGTTGACTTCCTCCCGTTGATGATCGGTCTGAGACGCTTTCCTCGTTTAGCGGAAAAACTTGTTGGTAAGTTAGTGAAAGAAAGACCGCTTGATACCGGCAGCTATTGCTCGCAATTGGTGTTCAAAATACTTGAAGAGACAATAAAACTGCCAATCAATTCCTCGAATGGACATATTTCACCAGGATCTCTCAGACGAACTCTCTATAAGAGAGATTTTGTTACGACTGTTAATTGTAAAGTAAAAAATACCCCACCAGCCACGACAAGAAATCAAATACTTGAGCATAAGTATGAGGAATTGCTCAAAGTTACGGCCAAATTAAAAGCCTTTCAATATCCGCATAATAGACAATCATTTGATAAGGCCCTCACTGAGACATTTATGGAGATGGGGCTCTCATTGGATCCATCTCATTTTTCAATTTCCGCAAGTCATCTTCGAACGATCATAACTCGCACACGATATTTTCTCATGCATGATTTATTTTGGCCGTCTCGCTACAATTAGAAACGGACCTGAGTGCTGAGCGACAACTTTTGCAAGTGGTAAGTGCTCTCTTATTCCGTTCATTGGGTTTGAACGCGAGCCGTGGATCATGTTCCATAAGAACCCTTTATTGCGCAGGTTAATGTCGCTTACAGGATTGAACTTAGAAGCAGCTACATGGCAACCGTGGGCACCCACTCGCCCCGTGATCAAGAGACGATCACACTATTGGAATGTCTGTCCTAGAGTACTCGGCCAAAGTCCCTGAACGACTGGGATTCGAGCAAAACCGCCTGGCCCACGAAACCCCTCCAATGAGGTAGAGAGGTGGCCCCATCCGTTCGGACAGTTTTTGGGAATGAATAAGCTATACCCGGTTGTCGTTATACCACTATTCTGACGGCACGGCCCCCTGAGATACGCCTCATCGGGCGTGCGTCCAGCAGTGTCGAGCGCAGATGCTGGCCGTATCAGGTTGTGACACGCCATTGGTCAAAGTTTGTAAGTATCTCTCTTTTAACCATATAATCTTCGTAATAGCATGACGACATGGATGCGGTGTTAATCCGAAATCGTAGGATAAGGTCAGGCAGTATGGCTAGCAGCAGATTTGATGAGATAGATAGATGGCTAACAGGCCAAGCAAAGAAGGAAAACAGATCCGAAGGTGAAAAAAAAAGACAAATATATCTATTGGGAACACACTTTTCGCGAGCAAGATTTCAAGAGAATTATGAATGCCTGTTCCCAGGATGTCGTCATAATGCAATACGGTCACACATATTCCAGAGGGGCAATAAGACGATAGGTGCTGTAATGAATACAGTGTCCTGTGACGGGTTAACTATGATACCTCACTTTGATCAAACCAAAGGGCACGTATGTTTGAAAGAAATATCTAATGGAGCACAGGCAACATTTGCAGGTTTTTGCGAGGAACATGATCGTTTATTTCATGAGTTTGAAGACCATGGAACTCTATCTGATGAAAAACACTTCATCTTACAAGCTTACCGATGTGCGTGCCGAGAACTATCTATTCGAGACAATGCATCTTTAGCTATGAAAAATGCCGTATCCGAGATAAGGGAAGACATTATAAGAAAATTAAAACTTGATTTTACTGATACTTTCGCTCCCACACTTGATGAACTTTCGTGGTTTGAACAACGTGCCAATAATATGAAGTTCTGGATTGATTCCGATTCCGCGAGACTGCGTCTTGAAACGTTTGGGGAATCTCCTAGAATCTCGAATAAAATATCTATAATATGTGAAAAACTTCGTCAGTATGCAGACTCTGACGTTAAAAAACCTCCAAAAAACTTATTTGTTTCAAGAAAAACCATCAACAAGCAGCTACCTATTGCTGTAAGTGGGATATTTATTTGGGGTCCAAATCATAAAGGTGATTTTAAAATTTTGCTTGTTGTTGCCATTCCAAACAATGGAAAGCAGGAGATGATTTTTGTATGCACAAGTGGTGATGTGAGTCAAGCTAATACGGTTATCGGTGACCTTGCTTCTGACGCGCAGTGCATTGAATTTATCGAGAAATTTACTATTAGTAAAGCTGATTGCTGGTATTTAAATCCAAAATACTTCAAAAGTATGCCCCTAGAACAGCAGGAAACATTACGTGCGGCTGTGTCCAAGGCGGGGGATGGAGGGTTGAATGATGCCCCGTGCGTGTTTGGCTTTAACTGCGCATAAAGGTATGGTATTGAGATATAATGTTATTTGTATTTTGAGGCATCAAAAACGGAAATCTGGACAGTCCTCCTATTTTCTGTAATCATCTGATCATTGAGGGATAGAACACGATCCACCGCGCCTTCTTTCTGAAACAAATGCTTTACGTGGCAAGGCGATCCTGCAAGCGACCCGACAGGCTCCATGATAGTCGTTATTCTTGAATTTGCTTCTTGCAGGTTCTCCACTCTCGCGGTGCACCAATTATCTTGACGGTGCGACGACAGATGGATCCGCCGCTTACCGGTGAGAGTTACTCCTATTCAGTCAGGCGACCAACAAAATTAGAATCGATTGGCGGCCTAGGCGGCGCTGCAACACTTTTTGTTCTTGCTGCACCCACGCATATAGCGTGGCAAGAACGGTTTGCTTGGGGAAATGTCGGTTTTCAGGAAACCGTCACCCCCGCTTGGTTGTCAGCCATGAGGGCGGAAAAAACCATCTCACATTGATCTGGGCAGTCTGGTGTCGGGTGAATTATTCCCATTGGCTTTCCGGTCTTATTCCTTAAATCCTATAAGAAGATCTATTCTATCGGTGCTAGATGGGGAATGTAATTGGAAAAAAATATAAGAGACGGCGTCGCAGAACAACTACTGCCGCGGCAGATCAGGTTGGTTCAGTCTCTCGCTGATTTCCAGATGGCATACAGCGCCGTAGAATTTATGTGTGAACTTGACGAGGATCGCCTCGTCACTCGCGTCGAGCGACGGCGCTACCGATGTTTTGAAGACACTGCTGTAATTGCCTATGGGCGCGCCTTCGCAAATGCTAACAATTTACCTATGCTCAGTTTTAAACAGATCAATATTAGCCCTAACCCTGACGAACGTGCTCTGCATGAGCGACTGTTAGAGCGACGTAACAAGGTCGTAGCTCACTCCGACGCTGATCGGCAGCGCATTAGCTTCACAACCGAATGCTTCAGTTGGGAAAACAAGCAGGTGATGATGCCACGTTTGGACTTCGACGATGCGCTGGCATTTTTTGCTGAGCGGGAGGCGTTGGTTGCGTGGTTTAGCACCCTTATATCGGCGACTAGAAAACGTCTCTTTAAACAAGTGCAAAGCATGTCGGAGATACGCTTCGTTCGTGATCACACTTTGACTGTCAGTTCTAATGCCGAAGATGGCTAGGAGGAAAAGGTATTATGTCTTCGTCTGCGGGCCAAAATCACTGATGACTGGGGCACAAGGTCAATACGCTACCAAAATCCTAAGACTAGCGTCAGGAAACGTAATAGATCACAGCAGGATGTGCGCCTCCTCTCGGCAAAAAAAGTAATGCGGACGGTGCTCGCCAATATCCCGAATTCGTTTATGATGGTCGCAGCGACGCTGGGTGGCCGGGCGCAAACGAAAGTCCGCTTTTGAGATAGGCTCAAGAGAGCTTGAGCGTCTACCATGAGGCGAAAACCGACTAAGGCTGTCTCTCAGAAACCAGTTAAAAGCAGATCAATAGCCTGGGCGATTTCATCCTGATAAAGAGACAATGTAGTCACGACTTTCTTCAGATCACGTTCAGGCACAGCAGCCATAAACTGTGTCATCATAACGAACGACTGGTCATCGATTACGAAAACCGGATTCAGTCTCTTTGCCGGCCTGGGTGCCACTTTCTGTGATAAAAGTGGCACCACGATGCGGGTGCCCAACTCGTCAAGCAGGTCTGCCTGCACATCTAAAACGAAACGCGCTTCACCTCGTCCGGCCAAACGATATACATCAAAACGGGCCATTCAGAAGTTCCGATAATCCGCGAGAGGAAGACCATTCTCTTCGACATACTGTCGGGATGCTTCAAGGGAGGAGCGATTTTCTGCGAGCCATTGTTGAGCACGGATTGAAGCGATCGCTGACTTCAACCCCTGTTCGCAGGCCTGCGATATGTTGAGATCAAGCGATTTGGCTTCTTCGAGTAACTGAACCGGTAACGTCACATTAGTCGGACGACGTGATGGGCTGGTGGAATGCAGGCGAACCATAGCTTTACTCCATGTCCTGGAAACCGGAGCTTAGCACATGCGTATGCACATTTCCATGTGCATATTATCATCCCGATATATGGCCGCTTTCCGAAAACTCAAGCAATTCCTCTTACGTCTGACATAAGGGCGTAAGCAGACATAACCGAAAGATAAAAAGACAGGAACGGCTGCCACAGCTTGGGCGGGCGCGCAAGCGCCAGGCGTTGCGCGCCTGACGGCGCGGCCTTGCCCGCCCGCCCAAGCTGCGACCGCGCGGAAAATATCAGGAGATTGAAAAAAGAGCAGATCAGCTCAGACGCAATCGCCTGCCAGTTTTCCCCATGATCAGGAGCCTCTCCATGGAACTGCGCGTCGTCGATCCGAAAACCCTTCTCGACAATCCCCAAAACCCCCGCACCTCAGCCCCCAATGTCGAGGCCGACCGACGCCTTGCCCATAATATCAAGGTGGTGGGGCTTCTGCATGCCCCGTTGGTGCGCGAACTGCCCGACGGCCAGTTGATGATCGTGGCAGGCCATCGCCGCCGTCGCGCTTGTGTCCTCGCGAAAATGCGTGAAATGCACGTTATTGTTACGTCTGCCGACGAAAAACTGGATGGTCTGGCGGCCGGCTCCGAAAACATCATCCGCGAAGCAATGACCCAGAGCGAACAATGGCGCTTTGTCGATAAGGCCCGCCGCGATAAATCGCATACAGACGCACAGATTGCCCGCGCGCTGATGGTTACACCAGCCTATCTGAAACGGCTGTCGCTTCTGGCGGGTCTGCACGAACCGATCCTGCACGCGATCGACATGGGCCGTGGTCCGGACTTCAACGACCTGAAGGTGATCGCCGCCGCTCCAGTGGAAGAGCAGCGCGCGGCATGGGCAGAAATGTTTGAGGATATGGTCGAGGACGATGCTGACCCGGCCGAGTATCGTCTGAATGCCGAAGACCCCGAGGACGTTGTGCCCTGGCGTGATCTTGCCCGGTTCCTGAAACAGACGCGCTATATGGCGGTGGATGCCCGCTTTGATGAGGCCATGGCCAAAGCCTGTGGCGTGGTCTGGACCGAAGACCTGTTTGCCGAGGGTGGGAAGGATAACCGCTTTACCGAGGATGGTTCAGCTTATGCCGCAGCACAGGAACAGTGGCTTGCCGACTGTCTGCCCGAGGGTGGGGTCAGGATGGAGACCGGCGAGTACGGGCAGGCGGCCGCGCCAGATGGCTATAAACGGGTGTTGAACTGGATGACGGCAGAGGAAACCGATGTGATGGGGTATTTCCTCAACCCCAACACCCTGAAGATCGACGAAATCCCGTTGCGGCCGCAGGCGCTGGAAGAACAGGAAGGGACTGTGCCCCCGCGCAGCATTGTGCCTGCTAGCGTTGTGGCTCCCAAAGAGCGTGCGGCCATTTCTGGCACAGGCCTGACCATGCTGGGTCTGATCCGCACACAGGCGTTGCATGCGGCACTTGATGCGGTTGCTCAGGACGTAGACCCGTGGGATCTGGTTGCGGCCCTGCTGCTCGCCCTTGGGGGGCAGAATGTCAAAGTGCATACCCCTGAACAAGAACATTATGGTCAGATGACCCGGCGGGAGACCGCCCTGGCCACGCTCTTTCCCGAAGGTGTGTTGATCCGCGAGCCTGCACTCCTACGACAGGAAGCGGTGGCCGTGCTCAAGAACGTCGCAAACTGCACGATCAGCCAGCACAGCGGCAGTGGTCTAACGGCCCAGCTCATGGGGCTGCTGTTCGACGCCGATGCGCAGATGCCCAATATGGCGTTCGACGACTTCCTCAAATGCTTCAGCAAACCTGCCATCATGGAGGCAGGCAAGGCACTGAAACTCCTGCCTCGCAACACCGGCAAGGAGATGCGGACTGCCATCATGGCGCATGTGGGAGCGGACGGTCGTTGGGTGCCCGAACAGGCAGGGTTCGGTCCTGCGATCGATGAGTGGAAAGCGGAACTGACCGCTATGGTGCGTAACGCTGAAAGGCTGGCCTCTCTGAGAGGTGGTCATGAGGCCGACGATGAGGAAGAGGGTGAATTTGATCACCTGCTTACCGTTGAAGAAGAACTGTACGAAACTGGTCAGGAAGGGCCGGACGAGGCTGAAACAACGCCGAGAGAAACCGCTGACGCATGCGAGGCCGATGACCCAGAAGAACGGGAAGAAGACTCAGCTGAGGTGAAAGACGCCCTGCTTGAACAGGCAGGCAGGGTTCTGGTGCCCGATGATGCCGACCCTGACGCGCGGGCCGCGGTCAAAGCCCATCTGGATAGTCACCTTGAGGTGGTGCGGATCGCCGCCTGACGGCGGTCGGCTTCAGACCAAAACTCAAAAACACAGACGAACAGCGCGCCTGCCAGAACGGGGCCGCGCGTTCAAACGGTGGGGCTTCGCGCCCGGCGCTGCGCGCCGCGTTTGAGCGCGTGTCCGCCGTCCCGGCAGGCAGCAGGTATTCAGAAAAGGAGAATGCCATGCGTCCGATTACCTTCCTGCCTCCTGCGCACAAATTGCAGGCTCCGTCACGCTGGGCCTGTGTCGATGCTTCCGTAACGTGCCGGCGCTGCCATCACGAATGGCCTGATGGTGATCCGGCCTACCAGATGGCGTGTCGCGGCTGCGGGGCGCCTGTGGGCCAACCCTGCTGCCGTCCAGAAGGCGGGAACGAGCGTGTGTGCTTCCAGCGTGATCAGGATGCGCGCAGGGCAGGGGTGCTGATCCCCTGTGAAGGGCTGAGCTGGGATGGTCGCCACGACAAGCCCCTGAAGCTTTCTCTGAGCCGCACACTCCACGCTCGCGCGGTGCTGAGTGGTGCGCCTCCAGCCCGCCGTTTTGCTGCCTAAGCCAATGCAGGGAGGCACAACCGCCTGCCTGCAATCAGAAAAAACAGAATA
>NZ_WOTG01000016.1 GCF_011516925.1 Acetobacter fabarum
GACCGATGGTGCGGCCTATCTGGTGCGTAATGGTGCGGCATGGCTGCTGGACATTGTGGCGAGCGCGCGACTGGTTCCAGCCGTCAGACGTGCTGAGTTCGAGTGCTGGACCCTCAGGGTGGATCTTACCAAACACTGCGCCGAGGTTGTCTGCACAGACGGGAACGGCGAGCGCGAGGCCAACATCCTGTACCGCCAGCCTGTAGGCTTTACGGATTTCCCTCTGGCAGAACTGAAACTTTACGTTGTGGCCGATAGCGATCCCGGCAAGGTCGTCATGCTCGCATCCGAATACTGAGCGACGCCGCGTCAGTGCGTGCGCCAAAATGGACACAGCCACGCACTGGCTTCCGTGGGCTTTAGGTGTGCTGTGCATTGAGATCGCCACACAAAAAGAAAAACACCAAACCACAAAAGTAAAACCCGCTGCCACGTCTGGGAGGCCGCCACCAGAGGCAAGCTCTGGCCCCGGCCTCCCAGACGTGGCGGACGCGGACGTGTTGAAAACAAAATATGAAAAGGAAGCCATCATGGCCCGTCTGAAACTCAGTGCGAACCGCGCCACCCGTCAACATGATGATCTGGGAACGTCCACAAGCATGGAACTGCTTGGAAACTTTTATCCGGCTCAGGAAATTGTCGCGACCCGGCTTGATCAGATCCGCAGTGCCGTAACCGAATATGGAGCCCGTGTCGCCGCAGACCGCCCGCAGGAAAGCTTCATGATCATGATCACCGTGCCGCGTGGACAGCGCCGTCCGGCAGGTTTTGAGGTCGCGTATCGTGACGGGTCTCTGGGAACGAATGCGTGGCTGCACGAGATGGTCAAATGCCCTGTGCCGATGCCCGACGATTACGGTGTGCGGATGTGGGGCGGACCGAATACCCCGTTCCAGCTCGCGGAGTGCGCACCGGTCTGGCCCGACGAAACCGCGGATGAGTTCACTGCCCCGGCCGCTGGCCATGTCGGCCTGTATGGGTGGCTGCGCGCGACCAATGCGCGGGTGCAGCGCCTGAGCCAGTCCACCTATACGCTCCTTGATATCGCCACGGTTGCGGGTCTGCGTGCGGCTTACTCCGAGCGCCGCCATCCGCGGAGTGTCGCACAGGACGCCTTGCGCGGGTCGCCGCTGGATCTCGCGGCCTGAGGGAGACGGGCAGGGGCTTCCTGCCCAATGCAGGGCCTAAGCGGGTGGCCCTGCAGCCTGCCCCGCTGACGCGGGGCTTTGTCCTTTTGCTTTGAGGACTACCAGTCATGCCGATACCCGACCTGCCAGTTGAGCGCCTTGCCGATGTGAGTGCCGCCCATCTCTCGCCCGAGGACCGAGCACTTCTCGATCTCTATATCGAGACAGAGGGGGCGAATGGTCTGTCCTGTCTCGTTGGTCCTTATGGGTGGCTTGTTTACGCCTCGTCCGAACTCCGGGCGGCGGTGCACGCCTCGCCTGGCCTTGCGGCCATTCTCGCGGCGGCGCGCGCACAGGGCTGTGCCTACGTCCTGTTCGACCGCGACGGCCTGCCCATTGATGGCGTTCAGACCTACGATTTCTAAGCCTGTGCTTATTCAATTCCAAAGGGCGGGACACTCCGGTGTCCCGCCTTTTTTTATGCCGTTCACGCAGCAGAAAAGAAAAACCCAATGAAACTTCACTTCGACCGCGCTCTAGTCGAGCGCCTGCTTGCCCATGCTGAAGCCGCTCAGACTCATAGTCCGACACTCGATCAGCTTTTCTCGCCCGCTTACCAGAAAGAACGTGTCATTGGACGGATGCCAACAGCAGACGACATTGATGACACACGTATTCCGGCAGGCCTGATGCTGGTTGGTGATCAGGGCGTGTACCTGATGTCCAACGGCAAGCCCTGCCTTCCTGACCCTGCAGGTTCGCCCAATCTTGTCGTTTACGCGCAGGAGGCCGACCCCCGAGGGCCTTCCGATGATTGGTACGACGTTAAACTGGCGTCGTTTGGCGGGGACGATGGTGCGGAGTTTCTGAGCGCCGATACGATCCGTCAGGCACTGGAAGCTACTGGTGATGGGCCTGTGTGGATTGATGTAAGTCCAACCGACATCAGGGCACCCTGTCTGTCAGTCGCCAAATAAGAGATAGAAAAAACAAAGAAATAAAAACAGAAAAAACAAAAACACAAAATAAAAATCGCCTCTCATAGTCCGTCACGCAGGCTAAGGGTTCGTCGCAGGCTCCCGGCGCAAGCGCCGCCCTTAACCTGCGCGCCGGCCGATGAGGTGGCTGAAAGGGTCAGAAAAAAAATCCAAAAGGAGAAAACGATGTCTGATCCTATCACTTTCAAGAACCTGCGCGTGGGAACACGTTTCCGGTTTGCAGCCACACCACACGGGAAAACCTACAAGAAGGTTGGGCCGAACCAGTACCGGATGGCAAATCACCCCCACCTCTTTCGGGCAGAGAACGAGACGCTGGTGGTGGCTTTGCCTGACCTTCCCGGAATCACCTCCAGCGAGTTCCTGCCTCTGGCCCGAGCCAGTCGCGGCAAGTGTGTTTCGTCTGCAAAAGACGTTCGGAAAGGAGACGGCGCATGAAGCTCTCTCCACAGACCCGACGGGACATCAAAGATGTTGTTGGACTATTGCTCGGCACATTCAGCCTCTTCGTGGTGATATGCGGAATACTGGTTGGCCCGGACATTTTGGCCGCGATCGCGGCTGATCATCCCATCGCCATGGCGACGCATGCCTTTTTGGCTGCGCGCTGACCTGCTCTGCGGAGAAACCAGGATGTTCAGACAGTATTATGCGGGGCGCTGGTTTGCGCCCCGTAACAACCCTCTGCGTGTCGGCCCGATTGCGGTCGGTGCGCTCTACCGCCTGCCCGAATACCTCAACCACGGGCGGCCTGTGCGCTGGCAGGTGCTGGCGTTCCTCAACGGGGTGTGCGCAGCCACGCATTTCAATCCAGCCACCCGACGCTGGGAAGATCGGGTGATCTCGGGGCGTTCGGATTGCGCGTTGATCCGCCGCCTTGCCGATGGTGCGGTGCATGAGGTGGCCGTGCGGAGCCTGATCGCTGTGGACGATGAGACGCCAGACATGGGGCGACCATCTCTGCCCGATGTTGCGCGCTGGCATCGGGGCTTTCAGACCCGGCAGGCGGCCTAGACCTGACTTTGGCAGCCACGTCCCTGCCATGCGGGTGGGGACTATGCGGTTTGCCAGTTTTATTGCTCTACGGAGAAAAGATTATGGTGCGTCAGACACTCTCGAATGTGACATTTGTGGAATTTGGCCCGCGGGAGATGCATCGTTCTCACCCACTCTCGCGCATGAAACCTGTGCGGCTGCTGTTGCGTGAGCAGGCGCAGCTGGAGAGCGAGGCGGGGGAGGGGCTGCTTTCGGCGTCCGACTGTGCGGCATTGCGCCGACGGGCGGTCAGGGCTGGTCGCACGGCCCGCACGCTTTTGCAGGATCTGGCCGCATGACCCCAAGCGCTCTTGTACCCAGCCGCGTCAGGCGGCATGATGCAGCTTGCCGTTTTCTGTCATGGAGAAAGACCGTGTTCCGTTTACCCCTGTGCGTATCAGGTGCTGCCCTGATCACAGGCCTCATGCTTCTGACGGCAGATCCCCTGCACGCAGCAGAGACCTGCACGCAGTTCGGCCCGGAAAGCGCTCTGCCGGTGCTTCTGAATGAAAAACTTCAGCCCCGTACAACGCTCCTGTGCAATGCGGCTTATGCCGTGCTCAATTCCGGGGAAGTGCACGAACCGCTCTGGTCGGCCGAGTATCTCGATGCGGACGCGGTACGAGGTGGTCGTAAAATTGGGCGCACGACCAATACCTTTGTCGCCGATGATCGCCTGCCCGCAGGGGATGGGGCGACACTGGCGGACTACCGTGGCTCCGGCTTTGACCGTGGGCACATGGTGCCATCAGCTGACGCGGGCACTGAAGAGATACAGGAACAGACGTTTACGCTCTCCAATGTCGTGCCCCAGACCGCCGCTCTTAACGAAGGGATCTGGACCGGGGTGGAAATGGCTGTGCGTGCCATGGCCTTGCGTGAGGGAGGGGTCTATGTGGTGACCGGGCCGGATTTTACAGGCAGCAGCCGCGCCATCGGGCAGAACGTGCTGGTGCCAACGGCGACATGGAAAGCCATCTATGATCCGATCCGCCATGAAGCCGGGGCCTATCTGTGTCAGAACACGGATAGCCCGACCTGCCAGACGCTGAGTGTGGCCGATCTGGCTGAGCGGATCGGGATTGATCCGTTTCCCGGTGTCGTAGAGGCTGTCAAAGCGCAGGCCATGACGCTGCCTGAACCGCAGGCCAGTCCGTATGCGTCCCGCTCGCGCGAGAATCGTGACTGGGAGCGGTTGCAAAAACGCCTGGAACGCAAACTGGCGCGGGCCGGGATGAAGGCGCTCAGACACGCGCTCGAACAAGAACAGGAGTAAGCTGATGACGGCATTCAACCCGTTTGGACCTGACGCACAGGTGCAGACTATTGAGCAGATGACCGTGGAAAATGATCCTGCGCGTGTCAGCGTGTATGGGCGTCTGGACATTACACATGATCGGGCCGGACTGGATAATGCCCGTGCTCTGGCTGCTGTGCTCAATGCGGTTGTCGCCCGGCTGGAGGCGGAATCCGTGCTACCTGAGCATGCGCAGACAGCACCCAAGACCCATCCCATGTCTAACCCCTTTGCCTGAGGGGTTAAGTGGGTGTTGAGGCCCAACGATAGCCGCGTTTGATCTTGCGGCGGAGCAGACAGGCAAGGGCGTTCGCGGCAGCGCCTTCATTGGTGTGCAGATCGAGACGCAGGCGGCCTGCGGTACCGATCCTGCCCCAGCGCCGGATCAGGACAGCACCCCCGAACAGATCATGCTGGACGCTCATTTCGTAAAAACGCCATGTGTTCCGCGCTGCATCGATGCGCGTCACGCGGGTTTCCAACGGAAAAAGCGGGATCTGTTCCATGCTATGCCCTTCATGCGGCTCACGCCCTGAGTATAGCGTGGCTGCGAAGGGAGTACCAGCAGCGGCTTCCTAAGGGGAATGCAGCGCCTCGGATGAGACCCCTAACCGTCCGGGGTCTCAGGAGGAGCTGCGGGAAGAAAGACGTCCAAAAGAGCGCCACAACGCGATGGCGTAGACTGAGCAGGATTGGATTCAGTCGGGGTTTTTCCATGTTCGTTGCGTTGCGCGGTGTTCTTTTCGCCCGATCTGCCCGTGGGCTCACCAGACGCCTTCGGCGGCCTACGGCTGGCGCGTCACACGCGCCCTCTGGTGTTGTCAGTCCCTTGTGCTGGGGACGCGGCCTTTTTGCTCAGGGGGCGAGGAGTGGGGTGGGGCGATTTTGTCTCCCGTGCAGTGGGTGGTGGTCGGGGCCTGTGTCGTGTTCTGGCTGGCGAGCCAGTGTGGGGTTGCCGGACCACAGTATTGATTGGCCTCCTGCGTGCGAAAACTTGCGGTCTCATATGGGGCGTGAGTATCAAACAATATATGATGCAACAAATGTGTTAGATCACAAGAAAAATAATAGTAAAAACTGCAAAAAAATGGCTGTTTTCTGTTGTTTTCACTTGGTGGTGATGGCGGCTCGTGCTATAAAAAAGGAAGTAAAGGCGCAGTAGCCAGAACGAATTCTGGTTGGTGGCCATGTAAAGGGAGACCCCGTGATGTATCAACGCTTTGAACTGTCCGAACAGGATCGTCAGGCCATTGTCAACGGCGTCTCCTGTGCAACCCTGCTCGAAAACCATGACTTCCTTCTGGTGCTGGAGAAGAGCACCAAACGCTGCTTCAAATACCGCAAAGGTAACGAACACATCATTGTTAACCATGAAGGTAAGGGTTGGTGGGATCCCCAGAGCCCGCGTGGCACGCCCGATAGCAGTGGCGATGTATTCGATCTGTGCCGCCGTCTCGACCCCGCCATGAAATGGCGTGAAGTCTGCACGGCACTCGGTGCGCTGGTCGGCGTGGAACCGAAAGGGGCGGCCTATGTCGCACAAAAGGCAGAACGGACGGATAATCGTAGCCCTGCCGAACGTTGGGCTGAGCGCAAGTCTCTCTACCGGGGTGGGAAAGTGTGGAACTATCTGATCCGCGAGCGCTGCCTGCCTGAAGCCATCGTGCGTGCGGCAGTGGCCAAGGGCTGCCTGCGTGATGGGTATCATGCAGCATGGTTCGCCCATACGGACGCGCAGGGTGCGGTCTGCGGCGCAGAACTGCGTGGCCCGGACACCCATCTCTGTCTGGGCGGTTCAGTCAAAACCCTGTTCCGTTTCCAGCCGGGCAGTGTTCAGCCGGTGCGTCGTCTGGTGATCTGCGAGGCGGCGATCGATGCGCTGTCTTTTGCCGCGCTGGATCAGGCACGTGTGCCGGGCACACTCTACGCCTCCACTGCCGGGGGTATGGGCCCTGAGACAATTGCCGCCATCCAGACCCATCTTGCGGACATGAAAGCCCTGCCTGATGTGGTTCTGGTTGTCGCGACCGATGATGATGACGCTGGCAACGCGTTTGCCGACACACTTTACCGTCTGGCCGATGACGCGGGTGTCGCCTTCATGCGTCGCCTGCCACCCGATCGCGCCAAAGACTTCAACCAGACACTCAAAAACCGGGCGCAGGCCGCCTGAAACAGAAGTGAATACGCAATCAATAGTGGCGCTGTATCCAGCGAGGCGCGTCTGTCCCGCGTCCCTGAGCCAGCGACTACTGTAACAAGGATATCTCCATGACCAACCTTACCCCTCGCTCGCACGAGCCGAACCCCCATGATGACAGTGATCCGCTGGACTTTCTCTCCAACCTTGGTGAAGACGTGAGCGCGGCGCAGCAGGCCCTGTTCGTGCATCCTGAACTGGCAAGCTGGATGGAACGCACGCCCGGACTGGGACATGACATCCCGTGGACGATCGCCTCCTTCACGGCTGAGACGGGCAGGCGGGTTTCGGGTCTGGTGGTGGCAGGCTGCTTTACCAGCGGGAAGTGGGATCTGACGACAGACTTTGTGCTGTTCACAGGCCGTGCCCGTCACCCTGGCACCTTCCTGACGGTGAACGGTGCGAGGGTGAATGCGCGTCAGCAGGGTAGTGTGCCGGGTGTTGGCCCACGCCGTCCGGATTGCATGACGCTCCTGAAGGAACTGCAGGCGGCCAGCATGGCCTGGGCGGCCCGACCTTCGCTGCAGGCGCATTGGGCAGTGTTTGCTGCTACCCACGGTTGTAGCGCCATGCCGGATATGTTCGTAGAGTTGCGGTTTCAGGATAAATGCTACCGGGGGTTGATCATCAACGGCACGCTGGATTCCACCGGGTTGTGGGACATGGAGCAGTCTGTCGAACTGCTGTTGCCCACTGGCCGAACCGTGGAACTGCTGGCCGATCAGGCTGATTCCGTGACATTCCTCACGGGAGGCGAGCATTATGACCTCAAACGCTTTGGCTGAAGACGCGCTCGCTGGCCTCACCGCCATGCAGCGTGAGGCCGCTCGTCAGGAAGGCCCGGTTGTCGTGCTCGCGGGCGCAGGTACCGGAAAAACCAAAACTCTTGTCGCCGGGGTGGTGGACAGGATCGTGCGACGCGGCATGCCAGCCCATCGCATACTGGCGGTCACCTTTACCAACAAGGCCGCCGATGAAATGCGCACACGCATTAACGCTGTGCTGGGTCTGGGGGCCGCTCCCTCGTGGATTGGCACCTTCCATGGCCATGGTCGTCGCCAGCTGCGGGCTGATCCCGAGATCGCGGTACTGCGGCCGGGCTTTGACATCTGTGATGCCGAGGACAGCCGCCGCATTGTCAAGCGTCTACTGCAACGGGCCGCCGATGATGGAGCGTGGGAGCCGGGGGATGCCGAGACGTTCCGTGCCCGTGTGCGTTCAGTTGCGCAGCGGATTGCTCTGATGAAGGACGGTATGGTTCTGCCCGATCAGGCTGAGGCCGTACTGGACAGCCAGATCGCCCGGTTTGGTGCCAGAACCGACGAGGATCTGATGGCCTGGCAGATGGCAGCAGCCCTCTACCCCGCCTATCAGGCAGCGTTACGGGAAGTGAACTGCGCTGATTTTGGTGATCTGCTGCTCTGGCCGACCGTCACCATGCTGCGCGATGAGCAATACCGCCTCGACTGGGCTCGGCGCTTTGACGCCATTCTGGCCGACGAGTTTCAGGACGTGAACCGTCTGCAATATCTGTGGCTGAAACTACTGTCGCGCGATCATGGTGAACTGTTCGCCGTGGGAGACGACGATCAGTCGATCTATTCGTGGCGTGGGGCGTCTGTCAGCTTTATCCGTGACTTCCAGAGGGAGTTCCCCTCGGGGCGGATGATCCCACTGGAGCAGAATTTCCGCTCCACAGGGCATATTCTCGCTGCCGCCAACAGCGTTGTCGCGCAGGACCGCAGCCGGTTGGGCAAGACCCTGTTCACCGAACAGGGGGAGGGAGCTCCAATCGAGATTGTCGCCTTCTCCGGTGGCCATCAGGAAGCACAGGGTCTGGCGCTCGAGATCGGACGGCGCCAGCTTGCCGGTGTCGCTCTTGAGGACATGGCCATTCTCTACCGGTTCAATTTCCTCTCACGCATGCTCGAAGAGGAATTACTTCGCGCGCATATTCCCTATGAGCTCGTCAATGATACGGCCTTCTGGCAGCGCGCGGTCGTCAAGGACATGCTGGCCCTTCTCCGTCTGGCCGATAATCCCGATGCGCCGCAGGGTGATGAAGCGTTCCGCCGTGTCATCAATCAGCCTGCCCGAGGGGTGGGGGCAAAGACACTTGCCCGGATCGAGCAGCTGGCCCGGAATGAAGCGCTCTCACTGTTTGTCGCATCCGAGAAGATTTTTGCCGACAGCCAGAGCAAGACCGCCGAACGGGTAAGGGCGTTTGTGCGCATGATCCGTGGTGAAGAACTGCGTGGCGAGATGGCGCTGGGAGCGCGCATGCGCGCGTTGGCTGAGCATTCGGGATATCTGGACATGCTGCGCGCCGGGGGTGATGACGGTGCTGCCGGGCTTGAAAACCTCGACGAACTGTTTTCGCTGGCGATGGAGTTCACCACCGTCGAGGACCTGTTCGATCATGCTGCTCTGGGTTCGGGCGCATCCACCGAGGCGGGGCGGGGGCGTATCCGCCTGATGACCATCCACGGCGCTAAAGGCCTCGAATTCGAGCATGTCTTTCTGATGGGGTGGGAGGACACGCTGTTCCCCGGTCTGTCGCCCACCAATCTCGACGAGGAGCGTAGGCTGGCCTATGTCGCGCTGACGCGCGGGCGCAAGCGTGTGTCCATCAGCTGGTGCGCGTGGCGCAATGGCCGTTCCGCCGACGTGTCGCCCTTCGTTGGCGATATCCCGCCCGAGGCCCGGTATTCGGGGTGGCTGGGCAAGGCAACAAGCCGTGCAGAAGCGCTGGCCATCCGGGCTGCTCAGGATGAGGCGCTGGGGATCTAGCCCGCCCACGAAACAGCGTCACAACGGGTTCAGGCACACTGTCGTGCATGACACCCACCCGCCCGTCCGTAACCGCGGCAGATATGTCGCCCGGTCCGGAACACCGCCAGCTACGGGCACTGGCACATAAGGCCGGTCTTGACCTCGATGGTCATGGTAATCGTGTTGCCGGCATGGTGCAGGCCCTTGGTTATGCCTATCAGGGGCTACCTTCCACGGCACTGCTCACGCTTGGCGCGCAGCTGCACGACATTGGCAAACGCCACATCCCCATAGAGGTTCTCGATGCACCCCGGCGTCTGACGCCTGCCGAATGGGCGGTCATGCGCCTGCATACCATTCTGGGGCTGGAGATCCTGTGTCGCGCTCTGGATGAGGTGCCGCAGGATGTCGCGGACTGCGTCCTGCTTCATCACGAGCACTGGGACGGGTCTGGCTACCCGATCGGCCTGTCGGGGGCATCCATCCCCCTGCTGGCCCGGCTTGTCGCCATTGCGGACTTCATCGACGCGCTAGCTTCTCCGCGGGCCTATAAATCGGCCATGGCGCCTGAGCTTGTCCGCACCCTCGTACTCAGAGCGCGCGGGGTGAAGTTTGATCCCATCCTGACTGATCTCGCTCTGCGGATATGGCCGCAGCTACTGCGTGCGCGCGCTCAGGCGGGGCTGCCGCACGCCGTCACAACGGAAGCAGCGATACTCAAACCCTGATCCACAGACAGGAGGAGCCTCATGGCCCGAAAAAAACAGACGTTCACACCCCGTGCGTGGGACAAACTTAGTGGCGCCGAACAGGAACAGGCGCGTCGCAAGATCATCACGGCGGTGCGTGACGCTCTCAAAAGAAGCCCCCATACGGCACTTGAGCTGCGCGGCTGCGTGCCGATCGAGATGCGGGGGGCGTTTCCGGTGGTGCTGCGCGACCTGGTTCATGCGGGGGAAGTCGCCTCTCTGGGCCATAGCGTTTACGCGGCGGTACCGTGGATGCCGCAGACCAGCGCGGTGCGTGCTGATGTGGCGACTGACCTCATCATTGGTGTTCTGTCCAGCGATCGCCGCGCGGGCGCGGACGCCGCAGAACTGGCAGGTGATCTGTTTCTTCCCGTGAGTCAGATTCGTGCGGCGTTGATAGACCTTGAGGGAGCGGGGCTGATCCATGAGGCCAAGCGTCCCGGTCATTACCGTATGCTGAGCCGTCGGATGGCGACGGAAGTGCGACAGGGGGCATCTGGCCGGATTTTTGCGGATGTCCGTCATGCGTGACTGGGTAACGTTCCCCGACGGGACACGGGGCAGGCGGTCATGGGACGTCGATCCACAGAGAGCACGGGCCTGGCAGCACCGCCTCGCACACGCATGGGGAAGTGACGAGCGACCCGTCTGCGACTGTCGTCATCAGGGGCAGCCGATGGGTTTGTCCGTCCACCGCTGTCTGCGCCAGCGCGATGGCCGCCAGGTTGAGGTTTATCATCTGGCGCGCCTGCGTAATCAGGGGGCTCTGCACGGTGTCGCCTGTTCGTTTCACGAAGCCGACCCGCGTTGTGATGGCCGGGGAGGATACGCGGATGGTGTCGTCCGCGAGCGCGACGATGGCCGGATCGGGATTGCCCTGCGTCGGGGGCTGCGCTGCCTCGACGTGGCGGCCGGCCCGGCCGATGCTGCGCAGGCCGTGCGACGGGGAGGCCAGCCCGGGGTGGTGCGACAGGCGCGCATGACCGAACTGGGCCTGTTGCATCTATTCTGGGAAGAAGCCGGACTGAATAGCTGGACGCGGGGTGTGCACCGTGCTCGCAGACGCTGGTCCTTTGTCCGTGAAGCACTCGATAGGGCTGCTTTACGGATCGTGCCGGCCCGCAACCAGACCTTGTCGGACAGACTGGCCATGATTGGCTATGGCGACGAGGATGGGCCCGCGCTTTTGCGCGAGACCGCGCGGAGCTGCGGTGACACATGGCGGATCCTGTTGCTCGGGATTGTGGACGACATTGCTCTTGTAGACTGGAAGGAAGGTCGACAGTTCTGCTCACTCCGCTTTGATGGCGCCAGCGCTTACGATCTTCGCGTGAGTGCGGCGTCTGTCTGGCATGAGCGCCTCACACGCAGCTATCCGATGGCCATGGCAGCTCTGGCGCGGCCGCGTACCGAACGGACCATCCGGGTCGTGGGGTTGGTGACGGCGACCGTGCGGGTGGGGTTGGATCGGGGTGTTGCGCTGGTGCGCTGTCGTGCGGATGACATTGCGCTCATGGAGGTTGAGCCTGATACGCTCACACCCGTGTCGAGCGCCCATGAACTGGCGATTGCCCGTGCGCTGGTACACGAGCGCCGGAGCTTTATCCGACCTCTGCGCTTCGATGTCGGGCGTGATGTGGTGCTGCCGGATTTTGTCCTGACGGATACCGAAGATCCGCGCGGCACACCCATGGAGGTGTTCGGGCGGGCGGATGAAGCTTATGCGGCTCGCCGGGCAGAAAAGGCACGCTATTACAACGAGGTCTACGGGCAGGAGAGTTGGTGGAGCTGGGATGCTGTCGCCTCCCCTGGTCGCTGGCCCGTCTTCCCGCCAGCGCTCGCGCGTGTGGGCGGGGAAGAGGATGTGTAATGCAGGCCGCCTCACTTCTGCTGGCAGGACGAGACAGGCAGTTATCCCCAGAATCTGTGGACAGAATGGTGTGCAAGTTGTGACCGATCTGGACAAACCCGGGGAGCGGCCCGTCCGCCATGCCGATGCCGTGTTGATCGGTATGGCACTGGTATGGATTGGATGGCCGCTCCAACAGCTGTCGCGGCGCTCAGGCTATGATCGCCACGAGATTACGCGGTGGATGCGCAAAGGCGGGATGCCTGAGCCGTTCCGGGCGTGGCTGATCGCCTTGCAGGCGGTTCATGTCCGCTATCCCACTCCGCTGGCGCTTAGTGTCCGGCCGGGCGGGAACCGTCCACCTTTAGGGAAATGGGAGGTGTTACGGGCTCAGTTGGTGATTGGCTGGTCAGAACGCCAGCTTGCGGAGAAACTCGGAGAGCATCGCACCGCTTTGCGGCGTCGTCTGGATGGGGGTGAGACACTGGATGCGCGGGAATCCCGGTGGCTGGAATTGTTGGAAGATGGCCATCGGCTTAATCCGCGGCCCTGATGGGCCGCGTTAACACGAAAGGATAGACCATGCTGGATGGACAGTTTCAAGAAGACAGTGATGAGGACGGCGCTGTGGACACGCGCACGGATGCGGCTGTTGGGGGGATTGCGGCAGATCGGCTACGCTCGATTATCGAACGGGTGGAACGACTTGAGGAAGAGCGCAAGGCGCTCGCAGGTGACATCAAGGACATCTTCACCGAGGCGAAATCGGCTGGCTTCGATGTGAAAGTCATCCGCCAGATCATCCGGCTACGCAAGCTTGAACCGTCTGAAGTGGAGGAACAGGAAACCCTGCTCGATATCTATCGGCGTGCATTGGGCATTTAGGCCAAACCGCGCAGTACCGGAAACACACCGATCAGACACGACAGGAAGGAAGACAACACGACAACAAAGCCAAAGGAAAACACAGATAGGACGTGGCAGCCCGATGGGACGGCTGACACGCCCTTCTGGGGCCGCCGGCATGCCAATCAACCTACGGTCCTTCGCTGCGCTACGGTGCTGCGCATGATTGGCCTGCCTGTGGCGACCCCTTCCGGTTGCGTATCAGCCGCCCCATCGGGCGGCGACGTCAGGAAGGAAAAAAAACACATGGCCAGAAACAGCACATCCACAGGCAATGATGCCCTCAGCGAACGTCTCGACCTGTATGCCGAGGTGACGCAGACCATTCTTGCCCAGATGGAAAGTGGCGCGCTGCCATGGACACGGCCATGGAAGACAACGGGGGCAGCCGGTCTGCCGACAAACGCGCTGACGAAGAACCGGTATTCGGGGATCAACGTCGTTCTGCTGTGGCTTTCCGGGGCGATAAAGGGCTATTCGAGTAGCCGCTGGATGACCTATCGGCAGGCCGTTCAGGTGGAGGGATCGAAGAACCCTTGGTTGATACACTTGGCCTGTAATGTCTGGCATTTAGCGTTCTGATTGACGGTTTTTGGGGTAGCTTTTGATCTGCGTTTTGAGCAGATCGCGGGCCATAGCCAGTGGGATGGCTACGCGCTTGCGTTCAATCTTTCCAGGAAGAGGAAGCGGCGCATGTTGTAGACGATATTGGCCAGCCCGATCCTCATGGTGGCTCGCGTTATGCCGACGGTTCGGACGAACAGCCCCGTCTGTGACTTCTGATCGGCAAAGACATGCTCGACACGCGAGCGGATGACCGACTTTCCAGCATTCGATTTCTGGACATGCCGGGGCATAAGTTTGAGATGCGGCTTTTTTCTGTGAACCTTCGAGACAAAGCCCTGCTTTTCCATAAAGTCTTCGTTGGCTTTGGAGCGGTAGGCTGTGTCAGCCCATACCGTTGAGGCCGTATTGGTTTTATCCAGCAGCCCTTCTCTCAACCGCGCACCATCACTGGCGGCGGCATCCGTTGTCTTCCATTTTCGGATGAACCGGAATTTCCGATCGATGGAAATGTGCGATTTATAGCCAAAGAACGGGATGGCGAGATCGCTGGATGGCATGGTTCCATCATCCTGCCGCTTTGCCTTCGTGAACTTCAGTGTCCAGCGCGCATGACGGTCCTTGTGCGACAGCTTTGCGGGTTTGTCCTGCCAGTCTTTGGGGGTACGTCCTGCCCGGAGATCGGCTTTCTCTGCGTTGGTGTTCCGCTGCTTGGGAGCAGCCACCAGTGTGGCATCCAAGATCTGGCCTGACATCGGGAGATAACCGGCGTTCCGCAGGGTCGCGTCAAACCGGTCAAACAGTCTTTCAATGGCTCCCGCCTGGGTCAGGCGTTCACGGAACAGCCAGATTGTTTTGGCATCCGGAACTCGATCTGACAGTCCCAGACCAAGGAAGCGCATGAACGACAGGCGGTCGTTGATGAGATACTCCGTCCGTTCGTCGGACAAATTGTTCAGGGTCTGGATCATCAGAATTTTGAACATCAACACCGGATCAAACGGTGGACGCCCACCCTTGCTTCCGTCTGAATACGCCAGAGCCAGCTCCAGATCAGGGCGAAAGGCCTCAAAATCCACAGTCCGGGAAAACGCTTCGAGCTGATCACCAAGCCCGCTCAATCGAGCAAGTCGCTCTTCAACATCAAAGAAACCCGGCTGCTTCATGATCCATACCCCAATCAACTCGGGGAATTGGAATCACAAAGGGAACCTCAAAACCAGAGGGTTTTTCGAACCCTCCAGCTGACACTTGTTTGCTGCACGGGGGCTCCACGAGAAATAAACGCGCCCCAGCACTAACTGTAGGGGCGCGAAGACAGAGCGGCGTGTCAGCCTTGGGGAAGGAGCGCCCCGGTGCGCGCATGGCGTGCATTGGCGCGTTGGCCGTTCAGCGGGATCTGACGGAAAGCGAACGGATTGCGACCAAGGATCAGGTACATCATGGCGCCGGTCTGGATCAGCGCAATGATGCAGGTAAGTATTCCGCCCAGTTGCGTCACCATTGGCGAGAAGTCGCCCTGGATCACGAAGATGGCAGGCATGCCGCCCAGGGTGAAAGCACCTATGTAGCAAAACGGCATCAGCGCCAGGATGAACACACTCTTCCAGCCATTGAGCCAGGCGCGGAAGCGATAGGCGATGGCCACGCTCAGGAAAAGCGCTGACACATTAGCGAACAACCACCACCATGGGAATTTGCTTATCAGCACCAATGGCTGATGCCCGAAGTACATATAGATTCCACCGTAGTTCAGGAGTATTTCTTCAAGAACGATGTCGGCAATACCTGATAGGGCAAGGCAAATCCAAAGGGTGCCGGTAGTCACCTTCCGAAGGAGAACGGCATACAGCAGGTAACCGAGAATGGCCCCGAATGCCCACCACATGACGCCGACGTAGTGATCAAACTCGCGGCCCATCAGGAAAAACAGCAGTTTGTCGGGGTCATGAGACTGCGACCAGTAGCATCCGGCCAGATAGTTGTCGATGGCTTCGGGAACCACGCAAAAAGCGGCTCCCAACACCACGGCGACAGGAACGGTTGATTTATAGCGCCTGCTGTCGAAAACCGCAACGATCAAGAAAAACAGTGCAATCACTAGCATCACCGAGGTTGCTACGACTACGTGTCGGGCATCCTGCGGGAAGGCATCGTTAGGCGGTGCCGGCGTCCGGAATGCCGGGTCAAGCCGAACCTGTGTGTGCGCGCCTTGAGCAAACGCCATATCAGGCCAAAGGAGCACAAACGCCACGGCAAACAAGGCAAGCGCCGCAAGCATCATCACATCGGACCGACTCTGTGCCTCCTTTGATAGAAGCAGTCGATTGGTCATGAGGACCCCCATAAAAACAACTAGTTGGTTAGTTTTGTCGATTGTTGCACCATCGGTGCCTGTCGTCAACGAAGCATTGAGGTCAAGGCACGTGAAATCAGTGGATGGGCACGGGAAAGCCGAGCGAACCCGGGAGCGCCTCATGGAGGCGGCAACCCTGGAATTTGCCATGTATGGCATTGCGGGCGCCCGGGTGGATCGGATCGCCAACCTCGCAAAGGCGAACAAGAGCCTGATCTATGAATATTTCGGGAACAAAGAACAGCTTTTCCAGTCGGTCCTGCAGCGACACCTTGCAGAGGTCTACCAGACCGTGCATTTTTCCGCCGTGGATTTGCCTGACTATGCAACCAAGCTGTTTGACTTCGCCATGGATCACCCGCATTTGATGCGCCTAGTCATGTGGAATGGTCTGGAAAAGCAGCCCCACTGGCCACTGGACGACAGCTCCAGCCTAGATGCCCAAGTTCGAGCGATCCGCCGACAGCAGGAGCAGGGCCAGATGGATGCGACATACCCGCCGGAGTTCCTGCTGACGCTGATCATCACCCTCGCTTCAGCCTGGACTGCCGCCAACCCTCTAGGCATGTCCATCGCGCCCGACGCCGACGCCAAGCGCGCCTCGCTACGGGCCGCCATCGCCAGCGCTGTTCAGCGACTATGTATGCCCTCTCCTAGGGCGGGCGACCAGCCGCTTGGCGTTGGTCAGCTCTGAAGATTGGAGGGTTCGAAAAACCCTCTGGTTTTGAGTGTTCTTGTGTGATTCCAATTCCCCTGAGTTGATTGGGGATGATGGAAGATGAAGCAGGCGGGATTTTTTGACGTTGAAGAGCGGCTTGCCCGGTTGAGCGGGCATGGTGATCAGCTCGAAGCGTTTTCCCGGACTGTGGATTTTGAGGCCTGCTTCAGGCGCTCACGGCTCGATGTCCAGTCTTTTGGAAGATACAGGGCGCGGTCAACAAAGGCGTGGCCCCGCGCCGAGACATAGGTGGCAAATACACCAATCTGGCAGTTCGTGATCTTGCCGGCAGAGCCCGTATACTGCCGCCCCACACCGCAGGACGCCTGACCTTTCTTCAGAAAACCGGTCTCATCGATGACCAGCACGCCATCTTCAGTGCCCAGATGCTCGATCACATAATCCCTGACGACATCACGAAGGGCATCGGCATCCCAATGCCCGCGCCCCAGAAGCGCCTGCTGCCGCCATGGACCAGGATCTCCTGCGGCTTCCGCTCGCATCCATCCCGTCTTGCGTGGTTCATTACCAATCAGAACGTCAAGGAAGGCACACGCAGAAGCCGCAACTCGCTTCTGCATAAACAGCGGCACGATCCGCTCCTTGGCTGATCGAAGCGAACGCACCCATAATTCCAGCGTCTCTTCAACAGACGCACCACCAGTCATCATATCCTGAATCATGGTTATCCATAGAATCAGAACTCAACACAAAATGCAACTGTAGTGCTAGTCTTGAATTTCTATCTGTTCGTGCATTTTAAACCAGATCAGGGACGGAGAGAATGGAGCAGGGTTCATGAGGCGGCATGCCTACCATTCGTGGCGGCAAAGAGCGCGAGGGAGGCGAGACACATGAGCGTTCCTGCGATCGCAAAGCCCCACCAACCTGCAATGCTGTAGAGTGCGGCCCCGCAAGACGATCCGAGCGCACCGCAGACGAACACACCGCCCATATAAGCAGCATTCAGGCGTCCGCGCGCAGTGTCGTTGAGACTGTAAACCACGCGCTGGCTGATGACCTGATTGGTTTGCACCCCACCATCCAGCAGCAGTGCAAGTACCGCGAGGACGATAATCCAACCTGCAGCGACGGCCCAGCCCGAGGTGAGAGACGTTGCGCCTACGAGTGCGATTGCGCTCAGTGTCGCGGGACGGGTCAGTCCGGCGTCAGCCAAGCGTCCTGCGAGAGGAGCGGCCAGTGCGCCGCCTGCTCCCGCGAGTGCGAAGAGGGCAATCTTGCTCTGGCTAAAGCCGAACTGGGCATGAAGCAAAAGCGGAATGGCGGTCCAGAACATGTTGAAGACAGCGAAGACGAGACCATGACAGGCGATGCGAACCCTTAACGTCCTGTATTGGACCAGAAGATGCATGATCGACCGCAAGAGGCTTCCGTAAGACATGCGACGGGTTGGGGCCTGAACGGGCAGAACGCGCGCCAGCCCAAGACCCGCGAGCATCATGACGACAGCAGAGGCCCAGAACACGGCTCGCCAGCCGAACGCGGCCGCCATAGCGTTTGCGACGGGCCGCGAGAGCATGATCCCCGACAGCAGACCGCCCATGATATTGCCGATCGTTCTGCCACGTTGACCGGGTTCCACGAAATGCGTGGCGAGCGGAAGCAGAATCTGCGATCCCACGGAACACAGACCGATGGTGACGGAAAACAGCATGAATGTCGCGACTGAGGTGCTGAGCGCCGCTCCGATCAGACTGACGACAAGCCCGGCAATCGTCAGGAGGATCAGACGACGGTTTTCGGACTGGTCGCAGAGCGGCACGATCAGGACCAACCCAGCCCCGTAGCCGAGTTGGGTCAGCGTGACGATACTTCCCGCCCATGTGGAGGAAATGGCCAGTGCACCCGTGATGGGGCCGATCAGAGCCTGCGCGTAGTAGATGTTCGCGACCGTCAGGCCGCACACCCCGGCGAACAGTCCGGTTATCGCCGGTGTCAGACGGAATGTCGTGTGAGCGGTAGCGTTTGTCACGGGCAGCTTTCTGGTAACTTTAGACCGGGGTAATGGCTCAGAACGTATTTCTGAAAATAATCTCGTTCGTCGGAAGGATGCCGCCCGTCGGGTGAGGAGCCTTGGCGCATTTGCCGACCGCGACGAACATGACGATTTCATAGTCCGTGGGAAGATTGATGAGCTTGCCCACTGCGTCGAAGTCGAAACCGTCCATCGGGCATGTGCCGTAGCCCATGCTTTCGGCCTGTAGCATGATGGCTGCCGCTGCCATACCGCACGAGCGCATGCCTTCGTCGCGCTGGACCTGTTCGCGTCCACGATAATACTGATCGATCGCGCCGGTCATGAATTGCTGCACTTCGGTGGAGGCGTTTTCCCAGTAGCGCGTGGTGGATTTCTCCCACGCCTTGATGTCAGCGCAGAGAACCAGAAGCACGGAAGAGTCAGTAACCTGAGCTTGATCCCATGCGACGGCGCGGATCTTGGTACGCAGTTCTGGATCGGTCACGGCGACGAAGCGCCAATTCTGGATGTTGAACGCCGTTGGCATACGGCGGGCGAGACCGAGCAGTGTGTCGAGTTCAGCGTCCGTCATGCGGTGGTCGGGATCGAAGACTTTGATAGCGCGGCGTTGCAGAATGGCACTAGCGACGTCGAGGGGCATGAAATTTCTCCTGTTGTGTGGCTCTGTTGTACAATTTACCCTGTCAACGCGGAGAGGGCATTAAGGGTGCTTAGACTTATGAGACGGCCTGTCTGATGGGTGTTCCATCGTTCCCCTTGGCCCGTCCGGGATAGCCGTAGGCCTACAGAGTGTCATTTCGGGTGATGGCATCTTTGCTGATGCGAGGCGCCATAACACTACATTCTTTTTGGGAGGTATGATCTACTATGTATCAGGGCTGGTAATGGTTTCATAAGATCGCCTTGTGTCATACACACTATCAGCCGTGACGCTGACTGGCGATCTCTTCATCGTCGGGGATCTGTTTCCGAGACTTGGGCCGGAGCAGAGCATCACTGACATCGCTTCCTATCATGTCTATGCTCCTGATTTATATGGCTATTCATGGAATTTTTCAAATGTACGAAAAGAAAAAGAAAGGCATGTTTAAGACATTACTATTTCCTAACATGCCCTTCAGGAAGAATACTAGCGCGTCATAGATTTAAACAATTGTGTCTGTTCGACCAGCGCGCGTTCGGTTGGCAACCGTTCCATACTCGATGCACCATAAAATCCATGGCAATCAGGGCAAGCCTTGAGGACTTTCTGGGCATCTTCAGGCATTGCAATCGGTCCGCCATGGCAAAGAACGATGACGTCGTCTCTCACACTTTTGGCAGCATCCGTCATCTGGTTGATCAGCGTTATACAGTCGTCCAGTGTGAATGCTGTTTCTGCACCAATATTGCCACCAGTTGTCAGGCCCATGTGGGCAACCAGAACATCCGCGCCCGCTTTTGTCATGCTGATAGCTTGCTCTGGGTCGAAGATATAAGGGGTCGTGAGCAAATCTTTCTTGCGGGCCCGAGCGACGACATCCACTTCCATAGCATAGCTCATGCCGGTTTCTTCAAGGTTTTTCCGGAATGTACCGTCAATCAGCCCGACTGTCGGGAAGTTTTGTATACCAGAAAAACCCACTCTGCGTATTTCGTCGAGGAATACATCAAAGTCCACAAATGGATCAGTCCCATTCACGCCGGCAAGTACTGGCGTGTTTGGGACAACTGGCAGCACCTCACGTGCCATATCCATAACGATCTGATTAGCATTGCCATAGGCAAGCAACCCCGCAAGTGAACCGCGTCCAGCCATGCGGTAACGACCGGAGTTGTAAATGACGATCAGATCGATGCCGCCCTCCGCCTCACATTTGGCGGAAAGACCTGTTCCTGCTCCGCCTCCAACGATAGGGCGCCCTTCTGCGATAAGGCCGCGCAAACGACCAAGAATAGTTTCGCGTGCAATGCTAGGCATTGAATTCTGTCTCCTTGAACATTGTCTGAAATTCGTCCGCCATTGCCTGAGCAAAAGCAGAATCATTGAGCGCATATGGCAGGCGTATCAGCCTTCGCCTTGCGCTTTCGCGCAGCATCCCTGACAATGCCGCGACGAATGCTTCATCGGCTTCGGGATCGAAAAAGACCTCTCCAGCCGCATCAAGTAAAGAAAAGCCGCCTTCCGGTATAAAGAATGTGACCGGGCCTTCGCAGTGATTCAGGCGTTCGGCGATCATTTGCCCCATCTGACGACATTCTTCGACAGATGTACGCATCAGTGTGATGTGTGGGTTATGTTCTACCAGAACGCGATTTCTATAATTTTGTGGAACCGTATCTCGGGCAGCGAAATTGACCATGTCGAGACCACCGCAACTGCCAACATAAGGCACTCTAGTGCGTGCAACTGCGCCGAGCCGGTCTTCTCCACAAGGGAAAATACCATTCGCAATGCGGTCGCAGAATTCCGTTGTTGTAACGTCAATTACACCGCGTATGACTCCACGATCAATCAGCTGTTCCATCGAACGACCACCCGTACCGGTGGCGTGAAACACCAAACAATCAAACTGGTGATGCAGGGCATCAGTCAGGTGTGTGACGCAGGGTGTCGTGACACCAAACATAGTCAAGCCAATCGCAGGGCGTTGGTCTTCGGGTTCATGCGTCGCAGAACGCACCATACCGGCCATGGCATTCGCTGCGTTTTCGAGCACACGCCGCGACACACGGTTCAGCCCTTGCAGATCGACCACGGAATACAGCATTGCTATATCGGATCCACCAACATAAGGCGCAACGTTTCCAGATGCCACGGTGGACACAAGAATTTTTGGAACACCGATGGGCAGTGCCTGCAAAGCAGGTGCTACCAGTGCGGTGCCTCCAGACCCCCCTAGTGCCAGTACTCCTGCCACATCAGGGCGCGAGGAGAGATAGTGCAACAACGCGTCAGACATTCCTGCAATTGCTGAACCTCTGACATTCCCGAATACGGCATCGGGCCCACGCGGGTGGCATGATGCGACGTCCCATGCCACGACATCGGTGACTTGAATGACACCGCTGCAATTGCGTCCTGTGGAGACATCGACAACTCTGGAGAGCACACCACGTTCCGACAATTTGGTTCGCAGAAAACAGAGTTCTGCGTCCTTGGTGTCTCGCGTTCCGATGATATAGACGTATTTCGCCATCGTCAGGCCATCCGGGGACACGGCTCAAGCAATGTGACCGTCAGTGGTCTTTCCAGTCCTGCCGTAAACGTCTCTTTCATGGCCAGGAAATGTGCCGTCTGCTCATGAATTAGAAGCGCGTCGAGGCTCTCCCACTGTTCGATAAACACGAGATGCTTCGGGTCGTTTTGGTCACGCTTGCAGTCATAGGAGATATTGGACGGTTCTAAACGCGACGCGATAACGCATGCCGCAACTGCGCCGAGGATGGCATCTTTGTGTTCAGGGCGGATGTAGATTTCGGCAATAATAGTAAGGATATTTGTTGATAGGTCTGACATGCTTTCTCTCCGCCGCCTGACTGTTCTTTTCAGACTAACGCGGAGTGACACTTTCAGCCTACGACTATAGTGTCACGTGACACTTTTCTTTCTACTAGTTCGCATGCCTGACGTACGCGCGTCAGCGCTACGGTCAGATTTTTGAAGGATACGGCACCCAGGGCGAGCCTTACGCCTGTTGTTTGAAGGGTGTCGCAACTGGCAAAAGCGCTCGGTGGTGCGATTGAAACACCGAGTGCCTTTGCGTTTTCAGCGACGTTTTCTGCTGTGGATGCATCCATGGGCAGCCAAAGGTGAAAGCCGTCTCCACCCGGTTCTGTCATGCGTTTACCCAATATATTACGCGCAAGATTCCGTCGCCTTGCGGCTTCGGAACGTAATGATTGACGGATGCTGCTAGCCGTCCCATCGCTTAACCACTGAGCCATCATCGCATAGGACAGGGGAGCGATCATCAGGGATGATGCAAGCAGTACTGGAAGTGTCTGTGCTGCGAACGCAGCTGGGGGGGCCAGCGCGCCTATGCGCAGACCTGGACTGATGATTTTTGATAGACTGGAAACATGAAAAGTCCGTTCTGGAATGAGCGCTGCAAGAGTGTGGTTTAGCTCGCTCTGTCCAGCATAGACACCATCTTCGATGACCAGAGCATCGAACCGGCGGCACAACTGGGCAATGGCATGTACTCGATCGCTATCCATGCAAGCGGTGGTTGGATTATGCAGGGTGGGCGTTACATACACTAATGCCCGTCCAGTTTGGGGTGACGATAAGGCGGCTTCCAGCCCATCAGGCATCATCCCGCGCGCATCCATGGCAATACTTTGCAAGGTTTTTCCTCCGCGACGCACTGTGTCCAGCATGCCGGGGTAGGTCACCTCTTCGGTTATAATGCTGCCCACATGTGGGTGCGCGACGGTGAACGCCACGCTGAGTGCCTGTTGCGCTCCACCAGTCAGTAACAGATTTTCCGGATCGATTTCGATACCGCAACCTGTCAGCCAGTGCGCCATAATTCGACGGTGTTCGATATGTCCAGCAACAGGTGGATAAACGTTAAAAAGGGCGGCGTCGACGGTACGGGCCAGACGTGACAGGGTGCGAGCGAGTGCTCGGTCACTAAACATGGGCGGGGGCATATTGGTGGACATATCCAGCAAAATCGACCGATCATCCGCCCGTGCTGCAACGAAAGATCCACGCCCATGCTCGGCCCGCACTAATCCGCGTCTTTCAAGAATGGCATAAGCGCGCGTAACGGATCCAATGCCGATACCCAGACGCCACGCGAGGTCACGGTGTGCTGGCAGCCGATCGCCAACAGACAAAATACCATGGAGTATGTCTGATCCCAGCACGTCGGCTAGGCGTTCCGCCGCCGGTCCAGTTCCGTCTGGGAGACGTGCATTCCAAGGTGACTGGCTTCGCATTGTTTTGCCTAATTAATTTTAGAAAGCTCAATAGTGGGGGAATACCCCACTATTGATGGCAGATGGAGGGTGGTTAGGACCGTTCTATCGTATCGTCCCGCCCCCGCGAAGCAAGAAGCCAATCGTCATAGCTCCCTAATTATACCAAACGAGACGAAATATTAGGTTCGGGATCTGGAAGGGTTCGAAGAACTTATCTTAGGAAGATCTATTACATAACATTTCCAATGTCTTAAGACTTTTGATCGGCCGAAATAAGAGGTTTGTAAACCTACCAGGTCCGCGTTCAGTCGGTTGACGTGGCGGCCATCAGAACCCGGAGCGGACTCTCTTAGGCACAGTTTGCCAGAAGCATCGGGCGCGCCAAGGGGACCCTCCTGAACTGGGAGCATGGCCGTCGTCAGCCAACCGGACGAGTTCAGGTTTTGCTGGCGATGTCGGATAAGCGGCCGTCATTGGTGAGTGAGCTGCTTCCTGCGGCGCGCTGAGAAAACACAGGTCCCGATACGCTCGTTCAGACGACCGCTACGGGGGGAGAACGGCCAGGCCGCTTTCGGGTCCGCACAGGCGGATAGCAGACGTCAGTTCATTCAAACCGCAGGGCGGTTATAGCTACCGCTAGACGCTGCAGGGGACGCGTCAAGCAACCACTTGACTGTTTCGAATGAGGCTTGGCATTATGAACGTCACTGAAAATTTAGCTTGCATCTACAATGTTAGGGACACTTGGGTGACGTGATGCGGTCACCCGGCTCTGCAGACCGAGAGGTGAAGACGTTGTGACAGTAACTGCGGATGCGCTAGCTGACTTTCGGTTCAGTCTAAGGTTTGCAGCAGGTCGTTATCGTGGTTACGCTGCGATGGAAGACACCGCAGACAATGCTGTCCTATTCCAGACGCTCGCCAGTGAGCGCCGCAGTGACGCGGACGACCTTGATCGCGCCGCAGACGAAAACGGTTTGAGCCAAGGTCGTCCAACGATCAGCGACGGTACAGCCGGTCCACTTCTCGGTCTGGGAAGAGCGGAGCCTCATTCCGCGGCGTCTGCGGCATACCGTGTGCAGCGCGCCGAAACCACGCTTGAGCGTATGGCCGCCCAACTTGGATCGCTCTCCCAAGGTGGCCAGTTAAGCCGCGCGCTTAATGAAGTGCGCGGACGTATCAATCAGCGCCGAGGGGATGTGCGGGCCGCGCGACGCCGCGCTCAAGAATTCACGAAGCATGCATTCGGCGCCAGGATTGGCATCGACGCGACCGACGGACAGGAAGTCGTGGTCTGGTTCGGCACAAATCGGCGACGGAACGCCCGCGATCGATTTGCAGGTGAGCGGGCAGATAGCGTGACGCACGGTCGATGTCGCGTATTCGTTCCTGAAGATCGGACGAGTGGCTCGCTAGGCCGCGGCTTCTTGGGCCGCATCCTGAAGGGCGATAATCGTGTGAAACTGCAGGGAATGGAAATTCTAGGGGAACTCCAATTTTGGTCTCTACTGGCTAACGAGACGGCCACACTCGATGCTGGTGACCGGCAAGGCCTGATATTTCTCCACGGGTACAATACTAAGTTCGAGGATGCCGCGCGCCGGACCGCTCAGCTCAAGGTCGATCTGGCACATAAGGGACCGGCTGGGTTCTTCTCCTGGCCGTCGCTCGGCATTGGCGCTGGCTATACCGGCGACGAAGCGGCGATAGAGGGAAGTGAGCCGGCGATGCGGAGCTTTCTCATCGATTTCGCCAATCGCTCTGGCGCCAACGCAGTGCACATCATCGCCCATTCAATGGGCAACCGCGGTTTGTTGCGAGCGATGGATGCTATTGCCAATGCAACTGCGTCGGTAGCGCCAGTGCGTTTCGGCCAAGTTTTTCTCGCCGCGCCGGACGTCGATGCGCAGCTCTTTCGAAACCTTGCTGTCGCGTATGGCAGACTATCCACACGGGCCACGCTCTATGTGACGAACAATGACAAGGCGATCGGGCTCTCGCGTCGCTTGCATCGCTTTGCTCGCGCCGGGCTGGCTCCGCCCATCGCCGTTGTGCCCGGGATCGATACGATCGATGCAAGCCATGTCAATCTAGGGTTGTTGGGCCACAGCTATGCAGCCGAAATGCGCCCGGTGCTTTCAGACATACACCGCCTCATTCAGGGTGACGCCGCGCCCGATCATCGGTTTGGCCTGCGAAAGGCGCTTGGCGGCACGGCGGACTACTGGGAGTTTGTTCGGTAGCGCATCATCAATACTGTGAAAGGAGCAATCCGGCGGGCAACAGCTATCGTTCGGTCATCGTGACAATCATTCCGCCGTCTATCTAAGTGAGCGCTCGATAGTTTTTTTGTCATGAGGCGGCAGTCCACTACTACTGATGGCGACACAGGGATTTTGAGCTTCTCTTCGCCGCTTTGTTTTCTAGAATAACGAGATTAGGCATTTGGGGGTGGCAGCGTGGGCGACAGAATACTTCAAGGCTTCCTAAACAGGGGGCTGATCGACGTCGGTGGCGACGACGCCAAGCTCGACAAACTTAATCAAGCGGCAGGTGACCTAGCTGCCGCGCTAAAGAACAACCCGTCCAAGGCGCTCGGCTTCTCGCTCATCGCGTTCGACCCCGACGCACCCGAGGCCGACCCCGTCGTGCAGGAGGCCTTGGCCGCTCTACAAAACCGGTGGACGACATACCGCAACACTTTCTCGGCTACGCCGACTGCAGTAGTCCGTGCCATGCTGCTCGATGCTCTCGTCGCGGCCGCGGCGGAGGACGACCGCGTTGGCGTTTGCTTTGTCGCCTCGGCCCGTAACGCGTTGCCGTTCATGCCTGTCGACAATGAGCGTGAGATCTGGATCAGCATCGTCGAGGAGGTCGAACGGCGCGTCGACCTCCGCGCGGAGGCGGAGTGGGCCACGCCCGACTCAATCTCGGTCCAGCCGATAAAATTCGACGTACCGAAGCTCACTGCGCCTGAGGTCAGGATCGCGAAGGTTCCGAAGGACAGCCTGCAGACAGGCATGATGGCCGCCGCCGGCCCGACGGGTATCAATCAGCAGGGCGGTGCCGTCCACACCCACGGGAACCCGCATTGGCCGCAGGGTCATCAATTATGGGTGGGAGAGTTCGGCCTGCGCGCCGGTACTACGATTGCGGAAGCCATTGACACCGCGCTCAGCGAAATTCAGGTTAGCCAGCCGGACCTGGCTCAGCCCTTCGCAAAGCTCGCCGAGACAGTTTCCGGCCACGTCGACTCGACGCTGAAAGCCGTCAGCGCGGCAACCGCTGGGCTCCAGCGGCGCACTAACCTGCTCTGGTGGCGAGAGGCGCTATTCTCGCCATCGGTCGGCAAGAGCTACCGGACACTCCCGCCCTCCGTCGCCGCCGCGCTGATGGCGCTCGACCTTTTCGACGCCGTTCCGCTCTTCTCACCCGCGAGCGTCTCCGCTTTTCTGGGTGAGGCGGTGCTGCGCCTCGGAGGAACCGCCGATGGCGGGAAGCGCACCGTGCGCGATCTCGTCACGGAAGCACAGGACGAGGCCACGCTCGCCCCGCTGCGCACCGCCGCCGCGAAGCTGGCGGCCGAACCGGTGGGACGCGGTCCGCTGCTCGCCATGATCGGCCACCCTACGCACACCGGTGCCAGGGACGCGGAAAGCTTCCAGCAGCTGACTGGTGTTCCTGCCACCTCCGAGCTGGATACGGTCGCATGGTCCGGCTGGGTATTCCGTGAGCTTCAGGCATCAAAGGCCGCGACCGACGCCTCGCCTGCGAGGCGCAACGCCGCTAGGAGGGGCTGAGCGATGGAGAAGTGTGCGCGGTCAACGTGCTTCGTCCCAGACACCGGATGCGATCTCGGCCACACTGACCTCTCGAAATGCCCAGTCTGGCATGGCGGCAGCGCCGCTGACATTGTTACCTCAGACGACCTGTCGGGCGAGATGCTGATGCCCTGGTCTGGAAGCGCTTTCGGGCTGGCTGACCTAGGCTTCGTGTCAGGGCGCGCCAAGCCGATCGTCGTTGGCGTAGTCGGGCCGCAGAATGCAGGCAAGACTACACTACTCGCCGCATGGTATCTTCTGCTCGGCCGAGGGCTCGCCATCCCGGAGAGACGTCTGTTCGCCGGATCCTACACGCTCTCCGGATGGGAGGCAGCGGCGGGCGCTATGCGCTGGACACCGGGCCAGCCGCCGCGCTTTCCGCCGCACACCACGAGCCGTGGCGGCAGAGCGCCTGGGCTCCTTCACCTGACTTTCCGCGACGAGGAGAGCGGGGCGCAGCTCGACTACCTCTTTACCGACGCACCGGGCGAGTGGTTTCAGCGCTGGGCGATCAACACGGATTCGGCAGAAGGCGCCGGCGCACGCTGGGTGTCCGACCATGCCGACGCATTCATGGTCGTCGCCGATCGCGAGGCGCTCGCCGGTGAGGCTATGGGCTCGGCTCGTGGTTCGCTCCAACTTATTGCCAAGCGGCTAGGCGCGGAGCGCGGCCGCCGTCCGGTCGCTCTTGTTTGGACCAAAGCCGACGTTGAGATCGCGACCGAGATGGAGGAGGCCGTCCGCGGTGCCGTTTTGGATGCGATGCCGGACGCTACCGAGTACTCCGTTAGCGTGCTCGGCACCCCCGACACGGACCCGCTCCTCAACAAGGGCATCGGCCTGACCGAACTCCTCCAGTGGGCGCTCGATGTTCGACGACCGGGCGTCAGTCTGCCCCCACCTGCGTCCACGTCCGCCGACCCACTGTTCATCTACGGGACTAGGAAGCTGTGACCGGACTCTCTAATTCCATTCTCCTCATCGGCGAAAGCGGCGTGGGGAAGACGCACTACGGCGCGCAGCTGCTGAGACGCTTGATGCGGGTCAAGGGCGCGCTGCGGATGAACGGGGCAGCTACTAATCTTGAGGCGTTCGAGACCGCGCTCCAGAGCCTCGATGAAGGGCGGGCCGCCGGTCATACAGCGCGCACGGTGAACGTCGACAGTGTCTGGCCGGTGATCGATAGCGGCGGCCGGCAGGCTGACCTTATCTGGCCGGAATACGGCGGCGAGCAGGTAAAGTCGGTAATCGAAAACCGGCGTCTGCCTGACGCGTGGCAGAAGCGCGTGGACGGGGCTGACGCTTGGCTACTTCTCGTTCGACTGCAGCAGGCCATCGTCGGCGACGACATGTTTTCAAAGCCGATCGCAGACTTAAAAGGCGCCTCGGTCGAGAGC
Source organism: Acetobacter fabarum (assembly GCF_011516925.1). Lineage (GTDB taxonomy): Bacteria > Pseudomonadota > Alphaproteobacteria > Acetobacterales > Acetobacteraceae > Acetobacter > Acetobacter fabarum. The sequence continues at coordinate 28,700 of NZ_WOTG01000016.1, forward strand.
CGGGAAGTGCACCAATCCGATCAAGCCCGGCTGGTGGAGCTGCTGCAGATGCTGCTTTTTTCCTATAGATCGACCGCAAAGGCGCAGCGGATCCCGCGACTCGGAGTGCTCCTCACCTGTTGGGACGAAACGGCGACAGCTCAGACGCCGGCTGAAGCGCTCGGCAGCAGGCTACCCTTGGTCTCAGCGTTCGTGCGATCAAACTGGTGCCAGCCGTTGATCATGGGACTTTCCGCCCTTGAGCGTCCCCTCAGCCCGACCACGCGCGACATGGACTACGCCAGCAAAGGGCCCGAGCACTTCGGATACGTCATCGAAGCAAACGGTACGAAGAGCTCTGACCTTACCCTGCCCATCCACCACCTGCTAAACGCCGGTAGTTGAAGGGGCGGAGAGCGTAAATGCGCGTAGACCAAGCGATATACGGCTCCGTCCGAAACGGGCATGGGCTCAAATGCGCAAGCGGTGACCCGAGGCTTGCGGCCGACCTCGCGCAGCGGCTCGACTTACCGGATACCGAGCCGCTGGGCGCTAACTGGTCGCCATTCACATCCGGGTTCCCCTCGCGCGACAAGTATGTACTCGCGAGGACGTTTAGCGACCCGACCGTCGGTAGGTCGGGCATGGTAATCTCTCATGCCCTCATCTGCGACCTAGCCGAGATCGTCGGTATGAATGACCTGCGCCCGCTCCTCGCGCACCTCATAACGTCTTCCGCTGCTGCGCCCGACGCCGTCGAGCCGCTCGACGTCTCGCCAAGTCAAGGCATGCCGCCTGCCTCGCCTGACTTGGCCGACGCCGCACAGGCGCTAGTCGCTCGCGGGAACGGCCCCGTGGTTCGGATCGGGTCCGTCGGATTCGAGGAGCTCATCGTCGCGTTGTGGGGACGGCTCTGGCCGACGCTGCGTGGCAAGCTCTATTTCCGGCTGAGCTTCAGCCCAAAGGACGTCGTGGAGAACCCCGGACCAACGATCGTCTGCACCCCGGCCTCGCTCATCGGCCGTTGGCAGGATCAGCGAATCATCGGCCGCAACGTGGTCGGCGGGCTCAAGGCCGCAGGCATGATCGACGGGTCGCCCGACGGCAATGACCTGCTTGCGTTCGGAGAGCGGATCGGCGCCGAACTCGAAGGCTTCCAAGACCTGCAGCTCCTCGAGCATGCGCACGCAATGGCGATGGCAAGCCCCGACACCGTCGCGCGGCTCGTCTCGGCCGCCCGGCTTGTCGAGCGGCTCTCGCCGGATCCGTCGCGCGGCGCGGCGGAGAAGGAGGCCATCATCGGACGCCTCTTGCGCGCGCTCCCCGACGCGACGCCTTCCGAGATCCTGACGTTGCGCAACCTTGCGCTCCCCGGCTTCGCAACCAGTAGCGCCCTGTGGCAGGGCCTGGAGGACTGGCTGGTAGATAGCGGCCATCCCGCCTCACATGACGCCGAGGCGGTGACCATCGTCACCGACGCGCTCGTCGGCACCGACGCGGTCGCGCCGTGGCGCGCCGCTGCCCGACACGGACTGGAACGCTCTTCGACAGCTCCCGGCGGGGCGTTTGCCGCCGCATTCTGGCGCTGGGCCAAGGCCGCCTTCAGGACGTCGCCGCCGCTCGTCGCGTTGGTCGCCGCGAACTGCAAGGCACTCGACGCCGTCGTCGCCGCCGCCCCGACCGAACTCGATCCCGCTACCGCGAAGCCAATCATCGAGGCCGCCGCGCGATCTGGGCTGCCCCGGTTGCACGCAGTCACAGCCAGCGGCAGTATGAGGCCGGCAGACGCAGCGCGGGCCCAGAGCACGGCCGATAAGGGCGCCGACCCCGCAGCGATGCGGCTCGCGCTGCGCCGCGCGAAGCCCGACGAGCTTCTCGACGTCTTCGCCGACGTACCCGACGATCGAGTGCTGACGATCGCTGGCGAGGCTGTGGCCAAGGACCCGAAGCTTTTGGCGCGGCGTGACATGTCTACTGTGGCCAACCGCCGAATTTGGGCGGCGTCGCTGAAAGAAAACCCTGCCGCGTGGGACGGGCCGGCCGAACCTCGCAAGGCGTTTGACCAGCTCCTCACAGAGCAGATTGATGGCGCCCACCCGCCGACCGAGCTCCTCGACCGGCTATCGACCACACCGCTAGCGGACGTCACGTTGCTTCCCCGCAGAAACGAACTCTGGGCGAAGCTGCCCGCCACTATCCGCGACCGCCTGCTTGTCGCCACCGTCGACGCCTGGTTCGCGCGTTTCGGCACCGACGCGAAGGAATCCGCGCTCGAAGCCCCGCTTACTGACCGGATCCTAGTCGACGCGAGGCTCGGACGGCTCCTCGACCGAGTAACCGCGCTCAGGATCGCCGAGGGCCTCCGTCTAGTCGACGCGCTGGGCGGCCTAGACGCCCGTAGGTTCCGCACGTGGATATTGACCGCCGTCCGGTCGAAGCGCCCGCTTTCCTCGGCCGACGCCGAGCTCATCGGGCGCGCGCTCGCGGCGCGGCGGCGGCGCGACATCGTCTCCGAGTTTGTTGCCCTTTATCGCGACGGGCGCGGCGACCTCGCGCCGGCACTGCGCCAGTGCATCGACCTCGTCGGTTTCTGGGATAAGATGTTCTTGGACCTCTCGTCCGTCAGCAGCGCTGAAAAGTGGCACTCTCTGGTGGAACTTGCCGCGGAACTCTACCCGAAGGGGCCAGACCAGGAGGTGCTCTGGTCGCGCGCCGGCGGGCGGGACTCGGACCTGCGCCACCACGGGACGGGTAAGGAGCGGTGGCATAGCGCGCTGCGCGATATCCAGAACGGCCGACCGCCGCGCATCTCGAAGCTGATTAGAGAGATGCGGGTTGACTACCCCCAGAACACCAACCTCAGCATGCTGGCCGACGATACCCTGTTCCGCGGTTGAACGGGAACACGCTGATTATGGAGACGAGCATGCAGTTCAACCAAGGCCGGGCGCTCGTAATCGGCGTCGCGGACTATGAGGAGGTCCGGCGCCTGCCCGAGGCCGTCCTTAATGATGCGCGCGACACCGCCGATGTGCTGAAGTCGCCGTCGTACTGTGGTTATCCCGATGCAAACGTGACGGTCCTCACCGATGGCCAGGCGACGCTCGCGGGCATTCGAAAGGCGCTCGCTGACCTCGCCGCGAAAGCGACGGTCGACAACACCGTCGCGATATTCTTCTCCGGCCACGGCACGCGCGTCGGATCGGGCGGTAAGATGACGAGCGCGCTCGTCCCCTACGACTGCAAACGGAGTGACCTCGCGGGCACCACGGTTGGCGAAGCCGAACTTTCTGCCGCGATCGCAGCGATCAAGGCACCGCGCGTCCTGGTCATAGTTGACGCGTGCCACGCGGCCGGCGCGGCCACACTCAAGTCCGATCTTGAGGAGGTGGATGACGACGGGCTGGACGCGGGCTTCGACGAAAAGTCGCTGCAACAGCTGGCGAGCGGGACCGGCCGAGTCATTTTCGCCTCGTCGCGCGCGACCGAAGTGTCGCGCGTCCTAAAGGGCGAGCGCAACAGCGTCTTCACGACCGCCATGCTCGCCGGCCTTAAAGGCGCCGCAGCCACCCCGGGCGACGGCACGATCCGGGTGTTCGACCTGTTCAACCACGTGTCCGAGACGGTTAGACAGGCCGTGCCGGGCAGGCAGCACCCGATCTTTAAGGCGTCCGAACTCGAAGAAAACTTCCCCGTTGCGCTCGCCCTCGGCGGGACCAAGTCCCTCGCGTCCCATCACGCAGTACGGGAGCGCACGCTCGAGCAGATCATGTCGGACCTGTTCCCGGCAGGCCCGACGGATCAACAGATCTGGCTGCGTGCGGGCGGCGACATGGCCAACCTCACGCTCGTCGGGAACGGACGGTCGCAATGGTTCTCGGCGTTACGATTGCTGTCGCAGGGCGGCGGCGGCCGCAATATTACTCGCGAAAGCCTGATCGACGCGGCACTGGAAGAGTTTCCTGGCCACCGCGAACTGGGAGCGCTGCGCTGAATTCAGCGGCGCGCATTGTAAGTGTCATGCGGCATACCCGTTAAGTATGATTCTACTTGGCGGCTGAGATTCAAACCTCGACTTGGTAGAATACATACGCGAGTTCGCTATCCGCCTTTACCGGCGGACCATGGGATGTTTCATGTCCGCTACGCGAAAAGCGGTCCGAGCAACTGTATGTCTGAGAAGAGGCGATTGCCGCCTGTCTACTGTGTTTTTTCTGAGTCGACAGACGGTCAATCATGACAAGTAAAAACTCATCCATGAGCGCTTCTCTCATCCGGGCAGCGCAGGTCTGATCCCCCCATGTGCACACCAGATCCACACTGAAGAACTGGAGGCATTTGGACTGTGAGCGTGCTTCCAGAGGCACGTCCGCTAACATGACTAAGCTGAAGGCCTTTCCGAGCCGACAGTCGAATATTTCTCAAAGTGAGCCCCTCAATCGGTGCCTCGGGCAAACCCAACACAACACCCGCAGTCTCCGCATTTATCGCCGTCAGATCTGTAATGGTGACATCATGAATATGCGGGGTCGTTGATGTTACCGGAGCAGCAGGATCTGCCATCGAGAAAGTCTGCTGCGTTCCCCCCGGCTGCCCTGCATAATAATCACTGATCGACAGCGGCACCCGAACATGGTCCATCGTCAAATGTTCCGCGATAATCCAGCCAATATCTCCGCCACGATCTCGCCCAGACTTAATCCGCAGTCCGGACAGCGTGTTCTTAAACGAGACGTCAGATATTCTAATATGATGGGCACCATTGGCCAGTTCGCTGCCAATAGACAGGCCGTGCCCTTCGCCAAAGCGAGACTGTGTAATGCTGATATCGCTCGCCGCTCGTCCCGGCTGCGTCAAACCCGATTTGATGGCGATGTTGTCATCCCCTGTCGCAATATCGAGAGTGCTCATCGTGACATGATCCGAGGAGACAAGATCAATACCATCGGTATTCCGAGACGAGGCCGGGTTGCGGATCGTGAGATGATCGACCTTGATCTGGCTGGACTCCCTGACAACGACCGTCCACATTGGAGAATTGGTCGCCGTAACGCCTGAAATCCGTCCATGCTGCACATGCGAAAACTCAATCAGCCAGGGGCGGGGCAGGCCATTAGCAGCAGGAACCCCCGGATAGTCTGGCCCGTAAGGTAAAGGACCTGAGGTCTGCGTCTTGTGCGCCTGCACGGCTTGAGGCCACCAGACAGTAGCGCCATTCCCATCAATATGGCCCTGGCCGGTTATAGCCACGTCCTGAACATCAATCGCAGAAACAAGGGCTTCACCGGGCTGCGCTGCTTTCCCCAGAAAGGCCCAGTGGAATAGACGCGTGTCCGCACTTCCCAGAAGGATACTTCCCTTCTCCAGATTCAGCGTGACATGGTTTTCGAGAGATAAAGGACCGCTCAACCATGTTCCTGACGCCAACGACACCACGCCACCACCTGCCTCGCTACAGGCTGTAATGGCACGTTGAATGGCCGGACCGTCATTGGTGCGGCCATCATGCCGTGCACCATAGGTAACAGGATTACAGCGAGACGAAGCGGCATGACTGGGTATGGGCGTGCACAACAACGCCGCGACCACTCCACCTAAAATCAGCCCCGCGTCTCTCATAGAGCGGCTGCCTAAAACACATCTTTGGTCCGACTGATTGCGTTTTTGAGCAGCGCTCCCCGTCACTTCCGCAGCCCCTTGATACCCAGCTCTTCCCACATCCAGTCAAAGCTGAAAGAGGCCCCTGCCCCCTCAAGCCCCAGGCCTGCTGTCGTGGCTTCAATCTGCTTCAACCAAGCCGCGACTTTCTTCTTCCCCGCCGCTGTTTTAACAGCCTGCCTCGGCGTGACATGCCCAAGCCCCGGAACAACCTCATCCAGAACACGGCGATAATGCTGCTCCAGAACAGCAGCCAAAACTTCCGCCTCTTCTTCGAGCGGGATCTCGTCTTCAAGCACGTCCCCCCGGCCAGAGGTCCGCTGCTCTTCTATAGCCTGCTCGGCAGTCATAATCTGTGTCAGAGGATATCCAATCAGACTGCCCAAGGCGTTGCGGAGTAAAGCCGTGCCTTGCTCAGCCCGCGTTTCTGAGTTGACCTGCAATCTCAGCTGACGGCCTTTCAGTTCCAGCGTCCCCAGAACAAGACCACCACCATCCAACGTCGTACTCAAAAACTGAGCTTTGCTGTCTTCTGCCTTAGAATTGGCCTCAGGAATATGGTCACCCGCCTGACGCGTCCAATTCCAGATCATGCGCCCCGCATGCTGCAAACAGGAGATCGTATTCAAAACCTCGGCAATGCTCTTCTGGGTGCTTCCCTTGCTGAGAGGAAAACATACGTCATGAAAGACTAGGTCTTCGCCATCGCCGTTAAACAGAACGGGTGGCTCGGAGGCGCTCACCATGTTTTCCATGGTTCTAAAGAGCCAGGTCAGCGTGAAGACCGGAGCCAGATCACGGAGCACATCTGTTTTGATCTTTGGAAACTCAGCCTGACCTCGCTTACGCTTGAGAACATCGCGCAAATTCTCAGCCAGATCTTCGCAAGCCTGCGGAGAATATGCCAACAGACTCCCTGCCAAAACCATTTTCCCGTCTTCGGGAACAAGACGTGCCGCGATGCGCTCCCAAGGCTTCAGGGACTGTGTGGCTGAGCGTTCATGCACCAGAACGGGATCACCACCCCGCAACAGGTCACGCACCATCATGCTTTGACCCGGCACGATCTGCGAAACCTCATACAGGCTCATGACGGCCTCTTTGAGGCCCCGCATATAAGCGCTTTTGCGTGGACCTTCTTTCCAGCCCCGTCGTTTCAGATAGACCTCAACAAAATTTTCGTTATCCCAGTCCTGCCCCAAGAAATCTTCGAAGGCACAGCCCCAGAGTGACATTGCCGCACCCTGCCCCAAGATATCTCCCAGGTCTTCGAAGCTGATATCCGCCGCCTCTAAAGCCGGTCCCAAATGCTCACCCAACACCTCTTCAAAGCAGGATTGCCACTGATCCTGCTTCAGATATCCGATAAGCCCTGTCAGATTGTCAGCGTTCATAAATGCGACGACTTTCACTATTTTTCTGCGGCGGAACGGCAAACACCATGTTTACCCGAGAGCCTGACTCAAAAAGCGGTCTGATTGATTTTTCGCATCATTCTGCGTATATAAGCAATAATGAGACATGCCTGTGAGGCCTGGGGATTCGGCAAACAGCATCGCCTTATGGAAACGCGTGCTTATCTCCCCGATTTTACCTTAAAATTATAAATCTCACTATCGGCCCAACCCGCCTGCAAGAGATCATGCGGCTCATGTCCGTTATGCGGAAAGCTGTTCGTCGGTGTGTATGTCAAATATGAGCTGTGTTCTGACGGCAGTTTCTGCTTCACGAACAGCGTATTCTCTTGATGGGGTAATGATCCATTTGTCCGTCTTCCGAAAGAAATGTGGCGTGTTCAGCTTGCGCCTGCGCCATAAGGAGATGGTCAAACGGATCACGATGATGCAGAGGCAAAGACATCAGGATCTGCAGGTGTTCGGGCTGTATTTGTAATAGAGAGAAACCTTCTTCAGGAATGGCTGCCAGAATATCGTTCATATCCGCATCCAGTTTTCCGATACGGATTTTGATCGCAATCTCCCATAATGACACGATACTCACCAGAATATCGTGGACTGGATCCGCAATAGTCTCCCGTGCAGTCTCACCCAGCCGGTCGGAGTCCGAAAGCCACCACAGCAATGCATGCGTATCGAGCAGAACCTTCACAAGTCGCGTTCCATACTTTCAAGAACGTCGGGAGGTGTCTGATCAAAATCTTCGCTCATTCTGATCCGCCCGCGAAGAGCTCCAGGCTGACGACGCGGTCGATAGGAAGGAGCGGGCGGACGCAGTTCAGCAACGACCTGATCATGAGACGTCACGAGGATTGTGCTGCCCTGTCTGACCTGACGCAGATACGCTGTCAGGTTTCCTCGGAACTCTCGAACTCCGATTTTCTGTGGTGATGGTGCGTTATCTGAAAGATGCTCGCTCATGGTCTCCTCCTTGTGTGTCATCATAACATGTACACACAAGGAGGAGGTAGAGAATTCCTGAGGCATATTCAATTTCAGAGATCAGTGGCTTCCGACAGTGCCAGAGCGTCCTCTACATCCACCCCAAGGTATCGAACCGTACTATCCAGTTTTGAATGACCCAGCAGGATCTGCACAGCTCGGATATTGCCGGTTCGTTTGTAAATCATGGCAACCTTAGTCCGGCGGAGCGAATGAGTTCCATATTCCCCGGGGATAAGTCCTATCGCCTGAACCCATTGATCCAGAAGCCGGGCGTATTGCCTTGTGCTCAGGTGAGCTTTGGCGCTTAGGCGACTTGGAAAAACATACTCATTCAAGCCACCACCTCGATGTTCCAGCCACGCCCGCACGCTTTCCCGCGTTGTTTCTGTAATTTCGAATTGCACAGGTCGCCGGGTTTTCTGCTGGACGACCATGGCTCGGTGGCGCACCTGACCACTGGTCACGATGTCGCCGATACGAAGGCTGACAAGATCGCAGCCTCTGAGTTTGCTATCGAGAGCAAGATCAAACAAAGCTCTGTCTCTGACACGCTGTTCGCTCCCCAGCCAGAACCGAATAGCCCAGACGTGCTTTTCTTTGAGCGCCCGCTTGGCGCCAACCATTTTTCCTGCATTCCAAGGCACGGACGCCTTCAGCGTAGGCGATGGAAAACGCGTTTTCTTTTCCATGATACTTTCTCCTGATCAGCTGCACATGCAGCAATCAGAAGTCTGGAGGAGGACATCGGCGGATAACGAGAATTATCGCCGACCGTCCGCTTTTCGGAAACTGGAACGGCTCTTCTTTTGACCGAGATGTAGGCGTAAGCCTCCTGTCGGCTATTTGAGCTGTTCGGACCAGATGGAAACAGACAGCTAAGGATATCTGGATATACGCTTGGCCTGGGGCAGGAGAGTTTTGAACCGTGTTAGCAGGAGACGCATAAACGCATCGCTAAACAGCCCCGTCTGTGACTTCTGATCGGCAAAGACATGCTCGACACGCGAGCGGATGACCGACTTTCCAGCATTTGATTTCTGGATATGCCGGGGCATAGGCTTGAGATG
>NZ_WOTG01000017.1 GCF_011516925.1 Acetobacter fabarum
TACTGCGCGCGGGTGATTTCAGTCCAGGCCATCTTGATCTCATCAGGTTATCGCAAACCCATGAATCATAACCTGCTGAAATCACTCAACTCATTTTCGGTCAGACACTTATACATGTTATGCAGAGAATGTTGGACTGGTGCGTATGACTGGTGTGCGGAGCCGTTGGGTTATTGTATCCGCCTCTGTCATTATGATCATTCTCAGCAGTTTTCCGGTCTCAGCGGCTCTTGTCGCCAGTATTCCGGCCCCGGTACTGGGGGGTGCTGCCCTTGCCATGTTTGCAACTGTCGCAATGATCGGTGTTCAGATCTTAAGTCAGGTTGATTTTGATGATCATAGTAACATCATTATTGCGGGGGCCAGCGTTGCATTGAGCATGCTGGTTACGGCTCAACCGCATATTACAGACAGCCTCCCATCATGGGTGCGGATTGTATTTGGGAGCGGAATTACCGTTGGTGCTCTTACGGCTATTTTCCTTAGCCTCCTTTTCAATCATGTTTTGCCTCCTTCAAAGTCAGATAAAAATCTGGCCAGCAATTAACGGCGCTCATAATCGCCGAAAGACATGCCGTGCATGTATGGGAAGGGGGAAAGCTCCTTCCCCTTCAGTGTTTGAGAAGAATGCTGAATATTTGTGCAGGAATGCTCTGGTTCCTGGTGGAACTGAAATTTTATTGTGTGCATTCAATAGTAAAAAAATATTAAGCACAAATTCTCAAAGTTGATGGTCTTGACACTTAAAAAATCCTCTTGAATGGCGTTGTTTTCTGCTTTATGAGTTCCGAAATGGCAAAATATTGTGGAAATAAAAAATGAGTAAAGGTGGATTATTAAAAAATAAAAATATTAATTTAATTGGAATTTTTATGTTGTGGATTTTAACCATAACATACTTGGTTCTTCATCATGCCCTATGGCGGGATGAAGTGCGGAACTTTATGATCGGTATAGGGGCAACGTCCCGGATCCATATTATTGGGAATCCACACCCATTTTTGGTCTATAAAATAGAGCAGTTGTTATATTGGATAACTGATTCTTATTATGTTTTGCCAGCTTCATCCTTGTTCATATCTCTTTGCTCCGTAATATTGCTGCTGTTTTTCTCGCCATTTAATTTCAGACTTAAAGCTCTGATACTTTTTGGCTATCCCATGCTGTATGAATATACGGTTATGGATAGAAATTATGGCATAAGCGCTCTGTTGATGCTGCTGCTCGCCTGCTGTTTTTCAACTGATAAATACAAATATATTTTCTCAGGTCCTATTTTGTTTTTGTTGGCTAATACCAACGTACACTCAGCTCTGATCGTGGGGGGATTTTCAGTTTTATGGCCATTAAGCATTTGGTACGAAAATGGCAAAAAGTGGAGTGAGGACACTAAAAAAGCATGCCTCAACAGTTTTCTGGGTATTGCGGGATTTATTGCCTGTTTCATGACAGTTTATCCAACACGTTATGACCTGGCTGCGGCGCATCCGGTAGAGATGACTGTCAAACACCATTTCCGATTTTTCAAGCATTTGACCTTTTTCGGGTGCAAAGACTATTTATCTGATGTTTTCGGCCATCATCTTCTCGGGAAAATTGTATATCTTGCTCTGGAAGCAGTAGCTTACGCTGCTATCTTGTTTTCCCCCCTTGTCTTGTGGGGTGATGCTTTTCTATTTTCTGTTGCAGCGCTGTCTCTTATCGGATTTTCTGCGTTTTTTTCTATTGTTTATCAAGGTGGTTATCGGCATGAGGCTCTCTGGATCATGCTTGTTGTTGCATTGTTGTGGATAAAGAAAAACACGGGCAAAGAGCCCGCCGGTAATGTTCTAAATAAAATTGGCTCTGTCTCATTTTATACAATACTCACTATTCAAGTCATTCTGTCTGGTTTGCTGGCATTTCATGAGGTGCATAAACCCAATAGCATGTCCAAACAGTTTGTGGATTTTATCAATAAAGACGAAATTTTAAAGAATTCTCCTATTCTGTCATCCATGGATTATAATCTGGAAGCCATTCCTTACTATACAAAACGGCCTGTGTTCATGATGACATTGAATGACTATGATGTTGTCGTTCCTTATAAAAACAAGCTGGATTACAATCTGGATGATTTGCTCAAGGCCGCACAAAAGCTGGCCGTGTGTTCTAAATCTCCGCCCTTGATTCTGATTGCTAATGATAAGGAAAAAGCAGGGAGTTCTGTTCTGAATATCATGGATGAAAATGCGGAAAAATCTGTCCGTAATTATATGTACAACTACTGGACGTTTACCGTAACATCCGAACAAAAAAAGAGATTTTTAGAAAATGCGCGTGAAATCGCGAGGTATCCTAATGGTTATCTGGAGCAGGGCTTTATAGTTTACCAACTGAATGTGGCCAGGACAGAACAGAGTAATTGCCGGTCAAAATAGGGCAGGGCCTCTGTTACGCTTTTTCTGCCCCTGAGGCGTTACCTGTGGAGCAGTGCGCTGCCGTTCTGGCATGGAAGAGGCAGCTTCTGCATAGCCCTGCTGCTGGAGGTCACGCGTACCATTGCTCCAATGGGTTAATACTCCATGCATTGTGTGTTGCAGTCAGGGGGTTGGACGCTTTGTTCTGAAGAGGAATAAAGTGACTGGCGATGAATTGAACGCCCTCCCGATTTTTCAGGCTTGTATTCAGAGTATATTTTTAGATACGTTATCGAAACATACCGGCCGATTTCCGTTACAACAAAAGTGAACTTTCCTTTTCACCTCTTTTTCGTACAGTTCTGATCATTCTACTTTGGCCATCATGCTACTCTGCACGAGCAGTGTTTGAGCCAAAGAATTTTTCCCCCAGATTTCTTTCTTTCCCCGACAGGAGACACGCCATGGTTGCCCCTCTGCCACCGCACACACAGCAGGAGTTTCAGGAGCGTGGTTTTTCCCGCAGGCAGATCGGTCGCATTAGTCTTGTTCTGGGCGCTGGTGCTGTTATGGCCGGCATGCCTTGGCACAGGAGCCGGGCGGATACCCTGCCTGTAGGCGGGGTTTACCCTGCGGGGGCCATTCTGCTCAATGGGAATGAATTCTGGACGGGGCCTTTTCCCTCGGTCTTGCCCGCCGGACAAAAGGCGTTGCTGAACGGCAACCGTTATCTGACCGGTAAGGAGCGTCAGGCGCTTGTTGAAGCCGTGGCAACGTATGATCATATTTCTCCAGAGCTGGTAACTCCCTGGCCGGGGTCGAGCGACCCGCTGTGCCGGACTGTGATTTCCTTCTGTTCGCCTACGCAGGGCCTTGTAACCAGCAACCCTACATACGAGACGGTATGGGGTGTTGCGGAATGGCTACAGATCCCCCTGACCAAAGTCCCCCTAAGGGCAGACAATGGCTATAAGACCGATGTGCGGGCCATGCTCAAGGCTGATCCGCATGCAGGTATGTATTACATATGCAGCCCCAATAACCCGACTGGCACGGTTACGCCGTTAGCGGATATTGCATGGCTTGCCCGTAATATTCCTGAAAAATCCGTGCTGGTGGTGGATGAAGCCTATCTGCATTTCAGTAACGCCCCCTCTGCGGTTTCACTGCTTGGGTCGTGCCGTAATCTTGTGGTTTTACGTACTTTTTCCAAACTGTTCGGCATGGCCGGACTTCGCTTGGGGCTGAGTATTGCTCACCCGCAACTGCATGAAAGAATGATGCGGTATGATGGCATTTACCAGACGACCATGCTTTCCGTCCCCGCTGTTTCTATTGGCACGGATAGTCTGAAAGATCAGGCTGAAATTGCAAAGCGGCGTTCTGAAACACGCCAAAACCGTAAAATCATGCAGGAATGTCTGAGCCATTATGGCGTGCGGACTATTCCAAGTGAAGCCAATATGCTTATGGCAGACTGGCGCACGGCACCCGGGCCAATTGTGAGAACATTTGCCCAGAACAATGTGATTATCGGACGAAGTTGGGAGATCTGGCCAACCTGTTCCAGAATTACCGTGGGCTCGGCCAGCGATGTGCAGGTTTTTTGTAAAGCCATGGAACAGGTTGCATCACTGATTAAGTGACAAGCTGATTGTGTTGCGACGCCGCTCAATAAAGGGGAGGGAGAAGATCAACTTCTCCCTCCCCTTTTTATAAAGTGCATTTTCTAGGACTGGAAAACCAGAATGGTCTTTGAAGGGGTGTAGTGAAAAAAGATCTCTTTAAAAAAGATGATCAGCTTTCAAAACAGCATTCAACAGAACATTGCTGCCCGCCGTGACGTCTTCCGGGGTGGCGCTTTCTGCCTCGTTATGGCTGATGCCATGCAGGCATGGCACAAAGATCATGGCAGTTGGCACAACACGGGAGACATAAACGGCATCATGCCCGGCGCCGGAAACAATATCGCGCATGCTGTAGCCAAGTTCTTCCGTGCTTTCCTTAACGCTGGCAATGCAACGTGGGTCAAAATGAACGGCCGGGGAGTTCCATGTTGGTGTAACCGTGACCTGCACATCGTTTTCCAGTGCACAGGCCTGCATGCGCTGTAGGAAATCTTCTTCCATGGTCTGCAAGACAGGTTCTGACGGGTTGCGCAGGTCCACTGTAAAGCGGACCTCCCGTGGCACAACGTTGCTGCTGGCCGGGAGTGCCGTAATAATACCAATAGTGCTTAGCCCTTCAGGCGCATGGGCCTGAGCCACGGCATTGACCTGTTCAATCATGCGTGCGGCAGCCAGGAGTGCGTCCTTGCGCATGGGCATGGGGGTTGTGCCTGCATGGGCGGAGCGACCACGTACAGCAACCTCGTACCAGCGCATGCCCTGCACACCCGTTACCACACCTATGGTGCGGTCTTCGGCTTCCAGCACGGGGCCTTGCTCAATGTGCAGTTCAAAATATGCAGCGGCAGGGTGCTGGCCACAGGGTTCTGTGCCAACAAAACCACCGCGTTCGAGTTCTTGGCGTAGGGTTATGCCGGCTCCATCGGCGCGGGAGCCTGCGAATTCCTCGGTAAAGGCTCCTCCAAAAACGCCCGATGCCAGCATGGGCGGGGTAAAGCGTGCGCCTTCCTCGTTGGTCCAGTTTACAACTTCCAGCGCATGCATGGTTGTAACTCCTGCATCATGCAGGGCGCGCAAAACGGCAATGCCCCCCAGCACCCCCAGAATGCCATCAAAGCGACCACCTGTGACCTGTGTGTCCAGGTGGCTGCCCATCATAATAGGGGGGAGGTCATCACGCGTGCCGGGACGGCGTGCAAACTGGTTGCCCATGGAGTCATACGTAACCGTGCAGCCAAGTGCCGTGCATGTCTGCTCAAACCAGGCGCGAACCTGCCTGTCTTCATCCGTCAGGGCAAGGCGGCAGATGCCACCTTTTTCTGTGCCGCCAAAGGCTGCGGTTGTGACAAGGTCATGCCACAGAGCCTGTCCGTTTACTGTCAGGTTGGCGTGCTGGCTCATATCCTGTCCATTCCCTGTTTCAAGCTATTCGGTTTTTAGTAACCACGCGCCGTGTCGCACAGTAACGCGGGCTTTTCCCCCCGCTCCAGACTGCGCACCACGTCGGCTACGTAACGGGCCTGCACCTCCCGCGCAGCCTCAGAGGCAACATGGGGGGTTATGGTCAGGCGTGGGTGGTGCCACAGGGGATCTTCTGGTGGCAGGGGTTCTGGTGTTACCACGTCCAGTACTGCGCCACAGAGTGTTCCATCATCCAGAGCGCGGAGCAAATCGCTTTGCACCACGTGGCGCCCGCGCCCGACATTGATAAACCCGGCCCCTTTGGGCAACTGGCTGAGCAGGGCGTGGTTGATCAGCCCGTCAGTTGCAGGGGTTGCGGGCAGAAGATTGACCAGAACATCCAGCTCGGCCAGAAAATCGGGTAATGTGTCCGCCCCACTCCAGACCGTTATGCCATCCAGCTCGGCCGGGGTACGCTTCCAGCCCGATACGCAAAAGCCGACCTGTGCCAGCGCCTGTGCCACATAGGCCCCAAGGTGGCCCAGCCCCATAACGCCTACTCTGGTCGTGCTGGATGTGCGGCAGCATACATTGTTGCGCCATATGCCCTGCTGTTGCTGCACAGCCCATGTCCGGGCATCCCGCAGCAGACCGATAACCGCCCACAGAACATAATCGGCCATCAGCCGTGCGGTTTGCTCCCCGCCCATGCGGACAAGTGGAACCGTGCGGGGGAAGTGTTCGTGCGCCAGAAGGTGGTCAACACCCGCTCCGGTGCAGATAATCCCCTGCATGCCCGCAAGGCGTTCCATATGCTCCGGTTCGGGGGTCCAGACGAGTGCGTAATCATCCCCCCCGACTTCCCACGCAGGGTCATACCATGAGCAGACATCCAGATCAGGCGCGACAGCAGCAAAGGCCTGATGCCAGCTTTCATACGCCTTCTTGCCATCTGCGCTGATAACAATCCGTGCTGGCATCTGCCCCTGCTCCTTTAGTGTGTGCCTTACGCGGTCTGCAAAGACTGACGGCGCAAGGGCATAGTCATGCAATGAATGCTGCCCCCCCCGCGGGAGAACTGGTTCAGTTCCGGGTCAAGCACACTCAGCCCTTCGGCCCGCAGCATGGCATTGATACGGGTGGAATGGCGCGGGCTTACAACCCGCTCACGCCCCAGAGCCAGCACATTGCACCCCATATCCCGCATGGCTTCACGGTAGGTTACGGGCAGAATACGGATACCCTGCTCACGGAACCACTCCAGATCTGCTTCGTCCAGCACATCGACTGCCGCAATCGCCAGATTTTCCGCCACCATGCAGAAAATAACGTCCAGATGCAGGAAATGTTCGGGAAAATGGATCATGCGGCAGGTCCAGCCTGCCTCTTCAAACCAGCTGATGAACTCGGCCGCCCCTTTGGTATCCGTGCGCCCACCACTGACCCCTACGGCCAGAAGACCGGGGCGGATGATATGAATATCCCCCCCTTCAATCCGGCCTGCGGTGCAGGTGCGCCAGATTTCGTCGGGTGCATAAAAGGTGCGGATTTCCTTTTCTTCCCCCACCCGTTCAGGGCGGGAAAGGCTGGTGACTACCGTGCCAAATGGCGTGGTCTGCGAGCTGTCGCGGGTGTAAACCTCGTAAGGCATGCCCTTGTGCGGCGTGAGAAAATGGCAGGAAACATCCGCCCCCTTGAGAGTGGAAACCAGCTCGTTGAACTGGCTGCTCAGGATGTTCCGGTCAATACTGCCACCGCCAGCCATGGTCTGAATGGCGATGTCGTTGCTCGGAATCCATTCATAATAATCTGGCGGGCATAAAAGAACATCTGTCAGCACACCGGTTTCGCTATCAATAAACCACCTGTTTGCAGCCATGTCTTGTCAATCCCCAAGGTATCTGTTTTCCCTCGCAGGCTATCCGAGCCTCGTTTCGGACCCAATATGAACAGATATGAGTTTACTTTGGTTTTTTCGCAAACATAGGCAAACAACGCGGAAAACCGTCATTCTGCTGCGTTCTGGTACGCGTATGTTTATGCATTGCAATGGTTCTCTCTTCACATCGTATATTTTCCACGTCATAATTATTCTGGATAAAGAACGATAACGGTTTGCCAGCATAGAACAGGAGCCTTTGGCAGCACCTTCCGCCCTCTTCTTGACGCCCCATCCGACAGGAGCATTCAAACCATGACGGGAAGCAGCCATAAAACACCCCGCCCCAGAAAGAGGCCACGCGGTTTTCAGGGGCATGTTTCCGAAATTGATCTGCGGCTGCTGCGTGTCTTTCACACTGTGGCGGAACAGGGGGGCTTCAGTGCGGCCGAAATTACGCTGGGCAAAAGCAAATCGTCTATCAGTCTGGATATTTCCGCGCTGGAAACCCGTCTGGGCCTGACCATCTGCCTGCGCGGCCGCAGTGGCTTTGCCCTTACGGATGAAGGGCGCGAGGTGCTGGAGGCAACCCGCAAACTCTTTGTCAGTCTGGAGAACTTCCGCCAACAGATCAACCAGACCAGTGGCATGCTCAGCGGCACTTTTAACCTGTATGTTCCCGATAACATACAGACCCATGGTGAGACACCACTGGTCAAAGCCATTCACACCTTTACGCAAAGCCACCCTGGTGTGTTCATGAACCTGCATTCCGCCTCCACCAAGGAGGTAGAAGTTGCGGTCATGACCGGGCAGGCCACGGCTGGCATTGCTCTGTATGCACAGGGGCAGGCCCCGTTGGGTTGCCGCCCGCTTGTGGCGGAGGCGTCTTTTCTGTTCTGTGGCTCCCGCCATCCTCTTTTTGATATGCCTGAAGAAGACATCACCCTTGATGTGCTGACCAGTCACAGCATGGTCAGTGTGGCAGATGCCGCCACATCCGACAGGTGGGAGGAGATACGCCCGCTGTTTACCTATCGTGCCAAGGCCGACAAGGTGGATGCGCGCGCCCTGCTCATTCTTTCTGGCAGTTATATGGGCTTTCTGCCCGAAGTGTTTGCCGCTCCTCTTGTTGCACAGGGTTTGCTGCGCCGGATTGTTTTTAACGATCTGCGGCTGATCACCTGCTGTCATTTTCTGGCACGCACGTCCCCCGAAACCAGTCTGATGGTCGAGACGTTCCGTACCCTTCTGGAAGCTTCCTATTGATGACCAGCGTTTTATCTTACCTGCGGCTCCCCCGCAGGCTTCGTCCGGTTGCGGCCCTTGCGGTTGCGCTTACTGCGGCAGTGCTGCCCGGCGTAGCCCGGGCGGAGCAGGTTCCCTCGTTCGTGCAGGACGGCACATTAACCGTTTGTACCAACCCCACGCTGCCCCCCATGACCTTTGTAAAAGGGCAGGATGTTACACACCCGGAAGGTTTTGACATAGACGTAGCGCAGGCACTGGCCACGCGCTGGCATGCCCGCCTGTCTGTGATCACCATGGATTTTACGGGGCTGTTCCCCAGCCTTTCTGCCCAACGCTGCGGTCTGGTCATGAGCGGTATTATCCGTACCCCCGCGCGGGAAAAAAGCTTTGATGCCGTTTCCTATCAGGATACGGCGCTGGTTGTTGTCGGACGCAAAGGCACTCCTTCCCTGAGCAGTATGGATGAACTGTCGGGTAAGGATGTCGCGGTGGAATCCGGCACCAGCTACGTAACCCGGCTGGGGGTTGTAAACGATGCCCTGATTGCTGCGGGCAAGCCCCCCATGATCATCCAGCAATATCCAACCGAAGAGCAGGTGGTGCAGCAGGTGCTGATCGGGCGTGTTTTTGCCTTCGTCAGTCAGGATGTCGAACTTTTTTACCGTATGCGCCAGCTGGGGGACAAACTGCATGTGCTGATTACTCCCAATATTCCGGATTACCGCCATTTTGCCATTTATATCCGCCAGAATCCGGAGGACCGGACACTGCTGCAGAACGCCATATCGGCGTTGGATAGCGATGGTACGCTGCAAACATTCCGCACCAAATGGTCTGTTACCGACCAGTCCACAAAAGGCGATGCAGCGCAGGCCGGGGCAGGCGGAATGTTTGACTGGGGCGCATTCTTTTCCGCTCTTACGTCCATGGCATTTTTGCACGGTGCACTGATTACCCTGAGTGTTGCGCTGATTTCGCACTTTATTGCCATCACAATTTCCGTGCCGATCGCCATTGTTTTGAATAGCCCGCAAAAATCGCTGCTAAAGGTAGCGCTGGAGGGTTATGTGTCGCTGTTCCGGGCTGCGCCCACACTGCTCCAGCTTCTGTTTATCTGGAATGCGGTTCCGCAGTTTTTCCCCATTTTTCGGGAACAGTGGTTTACACCTTTTCTGGCCACCATTCTGGCTCTGTCCATTAATGAATCGGCTTATCAGGTCGAAATCAATCGTGCCGCATTGAGCGCGGTTGATCCGGGGCAGGAACTTGGCGCAAGTGCTCTGGGCCTGAGCCGGCGCGATATTTACTGGCGCGTTATTTTTCCACAGGCTTTTCGTATTGCCCTGCCGCCAACCATTAACGAATTTATCAATCTGTTAAAAATCACGTCGCTGGCGTCTGTTATCTCGTTGCAGGAGTTGCTGGCGGTCACCCAGATACAGGTGGCACGGACATTCGCCTTTACCGAGTATTATGCCGCCGCACTGATTTACTACCTTGTCATGGTGTTCTTTTTCCTTTTCCTTCAGAAACGGGTGGAACGACGTTTTTCCTGGTCTGACCGCAAAAAGGTTGTTTCCAATGCAGCATGAAACCACAACCAATCCCATGATCTCCGTCCGGGGAATGAGCAAACTGTTCGGCAAGTTTGTTGCTCTGGACCGTGTGGATTTTGATATAAGCCGTGGTGAAAAAATTGTGGTTCTGGGGCCATCCGGGTCGGGAAAATCAACCCTTATCCGCACGCTCAACCAGATTGAACCGCATGACAGCGGTATGCTTACCATCGATGGCAAGCTGATCAATGAAAAGACGGACCCCATACAGCTCCGTTGCATGGTTGGGATGGTGTTCCAGAACTATAATCTGTTTCCGCATCTGAGTGTGCTGGAAAACTGCATTCTTGCCCCCATGCGGGTCAGGCGCATGACCCGTATGGAAGCTACCGCCCTTGCCCGCCGTTATCTGGAACAGGTGGGGATCCCTGATCAGGCAGATAAATACCCCATTCAGTTGTCTGGTGGGCAGCAGCAGCGTGTAGCCATTGCCCGTGCCCTGTGCATGCAGCCAGAAGTGATGCTGTTTGATGAACCAACCGCAGCGCTGGACCCCGAGGCCATTGTGGGGGTGGTTGGCATTATGGATGAACTGGCAGAGCAGGGTATTACAACCGTTTGCGTAACCCACGAGATGGCGTTTAGCCGCCGGATTGCTGACCGTATTATTTTTATGGATCAGGGGAAAATTGTAGAAATTACGCCCCCGGAAACTTTTTTTACCTCGCCCAAGTCGGAGCGGGCACAGAATTTTCTTAACCAGATGCTCCGTTATTGAGACGCTACAGGGCCGCATGCCAACAAGCAAAAGTATGATTTAGTCATTTTCAAACGAATGTGCCGGATATTTCGTTATCAAATGGAAATGAAAAGACCGGTTGCCTTATAAGCCCAGGGCCGGTTCCAACTGGAATAAAATCAGGAATACGGGCATGAAATCCTTGTTTTTACGTCGGTCCTTCCGCCTTCTGGCTTCGGTTCCAGCGTATGTTACCCTGCCAGCTCTGCCCTGCCTGCTTTTGGCATCCACCTCACCACTGGCAACGGCTGCACCTTCTGCTGCAAGCCCGCCGTCTGCAGATGCAAGCCATAGTGCCCCAGGCCATAAGCATGCGGGTACTGCGCCGCGCCGCAAAAGCTCAGCCCCTCGGCAAGGGGGCTCCGAGCAGGTTGAAGTCACGCAGACCCATGCCCATCGCTATCTGTCCGAGCCAACCACGGTCAACGTGATCAGCGGGCAGGAACTCCGTTCGCTCCATCTGGAGAACCCCAAGGACATTGCCTCCTTTACCCCCGGTGTGACGGCAACCAACGCTGTTTCTGGTTCGGCTCCCATTTTCTCCATTCGTGGTGTTGGGCTGGATGACTATGTTGGCACCAACATGGGTGGCATTGGTATTTACCTTGATGGCGTTTTGGCTCCGTTTCCTGTGTTCTACACCGGCCAGATGCTGGATGTGGAAAGTGTTGCAACGGAAAAAGGCCCGCAGGGTTTTGACATGGGGCGCAGCACCACGGGTGGTAGCATTAACGTACAGTCCGTAAAACCATCCGATAAGTTTGGGGGTTATGCGGAGTGGGGTTATGGTAGCTACAATACCAGCCGCGGCCGCTTTGCCATTAACACCCCCATTACAAGCAAGATTTCCAACCGTCTGGCCTTTAACTATGTCAAGGGCGACGGCTGGCAGAAAGACGTTGCAACGGGTGCGCGTTATGGCTCGCAGGATTTGCTGGCAATGCGTAACCTGACCAAGTTTACGGTGGATGATACCTCATCCTTCCTGCTGAACATCCACTATACGCGTGATAAGGGGCGGTCCACATCCCCACAGGATATGGATACGGTTGCCAATGGTGGTGTGGGTGCAAACCCCAACCCGCATGCTGTTAATGTTGGCAATACCCCGCCCCAACGCAACGAAAATGGCGGTGGTGTTTCGCTCAACTTTACCAAAATTTTTGATTTTGGTACGTTCTCCTCCACAACGGGGATCGATTTTTACCGCCGGAATGATCTGGATAACTACGATGGTCTTGGCACCGTTGCTGGCGGGGTGCGCTCCGACGGTACGGGCGTGGTAGGCGGCGTTGGCACCAAATATGCCGATTACCGCTGGAACGATACGGCTATTGCCCAGTCGCATGACATGCACCTGCGCATGAATCTGGCCAAAATCTTCCATCTGACGGTTGGTGTTTACGAATCTTATGACAAGATTGATGGTAGCTACACCAGCTACCGCATGGATGACCCCGGTAGCATGGTCAACCTGACCAACCATTTCTCGCAGCAGAACCTGTCCACCGGTGTTTATGTCAACACGGTTACCAATATCACGAAAAAGCTGGACTTTATCGCGTCTGGTCGTTTTTCCTATGATGAACGTGGCTTTAATGGTGGTTCGGTGTACTCGGCGGTCGGGAACGGAAGCCCGCGCCTTGCTGCTCCGTACAATGCAACGCTTAATGGTGCGATCAACCATCTTAACCAGCAGCACGATTACGAGCGCTTTACCGGGCGTGTTGGTCTGCGTTACCAGATTGTACCGGGCACTTATGCTTATGGCACCATTTCCAACGGTTATAAGGCAGGCAGTTATTTTGCAGCCCCTGTTCTGGCGCCCGCAGCACTGGATTATGTCCGTCCGGAAAATCTGATTGCTTATGAAGTCGGGATCAAATCCTCCCTGCTGCATAACAAGGTTATTCTGGAAGGCTCCCTGTTTGACTACGAATATCACAACCGTCAGACACTCTTCTTTGGTACGTTCCACCCTTATGCAAATTCAAACATTTCCAGCAACTCGCTGACGCTGGGCACTATTCCGCGTGCACGCACACGGGGTGGCGAAGTTTCCACCACCTTGCATAACGTTATTCCTAATCTTGATCTGCGTGGTTCCTTTGCCTACCTGGATGCACAGATCAAAAGCCCGGTTGACTCGCTGCCCGGCCTGACACTGGACCCAAAGATCGCGCATAACTCCCAGCTTCCGTTTGCGCCACGGTTCTCATGGAGTGCTGTTGCACGTTACAACATCAACTTTGACCGCTACCGCACCACATTGCAGGCCAGCTACACATGGAAAGACAACATGTGGGCCGCATTGGGTGACAGTAACGCCCAGACCAGCAAGATCAGCTCGCTTGGCCTGCGGATGGAAGTTGGCCCCAAAACCGGCAAATGGACTGCTGCAGTTTATGTTGACAACCTGCAGGACAATCACGGCTCCACCTACTCCTTTACCGGAAGTGACGGGAACCGCGCCCAGTATATCCAGACACCCCGCTGGGTTGGCTGCGACCTGCACTACAACTTCTGATACCTGAATAAAAACCGGGAAAGCGATGATGAAATTTGAACTTTTCCGAACATTGTGGGGAGATAACCGCCGGTGGGACATCCCACTGGCGGAAGCCCGTGCCGCGGGGTTTACCGGGTTGGAGGCGCGTATTCCTCCAACCCATGCTGCCGCACAGGAATGCAGCACTATTTTGCGAGAAGAAGGGGCACCGTATATCGCCATAGCCATGACAGGTGGCGGCGTTATTCCCAACCAGAGTGCCTCTGTTCAAAATCATCTGGACGACCTGCGGTGTGCTGTGGACCGCGCATTGCCCATGAACCCCCGGTTTGTCACCATTCTGGGGGGCAACGACCGCTGGCCCGCAAGCCAGCAGGCAGAGTTTATTGCGCAGGCGCAGGAAATCTGCCGTGCAGCCAATGTGCTCTGCTGTTTTGAAACACACCGCTCCCGTATTCTGGCAACACCGTGGGTAACACTGGATGTGTTAGCACAGGTGCCGGATATGCTGTTTACGGCGGACATAAGCCACTGGGTTGTGTGCTGTGAACGCCTGCTGAATGACCCGGCAGATGACCTGTCCGCTTTTGTCGAGCGTGTGCATCACATTCAGGCACGGGTGGGGTATGATCAGGGGCCACAGGCACCCCATCCCGGCGCGCCGGAATATGCACCCGCCTTACGGTTCCACCAGAGCATCTGGCAGCAGATCTGGCAGAGCCAGCTTGCGCGGGGCTACACCACAACCACCATGACCCCCGAATGTGGGCCGGATGGTTACCTGCACACCTTGCCGTTTACCAACATGCCGGTTGCGGACCTGTGGTCCCTTAACATCTGGACTGGCCAGACAGAACGCCAGCATTTTCAACAGGCCATGTCAGCGCGTGGCAGTAAAAAGGAACTGGGTTGATGTCCGTTTCCACCACCACCGAAACTTTCACCCGTATTCCCGTTATTGATATCAGTGGTCTGTACAGCCCTGATATTGCGCAACGTCAGGCCGTAGCGGACAAGCTGGGTGACGCTGCGCGTAATGTCGGTTTTCTCTTTATTTCCGGGCATAATGTGCCAGAGGATCTGATCGAGGGCGTGCGCAAGGCTGCGCGTGATTTTTTTGCCCAGCCTTTTGAAAAGAAGATGGAATATTACATAGGCACCTCTGCCACCCACAAAGGTTTTGTGCCTGAAGGGGAGGAGGTGTATTCCGCTGGCCGCCCCGATCACAAGGAAGCGTTTGATATTGGCTACGAAGTTCCGGCCAATCACCCGCTGGTGCAAGCCGGAACCCCGTTGCTTGGCCCTAACAACTGGCCGGACCTCCCCGGTTTTCAGGCTGCGGCGGAAGCTTATTACCGTGCGGTGTTTGATCTGGGTCGCAAGCTCTTCAGCGGTTTTGCTCTCGCTCTGGGGCTGGAGGAAAACTACTTTGATTCCGTAGCCAATTTTCCGCCCTCCAAGCTGCGCATGATCCATTACCCGCATGACGCACAGGCGCAGGATGCGCCCGGCATTGGTGCTCATACGGATTACGAATGCTTTACCATTCTTCTGGCAGACAAGCCGGGGCTGGAAGTGATGAACGGGCACGGAGACTGGATTGACGCGCCCCCCATCCCCGGAGCGTTTGTGGTCAATATTGGTGACATGCTTGAAGTTATGACCGCAGGCGAGTTTGTGGCAACAGCACACAGGGTGCGCAAGGTTGCCGAGGAGCGCTATTCCTTCCCGCTCTTTTACGCCTGTGACTACCATACCCAGATCCGCCCGTTACCGGCTTTTGCCAAGGATGATGCTGCTTCCTACGAAACCATCACTATTGGCGAGCACATGTGGGCGCAGGCCTTGCAGACATACCAGTATCTGGTGCGCAAGGTTGAAAAAGGGGACCTCAAGCTCCCCGAAGGGGCACGCAAAACAGCAACTTTTGGACATTTCAAGCGCGTTGCCTCAGCCTGAAACCACCTTTTTTGAATTTAAGGACACCACAACAATGACAACACAGCAGACAGAACAGGAACTGCGCGAAGACCTGGCAGCCGCATACCGGCTTATCGCGCATTTTGACATGACGGATATGGTTTATACGCACCTTTCCGTCCGCCTACCCGGTGATGGGCACCGTTATCTGGTTAACCCGTATGGGCTTCTGTTTGAAGAAATTACAGCCAGCAGTCTTGTTGTGGTGGACGCAGATGGTGTTCCGCAGCAAAAAACAAGCTGGAACATCAACCCTGCCGGGTTTGTCATTCATTCCGCTGTCCATGCCAATCGGCCGGATGCTGCATGTGTCATGCATACGCATACCCTTGCCGGTATGGTTATTGCGGCACAGGATCAGGGGATTCTTCCCCTTAACCAGATCAATATCGAGTTTTATGGTGCAGTTGCCTTCCATGCTTACGAAGGTATTGCAGCGGATGACAACCTGAGCGAGCGTGAACGTCTGGTGCGTGACCTTGGCACACGCAATGCCATTATTTTGCAAAACCACGGCCTGCTGACTGTAGGTAGCACCGTGGCACAGGCATTTTATCGCATGTACTACATGGAACAGGCTTGCAAGATCCAGATTGCAGCGCAGTCCACCGGGGTACCGCTGCACATTCCGTCGGAAGAAAAAATGCTCCGTGCCAAAAACCAGTTTGATACGGATCCCGATCAGGGGCAGATGATCTGGAAAGCCCTGCGCCGCAAGCTTGACCGCGAACAGCCTGACTACAAAAACTGAGCATCTGACCCTGCCGGGGGGAGCTTTTGAGCCTCTCCTTGGCAGGGTGTCCGCTCACTCACGCCCGATGCAGTAAAACAGGTGTATTGCATCCTTGCCAGCAAGAGCTTTGCCGGGCGTAAAGCCTGCTCAGCCAGATAAATCATCCGTTTTGCATGTTCATGGTCGGTCGTTTTGCGCACAGGGGTAGCGCATGCACGGCAAACTCCCGTATGCTAGGTCTTCTATTCGCCAGTTGATCACACAATTAGGATACGCAGCTTGAAACGCAGAGACCTGTTTGCGGCCTCTCTGGCAGCCGGAATAATGGGGAGCACCCGACGGGGCTGGGCCGCCACCCCAGATGCAGCAGCCGCTCTTGGGCGTACGGCCCTGCACGGAACCATTCCGCGTATTGTGCCTATTCGTGCTCATGCGGACCAGATCATGGATATAAAGGTCTGCCTGCGTCCGTTCCGCCCTGCTGGCCCACGCATGGATGTGGAGCATGTGGCGGGCAAAACCGTGGTGCATAATTACGGCCATGGTGGTAGCGGCTGGTCGCTCTCATGGGGGGCGGCTTACATGGCCGTTGGGCATGCCGCGGCTACGCTGGAGCGCAAGGTGGCGGTTATAGGCTGTGGCATTATCGGCCTGACTTCAGCCCTGACCGCGCAGCGCGCTGGGCTGGATGTCACCATCTACACCCGCGACCTGCTCCCCCATACGCGTTCCGTACGGGCGAATGGGAGTTGGACACCAGATTCGCGCATAGCCCTAACCCAGCAGGCTGGCCCCGAATTTGCCAGAACGTGGGAAAAAATGGCCCGTTACTCCTGGCAGACCTATCGGGATTATCTGGGCATGCCGGGCAATCCAATCGATTTCCGGGATAACTATACCCTTTCCGACACAGCACCGGATGCGGCAGACCATGTGCCTGCCCCAGCAGATGCGGCCAAAGGCAGCTTTGCCACCACAGGTATGCCGCAGAACAGTGCGGAATTTGCCGAATATGCCAGCCTGATAAGCGATATTATTCCCGCACCCGAACTGCTGGCCGGGGCCGATAACCCATTTCCCGTAGCTTATGCACGGCGCACGCCGCTCATGATCTACAATTTTGGTTCTTACGGCCACCTTCTGCTCGAAGAGTTCCATCAGGCAGGTGGGCGTATAGTTATCCGCGAGTTCCATAGTCCTTCTGATCTGGCGGACCTGCCCGAGCGTGTGGTGATCAATTGCCCCGGCTATGCTGCGCGGGACTGGTGGAATGATAAATCCCTCATTCCTGTCCGTGGGCAGACAAGCTGGCTCCCGCCTCAGCCCGACGCATCTTATGCGCTGGAATACAAAGGGGCGGCCATGATCTCCAAATCCGATGGCGTGATGATTCAGGGGTATGACATGTCCGGACTGGGTGAGATGGACGGTGTGGGGAACAGTTTTGAACACCCTGACCGCGCAGAGGCAGAAAAGGCCATTGCTATTATTGGCGATCTTTTTACCCGTTTTCAGCCTCGTGCCGGATAAGAGCACTATCATGACCCGTTCCTTTACCCTGCGTACTGCTCTTTTGGCTTCTGTGCTGTCGGTCTTTTTGCTCCATACAGCCCATGCTGCTAGCCAGAGCGGTAATGGGCATGCTGTCTCGTTTTCGGCTGAGCAGGTGGCGCATGGCGCGCAGATTTATGCTGGAGCCTGCGCCATGTGCCATGGTGCCGACCTTGAAGGTGGGCATGACGTACCGGACCTGAGCACGTATTTTACAGCACGTTGGGCGAACACCCCGATTGACCAACTGGCCGGATATATATCCCGTGCCATGCCGCTCATGGCTCCGGGCACCCTGCCGCCACAGGATACGGCAGCTCTGGTTGCGTTTCTTCTGCACCAGAACGGAGTGGTCTCCGCAACGGATGCGCCTTTGCCGATGGAAGAGGCCCGACTGGCCAAACTTCGCTTTCCTGCACCTTCTGCCAGTTCTGCTGCAGCTACCAAGCCGTAACAGGGGAGGTGCGCCGTAATATTCAGCTGCGGCGCGTCCTCTATTGGGTAGATACAGATATGGTAGCCCAAATATTGGCGGGTAGCCGCTACGGCACCATGCCTGAAGCTTCCTCTTGATGCTCTAAATCCCAGGATGGCTTTATTCAGAAATAATGACGCATAAACAAAATAATGCTTTTCTTCCCATAATTTGGGTGTTTTTCTGTAGTAACAAAAATATTATTCAATAAAATATTAGCATGCTTATTTGTGGTCATTATATTGACACGAAAATATAATTTATGCAAAAAGCCTTCCTTTTTTAGTCTGAAGGTAGGAGTAAAACGCGATGTGATGGCGCTCTCTGTTCTGTTGCGTCTGGTTTCATGCAGTATAACGCAATGGATTTCATAAATATTTTTTTAACAATGGATACAGACAGATGCCACCCGACGAAGAAAAAACAACGCTTCAGAAACTGTTCATAACAATATTGTTTTTCTCTCTGTCGGTGTTCAGTGCTTTTTCACTTTTCATTATGATTCATCCCCGTGTCAGTCAAAATTACAGGAATTACTATATTAATAAAAATATCAGTGCATGGGAGTATCTTGAGGCTGAGATATACGGGGGAATTGATATTCAAGAGCGGGTCAAACCAATTTGCGTGAAATCTGCAAGAGATACGACATGTTAACGATGAAAAAAATAATCAACAAAAAATATATATCTCTCTATATATTATCAACGGCCCTGTTTTTTATGCTGACTCCCTTGTTCGGGGGAGTGGTGCCAGCCACATGTCATTGGGACTGCCATTGGTATTCTTATATAGCTAATCATGGATACGGAAAATATTCGCATCTCTATCAGACGATGATAGGAATGGGGGATTGGTGTTTTTTTCCTCTTTATATCCTGATGATAAAGGGATTTTCGTATCTTTCTACACTCAGCGTGCAGGCTTCCGGCCTGATCATTAACAACATAATATTGTTTTTCATTCCGTATTTTTTGATAAAATACAATGAAATCAGGAAGTGCAATTTAGATAATACGGTTATTATTTTTCTTTCGTTTTTCTCAATATTTTGCTTGTGGGATAGAATCCAGTACACGGAATGCGTTTATGGCATTCTGCTGCTGATCAGCTTGTATAATTTTTATAAGAGAAATATGTCTGCGCTCATGGCCTCCATATTTCTTCTTTCTTTTTGCAGGCCGACGGGATTTGTGGTGGGTTTGATCTTGTCATTTTTCTTGATGAAAGAGGCGGGTTTTAAAAATATAATCGCAAAAAAATATGATTTTATGAGTTATGCACTGGTGGCTCTGGTGGGGTTCAGCGCAATCGGCTTGTATAGCTTGTATCTGTATCATCTCATGGGGGATGGTCTGGCATTTTCGCATGCCCAGATTGCGTGGGAACGAAAATTTCGTATTCCTGTGGTTGTTGCTTGGAACTATTTAAAACATCTGCATGGGATGCATCTTTTTGTAAGCTTCCTTATAGACATCGTTATTATATGGTATGCGTACAAGAGAAAGTATTGTGTTGAAGCAACTATATTGCTGTTCACGTTCCTGATCTCATCATCCACATCGCTTATGTCCATACATCGGTATATCTGGGGATGCCCTTTAACGATTATTGTAGTTGCAGATTTTGTGAAGCAACAAAAATTCAGGCATAGCCTTGTTTATGGGGCTTGCGTTGTATCTTTTGTGTCGTCCTCCATCATATGGTTCATGGGGCTGAAGTATTTATTTTAAATATGATGCAGGGCAAAATCTGTGCCCTGATCGTATGGGTAAAGGCGTTTTCATGTTCCGCCCCTTTGGGGTGAGGCTGGCAGAAAACGCCTTTCGGCTGGCATGGTTGCAAAACTAAAGGGCTTCACAGTATGAGAGACCAATATGTGAAGCCCTTATTGTGTCTGCTCCCAGCGCCTTAATGGGTTCTGAGGTATGGATACACAGGCCTCAGAAGTTTGCGCTAATTGTTCCAAAAAACTGTCTGGGTGCGCCCATGAGGAAATAATTGAAACCGTTGTTAATGAAGTTGTTCCCAGCCTCATTGGTGGTGGCAATGTAGGTTTTATTGGCCAGATTGTAGATGTTAAAGCTGGCGGATAGCCCCTTTAAGGGGCCGACAGACCCAAAATCGTAGCGGGTGCCAAAGTTGGCCAGAAAATACCCAGGAACATGTAGGTCATTGGTATATGTTAGCTGACGGCTGGACAGGTAAGTTCCATCCACATGGGCGGAGAGTTTGCCAATATGGTAGCTGATACTGCCCTTGTACATGAACTGTGGATAGTTCGGGATCTGTTTGCCTTGGGTCTGGTACAGAACACCACCGCTGGCAACGTTCTGGTCGTAAGAGGAATGGTTGTAAGAAAATGAGTTATAGATCGAAAGGCCTTTTAACGGCCTGACGGTAATGCTGGCTTCAGCCCCATTGGCTGTTACGCTGCCAACGTTCTGGACCACTGGAGTAGGGCTGATGTTCTGCCCGCCATATGTCATTTGCAGACGGTTGGAAAAATTGATCCGGTAGAGCGATGCCAGAGCACTGACCAAGGGGGTCGTATAACGGTATCCGCCTTCGTATACCCAGTCAGTTTCGGGTTTTAAGGCATTTTTTGTGCTCTGGAACACGTTTTGCTGCGCTGCCCATGGTGTGGCTACCATATTGGTCTGGTAGCCATCTTCGGGAAAGCCGCGCATGTTGTGCGAGACATCAAAAAACAGCTCGTTGTGTGGCAGAAAACGCCAGTTGGCCGATACCTGTGGCAAGAACGCATTGGATGCCTCCAGCCGTCCCTGTGCCGCCTGAGGGAGGGAGGGGTCTTGCGTAGGAACATTGTTGCCAGCGTTGAGGATCATGGATTTGAAGCCCGCATTGACCGTAAGCGTGTCTGTGACCCGGTATGTGTCCTGTAGATGAAAGACAAAGGTGTTGGAGGAAAAAGATTCCTGCCACGGGTGAGCAAAAATCTGGCTGGATGGAAAGCCGCTGGTCGGATTACCCAATGTACCCTGCCCCAGTAATGGTGCCTGGCTGAAGTAGCGCCCTTCGTTAAACGTGCCATATTCGTACCACACACCGGCATTGAGGGTATGGCGGGCAATCTTGTACGTGAATGCGGTTTCAAACCCGCCGCGGGCGATCTGGGGTGTCTGGAGGCGTTGCGACAGGGGTGCCCCGTTGGGGGAGGGCATATAGGGTGAGGTCCATGTGCTGTAGCCGTTGTCTGCATGGCCATACAGCGTTGTTTTCCAGTTCAGCCGGTCGGTTAGGTTTTCGTCCAGTGTCAGCCCACCCAGATAATCCACCCGGTTGGCTGTGCCTGCGTAATAGGAGGCATCGGCCGGGTCATACGTGGCAGCAATCGAGGGGGAAAAAATACCACGAGCTGCATTATAGGCTGCGGCATAGTTCGGGTAATAATTGGATAGTTTGGGGCCAATGCTATGCAGGTAACCCATGGTCATGTCCTGATAATCGAACTGTTGCGTTGAGCTCCAGTCGAAAAAGGCTTTTAGGGAGGATCCATTGGCAAGAGGCTGGATAAGCTTGGCATTGACCTGATCCGAGTAGTTGTAGCCACCGCCTTTCCACAGGTTCATATCCGTGCGTGCGTAGGATACATAAAAGCGCGTGCCGGCTGCATTCAGGTCCCCGCTTTCAAGGCGTACAAAGGTGCGCTTGGCCGCATTGCTTCCAAATGTCTGGCTGACAGTGCCGCCCCGTGTATGCGATGGGTCGATGGAATGAATCTGGATGGCCCCCCCCAGATTACTGGTAGAGGCAACATCAATTGCCCCGGCACCTTGCGACACGTCTACGCCACCAATGTTGTCGGAAATGATGGAGCGTGTCACTCCCAACCCATTGTAGTTGTTGAACTGCTGGTCCCCCAGTGGAATGTCATCCAGCGTAAAGCCCAGCTGCGACTGGCCAAACCCCCGCATAAAAATCTGGCTGGAGTATTCATAGCCACCAAACGGGTCTGCGGACTGGTACATCACCCCCGGTAACTGGTTGAGCACTTTTAGCGGGGATGTGCCGGGCACGCTCTGCTGCATCATGCTTCGGGTGATGCTGGTCATCTGGCGGGTGGAACCACGCCCAAAAACGGCAATGTCCTCGTGCGCACCATCAACGGTTTTGGCAGCCTTGTTCACATGCCCTGCGGGTGCGGCAGCCGGGGTGGTTCTGGCCTCGCCAGATACTTCAGCCGCCCGAACCGATTTGGCAGCAATGGCCGATGTCAGGGTGGGTATCATGATCATACCGCCCAGAATGGTGGAGCGGGCAAGCCTCTGTCGTGTCATCATGGGTTTGCTCTCTTTAAAGACGAAAGTGGATTGCCGATGAATCCGATATTGATAAATATTGTGTCCTGATCATGCTTTGTTCTGCCATGCAGATGCGTGCGAACATGATCGTGCGGACTGGGGGCGTTCTGCGCGAGAGGCTGCGGGGTCAACATCGCGCTGGAGGCAGGAAGATCGCCCGGGCGACATCTGCCACATTGCGCCTGATAGCTTCCGGCAGATGCACCGAGCAGATGAACGGCAGGCCGGTGGAAGGGGCTGTCCAGCCAGCCACGTGCAGTTTTGCGCTCAGGCTCGGGTGGTGCCGCTGCGCCATGGCCCAGCTTTTGCAATCAATCGCGGCAATATCCGCTTTGCTGGCGGCTACCATGCGCAGGGAGGCCAAATGGCTGCCTGTTGGTGTCATGCGTGAAAAGACCTGCATGGACGCACCCTGCGCGTGCAGGTCACGCTCCACAGATAAGTAGCCCGAGCGGGAGCCTAGCGTGTTAAAGGCAAAGTGCTTGCCTGCCAGATCAGGCATAACCGGAGTGTCTGATGGTACGGGGGTAGGGCGTTGTGCCTTGCTGCGGGTAATCAGCGCACTGCGGTACAGAATACCTTCTCCTCCCGGTACGCCAGAATAGCTGTTTTGTGCGATGACATGCACAAATGGTCGCAATCCCTGCTCCAGCGGCCCCCAGCATGTTTCACCAAACAGCAAGTCGGGGTGGCGCCAGAGCGTGTGCAGGTCCAGCTCTTCTGGCGGTAATGTTGCAGGGTCTGGGGCGATGATGTTGCCTGCGACATCCCTTATCCCACCGGGTACGGCGGGCAGGTCAGCATTACGGCGTACCAGTCGCCCCGGGGCAGCAATACCACGTAGGCGCAGCACATCTCGCACGCGTTGCCAGCTCAGATCTACGGCCTCCCGTTCTTCTGGTGGGTCATACATTGGCATGGAAGCAATAAAGGTCATGACTGCTCCCTTGCAGGCTGTGGGCTATATGCCGGATGCAGCAATGGCTCTTTGGAGCGCAGCAGATACTGCCAGATAATTTTGTGGTACCCGCGATAGACGTATCCACGATTCTGGATCTGCCATTGCTCCCGGTTCTGCTTGTACAGGCTGGGCATGCGGAACCAGGGTTCACCCGGCAGGGCATGGTGGACAACATGCAGATTGTTATAAAGAAACAGGAAGGACAGGAAAGATTTTTCAACAATAATCGTCCGTCCGTCCGGGGCTTCGTGCCACCGATGCTCGCAGTACGAACGCAGGGCGATCAAAGCATTACCCGCATAGGCCGGGCCGATTGCATAAAGCCAGAATGGTATGTGAAAACCGTATGTAACAATGGCAGCAACAAGCAGGATGGACAGGGCATGGATACCCCACGCCCGCCGGACTGTGCGGTTTCCGGTCCGGATGAGTGCTAGATCCTGCCAGAAAAAACGGATACTCCCCACCAGTGGCCCAAGCAGCAGGCGGCCCAGAACGGTGTTGTTGAGCATGAGTAGAAAGCGCCAGAAAAACCCGAGATGTACCCAGTTCGCACGGTCCCAGTAATAGCTTTCCGGGTCCTGGTGCGGGTCGGTTAATGCATCATCGTGATGGTGCTGCAAATGGCTCGTACGGTAGCGGCGGTAGGGGTAAGCCAGACCAAGGGGCAGGCCAACCAGCACTTCGTTGCACAGGGCAGATGGTGTGGGGTGGCCATGAATGGCTTCGTGCTGGAGTGAGGAGTGGAATGCAACTGTTACAGCCATGCAGACCAAGGCCAGCAGCGGGTGAGCAGGATAAAAAAGGTATCCAAGCAGCACCCAGCTTGTGTAGCAACCCAGCAGGGCAAGCCATGTTGGCCATTCTGCAATGGCCTGCATGATAAAAGCACTATTTTTTGTAGTTTTATTCTGTACGTTTTCCATAAACTCGGTTTTAACCGTACAAATACCCTTTTCAATGAGTGTGTTGTAAAATATGTTGACTTTTGTCACATATAATACGCAATCAATCGTGGAAAAGCAGCATGAGCAAACGTGTCATTTCCCGCATCTTTCAGCAGCGCGTCTTGTCCTTGATTGCAAAATCAAAAAGTCGCTCCCTGTTCGCTGCGGAGATCGGGATTGATCGTTCAGCATTAAGCCAGTTGCTTGCCGAGGATGCCGTACGTCTGCCCCGGGCGGATACATTGGTGCGTATTGCCGAGCGCTATAATGTGTCCGTGGACTGGCTGCTGGGTGTAACAGATACCGCAAATACAAGTGCTACCCACACGACAGAAGTTGCAGATAATCCGGATTATTATAACATTCCTTTGCTAACCCGCTGGCACACGGAAGCAGAGGGTATGAAAATTCGTTATGTGCCCTATCGTTTGCCGGATATTCTGCGTATGTCAGAAGTTGTGGCATGGGAGTTGGGGCCGGAATATGATGACCCCGCAGAGATTGAGGCCATTGTCAGCAATCTCAATTATAACCGACCGCCGGGAACAGATATGGAAATCTGCCTCTCGACCCAGACCATCACGAGCCTGATAGATGGTGTGTTCCCATGGGATGGGCTGCCGGTTTCAGTCCGGCGGGCCCAGATGGAATATATGGAGGAGCGGGTAGAAACGTTATACCCATCCTTGCGTATTTTTCTGTTTGATGGGCGAGCACATCATACCGTGCCCTATACAATTTTTGGAACACAGCGGGCTGCAATCTATGCTGGTAGCCAATATATTATCTTCAATGATCAGGCGACCATTCAGCAGATGCAGCGCCATTTTGATCAGCTTATCCGCCAGTCTGAAACACAGCCGCATGATGTCTCACGCTGGCTCAAGCAGGCGTCTAAATCTCTGGAAAAATAATAGGTTTTTAAAGGTATTTTATTTCTTATGCAGGATTCAAGGCACTGCACGCGCCAGCGTATGACTCTTCTTCTGCTCGTAGGGGCGGGGTGCATCAATTATATTGACCGTGCAACCCTTTCCATCGGCAATACTGCGATTATGGCAGACCTGCATTTGTCCTATGAGACCATGGGCTGGCTGTTGTCCGCTCTGGCATGGACCTACATGATCAGCCAGATTCCAATAGGGCTACTGGCTGACCGCCTGGGGGGACGGGTGTTCCTTGGGGCTTCTCTGGTTTTATGCTCATTTTCCGAAATATTGTTTGGACTGGTGGATAGTTCGACCAATATTTTCTGGACCCGTGCCTTGCTGGGTGTGGGGGAAGCTCCTTTGTTTCTGGCGGGCACGCGTGTTCTGGTTCACTGGTTTGCGGCGGAAGAGCGGGGTAGTGCGATCGGGCTGTTTAATGGTTCTGCCTCTTTGGGGCCTGCACTGGCTCCTCCTTTTTTGCTGGCCATCATGGCCTGGTGGGGCTGGCGGGATATGTCGGTTCTGGTGGGTGTGATCAATCTTCTGCTTGCGGTTATCTGGATTGTTTATTATCGCGACCCGGCTTCGGGCGAGGTGTCTGCTCCCACACCTGCTCATTCTGCAAGGGCATCACTCCGTTCTGCGTTAAAGGATGATCTGGGGTACCTGCTCAGGCAACGTAACACATGGGCTGCTACGGCAGGTTATACCGGTGTGGTCTATCTTAGCTCGCTTTATGTCACCTGGTTGCCGGCGTGGCTGGAAAAAACGGAAAATCTTTCAGTCATTCAGGCAGGATTATTATCAGCATTCCCTCAGATTTTCAGCTTTTTGGGCTGTTTTATGGGGGGGCGGCTGATGGACATGATCAGCCAGCGCGGAGTTGCCCCTTTAGTAGCATGCAGGCGTACTGTGGTGTTGTCCATGCTTGCCTGTGCAATCCTGACCGGGACACTCGCTTTGCAACCGGGGTCGATCCCGGCCATAGTCCTGTTGACGTTTACACTGTTTGCCAGTGGTGTGGCTGTGAGTTGCGGATGGACACTGGGTACATTGATTGTTACGGAAAACCGCGTTGCAACGCTTGAAGCCATACAGAATACCGGTGCTTCACTGGGAGGTGTTCTGGCTCCTTTGCTGACGGGTATTCTGGCAACCCGTTATGGATCATTCGGCCCTGCGTTTATACTGGCCTGTGGCATAGGTCTGGTAAGTGTTGTTATGTATCATAAAGGTTTTTCTGGCCGTACACTAAAATCCTAGCGCCAGACGCGCTATGCTTCATGCGCGGCTGCGTATGGCATGCAGGGGTGTTTTTAGGAACAATCATCCATGCAGGCCTGTAATGCCTCAATCACCCTCTGCTGGTTCTGGGGGCTGAGTGGCAGAATAGGTAAAGGGGGCTGGGCATTGGCAAGCCCCAAAAAACGGGTTGCAGCATAAGCCACGCGCAAGCTCCCGAATTCCTTGAAGAGCTGCCACAGAGGCAGCAGGGTTTTCTGGTAATGGTTTACAGAAGCCACATCACCTGCACGCGCAGCTCTGACCAAGGCTTTGGCCAGTTGGGGCAGAAATCCCCCTAAAACACTAAACCACCCGTCGCATCCAGCCAGCAGGGCTTCAGCCGCAATCCAGTCTCCACTATAGCCAATACTGAGTTTTCCAGCCGGGCTGTTCCGCAGTTCTGTCAGTTCCTGTGTGACCGTGCCTGCTGCTGGGGCTGGCATTTTTATGGCGGCAATGTTGGGTATATCTGCCAGCCGTTCCAGTAGGGTACGACCAAAGCTGAAATGTGTCGTGCTGGGGTTGTTATAAATACACAGGGGCAAAGGCGTGACTGCCGCGACCGCGGCATAGTGCTGGTAGGCCTCTTCCTGCGTGAGGGGGGTATAGGATACAGGGGCCATTAACAGCCCATCTGCGCCTTCGGCGGCCGCATCGCGTGCAAGGTTCTGTGCATCATCAGTGCGCAGGGTTCCAACCCCTACGATCAGAGGAGTTTTACCCCCAATAGCTTTGACCGCTGCCCGAATGGCCCTGCATCGTTCTGTCCGGCTCAGATAGGCATAAGTTCCGGTGCTGCCTAACAGGCCAATGGAATTTACACCATTGGCTGACAGGTAGCCCGTCAGGTGCATTACACCTTCTGTATCGACCACACCATGTGAGTCGGTGGGTGTTATGGGAAAAGCCGAAAGACCGTAAAAAATCGACATATCAGACCTCGTTCCCCGACGGAACATTGACGCCAATTGACTTCAGATCACGTTTGATATTGCGGGCTGCTCATGATCTACCAATATCATGCGCAGATGAGAAAGTTTTTAACGCGCTGGGCAACATCTTAACAGATAGGCGCTACCCGTAACCGGCGTTTGGTGGCTCACAGTCATGTGGAGAGACATGTCCCAATATGGTCCATGATACCTTTTTGCGGACCATCATTCTCATTGCTGTGTTGGCTGTTCAGCTTTCATCATAAGTGACCTCAGGAACACTTGGATGAAATCTGGCCATGAAAGACCGTATTGCTCACCAGACATTTCTTGATCGCATCATGACGGCACAAGAGGCCGCAGCCCTGATCCGGAATAAGGATGTTATTGCCACCAGTGGCTTTATCGGTGCCGGATACCCTAAAGCCGTACCCGAGGCCCTTGCCCAACGGATTGAGGCAGCCCATGCGGCCGGGGAGCCGTTTACGGTGCGGTTGCTAACCGGGGCTTCAACCGGACCGCAGTTGGATGGAGCGCTGGCCAGAGCTAATGCGGTGGCGTTTCGAAGCCCCTATAATGGGGATACCGCCATGCGGGCGCGGATTAACGAAGGCAGCACGCTTTACCTTGATACACACCTTGGTCAGGTGGCCCAGAAGGCACGGCAGGGGCAGTTTGGTAAGCCGGATGTCGCGATTATCGAAGCGGTTGCCGTTACGCCAGATGGGCAAGTGATCCTTAGCTCTTCTGTCGGCAACAGCCCGACATGGGTGCAGATCGCGGATAAAATTATTGTTGAGGTCAATACCTGGCAGAATCCTGAACTTGCAGGCATTCACGATATCTGGGGTGGTGTGCAAATGCCACCAAACGGGCAGATTATACCCCTGCTACACCCCGGTGACCGTATAGGGAACGGCACACTTGCCATTGACCTTAACCGGCTTGTGGCTGTTGTTGTTACGGATGAACCTGACCGTAACGCACCATTTGCAGAACCGGATACAACTGCACGGCAGATTGCCGGGCAGGTTATGGAGTTTTTTGCACATGAGGTAAAACAGGGGCGGCTTCCCCCCTCACTGTTGCCGTTGCAAAGTGGGGTTGGTAATATTGCCAATGCCGTTCTGGAAGGTTTGAATGAAAGCCATTTTGAAAACCTGACTGGTTTTAGTGAGGTTATTCAAGACGGTATGCTATCCATGCTGGAAAGCGGGCGCATGACTGTTGCTTCGGCCTCCTCTTTTTCCCTTAGCCCGGAGGCAGCGCAGCGTATCAATCATCAAGCGGCATTTTTCCGCCAGAAAATTGTACTTCGGCAGCAGGAAGTCAGCAACAGTCCCGAACTCATCCGGCGCCTTGGAATTATTGCCATGAACGGCATGATCGAGGCGGACATTTATGGCAACGTGAACTCCACCTGTGTCATGGGGTCACGGATCCAAAATGGAATAGGTGGCTCTGGCGATTTTGCACGGAATGCGTTTCTGTCCATGTTTGTGTCACCTTCTACCGCCAAAGGAGGAAAAATATCTGCCTTTGTGCCAATGGTGCCGCATACCGATCATATTTTGCAGGACGTGCAGATTATTGTTTCCGAACAGGGGTTGGCAGATCTGCGTGGCCTTGCTCCGGTGGAACGGGCACGGGCGATTATTGACAAGTGCGCACATCCTGATTTCAGGCCACATTTGCAGGATTATTTCGAGCAGGCCAAGCGGTATGGCTTTGGGCAGCATATTCCGCATCATCTTCCCGCAGCCCTTGCCTGGCATCAGCGTTATATGGAAACTGGAAGCATGCTGGGCTGAGAAAAATCCGGAAACCTGATGACCGAACTTCTGATTGTCTTTGTGGTGAGTGATGGTGTCCAGCTTATGGATATTGCCGGACCTGCCGATGTTTTTGCCGAAGCCAATACGTTTTACGGCAGGCCACTTTATCGGTCTGTCCTTGTGGCAGGTAAAAAAGATATTCGAAGTTCGTGTGGTTTCAATCTGCGGGCTGACCTGCTGCTGGGGGATATTGGCAGCCAATGTGTGGATACCCTGCTCGTAGCCGGAGCCCCCGATGCAGCGACCAGAAGTTACAACCCGGCCCTGACCAGATGGCTGCGGCAGGAAGCCCCCAAAGCCCGCCGGTTTGGATCAATCTGTGGGGGTGTTTTTCCGTTGGCAGAAACCGGCCTGCTGGATGGACAGACCATTGCCACGCACTGGGCCGATGTGGACCGTGTTCGCCACAGATTTCCCGCCGTAACGGTGGATGCAGATGCAATTGTGCGCGAAGAAGGGGCTCTCAGAACTGCGGCAGGTGTATCCTCCGGTCTGGATTTGGCGCTTGCGCTGGTGCGGGAGGATATGGGGGAACGAATTGCCCGTGATGTCGCCCGGCAACTCGTGCTTTTTTACAAACGACCCGGAGGGCAACTGCAGTACAGCCGGCAAAGGGAACTGTCCCCAGCCGGGCGGTCTGCCTTGCAGTCTCTTCAACGGCAGATTTTGCAGCAGCCGGACGCTGAATACAGTGTAGAAGCCATGGCTGGGATGATTGCGCTGGAACGCAGGCAGCTTACGCGGCTTTTTGCGCAGGAAACAGGGTTATCGCCCGCCAGATGGGTTGAGCAGACACGCCTGACGATTGCCCGCAACCTGCTTGAAGATGGGCGTAAACCGCCCAAGGTTGTGGCTGCTGAAGCAGGCTTTGGGTCTGTCAGGGTTTTGCGGCGGGTCTTCCAGCGCCATCTTGGTGTAACACCGGCTGAATACAGGAAGCGCTTTGGGCAACTACAAGGAGTCTGACCATGTGTTAGAGCCGGTTGACTTTTTGGGTATCATGGCTCAGTTACAGCTCGCCTCCATTCTCCCATTCCAGTGCAAAAGTATGCTCTTGCCATGACAGGGATGCTGCGACTTCTTCATCTGCGTGGGCGAAATGAACAGTAATGTTCTCCTGTTGTGCAATCTGCTCACCGGCGATGATCACCATCATGATGCCGGCTATCACCATGGCAGCATGACCAATGTGGTGGAACAGGCGGTCATGCAGGTAAGGCAGAAGGTACTTCATGCCCATGGAAGACAGGATTGCGGCCATTGCTACGGCAAGCCCTGCAACGGTTGCTTGGGTACTGAGCAGGCCAAATATAGCGTAAAGAATGATTTTGAGCAGATGCAGCAAAATTTCGTTGGCTGCACGGGTTGCGATAATTTCTTCCTTCCGTAAACCCAGCCGATAATAGAACCCGTTAAAAACCAGACCAACGGCTCCCGTAAAACCGGATATGAACCCAGCCGCGGCCCCCAGCATATGCAGCTTTGCAACAGGAACCGTTGCAACCGTGCAGCAGGAAGCAGGTTTACGAAAAAGCAGCGGCAGGTTCCCCATAAGGAACAGGCCCAGAAGGAGGGAGAGGTAGGCCGGGTTCATACAACTCAAAGCCCAGACACCAAGGCCTGCAAACGGTAATGCCGTGGGGGCAAAATGGCGGACAATGTCCCATCGGATTGCATGCCTGAAGGGGCTCTGTTGCACAATTCCAGCGATTGGGCGTGCTGCAATCTTTGAGGAGTTTTCTTACGCGACAGGGTGTGTGAGGGGGATTCCGAGGGCTGTGAAGCGATTGAGGACGGCGATCCGGACATGAACTTCGGTGATCTGACGGTCGAAATCGCGTGCTGTCAGACGCTGGCCCAGCAGCTTGA
>NZ_WOTG01000018.1 GCF_011516925.1 Acetobacter fabarum
AGGACCAGTTCGTCGTTCGGTAGCGTGTGCGCTTCGGCTTGCTCATCACTCACAGCTAACAAACTGGTTTCAAACAGGGAATCCCTTTCCAGTATTTCTGCAACAAAGCCGCCCGGATACAAAAAATGACCCCAACACAATGCGCGGCCCCCCGAGCAGTGGATGATGACCTGCGCGTGATCGTGGATAGCCACGCTCGTCGCCTTGATGGGCTGGAGGATGATGTTGATACACTCAAATCCGGCCAGTCCGCCATGATCGAGCGGCTTATTTCCATCGAGGCACAGGGGCAGGAGCGTGAGCGCAACCGGGCGGCCCAGGCGCAGGATATGCGCAACGCTC
Organism: Acetobacter fabarum; assembly: GCF_011516925.1. Taxonomy (GTDB): domain Bacteria; phylum Pseudomonadota; class Alphaproteobacteria; order Acetobacterales; family Acetobacteraceae; genus Acetobacter; species Acetobacter fabarum. Next base: position 343 of record NZ_WOTG01000018.1, read on the forward strand.
TGGCCAGCCTGACCCAGCAGCTGGCCGAGCAGACCGGTGCCCAGAAGAGGCAGAACCAGCTGGCCGAGGACAGCCTGCACAGGTGGCGAAAGCTGGCAGTTATAGCAGGGCTTTTATGCACAATCAGCGCGGCCATAGGCTCCACGCTTCTGTCTGATCAGGAGGTGGCCAGCACCATATGGGTGCATTGGCTGCACCTGCGCGAGCCGTGGGATACGCCGGTGCAGGAGGTCCCCCATGCCGGGCCTTGATCTGGCGCAGTTCAAGGCGCTGCTGGTGCGTCCGGTTCTGGGGCAGCTGGGGTTGGGGGGGAGTGCGGCGCTCAACCTGCTGAGCGGCACGGCACTGGTAGAAAGCGGGCTTGTATGGCTCCAACAGAATGGTGGCGGTCCCGCTCTGGGCCTGTGGCAGATGGAGCCCGCAACGCATGATGACATATGGCGGAACTTTTTGCGCTTTCGTCCCGATCTGGCCAGTGCCGTGCGGCAGGTTGGGGGGGCTGGGGCCGGTGTGGGCAGTGCAGCACTGCTGGTGAGCAATCTGGCCTATGCCTGTGCCATGGCACGCATGGCCTATGTGCGAGCCCCCGCCCAACTGCCTGCGGCAACGGATTCCGCAGGGTTAAGCGCGTATCATAAACAATTTTATAATACACTGCTGGGTGCTGCGGATGCACAGCGGAATACGGCCCTGTTTGCCCGCGCTATTGCCGCCTGAGAAAACTGTTCCGCGCAGCCCCAAACACAGCAAATGGCCCTGTACAGCCTTGTATGGGGCATGGTTGCGCACCGGGTTGCTGCGTGGAGCCAGTAGGGGTTTGTACCCGTAATGAATCGGCAGGTTGGAAAAGGGGAGGATGGAAGAGGAAGAAAAAGAGGATGAAGGGTCAAGCGGGATAAGAGAAAATAATAATAAGTTCACAAAAAAACAGTTATTTTTCATGTTGTTGTATGGTCAATCGGTTGTTAAGAATTTTCCGTCCTGACCTTGCGGGCTGGATTGAGGCGAAAAACCATGACCTTGCGCTTACTAGAGGTGGACGTGCCCGCGTATTCCAACCAACGCCAGATGCGCGATATTGCCTGCAGGGTAGAGCCCGTGCGTGCGACGGAGGCGGGGTCGCATGTTCTGTCCATTTTTCAGGATAATGCCGAACTCGCGGGTATTCCCGTTGTGGATGAGTGCAACCGGCCCATAGGCATTGTGCAGCGGCGGGACTTTTTTTTGCGTCTGGGCCAGCGCTTTGGGTACGAGGTGTACGCCAACCGCCCGATCTCCCTGCTTATGGAGTGCGAACCCATACAGGTGGATGTGCATGAAAAAGTCTCCGACTTTGTTGCAACAATCCTGAATATCCGCTCACTCAACCAGATTAATGAATTCATCATAACCGAATGTGGCCAGTATTACGGGCTGGGTTCTGCACTCAGCCTTACGCGTTCCCTGCACGCACAGGCCATGGATACCATTAACGAGCTCAACAAGATTGCGGGCGAACTCCGGCAGGCCAACAAAACCATCATGCGCGATAAATCCTTTATTTCCGGTATAGTGGACAATATCCCCACCGCCATTCAGGTACGGGATATTAAAACGGGTGACATCATTGTGCATAACAAGGCAGCGGAGGAATATGGCCTGCAAACCGCAGCCTCCTACGCGGGCATGCTCCTTGATGCCCCCCTGCAACTGGACGGTGAACTGGCCGAAGACCCGTTTTTGTACCAGCAGCCCGAAGCAGTGGAAGAAACACTGGTGGACCGCGAGGGCCGTGCGCGCGTTGTCTCCCGCCATGATCTGCTGATTGCGGATGATGATGGCAACATGCGCTGGAAGCTCTGCGTAGCTGATGATATTACCGAATACCGCGATGCCCAGCGCAGGATTGAACGCCTTGCCCATTATGACAGCCTGACCGGCCTGCCCAACCGCTATTATCTGGGCATCCGTCTGGGTGAGCTGTCGCAGGACCTGAGCAACCCGTTCGTGCTGCTTTACATAGACCTCGACTACTTCAAATCCATCAACGACATGTACGGCCATAGCGGGGGGGATGAACTGCTGATCGCCGCTGCAAACCGGCTAAAGGCCTGCTGCCGCGAGGAAGATTTTGTAGCCCGGCTGGGGGGCGATGAGTTTGCGGTGATCTGGCAGCACTGCGGCCCGCTGGACGAGATTGAATCCCGGCTGGAGGAACTGGTGGCAAGCCTGGGCCGCCCCTACATTATTCAGGGGGCAGAGGCCAAGTCCGGGGCCAGTATCGGGGCTGCGGGTTTTCCGCTTCAGGCGGGGGATGTCACAACCTTGCTGCAATATGCGGATATGGCGCTCTACCGCGCCAAGGCTCTGGGCCGCTGCCAGCACAAGCTGTTTGATACAGACCTGAGCTATGAAATTCTGGAACGGGCCGAACTCGTTGCCGCCCTGCACCGGCTGGTGGAAGGTGATGGCCTGTTACTGCACTACCAGCCCATTTACGGCATTCACGCGCGCAAGGTGCAATCCTACGAGGCACTGGCCCGCTGGAACCACCCTGAACGCGGGATGATCCCGCCTGATGTGTTCATCCGTCTGGCGGAGGAAACCGGGCTGATCCACCAGCTGGGCGAGCGGATCCTGCATCTGGCCTGTAGCGAGGCACTGAACTGGCCTGCGCATATCAATGTCTCGGTCAATGTTTCCCCCCTTCAGTTAAAAAACAGAAAATTCCCTGAAATTGTCAAAAATGTTCTGGAAAAAACTGGCCTGAACGGTGCACGCCTTGAGGTGGAAATAACCGAAAGCGTGCTGATGGATGAATACGAGCATAAAAACGTTATTCTGAACGAGCTCAAGGCACTTGGCTGCAAGATCAGCATGGACGATTTTGGAACCGGCTATTCTTCACTCAGCTATTTGTGGAAGTTCTCGTTCGACAAGATCAAAATTGACCGCAGCTTCATTCAGGCCCTGCCAGACCCCACCGCCAAGGAAATCATACAGGCCATTCTGGGCATTGCCAGCATTCGCGCCATGACGGTTACGGTAGAAGGGGTGGAAACCGCAGCCCAGTTGCAGATGGTCAGCAACATGGGCTGCTCGGAGGCACAGGGCTACTACCTGGGCCGCCCCCAGCAGCAGGCCATTGCTGGCACACGGGATACGGAAACGGCTCTGGTGTGGGAGTGAGCGGCCCCATTCAGGTCCGCTCCAGCTCCGGGGGTGTTGTCAGGACTGCTCGCGCCGGCTCCACGCGCCGGTCTGTTCCAAAAGCAGGACCGGGTTGGGTGTGCCATTGACCACCTGCTCGCTCTGCTGCCCGTCCACGCTGCGGGGGGCATCCCCCACCAGTGTTACGCGCTGGAGTTCCCGTTCCTCCTGACCAAAATCGGCAATGGCGCGGTGTTCGGTGGCGCGGTTGTCCCACATGGCAACGTCTCCGGCCTGCCAGTGCCAGGTTATGGTGTTTTCCGGCCGGGTGACATGCCCTTGCAAAATGCCAAGCAGTGCTTGTGAATCCGGCAGGTTAAACCCGACCAGCCGTTTGATGAACTGGCCCAGAAGCAGAACCTTCTCCCCCGTTTCAGGGTGTACGCGCACGACGGGGTGTTTGGCCTCAAACACGCGGGCGGCAAAAACATTGGCCTGCCACTGAATAAACTCCCAGTCGCGCTCGGCAATCAGGTCCGTGTGGTCATATTCGTTATTGGTGTGAATGGCCCATAGCTTGTCGGCCAGTTCCTGCAGGGGTTGTGGCAGGGAACGGTACGCCGTGGCGGTGTTGGCCCACAGGGTTGCCCCGCCGTAAGGGGCGGGGCGTATGCACCGCAGGATGGACGCCTTGGGGTAGGAGGCCATGAAGGTCATGTCGGCATGCCATGTGTTGGCAGCCCGACCCTTGCGCGATTTAAGCTCAAAAATATGTTTTGTGCCCTGCGCGCTGGAAACCGTGGGGTGGGACACAAGCGTGCCAAACCGTGCGCCAAGGTCCTCCTGCTGTGCGCTGGTCAGTGACTGTTTGCGAAAGAAGATCACCTTGTGTTCCAGCATGGCGTTGTAAATGAACGCGATGCTGGCCTCGTCCAGATCGGGGGACAGGGTAATACCCCTGATTTCCGCACCAATTTGACCACCAAGCTTTGTAACGGTTGGTGATGCCGTTTTTTCTACCAGACCGAGAGACATTCGAGCATTCCTTAAAAAACAACACCAAAAAATGGTGGATTATGGGCGGCGGAAGGGGGACTTGTTCCAAAACGTCACTAATATGTTGTTCTGGAACATATTTTTCTTTCAGGCACTGGGTATTCCCACAATGTTAAGCGTGGATTAAGGGGCGGGAAACCCCGTTTCTGACTCGCATTATGGCGATATAAGATCGTTGAATATACTAAATTCTAATTAACAACAACACGTGATAGTTTAATCTTGACGTTATGACGGAATTGTATCGTTATTTGATAGTCGAATCATATTTAAACTTCCAAATGTAGTGGAAAACAGAATGCTCACCCTGCCTTCGAACCTGCGCCGTATTGTTCTGAATGTCTCGGTGACGTCCCTTGGTTGCGCCATGGTTGCTGGCACCGCACAGGCGCAGTTACAGACCCTCGCCAGCAAAAAAACCTCCCCCAACCATTCAGCGCTCGAAGCCGGGCAGGCGGAGGATGTAACCGTTAGCGTGCGCAGGCGTAGCGAACCGTTGCAGAAGGTGCCGGTGGCCACATCGGTCTATTCCGCCAAACAGGCCACGCGGGATAACGTGCATGACCTACAGGGCATTTTTGAATTTATCCCTTCCGCCAACTTCCGGGCCAATTCCTCATCCAAGGACCGGGCAACCTTTGTGCGCGGCATAGGCACCATTGCGACCTCTCCGGGGGTGGAGCCGTCCGTATCCACCGTGCTGGACGGGGTGGTGCTGGCCCGGCCCGGGCAGGCCACGGCCGATATTCTGGACCTTGACCATGTAGAGGTCATGCGGGGGCCACAGGGCACGCTGTTTGGTAAAAACGCCTCTGCCGGGGCGGTCAATATTGTTACCCGGCAGCCTACGGCGGACTTCCATGCCTTTGCGGAGGCCTCCTATTTTTCGGGGAACGAATACCGGCTGACCGGGGGGGCTACGGGCACGCTTGTTCCGTCCAAGCTGGTTGCCAATGCGTCTTTTCTGGTCGGTGGTTTTGACGGGAATGTTAAAAATCTGGCCAACAGCACCACGGTGAATGGCTACGAACACCGTGGTGCGCGCAGCAAGTTCCTCTGGACCCCGGATGAGGAAACACAGGTCACATTCGGGCTGGATTACATGTACCAGAACGATCTGGTGCCAACGGGGGTTTATACTTCCACCAATCAGGTGGCGTACCCTACGGGAGCGGTCAAAACCAACCCCGCACTGGCTTCGGCACTGGTGGGGGAGGGGGTTACACCCTCCAAGAACAACACCTCGGTCAGCAATAATACGCAAAGCCGCTCTGTGGACCATACTGGTGGTTTTTCCGCAACGGTCGATCGCGAACTTGGGCGTGGGTACAAGCTCACTTCCATTTCCGCCTACAGGCAGTGGCAGAATATCCAGGATCAGGATTACGATGGCCTGTCCGGCGTGTACGCCACCCTGCCCGAGGTGCGGGACCACGGTAAGCTGAACTTCTGGCAGGCATCGCAGGAAGTGCGCATTGCCTCCCCTCGTGGACATTTTTTTGATTATGTCGCCGGGTTTTACTACCTGCACGGGGTGGACCGGGAGGTTTATAGCCGCACCCTTTCGCAAAACGGGCAGGGCACGGCTTACGGCCAGTCGCATTATGGCATAACCAACAACAACTATGCCGTTTTTGCTGAAGGAAACCTGAACTTTACAAAAAACTTCCGGGCTATTCTGGGCCTGCGCCTGCTGCGTGACGATCTGGGGTATGACATGTCACGCAGGTCCACATCTGCCGTGGCGGTAACGGGTATTCGCCCGTCCTATGCGTCCTCCGGCTCCACGTCGCAGAATGGGTACGTGGACCGCATTGGCCTGCAATATGACATTAAGCCTGATATTCATGCCTATTTTACCTATTCGCATGGGTATAAGGGGCCTGCCTACAATACGTTTTTCAATATGCAGGCAACAGATGCGCAGGTGCTTAAACCCGAGCAGAACAACAGTTTTGAACTGGGGCTTAAATCCCAGTTCCTGCACCGGCGGGTTACGGCAAACCTTGCCGCATTTATTGAAAACTTCTCCAACTATCAGGCCAACTTTCTGGATAACGTAGCCGGTGGTGCGGTTTACCGCATGATCAATGCCGGGTCTGTCTCCTCCAAGGGGGTAGAAGGGGATGTGGCCGTGCGCACCCTGCCGGGGCTGACACTGGGCGGTAACTTTGCCTACACCTACGCTGTGGTGGACAAGTTTAACTGCCCTGCTGGTGCCCCTGCATCGTGCAATGTTAACGGCCAGCCCCTGCCTTTTGCACCACGCTGGAAGTTTGTGCTGAATGCGGATTACACAAAAAGCCTGAACAACCGCTTCACCCTATCGGTGGACAGTGACTACACGTGGCAGAGCCGCACGCAGTTTGCCCTGACCGAAACGCCAGACACGGTGCAGAAGGCTTATGGCATATGGAACATGAGCACCACGTTGCAGGACAAAAAGCTCAAGCTCCAGCTTTCACTTGTCATGCGCAACGCCATTAACACGCATTATGCCTCCTACATGGCATATGGCGCACTGGGCGGTGTGACCAGCTCCATCCCGCGTGATTACGGCCGCTATGGTGGCTTTGTTCTGCGTAAGGATTTCTGAACATGGCAGGGAACGCGCTCTCCCCCCGTCCTTCGCAGGTTTTGACCACCTTGCTGCTGTGCTCCATTATTGTGGTAGCCGCAGCAGACAGGCAGATTATTGCGCTGCTCAAGCCCGTTCTGGACCAGACATTTGGCTGGACGGCGCGCGATTACGCCAGCATTGCCGCATGGACGCAGGTTGCTGCGGCATGCAGCCTGCTGGCGGCGGGGTGGCTGGTGGACTGGGCCGGGCCAAAGCGCACACTGGGTGTGGCCCTGACAGGCTGGAGCCTGCTGACCGTACTGCACGCCTTTGCCTCCTCCGTGCGGGATTTTGTGCTGATCCGCGCGGGCCTTGGCGCGTTTGAGGGGGCCGGCACCCCGAGCATGATGAAGTTTATTGCGCTGGCTGTTCCACGCTCCCAGCGCGGCAAGGTTATTGGCATTCTCAACGCCACACCCAATGTGGCAGCGGTGCTGACCCCCCTGCTGGTTGCGCTGGTTCTGCCCCTGCTTGGCTGGCGCGCTCTTGTGGTGGGGCTGGGCGGGGTCGGGCTTGTGCTGGCCCTGTTCTGGCAGTTCCGGGGGCCGGTGGTCCTTGGCCCGGCTGGGCCGCAACAGGCGGATGGTGCCACCACGGCGCGGCTGCGGGACCCGGCGGTGCGCCGGGTTGTGGTGGCGTTTTCCATTAGCAAGGTGCTCTCGGATGCTACATGGTGGCTGTTGCTGAGCTGGCTGCCCGATATTTTTCATTCCCATTTTGGCCTGAGCATGCGGGGCATGAGCGGGGCATCGGGCACGGTTTATATTGGTGCGGGTATTGGGGCATTCTGCGGGGGTATTCTGCCGGGGCTTCTGCGCCCTTATGTGGGGTCGCAGGAGCAGGCGCGCCGTATTGTTATGGGCACGGCAGCCCTGTGCGTTGTTCCAATGATGTTTGTGTTTTTCACAACGTCTCTGGCTGTTGGCCTGTTCCTGTTTACCGTGGCGCTTATGGCGCATCAGGTTTTTGCCAGTAACCTGTTTGGGGTGGTTACGGACTGGTTGCCAGCCAGCCTGGTTGGCCGGGCTACGGGTATTGGCGCGTTCTGCGGTAACCTTGGTGGGGCGTCCATTCTGTGGGCCAGCGGGTTTGTGCCCATGCCGGTTATTCTGGGCGGGTGCAGTCTGGCTTACGTGCTGGCATGGAGCGTGCTGCGCGTGCGGGTGGCCCCTGTGTGGCTGGAGAGCACCTTTTGCGAACCACATGGCGGGCGTGTGGCTCTGGCGGTATAAAACGCAAGACGGAATAAAGATTTTTCCATTTTTACCAAAAAAGGATCGTGTAATTCAATGAACTGGCAACCTTCCGCCACGCGGTATGAGCAGGCAGATTTCCGGCGTTGTGGGCATTCCGGGCTGGACCTGCCGCGTATTTCTCTTGGCCTGTGGCACAATTTTGGGGATACGGATGCCTTTGCAACCGGCCGCGCCACCATCCGCCGGGCGTTTGACCGGGGCGTGACGCATTTTGACCTCGCCAACAACTACGGCACGCCCTATGGCTCGGCAGAGGAAAACTTCGGGCGTATTCTGCAAAAAGACCTGCACCCCTACCGCGATGAACTGGTTATTTCCACCAAGGCGGGGTGGGATATGTGGCCCGGCCCCTATGGCAATGGCGGGTCACGCAAATATCTGCTCTCCTCCCTTAACCAGAGTTTGAAGCGCATGGGGGTGGACTATGTGGATATTTTTTATTCCCACCGCCCAACCCCCGATGTGCCGCTGGAGGAAACCATAGGCGCGCTCGTTCAGGCCCACAGGCAGGGCAAGGCGCTTTATGTGGGGATTTCCTCCTACGATGCAGCCAGCACGCGGGAGGCCGAGGCTATTCTGCGCTCTGCGGGCGTTCCCCTGCTTGTGCACCAGCCCGCATATTCGCTGCTGAACCGGGGCATAGAGGCCGAGCTTCTGCCTGCGCTGGAGGAGCTTGGGGTTGGGTGTGTTATTTTCTCCCCTCTGGCGCAAGGGGTGCTGACCCGCAAATATCTGGGGGGTATTCCTGCCGAATCCCGCGCGGCTACAAGCCGTTTTCTGGATCAGGCAGCCATAACCCCGCAGGTGCTCAAGGCCGTGCGCAGGCTGGATGAGCTGGCACAGGCCCGCGGGCAGAGCCTGGCGCAAATGGCTGTGGCATGGACGCTGCGCAACCCGGTTGTTACATCAGCCATTATCGGGGCCAGAAACGTGCAGCAACTGGACGAAACACTGGCCGCGCTGGAGAACCTGGCGTTCTCTGCCACAGAACTGGCCGCCATTGAGCAGGCTCTGGCTGGCGTATGATGCGGGCGGGTCAGGCCTGTTGTGTCTGGCCCGCAGCATGCCCTGTGTTTGTGGTTTTTACGGGGTGTGCGCCAGTGCCTGCTCCCACGGCGGGGTGGGGGTGTAGCACTGGCTCAGATAATCAATCATGGCGCGGATTTTAAGGGATACGCTAATCCCCGGTGCATAAACCGCGTGCAGGTCCGGCCCCGGTACGGGGGGCAGGTCCAGTGTGAGCGCGCGCAGGCGGCCTGTGCGCAGTTCCTCGCTCACGACAAAAACCGGTTGGTACACAATGCCTTCACCCGCCAGTGCCGCTTCCCGCAGGACATCGCCATTATTGGCGCTGAGCGGGCCGGAAACAGGCACCGTTTTTTCCCCTTTTTCCCCAAAGCTCCAGCGGCTGGCGCTGTTGGTGCCGCTTAGCGTGTAGCCAAGGCACTGGTGCTGGCTGAGCTCCTCCACCCGGGTGGGGGTGCCCGCACGCTCCAGGTATGCAGGGGCTGCGCACACCACCATGCGAATGGTGGCCAGCCTGCGGCTGCGCAGGGTGCTGGACGGCATTTTGCGTATGCGCAGGGTCAGGTCCCAGCCTTCGTCTATCAGGTCCACGGTGCGGTCGTTCAGCCCCAGTTCAACACTTACGTGCGGATGCAGGCGGTTGAACTCGGGCAGGTAGGGGGCCACGTAGCGTATGGCAAAGGAGACAGGTGCATTCAGCCGCAGGTGGCCGCGGGCTTCGTGCCGCTGCTCGCTTACGGTAAGCTCCATGTCCTCCATGTCCGCCAGAATACGCTGGCTACCTTCCAGAAACAGGCGCCCTGCCTCGGTGAGCGAGAGGTGGCGCGTGCTGCGGCGGAACAGGGTTACGCCCAGCCGGTCTTCCAGTGTGGTGACATGCTTGGTCACCATGGTGGGGGAAAGGGCAAGTGCCCGCGCTGCCGCGCTAAAGCTGCCAAGCTGCACCACCTTAACGAAAACCTGCATACTGGTAAAACGGTCAAGCATGGGCCGCTCCTGTGGTGGCGGGGCTGGGGGTGCTGGCCAAAACGCCCCTGTTGTTCTAGCAGCCCATGTTGGTTTTTGTCATGCTGGGGTAAATACCGGGCATGGGGCTGGCGCACGGGGTGCACTGCCCGCGCGTGCTAACAGGTGTGGGCCGGGCTGGCCGGTACCACAAGACACAGGCAGGGAACGTGGCAGACACAAGGCAGGCAGACAACCGGGTAAACCAGCAGGCAGGGGCCTGCGGTGGGCAGGGTGCGCGCATGTCCGGCCCGGTTGCCCGTGGTGCCGGGGCTACGGCGGCCCCAGCCCTGCAGGCCCGCACGGGTCTGGGGCGGGCCATGCTGCTTGGCACCATGCTGGCAGGGCTTGCCCCCTGCGTGCAGGCCGCCCCCCTGCGTGCCCCCCCCCCCGCCGTGCAGGATGTGCCCCGCTCCGACGGCCTGCACGCCCTGCCGGTTACCAGCGTGCAGGCCGATGCCCTGCCCCGCGTGGCTGATGTGGCGCCGGGCCTGTTCCTGCCAGCGGAGAGCACAACCGGGCTTGCGGCATTCTGGTCCGGGCCGGAACTGATGGTGGTGGTGGACCGCGCCCTGCCAGCTCTGTTCCACCTGCCCGGCGAGGGCGGTATGTTCGACCGGCGTGAGAGCGTGGCCCTGAACGGTGCAACCCTGCTCCGGATTTACCTGCCAGATCACCCGCATATTGCCGTGCTGCGCCAGAAGGCTGGCTGGCTGCTCTGCGCCGTTCAGCCCGGCCACCCGGATGGGTGTGGTGCACGTGTGGGCAGCCCTGCGGGGAATGGCGGGGGGCATGGGGCTTCGGCTGGCGCGCACCCCGCTACGCCAGCGGTGCAGATGGTGCCCCTCCCTGCCCGCATCCTGTTTGCACAAAGCCAGCCCGGCCGGGTTGTTACCCTGCCCGACCCCGCAACCGGGGGCAGGCTGTTTGTGGCGACGACCCGGCAGGTGGAAACCCCTTTGCAGCCGCGCTCGGCCGTGGGGTATGCCGTGCGCCCGGCGGTGCTGGGGGTGGTGGTTGCAGCGGATTCGGCGCAGCTTTTCATGCAGTCTACGCCCAGCGGGCCGGTGCTGGAGGCCATAGCCGGCCAGCCCGTGCCGGTTGGCCTGCCTGCTCCGCCCCCCAGTGCCAGCGTGCGGCAGGGGCAGGACTGGTTCTGGCTCGGCCTGCGGGATGAACCCACTCCCATGCTGTTGCAGAAGTGGCGCAAAGCGCGCGACAGTCTGGGCCAGGCAGCGGGGGACCCCGCAACCGTTCTGGCGGGCCAGCCGGAGGCGGTGGTCATTACCATGTGGGCCATGCGGGTGGCGGCGGCACAGGCGGCCTTTGCCGCAGGGTACCCCCAGCAGGCATGGGAACTGCTGCGTGCCCTGCCCGAGCACAGCGGGCATGATGGCAGCAGTGCGGCCGATGTGGGCGGTGTGGTGCGTGGCGGCTGGCCGGGGCCGGGTGTGCAGGCCCTGCGCGCCTGTGCGGCCCTGCTCAGTGGGGACATGGCCGGAGCAGCCCCATTGGCCAGTGCGGACTGGGCCTTTGGGCCAGACATGGTGCTATGGCGTGGCGCGTATTTTATGCTCAGCGGTGCAGGGAGCGTGCCCACATCCGTTTTGCTGGCGCGTGGTTACGCACGGCTGGAACAGTACCCCGCACCAGTCCGCGCGGGGCTTATGCTGCGGGTTACGCAGTATCTGGCCCAGTTTGGCGGGCCGGATGAGCGCGCCGTGTTGGGCTCCCTGCCAGATGACCCGGCATACAGCCTTGCCCGCATTATGGTGCAGGCCCGCGGCACGGAACCCGAAAGCGCGCGTGTTGCACTGGAAAACCTGACCGCTTCGGGTAATGACCGCATGGCCGACATGGCCCGGGCCGAGCTGGTCGGCTTTTTGCTGGCGCATGACCAGATCGGGCCGGATATGGCCGCACAGGCCTATGCCCAGATTCTGGCCGCGCAGGTGGCCGAAGGGAGCAGGGTGGCCCCCAATGCCCAACAGGGTGAGGTGAATATTGTACCCGCCTTGCGGCTGGTTTACGCGCAGGCTCTGGCCCGTAGCGGGCAGGCCGTGCGCGCTGCGGGTGTGCTGAGTGGGCTGGGTGCGTCCGAGCTGGCACCGCAGGACAAGCTGGATGCAGCATGGCGCACGGTGCTGTTTGCGCTGGTGTTTGGCCCACCCCACGCCGATGCAGCGCAGGGCACGCCCGCCCATGGCAGCCACGGCGCCGTGGGGCGGACGCGGGGCGGACGCGGGGCTGTGCCCAATGTTCCCCCCGCTACAGACCGCGCCCAGCAGCTGGCACTGGCAAGGGCCAGCATGGGGCTGGTGCCAGATGACCCGCTCAAGGCCAAACTGCTGGCCGGGCTTGGGCGGCAGCTTATGGCCATGGGGCAGTTCGGGCAGGCCATACCGGTTTTGCAGCAGGCCGATGTGCTGGCCATAGAACCGCTGATGCGGGCTGATATTGAGGAGCAGCTTGCGCAGGCTGCATTGCAGGGTAACCAGCGCCCGCTTGCCCTGCGCGCGCTTGAGCGCAGCGCACTGGCTGACCTGCCGGAAGATCTTGCCGCCCGCCGTAGGTATGATGAGGCCAGACTGGCCGCCGCCAGCGGCAACCGCGAGGGTGCACAGGCCCTTCTGGCCGAGGATGAATCGGATGCGGGCCTGTCCGTGCGTGGGGCCCTGTATGAGCAAGACCAGCAATGGGCACAGGCCGTGCTGGTTGTGGGCCGCCTGGCCAGCCGCACCCTGCCAGAGCAGGGCGAGCTAAGCCCCCCGCAGCGCGACCTGGTGATTCGTCTGGCAACGGATGCCGCTGCGGCAGGGGATCTGGAAACCCTGCACAGCCTGCGCGCATGGGTGGCTGGGCGTGCCCTTGGGGCGGAACGGCAGGCCCGGTTTGCGGCCCTTCTCAGGCAGGCGCAAAAAGGGCCGGTTGTCTCCCTTGGTGGGTATGGCCTGCCATCGACATTTGACAAATCTGTTAAAGACCCAAAATAGTTCTTGCACCCAAGGGGTAAAAAGCCCTAGTTAGCGCGCTCTTGGCCCAAGGGGGCGATTAATTTCGCCCAACAGGCTGTCTACTGGTTTGGGGGTACGTCAATGAACGCACTTGCTCAACTGGGGATGGTCTCGGAACTCCCGAGCAATAACCAGGCAATTTCTGTTCCGGTCACATTTGAAGATGATGACCGTAAAGATTATTTCGTCGAAAAAGACGGCGAAAAATTTGCAGGGACACACCTGCTGGTTGATATGTGGGGGGCCACTAATCTGGACAACCCCGCGAAAATCGACAGCACCCTGTGTGAAGCGGCTCTGGCGGCAGGGGCAACCATTCTGCACAGCCATTTCCACCATTTTACACCCAATGGCGGTGTATCTGGCGTTGTTGTGCTGGCTGAAAGCCATATTTCCATCCACACATGGCCCGAACGCAACTTTGCTGCGGTCGACATTTTCATGTGTGGCGCATGCGACCCGCATCTGGCTATTCCGGTTATGCAGAGCCTGTTTCAGGCCGAGCAGCTGGACGTAAGCGAAGAGCGTCGCGGCCGCGTGCAGGCTTAAAAAAGCCCGCGCGGATCAAGCGCAAACTTCCTCTTTATCGGTATTGAACGGCGGCTTTGCCCAGGCATTGGGCAGGGCCGCCGTGCCGTGCATGGCAAGGATGGCTGAGATGGCTGAAAACTGGATTGAAGAAACCCTGTACGACAACTGGGGCCAGCGCTTCCGTGTTGTTCGGGAACTGGCGCGCGTTAAAAGCCCGTTTCAGGATATTGTTGTATTTGAAAGCGATTCTCACGGTCGCGTCCTGCTGCTTGATGGCGTGGTGCAGATTACCGAACGGGATGAATTCGTTTATCAGGAAATGCTGACCCACGTGCCGCTGTTTACGCACAAGGCTCCGCGCCGGGTGCTGATTATTGGCGCGGGTGACGGTGGCGTGCTGCGCCGCGTGCTGGAACACCCCGGCGTGGAAAAAGCCGTGATGGTGGAAATTGATGGCGCAGTCATTGAACTTTCCAAACAGCACCTGCCCTCTATTGCGGGCGATGCCTGGACCAACCCGCGCGCTGAAGTGATTGTGGGCGACGGGATTGATTACGTTGCCAAAGCAGCCGATGGCTCCTTTGACGTGATTATTGTGGATAGCACAGACCCCATTGGCGTGGGCGAAGTCCTGTTTACTGACAGTTTTTACGAACACTGTGCCCGCGTGCTCAGCGCGGAGGGGCTTATTGTCAACCAGTGTGGCGTGCCCTTCATGCAGGCCGATGAACTGTTTGAAACCAGCGAACGTCGGGCCAAATACTTCCCCCATGTGTCTGCCTATGTGGCGGCTGTGCCGACCTATGTTGGCGGGTTCATGACTCTGGGTATCGCCTCCAAGGGGCCAAACCCCGCCGGGCAGGATACAGCCGTTGTGCGCACCCGTGCCGAACAGGCTGGTATTTTGGGTAAAACCCAGTACTGGACGCCAGAAATCCATACCGGCTCCTTTAACCTGCCGCCCTATATTGCCCGGCACCTGCCCGGCGCAAAGGCGTAATCTACCCCGCGACCGTGATTGACTCGTAAGGGAAATAATGTCACGGTCGCACCCGCGCAGAGGGAGAGACCAGCCGTAAAAAGCTGGCGCCGAAGGAGCAACCGCCCCGGAAACTCTCAGGCAAAAGGACCCTGCGCTCTAAACTTCTGGAGAGAGGTGCGTTCGCACCCGCCGACGGGATAGCGATCTCAGGCAAAAGCACAGAAGGGGCAGCGGACGGTCCGGTCCGAAGCTCCGTGTTTTTGTCCTGTGCCCGGCATGGGGTGCGTGCGGAGTTTGGGCCTTTTTTGTAAGGCGGCGTGCATGGGCACCGATTCTTCTCTCCTCCATACTCCTCTCCATACCCTGCATCAGGATTTTGGCGGCAAAATGGTGCCGTTTGCAGGCTATTCCATGCCGTTGCAATACACGGATGGCATTATGGCCGAGCACCGCCATGTGCGCGAACAGGTGGGCCTGTTTGATGTCTCTCACATGGGGCAGGTGCGTATTCGTGCACGCTCTGGCAATGTGGAGGACGCAGCCCGCGCGCTGGAACGTCTGGTCCCTGCCGATATTGTGGGCCTTAAAACCAACCGGCAGCGTTATACGCAGTTCACCAACACATCGGGCGGTATTCTGGACGACCTGATGGTGATCGCGCAGGAAGAATGCCTGCTGCTGGTAGTGAACGCCGCATGCAAGCAGGCCGACTTTGCCCATATGCAGGATAATCTGGCCGACTGTCTGGTTGAGCAGCTCGAAGACCGCGCCCTGCTGGCCCTGCAGGGCCCACTGGCGCAGGACGTGCTGAGCAGCTTTGATGCAGATGCCGCAACCATGCGCTTTATGGATGTGTGCATGCTCGAAATTGATGGCGCACGCTGCATCGTCTCGCGCTCGGGCTATACGGGGGAAGACGGGTACGAAATCTCGCTCTCCGCCAAGGATGCAGACCGCGTGGCCCGCCAGTTGCTCCAGCACCAGCAGGTCAGGCTGATCGGCCTTGGCGCGCGGGACAGCCTGCGGCTGGAAGCCGGGCTGTGCCTGTATGGTTCCGATATTGATGAAACCACAACCCCGGTGGAAGCAGCACTGGAATGGTCTATCCAGAAGTCCCGCCGCACCGGTGGCGCACGTGCTGGCGGCTTTCCGGGCGCGGATATTATTCTGGAGCAGCTTGAAAAAGGCGTAACCCGCCGCCGCGTGGGCCTGCTGCCAACCGGCCGCGCCCCCGTGCGCCACGGTGCCCCCCTGTATGCAGATGAAGCCTTGGCCGACAAGGTGGGCGAGGTGACATCCGGCGCATTTGGCCCCACGCTGGAGGCCCCGGTTGCCATGGGTTATGTGGCCACCCCCCATGCCGCAGTAGGTACGGAGCTTGTGGCGGAACTGCGCGGGCGTGGCGTGCCATCCCGCGTGGCGGCTCTGCCTTTGGTGCCTGCGCGCTTCAAGCGGTAAAGCGCTTTTTTCCTTTTCAACATGTTTTCAGGCAGGCCCCGGTTTGGGGCCTTACGGAGTATTAAGGCAATGACCCTGTATTTTACGAGCGAACACGAATGGCTGCGCGTGGATGGTGATACGGCCGTGGTGGGCATTACCCAGCATGCAGCCGATGAGCTGGGTGAACTGGTGTTTGTGGAAACACGGCCCGCTGGCACGCAGGTCAAGGCGGGCGAAGCCGTTGCCGTTGTGGAATCGGTCAAAGCTGCATCCGACATTTACGCCCCCGTGGATGGTGAGATTGTGGAAGGCAACGCCGCTCTGGCCGATGACCCCTCCACCGTCAGCTCCGACCCGCAGGGGGCGGGCTGGATTGTCAAGTTCCGCCTGAGCAACCCCGCACAGCTTGATGGCCTGATGAATGCCGAGGCCTACGCCGCCTTTATTGGCTGAGCAGCCCCGCTCCACCCCGCCCGCCTGAGCGGCGCGCCCGTATGCCTGCCAGACCGGTGCGCGCATACGGGGTGGGGTGTTCCTTGTTGTTTTGCGTTTACCCGCGTGTATCAGGATCGTTCCCCGCATGTTCTCCCAAGTTGAAAACCTGCCCGCTTTTGCAGGGCTTCGGGCCGATGGCGCAGCCTTTGCCGCCCGCCATATTGGCCCCACGCCAGATGAGCAGGCCGCCATGCTGCGCACGGTGGGTGCCAGCTCCCTTGATGAGCTGACAGCCCAGACCCTGCCCGCCGCCATTCGGGTCGGGCAGCCGCTGGGGCTGGGGGAAGGCTGGACCGAAACAGACGTGCTGGCACACCTGCGCACGCTGGCCGGGCAGAACCGTGTGCTCACTAGCCTGATCGGGCAGGGTTATTACGGCACGGTGCTGCCTGCCGTGATCGGGCGCAACATTCTGGAAAACCCGGCATGGTACACGGCCTATACGCCTTACCAGCCAGAAATCAGCCAGGGGCGGCTGGAAGCACTGCTGAACTTCCAGACCATGGTTACAGAACTGACCGGGCTGGACATTGCCAATGCCTCCCTGCTGGATGAGGCCACGGCAGCGGCGGAAGCCATGGCGCTGGCCAAGCGGGTTGCCAAATCCGCCTCCAACACGTTCTTTGTGGATGCGGACTGCCACCCCCAGACCATTGCCGTGCTCAAAACCCGTGCCGAGCCGATGGGCTTTTGCATACAGGTGGGCAACCCGGCAACGGACCTGAACGCGGCAGACGTGTTTGGGGCCGTGTTCCAGTACCCCGGCTCCTCGGGGCAGCTGACCGACCCGCGTGCTTGTGTGCAGGCGCTGCATGCGGCTGGTGGCATTGCCATTATGGCCGCCGACCCGCTGGCCCTGACCATGCTGGCCTCCCCCGGAGAGCTGGGGGCGGATATTGCCATTGGTTCCACCCAGCGCTTTGGCGTGCCCATGGGTTTTGGTGGCCCGCACGCCGCCTACATGGCCGTGCGCGATGCGTATAAGCGGAGCATGCCCGGCCGCCTTGTCGGGGTTTCGGTCGATAGCGAGGGCCGCCCGGCCTACCGCCTTGCGCTGCAAACGCGCGAGCAGCACATCCGGCGCGAAAAAGCGACATCCAACATCTGCACCGCACAGGTGCTGCTGGCCGTTATTGCGGGCATGTATGCGGTCTATCATGGGCCGGAAGGGCTTAAGGCCATTGCCCGGCGTGTGCACGGGCTTACGTGCACACTGGCTGCGGGCCTGCGCGCACTTGGCGTAACCGTGCAGACCACCGCGTTCTTTGACACGATGACCGTAGATGCGGGTGACAATGCCGCCGCTCTGCTGGCCCGTGCGTGCGAAATGGGCATGAACCTGCGCAATGCAGGGGCTGGGCGCATTGGCATCAGTCTGGACGAAACCAGCACAATCAAAACCGTGCTGGATGTCTGGTCCGTGTTCTGCGCCGACCGCGACCGTATGGGGCATATGGCGCTCAAGCTGGAGCAGGCCGCCTCGACCGTGCCGGAAGCGCTGGTCCGCCAGTCTGCCTTCATGCGGCAGGCGGTGTTTGGCTCCTGCCGGTCCGAGACGGATATGCTGCGCTACCTGCGCCGCCTGTCCGACAAGGATCTGGCGCTGGACCGGACCATGATCCCCCTTGGCTCGTGCACCATGAAGCTGAACGCCACGGTGGAAATGCTGCCCATTACGTGGCCCGGTTTTTGTGACCTGCACCCCTACGCCCCGGCTGATCAGGCGCAGGGTTACCAGAGCCTTCTGGCCGACCTTGAGCGCTGGCTGTGCGCGATCAGCGGGTATGATGCGGTGTCCTTCCAGCCCAATTCGGGCGCGCAGGGTGAGTACGCGGGTCTGCTGGCCATTCGGGCCTACCACCGTGCGTGCGGGCAGGGGGAGCGCAATGTGTGCCTTATCCCGGCCTCTGCCCACGGCACCAACCCCGCTTCCGCCCAGATGGCGGGCATGAGCGTGGTGGTGGTCAAATGCGATGGTGAAGGCAACATTGACCTGGAAGACATGCAGGCCAAGGTTGCTGCCCACGCGGCGGACCTGTCCGCTGTGATGATCACCTACCCTTCCACCCACGGCGTGTTTGAAGAAAACATGCGCGCCATCTGCGACATGGTGCACGCAGCCGGTGGGCAGGTTTATGTGGATGGCGCAAACATGAACGCGCAGGTCGGCCTTGCCCGCCCGGCGGATTATGGTGGGGATGTCAGCCACTTCAACCTGCACAAGACCTTCTGCATCCCCCATGGCGGGGGTGGTCCGGGCATGGGGCCCATTGGTGTGCGTGCCCATCTGGCCCCGTTCCTGCCGGGTAATCCGGCGGATGCGGCGGTGGATGTAGCCGTGAGCGCTGCCCAGTTTGGCTCGGCCTCCATCCTGCCCATCTCATGGGCGTATATCCGCCTGATGGGGGATGAAGGGCTGAAGCGCGCAACGCAGGTGGCAATCCTGAATGCCAACTACATTGTCAGCCGTCTGTCCGATGCGTATCCGGTGCTGTACCGTGGGGCCAAGGGGCGGGTTGCGCATGAGTGCATTCTGGACCTGCGCCCGATCAAGGACAACGTGGGCGTGACGGTGGATGACATGGCCAAGCGGCTGGTGGATTACGGGTTCCATGCCCCTACGGTCAGTTTTCCCGTTGCGGGCACGTT
The DNA here is from genome assembly GCF_011516925.1 of Acetobacter fabarum. Lineage (GTDB taxonomy): Bacteria > Pseudomonadota > Alphaproteobacteria > Acetobacterales > Acetobacteraceae > Acetobacter > Acetobacter fabarum. The sequence goes on from NZ_WOTG01000018.1 coordinate 19,546, forward strand.
CATGATCGAACCGACTGAATCCGAAGGCAAGGCCGAGCTGGACCGCTTTTGCGATGCCATGCTGGCTATTCGTGAAGAAGTGCGTGCGGTGGAGCAGGGTACGGTGACAGCCGAGCAGTCCGTGCTGCGCCACGCACCGCATACGGGTGCTGCGGTTACGGCAGAGGTATGGGAACACCCCTACAGCCGCCAGCAGGCGTGCTTCCCCCCCGGTGTAAACCCGGCCACCAAATACTGGCCCAACGTTGCCCGGATCGACAACGTATACGGGGACCGCAATCTTGTGTGTTCCTGCCCTGATATTGCGGAATGGATGGAATAATCACAGCCCGCACCATCGGCTAGCACCATCGGCTAGCACCATCGGCTAGCACCATCGGCTAGCACCATCGGCTCACAACAGGGCGGTTCGGGGGTTTTTCTCCGGGCCGCCCTTTGTGTTTGTGGGACGTGCGGTGCTCTGGCTACTTGCGATTTCAGGGGAGGGCGGGCCGCAATGCCAATGGCGTAGTGGTGTGTGCGGCAGTGTGTTCCTGGCGTTGCGCTCGCCTTACCTTACGGGCCTGCACCGCAGGTTAGGTAGTTGGGCCTTGCTCCCCTTGTGTGGGCATGTGGCGGAGGTTCTGGCCAGTCAGTGGCGTGGTTTTTCAGGCCCGGGGTTTGTGTTTGACACAGGTTGGAGCGCAGAATAAAAACGAAACTGTCTCGTTTCTTAAAATACCGGTTTAGCCTGTCTTTACCTGCGGCAGGCGGCTGCTCCCATGCCAGAGGATGCAAGAATCCGTGCCAGTCTTGGCTGAGTTATCCAGTTGTTTCACGCCAGTGCCAGTGCCAGTGCCAGTGCCAGTGCCAGTGCCAGTGCCAGTGCCAGTGCCTGGGATGCCTTTGTGGCGCCGGGGCTTTGCCTCGTTTTGCAATTTTCTGCGCGGCAGGTCTGGTCTGGCGGGGCGGGTGCATGTGCTGGCACATACCCCGCTGGCAGTGCGCTCACATAAGGGTGGCAGGGCTATTGCCGGAGGGCTGGCAGCCACATTCTGGCTTGTGGCGCACCCTGCTCTAGCCCAGCAACCACAACCACAACCACAACCACAACCACAACCACAACCACAACCACAACCACAACCACAACCACAACCACAACCACAGCCACAGCCACAGCCACAGCCACAGCCTGTAGCGCAGCCGCTGGTCTGTGCGCCCAATGATGGTCGGCTGAGTGTGCGGGTGGAAGAGCTTGGTGCTGTGGTTGGCTACCAGTGGGGGCGTGGCACGCTCGAACTCGGCGGGCATACCTACCAGATTGTGGCGCGTGGTGGCGGGGTGCTGGCCGTAGGGCATGCCTTTTTTGCCGCAGCAGGCTGTGTAAGCAACATTACCCGCCCCGAGGATTTTAGCGGCACGTACTGGACAACCGGGGGCAGTGCGGTTGTAGGGCAGGGGCGTGGGGTCCTGTTTATGGAAAATGCCCACGGCGTGGATGTGCATCTGGCCGAGCAGGCGCGGGGTGTTCTTATGTCCTGGCAGATTGCCCGGCTGGATATGGAGCTTATTCCCGACTGATCCAGCCCGCAGGGCCATAATCTGCTACGTGTTCTACCTTATGGGGCTGGCGCTGGCTTTCCTGCCATGGGCAGAGGGAGTAATGTGGGGCAGACGTTTTTTGGCAAACAGCAGATGGGTTAACCGGGTTTATGGCAGACGGAGTAACACATACGGGCGGCCGCCCATCGCATGAGGCGGCGGAAGAGCTGGACCGTACGGTTATTGCCACAGCCACCACAGCGTTCATGCGCGCAGGGTACGCCGGAACCTCTGTTGAGCATATTGCCAAGGTTATTGGCTGCTCCAAGGCGACCATTTACCGGCGCTACCCTTCCAAAAAAGAGCTGTTCAGGGCCGTGGTGCACGAGCGCTGCCGGGAGCTTGTTGGCATTTTGCAGGTTGAGCCGGGGAGCATGGCCAACCCGATGGATGCCATAAAGGATATGCTGCGTCGTTTTCTGGATTTTCTGCTGGTGCCCGAAACGGTGGAAACCTACCGGATCCTTATTATGGACTGCCAGCAGTTTGCCAGCATTACCGAAGATCTGGACCGGGCCATAGAACCATTGCACGAGCGGATGAAAATGTTGCTGGCCAAGGTACTGGGCTGGCCAGATACGCCGGAAAACCGGGCCGAAGTTGCGGTGCTGGAAATGAGCCTGCGCGGTCTGGTAACAGGCTGGCCGCTGCACCAGATGCTAAGCGGGCGCAAGCCGTTTGCAACCGATGCCGCCAAACGCCACTTTTTTGAGGCAAGCTGGAATGTGCTGGAAAGTGCGGTGCGTGTCCGCATTGCCTCTGGTCCGCCAAAATAGGGCGCTGGCGTTAAAAGCCGGGCAAAAAAATACCCCGTTCAGGCTGGCTGAGCGGGGTATGGGCGCGTAAGCGGTGGGGAACCGCTTACGGGAGGGTTGCTACAGGCTGTGCGCCTGCGGGTGCCTGCGCCAGCTGGGTTGCTGGCATCTTGTTGGCCCATGCGGTCATGACTTCCTGCTTCAGGCTGTCAGGCGTTGCATTTTTGCTGGCCGAATGGGGGTAGATAAACCCGTAAGTGGGGTAGATGGAGCCGTAGCTGTTGCGGTTGTTCAAGGCAACGCGCACGGCAGACCAGTCATTGTTGGGAGACACGTCTATAACAGACACGTTGCGGCTGATACCGGCCTGCGCCCAGTGGGACTGGTCAATAACAATGGTGCGGCTGTCCACAATGTTGCGCACAACAGCAACGTGGCCAAGCGGCATGCGGCGTGTGGCGCGGAAGTTGAGAACACTGCCTGCCTTGGGTTCCAGCCCCCGGTCATACACACCGGCGGCATTATGCCACCAGTCACGCGCATTGCCGTGCAGGACCACATCGGATGCGGACTTGGCGTAAGCCACGCACTGGATCACATGGCCGGAGCTGCGGTGGTGGTGGCTGGAAGCCGTGTGCACATTGCGGTGAGCCGTGCGCGCCTGAGCAGAACAGGTGAAAAAGGAAGCAGTAACAAAGGACACAACGGCCAGCGTAAGTTTTAGCTTTTTAGACCGTCCATCCTGCATCGTGTCTGCCTTTCCCTGGCTTGCTTTAGTTTAGGTCAGCTGCATGTTCTGTGGTCAGGTATAAACATCAATGCAGATCAGGCAAGCGTTGTTTGCGCGGCAAAAACGCGAAAGTGACTGTTTGCCAAAAAGAACCGGGTTGAAAATGAAAAATAGGAATTAATTCCTATCATCTGTCACGAGATTGCCTTAATTCGGCATGGCAGGGCGGATTTGGCGAACAGGGGATAAAAGCCGGGCTGATTCTGATTCGGTGCATCTGTGACTAAAAAACCACGCCCCGCAAAAGGCCAGCCCGGCAGGTCAGGTAGGCTTATTTGGTGGTGACCAGCATGATTTCAACCAGCATGCGCGGGTCGGCCAGAATACCCTGCACACAGGCGCGGGCCGGGGCCATGCCTTCTGGCAGCCAGGCGCTCCACAGGGCGTTCAGCTTGTCGCGGTCGTTAATGTCCTTCAGCCAGATCTGGGCCTGTAGCAGGCGGGTGTTGTCGGTCCCGTGCTGTTCAAGCAGGGCGTCCAGCTGTGCCAGTACGTCGCGGGTCTGGCCTTCCACGTCCTGGTCCAGATCGCGGGCTACAACACCCTGAGTGTACACAAAGCCGTGGTATTCCACTGCTGCGGACAGAATCGGGTTGGGGTTGGTGCGCAGGATTTTGCTCATGAAAAAACGCTTCCTTAGTGGATTATCGGAATAACAGGCGCATGCGCCTCTAACGCACATGCGGTTCCACAGTTTTCGGAGCGATCGGGGCTGCGGTCAACCGGGGGGCGGCACCATACGGGCAAACTGGTCCAGTCTGTCGGGGGTATCAAAGTCTTCCAGCAGGGTTGCCGGGGCGGGCAGCAGGCGCACGGCAGGCCCAAGTGCGCGCAGGATGGCCCGCCCGCCCTGGTCCCCCGTAACCCCGAGCAGTGCGGCAAATTCGGTGCTGGACCACACAACCGGGTTGCCGGGCTTGTTGTGCCTTTGCGCGGCTACAACCGGGGCTTGAGTGGTGTGCTGCTCATAGAGCAGGGCGTTCAGCAGGTGGGTGGGCACAAGGGGCATATCGCCCAGGCAGACCAGCAGGCTGGTGGCTGGCATGGCCTGTGCCGCGCGCACACCCGCCCGGAGCGAGGCAGAAAGTCCATCAGCCGCATCCATCACGCAATGTGTGCTCAGGCGTGTGCCATATTCGGGCAGGGCGTGGGTCAGTTCGGCCAGTTCGGCCCGGTTGGGGGGGAGCAGCACCAGCACATGGGCGGCGGCACTGCGCAGGGTGTTGCGCAGGGTGCGTACCAGCATGGGGCAGCCCGTAGCGTCGGGGGCGAGCAGCTTGTGCTGTGCCCCTGTGCGGGAGGACTGGCCCGCAGCCAGCACAATGGCCAGAGTTCCGGCGAGTGTTCCTGCCCGCGTGCCGTCCTGCGCGGGGGGCATCAGGGGTATTGCCACCCGCGCGCCTGCGCCAGTGGGGCCTGCCTGCGCACGGCTACAATATCGGCCAGAATGGACAGGGCTATTTCCTCCGCGCCTACAGCGCCTATGGCCAGCCCTATGGGGCCTCGGATGCGGGCAAGTTCTGCCTCGGCAAAGCCCAGCGTGCGCAGGCGCTCCATGCGGCTGGCCTGCGTTTTGCGCGAGCCCAGTGCCCCAATATAGAATGCGGGGCTGCGCAGGGCCTCCTCCAGCGTGGGGTCATCCAGCTTGGCGTCGTGCGTCAGGGTGGCAATGGCGGTCATGGGGTCTATGCCCAGTGCCTGCATGGCTTCGTCCGGCCATTCGGTCAGCAGGGTCTGCCCCGGAACAAGGCCGGGAAAACGTTGGACCGTGGCCAGTGCGGAGCGCGGGTCAATGACAATGGGGGCCAGCCCGACCATGCTGGCCATGCGCGCCAGAGACTGGGCAATATGCACCGCCCCCACAATAAGCAGGCGTGGGGCGGGTACCAGAGGCTGCACAAACCATTCCTGCCCGGTGGCATCTGCCTCCGCCCCGCTCCGGCCGTGTTGCAGGCGGGCATGGGCTGCGTTGCAGATTTCGGGCGGGCAGGTACCAAATTGCACAGTGCTGCCTTGCTCTGTTTGCACAACAAGTGCGTGCTGTGTGCCATTGTGCAGGCGCACCAAGGCCGCCGCCTGCCGGTTTGCCATGCACGCACAGACCTGTTCGAGCAGTGCAAGGGGGAAGGTTCCGGTGGGGCTGGCGGGGGAATTTATGGCTTCCACCTGCACGTCCAGCCGCCCGCCACAGGCCAGCCCGACCTCCCACGCACGGGCGCTGCTTACGCCATATTCCAGCGTTTGTGCGGGGCTTCCGGCCATAATGTCCTGCGCGTGGGTCATCACATCGGTTTCCACGCACCCACCGCTGACCGAGCCTTCCACCGCACCGCGCGCATTGATGGCCATGCAGCTCCCCGCAGGGCGGGGGGAGCTGCCCCACGTGCCGGTTACGGTGGCAAGGGCCACAGGCTCACCCGCCCGCGCCCAGGCCAGTGCATGGTCCAGTGGGGTCAGGAGTTGGGGAGGGGGGGCTGGAACTGTCATGATCGTTGCCTATATCACTGTGCACACAGACTGCCCATTGGCAGCAGAACAGGCCAGAAGCGGCGTGGCTGCACAGCAACAATGGGAACGGGCTGTACGATTTTGGAACAAGGACATATTTTCCATGACTGAAGAAAGAGACGGCCTGATTGTTTACGTTGCTGCTGATGGCGGCAAAGTGCGCTTTTTGCACGATGCGCAGGGCGAAATGCGCGACGTAACGGACCTTAAGGCCGATGGCCATGAAGACACCCCCGGCAAGCTCCCGCCCGAAACCGACCCCCGCACAGCGGCCAAGGAAGGGTTTGCCCGTAACGTGGCCGACCGTATTAACGCCATGGTTGCCCACGGTGCCAACGTGGCGGGCTTTGTGATTGCGGCTCCTGCACCCATTATGCACGACATCCGCGCCCATCTGAGCAAACCTGCCGAAGCCAAGGTGATCAAGACGCTGATCAAGGACCTGACCAACATTCCGGCCCATGACCTGCACAAGCATTTTGACATCCCGGCCACAGGCTGGGTGCTGCCGGGCTAAAAAAAGCCTTAAGCCGCAGACAGAAAGCTGCCAGATGGTTCCGTCTGGCAGCTTTTTTTTGGCATACTGGCCAGAACACGGCGCAAAAGAGAGGTCGCATATGCAGGTTTCCTACCCCGGCATGCAGCTACGCATCGTTCCGGTTACCCCGTTCAGGCAGAACTGCTCCATCCTGTGGCACGAGGGCACGGGCGGGTGCATCATGGTCGATGTGGGGGGAGATGCGGATGTGCTGCTCGACTTTGCAAGCCGCAAGTCCCTGAACGTGGAGGCCATTGTGCTGACCCACGGCCATCTGGACCACGCCGGGGGTGTTATGGCCCTGTGCCGTGGGCTGGAAGCACAGGGCAAGCCCCGCCCGGCCGTGATCGGGCCGGATGAGCGGGATGCGTTTCTGCTCTCCTCCATAACCGATCAGGCCCGCCATTTTGGCCTTACCGGGCTGGAGAATGCCTCGGTCGATCGCTTTGCGCGTGATGGCGAGGTGCTGGACTATCTGGGCTGCCAGCTGCGTGTGGTGCATGTGCCGGGCCATACGCCGGGGCATGTTGTGCTGGTGGACGAGCGCGCCCGCTTTGCCTTTGTGGGGGATGTGCTGTTCCGTGGTTCCGTCGGCCGGGCGGATTTTGCCTATGGTAACGGCGCACAGCTTATAGAGGGCATACGCCAAAAGCTGCTGCCGCTTGGGGATGATATTGTGATAGTCCCCGGTCATGGTGGATTGTCCACACTGGGCGCGGAGCGGACGGGTAACCCGTTTTTGCAAGACGCGCATTGAGTGCAGGAGAAAACAGGACGTGAAGAACAAACAACTGTTCGGGCTGCTTATGGCCGCGCTGGTGGGGAGTGCGGGTGCAACATGGGGCCTGCCCGCTCTGGCGGATGATGGAGAGCCCACGCAGGCCCAGCCGGTTCTGCCCAAGGAGCCGCTGAGCATTGTCTCTGCTTCGGGCAGGCATGTTTTCTCCGTGGAGCTGGCAAAAACCCCGCGCCAGCAGCAGGTGGGCGAGATGTTCCGCACGCAGGTGCCAGCCGATGGGGGCATGCTGTTCCCGTGGGGTGCGCCCCAGCAGAGTGATATGTGGATGGAAAACACCCTTGTCCCGCTGGATATTGTTTTTATTGGCCCCGACCAGCGCGTGCAGGCGATTGTGGAAAACGCAGTGCCGCAAAGTCTGGCCCATATCAGCAGCCACGGCCCCGCACTGGCCACGCTGGAACTGGCCGGTGGCGTAACCGCCAGACTGGGCATTATGGTGGGGGATAAGGTGGAGGCGGCCTCTCTGGCGCCGGCAGCCCCGGTTGCCTCCGTGCCACAGGCAGCCCAGCCAACCACAAAAACGCCCTGACGCGCCGCCCCTGCTCCGCTAGAAGCGCCTGACATGGCACCGGGCTGGCGGAGCTTGGGTGCGCTTAGCTCACGAGGCGGGACTTTGACCTTTCTGGTAACCGGTGCAGCCGGGTTTATTGGTTTTCATGTTGCACGGGCACTGCTCGAACGCGGCGACCGGGTGATCGGGGTTGATAACCTGACACCCTGCCCCGACCCGAACCTGAAAAAAAGCCGCCTGCTCCTGCTGGAGCAGTATCCCGGCTTTACCCTGCATGGGCTGGATATCAGCCAGCCTGATACCCTTATGGCCCTTGCTGCCAGGGAGCCGCATATCCGCGGTATTTTCCACTTTGCAGCACAGGCCGGGGTTCGCTACTCGCTCGAAAACCCTTATGTGTTCGCCGATGCCAACGTGCGCGGGCATGTTGCCGTGCTGGAGATGGCCCGCAGGCTACCCCGGCTGGAGCATCTGGTTTACGCCTCCTCCTCCTCCGTTTACGGCCGCAACAACAAGCTTCCTTTTTGCGAGACAGACCCCGTGGACCAGCCGGGTTCGTTCTATGCCGTTAGCAAGCGCAGTGCAGAACTTACATCCTCCACCTACAGCTACCTGTATGGCATCCCCCAGACCGGGCTGCGGTTTTTTACCGTGTATGGCCCGTGGGGGCGGCCGGATATGGCCTATTACAGCTTTGCCCGCGCCATTATGGAGGGGCGGCCCGTCCCGCTCTATAGCGGGCGTGCCCTCTCGCGCGATTTTACGTTTATTGCGGATGTCGTTTCCGCCGTTCTGGCGGTGTTTGACAAACCCCCGGCATCTGGCGTGGCCCGTGTGCTCAACGTAGGCAGCCAGCGCCCCCAGAGCGTGCGCAAGCTCATAGAGGTGCTGGAGGAGGTGCTGGAAACCAAAGCCCTTATTGACGACCAGCCCCGCCCGGCAGCGGATGTGGAAAAAACATGGGCCGACATTACCGCCATCCGCCAGCTTACAGGCTGGCAGCCGCGGACCGAGCTGATCGACGGCGTGGCAGCCTTTGTCCGCTGGTATTGTTTTTATGGCTCCGCGCCTCACATGGACATTTTGTAACATATTTAATGAGTGGATTTATGGTGATTTTGGGTGTGATTTTGGGTTTGTGAATCGGGGTAAGTGTTGGTTTTCTGTGGGTTTACGGGTTTTTACGGTTAGGGGTTGACGGGTTAGTGTCTGGGGGTATAGAAGCTGCTTCACCGAGACGAGATGACCTTGGCGGTTTCGGAAGTTTCTGCTAAGGTTTTTGGCTCTTTTGGTCTTTGACAAGA
>NZ_WOTG01000019.1 GCF_011516925.1 Acetobacter fabarum
CTAAGCCAAAACAAAATCAGCACTCTCTCAACCGCGGGGTGGAGCAGCCCGGTAGCTCGTCAGGCTCATAACCTGAAGGCCGCAGGTTCAAATCCTGCCCCCGCAACCAGAATTACCAAATAAAATCAAGTCGTTAGCCCGCTCGCAGAGCGGGCTTTCTGCGTTCTGCTCCACGCGCAGGATGCGTATAGGATGCAAACGGGAGTCGTAGTGGGGCGTAAACGGCCCGCGAAATCACAGCTTCACGATCGCGTGATTTTGAGCGGCTGTAGCACCGGGAACGACTTCGGCAGGTAACCGATCTCACCATGTCGAACCATACGGCAGGCTGCTGCCGGGATCATCCCAGATACATCCGCGAAAAGAGGACTTCCCTAAGGTGCCGTGGCACCGGGAATCCTCTCTTTTTTGCTGTCTGGATGAATGCCGATACGGGGGAGGGACGATGACTCCGGTTGGTGCAAGAGGCAGTGTCATCGGGAAGCTATTATGCTGAGAACTCACGTGTCGTCAGCATTCTGTTCGACGACGCAGGTGTAGATATTCCTGCTGACCCCGGAGGCAGCAGGAACAGCCCAGATCAGCCGTGACAGGCGCATCCGGCATGGTGGCATCCGGCTCCATCCTTGTGATGCGTCGCGCAGGCTTCGTCACAATAGATGCGACCATCTTTCTCGACGCCGTTGTTGACGCTGACCACGCACACGCAGTCTGGGCAGGCACATTTTACGGATTCAACGGTAACGCTCATGGGTCTTCTCCTTCGGTAATGGCTTCGTCCACGTCATGCGGTTCAGTGACGTGTTCGATCATGTTGGTCAGCATCTGCCGGACATGACAGTCCGGCAGGTCATAGAACACCTGCTTGCCGTGACGTGTGCCTTTGAGCAGACGCGCACTGCGGAGCAGACGGAGATGATGCGACGTCAATGAAGGACTGAGGTCCAGCGTGTCCGCAATATCTCCAACGCTCATGGGCTGAGAGAGGCATGATGCGACAATCCGCAAGCGGTTCGGATCGCCAAGGAGGCGGAACATTTCTCCGAGTTCAGTGGCATGATCAGCAGTCAGCATCGTTATTCCCAAACACATGAGCATGTATTCATATATCGGTGTGAGGAGAGGGGTGCAAGCATTTTCGTCATAGGAATGATGGCGGAAAGCCGGAAAGAGGAAATGACGACGCGCGCGCCGCCGCTCACTGTGATGGAGCGAAAACCTGAAGATCAATCGTCACAGGATGGCGTTCCTGTAGCGTGATCCGATGCGTGACGGACACAATCGTTACTGACGGGATATGGTCGCGCAGGAGGTCATAGAGCTGGTTTTCAGAAGCGGCATCAAGATTCGATGTCGATTCATCCAGAAACACCCATGCCGGCTGGTTCAGCAGGACGCGACCAAACATCAGACGTTGCTGCTCTCCCGGCGACAGCCGTTCAGCCCATCTGGCCTCGGTATCCCGATCATCGATCAGGGCCGACAGGCCGACCTGCGCGAGGACGGAGCAAAGACGATCATCGGAAACGGTCTCGGGGGAGCGGGGATAGCATAGGGTGGCGCGCAGGGTTCCAAGAGGAAGGTATGGGCTTTGCGGAACGAACATCATCTCCTCCGCAGGCAGTCGTATTGTGCCGCTGGTGAACGGCCAGACACCGGCGAGCGTGCGTAAAAGAGTCGATTTTCCGAGACCTGATGGCCCTAACAGGACAATATCATGTCCTTTGGGCAATGTTATGTTTACCGACGACAGAAGCACCGAATCATCCGGACGGTATATATCCAGATTATCAGTCACAATGTCGCACACGGTCGGCGTAATGTCGCGCGTGGTTTTCCCGATGCCGACGGACGCACGATCCATCGTGCGCTGGAAAGTAGCCAGACGAGTGACATTGGCCCGCCACTCAGTAAGTGACGCGTAGGAGGACCAGATCCATCCGAGTGCGTCCTCGACGCGGGAAAAAGCCTGCACAAGCTGCATCAGCGTACCGAAGGTGATCTTGCCAGCGAAATAGCGGATTGATCCGACGAGAAGAGCAAAATTTCCTGATAATGTTCCCAGACCATCCGTCAGGAATCCAAGCCATTTGGCGCGTTTCATAATCCCGAGGAAGTTGTCGTAGATGACGTCGAATTTCCCGATCAGAAGACGCTTCTCATGATTGGCCCCATCACTGAGAGCGATGCTGGCCGCGTGATCGCGGATATGAACCAGACTGTACCGGAAGTCGGCTTCCGCTTTCTGCTGGGCGATCCGCAGTGGAATCAGGCGACGACCCGTCAGATGCGTGACGGCCGACGCAAAGAGAGAATAAAGAAGGGCGATCCACAGGAAATAGCCTGGGATACGCACGCCGAATATCGAGATCGCACCTGACAGCACCCAGAGTAGGCCGACATAGCTGAACAAAGTGACAAGCCGTGACACGATGTCGAGGAACTGTGCCAAGGTGTCGCGCACGAAACCGTCGATATCTTCCTGGATGCGCTGATCGGGATTATCGCCAACAGCGGTCAGACCGGTTTCCTCTATGGCAATCCGGAAAGCGACGTTCTGGTCAAGCCACTGACTGACCATACGATGTGTGAGCCAGCGCCGCCAGCGCAGTTGCAGCAATTGTTGCAGGTAGGTGGCGTACACCGCCGCCAGCAGGGTAGGAACGGCGATGATGAAGAAGCCGGGGATCAGCATCGTCGGGGTGCGAACGAACCAGAACAGACCACGCAGGAAGGATGTGACGTCTCGCTGCTGCAGCGCGGTATAGAAAATATTCCGCGAAAACGATTGCAGCACATCCGCTCCCACGAGCAGAAGGGTCAGCCCCAGTACGACGCCAAGCAAACCCCACGCAGACTTTCGTTCATCCGAGGTGAAATAGGGGCGGCTCAGATACCAGAGATCCGCGAGAGCAGCGCCTAGTCCTCTCATGTGCCAAAGACCTGGAGCAGGCGGGAGCGGGAGGCGTCAGCCAGCAGGTTGATGGCCGTTTCCATAGCTATTGTTGGTGCATCCGGGTTTCCATACTCCCGGATGGAGACGGTTCCCGCCTGCGCTTCTTTCTTCCCGACGATCAGCAGTACGGGTACTTTCGCGAGACTGTGTTCACGGATCTTATAGGCAATTTTCTCGTTACGCAGATCGGGTACCACGCGGACGCCACGCTGGCGGAGTGCTTTGATCAGATCGTCCGCGTACTCGTCTGCGGCGGCGGTGATTGTCGCCACAACGACCTGAACGGGAGCGAGCCAGAAGGGCAGATGGCCGGCATGGTGTTCAAGGAGAATGCCGATGAAACGTTCCAGCGAACCGAACAGGGCGCGGTGCAGCATGACGGGCGGATGCTTGTCCCCATCCGCGCCGACATAATGCGCGTCCAGACGCTGAGGCAGATTGAGATCGACCTGCACGGTACCGCACTGCCAGTCTCGTCCGATTGCATCACGCAGTACGAATTCCAGCTTGGGGCCGTAAAAGGCGCCTTCCCCCGGATTGCGCGTGTAGGAAAGGCCCGAAGCTTCGACCCCGCGCCGTAACGCGTCCTCTGAGCGATCCCAGATCTCGTCCGATCCGACACGTTTTTCGGGCCGGTCGGAGAATTTGATACGGACATCGTTGAAGCCAAAATCTTTATAGATCGAAAGCACGAGATGGCAGATCCGCTGCGTCTCAGCTTCCATCTGCTCCGGCGTGCAGAAAATATGCGCGTCATCCTGCGTAAATGCCCGCACGCGCATGAGGCCATGCAGCGCCCCTGACGGTTCGAAGCGGTGGACCTTGCCGAATTCAGCCATCCGCAGGGGCAGGTCACGATAACTCTTCAGGCCATGACGGAAAACCTGCACCCCACCGGGGCAATTCATAGGTTTGAGAGCATAGGTGCGGCCTTCGGTTTCGGTGGTGAACATGTTCTCCCCGAATTTTTCCCAGTGGCCGGAAGCCTGCCAGAGAGACAGATCCATAATGTCGGGCGTATTGATCTCTACATAGTTCTCGTCCTGCTGGCGCGCGCGTAAATAAGCAAGAAGCGCCTGGAACAGTGTCCAGCCGTTTGGATGCCAGAATACTGCTCCCGGTGCTTCAGGCTGGAAATGGAACAGATCCATCTCACGCCCGAGACGGCGATGATCACGGCGTGCCGCTTCTTCCTGGCGCTGCTCCCACGCCGCAAGTTCGTCCGCATCACGACAGGCCGTGCCATGAATCCGCTGTAGCATCGGATTGTGCCGGTCACCTTTCCAGTAGGCACCGGCTGTGCCGAGAAGCCGAAAGGCGTGTCCGATCTGCTCGGTGCTAGCGAGATGTGGCCCCCGGCAGAGATCGACGAAGTTGCCCTGTCGGTAAAAGTTCAGGATAGCATCAGCAGGTAGGGACCGGATGATCTCCGCCTTGTAGGGCTGTCGGTTCTCCTGACACCAGGCAAGTGCGCTCTCACGCGTCCATTCTTCCCGGATGATCGCTTCGTCCCGATCGACAATCTCGTGCATACGGGCTTCGATCCGCACGAGATCATCATCCGTGAAAGGGCGCTCAACAGCGAAGTCATAGAAAAATCCCTGCTCCGTGGCAGGTCCTGTCGCAAGGGCGGTGCCGGGAAAGAGTTCGCTGACGGCCTGCGCCAGAACATGGGCGGTGTCATGCCGGATCAGGGAAAGCGCATCGGCGTCCGACCGGAAAACAGGCTCAGAAGGTCGGTCGCCTGACATGATTGCCGAAAGGTCGGAGAGAGCGCCGTCCACACGCCGGGCGAGAACGTCCTTTGGAGAATGTGATGCGGAACGGGAAGCGATGGTGGTCGATGACATGGGAGAACCTTGACGAAGAAGGGCGATGAGAGGGCAGCGGCTCATTTGGGGGCGCGTGTCGGAAGATCGTTCTGTTGGGGGCGTTGCAACGCGGACGAGAAAGAAGGACAGGTACTGCACTGCTTGCAGACGCCCTGTACTTCCATCACCCGGTGCCTGACCTGGAATCCAAGGGTTTCGGCTGCGCTGTCGATCTGCTGGCACGATGAGGTGGTTTCCACCGCCTGTGCGGCGCCACATCGGTCGCAGATACAGTAGATGAGGCGCGACGGATCGCCTGTCCGTATCCGCACGAAGGCATTTCGACTTTCGAGCCGCCCGACGAGTCCGTCAGCGATCAGCTTTTCCAGGGCTCGATAAATTGTAGGTGGGGCAACTCGGCGGCGATCCGGATGACTGACACACCGGAGGATATCGTAAGCTGACAACGGGAAGTCTGTTTCCGTCAGCGCGTCGAGCACGTCACTCAGCAAAGAGGTGATCCGGCCATTCGGGGCATAGGAAACCTGTGGGACGCCGCGAGAAGGCTGCGTGACACGTTCTGTCATCGGGAAACCGTATCCATCACAAGGATTGGCCCCGGCATCGCGCCGTTTGGGACACTGGCCGGGAGACGATGGAGGCAGCCAGGTTCGCCTTCAGCTGCCCCCTTGATAAACGCAACGGCGAAAGGCAACAGGGCACTGACAATGCCGCTCTTCGGGTCCTGACTGCCGCACCACTCCGCCCCGGTGCGCCCATAGCCGCAGATCAGCCTGAGTACATCGGGGGGCAACTCGAACGTAGCCTCACCACTGGGGGGCGTCATCAGTCGGATGTGCTGCCGGACGCCGCCCGTCAGAGCACCGAACAGAGAGGACAGATCCCTGACATCAGTCAGAATGACGGGAGGCCAATCCTGACGCACAGCCGGGGTCGCAAGGCAATCCGCGATCTCCGAAGGCGTGCCGAAGAGAGTGAGGGGAGATGAGGAACTCGACCACTCTGTGAGGGATATCTCCCATGCCATCGGAACCCTGCGGCCCCATACGACCATATCGACATCGGGCCGTTGCAGATCCATCACGACGGCCGCGTGAGCACACGCAACCACATGCGGTGCGGGACAGGCTAAGGCGGCGTCTTCTGGCGTATCGATCTTTGGCGCGGGCCAGCTCTCCATGAACAACATGGCACCGGGATGACCCTGATCGTTGAAGACTGGAGATTCTGGTTTTGGCGATGAGAAACGTGAGATTTCCGCCGTTGGATGAGGCTGTGTGGAAATAGGCATGGCTCCGGAGCTTGACGGGAAGTGGATGATGTCCATAATGTTATATTATAACATAACATAGTCAATGGCGGTATGAGGGCTGAATGGACGCACTGATTGAAACGCCCCGGAAAGTGCGGGCGCGACCGACACGGGCTCAGGCGGAAGAGGCGGTGCGGACTCTGCTCGCCTGGACCGGTGACGATCCCGATCGTGAGGGGCTTGTCGGCACGCCTGACCGTGTGGTGCGGGCCTATGAGGAGTTTTTCGAGGGATATCAGGACGATCCGGTCGCCCTTCTGGAGCGGACCTTCGAAGAGACCGGAAACTATAACGAAATGGTGGTGCTGCGTAACATCCGGCTGGAATCCCATTGTGAACATCATATCATTCCGCTGATCGGCAAGGCGCATGTGGCTTACCTGCCCGACAGGCGGGTGGTCGGTATCAGCAAGCTGGCGCGTCTCGTGGACGTCTTCGCCCATCGTCTCCAGATTCAGGAAAAACTGACGGCCCAGATCGCCGACACGATCCAGAGCGTCCTTCAGCCGCGCGGCGTCGCGGTCGTGATCGACGCGGCGCACCAGTGCATGACCACACGTGGCGTACACAAACCGGGCGTGAGCATGGTCACCAGCCGCCTGCTGGGCGAGTTCGAGACGTCGGAATCCTTGCGTCGCCAGTTCTTCGCCATGGCGGGAATAGGGGGCCTATGATGGGCGAAGCTCTCCCTTCTGCATCAACAGCGTTCCAACCTCGTGTCTCTATCGAGCAGGTCGAGGAAGGAACCGATCTCGCCCCGCGTTTCGACGTCAGGGGACTGCTGACCGTGGTCACGACGGACGCAGAGAGTGGGGATGTGATGATGGTCGGCGTCATGAACGCCGAGGCGCTCGCCCGCACCATCGAAACCCGCGAGGCGCATTACTGGAGCCGAAGTCGCCAGTGCCTCTGGCGGAAAGGGGGTACGAGCGGGCTGATCCAGCATGTCATCGAAATGCGGATCGACGACGATCAGGACGCGGTCTGGTTGCGCGTGCGCACCGCGGGCACAGGAGCGAACTGCCATGTGGGTTATCGAAGCTGTTTTTACCGGCGTGTCGATCTCCCTGCTGATGAAGTCATTTCGGCGTCACTGGCTGAACTCGTCTTTTGCGAAACGCACAAAACCTTCGATCCGGTCGCCGTCTATGGCGACGCCCCGAACCCGACGCAGCTCTAGAGGAGAAACACCTATGGACAACAGACTTCCCGTCACCGTGCTGTCCGGCTTTCTGGGCGCGGGCAAGACGACCCTGCTCAATCATGTGCTGAATAACCGGCAGGGCTATAAGGTCGCGGTCATCGTAAATGACATGAGCGAGGTCAATATCGACGCCGATCTGGTGCGCGAGGGCGGCAGCAATCTGTCGCGCACCGATGAGAAGCTGGTCGAAATGACCAATGGCTGCATTTGCTGCACGCTGCGCGATGATCTGTTGCAGGAAGTGCGGCGGCTCGCGGAGGAAAAGAAATTCGATTATCTGCTCATTGAATCCACGGGCATCGCTGAGCCGCTGCCCGTCGCGGCGACGTTCGAATTCCGTGACGAGAATGACGTCAGCCTGAGCGATATCGCACGGCTCGATACGATGGTGACGGTCGTGGACGCAGTCAATCTCCTGTGCGACTATTCCTCCAGTGACTTCCTGAAGGATCGGGGCGAAACAGCCGGGGAGGACGACGAGCGCGCACTGGTCGATCTGCTCGTCCAGCAGATCGAGTTTGCCGATGTCGTGGTGATCAACAAGGTCTCTACCGCCACGCCGGATCAGGTGGACGCGGCGCGGAAGATCATTCGTGCGCTGAATTCAGACGCCGATATTATCGAGACCGATATGGGGCGGGTTCCTGTTGAACGGATCCTGAATACCGGGCGTTTCGATTACGACAAGGCGCACCAGCATCCGTTGTGGTTCAAGGAACTTTACGGGTTTGCCAATCATGTTCCTGAAACGGACGAATATGGCATTCGCAATTTCGTCTACCGGGCACGGCGTCCGTTCGAGCCCGCAAAATTCCAGGCCTTTCTTGACCGGAACTGGCCGGGTGTCGTGCGCGCCAAAGGTCATTTCTGGCTGGCCACGCGCCCGGACTGGGTAGGCGAAATGAGTCAGGCCGGAGCCCTTGTGCGGAGCGAAGCGATGGGGTTGTGGTGGGCCGCGATTCCGAAAAACCAGTGGCCGGACAGCGATCAGTGGCGGGATTTCGTTCTGGGGAACTGGGATTCCGTCTATGGCGACCGGCGGCAGGAAATCGTCTTCATCGGCACGGCGGAGATGGATGAAGCAGGACTGCGCCGGGACCTTGATGCCTGTCTTGTGCCGGATCTCGGAGATACCCCTTTCGAGCCGTCACGCTACGCACGCCTCCCCGATCCTTTTCCGGTCTGGCGTCGCCAGTCGGAAAGTCTTGAGCCGGCCTGAACGAGTAATCATACATCATTATTGAGGACTATTTTCATGAAAACCCGAGCTGCTATTGCGTGGGAACCTAACATGCCGCTTGAGATCGATCTGGTTGATCTCGAAGGTCCGAAAGACGGCGAGGTGCTGGTTCGTATCGTGACGACGAGCCTGTGTCATACAGATATGTTCACCCTGTCGGGGCATGATCCGGAAGGACGCTTTCCGTGTATTCTCGGCCATGAAGGGGTGGGTATTGTCGAGGATGTCGGCAAAGGCGTCACCTCAGTTGCCCCAGGTGATCATGTCATTCCGCTCTATATTCCCGAAGACCCGAACTGCCCGATGATCCGCTCGGGCAAGACCAATCTCTGCTCAACCATCCGCGAGACACAGGCGCTTGGGCTGATGCCCGACGGCACCAGCCGTTTTTCATACAAGGGCCGCCAGATCTTTCATTACATGGGCACCAGCACGTTCAGCGAATACACCGTGCTTCCGGAAATTGCCGTGGCGAAGATCACCAAAGATGCGCCGCTTGCCAAAGCCAGCGTCATGGGGTGCGCCGTCCCGACAGGTATGGGAGCCGTGCGGAATGCCGCGAAGGTGGAAGCGGGCTCGACCGTGGCTGTCTTTGGTCTCGGCGCGATCGGCATGGCCGTCATTCAGGGGGCTGTCATGGCCGGTGCCTCAAGGATCATCGGCATCGACACCAATCCGGCGAAGTTCCTGCTGGCCCGAAATCTGGGTGCGACCGATCTCGTCAATCCGACCGATCATACCGACCCGATCCAGAAGGTGATCGTCGAGATGACGGGCGGCGGAGTGGATTATTCCTTCGAGGCGATTGGTCGCGTCGATGTCATGCGGGCGGCCCTTGAGTGTTGCCATAAAGGCTGGGGTGAATGCACGGTCATAGGTGTTGCCGGGGCTGGCGAGGAAATCTCGACGCGGCCTTTCCAGTTGATCACGGGGCGCGTCTGGCGGGGCACGGCTTTTGGGGGCGTAAAAGGGCGTTCGCAGTTACCCGGCATGGTCGATGAATGGCTTGCGGGCAAGTTCAGCGTTGATCCCTACATCACCCACAACATGACGCATGACCGGATCAATACGGCATTTGATCTTCTTCATCGGGGAGAGGCCATTCGCTCTGTCATGCACTATCAGCCGGGCGAAACCCTGTCGAATGACCTGCCCGGCGAAATTCTGGCCGATCTTTAAGGAGACGAAACGTGGCTATGCTGAGACCCAATCCGCGTGGTGATTTCCCCGTAGTTTCTGAAAGCGCCTTTGTCGACCCGACCGCGATCCTTTGCGGTCATGTGATTGTCGAGGACGATGTCTTCATCGGCCCCTATGCCGTTATTCGTGCCGATGAAGCCGATGAAAATGGCCATGTCGAGCCCATCCGGATCGGGAGTGGATCGAACATTCAGGATGGTGTTGTCATCCACTCGAAAGATGGTGCGGCCGTGACAATCGGATCGCGCACTTCAATCGCCCATCGCTCGATCATTCACGGTCCCTGCGGAGTTACTGATGTTTCGACGTTGGGATCAGGATGTGTGGTCTTCGACGCCTTACCTGTTCAATGTGACCTATGACGAACGAACGGGTGTTTTGACCTCCTTGTACAGGGAGGATGCCTTGGGCGATTGCGGCACATGGACGGTCTGGCGTGCCGACTGGGGCCACTTCATCATGCGAAGCCTGGAAGCCAAGACGGTATGTGATGGACATGAAGGTCCATACCGTCTGATTTATTCTTCAGAAGGAGATCATCCGTCATGACGCAGACAGGCGACGGCCAGAAGAATGCTCACCCTCTGCGGCTCACGAACACACTGTCTGGCAGCAAGCAGATTTTCGTACCGCGTGATCCGAACCGGGTCACGATGTATGTCTGTGGACCGACCGTCTATAACTACGCCCATCTTGGGAATGCGCGTTCGGCTGTAGTTTTCGATCTGCTGTATCGTATTTTACGACACTCCTACGGATGTGTCCTGTACGCCCGTAATTTCACCGATGTCGACGATAAGATCAACGCCGAGGCGGTCCGCACGGGGCAACCGATCGGGGCGATCACCGATCGGTTTATCAGTGCCTATCATGCTGACATGGCGGCTCTCGGTGTTCTGCGGCCAGATTTCGAGCCGCGTGTGACGGAGCACCTCTCCGACATCATCGCCCTGATCGACCGGTTACTTGAAGCAGGTCATGCCTATCAGGCGGCGGGACATGTTCTGTTCCACGTCCCGTCCTTCGCCGATTATGGCCGACTGTCGGGGCGGAGCCGCGAGGATGTCATTGCGGGAGCGAGAGTGGAGGTTGCGCCGTTCAAACGTGACCCGGCCGATTTTGTTCTATGGAAGCCGTCCTCGGATGACGCGCCGGGCTGGGAAAGTCCGTGGGGGCGGGGACGGCCTGGATGGCATATTGAATGCTCCGTAATGACGGAGCATTGTCTCGGTCTGCCGATCGATCTTCATGGCGGCGGTCAGGATCTGATTTTTCCGCATCATGAAAATGAGATCGCACAGAGTGTGAGCGCGCGAAACGGTGCTGCTTATTGCGATTTTTGGGTGCATAATGGCTTCGTTACCGTTGACGGGCGCAAAATGTCGAAGTCTCTCGGAAATGTTGTTCTCGCGCACGATCTTCTGAAACGCCACGATGGTCAGACGATCCGCCTTGCTCTTCTGTCCGCCCATTACCGCCAGCCCCTAGACTGGTCAGATAAACTTCTGACAGGGTCAGGTCGTGCGCTTTCACGTCTGAAGCGTCTGCTGGCGGACACAGTTGCGCCGGATGATGGGGATGCGGTGGAGGCGATCAGCCACAATCCTGTTGTCCTGGCCCTGGAAGACGATCTCAATACGCCGATGGCGCTCAGCGGGCTTTTCGGGATTGCCCGCAAACTTCGCCACACTGACCCCGGCGAGAAACGCTCTCGGTTGAGACATGAACTCGTTGCCGCGTTATCACTGCTGGGCCTCGACCTCGAGAACGACGGTTTGGAAATCAGACGTCATGGGATCAATGCAACACATGATGCGGTCGTGGCGGATATGGTGGCGCAACGTGATGCGGCGCGTCGTCGGAAAGATTATGAAGAAGCGGATCGTCTACGCGCTGCGTTGCAGGTGCAGGGTGTCGCCCTCGACGACACGCACGAAGAGACGCGGTGGGTGATGACTCGGCCTTCTTCTGATTACCCCTGAAAGTCTTACCTGCGTGGAGTGGTCACCGCGAGAACAAAGGCGGCGGCGGTTGCAAAACCATGCGCGAAAGACGTCATTCAGAAGACTCTGGCCGGACGGGGCTGTTAGAAGCAGTTTTGGGGTGTCTGATGGCGGCGCACCGGACGGCGTCGCCGATGCCATTTTTCGATAGAGTCTTCTTAAGCGACGCAACGGCGCGCGCACTCATGACCGTTCCGAGAAGCGCGATACGGATCGTCATGGCATGAATTACACCGGCATCATTGGCTAAGCGACTGATCTCAATGAAGCCCCGCGCACCATGAGCTACAGTCACCATCAGGCCGTATAACTCAACTGCACCTTCGCTGGCGCCGAGTGCCTCGAATGGCATGATCGCATGACCGATGAGTACAGGTTCGACCCGCTCACCGGGAACTTTCTTCCGGTCGATCTCTTCGATAAAGCCGTGACAACACGTTCGTGGAGATCCAGAGACAATGTGCGTGATGACATCTACAACCGGCCCCTATCTCGGCTGTCATCTTGAATCAGATCATCACCAATTTTGGAATCCCAACCGATTCATTCAGCGCAGAAAACGCTCTAGTTGCCATTTCCCTGTGATTGCCAGAAAAACAAAAATCATCTTAAATCGGCTTATGGGTAGTTTTTCACTGGATGAGACGCGCCAAAACGCACTACGAGCAATCTCTCCTATAGAGAAGTTGCAGGTGCCTTCGCGCAGTTCTGGAAAGCTGGTCGTGTTTAGGGGAATACCTTCCCACGATTACTACCTCGTTTTCTTTCTGTTCGTAGATCTTCTTGGTTTCAAATATTTAGGCCCATTTGAGAAGGTCGCATACATTATCCAGCTTGATTTCGAAGGACAACAATACAGCATTGTATACGCAAAGTTTGGAATGCGAATTGAATGTTCCGAAGGTGGTAATCCAGAGGCTGTCTATGCAGCGGTAAAGAGGGGAATTAAAGCTGCAAGACCTTACTACCTTTGGCGAGCAAAAGAGGCGTCCACTACTTCTAACCTAAACCTTGAATCAAAGTGCCCTCAGCTTTGGGAGAAGTACGTTTTCCTAAAAGAGCAAAGTAAAATGCTCTTGGAAAAATTTGAATCCGAAAAAGAAAATCGTGTCGTAGAAAAAGGCTACGATGAAGAAGGCTCTTTAAATTGGACTACAATTTCTTTTCCTGCTTATGACTTTCGTAAGCAATCAGTTTGGCTGCATGAAACCGCTGTAGATGCATTCTTCTGCTGGTGTGAGCAAGCTCTTGTCCATATTGCGGTCCTGATGTGTAAATTGACGACTGGAAAGGAAATCGCTGATTTGCTTCGACGCGAATTTGGAGAAAAGTGCAAATTAGTTTTCGACCTATCAGTCTCTGATGACAAGTTAGTTTATGATGAAATTTTGGACTTGAGAACTGAATTGCGTAACTACGTCGCACACGGATCCTTTGGAAAAGATGGTTCGACTTTTCAGTTTCACTCGCGTGTTGGCTCGGTACCTCTGAAAATATTGGACAACGACAATCGTTCCGAATTTCGGTTTGGAACTTATAACGTGAGGAACTGGGAAAATGACTATGCGCGAATAGAGCGTTTCCTGAGCCAACTGTGGTCAATGGGTAGAGGGCCGGCAAGACAATACCTCGAAACTGGATTCCCATGCGTTCTCACGCTCGCAACGGATGGAACATATCAGCAGGCGATGAAAAGCGACGAAGAAATGGGGAAATTTATCGAGGTCTGGGCCCACATGATTGATGACTCAGCCAATATGGACTTTTGAATTTCTTTTCCTTGCATCTCTACTATTAGGTCGGAACGCAGCATCAGTCGGGTCTCGCACCACATGATAGATGGCTGTTTTCGGGAGTTTAGAGCCTGTTCGGAAAATTATGGGTGAGCATTTCAGCGTATGAGATTGGCATCCGTGGATCCGTAGCGACGAAGATCGTGGCCGGTAACGCGGAAATCGTTATTCCGACTAGCGGTTCGTTTCCTGCATAGCGAACATGAGGTAATCAGTATTTTTCAGATACTTGATTGCAGATAATATCTAAATATAAATTTATTCCAATTATTAATATATAAAAAGGGATATGTGTTCGATGAGCTTTAAAAAGCACTTTAAAGAAATTGGTCTAGCCTATCTCGGGGCGATTGAGGGGGCCGTTGGGTGCCCAATCGATGCAAATTATACTGGCAAAACCTATTTGATATCCGATTTGAATGCCACCTTGCAAAGGTTCTACAGTGAGTGGTCTACAGAGAGCATTTCTGTTCGTTATGGTGAAGTGATAGATAAAAATATAGGTGGTGAAGATAAAAGCATAGGTAATTTAAATTCTGCAGCTTCTATTGATAATGGATTGAGAGAAAAGTGCAGAGATGATCCTGGTATTTTTTTAATAATGAACTTGAAAGATATAGAAAAAATTAGATCTTTGTTGATGTTTGCAGATGCGATATTTTTTTGGGACCCTTTTGAGGAGACATTTTCCCAGAAAAATCAAATTGATAGTGGTGTTGCTGGGTTGGGATTGTCTTTACTCGCACCGGTAAGATCCCTAATTGCAGAAGGATTATTAATTCCTGCACAAATTGGAATGACAAAATCATCTGAAAGTGAACAAGCGGAAGGCGTAGAATTTGATTCGCAACTGATGTGGCAAGGAGCTCTTAGCCCTAAAGAATTTGTAAATCGATTAACGGATACTTCTGAAAAGAAGTATGAATTGTCGGTTCCTGAAGGAATATTGGCGGCCAAAGGATACCGGGGGCATGCTGAAAACAAAATGGCAAGTTTAATTATGCCAGATGTTGTTATCCCAGTAATGGATTATGAAAGTATTTCTAAATATGAGGAATTTTGTAAAAATTCTGATCGTCATTTAACATATCGAGAATTAGAATATATTTACCAAAGCCTTCCTTTTGAAACAGGTTTCATTCTTGATCCAACTAAGCTCACCAATGAAATTCTTTTGGATCTTCGTGAAAGAGATAGCATTTTTTGTGCAATGCGAACGGCTATTCTAACTGCTATAGAAAATTATGAAAAACATATTGGCGAGGACGACGCTGCAAAGTTCATACAAGAGTTCAATGTTGAAATACAGTTGGCGTTTAGAGAACTGAAAGAAAAGGCTTTAGTCTCAAATACATGGAAAGAGTATGTAGATGAAAGTCGTTCATTTTCCACTCGTTTCCTTGCGAAATCAATACCTAATTTAGTAAACGGAACAGTTATCTCTGATATGATGGAGTCACTGACAAACTCTGGAATCACATCAATTGGCAATGTATTGGCTGCTTCATTGAAGACCTATTCTCGCTATAGAAATACAAAAATTTTCATGGATGTTGCTGCGTCTATTCGTGAAAGCCACAGTCAAAATGATATAGTGAGAGTTTAATAAAGAAGATGAGCATGAAGAGAAACTATTCTGGCTTTCTCTGATATTTCCTATAGCGGACATTCCGTCTCCCCTCCATTGCCGAAATTTTTCGGCCGATAATAGGGGGCGGGGTGGCGTGAGTGTAGCAGTCAGAGACAGAGGGCTGCGCGAATTTTCGTGACGGGTTGAGAGGGTAGGGGAGAGTCTCCTATCCGCCCGTCATGGAGTTTTTCGCAATGGCGACCGCTATTCCCAAAATCAGCCTGAGTTCGTCCCGCGACATCCCGTTCAACCGGCTGGTGCTGTCGCAGTCCAACGTGCGGCGGGTAAAGTCCGGCCTGTCGATCGAGGAACTGGCCCGCGACATCGAGCGTCGCGGGCTGCTGCAGAGCCTGAATGTCCGTCCCGTGCTTGATGGCGAAGGGGCCGAGACCGGCACTTACGAAGTCCCTGCCGGCGGACGGCGCTTTCGCGCGCTCGAACTGCTGGTGAAGCAGAAGAAACTGGCGAAGACCGCCCCCGTGCCCTGCGTCGTGCGCGAGGCCGGATCGGCCATTCTCGCCGAGGAGGATTCCCTGGCCGAGAATGTCCAGCGGCTGGCCCTGCATCCGCTGGACCAGTTTCGCGCCTTTCGCGACATGCTGGAAAAGGGCATGTCCGAAGATGAAATTGCCGCCGCGTTCTTCGTGACACCTGCTGTTGTCAAACAGCGCCTGCGGCTGATGACCGTGTCCGACAAGCTGCTTGAGGTCTACGAGCAGGATGGCATGCGACTGGAACAGTTGATGGCCTTTTCCATCAGCGACGACCACGCGCGGCAGGAACAGGTCTGGGAGATCGTATTTCAGAACCATAACCGCGAACCCTATGTCATCCGCCGTATGTTGACCGAAAAGACCGTTCGGGCCTCGGACGCACGCGCCCGTTTCGTGGGGCTGAACGCCTATCTCGCAGCAGGTGGTGCTATCATGCGCGACCTGTTCGAAGCCGATGATGGTGGCTGGCTGCAGGATCCGGCCATTCTGGACAGGCTGGTCATGGAAAAACTGCATACAGCCGCTGAGGATATCCGCGCTGAGGGCTGGAAATGGGTCGAAACGTCCCTGTCGTTTCCATGGGGGCACACACGGC
Source organism: Acetobacter fabarum (assembly GCF_011516925.1). Lineage (GTDB taxonomy): Bacteria > Pseudomonadota > Alphaproteobacteria > Acetobacterales > Acetobacteraceae > Acetobacter > Acetobacter fabarum. The sequence continues at coordinate 16,260 of NZ_WOTG01000019.1, forward strand.
AGTTCGCGGAAATTGATGGCACGGAAGTGCCACTCTCTGATGAAGAAACCGCCCGTCTCGAAGCCCTGCGTGTCGAGCAGGAAACCATAGAAGCAGAATACGCTCAGGCCGATGAATACCCTGACGAGGTCGATGCACGGCTGGGCGGGATTGAACAGGCGATCCTTGCCCTGGAGGAACGGCCTCTGGCGTTCGATCCTGCCGACATGGCGCGGGCAGGGGCTTTCGTCAGCCTCGCCAGCGATGGCACATTGCAGGTGGAGAGGGGGTTCGTGTTGCCCGAGGACATGCCGACCGAGCCCGACGATGCTGATGCCGGCGGTGCCGATAGATACGATCATGCCGCGTATGATGGGCGGGATGAACATATTGCTGGTTATGGCAGCGATGCCGGCGATACTACCGCTCCCGACGTTGAACCCGAGGAAGAAGACGGGATCAAACCACTGCCTGACCGGCTGCTGACCGAACTGACGGCCTGGCGCACGCTGGCGCTGCGGGACGCGTTTGCCAGCAATCCGCACATTGCCCTGACCGAATTCCTACACACGCTTGTGCGGGATGTTTACTGGCAGACACCGGGGGCTGACTGCCTGGAAGCCTATGTCCGGGAAATCCCGCTGCCCGTCCATTCGCCGGATATGCCGGGCAGCCTTCCAGCCCATGGGCTACGGCAGCGCAACGAGGGCTGGAAGCACGATCTGCCTGAGGACGAGGACGCACTGTGGCGCTGGATCGACGGGCTGGACGACACCAGTCGCATGGCATTGCTGGCGCACTGCCTGTCTTTCGGGGTTAACGCGCTTTATGAGCGTATGCCTTCGTATGGGGCCGTGTCGCAGCGCAGCGTGACCGAACGCCTCAAACGGGTAGACCGTCTGGCATTGGCCCTCAGCCTCGACATGGTGGCGGCGGGCTGGCAGCCGACGGTGGAGAACTATCTCGGCCGGGTGACCAAGGCGCGTATCCTGCAGGCGGTGCGGGAAGCGCGCGGTGACGATGCGGCTGACCGCATTGCCCACCTGAAGAAGCCCGACATGGCGCGCGAGGCCGAGCGGCTGCTCGATGGTTCTGGCTGGTTGCCCGAAGCGTTGCGCACGACAAATGGTGCGGAGCAAATGTCGGTTGAAACGACAACGGTGGGCGAAGACGTGGAGGCCATCGCCGCCGAATAAAACGATGGGTTTTGGGATTGTGAGACAGCGGCTTCCGATGCCCGGAAGCCGCTTTTTTATGTCAGGCACCCCGGAAAGAGGGAGAGGGCGGCTTCGCCTTTGGTGCCGAATAACCGGCATAGAGGAGAGTTTTCCATGACCACGACCACCATCCTGCCCCCAGCACCCCGTGGCGCCGCGTCCGGTGGCTTCCGGATCGATCTTTCGCGTGGGGAGCGCAATGCCCGAGTATCGTCCGAATGGTTCTCGCGATCCGATGACGAACGCTATCTGTCGCTGTCCGACCTGCATGCTGCGACCTTGGCGCGGGCAGATCGGGCCACGGCCCGCACGGTGGAAAGCCGCGCCATTCGCGTGGAAGCGTCCCGCGACAATGCCGAACGCCTGACGCTGACCGTGCCGGGACAGAATGAGCCGATCGCACCCACACACTGGTCGTTCGGCCAGATGTGCAGCCTAGTCGGCGCGCCGTCGTCCTACCTGCGTAACCTTCCGGCCCCGCTGGCAGCGATCAACCTGCAGCACGGCCTGCTGTCGCACCGCGCCGAACTGGTGAAAACACTGGAAACCGAAGACGGGCGCGTCGAGCTGCGCGCCGTAACCGGTCCTGATTATGGCCGCATCTGGGACCATGAACTGGTGGGTGCCGTGCGGAAGATCGCCGGCGACGGCACAGGCGATACCAACTGGAAGGTGCCCGGTGTGATTGACTGGGCGACCATGACCCATAATCCGTACGTGGACATCACGAAGGAAACCACGACGCTCTACGCATCTGATCGCGACGTATTCCTGTTCCTTGTGGACGATACGCATCCGATCGAGGCGGGACGCCTGCCCAATGGCGATCCTGATCTCTATTTCCGGGGCTTCTACGCCTGGAATTCGGAAGTCGGCAGTAAAAGTCTTGGCATTGCGTCCTTCTACCTGCGCGGAGTGTGCCAGAACAGGATGCTCTGGGGTGTGGAAAATTTCGAACAGATCACCATCCGGCATAGCAAGTTTGCCGCTTCGCGTTTCGTGCATCAAGCCACGCCGGCGCTCCGGAGTTTCGCCACGGCCAGTCCGACCTCGTTCATCTCGGGCATTCAGGCCTCACGTCGCGCTCTGGTGGCGAAGAACGATGATGATCGTGAAACGTTCTTACGTCGTCGCGGGTTCTCGAAACCGGAAACCACGAAGATCATCGAAACGGTGCTGCACGAGGAAGGGCGCAAGCCCGAGAGCGTGTTCGATTTCGTGCAGGGCATTACCGCACTGGCATGGACGAAGACCAATCAGGACACACGCCTCGATCTGGAGGGAAGGGCGCGCAAGCTGATGGAGAAGGTCGGATGAAGCCGGTCATCATCAGAAACTGGCGTGATGGGGAAGGGGCGGCGGACGAGGTCCGCCGCCTTTCACCTGTCAGCAGGTCAGTCGTTCAGGCTGTCCTTGAGCGCCTTGGCAGGCGTGAAGGCCAGCTTGCGCGAGGCCGCAATCTGGATGGTCGCGCCCGTGGCCGGGTTGCGGCCTTCGCGGGCGGCGACTTCTTTCACCTTGAACTTGCCGAAGTTCGGCAGGGTGATGTCGTCACCCGCTTTGGCAGCGGCGGTCATGGTGTCGATCAGGGCGTCCAGCACCTTGAGGGTATCGGTCTTGCTCGTGTCCGTGGTGGTGGCGATATGATCGACCAGATCGGCAATCTTCATGGAACTATCCTTCGTTATCTGTCGGGCCGGAACCCGCTGCTCCTGCCGTTACGGGGGAATTATGGCGTCTTCAAGCCTGCAGGGAGGGTGCGATGACAGACATGCCGTCATGGGATGCCACTGATCTGGCCCGCAGGCTGGCGGAGAATGCAGAAGCGGTGTGCCGTCATTACCTCTCGGCCGGGCGACGGCATGGCAATTACTGGCTGGTCGGCGATGTCCACAACACGCCGGGACGGTCGCTCTATGTCCGTCTGCATGGGGGACCGGATGGACGTGGCCGTGCGGGAAAATGGACGGATGGCGCGACAGGGCAGCATGGCGATCTGCTCGACATCATCCGCGAAAGCCTCGGGCTGCTGGATTTTCGTGATGTCGCCGACGAGGCCCGGCGCTTTCTCTGCCTGCCACAACCGGTACCGCGACCGGCTTCTGATCGCGGTCGTTCCGATGCGTTCGGGCATGGCGCTTCCCCGCAGGCATCAGGAACCGCTGATGCGGCACGAAGGCTCGAGACCTACGGATCGGCGCGCTGGGCGGAGTTGGAAGAAATTGCGAAAGCCGGCCTGCTCGACCCGGACGGGGTGGTGCTGGGTCGTTATCGCAAAACCTATCTGCGCCATGACGGGCCTGAGCACGTCCTGACTTTCGCACCAACGCGCAGCGGCAAGGGTGTTGGCATGGTCATCCCCACACTTCTGACCTGGCCCGGCTCAGCCATCGTCCATGACATCAAGGGGGAAAACTGGGAACTGACGGCGGGATTTCGCGCCCGTTTCGGTCGCGTCGTGCTGTTTGATCCGACCAATGCGGCCTCCTCGGCCTACAACCCCCTGCTGGAGATCCGGCGTGGAGAGTGGGAAGTCCGGGACGCCCAGAACGTCGCCGATATCCTTGTGGACCCGGAGGGCAGTCTGGAGAAACGCAACCACTGGGAGAAGACCTCTCACTCCCTGCTGGTCGGCGCCATCCTGCATGTCCTCTATGCCGATCCGGACAAGACGCTGGCCGGTGTCGCCAATTTCCTGTCGGACCCGAAGCGTCCGATCGCCACCACGCTGTCGGTAATGATGCGAACAAACCATCTGGGTGAGAAGGGGCCACATCCTGTTGTTGCATCGGCCGCGCGGGAGCTGCTGAACAAATCGCCCAATGAACGCTCGGGCGTACTGTCTACCGCCATGTCCTTCCTTGGCCTGTACCGTGATCCGGTGGTGGCGGAGGTGACGCGGCGCTGTGAGTGGCGCATTGCCGACATCGTTGGTGGGGACCGCCCGGTAACGCTTTACCTGACCGTGCCCCCCTCGGATATCAGTCGGACCAAACCGCTGATCCGGCTGGTGCTGAACCAGATCGGCCGTCGATTGACGGAAGACCTGGAGGCTGCGGCACAGCGACGACGGCTCCTGCTGATGCTCGATGAATTCCCGGCACTCGGGCGGCTGGATTTCTTTGAATCGGCGCTGGCCTTCATGGCGGGCTACCGGATCAAGAGTTTCCTGATCGCCCAGTCCCTCAACCAGATCGAGCGGGCCTACGGGCCGAACAATTCAATTCTTGATAACTGCCATGTTCGGGTGAGTTTCGCCACCAATGACGAACGGACGGCAAAACGTGTGTCGGATGCGCTCGGCACCGCCACCGAGATGAAGGCGATGAAGAACTACGCCGGGCACAGGTTGTCGCCCTGGCTGGGACATCTGATGGTCGCGCGCTCGGAGACCGCGCGCCCGCTCCTGACGGCGGGCGAGATCATGCAGCTTTCTCCGTCTGATGAGATCGTCATGGTCTCCGGCCTCTATCCGATCCGCGCGAAGAAAGCCCGTTATTTCGAGGATGTGCGCTTTCAGGAACGCATTCTGCCGCCGCCGAAGCCCACGCGTCCCAAAGACGGTTGTCCGGACGACTGGAGTAATCAGCCCTTGCCACCCCGGCCGCCGGTTCCAGATGCAGGAGCGGCTGAAGCGGCCATGGAGGATGAAGAGGAAGACCCGAAGCAGTCTGCCCGACGTCGCCAGCCGGAACTGGGTGAGGGAACGGTCGAGAAGAAGGAGTCGATGGAAAATGAATTCGCACCCGATCCGACCGATGAATTCGACGACATCGCGCCCCGTAATAACCGGATGAACGATCTCATGCGTGGTGTCGCCCGACAGGCGTCACTGGACCGTAACGATGAGCTTGGACTGTGAGGCTGACATGACCATGCCAAAAAAGAAAGTCCAGATCTCCGTCTATCTTGAGCCGGAGGTCATGAAGACACTGTCCGCCTATGCCGCGCGACGCGGGCAGTCGATGTCCCTGATCGTGGAGGCTGCCGTCGCTTCCTTTCTCTCGCCCGACGGGGAGGAGCGCCGCGAGGCGGCGACATCGAAACGTCTCGACCGGCAGGACCGGCGTCTTGCGCGGCTGGAACGCGATATAGGAATCACGGTCGAGACGCTGGCGCTGTTCATCCGCTTCTGGCTCACCACGACGCCGCCCTTGCCTGAACCGGCCGCCAGGGCAGCACGGGCGCAGGCCGGGGCGCGTTACGATAATTTTGTTGCGGCCCTCGGTCGCAGGTTGGCCCAGGGACCAAGACTCCAGCAGGAAATTCCAGACGACGTTTCCGATCCTGCCCCACAGGATGAACCGGATTCGTAATTTCCGCACCCTGCAAGTATTTTTGCCCTGCGTTTCCCCACCGTCCTACGACGCATGAATTCCTGTTGAACCGCGTGGTTTCCTGCCTTTCTTAATTGTCCCCGTTGCTGTCCGCGCATCGCGTTCGGCCCATAGCGGGGAAAATCATGTCGATTTCCAGCATCCATGAAAGGGCCACGGTGCGCGGCATGTCCATGCTGCGCACGGCGATGGGGCCAGCGATTGCCCGGCACCTCGCTGATCCCGCCACTGTCGAGGTGATGCTCAATCCCGATGGCAGGCTGTGGATTGACCGTCTGTCCGAGGGGCTGGGCGATACGGGCGACAGGATAACGCCAGCCGATGCCGAGCGCATCGTGCGACTGGTGGCCCATCATGTCGGGGCAGAGGTCCATGAGGCAGCCCCACGTGTGTCGGCGGAACTCCCAACGGGTGAGCGTTTTGAGGGTTTGCTCCCACCCGTAGTGACGGCACCCAGCTTTGCGATCCGCAAGCCCGCCGTCGCGGTGTTCACGCTCGATGATTACGTCGCTGCCGGGATCATGACGGAAGGGCAGGCGGCATATCTGCGCCAGGCAGTTGCTGACCGTAAAAATATCCTGGTCGCGGGTGGCACATCCACGGGCAAGACTACGCTGGTCAACGCCCTGCTGGCCGAGGTCGCGAAGACCGACGATCGGGTCGTGCTGATCGAGGACACGCGCGAACTGCAATGCCGCGCGCCCAATCTCGTGTCGCTCCGCACCCGTGATGGTGTCGTCACGCTGTCCGAACTGGTCCGCTCAGCCCTGCGTCTGCGCCCCGACCGTATCCCGATCGGCGAGGTACGTGGCCCCGAGGCGCTCGACCTGCTCAAAGCCTGGGGCACGGGTCATCCCGGTGGGATCGGCACACTTCACGCTGGCACCGCCATCGGTGCCCTGCATCGTATGGAGCAGCTCATCCAGGAAATCGTCGTCACAGTGCCCCGTGCGCTGATCGCCGAAACCATTGACGTCATCGCCGTGCTGTCCGGGCGCGGCACGCAACGCCGCCTGTCCGAACTGGCTGAAGTCGACGGCCTGGATCCCGTGACGGGAGCCTATCGCATCCGTCCGGTCAGCCTTTCATCTTCCGAAACATCCAATCCTGACAAGGGAGAGCCATCATGAGGCCGCCTTCACGTCTGCTCGCCATCGTGTGCGCTGTTGCACATCCCGACCATCGCATGCCGGATATCCGCATGTTCGGAACATCCATGCTCCTGTCGCTAGTTTTCGTGTCATCGGCCTGGGCATCCGGAACGGGAATGCCCTGGGAAAACCCGCTCAACGAGATCCTGGAATCCGTGCAGGGACCGGTGGCCAAGATCGTCTCTGTGATCATCATCACCGTCACCGGTCTGACCGGCGACCGAGTGGTGCTGATTGAGGACACCCGCGAACTGCAATGCGCAGCCCCCAATCTGGTGGCCCTGCGCACGAAAGATGGCGCGGCCTCGCTCTCCGATCTGGTGCGCTCCTCGCTGCGCCTGCGCCCAGACCGGATTCCCATCGGGGAGGTACGTGGCGCCGAAGCGCTCGACCTGCTCAAGGCCTGGGGCACCGGCCATCCCGGCGGCGTCGGCACCCTGCACGCCGGTTCGGCGATCGGCGCTCTGCGTCGGTTGGAGCAACTGATCCAGGAAGCCGTCGTCACCGTGCCGCACGCCCTGATCGCCGAGACCATCAACGTCATCGCGGTCCTGTCCGGGCGCGGTAGCGCGCGCCGGCTGACTGAACTCGCCACCGTCCAGGGCCTGAGCCCCGCTGGAAACTATATCCTCGCACCCGCCGGAGATCCGTCATGACCTACATGATTGTCCTGCGCCGTCGCTTCGCCGTGGCCGGCGCCACGCTGTCGCTCGCCCTACTGTCGCTCCCGGCCTATGCCGCCGGTTCGAGCATGCCGTGGGAGGAGCCGCTCAACCAGATCCTGGAAAGTGTGCAGGGGCCGGTCGCCAAGATCATCTCGGTGATCATCATCACCGTGACCGGCCTGAAGCTCGCGTTCGGGGAGACGTCGGGCGGGTTCCGCCGCCTGATCCAGATCGTCTTCGGCCTGTCGATCGCCTTTGCCGCCTCCAGCTTCTTCTCCTTCTCGGGCGGGACGCTGATCTGATGGAGCCGGACAGCATCCTCGGCTTCACCGCCCCGGTGCACCGCGCCCTGATCGAGCCGATCCTGCTCGGCGGGGCGCCGCGCACGGTGGCGATCGTCAACGGCACGCTGGCCGCCGCGATCGGACTCGGCCTACGGCTGTGGATTGCCGGTGGGATCTTCTGGCTGGTCGGCCATCTCACGGCCGTCTGGGCTGCCAAGCGTGATCCCGCCTTCGTCGACGTGGTGCGTCGGCATCTGCGCTATCCCACCCATCTGGTCGGGTGAGCACGTCATGATGAACCTCGCCGAATACCGCCATCGCCGCGATCGCCTCGCCGATTTCCTGCCCTGGGCGGCGCTGGTCGCCAAAGGCGTGGTGCTGAACAAGGATGGTGCCTTCCAGCGCACCGCCCGGTTCCGCGGTCCCGATCTGGAGTCCCCGACCTCCTCCGAACTGGTCGCCATCACCTCCCGCCTGAACAACGCCCTGCGCCGGCTCGGCTCCGGCTGGGCCATTTTCGTCGAAGCGCAGCGCCGTCCGGCGCGTGGCTATCCTTCCAGCCCATTTCCCGACCCGGCCTCCGAACTGGTCGACGCCGAACGTCGGGAGCAGTTCGAGGAAGAGGGCGCGCATTACGAGAGCCATTATTTCCTCACCCTGGTCTGGCTGCCACCGGCGGACGATTCTGCCCGTGCGGAGGCCTGGCTCTATGAGAACCGCGCCCGTGGCGGTTCCGACTGGCGAGCGGTGGTCGCGGGCTTCATCGACCAGACCGACCGGGTGCTGGCGCTGCTTGACGGCTTCATGCCAGAGGCCGAGTGGCTTGATGATGGCGAAACCCTGACCTATCTCCATTCCTGTGTCTCCACGCGCCTACAGCGGGTCCGGATCGCCGTCCTCAATCGCTTCACAGCCCTCGGAATCCCCCTCACGCACCCTGTCGCGTCAGAAAACCCCTCAAAGATTGCAGCACGCCCAATCGCTGGAATTGTGCAACAGAGCCAGAGAGCCCTGTCATAGTTTTTGGGTGTTTTGCGGTTTGATTTTGGCGGAATGACTGGCTCGCCGCCGGCGTCTTCAACCGCATCGCGCAGGTGATCGGTGTCGTATCCCTTGTCGGCGATGACCGCGTCAGGATCGAATCCTTCAATCAGGTCGTGCGCCTGCGTAATGTCGTTGCGCTGCCCGCCGGTGAAGGTCATCCGCACCGGATTGCTCAAAGCGTCGGCGGCAAGGTGGACCTTGCTGCTTAACCCGCTGCGAGATCGACCCAGCCCTTGGGTATCCGCTCGCCTTTGGCGATGCGTGCGCCAGCGGCATGCTGGTGCGCGAACGATCATACTGTCGATCATCAGCCATTTCAGGGATGCGCCAAAATTTTAGTTATATAATTAATTTATAATTAGTTAACCTATCAATATTAACTAATTATAAATGATATTGGTGTTGAATAAATCAAAATCTCCATAGGGAGATTTGTGATGATAAGAGTATTTAGTTACAATCATAGACATTTTCACGCCCAAACATATGAAAAAATGCTTCGAGCACGTGCTGTTGTTTTTTCAGATCGCCTGAATTGGGACGTTAATGTCGTAGATGGAAAAGAAGAAGACGAATATGACCGGGAGTATAACCCACTCTATTTCGTAGCAGAGCGGCCTGATGGTTCACACGCAACATCCATGCGTATCATCCCCACCACGGGGCCGACAATGTTGCGTGACAAATTTCATTCATTTTTTCCAGATTGCCCGGATATCTATAGTCCAACAATATGGGAAAGCACCCGTTACTGTGCAACATTACGACCTGGTGAGATACATTATACAGGTGAGTTAGCACGCACTCTGTGTCAAACGTGCCTCGAAAACGGAATTACTCATCTTACAGGTATCTTTTTTCGGCCAATGTTACGGATTTATGAGCGTGCGGGCTGGCCACCTGAACCTATTATGAGTGCTCAACTCGACGGGAAGATGATTACGCTTGCCACGTTTGATGTGTCGCAGGCGCGTCTTGACGAAATTAATAAAAAATTTGCATTGGCCGCTTAAAATCTTATATGCCAGCCAAGAACATCTTGGCTGGCCTTAATCGTAATGGTTCCTGACACACACAATGCGCTTCTTCCCCTAGGGGATACCCTTCTCGAACGCATTCAGTCATGCGAAAGCATCTCGACAATGCAGGAGTTGGCATTCGAGATCAGGGATAATAGTGGCGCGGCCCATCTTACCTACCACTTTCTATCCAACCCTTGGGTTAGAGAGGGAGGAGAATTGGGGGTCACGACATACCCGCTGTCATGGCAAATCTTATATACTGAAAAAAATCTTGTTCATTCAGATCCGGTAGTCCGTACTGCACTAACCAGCGCACTTCCTTTTTTGTGGTCAGAAATAAAGATACTTTCTCAGAAAGAGAAACGGGTCATGCAGCTTTTTTCTGAACAGAATATGGGCAAGGATGGAATGTCCATTCCGTTAAGAGGGTTACGTGGTGAAGTGGGTCTTCTGACTATAACAAGTCGCAATATCCATGATTTCGGGCAAGATCGGCGAAGGGTTTATGCGGCAACATTCTCTCAGATTGGTGCATACATGCATGAATGGTTTGCTAATTATGGAGGGCGTCGAGAGGCTCTGGCGCCTCCTCGGTTATCCATTCGCGAACGAGAATGTCTTGCTTACCATGGCGAAGGTTTGATGACGCAGGAAGTGTCTTACAGACTGAATATCTCTGAAGCGACTGTAAGACTTTATCTTGCGACGGCTCGGCATAAACTTTGTGCACAAACGACCTGCGGGGCTGTGGCAAAAGCAATTAAATTCGGGTTGATATAAGTTTAGCCCGTTTATAAATTTCATCAAACGCAGAAGATATTCCAGAAAAAACATTGATAGATTTAATACAGTCATAAATAAAAAGCTGGTTTATAACGTTTTTGCTTTCACGCCCGCCGAGACGCAGAACGCCAGATGCGTCATATTCCGAACTGACAGACAGCATGCACACCCAACTTGCAATACAGTTGGATGCTAGATATTTCCCCACTTGAAAACCAAGTGATGTGTTTTCTATATTATCATTATACGGGATAGGATCGAGGTCGAGATTTGTTATTTTACTACGTCCCTCGTGCAATGCACTGGCATAAAGCAATTGTCCTGTACTAATTGTTCCAATCCCGAGGTCCGGACTTAATTGGATAATGTTGGCTGCCACTGCTCCAGCATCCGGTGGAGAAATTTTATTCACTTCGTGCAAAACAAAAGCTGCCAGCTTAAGTGCAAACTCAGTTCTACGATTACTCTCGTGGTATACCATATCTATAAAATGGCGACGGCCGATCATATCGGTATTTTTGAGTACAGACGCCAATACATCAATAGACTCAACAATAAAAGGATGAATTATTTCTGTATAAATATCTTTTTCGACATCAATATAGGAATGTAGCAATGCGCTCATCGATATTCTCTCTACAGAAATATCAAATAAACTTATAATTTTTATACTCTTATATCTTCCCCTCTAAAATGACCTATCAATATCGCTAGATCGGCAGAAGGTTGGAACTGGTCTAGAAAGACATAATTTGTTTCCATGCTGTTCTCTCAGTCTCTTGTTTCAAGCAAACATTGCTAGAACACATGAAGAATGTCTTAAGGGGAGATGCCTGAATGTTCTTATCGCTATAATTTTTTGGAAGAAAATTTTTCGGAGATAGATATTTAGGAATATCTTATACAATTAATATTTTCAATATTATAAATTTAGAATTATTTAAGTGTCTGACCGAAAATGAGTTGAGTGATTTCAGCAGGTTATGATTCATGGGTTTGCGATAACCTGATGAGATCAAGATGGCCTGGACTGAAATCACCCGCGCGCAGTA
>NZ_WOTG01000020.1 GCF_011516925.1 Acetobacter fabarum
AGACGGGCAGGGGCTTCCTGCCCAATGCAGGGCCTAAGCGGGTGGCCCTGCAGCCTGCCCCGCTGACGCGGGGCTTTGTCCTTTTGCTTTGAGGACTACCAGTCATGCCGACACCCGACCTGCCAGTTGAGCGCCTTGCCGATGTGAGTGCCGCCCATCTCTCGCCCAACGACCGAGCGCTTCTCGAGCGCTATATCGAGACAGGGGGCGCGGATGGTCTGTCCTGTCTCGTTGGGCCGTATGGGTGGCTGATTTACGCGTCGTCGGAACCTCAGGCGGCGGAACACGCCTCGCCTGGCCTTGCGGCCATTCTCTACGCGGCGCGCGCACAGGATTGTGCCTATGTCCTGTTCGACCGTGACGGCCTGCAGATTGACGGCATTCAGACTTATGACGGCCAGAAAATATAAAAAAGGAAAAACAAAGAAATAAAAACAGAAAAACAGAAACACAAAAGAAAAAATCGCCTCTCATAGTCCGTCACGCAGGCTAAGGGTTCGTCGCAGGCTCCCGGCGCAAGCGCCGCCCTTAACCTGCGCGCCGGCCGATGAGGCGGCTGAAAGGGTCAGAAAAAAATCCAAAAGGAGAAAACGATGTCTGATCCTGTCACTTTCAAGAGCCTTCTGGTGGGAACACGATTCCGGTTTGCGGCCACCCCACACGGGAAAACCTACAAAAAGGTCGGACTTAACCAGTTCCGGGTTGCAAACCACCCCCACATCTTCCGGGCAGAAAACGAGACGCAGGTTGTGCCATTGCCTGACCTCCCCGGAACCAGCTCCAACGAGTTTTTACCACTGGCCCGGGCCAGTCGCGGCAAATGTGTTTCGTCTGCAAAGGACGTTCGCAAAGGAGAAGGCGCATGAAGCTCTCTCCTCAGACCCGACAGGACATCAGGGACGTGGTCGGACTGCTGCTCGGAACATTCAGTCTGGTCGTGGTGATATGCGGAATACTGGTTGGCCCGGATATTCTGGCCGCGATCGCTGCTGATCATCCCATCGCCATGGCGACGCATGCCCTTCTCGCGGTGCGCTGACCTGCTCTACGGAGAAAACAAGATGTTCAGACAGTATTATGCGGGGCGCTGGTTTGCGCCCCGTGACAACCCCCTGCGTGTTGGCCCGATTGCGGCGGGTGCGCTCTATCGCCTTCCGGAATATCTCGACCATGGACGATCCGTGCGCTGGCAGGTGCTGGCCTTCCTCAACGGGGTCTGTGCAGCCACACGGTTCAATCCGGTGACACGGCGCTGGGAAGACCGGGTGATCTCGGGGCGTTCGGATCGCGCGTTGATCCGTCGCCTTGCCGATGGCGCGGTGCATGAGGTGGCTGTGCGCAGCCTGATTGCCGTGGATGATGAGATGGCAGAGCTGGTGCGACCGTCGCTGCCCGATGTGGTGCGCTGGCACCGGGGGTTTCAGATCCGACAGGCGGCTTAGGCCTGTCTTTGGCAGCCACGTCCCTACCTTTGCTGGCGGGGATCGTGCGGCTTGCCAGTTTTATGGCTTTACGGAGAAAAGAGTATGGTGCGTCAGACACACTCCAATGTGACATTTGTGGAATTTGGCCCGCGGGAGATGCATCGTGCACAGCCGCTCTCGCGCATGAAACCCGCACGGCTTCTGTTGCGTGAGCAGGCGCAGCTGGAGAGCGACGCGGGCGAGGGGCTTCTGCGGGCTTCCGAGTGTGCGGCCCTGCGTCGCCGGGCGGCCCGGGCGGGGCGTGTGGCCCGCACGCTTTTGCAGGATCTGGCCGCGTGAACGCGCGCGCCCTTGTACCTATGGCCAAGGCGCGGCATGATAGTGGCTACAGTCCTCGGCAATGGAGAAAGATCGTGTTCCGCATACCGCTGCGCGTGTCAGGGGTGGCCCTGCTCACAGGTCTGACGATCCTGACGGCCGCTCCCGTTCGTGCTGAGCAGACCTGCTCCCAGTTCGGGCCGGAGAATGCACTGCCTGCGCTTGTGAACGAAAAACTTCAGTCCCGCACCACATTGCTGTGTAATCCAGCCTATGCCGTGCTCAACTCCGGGCAGGTGCACGAACCGCTCTGGTCGGCTGAGTATCTCGATGCGGCGGCCGTGCGGGGTGGACGTAGAATTGGCCGCACGACAAACACATTTGTGGCGGATGACCGTCTGCCAGCAGGAGATGGTGCAACGCTTGCGGATTACCGACGCTCAGGCTTTGACCGTGGGCACATGACGCCATCGGCCGATGCGGGGACTGTTGAGACGCAGGAACAGACATATACGCTCTCCAATGTCGTGCCCCAGACCGCAGCCCTCAATGAAGGGATCTGGACGGGGGTGGAAATGGCCGTGCGGATCATGGCCTTGCGCGAGGGTGGGGTCTATGTGGTGACGGGGCCGGATTTTACCGGCAGTCGCCGCGCCATCGGTGACAATGTGCTGGTGCCAACGGCCACATGGAAAGCGGTCTATGACCCGGTACGCCACGAAGCCGGGGCCTATCTGTGCCAGAATACGGATCATCCTACCTGCCAGACGCTGAGTGTCGCGTCATTGACCGCCCGGATCGGGATTGACCCGTTCCCCGGTCTCGGAGAGGCTGTGAAAGCGCAGGCCATGGCGCTGCCCGAGCCTCAGGCCAGTCCCTATGCGCCCCGCTCGCAGGAGAACCGTGAGTGGGAGCGTCTGCAGAAACGTCTGGAACGCAAACTCGCGCGTGCCAGCATGAAGGCGCTCAGAGATGCGCTCAGACAGGAGCAGGAGTAAGGTCATGCCGTCATCTAACGCCTTCACCCCCTTTGGACCTGACTCACAGGTGCAGACCATTGATCAGATGACCGTCGAAAATGATCCTGCACAAGTCAGCCTGTACGGGCGTCTGGACATTACGCATGACCGGGCCGGACTGGACAATGCCCGCGCACTCGCCGTCCTGCTTAATGCGGTTGTCGCGCGGCTGGAGGCTGAACCAGCGCTGCCTGATCACGCGCAGGTTGCTCCCAGGACCCATCCGATGACCAACCCCTTTACCTGAGGGGTTAAGAGGCCGCACAGGCCCAGCGATAGCCGCGTTTGATCTTGAGGCGCAGAAGACGGCCAAGGGCGTTGGCGGCAGCACCTTCATTGGCGTGCAGGTCCAGACGCAGGCGCCCTGCGGTACCGATCCTGCCCCAGCGTCGGAGAAGGATCGCGCCCCCGAACAGATCATGCTGGATGCTCATTTCGTAAAATCGCCACGTGTTCCGCGCGGCGTCGATGCGCGTCAGCCGGGCTTCCAGAGGAAAAAGCGGGATCTGTTCCATGCCATGCTCTTCATGCGGCTCACGCCCTGAGCATAGCGTGCCTTTGAGGGGAGTACCAGCACCGGCTTCCTAAGGGGAATGCAGCGCCCCCGATGAGACCCGTAACCGTCCGGGGTCTCAAGGGGGTGCTGCGAGAGACGCAGGGTGCAAAAGAGCGCCACAACGCGCAGGCATAGACTGGACAGAGTGTGATCCAGGCGGGGTTTTTCCAGATGCGTTGGTTTGAGCGGTGTTCTTTTCGCGTGATCAGTCTGTGGGTTCACCAGACGCCTACGGCGGCCTACGGCTGGCGCGTCCCACGCGCCCTCTGGTGCAGCCAGTCCCTTGTGCCGGGAAGGTGGCCTTTTTGCTCAGGAGGCAAGGAGTGGGGTGGGGCGATTTTGTCTCCCGTGCGGTTGGTCGTGGTTGGGACGTGCGTTTTGTCCGGGCTTGCGCGCCAGTGTGAGGTTGCCAGAAGCCAGTATTGATTGGCTGGTTGCGTGCGAACACTTCGGGTTTCATGTCGCGCATGAGTATCAAAGAGTAAATGAAGTAAAAAATGTGGAGAACTTTAAGAAAAATAATAGTAAAAACCGCACAAAAGCGGCTGTTTTCTATCGTTTTTCCTTGGTGGGCGAGGCCGTTCGTGCTATAAAAAAGGAAGTAAAGGCACAGTATCCAGAACGAATTCTGGTTCATGGCCATGTAAAGGGAGACCCCGTGATGTATCAACGTTTTGAACTGTCCGAACAGGATCGTCAGACCATTGTGAACGGCGTCTCCTGCGCAACCCTGCTCGAAAACCATCACTTTCTTCTGGTGCTGGAGAAAAGCACCAAGCGCTGCTTCAAATACCGCAAAGGCAACGAACACATCATCGTCAACCATGGCGGCAAGGGCTGGTGGGATCCCCAGAGCCCGCGTGGCACGCCCGACAGCAGCGGCGATGTTTTTGCACTGTGCCGCCGCCTCGACCCCGCCATGAAATGGCACGAAGTCTGCACGACACTCGGTGCGCTGGTCGGTGTGGAACCCAAGGGGGCGGTTTATGTCGCACAAAAAGCTGAACGGACGGATGAACGGAGCCCTGGCGAACGCTGGGCGGAACGCAAGTCTCTCTATCGGGGTGGGAAGGTGTGGAACTATCTGATCCGCGAACGCTGCCTGCCCGAAGCCATCGTGCGTGCGGCAGTCGCCAAGGGCTGCCTGCGTGACGGGTATCATGCGGCATGGTTCGCCCATACGGACGCGCAGGGTGCTGTCTGCGGGGCGGAGCTGCGTGGGCCTGAAACCCATATCTGTCTGGGCGGTTCAGTCAAAACCCTGTTCCGCTTCCAGCCGGGGAGTGTCCAGCCGGTGCGTCGTCTGGTGATCTGCGAAGCGGCGATCGATGCGCTGTCCTTTGCAGCACTGGATCAGGCCCACGCACCTGGCACGCTCTACGCCTCCACCGCCGGGGGGATGGGCCCTGAGACCATTGCCGCAATCCAGACACATCTGGCGGCCATGAAGGCCCTACCGGATGCGGTGCTGGTTGTCGCGACCGATGACGATGATGCCGGAAACGCCTTCGCTGACACGCTTTATCGTCTGGCCGATGACGCGGGTGTCGCCTTCATGCGTCGCCTGCCACCCGATCGCGCCAAAGACTTTAACCAGACACTCAAAAACCGCGCACAGGCTGCGTGAAACACACCTGAATAGGACGGACGATCAATTACTCAAGCCGGGTCCGGTGAGGTGTGCATGTCCCGCGCCCCGGATCTGGCGACGACTTTAACAAGGACATCTCCATGACAAACGTCACCCCTCGCTCGCACGAGCCCACCCCTCATGACGACCGTGATCCGCTGGATTTCCTCTCCAACATTGGCGAAGACGTGAGTGCGGCCCAGCAGGCGCTGTTTACCCATCCCGAACTCGCCAGCTGGCTGGAGCGTACACCGGGGCTAGGCCACGAAATCCCCTGGACAATCGCCTCCTTCACGGACGGGACGGGCAGGAAGGTATCAGGGCTGGTTGTCGCGGGCTGTTTCACCACGGGAAAGTGGGACCTGACGACAGACTTTGTGCTGTTCACGGGGCGTGCCCGTCACCCAGGCATATTCCTGAAGGTTGACGGCGCTACCGTGAACGCACGTGAACAGGGGAGCGCGCCTGGTGTCGGGCTGCGCCGTCCCGATTGTATTGCGCTCCTCAAAGAGCTGCAGGCCGCCAGTGTCGCATGGGCGGCCCGGCCTGCGCTGCGGGCACATTGGGCAGCATTTTCTGCAATTCATGGTTGTAGGCCTATGCCTGATACGTTCGTGGAGTTGCGGTTTCAGGATAAATGCTACCGTGGGTTGATCATCGACGGCACGCTGAATTCAAACGGAGTGTGGGATATGGAGCAGTCCGTGGAGTTGCTGTTACCCTCTGGCCGAACGGTGGGGTTGTTGGCCGATCAGGCGGATTCCGTGGCGTTCCTGACAGGAGGCGAGCATTATGACCTCAAGCGGCGTGCCTGAGGATGCGCTGGCTGGCCTTACGGCCATGCAGCGTGAGGCCGCCCGTCAGGAAGGCCCGGTTGTTGTGCTCGCAGGTGCAGGCACTGGCAAAACCAAGACCCTTGTTGCCGGGGTGGTGGACAGGATTGTGCGACGCGGCATGCCCGCTCATCGTATTCTGGCGGTGACCTTTACCAACAAGGCCGCTGATGAAATGCGCACGCGCATTAACGCCGTACTGGGTCTGGGGGCGGCCCCTTCGTGGATTGGCACGTTTCACGGGCATGGTCGCCGCCAGTTGCGGGCTGATCCCGAGATTGCGGTGCTGCGGCCGGGCTTCGGCATCTGCGATGCCGAGGACAGCCGCCGGATTGTCAAGCGCCTGTTACAACGGGCGGCTGATGACGGGGCATGGGATCCGGGTGATGCCGACACGTTCCGTGCCCGCGTGCGTTCGGTTGCCCAACGGATTGCTCTCATGAAGGACAGTCTGGTGCTACCTGATCAGGCAGAGGCGGTGCTGGACAGCCAGATCGCGCGGTTTGGTGCAAAAACCGACGAGGACCTGATGGCCTGGCAGATGGCCGCGGCTCTGTACCCCGCGTATCAGGCGGCATTGCGGGAAGTGAACTGCGCTGATTTTGGTGACCTGCTGTTGTGGCCGACCGTAACCATGCTGCGCGACGAGCAGTACCGCCTCGACTGGTCACGTCGCTTCGACGCCATTCTGGCCGACGAGTTCCAGGACGTGAACCGCCTGCAATATCTGTGGCTGAAACTGTTGTCGCGTGATCACGGGGAGCTCTTCGCCGTTGGCGACGACGACCAGTCGATCTATTCCTGGCGCGGCGCCAGTGTCGGTTTTATCCGCGACTTTCTGAGCGAATTTCCCAATGGGCGGATGATCCCTCTGGAACAGAATTTTCGCTCCACGGGGCATATTCTCGCCGCGGCCAACAGCGTTGTCGCCCGCGACCGCAACCGTCTGGACAAGACCCTGTTTACCGAACAGGGTGAGGGTGCCCCCATCGAGATTGTCGCTTTCTCGGGAGGCCAGCAGGAAGCGCAGGGTCTGGCCCGCGAGATCGGTCGTCGCCAGCTGCTCGGTGTCGCTCTGGAGGATATGGCTATCCTCTACCGATACAATTTCCTCTCCCGCATGCTCGAAGAGGAATTGCTGCGCGCGCATATTCCCTACGAACTGGTCAACGATACGGCCTTCTGGCAGCGTGCGGTCGTCAAGGATGTGCTGGCCCTTCTCCGTCTGGCGGACAATCCCGATGTCCTGCAGGGGGATGAAGCCTTCCGGCGGGTGATCAATCAGCCTGCCCGAGGCGTGGGGGCCAGGACACTGGCACGGATCGAGCAGCTGGCCCGGGATGAAGCCGTCTCGCTGTTTGCGGCGGCCGAGAAGATTTATGCCACCAGCCAGAGCAAAACAGCCGAGCGGGTGCGCGCATTCCTGCGCATGATCCGTGAGGAGGCGCACAGCACCGAGACCGCACTGGGGGCGCGGATGCGTATACTGGCAGAGCGCTCGGGGTATCTGGATATGCTGCGCGCAGCGGGGGAGGACGGCGGTGCCGGCCTCGAAAACCTCGACGAACTGTTCTCTCTGGCCATGGAGTTCACCCGTGTCGAGGACCTGTTCGATCATGCAGCCCTTGGTGCCGCGGCCTCTACCGAGGCGGGGCAGGGCCGTGTCCGCCTGATGACGATCCACGGCTCCAAAGGCCTCGAATTCGAGCATGTCTTCCTGATGGGGTGGGAGGACACGCTGTTTCCCGGTCTGTCGCCGACCAATCTCGACGAGGAACGCAGGCTGGCTTATGTCGCGCTGACGCGCGGGCGGGCGCGTGTGTCCATCAGCTGGTGCGCGTGGCGCAATGGCCGTTCGGCCGACATGTCGCCCTTCGTCGGCGACATCCCGCCCGAGGCGCGGTTTTCGGGTTGGCTGGGCAAGGCGACAAGCCGTGCTGAAGCTCTGGCGAACAGGGCAGCACTGGATGAGGCCCTGGGGATCTAGCGCACCTCCAGAACAGCGTCACAACGGGTTCAGGCAGACTGGTATGCATGACACCCATATGCCCGTCCGCAACCAAGGTAGAGTTGTCACCTGGTTCGGAACACTGCCAGCTCCGGGCGCTGGCACAACAGGCCGGTCTTGACCTTGATGGCCATGGTAATCGTGTCGCCGGCATGGCTCAGGCCCTCGGTTACGCCCATCAGGGCCTGTCTTCGACAGCACTGCTCGCTCTGGGCGCGCAGTTACACGACATTGGCAAACGTCACATCCCCAAAGACGTTCTTGATGCGCCCCGGCGGCTGACGCCTGCCGAATGGACGATCATGCGTCTGCACACCATTCTGGGGCTGGAGATCCTGTGCCGGGCCCTGGACGAGGTGCCTCAGGATGTCGCGGACTGCGTGCTGCTCCATCACGAGAACTGGGACGGGTCTGGATATCCGATCGGCCTG
Source organism: Acetobacter fabarum (assembly GCF_011516925.1). GTDB lineage: Bacteria > Pseudomonadota > Alphaproteobacteria > Acetobacterales > Acetobacteraceae > Acetobacter > Acetobacter fabarum. The sequence goes on from NZ_WOTG01000020.1 coordinate 8,220, forward strand.
TCCGGTGCGGCCATCCCTTTGCTGGCCCGGCTTGTCGCCATTGCGGATTTCATCGACGCCCTGGCGTCTCCGCGCGTCTACAAATCGGCGATGCCGCCCGACCTTGTCCGCACCCTCGTGCTCAGGGGGCGGGGTGTGAAGTTTGATCCCATTCTGACCGATCTTGCTCTGCGGATCTGGCCGGAGCTGCTGCAGGCGCGCGCTCAGGCGGGGCTTCCGCACGCCGTCACAACGGAACCCGCGATACTCAAGCCCTGATCCACAGACAGGAGGCGCCCCATGGCCCGAAAAAAACAGAACATTACCCCGCGTATGTGGGACAAACTGAGCGATGCCGAACAGCAGCAGGCGCGTCGCGAGATCATTACCAGGGTGCGTGACGCCCTCAAAAGAAGCCCGCATACAGCACTTGAGTTGCGTGCCTGCGTGCCCGCCGAAATGAAGGGTGCCTTCCCCGTGGTGCTGCGCAGTCTCCTCGATGCGGGCGAAGTCGCATCCCTTGGCCACAGCGTCTATGCGGCCGTGCCGTGGATGCCACAGACCAGTGCGGTGCGTGCGGATGTGACGGCTGACCTCATTATCGGTGTCCTGTCCAGCGAACGTCGCGCAGGTGCGGATGCCACTGAACTGGCTGGCGACTTATTTCTGCCTGTACCCCAGATCCGTGCGGCGCTGGTGGAGCTTGAGGAAGCCGGGCTGATCTGTGAAGCGAAGGCTTCGGGTCATTACCGCATGATCAGCCGCCGGATGGCGATGGAAGTGCGGCACGGCGCATCTGGTCGGATTTTTGCGGATGTGCGTCATGCGTGACTGGGTGACGTTCCCTGATGGGACGCGGGGGCGGCGGTCATGGGACGCCGACCCGCAGAGGGCAGGCGCCTGGCAGCACCGTCTGGCGCAGGCATGGGGTGGAGATGAGCGACCGGTCTGCGACTGTCGTTATCAGGGGCAGCCGATGGGGCTGTCCGTACATCGCTGTCTCCGCCCGCGTAATGGCCGTCAGGTTGAGGTCTACCATCTGGCGCGTCTGCGTAATCAGGGGGCTTTGCACGCTGTCGCCTGTTCCTTTCACGAGGCCGACCCGCGGCGTGATGGTCGGGGAGGATACGCCGATGGCGTGGTCCGCGAGCGCGATGATGGCAGGATTGGCATTGCCCTGCGCCGGGGGCTGCGTTGTCTCGATGTGGCGGCCGCCCCGGCGGAGCCTGCGCAGGCCGCGCGACAGGGGGGCGGGCAGGGAGCGGTGCGACAGGCGCGCATGACCGAGCTGGGCCTGCTGCATCTGCTCTGGGAGGAGGCTGGTCTGAATGGCTGGAGCCCTGCTCTGGGGCGCGCCCGGCGGCGCTGGTCTTTTGTCCGTGAAGCACTCGACAGAGCCGCTGTGCGGATTGTGCCCGCCCGCAACCAGACCTTGTCAGGCAGGCTGGCCATGATTGGCTATGGCGATGAGGATGCTCCTGCGCTGTTGCGCGAGACCGCGCGGAGCTGCGGCGACACGTGGCGGATTCTGCTGCTGGGCATTGTGGACGACATCGCAGTGGTGGATTGGATCAGGGGCCGGCAGTTCTGCTCACTGCGTTTCGATGGGGTTCAGGACTATCACCTGCGGGTCAGTGCAGCCCCTGTCTGGCATGAGCGTCTTACGCGCCGCTATCCGATGGCTATGGCTGCCCTGGCGTTACCCCGCGCAGAGCGGGCTATCCGGGTTGTGGGGCTGGTGACGGCCACCGTGCGGGTGGGATTGGATCGGGGGGTCACACTGGTGCGCTGTCGCGCGGATGACATCGCGCTTATGGAGGTCGAGCCTGATACGCTCACACCCGTGTCGAGTGGCCATGAACTGGCGATTGCCCGAGCACTGGTAGATGAGCGCCGGAGTTTTATCCGGCCTCTACGTTTCGATGCTGGACGTGATGCGGTTCTGCCGGACTTTGTTCTGAGGGATACCGGAGATCCGCGCGGCACACCCATGGAGGTGTTCGGGCGGGCAGATGAAGCCTATGCGGCCCGCCGGGCAGAAAAGGCGCGCTATTACGACGAGGTCTACGGGCAGGAGCATTGGTGGAGCTGGGATGCTGTCGCGTCTCCTGATCGCTGGCCCGTCTTCCCGCCAGCGCTCGCGCGCGTGGGTGGGGAAGAGGATGTGTAATGCACGCCGCCTCACCTCTGCTGGCAGGATGGCGCCGGAAGTTATCCCCAGAATCTGTGGACAGAATGGTGTGCAAGTTGTGACCGCTCTGGATAAACCCGGGGAGCGGCCTGTCAGCCATGGCGATGCTGTGCTGATCGGCACGGCTCTGATGCGGATTGGCTGGCCGCTCCAGCAGTTGTCGCGGCGCTCGGGCTATGGGCGGCACGAGATTACGCGGTGGATGCGTCAAGGGGGGATGCCTGAACCGTTCCGGGCATGGCTGATCGCCCTGCAGGCGGTTCATGTCCGTTACCCCTCTCCGCTGGCGATCACTGTCCGCCCGGGTGGTAACCGGCCACCTCTGGGGCGGTGGGGGGTGTTGCGGATTCAGTTGGTGATCGGCTGGTCGGAACGCCAGCTTGCGGGGTATCTGGGTGAGCATCGCACCGCTTTGCGGCGCCGTCTGGATGCAGGTGAGACACTGAACGCGCGGGAATCCCGGTGGCTGGAACTGCTCGAAGACGGCCATCGGCTTTATCCGCGGCCCTGACGGGCCGCGTTAACACGAAAGGACAGATCATGTTGGATGGACATTTTCATGAGGACAATGCTGAGGACAGCACCATGGATGCCAGTGTGGATGCAGCCGTAGGCGGGATTGCCGCAGATCGGCTACGCTCGATCATCGAGCGGGTGGAACGGCTTGAGGAGGAGCGCAAGGCGCTGTCCGGCGACATCAAGGACATCTTCACCGAGGCAAAATCGGCGGGGTTCGATGTGAAGGTCATCCGCCAGATCATCCGCCAGCGCAAACAGGAACCTTCGGAAGTGGAAGAGCAGGAAACGCTGCTCGATATCTACCGGCGTGCGCTGGGGATGTAGGGCAATCCGTTTGTTTTGAAACAAACAAGTAGATGCGCGCGCCAGCGAGGAAAAATAGATAATACTTCTATCCTGTTAGCGTCAGTGTGCTGGTGCTAACAGGGATTCAGTTACCGTCTGGAATAGCCGTTACTAACCGAGGGATAGGATTGGCAGCTTCCACGATCCACACACTTCGTATGCAGGGGTTGGTTCCATCTGGTGTGGTGATGTCGCAGGAAACCACGTATTTGGTACCAAAGTGGTTTTCTTCCGTTTTAATGATAACCCGATCACGAACGTGCTTCAGAAGGGCCGTTTCCATTTCTGCAGGAACAGACATGTCGAAACCATGTCCCAGAAAAAATTTCGCTTTACCGCTCCCAACTGGATGATCGAGGTCCAGAAGATAGTGGGTGATCTTATGGAGATCGACAACGGCGTGTTCTCGGTCGGGTACTTGGTTTGGCATCAGTGGCGGGCATCAGCCCTAATGTCACGAGGGCAGAGCGTCACCACCGCCGGGAATGGATGTACGAATTCTACCTCGTAGGCCTCTCCCCGAGCATAGACATGTACCACTGCACCCTGAGTGCCGATGGGCAGTGTGCGACCGGCTACATTTATAACCTTCGTTGTGTGCACAACCGAGCACTCGGGGATTGTTCCGAATGACAACATTTGCAAACCCTCCCGTATGCGATTGCTATGATAACCTAGCATACTCGTCTGGTTGATCTCAAGAGTCCTACGTGGTTGCTCAAGCGTTGAGAATTTTCAGATTACCGTGGAATGGCGCGATAAGACAACTTACAACTTAACGTGCAGTAGAATTTTTATTGGTTGCGGTAGAAGGCTCAGCTGACGATACGCCCTTTCCGATCTTACAATAGCGACGCCAGAGGCGCAGCGCTATCGCGCCTAGGGCAATGGCGCCGCTCACTCCGTGAAAGAGCTGGTCAATGATCTGGCTCTTGCGGGCAATGCCATCGAGTAGCTGCCCGCTGCTCTGATGAGCAAGCCAATAGAGGGCGGGCAGGCTCAGGCGCGGCGTGTTGGCGACAACCATCAGGCTGGCCTGAAGACCGATGCCGAGGATGCCGTAAAGCACGAGCAGGCTCAGCCCGAAAACGGATACCCCATACCAGCAGAGTGAAACGGCGGGGCGGGCACGGGTAACAAAGGTGCGCAGAAAAAGCATCAGAAAAACCATAGCAGAAAAGAACAGGCGATCAGGCTGCCACAAAGTGTTGTGACGCCTCGCATGGGATCGGGGCGGCCGCAACGGTCGCAGGCTCGCGCTGCGCGCGTCCGTTGCCCCCGTCCCGGTCCCATGCAGCGGCAGAGGGATGAAGGAGAAAGATAATAATGCACACACAGATCGCCATTGCTCCACTTTGGAAAGGTGTACCCTCGAACATGCCCGCAGATGTGCTGGCGAGAGGGCAACAGGTAGCCCTGATCTCGGTGTCGATTGCTCCGTGCGACAGGGTCTGGAGCGCGCGTGAGCGTCTGGCCGACGAGTTGGTGCGCGTCTGCTATGGAAGCGACATGCCCGAGTGCAATCGCACAGCATTAGCTTGCATGATGCGTGCTTTGGTTGAACGGGCGGTTCCCGGCCTGCCGAGCCAGCATGTGCAGCGGAATGCCCCGCCCCCGCCGCTGGATGATGGGGAATGGTATCGCCACTGGTTTGCCGTTACCCGCAGGGAGGGCAGCGTATGAGCGACATGGCGATACCTGATGTGCGCGTCCAGGTACGTGGGCCTGCGCGCGATCGTGCGGCATTACGGGACTGGTTACGTGCGGCATGTCGCGATACGGGGGGCTGGCCACCACCGGTCTTTGGGATCCGCACGACCCGAAAGCTGCTGTCTTTCGGGCTAGAGCCCATGCACCAGAGTTTCCACACGCCACTCATGACCCGCCTGACGCGCCGGTATCCCCGGCTGGTGCATAGCCTCACATGGGACAATCCAGATGACACGTCGCGCTATGCCAAAACGGTGCTTGAGACATGGCAGGCTGGTCGTGTGCACAGGAGCGGGTCGTTTGCAGCTCTGTTGGGGGTGAGACGGAACCGGCCGGGACGCAGAACCACCCGTGTTATGCTGTTTGAGTCTGATGACAGCATCGCTGATATACGGCCCTTTGCCCGGATGGGTGCAGGGCTGCGCGGAATCCCGCCCGGTTCGCATGACATTGGCCCGTGGCGTGTTCTGGAGGCGTGGGTGTGCTTCGGCTTGCTCCCGATGATGATCGCATGGCGCTTATCGCCAACCATTTTGGTTTCGATATCCCAGACGTTGCTGAGCTGACCGGCCTTGGTTCTAATGCTGTTCGTGATCAGCATGACGCCCTCAGCCCCATTCTGGTTTCCCATTACCGGGGCGAAGACGACTTCCGCGCCATGAAGATGCATCTTGATCGTGTGGTCGATGCCTATGTGCGTTCGGCTTACGGTGCGGCGAATTTTTACGAGAGCCGCCGTCAAATTGCCAAGGACGCAAAGGATAAATGGGCAAACGAACACCGTGACGAAGACCGCATGGGCGTGGATGGCGGCGAAAATCGTAGCGACAAGTTGGTACGAATTGCCGCCGAACATGCAGGGAAAGCGTATGCCCTCAGCCTGGTTGGTGGCGATCATGCGCAGGTTGTCGCACATATTGCGGAGTTCTACCTGAAGCGCAGGGACATGCTCCGCGCGGCCGGGAGCAAGCGCGGTATTACGATGTCTGCTCCCACGAATGAGGACGTCATGGCGCTCAGTATGGCGGTGCGTGAGCGCCTGCGTGAACGCGGAGAGGTCGGGAAGGAAGAAATCGTTCGCGCCGCGATTGACCAACGGGGCGAGAGTTATGATCTCCCGATCGCTGTTGGTGACCGCCTGAGGCTTTTCAGCAAGGTGCGCTGTCGTGCTCAACGAGCCTATGGGTCGCGGTGGTTGGAACTGGGTTCAAACGGTGATTTTGTTGATGTTATGGGATGGACGGATCACGGCCTTATTCTCAAGAACCGCGCGGGCACTGAGGGGTTCGTCCCATGGGATTCCTTCGCGGATCGGGAGACCGGGCGCATTTCCCTCGGTTTTGGTCATGCGATGACGATTGATGCGGCACAGGGGGCGACATCGGACGAGCATATTAATGCGCTGCCACGGGGTAGTTCGTCGATGACAGGGTTTACGGCCTATGTTGCGGAAAGCCGGCATGTCCATGCGTCATGGACAATGGTTGGCGAAGCGTCTGTAAGGGAGGCTGAGACGTTTTCGAGGCCTCTGGGTGACAAGACCCCGGTAACGTATGAGGATCTGCTGAACCGTGTAGCGGGTGACATGGGCAAGCACCCTTACAAGTCCGTTGCAATTGACCTGACGGGCGAGGAAATGAAGGTCAGGCAGGGACAAATCGAGTGGATCCGTCGTGAGAGGGGCCGGGAAGAGATTGAAGAAACTGAGCAGCAGCCCGGGGAACGCGCACGGAGCCGGGCCGCATCTGTGTCGTTGCGCAAAGTTCCCGCTGAACGGTGGGACGATCTGGGGCGCAATCTCAGGCGTCAGGCGCTGATCGCGCAGGATGCGGCGGAACGGGCTAACAGGCTTGTCGCGCTGGGTTCTGAAAAAGATATGGTTAAGGATAGGACACAAACGCCAGCGCCGGACAGGTCTAAGGGCCGCGTGGTGCGGCCTTCAACGGATATGGGAGTTGATCATGAGTAACCCACTGGTGGAAGAAATCGTAGCGCGCGCGTTGCCGCTTATTCATGTCGAACGGGAGGCGGAGCAGCTTGACACTCAGGAGGCTTATGAGGCGTTCCGGGTCAGGCATGCAGAGTTGAACCGTCAGGTCATCAGTCAGTTACGGGTCTGCGGATGGATGCGTGATGACGCGACCATAGAGGACATGCGCGAGATATATTATGCAGTCTTGCGACATCCTGATCTGGAAGGATCCGCCTCTGACAGGGAGGTTGCCGGGAGCTTGTTGAGCGAGGCGTGGAAGGGTGTACATGGCTGGGTTGGATAAAATCCCGGGGGACGCCAGAAGTATTTGTCGGTTTCCATTTTCAGAGCAGCCATAGACTTCCAGATTATGGAGATGTGCTATTTATAGCCAAAGAACGCAATCGCGATATCCATGGAAGGGATCGTCACGTCATCCTGCGGCTTCGCTTTGGTAAAATTCAGTAGCCAGCGCACAAGACAATCTTTGTGCGGAAGCTTTGTGGGCTGGGATTACGGGAAGAATACCACGCAAAAAGCATGTTCTTCTGCATCCTGTCACTATCATACCGCTTGTCGGCCAGCAGGTGGCGGTGTGCCACGACCGGTGAGTGTATCAAGGCATCAGCACCGGAATAACCAGAAACTCCCCCGTCCCGTCAGGTTGACGCCACGAGAGCGTGCCAGACGTATTTCCGTGTCCACCGACGGGTTGAGTTCCATTGTCCGTAGCGCTCATGTAGATGGCGTGACGAAGGACTGACACGCAGCACATAAAGCGCCCCATTGAGACACAGACGATTATCGTGCGCAGGTCGCGACGTGTTTACTGGTCTCCGCGAAGATCATCTTTGAATCAAATGTCCAAAATATTGAAACGTTCTTTTGTAGCCAGAACTTACAGCGCAACGAATAAATTTATCGTTCTGCCCTTGAGGCAGAATCAATTTTGAATATTGAAACGTCATCAGATAGCTCATTAGACATTATAACTAATCTTTGTGCGGTATTAGCACTTTCTTCAGCGATGGCAGCATTTTCTAATGTCGTTTTCTCCAAACTTCTAATAGCTACTTTTACCTCGTTCAGCCCCGCCGATTGTGATTGGGTTTCTGTTGCAATTTTGGTTGTAGCTTCGTTAATAGCGATAACCTGACTTGTGATGCGTTCCAAAGCTTCCCTGGCGTTATGTACTTGCGTGGCGCCAGAGATTACATCGGCAGCAGCTTTTGTGATTAACGCGGCTATTTCCTTGCTGGCCTTTGCAGAACGCTCGGCGAGCGCGCGGATTTCACTTGCCACAACTGCAAAACCGCGCCCGAACTCACCGGCCCTTGCCGCCTCCACCCCGGCATTGAGTGACAAAATATTTGTTTGCATAGAAATATTATTTATTAAACCAATTATATTAGCTATTTCTTTGGAAGATTGTTCCATTCTATTTATGGCTTCTATTGCATCAGCTGTGATTTTACTAGCTTGCTCAGCTTCTGATTGTGCTAAACTAGCCATACGTTGGGCTTTCATAGTCTCTTTAGCCGTCTCAGACGCACTTAGCGCAATTTGTGTCACAGCTGCCGACATTTCCTCTTGTGCAGCGGCCTGTTGCTCTGTTGCCAAAGAGAGATTATCTGCTCCGTGATGTATGCTTTCAGCATTTGTCATAACATCTTTGGTAGATATTGATATTCTACCGATACTCTTAGAAAGCTGCTCTGCTGAACCGTTAAAATATTGTTTCAACAACTCAGAGCGTTCGGGAAATATTCCTGTTACGCGATAGCTGAGATCGCCATCTGCTAAAGACGTCAAAGCCGCATTAATTGATGAAATGACACTGCGGTCTTCCTGTGCTCGTCGTTCTTGTTCAGCCCGCAGTTCAGCCCGCTCTGTTTCCATCGCATCCAGATAATATGATACTGTAAGATCTATTTCTGTTAGAACAGCCTTACACAGGCTAGTTACATTCTCGGCCAAACGCTCTCGCCCAGATGCCTGAGAAAAGAACCCGATACCATCCTTTCGATCTTCTATAATGGAGTAAATGAGGCGTTCAAGAATGATCGTGTATCCGCCGATATACCAACGGGGGGTCAAGCCAATATGTGCATGAACTTCTCCTATCCGACGTACCTGCTTCACATATGATCCATCGAAGTGGGCGTCTAGAAGAGCTTGCCAGTGAAGGGTTTGAGCTTTTTTTGCTTGATTTATTTTTGATTCAGACGAAAAAAAACGTTTTAATTCGGGCGTTTTCCGAATTTTCTCATAAAGAGCATCGAGAGCGTCAGGTAATGCATTTACAAGAGTGTTACGAAGACCTTGTATAGCGTTAAAATCATCTTCATTCATTCCAATAAAATCGTGACGATGCCGAATGCTCATTACGCTATGATCATCTCTTTCCATTTTTTCTCTCCTCTTTTATTTTTAGTAGTTTTTGTATTAACCTCAGCACGCATGGACTGGGTCACCTGCAGCTTCCGCTCACATCCATCTTGTCTCGCGTGGCTCCTTGCCAATCAGAGTTCAAGGAAGGTGCACTCAGAAGCCGCAGCACGCGTCTGCTTAAAAGTGGCGCGATCTACTCCGTAGTCGACCGAAGTCTGGACTTACACAAATCCAGTGCATCTTCAACAGTCGCTCCGCCTTTGTATTATGCTCTGCAATATGGTTACTTACAGATTCATAACTCAATATAAATGTAACTGCAGTTCTACTTATGTTGTACCGTCCAACTCTCAATAAGATGGTCCAGTTCGTCTAAACTGACAGCAGGGGAGCAGAAAAAACCTTGAAATCTTCTAACACCCATTCCTTTTAATTCGTAGAATGCACTAATTGTTTCAACTCCCTCTGCGTAACAATAAATCTGCATTCTATTGCAATAATATATAATGGCTTCTATCAAAGACCGCGTTTTGAGATTGGAAGAAAAGTTTTGTAACATACCCTTGTCTATCTTTATTCCATACAGATCGATATCAACAACCGGTAGCAATGTGCTATGCTCCGAAAAAAAGTCATCAAGGGAAAATTTAAAGCCGTAATCTATTAGTCTTTTGATTTTTGAAACAATATTTTTGTTAACCTTCATCCTCTCAGAAATTTCAAAAATGATGTTTTGTGGGAATCGTGGTTTTTTTCTTGAAATATCCTTCAAACGATCTAAAAAAACTCTATTATTGATGTCTATTTGTGATATGTTTATCGAAACGCTATATTTACCAGTGTATTTTTTTATGAATACTTCCGCGGAATCAATACATAATGTCGTGACTTTTTTGTGGAGATCGCTGTCCGACAATAATGGTTTAAAATAATCTGGAGAAAATACTCGTCCACAACCGCACTTAACACGCATTAGTTGTTCGAAGCAGACTATATTAAGGCACTCATCAAGGATGGGTTGAAAATAAATCTCGACAAGATTTTTGTCGAATAAATTATTGTAATCCTGCTGTACGCACTTTCCGCATGGAAAAACTATCATCGGTAGGCCTTTTTAAGCTTATCTGACGGAAATTGAAGGGTGATGGCACGATACAGTAATAGAAGTTCACGGTGACAATGATAAGATCTCACGACCACCTCAACAAGAAAGTTATCATACTCAGGCCATTCATCGCTGTTAAAGAGAAAATTGCGAATAATAACAAAAAATTGGAAGTTTACCCATTAACACTGAGACTACAAACAATAGGATATAGACTCAGTGTTATAACGACTTGCCATTACACTAACGTAGCGGGTGAATTATCTTCCAATGTTAGGTGGAATTGAAATTTCATGCGTATAGTGCCGTTTATACTGAAATTGATTCACGATATCATTTAAAGACGCAGCCTCTCGTGCAAGATTATGAACTGCCGCAGTGGTCTCTTCAACCATTGCGGCATTTTTTTGAGTTATGGTATCCAATTCGTTCATCGTTGTATTGATTTCGTTGAGCCCACCGGATTGTTCTGCTGCTGATGTCGAGACTCTTTCAATCAAATTACCTAGATCGTTAATCTGAGTTGAAATATCTAAAATGCATCGTTGTGTATCTCTAACGAATCCGACTCCATTGTTGATAACAGCGTAAGAATGGGAGATGAGATCTTGTATATTTTTAGACTCGTCGGCTGTGCGCTGAGCAAGCGTCCTGACTTCGCTGGCAACAACTGAAAAACCACGTCCATGCTCCCCAGCTCTAGCAGCTTCAACAGCAGCATTAAGAGCTAGAATATTTGTCTGGAATGAAATTCCATTGATTGTTTCAATAATAGAGTTGATTTTTGAAGATGATTCCTCAATTTTCTTCATGGCATCTATAGTGTTCTCGATGGTGACTTTAGACAAATCAACACTATTCTTTGTTAAAATCGATGTATCCCGCGCATTTTTTGTTACTGATGCAATTTCTTGCATATTTTTATTGATAGACGAAACCGTTTCCGTCGTTTGCTCAAGACTGGAAGCTTGCTCTTCTGTCCGCCTTGCTAGTTCATCGGTCGCGGTGAAGACTTCTGCAGAGGTATTGCTGACAACAACCGTGTTGCTAGTAATTTTCTGTAGCGCTGCACTAATAGCACTAAGCCCGTCATTAAAATCGTTTCTGATAGATTCATATTCTGGTGCAAAAGGCTGATCTAATGTGGCCGTTAGATCACCTGTTTTTATAGCTAGCAAAGCTCTACGAAAAGAATCTGTCATAAATTCTATGTTTTTCTGATTTTTTTTCTGCTGTTCTTGTGAGGCAAATTGCTCACGCCTGTCCTCCCAGACGACAGCAATTTCGTCATGTCCTTCAATATTTATGAGAAATATCGTTGCAAAAACAGGAAGTAAAGTTCCGTCAATACGTAAATGCACCCAATCAAATTGAATAGGTTTTCTATATTTAAGGAGCCTTTCTACTATGTCCTGAGTGGAATCGCTTGATTTCTTTCCATTAGGCTGAAATTCTGGCGAAAATCTTTCAACACTCAACCCTATAATCTGATCTCTATTACCGCCAACAAGATCTAACATGGCTTTGTTACAATCAGCCACCTTGCCATTTTTTAGATAAAAGCAGCCACTCAAGCTGTGTTCGAATATTGACTCCGCAAGAATTTGATGTACAGATAATACATCTTTGCTATTTTCTTTCCTGAACTTTGAAAAGAACATGTTAATATACACCAACTTCACGGATCTTGTAGATAATCAGAAACATAAAACTCTAGGACTCCTTATTTATTCAAAAATACTCTTGTAGACGACTAGTCTATTCACTCTTATATATGAGTCACTATCTCCATGCAACACACAGCGCATAATCGCGACACCAAGCAGGACATTCTATACGCTGCACGAGTGATAATCGGCCGGAAAGGTTTTGCGTCAGCTGGATTAAACGAAATATTAGCTGCTGCAGATGTCCCAAAGGGATCGTTTTATCATTACTTTAAGTCTAAAGATGCCCTTGGGGTTGAGGTATTGGAAGAATATTTCCGCTCTTACGCCGATTTAATTGATGACATATTTAGCAGACCAGATTTGAATGGGTATGATCGCTTAATGTTATACTGGAAAAGATGGATGTCTTCTCAGAGAGTTGGTGAAAAAACGAGCAAATGCCTCACTGTTAAACTAGGTGCCGAGGTGTCTGATATGTCTGAGCCGATGAGAAGAGTGCTTATTGAGGGAACCGATAACATTATAAGCAAAATAGCAGGTGCTATTGAATGCGCAATTTTAGATGGGTCGATATCAATATCAGAAAAACCAAAAAAAACTGCAAAAATGTTCTATGAGATGTGGCTTGGGGCAACACTATTATTTAAAATAACCCATAATGACGATGCTTTAATAGATACATATTTAACTACGCAGCGGTTTTTCGATCCTAATACTATTAAATCGTTCTGATTGCAAACTGACATCTGGGTCGTTTCGTCATCTACAGTCGCTGCCGAGAGGGAAATGCCTGTAGTGGTTTATTTGGGTAACTAATGACCCGATAATCTGGAGCACCTTAGTAACTCCGTTGTTTGGTGTCGGTATCCGTGATTCCATGCCTGTTATGGTAATTGGATGGGTGAATAATTGGGTAGACGGATTTCTTTGATGTTGAAGATCAGTCTTGTCGTTTGAGGGGAAGAGCAGATTAACTCGACGTTTTTTTTCAGTCGGGTCAACGTAACCTACAAAACGCACGCCTTTGTCTTCGTGATGGCGGTCAGTGCCTTCACGTAGTTGGTCCGTACGCGCTACATCCCGACACGGATTAAAACACAGAGAATAAGTTATCCTGACAACCATCAGTCGAAAGATTATTACTTTTAAGTTAGGTAACAGGGGGCAAAAAACGGATATTCGCTCTGTCCATTTGGTTCGTCCTTTAGAACCACCACTATATCGGTTTTGTATGTCATACATTTTTCTTGCCCCCGAAAGTCTCGTCCACTCAACGATATATGATGCGACTGCCGATCCGGTCCTGATTGTTGAAATGATCGTCAGGAAAAGGATTAACGCGAAGCAGACGGCGACCAGAGTTCGCGATGCCCGGTACTGATCATCCGAAAGCTCACGCTTCCGTCATCCATTGCATAAATTTTTGCGCCCAAGCCGGGTTCCAGCGTGACAGTGCTGGACGGTTGTGAATCATGTCGTCGGCTGACCACTGGATGCGGCGCATATCCATTTCGGATGTGACTTCGTTGTCAGGACACAGGATGTAGAAGTCCTCACTGAATAGCCGCTGCAGAAAATAATCTACCATCTGTTCCGCTGTCCATGCGGCCTCCGGTTTACGGTCATGAGGCCCGTCCTTACCGTGGAAATTCATGGGGGTCCATGTATAACCTGGCACCAGAAGATGGGCCGAAACACTCCCACCCGTGGAGACCAGAAGTTCATGGGCCAGCTGCTCCGTGAGCACCTTCACTGCCGCCTTGGCGACAGAATAGGCGGCGTGGCCAGGCGGCGTAGTGATGCCTTCCTTGGAGCCAAGATTCACCACGGCCGATGGACGATTTGCGGCGATCATATGCGGCACGAATAAATGTTGTGCACTGAGGACAGCGCGAAAATTGACGTTGAGAGTCTGGTCCCATTCATCGGGTGAATCCCATGGACCGGCTTTGCTCAGCACACCAACATTATTAACCAGTAATCCGACATCCCCAAAGCGGGTCAGCGTTTGATCACGCAGGCGCAGAAGCACTGTATCATCGGTCACGTCACCCATGACAGTCAGTACTTCAACGGGCAGCGTGGACACCAGCGCCTCCAATGCATCTCCGTCCTGATCAAGAAGTGCCAGGCGCATCCCCCGGGCCGCAAATTCCCGGGCAAGAGCAGCGCCAATGCCTTTTGCTGCACCGGTGATGACTGCAACACGGTCCTTTGCGACGATTTTTCGCATTCTTTCTGACATTCACGTTGCTCCTTCTGTCTGAGTGGCCAGGAAAGACGATTGATTCAAGGATCCTAGCGCAACCTCATAAGGCTTGTAATTGAGTCAAACGGCACATGGTGTATGTTTATACTCAACAGATATGAACGAACGAGCGAAACGCATCATGCATCTTTCACGTGGAGATCTGGGAGATCTCAACCTGTTCTGCGCCATCGCCAAAACAGGCGGCTTTCGCAAAACTGCAGCAGAACTGGATCTTTCTCCATCGGCCTTGAGCCACGCTATCCGCGGACTGGAAAAGCGTCTGGGTGTACGTCTCTTCAACCGAACCAATCGCAGTGTCACGCTAACGCCGGCTGGACGGGAATTGCTCTCGCATGTCACGTCCGGGCTCTCTGAAATCACCAATGGGCTCGAAGCACTCAATCGTTTTCGGGACCGACCCGCTGGACAGTTACGTCTGAACGTACCAACTGACGCCGCCCGGCTTGTTCTGGCCCCGGTGATTGCGCGTTATGCCGCCCTTTATCCCGACGTCCGTCTGGAAGTCGCGGTGGAGGACGCCGTGGTGGACATCATCGAACAGGGTTTTGACGCGGGTGTTCGCTATGGTGGCACAATACCGGAAGACATGATCGCGGTCCCGCTCTGTCCCGATCTACGATGGGTGACAGTTGCATCGCCTGCCTATCTTGCTTCAGCTCCACCCCTTCGAGGCCCGGCGGACCTACACCAGCATCGCTGTATAGGGATCCGTATGGGAAGCGGAAAAATCTACCACTGGGAGCTGGAGCGCGGCGAAGAGAAAGTCTTTTTGGACACGGACTGGTCAGTGATCGTCAACGAAACCGTTCTGTCTATCGAGATCGCCGAACGCGATGGGGGGATCAGTTACAACCTTGAAAGCCGGGCGGCAGTGCAGATCGCAAACGGGTCGCTCGTCAAGGTCCTGCCCGAATGGGCCTCCAGCCGTCCATTTACCAGGGCATACGCCAGGTCATTCCGGCTATCTTTTGGAAAGTGAAGACGACTCTCTCCTGATCTGGGGCGATGTCCTGCATTTCCCCCATATTCAGGTAGCGCGGCCTGACGTCACATTTGCTTTTGATCACAATCCCGGCTTGGCCGCAAAGACACGCCGTAAGATTTTAACCGAACTTTCCCGCAACCATCGATATGTCACGGGCGTACATTTTAATGCACCCGTTAGAGCGAAAATCGAGAGTTACAAAGACGCATTCCGTCTGACTTACGATCTTTAGCCTATCAGTACCGGCCGACGTCAGCGGTTAGAGCAGATACAGCGGCAGAACGAAACGCAGGTAGTCTGTTGACTACATCTACGGTAGCTACGTAGTCTTCCTGAAATCTTGTCACACCTGAACTTATAATGACCACTTTATCTCGGCAGTAAGTCGATAGAAAGTTGTCGCCGCCATATCAGACATAGGGCGCTCCCCACACATCGCGATAGCGTGCATGATTGTTGTAAAGTTGATCAGCCTCCCTGCTCGCGCAGCCAACTTGCGATCGAGTTAACGACCTGACTTTCGATGCCGTAATAGCCGTGCGGCGAGAGCGAGCCGCAAGCTTTGGCTGACTGCTTCAAGCCTCCGGTAACTGTGAGCACGCGCGCGCTAGGCGCGTGCGTCATGGCTGCGACGATGCGAGGCGCCATCTCCGGTGGCGCCACGTTGCAAGCGTCATCGCGGTTGGCCACGACCAAAGCAGGAACTCGCACGTCCGACGGGTTGGCGTCGAACACAGTCTCGGCACTCCGCCGACCCGGCAGGGAAACGGATTCGGTAAGCACTACGCCCGAGATCGACTTCGGCCGAGCTCGGGCGGCACCATTCATCGCTGCGATGGTTCCCTGACTCGTGCCGATCAAGAACACGGGTGCGGGAACGTGGCTATGGGCATATGCGACCAAATCTGAGATTAACTTGCCATAGCCTGGGGAACTGCGGGCTCCTCTTAAGTTCTCCTGTGCGATGGTGTCAGGGATCAGCACGGCATAGTCCCTCGCGACCCAGTCCTGTCGTGTACGCACGACGAAATTGTCATCGTGGCGCAGGTCGCCGTCACGTTGCATACCGACCTTGCCGGCACCGCCCGGCAGCATGATCAATGTCGCCCGCGGTCGGGCCGGGGCAAGGTAGAGGACGCGCTGGGTCAAGCCGTTTTCAAATGGAAGATCCAACACCCACTCGTGGCCCTCTGTGCTCTTCCACAAAGACTGGTCAGCCGACGCTGGGGTGATGAGTGCGATCACAGTCGTCACCACGGCAAGAATAGCAATTTTCAGCACGGTTGTAGATCTTCCCAAGACAGGAACGCTAATATGAACGGCGCCTTCAGAACGCTCATGATTTCGTCCCCTACCGCCCTCATGTCGGTCATACAGGCGGTAGGGAGAGTATCCCGAAAGCCGATATGAATCATCCGACGCTCTACCGGCAAAGACGGATAGCGGACTTGCGCACGCATTCTACTCAATCGAGGTTCGAATCTCGACGGGCATCCCAAGCGTCAGATTGTTTAAGCTTTGATATTTGCACAGGGCTTCGGCAGCATCCGCTCGGCCGTTTTTTCTTCCCCGCGACTTTACTTTCACTATCACGAACCGGTTGCCAGCTGACGGGTCATTCATTCTAATAGGGCGGATCGGTAACGGCCATGGGCAGAGGGTCGGCGAGGCCCCAGAAACGGGTCGTGGCTCTGATGTAGCGGATGAGGTCTCTCGATCGAATACGCAGATGCTCGCTAGCAGCGGGCGTGCCCGGCAGGAGGTCGCAATAATCTGTCGAAGCATCGTTCCAGAGTTGGGGCGCCAACGCTCGAAGTCGGTCGCACGATTGCCCCTCGCCGTGCCGTACGACATTGGCGACAACAAACATCTGTGTCAGATCGTTTCCGAGACCATCGCAGGCGAGGTTAATACCGGCAATCTTCGCGCAGCCGCCGAGCAACGGCTCATATCCCCGGAGCCTAGTCACGTCGGCCAAGCCCGCGTCTTGGATGGACCGTGCCCAGATGCTCAGCTGGCGCTCGAACACACCCGCCAGCGTCAGTACGAACGCCTTGGCCGCCTCATTACGGGTATAGTTGTCGACCTGGGCCTTCGCGCGGTCAAGACATTGGTCGAGGCACGTTGCCTCGCCGGTCGCCAAGTCACTGTGGTATGGCATACTAGCCATGACTGGGCGGATCACCCGATCGTACAGGCGCACCAAGTTCGCCTGGAAGACGCGGGGGAGCTGATCTTTGTGTGAGTTCATCGCAACGCCTCAGCAGAAACAAAGCAGACAGGCTGTAGTCGCCCTATCTCGGTCATGCAAAGCGCCGTAGAGAATTTCCAAAAGCAGACATGCTTTCTGTATGCCGTCTAACTACCTCTCATACGCCTGACTATGCATCCCATAATCTCTCAGGAATTCTTATCTGCCTCACCCAATGTCTGTGCCGCGACGATCGACCAGTCCTTGTCTCCATGCCCAGGACTCTGTTGCACAATTCCAGCGATTGGGCGTGCTGCAATCTTTGAGGGGTTTTCTTACGCGACAGGGTGCGTGAGGGGGATTCCGAGGGCTGTGAAGCGATTGAGGACAGCGATCCGGACATGAACTTCGGTGATCTGACGGTCGAAATCGCGTGCTGTCAGACGCTGGCCCAGCAGCTTGATGCAGTGCATTTTCGTCTCAACGCGGCTTCGTCGATGA
>NZ_WOTG01000021.1 GCF_011516925.1 Acetobacter fabarum
AACGCAGGTTACCCGTCGCCCATATCCTCAGATGGTCCGTCTTTCGACGAACACATCAGGCAAACGCTATGCGCTCTCACTCACAATACAAAATGCAACTGTAGTGCTAGGTACGCCGGCAAAATCAGTCATGATAGACGGCCAGCGCCCCTTGCGCGCGAGAACACCTAGTGTTCGAATGTGCCAGAACATTGCAAGACATCAGAGGAGGAGAACGACATGCCGACACAATACGGGACCAAAATTTTCGGCTGGGGCGCTCTGACGTCGCTCTCACTGCTGGCATCCTGCCAGAGCCCGACCACGATAGCCCAGAAGGAAGACCATCTCGCTGCGGCGGGCTTCGCGTTTAAGCTGGCTGATACACCGGCCCGGCAGCAGATGCTAAGCCGGTTGCCGGCCCATCATTTCGTACGGCGGGTTACGGGCGACCAGGCGTTCTACGTCTATTCTGACCCGACCGTGTGCGACTGCCTCTATGTTGGCGACCAGACCGCGTATGCCCAGTACCAGCAATACCGACAGGCCAAGGCCCTGGCCGACGAACAGCAGGAAACGGCCATGGACTATCAGGACGCCCAGTGGAACTGGGGCACCTGGGGTCCCGGGATGGGCGGCGGCTGGTACGGCTGGAATCCCGCCTGGGGGAGCTGGGACCCGGGCATGGGATCGATCGGGTGGTAGGAGACCGGTACACGATCCCCGCTGTCGGCCAATCTTGTCCTGTTCGTCATGGCCGACAGTCCCCAGAAGCGCCACACCTTTGCACGCCAGCACCACGAGTATCGCCGCCGCGCAGCAATTCAGGACATAAAACCCTCTCTCTGCACAAAACGCAGACTAAAAATCACGTCCAGGAATTGGCAATCTACACAGCAAAAAACTGAAATCAGGCAAAAGGGAAATCAATAAACGGTTCATCGAACCCTCCACCTGGGGTTTGAAGAAAGAATGGTAAAATCATTCCTCCAGTGTTACGATTTGACAATGATCCCTATCAGATTGCTGTCACTGTTTCATATACCGGCCACCATTGATATTCATTTACCAATTCGACCACATCGGCTACCTTAGTTTGAGCAAGACCTTGTTCTTGTGCTTTACGGGCGACCGCAATCGCAACGACACTAGATGTCGCACGAAGGTCTGCATTGGACGGCAATAGGGCCGCACCGGGTGTAGTATCAACTGCCTGACTGGCGACCGCCTGTGCCGCAGCAAAAATCATCTCGTCAGACACCTTGCGCGCCCGGGATACGATTGTTCCGAAGCCAAGGCCAGGATACAGGGCCGCGTTATTTGCTTGCCCTATAATATAAGAAACTCCCTGATAGACAACATTGTCAAACGGTGCGCCAGTTGCGACGAGCACTCGTCCTTCTGTCCACTCAATAAGTTGGGTAGGCGTAGCTTCGTGCAGGTTTGTCGGGTTGGATAGTGGAAGAATAATCGGGCGTTCGACATGCGCGGCCATGTCCTTCACCAGTTCTTCAGTAAAGAGGTGAGGAGTGGTCGACGTGCCGATCAGAATGGTCGGGCGCACATTTTTGACGACTTCAGCCAATTCGATGGTACCGTCACTCTGTGCTCTTTCTCGCCGTAACGCAGCCATTGCCGGCCATCTGGTTTCGGTTGCAGCCAGAGTATCAACTGAGACACGAGTCCATGACTGCACTTCAGAAGAGGGTCTGGCATAGCTGATCTGAAAATCAAGAAGTCCATGCTGCATGTCGTCGGTTAACAGACCAGGCAGATCTACAAGCCAGATGCGACGGGTCGCTTCGTCCCGTGAAAGGCCATGCCGCATCATCTGGTCACGAATTTGATCGGCAATGCCCACACCGGCCGTCCCGGCTCCTAAAATAACCACACGCTGATCGGACCAGAGGGTATTGCTGCGTTGGACTGCATTGAGCAACGCCCCCAGCACAATGGCGCCGGTTCCCTGCATATCGTCGTTAAAGGTGGGAACCTTGTCACGGAAACGGCTTAAAATACGGCGGGCATTTGTTGAGCCGAAGTCTTCCCAGTGCAGCATGGCTTTAGGGAAGAGTTTTTTGGCTGCAGCCACATAAGCGTCGATAAAATCGTCATAAACCTTGCCGACAGCGCGGCTATGTCGAGATCCGATATAGAGTGGATCGTTGAGAAGTTTTTCATTATTTGTTCCAACATCCAGAACAACCGGAATGACGCGATGTGGGTCAACGCCTGCAGCGGCTGTATAGACGGCTAGTTTGCCGATGGAGATATCAATTCCGTTGGCCCCCCAGTCGCCAATGCCAAGAATTTCTTCAGCATCACTGGCAACCAGAAGGTCAATGTCGTCGGCGCTGGCACCGAACGCCGCGAGTTTTTCTTCAATTTTCTCAGGCTCGTTAATGCTGAGAAAAACACCGCGAGGGCGGGTTATGACTTCACTATACTGCTCTATGGCCTGCCCAACGACAGGATCGTACACAACGGGCAGCATTTCCATGAGATGACGCTGGAGCAAGGCGTAAAACAGCGTCACGTTGTTATCATGAAGCCTCCACATGTAAATGTGTTTATCGAGATCGCTTGGTGCTTTACGATAAACAGCAAGAGCACGGGTTAACTGGGGTTCCAGCTCCGTTGTTATGACCGGTGGTAGCAGCCCGTTCAGTTCGAGAGAATCCCGCTCATCTTGGGTAAAGGCTGTACCTTTATTGAGCGCGGGGTCGCGCAAAACATCATAGCCTCTAGCTGTTGTCTCGATTTTTCTCGATTTTCCTGTACCAGTAATCTTTGCCTGTCTGCTGAACATTTGTCTCTCCTAGAGTGGTTTGATTTCCATGGTGCTGAAATTTCGAGATCATGAGTGATACAGATCATTCAATCCGTTTAAATCGAATGATGCTGCGCGACAGCTTGCCAGAGTCCCAGTTAGGCATTTTACGCCATGGTGTAATGACATTGGCGTAATCGCCATTAATTTCTATGGTGCGTCTTTGGTCTGTACCAACCCACTCTGGTGCCCACGCCGTCTGCACACTGGTCACCCATTGGTTGCCTTCAACTCTGTAGCGGCCGATATATGCAACGAGTGTTTTCATCAAATGAGCGCGGTCTGCATCTGTTTTTGCCGGCTGTCGGTCGCTGCCTTCAAGATTGAAGGCAACCCATCCATCATGCGTGAAAATGACACGCCCACGGGGGGATGATCCCATGGCATCAATCATCTTACCCGTTTCTTTATCTTCCACTTTGTAAGAAACAAGCCCCCATACGCCGACGATATTTTTTTTCAGATTGGCGGTTTCTGTGGATGTTGACGTGGCTTCTTTTGTATCCTGTGCCCATGTGGGCACAGCAGCGGTCAATACACTGACTGCACATACAGCAATCACTGATTTTACATGCAAGGAAATATGTTTTGCTAAGACCATGAAAGTTACTTCCCTTCTCGTTTTTTATTTACGGAATGTCCGCAAAAACCAGAAACACCCAAGTGCGATGAGAATAGCCCCCCCGGCCATGCCGATACGGCTTAAAACGAGTAGTGGTGATTTTGAACCACCGTGACGTATCGTGGCGACTTGTGCTGGTGATACAGAAACCTGACGCCTGCCATATGTATCAAAAACATATTTTGTGAGTTTGGCTATTTCTTCATCGTTGAGCTGCACGGCATCTGTTTTCTTTCCTCCAAAGCCGGGCATGAACGCTTGGGCACCCGCAACATGACGGTCGACACCAAAAAGAATGGTCGCAATCAGATTGTCCGGGTTGGAGGCGCCTGTAACGGAGTTGTGCCATAATGACGGGTAATATCCGTCGTGACTACCCTGCGCCTGATAATTATGGCAGGACGCACAATTTCCCATAAACAGTTCAGCACCAGAAATATCGGGATTATCTTCCGACCGAATGGGCTGATTGCCTCTGACACGGTCTGCGCTGGAAACCGGCTGTCCAAGAGCGAAGCGTGAAAGATTTCCATCAGCAGGGTCGCGCACTGGCTGTGTTGATGCAAGGTATATCGCCAGGGCGTTCAGGTCTGCCTCTGTCAGGTGTTGGAAACTGTGTTCGACGGCTTCTCCCATACCACCCGCGGCCTGTGCCAGACCGTCTATATGGCCTGATTTCAGGTAGGTCTTGATTTCATCCTGCGACCAGTTTCCTATGCCACTGATTTTGTCCGAGGTGATATTGGGAGCGTACCACGAACCAAGGCTCCCTCCGCCAAGGGCCTTGGAGGCTTCTTCCTGCATCAGAAAGCCACGTGGCGTGTGGCAGGTTCCGCAATGCGCCGGGCCCTGTGCGAGATAGGCCCCTCTATTCCACTCTGCCGAGCGTGATGGGTCAGGCTGGTACGTTGTGTCGTTACGAAACAGTATATTCCAGAACATCATTGAGCTGCGGATGTTCATTGGAAAAGGCAGGGCCGTTTTCGGCGGAGTGCTCTCGACCGGCTGAACGGATTTCATGAAATACAGGTACAGGTCATGTATGTCCTGATCTGTCATGTAAGAATATGCTGTATAAGGCATTGCAGGGTAGAGATTGCTCCCATCCTTGCGGATGCCTTTGCGGACAGCACGAGAGAAATCCGCTTCGCTATACTCCCCGATACCATATGTTTTGGATGGCGTGATGTTGGTTGAGTACATTGTGCCCAGCGGCGTTTTCATGGCTAGACCACCGGCAAACGGTTTGCCGCCTGGCGCGGTATGGCAGGCGACGCAGTCTGATGTGACCGCTATGTAGGTACCCGGATCTGTATTACTGCCATCTTCAGCTGACGCGGGGCTGCACAGGAGTATGGGCCCCGCCAGAGCAGCAAGGAATGAGAGCCTGAAGGCCTGTCTGGTTTGTGTCACTCTAAGCATGGTTCAGTTGCCCGACGATTGCATCCGCAGCTTTAAGCGCCAATGCGGCCATTGTGATTGTGCTGTTCCCGCTGCCGCCGGTCGTCATTGCGGCACCACCAGGCAGGAAAAGATTGTCGTGGTCATGGGCTCGGCAATCTGCATCCACGACTGAATCGCTTGGATCATTGCCCATGATCGTGCCACCCATGATATGATCGCTGTGCAAGAATTCAGGTGAAATCTTGATATCTGTCGCACCGAGTGCAGTTGCCAGTTTTTTAAGAAGGGGAACGGTATAATTTTCAGCACTTCTCCGGACATAGTCGCCTACATCATAATAGATGCGAGGACGGTTGAGGCCGAGCCAATCCTTTTTGTCTGACAGGGTCAGACGGTTGAAGGGGAGTGGCAGAGGTTCGTGCTCAACGGTCAGGCGGGCCGTGCAGGCGGATAAACGACGGATTTCCTGATCGAGGGCTTTTCCGTAAAGACCTTTTTCAAGAGCAGCTAAACCTCCGAGCGTGCTTCGCGCCATGTTTTCCATACGGAACATGGCACCGGCATACTCCCGCCGGAAATCACCCTGACTTGTGTTCATGATACTGCTGCTCTGAACGGGGCCTACGCCGGTCCAGAGTGGTTCAGACATTTCAATGTCCGCGATCAGCTTTGGCTGATCCATCATGTTGCGGCCGACCTGATCTGAACTATTGGCGACACCACGGGGGTTTTTGTCATCAGTGGATAAAAGGAGGAGCTTGGGCGTTTCTATGCCATTGCACGCCAGCACAAAGATCTTGCCTGAAACGGCATGTGAGGCTCTGTTCGGGTCGTAGTAGTGGACGGCCTCGACCTTTTTCTGGGCATTTGTTTCAACGCGATAGGCGACAGCATTCGTGATGATCCTGCCCCCTTTTGCCTCGATGCGGGGTAGGGCGGTTGCAGCATCGTATTTTGCAGCGATCGGGCAGACTGGAAAGCAGTTATTGTTTCCGCAGCAGGGGGGACGTCCATCAAATGAAACGCCACTGTTGCGTGCTTGTGGAGCGGGAAGGTTCTGCATGCCAAGCGTTGCGGCAACATCGGTCAGCCGCTGCTCGCCCGGACCAAAGGGAATGGGTCCCATCGGGTAGGGGCGAGAGCGCGCGGTGCGTGGCGGCCATTGCAGGGCTGGGTCACCGGGGCCGCAGACACCCATCGCATACTCTGCCCGTGCATAGTAGGGCTCGAGCACATCATAGCTGAAGGCCCAGTCACGGCCTACGCCATAGAGGCTTTTAAGTCGCAGGTCATCGGGCGTCATACGCCAGCAGATACCCGCCCAGTGCCAGGTGGCACCGCCAGCGTAACGCACGTACCCCTGCTCGTAGGCTTTGGCATTTGGTCCGGTCAGGTCAAGATACGATGCGGCCTCAGTCGGGGTCCGTGTTTCAAGGTGCGGCGCCCACGGTTTAGGGGGGTACGGGGCGTTCCAATGGTTGCGCAGTGTGGGGGGGAGGTTACGGTAGTTTTCAACGATGGTATCGCGACTGACACGGGGGCCTGCCTCGAGCATGAGCACTGAAAGTCCGGCATCAAGGGCCTGTTCTGCGATCAGGCAGCCGACGACGCCAGTACCAACAATGACGACATCGCTGTTGAGAGTGGAGGGCATGAACAATTCTCCAGAGAAGTTCAGAACGAAGGCATGTTCAGGAGGGGAACGGCAGTCGCATTCCATGCATTGGGTGCTGACTTCGCGTAGGACGGGATCGTCATGACATCGTTGGTAACTTTGAACATGAGCGCCTCTTCAAAGGCGACAACGCGATCACCTGATTTGCCGTGCACTACGCCTGAATACCAGGCTGATATTATCTTCAAGGCTGAGTTTTTCAGTGCCACATCAGTCAGTGCCGGCATGAGATGTTCAACATCCACAACGGCATTTTTCATGATGAAATCCTGAAGTGCTGTGACTGTATTGTCAAAACCCTCTTCGGCATCGCTGAGTGCGTTGTAGATTTTATGACCGACAAAAGGGTCCAGATTGTGAGGGACAAGAAGTTTCGAGACGAGCATGAACCGCAATACACCATCAGGCTCATGTGCTTGTTCTGCTGATGCGGCCGCTCCTCTGGACTGCACAAAACTAGCTGCCGTGGCGAGAGCGCTCATACCAAGAAGCAGGCCGCGCCTGTTTATTTTAAAGGTCGTATAAATTGATGTCATTCTCCCACTCCTTCCAAGAATTATTCATTCGCATTCGGAACTGAATATAAATCAAAACAATTATTTATAGATTTATTTTAAATTAAATTTGGTTTGTATTTAATTATTTTTCTAATATTCTTTAGAAGAACGTCATGCACAATTATATATTTATTATTCCAGATAAATTCTATTTTAAAACGCAATAAAGCCAAGGCTATCTATCAAACGTAAACATCGTCGGAAATCAGTCGATAAAGAGCATGGAATACCTTGTCCGTAACAGTAGCAACAATGCACTGAAGGAAACGATGAACTGTTTATGCAAGGTCGAAGCGCTCCATCGTTTGAGGGAATAAAAATCTGTGACACGACATAGCGCTACAATTGCTATGTTATGATGAATAAATCTATACGTACGAATACGGAGTTGCCTTTTGCTTAATCAGCTGCTCACCATCAGCAATGAGAACGCCATTGAAGAATTTCCAGTATCTGCCCAATAAAGAGGCTATGATACCGGTACGTCATGGCCACCTCATGACTTCTGCTCTTGTCGCGCTGGGTCTCGTCGCACTAGGTGCCCTTTCGCGCTGTTTGATCTCCCCGCTCCTTGGCAGTACCAGGACATTGTTCCTACTGCTTCTTCCCGGGGTGCTGGTCGGCGCAGCTACTGGTGGACTCTTACCAGGTATCGCGTCAGCAATCCTCGCATCGGCCATAGGTTCACTGCTCCTTTCATATGATGGTGCCCCTTCGATCGAAAACTGGGTTGAAACGGTCCTGTTTGCGATACTCTGTGTCCTGATCACCTGCGGGGGTGAGTGGCTACTACGCGCTCGCCGGCGTACAGCTGCGATGGCGCAACGCATCCTCGAACGCGAAGCCCATCTACGCTCTATTCTCGATGCAGTTCCTGATGCAATCATTATTCTCGACGAGCAGGGCATCGTACAATCATACAGTAGGGCAGCAATGACACTTCTGAGGTGGAGTGCGATGGAGGCGATTGGAGCGAATATAGCAGCCATAATCCCAGAGCTCGGAGTGCCTCCGGTTCTCGACAAGAAGGGACCTACAGTAATCGCTCGCAGGGCAGACGAAACAACAATCCCCGTTAATCTGTCCGTAGGGCGTCTGGCCTCGGGAGGTCGCTCCTTTATGATCGCTTTCCTTCGTGATCTTTCGGAACGCGAGGAGGCTGATCGGCGTGTGCGACAGTTGCAGACTGAAGTCATGCATATCTCTCGTTTGTCAGCCATGGGGGAAATGGCGGCAACACTGGCACACGAACTTAATCAACCACTGACGGCGATAACAAATTTTCTCAATGGAAGCCGCCGTCTCCTACAAACGGGGACCGAACAGAACGAACGCGTGCAGGAAGCTGTAGATAAAGCTGCGATACAAGCGCTGCGGGCCGGTCAGATCATACGGTCATTGCGGGACTTCGTGTCACGAGGTGAAGGCGAACTGGAACTGCAAAGCCTAAAGGCTCTTGTGGAGGAGATGGTGGCGCTATCGCTGGTTGGAGTTGCAGAACGCGGGATAGACGTCTCGTTTGAGTTAGATTCTGATGTTGATCAGGTAATCGTTGATAAAATCCAGATCCAGCAAGTTCTGCTTAACCTAATACGTAATGCTGTAGAAGCAGTCGAGGTTTGTAGGGAGCGGCGTATCATCGTCGCAATTGATGCCTTCCAAGGAATGGCACGAATCTCCGTGACAGATACTGGTGCTGGAGTAAGTCCTGAGATCGCAGGGAAGCTGTTCGAACCCTTCTCGACAACAAAGGATGACGGTATGGGTGTCGGCCTATCGATCTGTCGCACCATCGTAGAGGCTCATGGAGGGCGCATCTGGGTACAGCCGAAACCAAGAGGCGGAACGTGCTTTCTTTTTACCTTGCCCTGCGCCCAGATAGACGAGTTCAACGAATGAACCCTGACTGTATCATCCATGTGATCGACGATGATGAGGCCGTGCGTGAGTCCATCGCTTTTCTGTTACTTGCATCGGGATACACTGCGCAGACTTACGCATCGGCGGACAAGTTCCTCGGTATCGTTGACCAGATCAATAATGGTTGCGTCATAACTGACGTCCGGATGCCTGGTATGGACGGACTTGACTTAGTCAGCCATCTCCATGCGAGCAGACCACTTTTGCCGATCATAGTAATTACTGGACATGCGGACGTTCCTTTAGCGGTGCAAGCGATGAAATCCGGAGCACGGGACGTCATAGAAAAACCGTTCGACGACCACTCTATCCTCGACGCAGTAGCCTCTGCTCTGCAATACGGTGATAAAAACTTTTCTGGACGGTTCCCAGCGCAGGTTGTTCGACAAAAAATCGCCGTTCTAAGCACGAGAGAACAACAGGTTCTTCGTGGCCTCGTCGACGGTCAGTCAAATAAGACTATTGCTCGTGATCTTGGAATCAGCCCGCGAACAATAGAGATTTATCGGGCTAATCTTATGACCAAAATGGATGCCCGTAGCTTGGCGGAACTGATACGCATGACTCTATCTACAGAAGAAAAAATAGATATTTAATCAATAGATGAAGAAGTATTTATTCTACTCTTTCTCCTAAAGCGGATGATCTGATAGCGCCCCGATATGAATGGTATCGCCGCCGATTGTAGCAGCCATTGATATATTGAAAGATGGTGGCAGTCGCCTGACAAGGGGTTGACTAGTTTTGCCGCCAGACCCATTTCTCCTTCAGACTTTTGAAAAGCATTTTGACAGCAGCGTTGCCAAAACGGTTTCCCTATCCTGACATTGAAGCCAGCACTCCATGTGCCAGCAGTTTTTCCCCGAAGTCATGAGAACAGTATCGGCTGCCACGGTCGGAGTGGAAGGTTCAACCGGGTGCCGAGCCACACTGACGTACCGCCATATCCAGAGCACGGATGGCCAGAACCTTTTTCATCCGATCGCTTGCAGCCCACCCGATCACACGACAACTGAATAAATCGATGACGACAAGCGCGGTACAGCCAGCCTTAAACAGTCCAGATATAGCTGATATCACCTGCCTATTTCTGACTGGGTTTTCTGCAAGGAAATCACCGTCCAAAAGATTGGCTGCACTGACACACTGATCGTGGCCGTCAATTGTAATCGTGTGACGGCGGGTGCTAGGGCGGATGCCGTTGTCCACTATGAGACGCTCAACACGACGTTTCCTGACATCAAGTCCGACTTCCCAGAGTCCACGGTAATACTCGGCCGTAAGTAAGAACCACTGCTCAGGGTCTAATGTTCACAAATCCTTCCCCTCTCCTACCGCAGGACTCGGTTCTCCAGACGAAGACGTTCATTCTCGCGGGCCAGATTAGCCTTAGGCCCAGATACCGCCTCGCCGGACGGTAATCCACTATCTATTTCGCGAAGAAGAATCACAAATCAAAGGTATCTTACGACTGGTATTTCTATAAAAAACGGCATCTGATCGAAAATATGTTCGCAAAGGTGGAAGGCTGGGAAGCTTCAGTCACTAGTTACGCCTACATTTATTTAGATGTTATAGCAATCCAGGATCCCATGCTGAAAATAGCTACAAGCGTCGAAAGGAAAACCGTTGATGCCGCCTCTCGTTCACCCTTTTTAATTTGGCTAGAAAGAATAACAATAACGGACGCTGACGGCATTGAAAATGTTAAGACAACCTCTCGAAGGTAAAAAGGCGTGAGATGAGCTGCTAGCGCAAGACCATATGCGCAGCAAGGTGCCAGTATATTTCTGAAAAAAACAGATGTTATAACCATCTTATTAATAACTGGTTTCATCAGGAAAAGCAGTATGCCAGCTGAAAACATAGCCACACCTCCGGTGGCTCTTCCAAGCATGACAAACGATGTACCAATCAACTTCGGGATTGGGATGCCCAAAAGAACGAAAAAAAATGCGACCAACGGTGCCAAGACTACAGGTTGCTTAAAAGCTTGCTTCAGATGCCCCTCCCAACCACCATCAGCGTCCATTGTTTCAGGATTATCACTAGCCAAAAGGAAAAAAACGATTGGAATCAGAAGAACATTGATAGTCATGCTCGCCAATGACACAGCTAACGCGCTTTTTCCGCCAAACAGAAAACCAAGAACAGCAGAACCGACAAAAGGAACCGAGGGGTTACCAACAGCCAGCGCCTGAAGTGTCGCGAGCGATATTGAGCGTTTGAAAACGAAACGAGAAAACCAGTAGGTCAGAAAGAAACTGACAATCATCCATCCAATAATGATAGTCGCCAAACTTCCTGAATTTAGGACCTGTTGACGGTCAATTTTCGAAATTCCAACAAACAAATCTAAAGGAAGTGCAAATTTGAGCACCATACGATTCAACGCCGCAGCGTGGTCTCGGTTAAACATTCCTAGGGAAGCAGCAAGGTATCCAAGAAGCATGGATAAAACAACTGGGAATATTGCGCCGCATATAGTTTCTAACATGCAACCTTACCTTTAAGACAGAATAGCAGAGATTGTACCCACTGTTCGGGAAGTTTTTGGGATTGAACAAGCTATAAATCAGTGTCGTTGTGCCGCCATTCTGACAGCATTGCGGTTATTCACCTGTTCCAGTGCTACATGCAAGCCAGTTGACGTTGGCGCGTCGTGATACGTTTCATCGGGCGTAAGCCAACCATCGCCGTATGTAGACACATCCCGCTATAATGTGCGGTCATAGTCTGATGCACACCATGTTTTGATACCAGCCCCCTCCTCACGGTTCTTGACGGACCGCTTCCGCAGCAACCCTTGATCCGAATTCCTCTGCATACCGTCTGCTCATAAAATCCATTCTCTCAGGGCAAAAGACTATATATTACATTCCGTCCGAAAATTCAGGAGTGCCTATTCTCCTGCATTTCATAAGATATGATTATTCTATTCCATACATTCAAAGATAGACCAGATTTTTTCAGTGTATTCGTGCTATCAGTTGCGCACATTTGGTTTGTCCGGCTATTCAATACCTGCTAAGGCTTTTGTTCAAGCAACCCGAAATATACCAAACGCTTGATATCAGGTTACTTTTATTTTTGATGTCTATACAAATATAATAAATTTTAATTACGCCGCCTTGAACTTGCCATTTTTCACAATAATTAATGTTACAGTTATATGACATTTGGAGGATGTTATGAAAAAAACATACTATATCTTTTCTATTTTTTTGGGTTTGTATTCAATTCAAGTAGCTCATGCGGAGACATGGGATGCTGGTATTGCTCAGCATGTAAAGGTCGTTCATCCGGTTACCCCGGATACAACAAAAGGTGGTATCTGGGACGCAGGCATTGCTGCCCACACAAAGGTCAAACATCGTGATACGCCTGATACGACGCATGGCGGAGTATGGGATGGGGGTATATCTGAACATGTTACGGTTAAATACCCCGATACTCCGCAATAGAAAATTTAAACTGTAGTCGATCTCTAAATTTCGGGTTTCGATACGTCATTGGGATGTTGTAGCGTGGGCAATACTGCGTTATAATCCATGGTTTTCTTCCGTCTGCAGAGAGAACGGATGATGCTTCAGATTCATCCATAGGCTGGCACGACACTGGCGGTCCGGGCTGATATCGCACGCTCGTCGGAACCAACATCTGTGCTGGCCAGACATTCCGGGATCAGCGATGAAACGGTCCGAAAGTGGCGCAGGCGTGGTTCAGACGCCTGTCAGAACCGCAGCAGCCGTTCCCTGAAACTGGCATGGAAAGCTTCGGGGGAGGAGC
Organism: Acetobacter fabarum; assembly: GCF_011516925.1. GTDB lineage: Bacteria > Pseudomonadota > Alphaproteobacteria > Acetobacterales > Acetobacteraceae > Acetobacter > Acetobacter fabarum. The sequence continues at coordinate 12,777 of NZ_WOTG01000021.1, forward strand.
GTGCAATCGTCTGTCAACTCCGGCGCTCTACCGGTTTTAGCGTGGATGATCTGACCTTTGTCGTGCGGCATTTCCTGCCGCATCTGAAACGGAACAATATCTAGCGTATCCTGAGGATGCGGGACTGAACAGACTACCTCATGCTCCAAAGACTAGGCCAGTGCGTGGTTAGGGAAAGTTCCGGGATTACGATCCCGGCTATGTTCATATCGATGTGAAACATCTGCCAAAATTGTAGACAGCAGATGGAGACCGGCGGAAACGTTTTCAGTATGTCGCCATCGATCGATGCTCCTGTTCGGTGCATCTGGCCGTCTATGACGAAGAAAACGGCGACAGGTCAGTTGATTTCCTCAGAGCCGTCAAAGCTACCTTTCCTTTCCGGATCACCCATATCCTGACGGATCGTGGTTCCTGCTTTACAGCAGATGCCTTCAAACAGCCTGCCGTGACATGACTATCGACCGACGACAGATAAAAGCTTACGCGCCACAGACCAATGGAATGGTCGAACGCTTCAATGGCTCCGTGGCGACAGAGGTGCTGCAGGTCTGTGTTTCAAGCTATGAGGATCTAGAAATTCTGCTCAGAGGCTTCTGTTTCGCATACAATCATCGCCAGCAGCGTGTTCTGGGCGGCATAACTCCCGTCCAACGCATCACATAATGGCTTGAAAAACATCCCGCGTTCCATAATCCTAACTACGTCAAACCAGTCAATCGTGACATTATGAGGCAGGTCGACGAAATCCTTGATTATGCCAATGACGTCTCGAAACCTGACAGACAGCCAGTTGAAGTAGGAAGCATTGGGAATGCCTGCTTAATGCAAGCTCAAACTAGAGCCATCGGTGTTCAGGCTAATGAGTATGTGAGGATTTTCCAACATTGCCATCTAGCTACAATAAAGGCAAAATACTTCTACAAAGAATTGCAAACGTGTTTAGGACGTGCGGGATTCATGTATTCGATAGGAGCCATAACCATGGCAGTACAACACGCAGAGTCAACAGTGCCTGATACAGCAACGCTACCATCTAGAACCGATGCGGAAAGAGAGTTTACTACACGGATTGTTGCCGCCTATATCCGCGGCAACAATCTCCCGATGGATGCGCTGCCTGATCTCATCTCATCGGTCTTTCAAACACTCAACAGCTTGGGACAAACTACGATCGACGTTTCCGATCTGGTGCCGGCAGTCCCGGTGAAGAAGTCAGTCTTCCCCGATTATATTATCTGCTTAGAAGACGGGAAGAAACTGAAGATGCTCAAGCGCCATCTCCAGTCTGCGTATGGTATGTCGCCCCAGCAGTATCGGGAGAAATGGGGCTTACCTGCAAACTATCCGATGGTGGCTCCATCCTACTCAATACAACGCTCTGCTCTTGCTCATAGGATCGGGCTAGGTGAAGCCGTCAAGACAGATCCAAACTCAACCGAACTCTCTCAACATCCAACGCCCATTACACAAATACCTGAAAAAAAACGAGGACGTAGATCGAAACTGGTCTGAATATTCATACAAAAACAATATGTGGTGATCTGCTCTCATTCCAACGCTACAAATCACCAGAGATATGGAGAAGGCTCTGGCCTATTCAGACGGGAGCAAAGGCGGTCGTCCGCCGTTTGATCCGGTGCTGATGTTCAAGATCCTGATTATCCAGACACTCAACAATCTGTCCGATGAACGGACAGAATACCAGTTCAACGACCGTCTCTCCTTCATGCGCTTCCGTGGTCTGGGACTGTTGGACCGTGTGCCTGGTGCCAGAACGGTGTGGCTGTTTCGCGAGCGTCTGACACAAGCTGGTGCGAATGGTGGTCTGTTCAATCGCTTTGACGCAACGATGGTTATCTGCCGATGTCAGGTCAGATTCTGGATGCCAGGCTGGTAGCGGCTCCGAAGCAGCTCAATACCAATGCGGAGAAGGCGGATCTGCGTGAAGGACGGATCCCCCAGGACTTGCAGGACAAGCCGTCCAAACTGTCCCACAAGGACCGTCATGCGCGATGAACACTGAAGTTCACGAAAGCCAGGCGTCAGGATGACGGGAGTATGCCCGCAACGGATCTCGCCATTCCGTTCTTCGGCTATAAGTCGCATGTTTCCATCGACCGGAAATTTCGGCTGATTCGCAAATGGAAGACAACAGATACGGCCGCCAGTGATGGCGCACGATTGAGAGAGGGCCTGCTTGATAAAAGCAATACAGCCTCAACGGTCTGGGCAGACACTGCCTACCGCTCAAAAGCCAATGAGGACTTCATGAGAAAGGAAGGCTTTGTCTCGAAGGTTCACAGGCAAAAGCCGCATCTTAAGCTTATGCCACGCCATATCCAGAGATCCAACGCAGGAAAGTCCGTTATACGGTCGCGTGTCGAGTATGTTTTTGCCGATCAGAAGTCGCAGACTGGACTGCTCGTCCGAACCGTAGGCATAACGCGGGCCACCATGAGGATCGGGCTGGCCAATATCGTCTATAATATGCGTTGCTTTCTCCTTCTGCCGCGGATTACCGCCGCCGCGTAGCAACTCAGAGCACGAAACCCTCGCTCTGTTCAAATCGTAGAGCGAAAATCAGGATAAGGAACCAGAAATCAACATGTCAAAAACCTAAAATCAGGCAAAAGAGCAGTCAGTCAAAGGTTTTTCGAACCCTCCAACTGGATCAGAGTTGAATGCCGGACTTGCCGGATGGATCGCCCATTACAACGGGCACTGTCTGGACGTATGCCCGATCATGAAGTGCTAACGCCTTCTGGTCTGGGGTTAACCCCAGACCAGAAGGCCAGCAATAGCGCCGTCAGAATGACGGCATAACAACATAATGGGTTATAACTTAACAATAGGGATCAGCTATCTTCAAACCCACCATGGATATTGCACTTTAAAAAATTATTAATATGATATTGCCCTTGTATTTCTATTTGATCGCGATTATTTTTTACTCTTTTATCATAATTTGACTATTGTGGTAAAAATATAACTTAAACAGGGTCTTGATTAATTAAAGTTCAAAAAAATTTATGATGCCTTGGAGCTCCTTAACGTGTCTGAAGCCCGTCCTTCTACCCCGCAGTATTCTGTCAACCTAGACACCGATCTGTCAGGTGTGAAACTAAAACGGCAGCAAAGCTACCCCAATCGAAGTGGATCGCGCCTTAAACACATTGTGATTCGTTTACGAAATCTCAAAGCCAGACATTCTTGGCAAAGCTTACCGTTACAAATTGCAAGACACTTTTTTCGCATAACTTGTATTAAAATTATTGGAAGCGGCAAGGCAGGAAAAATTTTGTCTGATTTCACAGAACTACAACCACAAAGAGATATTGATGCCCTGACTTTTGCAATTTTAAATAAGATCAAAGATGGTGAATTAGGGAAGCTCCATGCTTATGCTATTTATATAACAGGTGGCATAGGTGATGCTCTTATTTGCGCACGTATGGTGAGAGATCTTCAGAAGCATATCGGGAATACGTTGCTTTTTGATATTTATTGTCCATCACCTGAAATTTCTGAAAGTTTCTTTAAAAACATTCCCAACTTCCGTCAGTGTATTAATCCATATATATTCCACAACGTGAAAGACTGTTATATTTTCTCTATTATCGCAAACCAGTTCGCTACGTTTGTTATCGAAGCAATAGATTATCGATCTCTCTTAGCTTATTGCCCAGAAGTTTTGAACGTTTTTGCTACAGCACAACAGAAACGTCAAAAAATCGAAAGATTTATTTTTAACCACCCTTTTCTTGACGGAGCTTTTGCAGACATAGCGGTGCGCACTCGCCATAAACGTTATAATTATTTACATGAGATGCTGGGTTTAACATATAATGGAAATGAACTGGATATAGATATTGACTCCAAAATTCCTCTCTCTTTTGGATTAAAACCCAATACCTATATTACTGTTCATGACGGTTGGGACGGTAATTTCAAGATTACAACGCAACGCCCCACCAAAGCTGTTCCAATCGAAAAATGGACACAAATTATTTCAGGCTTAAAGCAAGCGTTGCCCAACTTGGTGATTGTTCAAATAGGTGGTCCAGTTGGAGCGAATCTACCTGGCGTGAATATCAATCTCAAGAAAAAGCTCTCTTTTTCAGAGTCTACATCCATTCTTGCTCACTCAGCGCTCCATGTAGATGCGGAAACTGGGTTGGTACATCTCGCTACTGCATTGGGAGTGAAAAGCGTAGTCATGTTTGGTCCTACCAACGTGGACTGGTTCGGTTACCCCCAAAATGCTAACATCAGGCCACACCAATGTGGTAATTGCTGGTGGTCCACCGATACATGGATGGCTTCATGTCCTCTTGATTTGCCCATTCCGGCCTGTACAAATAATATCAATCCTGATGAAGTCATTTCTGCTGTCGTGCGCCTGCTTAAAGTATCCCCGACTGATACTAAGCCGCGTGTTACCGCGTAATGTCATTTTTTTCCTTTTTTATCGCACGAAGTTTTACATATCATGAATCAACGTATCATCGTCACAGGTGCCGCAGGGTTTATTGGCAGCAATATCATCCGCGGTCTCAACCAACGTGGTTTCACGAATATTATCGCGGTCGATAACCTGACCAATGGAGATAAGGCTTTGAATCTGGTTGATCTTGAGATCAGCGATTATCTAGATAAACACGACTTCTACGATGCATTACTTGTGGGGCGCTTTGGTAAGGTCGAGGCCATTTTTCATGAAGGAGCCTGCTCGTCCACCACGGAGCAGGACGGTCGCTACATAATGACAAATAACTTTGAAACCAGCAAAAAATTGCTCGCCTATAGTCAGCACACGGGTACGCGACTGCTATATGCCTCCAGTGCGGCAATCTATGGCGCATCCTCAACCTTCCGGGAGGAAACAGCCTATGAAAAGCCCCTTAATGTTTACGGCTATTCCAAGCTGCTATTTGACCAAATTGTGCGACGGGCCTTACCCACCTTGACAACACAGGTAGCCGGGTTCCGTTACTTCAATGTTTATGGGCCACGCGAGCGGCACAAGAGCGGTATGGCCTCTGTGGCTTTCCATAGTTTCAACCAGTTCATGGCCACTGGCAGCGTCAAACTGTTTGGCGCATATGGCGACTACAAAGCAGGCGAGCAGAAGCGCGACTTCATTTTTGTGGAAGACCTCGTCAACGTCAAACTTTGGTTCTTTGATCACCCGGAACACAGCGGGATCTTCAATCTGGGAACCGGCAAGGCCCAGTCATTTAACGATATTGCCGTAACGGTGGTCAACGGCGTACGCCAGATGCAGGGGTTTGCTCCTCTGTCCATCACGGACATGGTGAGCACGGGCATTTTGGAATATATTCCCTTCCCCGACAAACTCCGGAACAAGTACCAGTGCTTTACGCAGGCAAACATGCACCAGCTTGAAGCCATTGGTTGTGACGTTACGTTTCATGATGTTCCACAAGGTGTCTCGCGCTATGTTCATGACCTGTTTGCTCGGCACCAAAACTGATACACTTGTGCCTACCTAAACACCACCAAACTTACGGCCTAGCAACTATATACTCCGACATAAGGAGCAACATGATGCACACCAGCACCCGGATATGGCCGCAAGCGGAACTAGGGCGACTGGGCGGATCGCCGCAACATAGATGATGACACCGTAGCGGACTATATGCCCACCAGTTCCCTGTACCATATTACGGTGGGTTCATAGAATTTTTCATCCCCACTAGGTTGGTGGCATCTCTTTATTGTTATGCCGTGATCAGGATATTTAATGCTGTTACGTTCAAGATTAAAAAGAATACTCAGAAAAATATTTCGCCTACACAGAGAGAAAGGATCTTTTTCTCTCACCACTTCCTATATTTTTAAAATCTTTTCCAACAAATTTACCCTTTTTTCGAGCCACCTTTACGGCGCACGACATACGTTTTTGCCATCTGATAGACAGCAAAGAAAACAACGCCGTATGGAAGCTCATATACAAAGCAAGGCTGTACTGGCCATTCGTGTTGCAGGGGGGGTGGGGGATCTTCTAGTCATTGCGCGCTTTATACGGGACCTGCAAGCTGAGGCAGGACCTTTTATTTTTGATATTTTTTGTGTACATCCCAAGATTGCGCAATGGATTTTCTCCAATGTTCCAGGATTTGAAAACAGCGAGTTTGATACCGTCATGCACATTGGTAAGCTGCGTGCTTTTTACGATGCCGAATTACACATAAGCCAGACCGTAACAGTTGCATATAAGGATAAAAAAGAAACTCCGTTAAACCGGTATCCTCTTTCCAAGATCTTTCAGGCCGTTGCGCGTGCATCGCAGGAACTCCATTTATACATCGCCAATCAGCCCTTCCTTGATAACAGTCTGGGCCGGGTGGCCGTGTATTCCAATGCCAGCCGTCGCAATTTTTTGCACCATATGGCCAGCATACATTACGGTGATGACCTGTTCCCTATTCCCAGCAACACTGGCGCGCTGGACCGTTTTGCCTTGCAGGGTAAGCGTTGGGTAACCGTGCACAACGGGTTCGATACCAATTTTATCGTCAGCGGAAGGCAGGCAACAAAGTGTTACCCGCATTTTGATTCCGTTCTGGCCATTATAAAACAGGCTCGACCTGATCTTATAATTATTCAGATTGGTGCCTCAAATAGCACAAAACTTCGTCATGCCGATGTGGATATGATTTCTCAGACAACACTGCAGGAAGTGACCGCCGTGTTGCAGGGCAGCATGCTTCATCTTGATAATGAAAGCGGGCTTGTACATCTTTCGGCATGTCTTGGCACACAGAGCATTGTGGTTTTTGGTCCTACTCCATCAGACTATTTCGCGTATCCCAACAACACCAGCATCAACCCCACATTTTGCGGGGGATGCTGGTGGATTAACGAACTTTGGATGGATCATTGCTCTCGCAACCTGCCATCGGCTGAATGTATGACCACGATAAAACCCGAGTATATTGCACAGGCTTTTCTGGAACGTTTGGAAAAAATTGAAAGCAACCTGGAGGGATCGAAGAACCCTTGATTGATACGCTTGGCTGGTGATTTCAGGTTTTTGGCGATTTGATTGACTACTTTTGGGTTCGTTTTCGATCTGCGTTTTGAGCAGATCGAGTGTTGTCTCCTGCTGAATGACTACGCTCTCGCGTTCAATCTTTCGAGGAAGAGGATGCGGCGCATGTTGTAGACGATATTGGCCAGCCCGATCCTCATGGTGGCCCGGGTAATATCGACTGTTCGGATAAACAATCCCGTCCGTGATTTCTGGTCGGCAAAAACATCCTCGACACGCGAGCGGATCACGGACTTTCCTGCATTGGACCGCTGAATATGGAGTGGCATGGGTTTGAGATGCGGCTTCTTCCTGTGAACCTTTGAGACAAAGCCCCGCTTTTCCATGAAGTCCTCATTGGCTTTTGAGCGGTAGGCTGTATCTGCCCAGACGCTTGAGGCCGTATTGGCTTTGTCCAGAAGCCCCCCTCTCAATCGCGCGCCATCACTGGCGGCGGCATCTGTTGTCTTCCATTTCCGGATGAAACGATACTTCCGGTGGATGGAGACGTGGGATTTGTAGCCACAGAATGGGATAGCGAGATCACTCGACGGCATGGTTCCATCGTCCTGCCGCTTCGCTTTGGTGAACTTCAGCGTCCATCGCGCATGACAATCCTTGTGCGACAGCTTTGACGGCTTGTCCTGCCAGTCTTCGGGAACACGGCCTGCCCGGAGATCGGCTTTCTCGGCATTCGTGTTGCGCTGCTTTGGAGCAGCCACCAGCGTTGCATCCAGGATCTGGCCCGACATCGGCAGATAGCCTGCGTTCCGCAGGGTTGTATCAAAGTGATTGATACAGACCCTCGATCGCTCCCGCCTGCGTCAGGCGCTCACGGAACAGCCAGACCGTTTTGGCATCAGGAACACGATCTGAAAGCCCCAGGCCAAGGAAGCGCATGAACGACAGGCGATCGTTAATCAGATACTCTGTACGTTCATCGGACAAATTGTTCAGCGTCTGGATCACCAGTATTTTGAACATCAGCACCGGATCAAACGGCGGTCGCCCGCCTTTTCTTCCGTCGGAATACGTCAGGCTCTTCTTCAGTTCCGGGCGAAACGCCTCAAAATCCACAGTCAGGGAAAACGCTTCGAGCTGATCACCGAGCCCGCTCAGCCGAGCAAGCCGCTCTTCAACGTCAAAAAATCCCGCCTGCTTCATATCACCAGTCCTCCAGTCATCACACAAGAGAGTGAATCGCAGAGCCGACCTTAATACCAGAGGGTTCTTCGAACCCTCCAAGTGGCAGATACACCAATCTGGCAGTTCGTGATCTTGCCGGCAGAGCCCGTATACTGCCGCCCCACACCGCAGGACGCCTGAGCTTTCTTCAGAAAACCGGTCTCATCGATGACCAGAACACGCCCAGATTCTCGACCACATACTCCCTGACGACATCACGAAGGGCATCGGCATTCCAGTGTCCAAGTCCCAGAAGCGCCTGTTGCCGCCATGGTCCGGAATTTCCTGCGGCTTCCGCACGCATCCATCCAATCGGGCCTGGTTCACTGCCAATCAGAATGTCAAGGAAGGCGCACGCAGAAGCTGCAACAGATTCTGCGTAAACAACGGCGCGATCCGTTCCTTGGCGGACCGAAGCCCGGACGCCCACAAATCCAGCGCATCTTCAACAGATGCACCGCCACTCATCATATCCTGAATCATAGTTATCCATATATTCAGAATTCAAAATAATATGTAACTGTATTGCTAATTTGGTCCATGAAACTACATCCTGATTTGTTTTATTGCTTTTCTATTTCGTTCTCCAAATATTTTATTCTCTGTTGCGCTTCGATCAGTTTGAAGTGAATTCGTTGATACAGTTTTGCGCATTTAGCAGTATCGGATATTCCCTTTGTGTAACCAATTTCGGCTGCAACCGAATTAAAATCACTCATAGGCCGTTCAATCAGACGTTCATGTAGCGCTTGGACATTAATGGCGGGCTCGGTTGCTTTTGTCGCCATTACATTGAGTGAGATAGCCATATGCTCATCTTCGTCGCGTGGTATCCAACCATTCGAGGCATCACTGACATTTGAATTCCACCAATCAAAATTGGTAAACCCAAGCACTTCAAGAATATCTATGATCATAGAGGCTGTAAAACCATAACGGTGTTGTTCAAAGCGATTTATTCGACCACCCACGCCATACATTAGACCGATTGCATGAAAAGCACTGTCCCCTGATTGGGCCATACGGGCAAGAAGGGCCATATCCGGAATAGCAAGTTTCAACAGTCCATCAACTTGCAGGATGCGCGAAAATTCAGCTAACGTCCAGAAGCTGTCTGGCCATTCAAGATGTTCCAGAACATGTCCCGCGACGACTTCCTCGATACTACCCGTTTCACAAGGTATTCCCTTTGTGATATCACACAGAATATCAGGATTATATGATGGATCAATATCGACTGACGCATAGCCTTCTGGCTTATAGTTTCTTGAACCCACATAAAGCTTCATTGAAAACATCCTATATTGGAATATGGGAATTTTAAACTCAAACCTCATTTTGTCGCGGGTTAAGAATGGAGTTTACTTCCCACTATTATCAACAAAATAGCAGGTCACAGATGAGAAGAAAACCTAGAGTGGTCGAAGGAGCGTTGGCTGATGCGGTTTTGTCCTGATTTGTGAGTTTTGGTGTGCTGATTGATTGTTGCGGGATGATTCCATGTCTGCGTTTTGAGTAGGTCTGGAAAGATCATCCGCTGGATGGCTACGCGCTCGCGCTGATGCGTTCCAGGAAGAGAAAGCGGCACACGTTATAGACGATATTGGCCAGACCGATCCTTATCCGACTGTTCGGACGAACAGCCCGGTATGTAATTTCTGGTCGGCAAAGGCATGCTCGCCGCGGGATCGGATCACGGACTTTCCAGCATTCGATTGCTGGATATGCCGGGGCATAGGCTTGAGATGCGACTTTTTCCTGTGAACCTTAGAGACAAAGCCCTGCTTTTCCATGAAGTCCCCATTGGCTTTTGAGCGATAGGTCGTGTCAGCCCAGGCTGTTAAGGTCGTATTGGTTTTATCCAGCAGCCCCTCTCTCAATCGCGCACCATCACTGGCGGCGGCATCCGTCGTCTTTCATTCCCGGATGAACCGAAACTTCCGGTCGATGGAGAGGTGGGATTTGTAGTCAAAGAACGGGATGGCGAGAGCACTGGGTGGCATGGTTCCATCATCCTGCCGCTTTGCTTTCGTGAACTTCAGCGTCCAGCGTGCATGACGATCTTTGTGCGACAGCTTTGCGGGCCTGACCTACCAGTCTTCGGGAATACGTCCTGCCCGGAGATCCGCTTTCTCAGCGTTCGTATTGCGCTGCTTTGGAGGCGCTACCAGCGTTGCATCCAGGATCTGGTCCGACATCGGCAAATACCCGGCGTGGCGCAGGATCACGTCAAACAGTCTTTCAATCGCACCCACCGGTGTCAGACGCTCGCGAAACAACCAGATTGTTTTGGCACTAGGCACGCGTTCCAACAGTCCCAATCCCCGAAAGAGCATGAACGACAGACGATCGTTGATCAGGTATGCCGTCCGCTCGTCTGACAAATTGTTCAGCGTCTGAATGACCAGAATTTTGAACATCAGCACCGGATCAAACGGGGTGCGCCCACCTTTACTTCCGTCTGAATAGGCTAGAGTTTTTTCCAGATTAGGGCAGGACACCTCAAAATCCACAGTCCGGGAAAACGCTTCAAGCTGATCGCCAGGCCCGCTCAAACGAGCAGCCCGCTTCATCTTCTACCATCCTCAATCAACAAAGGAGTGATGAATCATAAAGAAAGTCTCAAAACCAGAGGCTTTTTCGACCCATCCACCGCAAAAAAAATTCCACTATCAGGGCGCTGTTCTATTTTAAAGACATGCTTAGCGGTTTAATATCACACACACCACACTTTAAAAGTTGCAATATCAGGATAGCATATGTTAAAAAAAATATTCTTTCACATTGGCTTTCAGGATATTTTATTAGCATTAAGCGAATGCTGGCTACCCTGTATATTGGCATGGCAGGATATTTCTGTTCGCTACAAAAGATCCAAAATCGGACAGTTCTGGTTGACCTTAAACACACTTGTTTACATTGCCAGCCTTGGCTTGATTTTTGGCACGCTCTTTAGATTCAACCTCCACGAGTATCTCCCCAACATCTGCGCGGCGATTCTGATGTGGAATTTTATGACTGCATCCATATCAGAAGGGTGTCAGGCATTCATTGGGGCAGACAGCATTATATTACAGGTTAAACTGCCATTCTTCACACACATCCTGAGGGTCGTTTTTCGAAACGCCTTCATTTTTGGTCATAATATTATCATTTTCCCAATTATAGTCTTTTTTGTTGGCTATACGATGAACTTTTGTGCCCTACTCGCCATACCCGGATTATTCTTTATTTTAATCAATCTACTCTGGGTCTGTACCATCCTCTCCGTCCTATGCACCCGATACAGGGACCTACATCAAGTTGTTACGAGTATTCTACAGATTATGTTTTATGCGACTCCCGTTGTGTGGGATGCTAAAATTCTGCCAGTAACGGTATCACTCCTCTGGGTGCACCTGAATCCTTTTCACAACTTCATTGAACTGGTAAAATTGCCATTACTGGGGTTTCCCCCCAAAGCGAGTGAGTGGCTATTTTGTGGGGCACTTGCCGTGATTGGCTGGTGTCTGGCATTTTACGTACTTGGCAAATACAAACAGCGTATAGCGTATTGGTTATAATCTTATGACCTCGATCCATTTGCTTAACGTGAGCGTAGAATTTCCCATCTTCAACGCCCATAATCGGTCGTTTAAGAACAAGATACTTAACCTCGCGACGGGCGGAAAAATAGAAAGCCGGTCGAACAAGCTGACTATTATCAAAAGCCTACAAAACATTTCCCTTGACCTCCATGAAGGGGACCGGTTGGGCCTGATTGGCCATAATGGTGCGGGCAAAACAACGTTACTCCGGGTTTTATCTGGCATTTACATCCCCACCAGTGGTGAATGTGTGATTGATGGCAAGTGCGTCTCCCTGATCAACATACAGCTTGGCATCAACCATGAGGAAACAGGGAGGTCGAACATCAAGCTCCGTGCCGCCATGATGGGCATGCGCCCCAAGCAGATAGAAGAAAAAATAGAAGAAATTTCCGAATTTTCCGGGCTCGGCCATTTTCTGGATATGCCGTTCCGCATCTATTCGTCCGGCATGCAGATCCGGCTGGCCTTTGCTACCTCTACCTCCATCGACCCGGAAATCCTAATTATGGACGAGTGGCTCTCGGCGGGGGATGAGAACTTCAAGGACAAAGCTAACAAGCGTATGGAAGAGCTACTTGCGAAAACCAAAATTCTTATTCTAGCCAGCCATTCGCGAGAACTTCTGGAGAAAAACTGTACAAAAGTTCTGTGGCTTGAGCATGGGGAGGTTAAAATGCTCGGGAACACAAAACAAGTACTGGATGCGTATTTCTCGTAAAATCAAATTACCCGCACAAATCCACAATACTGGACTTGTAATGGTTTTGTGCCGGTCATCTAGCACTACAGTTGCATTTTGTATTGTGAGTGAGAGCGCATAGCGTTTGCCTGATGTGTTCGTCGAAAGACGGACCATCTGAGGATATGGGCGACGGGTAACCTGCGTTG
>NZ_WOTG01000022.1 GCF_011516925.1 Acetobacter fabarum
TATTCTGTTTTTTCTGATTGCAGGCAGGCGGTTGTGCCTCCCTGCATTGGCTTAGGCAGCAAAACGGCGGGCTGGAGGCGCACCACTCAGCACCGCGCGAGCGTGGAGTGTTGGACTCAGAGAAAGCGTCAGGGGCTTGTCGTGGCGACCATCCCAGCTCAGCCCTTCACAGGGGATCAGCACCCCCGCCCTGCGCGCATCCTGATCACGCTGGAAGCATACGCGCTCGTTCCCGCCATCTGGACGGCGGCAGGGCTGCCCCGCAGGCGCTCCGCAGCCGCGACATGCCATCTGGTAGGCCGGGTCACCATCGGGCCATTCGTGATGGCAGCGCCGGCACGTTACGGAAGCATCCACACAGGCCCAGCGTGATGGAACTGGCTTTTTGGCCGCAGGAGGCAGGAAGGTAATCGGACGCATGGCATTCTCCTTTTCTGAATACCTGCTGCCTGCCGGGACGGCGGCCGTGCGCTCAAACGCGGCGCGCAGCGCCGGGAGCGAAGCCCCACCGTTTGAACGCGCGGCCCCGTTCTGGCAGGCGCGCTTTCTTCTGTGTTTTTGGGTTTTGGTCTGGAACCGGCCGCCGTCAGGCGGCGATCCGCACCACCTCAAGGTGGCTGTCCAGATGGGCTTTAATCGCGGCCCGCGCTTCCGGATCGGTATCGTCCGGCGACAAAACCTCCCCTGCCTGCGCAAGCAGGGCGGCTTTCAGGTCGGCTGTATCGTCTTCTGCCCCCGCAGGCTCAGGGGCCTCGCCTGCGTCAGGGGTTTCCAACGAAATACTCTCGGCCTCGTCTGGCTCTTCCAGATCAGGTCCATACAATTCTTCTTCAACGGGGATCAGGTGATCAAATTCGCCAGTCTCATCATCACCATCTTGAGCAGCTCCAAGAGAGGCCAGCTTTTCGGCGGTGCGCTGCATGGCAGCCAGTTTCACTTTCCAGCTCTCGGCGGCGGGCCCAAACCCGGCCTGCTCAGGCACCCAGCGACCATCAGGCCCCACATGCGCCATGATAGCGGTACGCATCTCCTTGCCGGTGTTACGGGGCAGAAGGTTCAGCCCCTTGCCTGCTTCCATGATACCGGGTTTGCTGAAGCATTTGAGGAAGTCGTCAAAAGCCATATTAGGCATCTGTGCATCGGCGTCGAATAGCAGCCCCATGAGTTGGGCCGTTACACCGCTGCCGCTGTGCTGGCTGATCGTGCAGTTTGCAACGTTTTTGAGCACCGCAACGGCTTCCTGCCGCAGCAATGCCGGATCACGGATCAGCACACCTTCGGGGAAGAGGGTGGCCAGTGCGGTCTCCCGTCGGCTCATCTGACCATAAGGCTCACGGTCAGGGGTATGCACGGTGACATTCTTGCCGCCAAGGGCCAGCAGCAAGGCCGCAACCAGATCCCACGGGTCAACATCCTCAACAACCTTGTCGAGCGCTGCGTGCAACGCCTGCGTGCGGACCAGGCCAAGCATGGTTAGACCTGTGCCGGAAATGGCTGCCCGCTCTTTGGGCGCAGCAACATTTGCGGGCGCGATGCTGCACGGAGGCACAACAGCTCCCTGTTCTTCCGTCTCCTGCGGACGCAATGGGATTTCGTCGATCTTCAGGGTGTTGGGGTTGAGGAAAAACCCCATCACATCGGTTTCCTCTGCCGCCATCCAGTTTGCCACCCGCCTGTAGCCATCTGGCGCAGCCGCCTGCCCGTACTCGCCGGTCTCCATCCTGACCCCACCCTCGGGCAGACAGTCGGCAAGCCACTGTTCCTGTGCGGCGGCAAAAGCCGGGCCATCCTCGGTAAAGCGGTTATCCTTCCCGCCCTCGCCAAACAGGTCTTCGGTCCAGACCACGCCACAGGCTTTGGCCATAGCGTCATCAAAGCGAGCATCCACCGCCATATAACGAGCCTGTTTCAGGTAGCGGGCAAAATCACGCCAGGGCACGGTGTCCTCGGGATCTTCCGGGTTCAGACGATACTCGGCCGGGTCAGCATCGTCCTCGACCATATCCTCAAACATTTCTGCCCATGCCGCGCGCTGCTCTTCCACCGGAGCTGCGGCGATCACCTTCAGATCATTGAAGTCCGGACCACGGCCCATATCGATGGCATGCAGGATCGGTTCGTGCAGACCCGCCAAAAGCGACAGCCGTTTCAGATAGGCAGGTGTAACCATCAGCGCGCGGGCAATCTGTGCGTCTGTATGCGATTTATCGCGGCGGGCCTTATCGACAAAACGCCATTGTTCGCTCTGCGTCATCGCCTCGCGGATGATGTTTTCGGAGCCTGCCGCCAGACCATCCAGTTTTTCGTCGGCAGACGTAACAATAACGTGCATTTCACGCATTTTCGCGAGGACACAAGCGCGACGGCGGCGATGGCCTGCCACGATCATCAACTGGCCGTCGGGCAGTTCGCGCACCAACGGGGCATGCAGAAGCCCCACCACCTTGATATTATGGGCAAGGCGTCGGTCGGCCTCGACATTGGGGGCTGAGGTGCGGGGGTTTTGGGGATTGTCGAGAAGGGTTTTCGGATCGACGACGCGCAGTTCCATGGAGAGGCTCCTGATCATGGGGAAAACTGGCAGGCGATTGCGTCTGAGCTGATCTGCTCTTTTTTCAATCTCCTGATGTTTTCCGCGCGGTCGCAGCGTGGGCGGGCGCGCAAGGCCGCGCCGTCAGGCGCGCACTGCCTGGCGCTTGCGCGCCCGCCCACGCTGTGGCAGCCGTTCTTACCTTGTGTATTTTTGTCTAGCTTTGACGTGTCGTCCTATTTCTTATGATGGTACTGGTTGTTTCCTGTTGACCGCCTCAGAGAGAGCACGCAAAGTCAGTCTCATTCCCCGCTCACTGACGAAACACTCATAGTCTTTGACTGTGCGTTTCGATAATCATTCGGCAGATATCCATGGGCACCTTGCGGAAAAGATGTCATGGCCTGACAGATACCGGACGCATTGTCTGCGCTGATGTATTTGTCCTTATAGCGCCTGATTTCGTTCCCAATTTCCCCTGAGCGATAAGTGTCGTTGATCGTAAATTTTATACAGTCCCTCTGGAACTGAAGACCCAGAAAGCATTTTTCTGCTTCTGTGCTTTCTACGGGGTGATGACCGGCCCGGACTTCATAATCACCATTGTCACGAATGAAATACCAATCGAGCTTGCGCTCATGCCCAGCGGCCACAATAGCCCAGAACGCGCTCCTTACACTCGGAGCATAGTTCTCAAATTTTTTCCGAAATTCATTACTTTTATTAAATGACGCTTTAATCACATCACTCATATCATGTTTCATGTGTCGTCCTCATTTTCATCGCACAGAAAGTTTGCTCTTCTTCAGTAGCGTGTAAACCGTGCATATCACAGATGGATTGAGACAAGGCTGCCGCCCGGCGTTGTGACGCCGGACGGCCCACGTGGGTCAGGCCGCGTCTTTCAGAGCGTTGGGAGCCTCGTCTGCCCCTGCTGAGGGCGGGATGTCATCGTTGGCTGGAGCCTCCTCCTCCCCTTCCCTACTGGTTGCGGCAAGATCGGCTTCGAGGTCCGCCAGCGCGTTGCGCTTCTCATCGAGCAACGCCTGCTCACGGAACGGCATGCCCAGTCGGGCCTGATAGGCGGGCAGCCGTCGTACGGCCTCATCACGGGTTTTCTGGGTGTCAGCCAGTTCCCCATCAAGACGCAGCACGAGGTTTTCGATGCGGGCCACCAGTCCCAGAGGCTTCGTGTCACGATCCACGGTGATGTCCACCGTTCCATGCGCGAACGCCACGGACAGCCCCGCCTCGGTCACCACCTTGTCCTCGGTGAAACGCTGCCGGTTGACGGCATCCAGCGTGAGCGCAAAGCCGCCAATCCGCCCTAGTGTCCACTGGCCTTCCTGCGCGTTCCTGACCGCCAGTCGGAGCTGGGCCAGCAGGAAAGCGCCCGCCTTCTCACGCGCGGTGATCACGCCACGTTCAGTCTCGAAGCGGAAGGCCTCACCGCGCGTGGCCACACGGGCCGCCAGATCAGCCTCGATCAGCGGGATCCGTGCCTGCGCCCAGGCGATCTCACGCTCAGCCTGCTGGACGGCACGACGCACTGCGAACTGGTCATCGTAATGGGCGGCATAGAGGCGTTCGAGCCGTGCGAGTTCCGCTTCCAGACCGGCTTTCTGCATAAGCCGCATATCACCAGAGGCCAGCGCCTTGGCCATGGCGAACTGGTTGCCATCGCTATCCAGATCTTCCACACGCCGGATGGACCGATCACCAGACATGGCCATCGCGATGAAGCGCAGCTTGCGTTCGAGGAGCTGCCAGTTGGTGGCATCGACAGAGCCTTCCTGCGCGTAGGCGTAAATCCGTATTTCGGGGTTCTGGTTGCCCTGGCGTTCGATGCGCCCTTCGCGCTGGATGATGTCAGAGACCAGCCAGGGCACATCCAGATGGTGCAGGGCCAGAAGCCGCTGCTGGGCGTTCACCCCTGTGCCCATGGTCTGGGTGCTGCCAATCAGGATGCGCTTGCGTCCGGCATTGAGGTCGCCAAAGAGACGCTGCTTGGCTTCAGCCTTCTTGTAATCCTGCATGAAGGCGATCTGCTCGCGCGGCACCCCCATGCGCACCAGTTCGTCACGCATCCACAGATAGGCGGAGAAGCCCCGCTTGCCTTGTGCGCCCACAGTGCCCAGATCGGAGAAAATCATCTGCACGGCACCGGGCTGGGCGTAAGGCTGGCCAGTCTCGGGATTGGTGTAGCGGTTCTGGGCACTCTCCTCCCAGATGGCGAAGACGTTGCGGATCATCAGATCGAGCTTGCTGTCCTCCCCCTCCCCTGCCCGGCCCCAGCCGACAAAGCGCAGATCAAGGGCTGCATGACGGGCGTCCCCCATGACCGAGAGCAGGATGTCGTCGCCCTTCTGGGGTTTACCCTTGCGGTTCTCAATCGTCGTGATCCGCTCCGCCAAAGTCTTCTGGTAGGCGCGGAAGCGGGCATGCACCGGGGCCACGACAATCTGACGATGCCCACCCTTGACTGCTGGCAGGCTTACATAGCGGCGCAGATCGTCCTGCTGGACCACATCGGCGAAGTCACGATAGAGCGCCATGAGGTCGGCGACATTGACGAACTCGGTAAAGCGCGTGACAGGCTTGTAGAGACCACTGGGCTGCAATTCGAGTTCGGTCCGGGTCTCCCCGAAATTGGCGGCCCATGCGTCAAACTCATGCAGCCCACGACTACGCAGGGCATCAAGGGCCATGTAGCGCTGCACCGAATACAACTCGCCCAGTGTGTTGGTGATCGGGCTGCCTGACGCGAGCACCAGCGCGCGACCGGGATTGACCCGCTCCAGATACCGGGCCTTGACGAACAGATCCCACGCCCGCTGCGAGCCCTCTGGAGCCACCCCCTTGAGGTCGCCCTGATTGGTGGCAAAGCTCAGTTTGCGGAACTGCTGGGCTTCATCGACGAGGATCTGATCAATTCCCAGCTCCCCCAGATGCAACAGGTCATCCTTGACGCTCGCCAGCCTTTCGAGCTTCGCCTCCATGACCTCCTTCATGTGCTCGATGCGCTTGCGCGACAGCCGGTCGTCTTTATCCATTTCGCAGAGCAGCGTGTCATAGGCGTCGATCTGTTCGTCGATCATGCCACGCTCAAAGGCGGCCTCTACGGCAATGAACTTGAAGGCGTCATGGGTGATGATGATCGCATCCCAGTTGCCCGTGGCTGCGCGGGCCAGAAACCGCTGGCGTTTGGCCTTTGCAAAATTCGTCTCATCCGCGACAAGGATTTTGGCAGTCGGATAGAGCATCAGAAACTCACGGGCGATCTGGGCCAGACAATGCCCAGGCACCACGATCATCGCCTTGCTGATCAGCCCCAGTCGTTTCTGCTCCATGACCGCGGCACACATGGAGAAGGTTTTGCCCGACCCCACGGCATGGGCGATGTAGGTGCTGCCTGCGGCAATGATCCGCCAGATCACCCGCTTCTGATGTTCGCGCAGGGTGATGACGGTGCTTGCACCGGGCAGACGCAGATGATCACCGTTGAATGTGCGCGGCACGAGATTGTTGTAGGTGTCGTTATACAGCCGCACCAGCCGGTCAGCGCGCTCGGCATCCTGCCAGACCCAGTTCTGGAACGCCTGTCGGATGGCTGCGAGCTTCTCCTTCGCTGCTTCGGTTTCCTGCGTGTTCAGCACCCGGCTGTCGTTGCCGTTTGAATCCCTGATGGTGTCCCATATTTTTGGAGAGGCCTGTGTGAGCGCGTCCTCCAGCAGTTCCCCGGCATGACGACGCTCGGTGCCCCAGACTGAGGTCGCTTCGGCCCGCCCGAGAAAAGCGCGCTTCTCGACACTCCAGCAGGCGACCTCGGCGGTATGGTGGATGACAGCCTCAACCCCCAGCACCTCGTGGGTGAAGGCCATGATGTCGCTCACTGGCAGCCAGGGCGCACCCAGACGGGCCGTAATGTCGGATGGCCTCAGATCCTCGGGCTGGGCCCGTTCCAGAGCTGCAGCCGTGCGGGCAAAACGCGGGTCGCGCTGGGCTGCGTCACGGGCTGCCGCAAGCTTGGTGCGCACAGCCCCTGAGAGCAGTTCGTCTGCTGCCACCCACACATCGCGCCCCGGAGACGAGGCCTCGGGATCGAGATAGACGGCCTCGCCCAGTGCGTTCAGGGCTTCCTCCACGCCGCAGCCCGTCAGCTCGGCGATCAGGGGCAGATCGACACGCCCCGCGTCATGCAGGCAGACCGCCAGCGCGTCATGAGCGGAGTGGATTTCGGGCTCGACCGGCGCATGGATGACGCGCTCGGTAAACAGCGGTCCCGGACGAGCTGTCTGTGTCGCCTCGTCATACTCTTCAATGGAGGAGACCAGCCAGACATCGGGATCATCATAGAACGGCTGGAGGTTTGGTCTGCGGCGGCTTTCGGTTTCCTCACCGGTGGTGGCGTTAACCCGGACCGTGGTGTTGGTGAGATTGATCGGCCCGAACTGGCGGGTAAAACTCTGCCATGCCTGGCGCAGTCGATGCTGGTGCCGCCCGAAGGGCTGATTGTCCATCTGGGCGCGCAGCACAGCCTTTGCCGCGTCCCGCACGGGGATCAGGGCTTCAATGATGCGTGCGTGTTTCTGGAAGAGGCCTTCCTTTTGGTCCCCCTTGCGGATGGGCACTTCCTGACCTGCGCCACCAATGATCTGATGCAGCACACGGTTGTGCAGATAGTAGCTGCCTTCCTTCAGGTCTGCGCCGGATGCTGCGGTGCCCACACGCAGGCCATCCAGTTCTGGCCGCGTAATGCGCTGCTCCACAGGTGGGAGAAACCGGCTCTCGGGGGCGATGCGGGCTAAAGCCTCTGGCAGTGCAGTTTCAAGGTCCACACCCGATACCGGCAGGCAGCAGTAATCCAGTCCGAACTGGCTGCCAGCCCAGCCATGCCGCCCCAGAACCTGAGCAGGATTGTCGAGGTAATAGCGGTTGATGCTCAGCGGGCCATGGCCTTCATCGCTGTCTGGCACGAGCGCTGTTTCCAGCCAGGCCTGATCACCGGGCAGCTCGCCGATCATGCGCTTGCGGAACACCAGCAGATCAAGCACGACCTCGGTGCCGGCATCCGCACGCATTGCTCCTGCGGGCAGCCGCACGGCCCCCAGCAGGTCAGCTTCTTCGGCGATATGCTGACGGGCCTTCTGGTCAGTTTTGTCCAGCGTATGGCGTGAGGTCACAAACGCTGCGAAGCCGCCCGGACGCAGGGCACCAACTGAGCGGGCGATAAACCAGTCATGAAGACTGAACCCTCGCAGCTCACGATGATCCACCGCGTTGACCAGACGGTTGGAGAAGGGCGGATTGCCAATCGCCAGATCATAGGTGGTTGCCAGCGTTGCCTTCGTGAAGTCTTCGTTCCTGATCCACTGTTTGGGGAACAGCTTGCGGGCAATCCGTGCGGCAATTCCATCGACTTCAATGCCGGTAAAGGCGATCTGGCCTTCGAGACGCTCGGGCCTGAGGGCGATGAACTGGCCAACACCGCAGCCGGGTTCCAGGACTGACCCACCCTGAAAGCCACGCTTCATGAGCATGTCCCAGATGGCGGTGACGATATATTCCGGCGTGTAATGGGCATACTGGGTGGAGCGGGCGAGGGCGGCATGGTCCGTCTCGCTGCAGGCAGCCTCCAGAGCCTTGCCGAGACTGTCCCATCCTGCGCGGTAAGGCTCTCCGGCACGGGGGAAGAGAGCGTTGGCCAGTTCACCCGCCCCAAAGCCAATAAACCGGCTCAGCACAGCCTGCTCGTCGGGGGTTGCATTACGGTCTTCGGTCTCAAGCGTTCCCAGGAGCTTGATTGCCGCAATATTGTCCCGCGCACGGTCTTTCCAGCTGGTGGCAAGGCCACGGGTGCCCATCAGGCGGAAATCGGACTGGGGGATGACCAGTGGGGTTTCTGCGACGGGGGAGGGGAGGGGGCTGTCTTCGCCTTCAAGCTCACCCCAGAACAGGTCTGCGGCACCGCTGAGGGAGGAGGAAGAGAACAGGCTGAGCTGATCATCGAACAGGGACATGGAAGGCTCCGGACAAACGCCGAACGCCGCCTGCGTCTGGGACGAGGCGGTGTTCGGGAAGGATGGACAACAGCAGGGAAGGGGACTGATCGCTGTGTTGCGTCAGATTTTCTTCTGCATGCTGCCTCCGGAACCGGGCCTGGGTGGCGCGGGCAAAGGCGGCGCCTGCGCCGGGATCGGGCTGGCGTCAGACAGACCGACCCACCCTTTGCGCGGGACGCTCAGGGCTGGTCGGGGTTTATTTTTTGCGCTGTTGACATCTGTCAACTGTGTTACTGTTTTTTGGTTGACAGATGTCAACTTGCTCGTAAAGTGCGGTATAGTAATTACTAAACGCATGATACCGCATCCGGCGGAATATGGCGCACATTGTTAAGGAAAACGACCTTGGCCGATACGAGCACTACCTATGACAGCAACACGCTCGACGTATTGCTGTCCGATCAAGCCCGAGCACTTTCCAGTCAGCTTCAAGCGCACCGGATGGAATTATTTCCTCCTAAGGCGCAGAAAACACTTCGTTCATTCCAAATTGGCGAAGTAGCAAAAATACTTGGCTTGAAGCCCGGATATTTGAGGAACCTCGCATTAGAGGGGAAGGGGCCCATACCAGAAATCGGCAACGGTGGGCGTCGATCGTACAGTGCTGAACAAATATTAGAGTTGCGCGAATATTTGGACTCTAACGCTCGCAATGGTCGGAGATATATGCCGACACGCACTGCAGCTGAGGAATTGCAAGTTATTGCTGTAGTGAATTTCAAAGGTGGGAGTGGGAAAACAACGTCAGCGGCCCATCTGGCTCAAGGATTGGCTTTGGATGGCCTGCGTGTTCTGGCGATTGATCTTGATCCACAAGCAAGTTTGTCGGCGCTTCATGGTTTCCAGCCAGAGTTTGATGTGCATGAAAATGAAACATTATACGGGGCAATCAGATATGACGACAATCGACGACCCATGTCGGAATTAATCAGGAAAACAAATTTTCCTGGGCTCGATATTGTGCCGGGGAATATTGAGTTATCCGAATTTGAATATGAAACACCGCGTTTTTTGGCATCTTCTGGTCAAGCTGGGGCAATCTTCTTTTCACGTGTCGATGCTGCGTTAGAGGATGTTCAGGATAATTACGATGTAGTCATTATCGATTGCCCTCCTCAGCTTGGCTACTTAACAATGTCCGCTGTGTGTGCCGCTACAGGTCTCCTCATCACGGTTCATCCTCAGATGCTTGACGTAATGTCCATGTGTCAATTCCTGCTTATGATGAGCGATGTAATGACCCATTTGCGTAACGCTGGGGGCAATGTGTCTTACAACTGGGTCCGATACTTAATGACCCGGTTTGAGCCTTCCGATGCACCGCAAACAAATATGGCTGGGTTTATGAGGTCGCTTTTCGGGGACCATGTGCTCAAATTTCCAATGTTAAAGAGCACCGCCGTGTCTGATGCGGCCATCACTAAGCAAACAGTTTTTGAGATTGAGAGACGGCAATTTACAGGTGCCACTTATGACAGAGCATTAGAATCCGTGAACGCGGTGAACGGCGAAATAAGAGACCTGATTTTCAGCTCATGGGGCAGAAGTTAATTTTCTCTTTTCTTTAGCTTTGTTGACATCTGTCAACTTCACCCACTTAGAAAGTCTCTGACTATGGCAAGAAAAAATACGCTTGGCTTGATTCCCACCATCGGCTCCTCAAATACGTTGAATCCTGACCAACATGCACGGCCATCGCAAACATTCAGGACAGGGGGAGCGCTAGGCTCGGTAGCAAAAAGTTTGGGTAGTTTAGCAGAAACTGCAAGTAAAGCAGATGAGCTCGAGAAAACCCTAAAAGCAGGAACTGTTATTGTTGATATAGATCCACAACTTATTGACGATGCCTTCATTAGGGATCGGCTTGTGACCAAAGACGATGGCTATGATGAGCTAAAAGCCGCCATAGAAAAATCTGGGCAGATGAGTCCTATTTTAGTGAGACCGCACCCCAGTGTCACAGGTCGCTATCAAATAGCATTTGGTCACCGCCGTGTAATGATATGTCGTGAACTCCACCGCGCTGTTAAGGCTGCTGTAAAGGATATGACCGACCATGAATTAGTGGTTGCGCTGGGCCAAGAAAACAGCATGCGAACGGACTTATCATTTTTGGAGCGTGCGTTGTTTGCTCAAAACCTAGAGGCGAACGGTTATGACAGAACTACAGTTATGTCGGCTTTAGGGGTTGATAAGACACTGCTGTCACGCATGCTTACAATAGCTGAGGCCATCCCAAGATCGGTAGTGGATTATGTCGGGCGGTCTCCGAGCATAGGAAGAACTCGCTGGCAAGCTCTTAGCGACCTTTTCCGGGATCCAAACGTAGTTGAAAGATGTGTTCAATGGCTACAAACCGACCGAGCTAGAACAATCGATCGAGATGATCGTTTTAAAGCAGTGCTAAAAGAAGCTTCTAAAAAAACCACAGCTTCATTGGGTTCTCCTGAAAAGCAGAACGACTGGGTATCTGATGATAAAAATGTGTCTATTCAGTTTAGTGCGCGAAAGAACCGGGCTGTAATTGATGTTAATCCAGAAGTGGGGCCGACATTCAGCCAGTTTCTGATTGATGAGTTACCGGCTCTCTATAAAAAGTTTCAGAGCAACCAAAATTAACGCTGAATAGGCGGAGGAGAGGGGGAGATATATAGACCCTTTTCGCTAATTCTTACTTTGGCTGCTCTATAGGCAGCCAAAGCCAAAGCAAGCGGTTCTTGGAATTCAGCTTTAAAAGAACGTAGCGTTTTAAATTCTCTACCAAATTGACGCCATAAGGCTGCCCAAGAAACTAAGGCATCCGATTGTAGTGCATGGAGTCTAAACGCAAGCCACAAGTAAGCGTCGATTGCACGAGGTGACGTTTGGATGTCACGGATTGCCGCACGATCGACAAGTATTGGGTGCCGTTTAAGTTCATTATAAAACGCTTCAGATAATACCACTTTTTCGATCATCCGTGTTGTACGCTTGGTTCGTGGGTCTACTTCGCCAACATATTTAAATGCTTCGACCAAACGTTCATTTACCACCACAGCTTCTCGATCTGTTCCGAATCGGAAATCTACGGTACAAGTAGCCAAGCGCTCAATTTGTTCGACTAACTTTTTAGTTACGGGACCGCCGCGACTCAATCCCAACCTTTTGAGGAGTGACGCAGGACTTTTTCCGAGAGTAATTTCTCTAGAGTTGTGTTCGAAAGCTTCAGACTGCCAATCTATAAGCAGTAGCCTCGCTATGGAACCTGACGGTACAGATAAATCTTCTCTGCTGTCGTCATCGCGCAGGCGAACACCTGGTCTAACAAGAAGTTGTGCATAGTCAGTTTTAATCAACCAATCCTCACCAGGCTTACGTTCACGATGGGGTAAGCCAGCTAGACACCAAGCACTATAGCTATATCCGATCTCTGAAACACCTTCAGCCTCTCGAACAAGAGAGGATGATACAGCGTCAACGATTTTCCGGCCGGTTCTTCCGGCTACAACATCGTAGACACTGGGGGCAGACGCGACGTCGCTGCTTGCGGAGAGAAGGTCGACTATTTCAAGAGCTTTTTGAGCTCCGTGTTCTTCTACCAGAGTGTGTATGGATGCAAATAAATCTGGATGCGGTGGACATTGATCCATATTGCTTCTCATTATGCACATTCTGACTGTTACATAGCATGTCGCGCAGTGATGGCAGATGTCCATGTGTTCATTGCCAACAAACGGATGACTTGTGTTTTTTGCCGACGCTCTCCGCTGTTGGTGTGTTTTTTGCCGACGAAACAACCTTTTTATTGTTCTATATTATTAATTGTTTCGTAGGCAAAAAACACGTGGAAAACATCGCAACCTATTGTTTTCAAAATATTATGAAAATGTCCGGAATTTGCATTGTCGGCAAAAAACACAACCAACAGACTCAGATTAGCAAACAATTCCATGCCTCGTAGGCAATCAACACATGAAAAGCGGGGAAAAAAACTGTCGGCAAAAAACACTTCTTTTCACGGGAGGAGTGTAGGAAATGAACACATATTCGACGAATCGACTGTGCTGATGGCAGATCATTTGTTGTAGGCAAAAAACACAACTAACATCGGTTTATGAGGTCGTTAGTCAGCCAAAGCATGCTCATCAAATGGGTCGCCAAGCTCCAGATAATCGCCCAGCGCTGCATACGTTGCGTGTCGTGCAAGGCGCTTAAGTTTGACTGGGTGTGCTCCCGCATCCATCCCGGTTGTAAGCGCCCCCCGTTTCAGGCTGTGGCCTCCAAAGGTTTTTCCATCCAACCCGGCAGCACTGGCACGGCTCTGGATGATCCGGGCGATCGAGCGATCTGTCAGGGGCTGCGGCCCAATTTCACGACCACTCCCGTCAGAGGCAGCAGTGCTTTCCTTACGGACGCGGCGGAAAATAGGGCCAGCCTGTATGCCAGACACGGCTAGCCAGGCTCCGTATGCCTTTACCGGACAATACTGATCATGGGTGTAGGGGAGGGCGATCTCCACCCCCTTGCCTTGTCTATCACCCTTTGACTGGGGAAGAGTGACCAGCAGTCCTTTATTGAGCAAGGTTACGTGGCGAATATCGATGCTGGCCAGTTCAGAACGCCTGAACGCACCATAGAATCCCATAAGGAGTAAAGCCCGGTCCCGCATTCCGGATAACTTGCTCAGGTCTATCGCACTGATGATTGTTACCAGGACATCCTGCGTTGCAGCGGCTTTGCGGCGCGGTGTAAAGCCATCCCTTGCAGCACTGCGCCTGATCCCGGTCATGGTTTCGCCAATAGCGGCGTCAGCGGTGGGAACGGCGCAACCTGCCAGACGGTGAAGATAGGTGATTGCGGCCCGTCGCAACTCCAATGTCGCGGGCGCTAGACCCCGGCCTCTTTCGTCTGCCAGGAATGCGGCAATGTCGGCCGAACGGGCAGGGAGGCAGGGAAGGGCATGACGATCCGCCCAGGCACACCATGCCCGGACACCGGCACGATAGGCTTTGCGTGTGTTGTCTGCCTTGGCCTGCAAAGCGTAGGCTGAGGCACTATCACGTGCGGTTTCGAGAGAGCCATCGCGTTGCGGGACGGTCCTTCCAAGAGAGGCGTCAAACCATCGGATAATGACGCCGGGCGTCTGACCCGCAGGAGAGGGCAGGGGAGGGTGCAAGTCAGACTGTGCGATAGTGTTCCCGTGTGCCTGCCTGTAACGCGCCAGAAAATACGGAACTGAACTGAGATGTAAGGCGAGAGTTAGTGAAGGATCATCTGGAGCCACACCGATCCGCTCTGCGGCCAGTGCGCGGGCACGGGCGGCGAATGGCACGTCATGAGCAATCACCAGATCGTCGGTCTTATTCCCTGAGAGGGGAATACCAGACAAGCGCAGTTCCAGTCCTGGGGAGAGGCGGGCCGCAGCAAGAATTTCCGGCAGAGTGTCAGCTGATGAACCGGCCTCGGCCAGACGGTGTCGGGTGGTCCGGTCACACCGGTCGAACAGAGCCGCGTAAACCCGATCTTTTCGGCCGTGGACAACAACTTCAACCTGCATAAACGGCGCCTCGTGCTTGCTACTATCCTGAGTATCTTACACCCAGTGTAGTAGCTCACGGTGCTGAGCGAGAACGGTATTTTTCATCTCATACCGTCTTTCTTGATGACTGACAGAGCGGGGTAAATAGAATGGCCGACTTTGGCTGCAAATGAAAGCATCAGAGGCTCGTCATTGGCAATAAATGTCTAACGGATGTTTTTCCGCTGATCTTCTTAACAAGCCATTTCATTTTGATATTGAGCCGGAATTTTGGGGATCTTATCAGTATGGTTTGTGAGGAACTGATAATTCCTTTTGCATGCTACTGATAATACGAGACAATTTACCAATTAGTTTTTCGTGATGTTCCTTTATTTGATCATCAATATTAGTTAATTCCGGAAGTTTCTGTTGAATGCAATGTCTATGATTGCTGATCTCATTCCTTTTTGCCGAATATGATTGTGAATTTATCTCAGCAGCATGATTTCTTTCGATATCATCTATGGAATTTCTTCGTACATTAATATCTTTTTCAATCGGCAATCTTTGTTCGAGCAATGATTTATGTTTTGTTTCAATTTTTTCAAATTCATCATTAATTTCAGATATTTCCTCTTTTGATACGTTTTCAAATAAGAGAGATACGCGCAAAAGAATGTATTTTAATTCATATGAAACATTACTATAGGATGAATTATAGTCCAGAAATTTTATTGATTTGGAATTCGAATCATGGAGAGTATATAATTTTTCGTATATTTCATATCTTTTGTCGAACAAATCAAGATTGTACTTATTGGCAGCTATTTTCCTTTGTGTAAGAGCAACAGAAAGAGCCATCAGCGCTATGAGTCCGGCTATACAACCAGGACCAAAGGTCTTTAAGATAAACCAGAAATCCCAAACATCTGGTTCTCCAATTGGAAATACAAATGGATAAAATCTAGGATTCACTTTTCTTCCAATACATACGATTAATGCAAAAATAAATTATCGGATATATCATACAATCATTAATATCCACAGCGCGTTCCGGTCTATTGTCGTAAAATACCTTGAGGTTCACAATAGGTCATGCCCGTTCTCCGTAAATGTCAGATATTGTTCTTTAGTCCAATGTGAAGGCGGAAGCAGTCACCCAGCGGGAAGCTTAGGTAGCGTGTGATAATTTAATTGCTTTCTGGGCCAAGGATACGGCACGATTTGTCTTATGTTCGGCGTAGGACTCCCATGGGCTGGAGAGCCCGGTTTCTGGCTGATTTTCCTCATAATCTGGTTTTTTTTGTGTCGAAATTCCTTAATTATGTTAGTCAATATTCTGACATTTCAGCACGTTATTGATACCCTTAATTATGCGAATGTTCCTTATTGATGCGAAAAAAGCCCTTAATTAGGTTACAAACCGCAATCGCGTTTTTATCAACGCAAGGGTCTGCTTCCGCCTCAAGGCAGACACTTAGTAGACCCATCACATTGCCTCAAAGCGGGAGCCGCGCGGGATAATCGAACCATTGCGGCTCACCATGAAGGATAGGCTGAAAACCACAGAAGCCGGAGATCTAGGATCAATGGAAACGTTTCAAAATTGGCACCGCGATAGTTTCGATGTCGGTGCCAGGTAAAGGCGAACGGGTAAGTACGGCTGTCGCCACAGCTTCGATTGCCTCCCAAAAAATGGGGTTTTGTAGAGCTAAAACCGCGTCTCTCAGTTGACTGCGGATATGGGCTTCCTCAACCTTTGGGCTGCTGGACAACTGAGCTCGCTTAAGGAGGTTCCGCATCATTCGCAAATCACTGGGCTGCTCCTGAAGTGCTTCCCATGGGTCAAGCCCTAATAATTTTGCATCGGAGGCTGCTCCCGCCGCCACGATAGCCCCATTTAAGTTAATCTCTTTCATATTTTCTTGCTGCTGGGTTTCAAGTTCAGGGCTCTTGAGGGCAGACAAATCAATGTCAAACAGATTCCCGAACAGTCCTCCAGAAGAACCCGTTGAGGGGTTAGTATAAGCAAGATCAATACCCTCGGCTGCTACGTCAAGCCCAGCGAGAATTGTGAGAACAGCATGAGCCGCCTCATGATGCGCGATACGTTCTAGTTCTGTCATACATCTCCCTTAAGAGGAAAATGATAACGTGTCACCAAAGAGGTACTGACCGGCAATGGGATTAGCCTGAGTTAGATGTCTGGAATCTGCTGCTATCACTCCAGAACCCGACATTCCGCTCTCCCCCCTGACCTGCCTGTCTGTTCTACATTGTGGGAGCAGACAGGCGGCTTCCGCCTCATCCCAGACAATGAACAGGCAATTGGTTTTTCGCAAAGCGGACAAATTACCCCTGTCAAACCCATTGTACAGTCTCAACATTCCAGACAACTGGTTTCCAGTTAGGCGTCTAGTTCGCCCAATTAGTAAAGACGTGTAGATCCTACCGGCCATGTGATCGGATGTCGGAAGATCGGCCTGCCAGGCCATGCGTAAGCTATTTATCTCCCTTCCAAATTTTCATTATGAAGTCACGAAGATCTTGTAATTCCGGGTCTGACTGAAGATCTTTCTCTTCAATGACTTTTTCTACAAACCCTGGTCCATGTGAGCCAATGCTCCGACAAAACCCTTCGATTTCACCGACTGGAACTATCCAAATTCCAATCTCCGAACATTTCTCAAGAAGATTATCAAAATGGCTGACAACCTCGCCACCGGGAAGTGCTAGACGTCCACTCTGCTTCAAGCTACTCCAGGGAGAAATATCTCTTAATATAGATTTTATTCCACGAACTTTTTTTGGAGGGAATTCTCCTACCCCTTCTATGCCATCTATTTCAGATCTAATTAAACCAGATATTTGGGATGCGTTAAGAGCCGGACGTTTAGAATTCACAAAATCGGCTATGACTTTCCAATGTGGTTGAACATTTGTCCAATCTCCTCCAGTTTTTTCAATTAGAGACCGAAATGTATCTTCTTCATTCAAAATATCGATATCTGCAATAATAGATAGCGGAACATCCAAGGCTTGTAGCGTCTCGGCCATTTTACCCATGCGATGTTTGCCAGCAGCATGAACAAACAAGACATCAGGCTTTTTCTCTCCAGTTATTGATTGTAAATTTAATATGGAACTATACAACATGCAATCTGCATCTGATTCACAGATAAATACACGCTCAAAAAATATACCCTCAAATACTCTGGAGAATCTAATTAATGTATCTTTTGATATTGAGCTAGTTTTTTCCTTACCTAATTCTTTTATAATATTTATATTTTCAGATCTTCTAATTCTAACTATTCGAACTTTTCCTGAGCTTCCTTCTAAAAGGCCGTCTAGAATATCTGTGCTATGGGTGGCTATGAACAATTGCGATTTATCACGGCGACCTTCAGCGATATATTTCCCTAATAGTTTTGCTTGAGGAGGGTGAAGGAATGCCTCGGGTTCGTCCAAGAACTGAATAGAATGAGTGTCTGAACCGATAGTATTAAGTAATACTGTCGCAAAACTACGCATCCCATCTCCTTGTTGATCCAGACGAACGCAGTCATTTTTCAAACTATCTACAAACTCTCTGGATAGTTCATCCTTTCCTTTGGGAATCTCTGGTTTTTTCCCGACATAAAGAGGAAATTCACTGCCGCCAGCCCTAAATGGGATTAAGTCTATACCAAAAGCCGCATTGAATTTTTGACTAATGTTGTTCGTAAGATTTTCGTCCATTAGCAGAAGGTGAATGGGATTGGTGGGCGGTGTTTGAAACAGAGGAATTGCGGGTGCCGCATTAGAGCCCTGAATCCTAGTTTCGGTAGCTAGACGTTTAGCAAAAAATGAAGCAACGGGATGCCTATCTGTAGATTGATCGAACCAATTGATATGCGATTCATGGATATTGTATCCAAATCCCCCAAAATTAAACCCATTACTCACCTTCGTTTTTTGAGAATTATTCTCTAGAAAATGACGTAATTCTTTTGATGTTCCATTTTTTTTTAGATTGGCATTTTTTACTACGGTTCCGGGACGTGAACGAGCAACCCACTCTTCAAGCTCTCTTAAAGCTGCACTTTTCCCTGCATTATTTGGGCCAACAAAAACTATTATATCTTCTTCATCTAATGATAATATTGTTCCATCAGAGAATGTAATTGTATCAAAATAAAGGCTAGGACGCCCTGTGTAAGCTTCGGCATTAGGCTGATTATTTTGGTTTTCCATAATATTTTTAGTATCCAAATTAATATATGGTTTTAATGTAAATCAATAATCTGATGATACGCAAGGCTCTTGAAGAATGGTGGCGGTCACGATATGAACTGGCGGACTGTTATGCTGCAAACGCAGCAGGCGCAGCGCTTCTTCGCACTGCAAGACTTTGGCGCAATCAATGTAGTACCAGGCAAGCTGGTCGCGTGCTGCTGACGATTGGCGGCAGCTTTTGAATGGTCGCTCACCAGAAGCTGCCGTTCGCCTTTCCCTCCCAAGGTGGACATGGAGTGAGTTCTCGTAATGAAACAAGTCCGGCCGAGAACGGGCTTGTTCTAACCTAATTAAGGGACTCCTTTTAACGCGAATAAGGATACTTTTGGGAGCGTTGGCTGGCCGAAAACTGGGATTCTCCTAATTAAGGAATTTCGACAATTTTGGTTGGCTTTGTGTCCGGATTTTTTATGTCCGACAAGAGAAGTTATCGGACATAAAAACGGGGGAGGGGGCCAAAAACGGAAAAAGACGTGTTTTCAAGTTACTTGCTATTTAGCTTGACTCGGAAAGTCTTGCCTTCACGTTTGTAAAGGCGTATTTTTAGCATGTCTGGCAAGGAGCAAAGAGTATGGCGTCCATCAATCTGAGGATCGACAGCGTCCTGAAGGATCAGGCCTATGCTCGTCTCGCGGAGCTCGGTGTGACACCGTCCGACCTGATCCGCCAGACTTTCGAATATGTGGTGGAAACTGGAAAACTGCCGGTGGCGCGGCGTGTCCTCTCCAGCGATGATGCGGATC
This sequence comes from Acetobacter fabarum, assembly GCF_011516925.1. Taxonomy (GTDB): domain Bacteria; phylum Pseudomonadota; class Alphaproteobacteria; order Acetobacterales; family Acetobacteraceae; genus Acetobacter; species Acetobacter fabarum. Next base: position 19,114 of record NZ_WOTG01000022.1, read on the forward strand.
TGCTGCAGATCGTGCGCGAACGCCTGGCCGCACCGCAAGCGCCCGTGACGGTGACGCTGGAAGACCTGTGAGCCGCTATACACTCCAGTTTGATCCCCGCGCCCTGAAGGAGTGGCGCGGTCTTGATCGCACGATTCAGACGCAGTTCAAGAAAGTTCTCGCCAAACGGCTGGACATGCCCCGGATCGAAGCCTCCCGCCTGTCAGGACCGCTGAGCGATTGCTACAAAATCAAGCTCAGGGCCAGTGGCTACCGGCTGGTCTATCAGGTGATCGACAGCCGGATCGTCGTCATGGTTCTGGCGATCGGGGAGCGCGACAAATCCAAAGCTTACGAACAGGCCGGCAAAAGGCTCTGACATGCGTGGGGAACGTCTTGCAGCCCGTCCAGAAGACGTCGTGCCCGCACTGACCCGCACGACTCTGGCTTTTGGTGCCCTGGACCAACAGCTGAGGCGCCATCCTCTGCGCGAGGCTGTTCTGTTCCGCGTGCGCCTGGAAGCTGCACGAAGCTGTGCGGCCGTGGATGGTTTCCTGATCGACCCCTGGCAGCTGGCCGCGAGCCTTGAAGGGCTGCGACCGCGTATCCGCGGTCATGACGCCTATGAGCGTGGTAGCGAAGTTGATGCCCTGCGCTATGCCTTCGAGCAGTATCAGTGGCTTGCTAGGGCGACCACTTCGCAAGAAGAGCGGATCACTCAGGCGCTCGCTGTCGCCGTAGGGCCTATAAGCCGCATGGGCGTTCTGTGGGGCAGCGCTCTGGCCTTTCGGGAGTGGATCGAGGCCGGTGATGCGCGTGCCCCCTTCCGTGGAGCCCTAGTGCGTCTGTGGCAGAAGGAAGGAGTTTTTAGCGGCCTGTATCCTGTAACAGGAGTGGCGGCATTTCGATCTGGCACGTCCTGGGATGAGCGGCGCTGGCTCCCGGCATGGCTGAGGGCATTGGAGCAGGAAGCGGCCGGGATCAGGGATATGGTCCACACGCTGGAACGGGCCTGGCGCGATGCGCGTGCGCAGGCCGGCAATCAGCGGCGCAATTCCAAAGCAGCCCTGGCCATAGACATCATTGCCGCCCATCCGGTGATTTCAGCGACGACCCTGGCCGCCCGGCTGTCCGTATCCGTGCAGGCCGCCTGTGTCCTGCTGGAGCGGTTTTTGGACCGTGGACTGGTCCTCGATGTCACGCACCGTGCTGCGCGGCGTCTCTTTGCCCTGAACGATCTCGTGCCTCTCCGGGAAGCAGTCAGGATGCCGAAAAAACCCGTTCCGGGGCGTAAGCGGGGGCGGCCTCGTTTGGGAGAAGAAGCTGATCCTGATGATCAGTGTGTTGCGGTGGCCGAGGAGACGTTTCGACCTTTGCCCCGGTGGCAATCCGATTTCTCCGAACTGGAGGCCGCAATTTCGAACGTAGAGCGCCTAAATCACAAAATGTCCCTTCCTGAAGAGTGCTCAGAACCGGACATGGGATGCAATGATCACACTCTGGACCTGTAGATGAGGGCGACTAAATATCCGATTGTTACCGCTATAAGTCGGCTTTGTTGCAGAAATAATGGCAAAGGATTCCCTGTTTGAATCTAGTTTGTAAGCTGGGATTGATGAGCAACCCGAACCCCACGCGCTACCGAACGACGAACTGGTCCTCCTGCGTCTAGCGGGGCTGGCATGGTCTGTGCCGGATTTCAGCACGCTGAGCCGTGGCCAGAAAGTCCTGAGGGTCAATATCCCGTATCGCGGCTCGAAACGTCGTATATGGCGCAAACTTCATATTGCTGTTGACGAAGGCTCTCTGGAAATCCTCGCCGTTGAAATGACGGGAAACGAGATCGGTGATGCCCCAGTTCTGCCAATGCTTCTGGAGCAGATCCCTCAAGATGAAGACATCGCCAGTGTCACGGCTTATGGCGCGTATGATACAAGGCGATCCCATGACACCATTGCCGAACGTGGCGCTCAGGCCATCAGTCCCCCGCGCAAAAATGCAAAGACATGCTGCCCCACATCAGCAGGAGCTATCGCCCGAAATCAAACTCTACGGGCTGCAGACATTTCGGGCGGGCTATCTGGAGACGATGGAGTGGTTATCATCGACGAAGCCGCGTTGAGACGAAAATGCACTGCATCAAGCTGCTGGGCCAGCGTCTGGCAGCACGCGATTTCGACCGTCAGATCACCGAAGTTCATGTCCGGATCACCGTCCTCAATCGCTTCACAGCCCTCGGAATCCCCCTCACACACCTTGTCGCGTAAGACCCCCCCAAAGATTGCAACACGCCCAATCGTTAAAACTATGCAACAAAGATCTCAGTCACCTGCCGCGCAGCAGCCGTTATGTTCTGGCTATGTGTCCTGACCCTGAGGCGAAGCGGAGAGGCTGTCATCCCCACTATCGTGCTTGATGTCCGATGCAGCACTTTCCTCGCTCAGAGCAAAACCTGCAAGTCCGCCCATCACAGCTGCCAGCCCGACATAATCTGCAAGGCCAAGAGATAGGTCCCCGGTAAGCAGGCTTTCTCCCATTAGGGTAAAAGCCACTTCTCCTGCCTGTGTCGCATCAACAGCTGCAATCAGGTATGGACTTGATGATGTATTGCGCGCATGAATAAATAACGGCGTGGCGAGGCAACCAGCCACCAAAGCGATCATGCCGGCGGTGGCGATCTGCCCCACGTCGGGGCTAGGGGGATGGATAATAAGCGTCAGACCAATAAGAAATGGCAGCGCCCCTAGTGTCATCAGTAGCACGGCGGCCACTGGGTCTTCTAGGATACTGTAGAGTGGTGCCGTATTATGGCGCAGACGGTTGAGCAACTGATTCCCCATTGGATAGCAGAAAGCCGCAATACTCAGTGGAATGACACCCGCCAGCACCTGCTCCAGTGACACGCCGTCCATCAGGCGGTTGATGTTCAGGCCCATGATCCCCATAAAAATCAGCATTAGGAAAACAAGGCCGCGCAGCGGCACTGTCTCTCCAAAAACGCGAAGCACAAGTGGAGTTGCGATAATGGTGCCCTGCCATGTTGCTGCGACGATCCAACCCGGTGCGTGGTCCGCCGCAAAACAACAACAGGCATAGAACATACCATAGCCAACCCCACCAGCCCCCAGCCAGAAGCCAAGCCTACGCACAAACAGCCTGCCCAGCCTGCGGAGATAGGCCCGACCTTTGGTCAGCAGCAGCCAGAGCATTAGCAACAGGGAGGTTTCAATATAACGCAGAGTGGCGCTCCACACCCACGGTCCACCGTGCAGGCTCATGGTGCGATTAAGCACAAAGGTGCTGGAAAACAGCGCCGAAGCAAGCAGCCCCAAGCCGATCAAATGGGGTGCCCGCGCAGTGCAGCGTGTGCGGGTGTGTGCTGCGTTGCTTTCGGTTTGTATTGTAACAGGCTGTCTTGTGTCAGAGGAAGCAACCGAAAAATTGGAAGTAGGGAAGTCTGGCATTGAGTTGCCCCGAGTTTTGAGGAAACGTTTTTTATCTGATTTATGCAGCTAGTGCATGTGATTTCTACTGCGCATAAAAGCGAGCCTCAGCTTCTGCTGGGGGGATGTGGAGGGTTCGAAAAACCCCCTGGTTTTGAGGTCTTCTGTATGATTCTATTTCTTCTGCGTTGATTGAGGGAATGGCGATATGAAGCAGTCTGGTTTCTTTGATGTTGAAGATCGTCTTGCCCGGCTGAGTGGGCTTGGCGATCAGCTCGAAGCGTTTTCCCGGACTGTGGATTTTGAAGCGTTCCGTCCTGATCTGGACAAGGCCCTGGCGTATTCCGATGGAAGCAAGGGCGGACGACCGCCATTTGATCCTGTGCTGATGTTCAAGATCCTGGTGATCCAGACGCTGAACAATCTGCCTGACGAGCGGACGGAATATCTGATCAACGATCGCCTCTCCTTTATGCGTTTCCTTGGGCTGGGACTTTCAGATCGGGTGCCGGATGCCAAAACGGTCTGGCTGTTTCGCGAGCGTCTGACCCAGGCGGGTGCGATCGATGGGCTGTTCAACCGCTTTGATGCGACCCTGCGCAACGCCGGATATTTGCCGATGTCAGGCCAGATCCTGGATGCCACGCTGGTAGCGGCTCCGAAGCAGCGGAACACCAATGCAGAGAAAGCCGACCTTCGGGAAGGACGTATTCCTGAAGACTGGCAGGACAGACCCGCAAAGCTGTCGCACAAGGATCGTCATGCGCGCTGGACACTGAAGTTCACGAAGGCGAAGCAGCAGGATGATGGAACCATGCCATCCAGCGATCTCGCCATCCCGTTCTTTGGCTATAAATCGCATGTTTCCATCAATCGGAAATACCGGTTCATCCGGAAATGGAAAACAACGCATGCCGCCGCTAGTGATGGCGCGCGATTGAGAGAGGGGCTTCTGGATAAAACCAATACGGCCTCAAGTGTCTGGGCCGACACGGCCTATCGCTCAAAAGCCAACGAAGACTTCATGGAAAAGCAGGGCTTTGTCTGCAAGGTTCATCGCAAAAAGCCGCATCTCAAGCCTATGCCCCGGCATATCCAGAAATCAAATGCTGGAAAGTCGGTCATCCGCTCGCGTGTCGAGCATGTCTTTGCCGATCAGAAGTCACAGACGGGGCTGTTTGTCCGGACTGTCGGTATCAGTCGAGCCACCATGAGGATCGGGCTCGCCAATATCGTCTACAATATGCGCCGCCTCCTCTTCCTCGAAAGATTGAACGCGAGCGCATAGCCATCCAGCGAGAGACAACTCCCAATCTGCTCAAAACGCAGACTGGACGCCATCGCAAAAACCGTCAACCAAATCGCCAAAACCCAGAAATTACCGGCCAAGCACATCAATCAAGGGTTCTTCGATCCCTCCA
>NZ_WOTG01000023.1 GCF_011516925.1 Acetobacter fabarum
CTGCTGCCGATCGCGATCAATGATCACGAAAACGGCAATGCCAGCACCCCGGCCGCCACAGCGCTGTTGTCAGCAGTGCCATACGAGATGCAGGCGACATGGCAGAAGATCGTCGATCTGCATCACGTCGCAGACGACATGCCCCGCACGGACGAGGCGGCTCTTCATCTGCAGCAGAATATGGCCGTCGCCAATGCCATCGGTGTCCCAGGGACACCGACATTCATCTGGCGCGACAAGGCTGGTGCCACGCATGTCACTGAGGGGTTGCCTGGGGATGTTGAACAGCTGATACGGGAACTGGGGCGGTGAGGTGGTCCACACGCCCCATTCTAAGAGTGGGGAAATGGCTGATTTTCCCGCTTTACCTGCCATTCGTGAGGGGCGTGCGCACCTTTAACCTGTCGCGACAGTATCTGCGCGACCGGAAAGCCTTCATCGAAGCGTCAGCCATCGACACGGCTCTTGCTCCCGTTATGGACCCGGCGACTATCAGGGCGCTGGTGTCCACACGGCGCAACGGGCGGTTCTGCCTGGGCCTGTTTGTGGGCACTCTGTGCGTGTGGATCTGGTCGTGTGTTCACCAGGGGACAAGGCTGGCCAGTGTCACCAGTCTGCAATTCGGGGTTATCCTGCTGGTGCTGCTGGCCGAGTTTATTAGACTCAGCTTCTCGAACTGGATGCTCCGAACTGGAGGCATTGGGCGGTTCGGAACATTCATCGCACGGGGAAGCAATCTCTGGCCCCGTTAGGGAGCACTGCGTCGCGCTGGAGCCTCAGACTTGTCGCGCTCTGGCACGAGGCCGTGCTTCCAGCCAGTTTTCAACCTTCAGGCGCAGTCTGTACCAGAACTTTTGGCCTATAGCGGCGGGATAAAGAAACCCTTGATACAATCCAGATTGCAAACTGCTATCTGTGTGTGTGTTTTGGATCGAAACCCGCTACCCGGGTATAGTGGCGCGCCTTCCTGAAAAAGACCTCTAACCGTGTCGTAAGCGGCGGGTAGCGGAGAGCCTGTGTCTAACGAGGCGTGCAGATAGCGGATAACGGCGCAATCCAGATTGCGGAACAATTTGTCGTTGTTGGAATCGAAACTGGCGTCACGATTTTCAGGAAGGGGAGTGCCTTGGACATCAAGAGTCGCCTTCAAACCGTCATAGGCTACTTGAAGGAGAGCGAGATCCTCGCGGTTCGTTAAATCAAGACAGTTGCCAAGATCGAGCACGACACCAACAACGAAAGGCTTGAAGGTCGGGTCACGCTCTTTCTTCTGTTCCGCCCATTCATAAGCCCTTTGCGGGTCTGACTCCCAGAGATAAAACCCCGGCCCCAGCCAGTCATAAGCTGTTTCCGACTTGATCGGCTGTTGCTGCCGCAAGATGAGACTACGGCCCACCTTTTCGGAACATCCATGATACCCGAGAACAAAAGACGTATGCAGAGCAGTCAATGCGTCACGCCCGCATCATACCATCGGATCGGGGATCCCGTGTATATTCCTTGGTAATATTGCCCTTGCGATCGACAATACCCATACGCTGCAGAGCCGCACGGGCGGTGGCTTTGCTTTTGATATTGGCATTGGTCTGTTTCTTGATTGCCTCAAGAACTGCCTGTCGGGTGTCAGTCTTCATGAAACAACAATAAGCGCAGCAGCCCTAAGAGTCATCATCAATCTGCTCCGCTGGCTTATGTTCTCCTGGCGCAGATCAAGCTCCCGGATAAGAAAACACGACAACACCATCTGAGGGGCGGATTGTTGATTTTCACTGAGAACTGACCCGGGTTTTTCATCAGGAATTGACCCAGCCAGATGCTATTTCAGGCACAGTCGGGCGGGCGGTCAAGAAGAGGATCTGTCCTTTCTGTTTTTTGACGCGGCGGTGCTGGCGCGGAACCTGTAGCTGTCATTTCCTGTCTCGAGGATATGACAGTGATGGGTCAGCCGATCGAGGAGCGCCGTTGTCATCTTCGGGTCACCAAAGACGTCTCCCCATTCACTGAAGCTCAGATTGGTTGTGATGATGACACTGGTGCGCTCGTAGAGGCGGCTGAGCAGATGGAACAGCAGGGCGCCCCCAGACGCACTGAAGGGGAGATAACCGAGTTCATCAAGGATCACGAGATCCAGACGGAGCAGCCTGTCGGCAATCTGCCCGGCCCGGTTGGCGGTCTTTTCCTGTTCGAGCGCATTGACCAGGTCGACCGTTGACCAGAAGCGCGCCTTCTTGCGGTGATGGGTGATCGCCTGGATGGCCAGCGCGGTCGCCAGGTGGGTTTTCCCGGTTCCCGGACCGCCGATCAGCACGACATTTTCAGCACGCTCGATGAAGTCCCCGCTATGGAGCTGGCGGATCATGGGCTCGTTGACCTGCGTATCGGCAAAGGAGAACCCGGACAGGTCCTTGTAGGCGGGGAACCGGGCGGTCTTTGTCTGGTAGGCGATGGAGCGCACTTCGCGTTCGGCCAGTTCCGCCTTCAGGAGTTGTGAGAGGATGGGGATGGCCGCCTCGAAGGCAGGTGCCCCCTGCTCGATGAGGTCGGCCGTGGCCTGGGACATGCCATACATCCGCAATCCACGGAGCATGACCACAAGTGAAGCAGCCGCAGGATCATGACGCATGGCGGCTGTCCCTTCGCAGGATGTCATACCGCCCTGTATCGGCGCACGGTTCGTGTTCGAGCACCAGGGCCTGTGGGGCATCGAGCCGGGGAACCACGGTTCTCTTGGCATCGATCAGGCGATGAAGCGTATTGAGAACATGGGTCTTGGTCGCCACGCCGTCTTCAAGTGCCAGTTCAACCGCGCAGAGGACAGCCTGCTCATCATGCTGCAGCACAAGGGCCAGGATTTCAGCCATTTCCCGGTCGCCTCCAGGCCGCCTGAGCAGTTGATCCTGCAGGGTCCGGAAGGCGGCTGGCAATTCGGTAAACGGCGCGCCATTGCGTAGGGCGCCCGGTTTGCGCTGGATGACCGCCAGATAATGCCGCCAGTCATACACCGTGCGGCCTGGCACACCATGCGAACGCGTGATGATCCGGTCATGCACGCACAGAACCTGCCCTTCGGCGATAATGCGCAGCTTGTCGGGATAAACCCGCAGGCTGACCGGACGATTGGCAAAGGAGGCCGGCACGCTGTAGCGGTTGCCATCGAACTGGATCAGGCAGGTTGGTGAGACGCGCTTGGTCTGTTCGACAAACCCGTCAAAGGGACGCCCCGGCACCATGAGGTGAGGACGCTCGCTAGCATGGACCTCGGCGATGCTCCGGGCCAGTTCGATATGCTGCAGCCGTTCCCAGCAGTCCAGGCAGCGGGCTTCCAGCCAGGCATTCAGCGCCCCCAGATCAGGAAAGGCAGGCAGATCCTGCCAGATCTGGCGCCGGGCATCCTGCACGGTCTTCTCGATCTGCCCTTTCTCCCATCCGGCTGCCGGATTGCAGAAGGTCGTCTCGAACAGGTAATGGCTGGCCAGGGCCATGAAGCGCAGATTGACCTGACGTGCCTTGCCAGAGCCAATCCGGTCCACAGCGGTCTTCATGTTATCAAAAATACCCCGCCGTGGCACGCCACCGAGCACGCGGAAGGCCTCGGTCAGCGCATCAAAAAGCATCTCGTGGGTCTGCAGGGGATAGGCCCTGAGTATGAAGGCCCGGCTGAAGGACAGTTTGGTATGGGCAACCTGCAGCTTGACGCGACGGCCGGCAATGACCGCCCAGTCCTCGCCCCAGTCGAACTGGAAGGCTTCCCCAGGCTGGAAGCACAGGGGCACAAAAACACCCCGACCCGTTGTCTGGCGTGCCTGGTGCTGTTCGTGTTTCCACTGCCGGATGAAAGCGGCCACCCGTCCGTAGGATCCATCATAACCCAGTGCCACAAGGTCTTCATGCAGTCGTCGCGCCGTGCGCCGATTCTTGCGGGGGCGAGCGGCTTCCAGGACCAGCCATCCCCTCAGCCTGTCAGCAAACGGGTCCAGTCGGCTGGGACGTTCGGGGACCTGGAACCGCGGTTCAATACTCTGTGCCCGGAGATATTTCCGGATCGTATTGCGTGACAGTCCCGTCCGGCGTTCGATCTCGCGGATCGGAAGATGATCCCGGCAGTGCCACCGGCGGATCACACTCAGAAGCTCCATGTCAATCACTCCAAAAACCCCCCAGCAGATGATGCCGGGGAGTGTGAAGGCATGGGTCAAATCTCGATGAAAATTTCCGCCCTACCCGGGTCAGTTCTCAGTGAAAATCAACAATCTTATCGCCGATGGAGTGATTTAGCTTCCTTGGTCAGAATAAAATTACTGATTTGGTGCGCGCGGTTAGTATAATCCAGCATTTCACTCATCATACGTGATTGTTCATCAGCCAATTTTGTTTCAGGATGATCCTTGCAATATTGTGCGACACGCATGCCAATTATATTGACAACCGCATTTTTGATGTTTTCCTGGATAGCGATTGAGCCCCATTCCTGCTCCACCACAAATTTTGACAAATTCGCGATGGCTTCTCCTTTTAGATCGACGTTAGGAATACGATACCCTTCTCCTGGCCAACTCATTACTCGGAATAACAGTTGGTAAAACGTCCGCCTCGTAGCCAGATGGGGATCTTCAGGCGCAGGCTGGGGGGGGACTGGCGCAGGTTCGCATTCTGGCAGGTCGTCGTTGTCATCAACCAAGGTGGACTTCCTTTATAAGTAAGCAGGACAATCCCGCTCGTCCAAAATACTATAGCAGATAACAGGGAAAATATCATTCCCTATGGCCGGCTCCCTATGTTTTATCAATGCACAGAAATAGTGATCCAATTACGCACTATGGAGCTGCAAGTAGGGTTCCGTATGACGCTATAATCCGCTGTACAATTGCCTCGTTCGCTGCTGCACCAGCACACGAGTTCAAATAGGCTGCTCGCATCGTCGCGGTTACTCCTGGTTCATAGTCCCAAAAACCCCAGACCTGAATGCTGAAGAAGTCGCTGATCGGTCCACTCCATCTGCGATGTTTCGGCGCATCAGCAGGCCACGTGTCCATGGTCTGGCTATAGGGTAATCGAATTCTTCAGCTATGTGAGGGCGGTTGAGGCACCAAATGACCGATATGAGGGCGTCTGCCGCCTGTCCGCTTCACGTTCCTTGAGCGGACAGGCGGTTCAGGGGGACAGCAGAATGTCGGTTATTGGGAAGCGATTACCGAAAGCAGCCATTCCCTGCGCTCATGTTAATAACGGCTACCGACCAGAAGCGGTCGTTTAGATCAGGCACCCAGCATGTCTTCTTCTGACATAACCTGCCAAAAGCCGGGTAACGATCCGATCCCGAGGCGCAGAAATTTGGCGAGCGCGAGCAAGATCTACTGCACTCGCGTCTTGGCAACCATCAGACGACAAGCAAGCTCGCGCTCTCCCCACCGGGTCGAAAAAGCGTCGGAAACCTCAAACCAGCTCCCGTCGCTGCCTGCACCGTGATGGACGCCCATACAGGAACATTGGCACTCATGGCCCTTGGCGTTCTGGCAGGAGGGTGAGCAGATTTCCTGTTCACGATACGGCTGGATCACATAAAGGCGGCCATATTTCTGCAGCGCGCGATTCACGAAATCATCGAACCAGGCTTTCGGGATTTCCCAGAACTTGCGCGATGCGATCCAGCTTGGTGTAGTGCGGCGCGCGTTTTGCAGCCATTGCCGGTTATTGCCATCGAACGGCAACCGCACCCGCAGGAGCTCGCCTTTCCCCGTGCGCCGCAGAATGACGGGGATCTCGTCTTGCTTCCAAATGGCTTGGATCGACTGTTCCATGAAAGACCAACATTAGCAGGTTCGTCTCCGACCCTAACAGCTAGAAATTGACGATGATCGGAAGCACTGGAACATAGCAAAAACAACGATCCTCCGATACACTTTTCGCGTAACGATCGTCACCGTTGTGTGAGACCCACCCTAACCGCCTGTGCGTCCGCGAAGAAGGCGCATCCCGCCTGTTTGCTCCTGTATCAGTGAGCAGACAGGCAGATCGTGGGAGCCGGATGTTCGGTTTCGGAAGTGTATGAAAGAAACCGGAGGTTAAAGGCTTATGTCTTGTTGCCAGGACGATCCTGCATCTTTGTCTCGAAATCGGAAGCATCAAGACGTTAATGGAGCTGGCTTGAGAGGTCACCGGATGTCCGGTTGACCAGAGGCTTTCGCTCAACACGCGAACAAGGCATACAGCAACTCACAGACTCTAACTCAGAACTGAAGGTATGTTGGGGGTAAGGTCAATCGCATTTTGACGTGCGTACCGATCGGACATGGAGGTAAGGATGACAGACGAAACAGGCTTATTATGTCCGCCATGGCGAAAGATTTTACCGGCAACGTGCGACCTTCGTGGTAAAGTCCCTTTGAGACACCTAGCATTCAATGAGTAAGCCATCTCTCCCGACGATAAAACGGCTCTTCGCGCAGGCGGGGCGACGCTGCGCTTTTCCGGGGTGTCCGACGCCAATCGTGGGTAAGAATGGAGCGATCATCGGCGAGATCTGCCACATCAAAGCCCGCAATGCTGGCGGGGAGCGTTACGATCCGCACCAAAACGAGACAGAACGGCAGGGCTATGACAACCTGCTGCTGCTTTGCCCAACACATCACAGGACCATTGATGCCCAGCCGGAGGCCTTTTCGGTCGAGCTGCTGCTCGACATGAAAGCGCGGGCCGAAGCGGACAGTCGCGAGCCCGAGCGTCCCGAAGACGCGTTCTTCGCTGCTGCTTTGCTTGCAAAACTTGGCAATACCATAATCACCGAGAACAAAGGCAATATCGCGATCAACAGCCCCGGCGCCGTGCAGACAGGGACGCTCATCCTCAAGACGATGAATAACAAAACAAAGATCCTTCCGCCCGCCGGATCGATCGGAGCTGATGGTGATAAACGGGGCTATGTCAAATATTTAATCGATCGCTACATACAGTTTGCGAAGGCCGGGCCCGGCCGAGCCACACCTTTCAAGCCGGCGATTATCTACACCTCCATCAAGCGGGAGTTCGGGGCTCAGTGGGAGCTTGTGAGCCTCACTCGCTTCGTAGAACTGTGCCTCTATCTCGATAAGCGGATCAGAAAGACAAGCCTCGGCAAGATCAATGCGACGAAGGGACAGCCGCTCTTTTCAAGTTTCGAAGAGTATCTTCGTAAACACAGAAAATAAGCTGGACGGCTTATTGCGCTTGTCGGGTACGATTGCCTGAACGTAAGGCAGGTCTCGACGAGTACAGCGAAATGCGGGAGCGTTCGTTTTGGAGGCAGCCTTGACCGGATGGCTCAATAGCTCGGAATGACCGATGTCGGTGACTTCCGCCGGTCTACCTCACATTTCTTTAGCAGACCGGTGATTTAGGGGGGAGAACGGAAGGTCCGGTTGTAGCTTAGAAATTAAAACAGCGGACATTCATTCGGACTGACGTAGGTTTTCGATTGTTCTCAGTAAAAAATATGACCTTAGAAGAGGCAGAGAGACCCCCGCCGGGGTCTGGTGGCCTTTATTTATTATTCCCACTCTATTGTAAACCAATTGAAAATATCATTTTAAATCAAAAGATTAGGAAGAATTAATCCTACGATACCACAAAAAATACCACGTTAAATCGAACGTGCTTCCTTTATGCATGGCAACTGTGCTCGCAGCGGCGCTCTCGGACGCCATGTATCAAGTGATAAAAAACGGTTCCGCCTGCTCTTCCTTATGCGGTTTCGGCAAGCTGCTTTCTTCTAACGTTCATCCTCGCCGACGGCTACGGCCGATTATGCACTTCGGTTTGCCCTAACCATCAGCAGCTGCAAGACTCTGGGACCGTAAGTGTAGCGGGTAAAGCTGCCATCCTTGTTTCATACGCGAAGGGTGCGTCAAAAAAGTCTTCTAAGTAAAGGCATTGCCAACCCCCATAGCCATGTTGTCTGCAAACACTTTAAGGGCACCTGTCTTAGAAATCAGACGGCTCTCGATCTGAACGCCTACGATCTGTACCGCATCGACCACAGCCTTTTCAAAGACCATACAGGTGCCCACAGGCTGTAGGGCGCCCCCTGGCTGAGCGGGATAAGCCAGAACCACAAGGTTGCATCCGGTGGCCTTTGAGAAGGCCAAGGCTTCGTAGATGTCTGCCTCACTGATACGGAGTTGCCCCTTCTCCACGTGGCCCTTGTACTTAGCATCTAGCAACATTCTGGACCTCGCACCATCGGGCTCAATCACGCAGTCTGGGTACACCGAAAGCTTACTCACGGCTCCTGAGCTGACCTTAGTTCTGGTGCCCAATGGATAGCCACGTTGGTGCACCACAGTATTGCGGCCAAAGCCCAAGCGCGCAGCCACCGCCACTAGGTCTTCCCATACTCGCCAAGTATCCACTAAGTAGCCCGGGGCATGTGCCTGACCTTGTTTATAGTTGAGGCCCAGACCTCCCAGCACATCGATGGACAGTTCGTGCAATGGTTTCCATGCTCTGTGCCGAGCAGGAATGGACTTGTGACGATTGGCAGAAGTGTTTTGAGGCGAAAGGTCTTCGATCAAACGCATCAGCGAACTTGCTGCCGATGGGTCGCTCACCTCTGGCAGCAACTCTTTCGCCGCTGCCACGATGTCCCCGTTCCAACCGTTCTTGCGATCAAAGCGAATGAGATCTTGCTCAAAGCCTTCAGGCGAAGGAAAGATGAGGTCCACTGGATCAGGATCCCCATCGATGAAGAAGTCTGCTTCACGTACTCTGCGGTAGCTCCGCAGTGGACGACGTTTAAGGGCCTCGTACATGCTCGTGATGGAGCGAGCAACCAACGTGGACAGATCCCGTGGCGCGCCTCCTGAGGCCGATAAGCGCTCTGCGGCCAAGAGCCGCCCATGACGTGAAAGCGTAGAGAGGAAAAAAAAGTCCTCTCGCCATACAGCATCAGTGTCATCGAGCCCCAAGAACTTGGGAGCGATTTCCAGTTCTAGCGAGGGAGCCAGACGAATGAGACCCGCAAAATCGATGGCCCGTGTCCCCTTGGCATCCACCCTGATGGGGTTATAGTTGAGCCTCAGGTTCAATGCAGCACGGTTCCCAGCCTCGGTTAAAAGGTTATTGGCCTTGATGCGATCTACCCCGATGGCATCAACGATCGCACCGCTCAAATCAACGGGTGCACCGTACTCAACGAGGGACAGCCGAGTTCGGATGTTCGCCACAGACTAGCCCCTGGGTTGGGCAAAGGCCCGAAGTGCTGCGTAGATGTTGTCCTCAGAAAAATTTGTCGGGCCTTCAAGACGAAAGCGAAGGTCATCCGCAAAAGTCGTCTCTGTAAGCTTGAATGGATTGCAAGCCGGTCCATCGAGTGCGTTGAGGGCAGCAGCAATGCCACGAGTGTCCCCAAAGAATACCTCTTCCACGTGTGCCCGTACTTTAGCCCACCCAACACACAAGGTGCCCAAAGCGTTAGTAAGCCCCAGAGTTTGCGGCTTCACATCCGACATCAGTACACCATGCCCAATCTGAAATTCTGGGCCACGTCCGAGAGCAATTTGCGCATTTACAGTCACCAGAGCACGAACGGAAGCCTCAAAGGCATCGTTCACCGTGGCAGGAACTTCAGGCAAAGGGCTAGCACCCTTAGCACCGAGACCATAGAAGGTTCGCAAAACAGCTTCATCGGGCTCCAAACGCATGGGTTCCCAACGACGTAAGAACGCCACGTCCAAGGGCTCCACGGACGCATCAGCCTGGTTCATCGCGGCCAAGATGTAGAGGTCGTGCGGTAAAGCATACTCAATCACATCGCCCGTGTTGGGATCGAGCATTTCAAAGAACTGCGTTTCGGCGCGCTTTGCCCCATCAGGGGACAAGCGTTTATCGGATTCAATGGCGACGATAGCGCCTCCGAACACCTGCACTGCTGGACCTCTGTTGATCTCATCAATGATCAAAAGAGCCGCCCCATTCGGGGTCTTCGCATGCTCACTTGCACGATACAGCGTGCCCCTCACAATAGTAAAGTCTGGCCCGCCTGCTGTCTTGTTCACTGCTGGCGTGATGCCTGATACAAAGTCCCGGTATTTGGAGTTCTGGTGAAAGACCGTCCGAAAGACCCTACGGTCCATCTTCGTGGGTGCAGGAATGTCTTTAACAGTTCCTCCTGCGGCTGGTGGAATCGGAATGCCCCCCACGGGATTGTGCTGCGGTGGACCACCTGCCGGCGTAAGACCAAAGGCCGTCTCAAACGCCAGCGCGACTTCAGCCAAGAGCTTCGACTTACCTGTGCCAGGAGGCCCGGATACCAACACGTTGCGCGAACGGGCCAGCAGCTTCAACGCCTGTTTGCTGTCTTCACTTACCATTGCAGTACTTACTCGCGTTGGTGAAATCTCGGTAGCCGATCACGGCACGATTGACTGCACGTTTAGCATCTAGGCAAGCCAACAGCTCTTCAGCGACCACAGGGTCCCATTTACCCTTATCGCGCAGCGTTTTTTCTTCTGCATAGTATGGCCAGACCGACCCATCGCCCCGCTGGATCAAGAGGAGCAAAACACGATTACCCTCGCCTCCTTTGGGCACAAGGCTGGTATCGAAACAGCCGTATTCATGCACCCGTGCAATGCGGCCTTCGGATGGGCGCACATCGGTAGGCGGTTCAAAGAAGGAATCCTTATGGACGATTTTCCCTTTGGGGTCGCACCAGAAGAACTCGCCTTGGAACACGTCGATTTCTTCGACTATGCCATCACGTTTCCGGTTTTCTTTGACTTTTTTCGGAAACATCTGCCTGATTACAGGTAGCAGTGTTTTGAAAGAACCAAACCGAAAATCACGGGCACCACCACCCGTATCCGAATCGTTGGACTGAGCGAGGATTTTTCTCAGGTCTCCAGCAACGATTTCCTTGTACAGAATTCGGGCAACGTGTGATGCTCCACTAGCCATGATTTTGAACTCCTTCTTCCTCGGCTCCTACGCCACCGAGGGTGAGCTCTGAGGGCACATAAGCCATTGCCCCCAGCGCACGTGCCTCTACCGTACGGCGCGACCAAACTGTTGATCGTCTTCCCGTGCGTTTTGCCATAGCGGCCAAAACACTGTCGCGGGTGATTGTAGACTTGGCATCGCCAGGTAGTCCTATTTGGCCCCGATCCAAAAGCGGGAAGTCTTGAAGCACCAGTTCCATGTCCTTTAAATCGAGCCCATAGGCCACGGCCGCTTCGGCATCAATTTCCCCACGAAGCTGCGCCATGCGCTCATAGGTTTCACGGGTTGCACCTGAACTATCAAGTGTGCGCAGTTCGCGCGCAGCACTCACCAGCTTCTTCCAAGGCAAGCCATCCTTGGCTAATTTGGGCATAGGCACGCTTTGCAGCAGGAAGTAGTTCACCGTCGTAGTGAGCACGCGCCGGAGCATCCAGTCGAAGGCAAAGCTGTTGGCAATAGACACCCAGACCAGCAATCGCTCTTCCGAAGGATCATCAGGGAATAGGATCGTGGGCACTTTGTTGCCACAGACCACCCCCGCGGGAATCAGCGAAGCCATGAGCGAGCGCTCATTGGTCTGCCCCGCAATGTCGCAAAAGCCCGCGCGCAGCACGTCCGCGCGGTGCTGGTTGGCATGAGGTATGTCGCTGCGCCGAATCCAGAACTGTGGGAATAGGCGCGAGCCTCCGATGGCATAGGCCTCCCACAGGGCACTGCGACCGGTGCCAGACACATGCCCTTTAACACCGAAGCGATGGGCTTGTACCATGCGACCTTCTACCACGGGCACGGCACCAGGCATGGCACGACCGAGGAACTTGGGGCGCTCCTTGGTCATGTCGACTTCACGGCAAAATTTCGGTGTCCAGCCATAGTCATCCGCTTCCCACGAAACACCGGCTTCTGTGATCTTAGAGAAGAGCTTCCACTCCGCCACATTCCGGACTTCTGGTATGCTCAAATCGCCCCGAACCGCCGCAAGTGCCGCTCGTCCGATGGTGGCCTTTCCTGTCGTCTCCAAACCCGTCGGCGTGCCACGTTCATGCAGGAGCGAAATGGGCTCACGCTTACTCTTCTCAGAGCCAGCTTTCGTGAGAAGCACAGCTAAAAATTTAAAGCGTGTGTCTATGGCAAAGAACCGCGCACGGTTATCGATGATCGACAAAGACACGCTTTGACTCGCATCGAAAATCTTCTGACGTATAGCCTTTGTGCCCTGCGAGCGGATGAGCCCACCAGGGATCAGTGCCGCCACAACACCCCCCCCCTTACACAGATGAAAGAAGAGCTCAGTGAAGGCGATGTAGAGGTCAGGCTCCCCATTGCCCAAGTCGGGGAAACGCGCCAACAGATGCCGAGAGTAATTGGCTACCTCATCGCGCTGCCGGGCAAAGCGCTTTTCATCGAGCCCCTGAATTTGCGCGCCGTAGTGACGCTTAGAACCCGCGGACTTCAAGAACTCGTGGCGTGAGAGCTTAACTTTTTCCCAAGGCGGATTACCGATCACTACATCAAAGCCCTCAGTGGCCATCGCAGTCCAGACCTTGCTATCTGCCATCAAGCTGTCGCCACAGTACCAGCGTGCACGCATAGCTTTAAGTGCCGATATATCGTCAGTGAACGAAGCCAGTGCAAGCAGTGCTGCACGCAATGAATTGGCCGAGAGGTCTGCTGCACACACACCGTGCGCCAACCAATGTGCCGTCTTGGCTCGATCCATCCCACACACCGCATACGTCAAAGCAGCAAGCAAAATTCCCGCACCACAGGCAGGATCAATCACTTTGCTCTTGTAGGTGAGTTTGGGAGCCGCAAGCTGCGCCAAACGCTTAGCCAAGCGAAAGTCCGTATGATAGGCACCCGTGCTCTTGCGATCCTGTTCTTGCAAGACTTCACGTGCCATTACGCTCAGCGCCAAAGCAGGATGAATTGGTGAATACTCTATGGCACTTGCCACTGAAGCAGCAAGTTCCAAGAGCTCTGTTGCAGGGCGCTTACTCTTAGTGCCAAATGCTTGGTGAAACGCCGCGAGATCGAAGCCACCAAAGCGAGCTGATACTGCCTCCAAAACTTGGAGACGAAGCTCAAACCTGTCGGGGCTATGCCCTCCACCGACTACCTTTGTGAGCGCTGCTTCCGCTAAGGACAAGTACTCCGCTTCAACGGGACGAGGTGCAGTCACGCAAAGCTCTCCACGAGGACGGGTTTGATGGCATTAACAATTTTGGATTGCTCTTCGGGAAGCTGCACAACGGGACGATCAACAACCACCAAAAATTCGTTCACATCAGACGCAGCGCTGCTGGCCACCTTATTGGGTCGATAACGACCAATGGCTCCCAAGGGATGCATGGTGAACGTGCCAATCTTCGAGAGTTCAGCCCTCATGTCCTGCAAGCAGATGTGCCCTTCACTACTGTACGAGAGCAACACTTTTTGAGCCCGCAAGCTATGCACCAAACGTGATAGCGTTTTGAGAGCACGGGTCTTATAGCAAAAGTCCGAAGCTAGGTCCTTCCAAGGACGCAGCCCTGCAACACCCTCCACGTGGGGTTCGTCGTCAAGAGCTACGGTTTCAAGGATGTGGTAGTAGCTTGCGTATTGGCGCTTCGTATATGGAGGGTCCAAATACACTAGATCCCTCGCAGAATTGGGCACATCGAACACGTCTCCCACCGTGGCCTCCACGCGCACGCCAGATTCTTTGAGCTCTCGGCAACGCATGGCGATCTTTTCTTGCGATTGGTTAGTCCATTTGGAAAGGAAACAACCAAACGTACCCGCTATGTTGGCCACACGATTCAAGGCGCCAAAGAGGTCGGCAATCAGTAGACGCTCTTCCACTTCATCAACGTCTCCGGCCTCCACCCATTCGCCAATCAAAGCCCGCATCGCATCGATTCGGGCAGCATTGTCTTGGGTGAAATAGCGCCGCTCAAGGCCACACGTGTCCATTGATGCGGGACTGTACTCGCGCCACATAAAGCCGTGCTTGGGCTTGGCAGCATTGAGCTTGGCGATGGCCTTCGAGTATCCCCCAAGCTTCTTGAAAACAGCTTGATCGGCACTGATAAGCCGTGCACCTGCTGAAATTACGGCAGAGCGCAAG
This sequence comes from Acetobacter fabarum, assembly GCF_011516925.1. GTDB lineage: Bacteria > Pseudomonadota > Alphaproteobacteria > Acetobacterales > Acetobacteraceae > Acetobacter > Acetobacter fabarum. Next base: position 14,081 of record NZ_WOTG01000023.1, read on the forward strand.
CTGTCGTTAATACGTACGTTCCAACCGAGTTCAGCAGCAGCCTCGGCCACTACACCTGTCCCACAGAAGCCGTCCACAAAGAAGGAACCATGCTCAGGAGGCCCCATGTACCTCGCAATTTGACTGATGAGCCTTGACTTCGAGCCGATGTAGCGGAAGCTCATGCCGCTGCTCCCACGTGCGCCTTCCGGTCTGCGCGCGTATGCTCGCGAGCGGGAGGAGTAACTTTGGAACCAGAAAGAACGATGCCCTTGCGGTCACAGTAATCGCCCACCAGCACTTCAAGCATATTGACCATACTGCGCTGCTCTTGGTCTGCGACTTCCTTCAGAACCCGCTTGAAGATTGGTGAGACACGCAGATTCAAGGTTTCTGTCTTTGTATCGGCAAATCGCATTTATGCCCCGCAAGTGTCTGTGCATCTGCGTCATCGTACTCGCAAGTTCTGTCTCTGACAATGCATTTGCATAGATTGAGCAAGGCGGAAGGCCTACCCCAGAAACATAGACGACTGTGCAAGGGCGGCAAATTTCAGGTTTTGGCGAGCGCTCCACGGCCCTCTTGAAGGCTGTGGAGCCGCAGGCGCATCCTACTCAATTGATTTACGGACGATACCCGGACATAGAAAACTTAACCTCTATCTTAATATGTTTCACGACCATAAATTACGAAAAAATCGCGTTGCTCTGACAGTCCAGAAAGCCACCGTTTTCTGGACATTTCTTGGCTGTCCGCTATGCGGAAATCAAATCGCTCTGTCGCATGTCCGCCATGAAGGCGATTACCGCCTGTCTGCTCCCACAATGTAGAACAGACAGGCAGGTCAGGGGGGAGAACAGTGAGTCCGCTTTCAGATGGTTTGTATGCGAAACCGGACACTAACCGTCGAACCTACAGAAATATTTTCTTCAAAAAGCAATTTCGAATTGCTTATCCTGCGGAGGCTATTTCCTGCTTTAAAGTCTCCCATTCGCGTTTCAAAATCCGCTGACAGACAGACACAAAGTGTGGATTTGCACTGTATTTTCCATTAAGATCATTAACGGCAAGAAACTGATACAGGCACTTATGTAGCTCATCGTAGTCTGGGTCTTTTGGGTTCATAAGAAGTTCAATTCGGGTCCCAAGTTCGTAAAATTTTCGCTCAGTACTTTGAGAAACCCCTGGTGTTACACCATAAGACTGAAATTCACTCATCGCATCTCGAAGTGAATTAATCCATGATTGGCGCATCTCCGCAATTTTTAACGTATGAGCGGATCTAAGTGTCTTATTAGCATTTCGCCACGAGAAGAAGACCGTTAAGCCAACGCCAATGAATGCTATCAGCGCAGCAATAATTGGAATGATCAATGTCCATGTTGGAACTGTTGAAACAGTGTGTGTATCCATTTTGTCATTTTGTCCTTATGAAGTGATTCTCCCTGAGTATTATAAATTATTAAAACACTGAAAAGATGCTAAATAAGTCCGCTTTGGATAAAGATTTAAACCTATTGAAGCGTCCAACATGAGGGCGATTGCGGACAGTCTGCGCAATAAGATGGAGCAGGAACGCGGATTTGCGGGGGAAAGCGGTCCGACCGCTTTGAAGTCCAGACGACGTTTCCTGCTATCCATTCTGCCAAAATCGACGGTCATTCTCAGCTAGTAGTGGTAAGTATTCATCATGTGAACCCTCAAAGAAAATTGCGGCTCACTCTAGAACGAACGGCCTCTAGTCAAAGATGCAGACGAGATTCTGTTTCCATGTCTTATTCGATCTCTCACTATCATATGACAATATTATCGAGCGCCGATTGAGCCTTGTCCTTTTGATATCCGGATACCAGCACGCCAATTCGCTCGCGACCATAGTGTACGAGTGACTCTAGCCAGCTATTGATCTGGAATTTATGCCCACTGTCTAAGCGGACACTTACCAGATTATACGTTCGCACGATCTCTGCGAGAGTCTCGAAAGGATAGTGCTGCGGGTCGTTTTGATGTAGAATCTTATCAGTAAGGGTAACTGCCTCTTTGAAATCTCTAAAGAGATCAGCTTTGGCACGGGTGGTTTGTGCCGCTCGCATCATTAGAAATTTTGCGCGCCGGTCGTTGAGTTGACGACGGTCGTAAGTCGTTCTGGTGCGGCGTTCGATTTCAGAGGCTTCACTATATCCCTGCTCGAGAAATTTTTCCGCGTCATTAAAGGCGCCGACCTCGCATTTGGCCATGTGCCACTGAAGCCAGAAAAGTGGCCGTCGTCTAATTTGCAGTTCCTGCTTGTTATGTTCAAAGAACCTGTCAATTGCATCGCTATTAGAGACGACCTTGGAAAGAATGGAAAAACGCATCAGTTGTTCAAACATGCGTTGCTCAAAAGAATTGCGACTGACTGAGGCAAGGTTTTTCAGCACGAAGACTATGGTATCAACGATTTCAGTGTCGTCGAACAAATTTTGAAGAATATTCTGAGCCCCGATTGAGGGTATTGTTTCGATAATTCCAGCGTTCCGGCGTATGAGGCGAAAAGCGCGATCACCGGCCCTCGCATTGATCCTGTCGATGAGCGAACCATAGTCTATTTCCATCACATTAGATAAGAAGGTAAGCGGTGCATTTTCGCCGATATTAGTGACATAGAGTGCGGTAATAATCGCTTCGCGTTCAGATTTATTAAGTGATAACTTATTGAATTCTTCGCGATACCGGTTGGCAACGTAATCCGACTGAAGTAACCGTAAGAGGAAATGCGGTAGGCTTGCCTGGCAAGTATCGTTGATGAAACGAAGCCGCGCATCTTGATCAAGCTTATGAAAATCACGCCATCCGGCGATTTGATCGGCCAGATCACTCAGATCGCGCGCTTCACTCTGAGAGAGACAGGCCAGAGTAATTTTCTGAAAACTACGGAATTCACAAAGAGACTTGAGGCTATCAGGGCTGGCATCTAGCGCCACGGCCCGACTCGTTAATATCAGAACGCCGTCTTGACCATCAAACTGACGTGCAATGCTCACAAGCCGTTCCCTCGGCAGATCAAAGCAGTTCTCAATGATCAGTGCAGCATTCGGTACGTAGCTAAGAATTTCTGCGATCTCGTTAAGTATGTTCTCATAAGCTTGGCGCAGCCGATAGACAGGTCTCGCGCCTGACAGGCGATAGGCAAGATCAGTTGTAAGTATGGACTTACCATCACAAGCATACCCATCATAAAGTACGATTCGTGTATCACCTGTGATGGCGTCAAGTGTTTGTTGGATGGCGCTGCGTTGTATGTGGTAATCTGATACATCGTTGGATGCATCTCGCGCGAGTTGTGAGGGCTCGATCTTACCATAGAGAAACAAGTCTTCGATCTGCGCTCGCGTGGGAACCGTTGCAGCCGGATTCGGAGGTGTGTACTTCACGAAACTAGCGAGGTGTGGTTCTTTCGGTGTTTCTTTGGCTAAAAGCTGCTTGATGGTGGTGGCAAGCCCGATCCGGCCGATGAAAAGAGGGGTGCCAAGCCGCTTTTGAGCCGCTACAACATCAGGGTTGGCTTCGGCAGTCGGGCGATTGATGAAGAAGGCCTTGGCACGCAAACCTGTCAGGTCGTTGATCGCCTGGTTAAGGTGAAAATCGCCAGCATTGAACCCGACAAAAACCACTATCTGAGCCTGATCAATGTCACGCCGAAAACGTTCAAGCCAGCTCTTTACGTGGGTGAGCTTCGAGTAGCTTTCGGCACCGAGTACGCAGCTTTCGCGAAAGTTATGTATGTCCCATTTCCGCACATAGCCGTGCAGATGGATAATTTCGAGATTTGTCGTGGCCGTTTTGGGGTCATCGGTGTTGTTGAGAGGGTCGACCTGTCTGTGCGCGGCCTGCGCCGCAACCTCGAGCGCATTATCATAATTTGTCGTGTAGACCACTTGCCAAGGATAACGTAACAGATCGGTCATATCACCGGTCGAGTCAGAAACTGTGAATTGCTTTTTTAGAAGCGTCATCATGCCGTTGTCGGCAATCTTCTCCTGTAATGCATCTGCTGCATTTTGCAGATCTTTGTATGGGGGGGTCTGATGGAGTTCGGCATTAAAGAGGTCTAGTAGTTGTGCACCCGTGCCGAGCGTTTCGTCAGGCTTGAAATTCAGACAATCTGCAGAAAACCCAGCGCCGCAAAACAGAATACCACCGCCGTTGCGAGCTAGGTCGAGGCGCCTTTCCAGCTCATCCAATGAGTTTAGCTCCATAGATCCCAACTCCTAAATTTGATTTTATTTCCAAAAACACTATATTTTCTTGCTTATATTTTCGCATAGAGATGTCGAGAAGCTTTGGTCGACGCAGTCCTGATGAGTTCTACATGCATGGATGTCCGATTATGTAATAATTGGCCCCAAGGACAAAGACCTTATCGAAGGTCGGCTCTCAACATTTCTGCATGTCAATATCCATTTTGTGCGACTACGCATCCAAAAGCGTTCTTCCTTCTTATTGTTCAACTCGAGGGGCAAAGAAATTGTGATGCTTATGTCTGCTATATGAAGAGTTCTCCTAGGCACCTATGTCCGAGATGAGGCGACTACAGCCTGTCCGCTTGCTCCATCAAACGGAAAATTCGTTCCGTTCCAAAGGACGAAAAGCTGCACGGAAGAAAGGTTATCGAAAGATAGCCTATGTGGTAGGGTTCTGCTTCAAGAAATAGGGATTTTTCTGAAATATGAAATTGCGGCAACTTGGTAAGAGCGGCCCTCAGGTATCCGAAATCGGTCTTGGGTGTATGAGCATGTCCGGCATGTATGGTCCGGCTGATCGGAAAGAAAGCATCGCTACCATCCATGCCGCGCTGGACGCTGGGATCACGCTTCTCGACACCGGCGATTTTTACGGCATGGGCCATAACGAAATGCTGATAGGTGAGGCGATCAAGGATATTCCTCGCGACAGATTCCTCGTCAGCGTCAAGTTTGGTGCGATGCGCGACCCGGGTGGCAACTGGGGCTCCTACGACGCACGGCCTGCTGCCATGAAAAACTTCCTAGCCTATACGCTGCAACGGCTCGGGCTTGATCATGTCGACATCTACCGGCCTGCACGGCTGGACCCGGCTGTGCCTATCGAAGATACGATTGGCGCCATCGCCGAGATGGTTCAGGCGGGTTATGTCCGGCATATCGGTCTTTCGGAAGTTGGCCCGGAAACCATCCGGCGTGCGGCTTCCGTCCATCCGATCAGCGACCTTCAGATTGAATATTCGCTGATTTCGCGTGGCATTGAGGACAAAATTCTTCCTGCCTGTCGTGAACTCGGCATCGGCATAACAGCCTATGGCGTGCTCGCGCGTGGTCTGATCAGCGGGCACTGGCAGGGGGCAAAGGGACCGGGGGATTTTCGGGTTCGTAGTCCTCGCTTTCAGGAAGGCAATGTCGAGCGCAATCTGGCTCTTGTGGAGACATTGCGCGAAATTGCGGCATACAAGGGCGCGAGCGTGGCTCAGTTGGCAATTGCCTGGGTGGCCGCACAGGGTAACGATATCGTACCACTTGTAGGAGCCCGCCGGCGCGATCGGCTCTCCGAGGCGCTGGGTGCGCTTGATCTTGCGCTGACGCCCGACGATCTGGCGGCTATCGAGCAGGCTGTTCCAAAAGGGTCTGCTGCCGGGGAACGCTACGATCCGAAACAGATGGCGGTACTCGACAGCGAGAAATCGGGGTTCGGAAAGAGTTAGGAGTAAGATAGAGCCGGTGCAAGCATCTGGGCCGGTCGACTCTTATTACTACCACCCTCACTGGCAGCGCTCTTCAGCTTTTTTCAGCTCGGCAGATACAGACACTTACGTCCGCTTTTCAGAATTTAGCATGATGCTTCTTGTGTCCGTCATGACGGCGATTACCGCCTGTCCGCTTCACATTCCTTGATCGGACAGGCAGTTCAGGGGGGCGAACTGAATGTCGGTTATTGGGAAGGAACGGCCGAAAGCAGCCATTCACAGGACTCACTTCATGACGGTTATCCGGCAAGTCTTTCCCCAAGCCCGTTATGCCAGTTCGGCGAGAAGCGTCTCGACCAGCTCTTTGTAAGAGGAGGATGAGATGGCGAGAGGGCGCCGATCCTCACGCATAAGAGCAACCAGTAAGCAGGCTGTGTAGAGCCAGAAGTTAGAGTTACTTGGTTGGCAGTACCCATCGATTAAAGCGGTAAGTCGAGCGGCGATCGGAGGATACTCGTCACCACCCCACCGCATTGAGGGAGTTGTCATTGCGTGGACGACGATCGCAGCCAAAGCGATGCCGGTTGCTCGCTTTTGTTCGACATCAGCGAAGTTGCACTCCTCGTTCCGTGCATATTCGGCGAGTGAACTTGTCATTGTCATCCGTGCCCAAGTGTCGCAGCTCATTTCCTCTTCAGCGCCGTCGGTAGGTGCATCACCAGTTTTACTAAAGATGACATGCTTAAGTTCGTGGAGAAGCACGAAGGCAAGGGCCAAGCTAACAAGATCAAATACGGCTCTCTCTTGATCGTTCTGCATCCCGGCCCGGTCATCAGTCGGCATGGGTATATCGTCCGGCCACTCGACCTCGCCGGTCCCATTGGCATCAAGCAGTGCTTTTATCGCACTCAGGCGTTGCCTGTAATCTGCTTCGAGCTGCGGTCGCTCATGGTCGTCGTTGAGAACGTCCTCGACGGTTCTCTCCATACAAGTCGAAACCATAATAGCTGGTGTGTAGAGTTCGATAGCATACCAAACTGAGAAACCGACGAGCCAAAATAGGTCGATCGTCTTGGTATCGAATTTGATGCGTCGGCTTGTGGCGTTCATCGTCGCGCCCTTGGCGCTTGGAGCGACTTCCACATCATGGCCGAACTTTACCCAAAGCCGGCAAAGTTCTTCAGCCTTTTCTGGAACTGCACCACGGAGCAGATTAAGAATGATCGTTCGGGGAGATGGTTCGCTGATCATAGATAGTCGCTTTTATGGAGGAAATTTATAAAAATTACCGCATAGAACCGAATTTACAATAGTACAATCTATACTTTTCATTAAGCATTCATATTATGTCATTTAAAACGAATTTCGATCAAAATAATTTTTTTCTTTCTAAGAATATATGGTTAATTGATTGCAATAATTAAAATTTTATATAGAACTTTTTATCTTATCGTATAAATAATTGAAATATCTCTCCCTTGATTTTTCTTCTTTTATATTGAAAATATTTGTGAACATTTCACCTTTTATGTTTATATTTATATGTAAATCAAAAAAACTAGCACCAATTTCTAGTTTTTCTGGAGAGCTATAAGAAAAATATTTTATTATATTATTTAAACATGAATCATATGTGACTATATTATCTATTTTAGAATTAAATATACCAAATTTACGACCGAATGCCTGCATCCTGAAGGCTCTAATAATAGAAAGAAGATCGTTTAATGCGCTATATGGATTAAATTGATTAACATCCATCTTTGGCTTTATTACTCCTTTTGCGTCTCTATTCCCGTAAAGGCTAGCTATACAAACAATAACAACAGGGTTGCTAGCGGGAATAGAATAATTAATTGCCTTTTTTAATATTTTTTCTAATATGCCTTTGCTTTCAACCATATTGTAATCTCGGTACAATAAACAAGAAACTTCCTTGAGAAAGTTTATCATTCCAAGAAAATTCTTTTCTCTTAAAGATTCATGCACAAAAAACTTTTCAAAATTTTCATTGAAAAATTTAACATCTGTTTCCGCATATTTGAAAAAAATAGATATGACTTTAGAGTGTATATTTGTTTGTTTTTTTATTTTTTCATATGATTCATCTTTATAATTTCCCTCAAGGAATGAATTCATCATCGATATTGTGTTTCCAACACAATCGTATTTCTGTATATCCTGAACTTCAGAAGTTAAATTTCCTGTTTCTATATAATTTCGTATTCTATTTATAGAATTTCGATCCAATATATATAATGCATTACCAAACTCACTAACTCTTACAGGAATGATTTTTTCACCTGAAATTAATACGAAATTAGGTTTATATTCATCACTGGGCCGGTTGAAATTTTCGACAGCGCTCACGAAGCAAACTTTCAAAATTTTAAGGTATTTATTGTATCAGAAATTACATTAAATTTTCCATCCCATTTATGATAAAAATCTATCCTGTCACCGTCCTGCCCCAAAGCCTTTCGCTATATCTGATAACCTGATAATTTCGAGCGTCTATTTCTCCATTCCTGCACCCAGGCAAGTTCCATGCCCGTCGGTCTCCCATAAGTTCGTAATTACCCCCCCCTTCGAACATTCGGGCATCATATCATGTTTAAAAGTAGTCCCTGACGGAACGCATTCCAGCAGCAAACGTCACGAACATCCTTCGGAGACAATATAGAGCATCGCATTCACGGTCATGCACATATATCTATTCTTTAATGGTGACCATGACGTTTGGACGGAGGAAACATAATACGCTGATATCGTTTAATAATTTAAATATAAAATTCTTAATTAGAGCCGTATGAATGTAATTAGGTGGGCGCTTATGACCGCTTTCCGGAAAATATGTCGACTGTCCAAATGTCCGAGATGTAGGCGAAAGCCGACTAAGGCTTTCTCTCAGAAACCAGTCAAAAGCAGATCAATAGCTTGGGTGATTTCTTCCTGAGAGAGGGACAATGAAGTCACGACTTTCTTCAGATCACGTCCAGGCACAGCAGCCATAAACTGTGTCATCATAACGAACGACTGGTCATCGATTACGAAAACCGGATTCAGTCTCTTTGCTGGCTTGGGTGCCACTTTCTGAGATAAGAGTGGTACCACGATGCGGGTGCCCAACTCGTCAAGTATATCTGCCTGCACATCTAAAACGAAACGCGCTTCACCTCGTCCGGCCAAACGATACACATCAAAACGGGCCATTCAGAAGTTCCGATAATCCGCGAGAGGAAGACCATTCTCTTCGACATACTGTCGGGATGCTTCAAGGGAGGAACGATTTTCTGCGAGCCATTGTTGAGCACGGATTGAAGCGATCGCTGACTTCAACCCCTGTTCGCAGGCTTGCGATATGTTGAGGTCAAGCGATTTGGCTTCTTCGAGTAACTGGGCCGGTAACGTCACATTAGTCGGACGACGTGATGGGCTGGTAGAATGCAGGCGAACCATAGCTTTACTCCAAGTCCTAGAAACCGGAACTTAGCACATATGTATGCGCATTTCCATGTGCATATTATCATCTCGAGATATGGCTGGTTTCCGAACACTCACGCAATTCTCCTTACGTCTGGCATGTGGGCGACTGCGGCCTGTCTGCTCTGTTTCCATTGAGCAGACAGGCAGTTTAAAAAAAGGACAGCCGGCGAACAATCGGCGGCTGACGGGGGCGTTTATCCAGCCCAGCCATGCACCCCTTTCCACGCCTCCTTTAGCAAGCTCCCGGCAACAGCCCGATCTGACGCGGAGCCTTCAAGTGCCGGGTGTCGCAGGACAGCATAGTAGATTTCGCGCATGTCCTCTGTGGTCGCGTCATCACGCATCCATCCGCAGACGCGCAACTGGTTGATGACCTGACGGTTCAGGTCGGCATGTCTGGCCCGAAACGCGTCATAAGCCTCCTGACTATCCAACTGCTCCGCTTCCCGTTCCACATGAATGAGGGGCAATGCCCGTGCGACAATTTCTTCCACCAGCGGGTTACTCATGATCAACTCCCATATCCGTTGAAGGCCGCACCACACCGCCCTTAGACCGGTTCGACGCTGGCGTTTGTGTCCTGTCCTGAAACATATCCTTTTCAGCCCCCCGCTGTGCGACAAGCCTGTTGGCCCGCTCAGCCGCATCCTGCGCGATAAGCGCCTGGCGCCTGAGATTGCGGCCCAGATCATCCCATCGCTCAGT
>NZ_WOTG01000024.1 GCF_011516925.1 Acetobacter fabarum
GAAACCGCCAAGGTCATCTCGTCTCGGTGAAGCAGCTTCTATACCCCCAGACACTAACCCGTCAACCCCTAACCGTAAAAACCCGTAAACCCACAGAAAACCAACACTTACTCCGATTCACAAACCCAAAATCACACCCAAAATCACCATAAATCCACTCATTAAATATGTTACAAAATTTCCATGTGAGGCGCGGAGTACGTTGGTTATGACCAGATCAGCCGAATATCTGAGGAATTAAGTTCAGATTTCATGACCAGAAGAGGGCTGGTAGCATAAAGAAAACTATGGCCGCTGCCGGTGCGAGCAACAACGCACTGCCACCTCTTGAGCCTGTCGAGCATGATTTCGAGGTAGTTTTGGCTCCATGGTGCCATTTGTCGCGCATGATGGCTGGACGCAAGAACTCCGCTCTGGAATGTAAGGTTTGGCCTACCCCGCATGCAGAGCATCGCGAAACCTATCGACTGCTACAAGACAGAATTTTTTCCAGACTGGATGACCAGACAGCAGAAGGTGCAAAGCATTCTCTCCTATTGTGATGACAATCTTATTCCTGTTCCTTCTGCCATTATCTCATCAGGGCGTGGCATTTATCTCAAGTGGTATTGGGCCTCACCTATCCCAAGAGAGGCTGTAGGACGTGCCGTAGCCCTCAACAAACAGCTTGTGTCCCTGTTTGCCCCACTTGGTGCAGACCCGGCCTGTGTGGACGTATCCAGAATCCTGCGTGTTGTGGGAACCCTGAACAGCAAGAACAACCAGCCGGTGGAACTATTGCATCAGACAGACAGGGATGGTCATGCCATCACATATGTCTTTGATGATTTTGCAGACGAGGTTCTTCCCTATTCCCTGGAGCAGATACGCGAATGGAGAGAAGCCCAGAAGGAACGCTATGAAGCCAAGGGACAGGTCATCCATCTGGCACGTGAGAAAGCCAGGGAAAGGCTCAAGGCTGGCAACCGCAAGGCATGCAACAGGTTTGACTGGTGCTGGCGTGTTGTGGAGGACATCAGGACCATAGCAGACAAAAAATATGGGGGTGTCATTCCTTACTGTGAGGAATCCGGGCATGTGGCTGGCCCTGACATGTATGCCCATATCGGGGCTTCCATGCTTGGCAATATCATCCCATCCCAACAGCTATGGCCGGAAATCAAGACATGGGCAGGTCTTATCCTTCCAGCTTCCTATGTGAACGATAAAAGAAACCTGCTGGCTCATTCGTCCACCCTGCTCAAGAAAGCCAAGCAGGTTGCCAATATGACGGAAGAAGAACGTATAAGGAACGAAGAGGCCGGACTTAATCGTAAAGGAGCTTATCGTTATAAAACACAGACCATCATCGACAGGCTTGGCATTACCTCTGATGACATGCGAAATTTCAATCTCAAGGTGTTAATCGACAAGGACGAAAAACGCAGGAGAGACAGGGAAAACACCATGCACAAACGCAGAGAAGCTGGTGTTATGGAGCGTGCGGAATGGCTAAACGCATCAAACAATAAGATTGCTCAGGCATTATCGACATGGCCCAACGAAAAGAAACTGACACAACAGGCTTTGGCTGATGCGACAGGTCTTTCCGTTAGAACAATACGTTCTCACTGTAAAAAACATGTTGAATAAAGCAGTTTTTATTACTCAGCCGTGATGCCTTTTCCGATGGCAATTTGGACAGAGAGCAGTTACATTATCTAAAGCATCTTTTCCTCCTTCAGATAATGGAACAATATGATGCACCTCCAAATAGGGTTGTCCATTTGATTTTCTTATAAATGGAGCCTTAGCTCCACAATCATTGCAGCTTCCTTTAGCCTGAAACAATGCTTCAGCTACAATGTTAGGATCACGATTAAAGACCTTCGCTTTCCTCATACTGAATGATGGTAATTCTGTAATAGTCTTAATCTTCTTCAATCGTTCTTCGGATGGAAGTTGATATGCTTCAGAAACTGCTTGGTCAAAACTTAGTTGTTCGACATTTAAATCATCATAATCATTCGGCAAAAGACCTTCTTTATGCGCATCATCAATATATTCACTTGCAAAATAAGATATTTCCTTTTTTAAATTATTAAAATCAATTTTTGACAGTGGCATTCTGTTATTTTCCAGTTTGAAATCATCACTATGAATATCCATCTGGCCTTGCCATAGATACCATACTCGGAAAAATACACGCTTTGCTCTCTGCCCATTTAGGGGTCTAATCCCACACCGCAAATCAGGAGTTTTAGTAAAATACCAGTCTAATCCATAATTATGAGAAATAGAAATTATTTCATTTAATTGCTTTGATATTAAATCTTTATCCTCCAATGCATTCAATTTTTCTCTAAACAGAGCATTATTTAATAATATACCTATCAACTTATTTCTCCTTGGAATTTTTTCACTTCTCCCATACATCTTTTTTTCCTTTATTATCCATAATAAATTATCAAAGCAGACCAGCTTGTTAAAAAATAGGCAAAGTGTGTCCCTACATATAATCTGCGTAGCCCTGAGATAAATTAAATCTAAAAATTAAGGTTTAATATAAATGGAGACTGCCAGATAAAACTCAAAAGAAACCAATAAATAGCGAGCGTAGCATTGCGGAGCGATTAAAAGGAACAATCAACAAATTAGAGTCTCACGTGTGAAAAGAATAAATCAGGGCAATGAGCGAAGCGATGCCCATTACGTTAGTGAAGTAAGGTTTAATCTTAGGTCACATAGTGACCGGGGGTCTGGGGGGATTTTTTCAATTTTTTGACCAAAGTATCGATTTGGCTTTTTTTGCACTGGTTGTGTCCGACCATATAATCACACATTTCATGGAAAACGCTCAGAATTGCCACATCATAAGCATTTTACCCTTCAGGCATATAATCCTACCCTTTAAAGGTTTTTCGTTGCTCCATATGTCTTATGTCGTGTTTTCCAAGCTATCCCGCGTAATGGATATACCGGAATCATTTCAGAACATTGGTTTTCTCTCAATTTCGGGATGTTTTCCCTTTTTATCTCCATTGCTCAACAGGTTTTTATGTTGAGTAACGCGCTGTTTTTTCTTCTCATAGTCAACACAAAACCCTGTTGACTATTCAACATAAATAATAAAATATGATATTTATAAATATAGATTAACATTATACTTGATTTTATGTTTAATATTATGTTAATATTTAATAATACAGCAACATAATTTAAAGGAGGGATATTATGGCAAAAGCCAAAAAAGCATTATTTACATCATTTGGTCTGCTCAATTTTCAGGAACGCAAGGTGTTGAATGAAGGCAATACGTTCTTTGAAGCAACACCAGAGGGTGGAAAGTCCGACAAGACGTTTTGCGTTACACTGGATGATGGAAAACAGATGTATTGCTATGTCAGCAACGACAAGCTTACTTTTTACAAGGCCAATCTGGATGGCACTCACAAGCAATGGCTGTTCAATGTTTTTCCGGATGGAGGCATATTTTCGGCTCATTCCATGGAAAACAAAAAACGTAAAAAAGAACAGGCCAAGGCTCAGGAACAGAAAACACAGCAGACTGGTGCTCAGAAGCCGGAACGCAGGACTTTGACGCTCCCCAAGGCTTCACAAAAGAAAGCCCCTGTTGTCGTGGAAATCACAAAAAAGAAACGCTAATTCCCTTACTCTTCACCATTCAAACAGACAAAATTCACAAGAAGTTTTTCAGTCATTTTATAAGGAGATTTTAATCATGCAATTTCGATTATTAGACAATAAAGCCAGACCCAAATGGGAAATCAGTCGTTGGACATACAGCCCTGAAAGGAAACGAGCCATCAAGGAAACCGGCTGTGACTGCTGGCAGACTTGCGCCTGTGCTCAATCTGCCAGAACTGCCCCGTCATGCCATCGGCCATACTGACCTGCGGCGTCAGTCCCGCGGCCTGTATCATGGCAGTAACAACGCCCGGCCCCGTCATGTTCAGCCAACCATCAAGCACCCGCAGATCCAGCAGCTTGGCCAAATAATCGCGGCATTGGACAGACGCCGAAGTTTCGGCAGGGCTAAAGTCCACATGATCAACAATGCCCTGAAACATTGTGACCCACTGCGCTCCGGCAACTGCCGCATCGCGCATTTGGAGTTGCACATCAATATCTGGCAATGCGGCAGCGCCAGAAGGAGACCGCACATCAAACCAAAGCCCAGAAGCTGGGATTTTAGTGCGATCCAGAGCAAACGACAGATCCAGCGTGTCTGCCCGGCTGTAGCGCGTGCGCGTGAGAGTAAATTGCTCCAGCCCCGTTTCTGGCCGCTCCGTACCATTCACCAGCACACGGGCCTGCGGCATACGCCACGTTCTGTGCCCGGTCGCTGTAACACTCACGCTCTCGCTCATGCTGCAACCCCCGGCACACCACTGGCTAAAGAAGAGTCGGTGGCGGGGATAACCAGCGGAACAGGCGTCGCAAATGCGGACAGATCGGGGTCGGTCAGGCCGTTAAGCTGGGCAATCCGCCACCATTGCGTGGCATCCCCCAGATGGGCGGCCGCCACATGATAAAGCGTCCTGTCCGCCGCTGTCACTTTGATGGTGTTCGCCATGTCACCCTACCACGCTGAAACCAGCGGGCCATTCTGCGTACCATCTGTAGCCGTTATTGTGTTGGCGTAGGCCCGGTTAACAAGCGCACCAGACTGCGCCGCCGTCGTGTGCAACTCTGCGTTCTGCGTAAGCGTGGAAAGCCCCGCCGTCCCGTTCAGACTAATGCCCTCCAGGTTGGAGCCAGTCTGGCTGAGTGCTGTTGTCAACCCGCTCCCGGCTCCTTCAAGGCTGGAGACAAGACTTGCCGCGCCCGTTGGCACAGAGGCGAGGTTAACAGCCGCCCCTGATAAGCCATTGGCAGTCGTAAGGTCGCTCTGTATCCCTGCAAACACGCCACCAGCGCCAACCATATTCGCAATGGGCGTCACCTGCCCCACAATGCTCCCAAGCTCGCCGGTTATGTTGCCAGCAATGGTCGCCACGTCATTCAGGCTATCCGTGATGCCCGATATTGCACTGGCCGCATCATCTCCGATCAGCGAAGACAAGCTGGACGTGTTGGCGCCAGCAGCCGCCGCACTCTGCGCGGGCTGCTCCAGCACCAACCGATAGGGGATCACCACGCCCTTTTGCTGGTAGTCACACGAAAACTCAGCAATTTTGACCGTGAGCGTCAGGCCTGCGCCAGAAAAAGCAACGGGCTGCCCCGCAATGCGCATCTGCTTGAGCATTTGTGAGCGCGCAAACGCAGTTGGGCCTAAAAACCTCCCCTCCAACTCAAGGCGTGACGGATCATTGCCAATGGCATCCAGCACTCGGCCGCCGCCGGGCAGGCGATGCACAACAACCTGCTGCTGGCCGCCATCGCGTATGCGATCGGGCACTTCCATGCCAGTCAGCACGAGGCCGCCAATCTGCACCGGAGCAGACGCAGACAACCGCCCTATCGAACCAATCGCGGTTTCGATGTTGGTCAGCGTCAAAGACATGGAAGCTCACAGGCGCAAAGGGCGCGCGGATAATATTGGTCACATTTGTGGAAGAGTATTTAACCTGTGCCAGAAATTGCGCGCAGGTACAAGGGGGAAGATGATAGGAATGGGCGCCACCTCGCGCCATCACGAATACTAAGGAGGATAATTTGAGGTTTCCTTTTAAGGCTCTCCTCGCATTGCTGCTAGTGCTCGGCCTAATTCCCCCGGCTTACGCTCTGGACCCAACCACATACCGACCCAGGCAATATCAGCAGTTAGACGAAGGTCAGCTTCTGGAGCACAATCATTATACGAACAAAGAAGGGAAATCTGTTCACGCCCCTGCGCACACACGTAATGGAGAAGCGCCCCCTGGAGCGTCAGCTAAGTGCGGAGACGGATCTTATAGTTTCAGTCTTCACCGCAGAGGAACATGCTCACACCATGGCGGTGTCGTGAATTGGTTAGGGTGATATTTCTATGGTGACGGCAATCTCCACGCCTGAGATTTGACCCGATCAGGCACGCCGGGGAAAGGATCTATCCCTGTGTTTTGAATTAACGTTGCTACCGTCACCTGCGTGCAATGCGGATGCTGCCGCGCATTGCGGCAAACATATACCCCAGAACGATCTTTGCTTGGAGAATATACTGCCTTCCAAGTGCTAGAAGGTACATAAACCTGATCGCGCCCTACTTTCTCTATTGGCCTGAGGTGGAACGCCGGACCAGTCACGACGTACAGCTCGCCCTCATCGTCCGCCAAGCTTCGAACGCGGCGTTCAATCCGAGCCCATATCCCCTCATTAAGGGAGGCCGTCTGAGGAACAATATTTGTCAATGCATATGTCTCGTGCTGCGCTTCGTCTGTTGGTTGGTCGCCGCTTGGAGCCATATGGCCACGGTCATAGATTGATGCGTGATAGTCCGATAAATCAGCGCTCCCTGAGAAGCGAGAGTCTGCATAAAATAGACCTGATCTCTTGAGCCTCTCTGCCGCTTCAACGTCATCAGACCACAAATGCTCAGCCGCCCATAGAGGACCACGCGATATACTGGACGCGAGAACAGCGTAGCCACGGTTGCATAACAATTTCATCCCGGCTTCAAGGTTGTGATTCACAACAGCGGGGAGGTGGCCATTAGCCCCGAAATCTTGGCAATTATCTTCTTCCGCAAGGGCAGACAGCGGAACGGCCAAAAAGGCGCACAACAAGAATAAAGCTCTCATGCCAATGCGGGTGCCATCATAGAGCCTCTCTGTAAAGTTTACTCAGCCCCCGGGATAACATTGGCTGTGACCGGCTGGGCCACCGTTTGCATGACCATGAATGGCTCCTGAATGGTGGGGGCAGCGTAGTACAGGTTGGGGGTTGGGTACAAGGATAGGCGAAAGAGCGGATTCCGATTAAGGATCGAATTAGGCCCAACCATTCAGAGCCCAAAAACCGCAGCATTTGCTTCCATATCTCCTGCATTAAAATAGGAGCCATCGGCGGGTATGATTTTGTTTTCTATTACCAAGCAAGCAATAGGCTTGGTAATAGAAAATTTTAGATTTGTCAAGAGATGTGGCGTTTTTCATCTTGTGAGCGGGCGCGGCTATGAATATCTCTTGCCTATTACAGAGCGGCTAAATGCCCCTGTAATCATGGTGGATTGCAAATTGCTGATGGTTACGCATTGTGCGTTTTACACTCACCTTGATGCGCTACCGTTGAAAAATGGGGGAGCTATATGCTGGCGAGAAAAAAAGATGAACAATGGGGGCTAACCCCCCTCAATGAGAGAGATTACTGCTCAAGCGAAGAGCGTTCGTTTTTCGAGTCTATCGAGAAGCCGCAAGCTCCCTCAATTGAGCTGAGAGAGGTGTTTGCTACTTATGGACGTTTCCTTAAAGACCAAGCTTGAGCTCAGCGATGTGCTTATAAACCCGCTTGATCCTAACATGGATCGAGCGGGTTTTTCTTGTGGCAACACTACGATTGATAATTTCTTTAAAAATAACGCAAGAAAACAACACCAGAACCATCAGGCGCGCGTATACATAGCCGCTTATAACGGGTTGCCTATTGGGTATTATTATCTTGTAGTGAAATCAAGTTTGCCAGAAGAGGTTGGGGGAACGGCAGAAAAAAAATTCGAGAGAGCCGGATCCGTTCCTACCATTTATTTGGGCATGATAGGCGTATCTTCTCAATATCAAAGATGTGGTTTGGGACAATTGCTAATGCTTGATGCGATGCAGAATACTTTGCGCGTGGCTAAATTAGCAGGGGTGTATGCCCTCACTCTGGATGCTCTCAATGAAGATGTGGCCAAATTATATGAAAAATGGGGGTTTAAAAGATTTATTGAGGGAGGCCTATCGATGTATATCGCCATTCCCACAATAGTTGCCCTCTTTAATCATAATGATTCTGTTAAGCCCGCCTAGTGCGGGCTTTTCCATGTCCAGCCGGCTCCCCAAAATAACCCTCCCCACCTCCCCCAAACCCAGCTAAACTAAGAAAAACTTAACGGGAGGTTGGTTTGAGGCGGTTTGTTTTAATAGTGGCTCTATCTGCAATTTCAGTTCATGCCAGCCCAAGCTATGCCGCGCCAAGCGCACAGATGGACACTCCCCAACAAATCCCTAATGGCCCAAAATACCCAGATACTTTGACAAAACGGGACGGCGAAGCTGAGGTCACAGTCACGGCAGACATAGACACGAATGGTAGAACCGTTAACTGTCGCGTGGTCGCATCCTCCAATCCAGAAGCCAGTAAATCTAGCTTGGAGTATTGCCAGAGAGCGCGGTACAGCCCAGCAACCTTAAACGGGAAGCCTGTTGTGCAGTACGGCAAGGTGTATCATTTCAAGTTTAAGCTAGACTAGCTCGCTCCCCATACGCCGCCCCTGATACAGCGCGCGCCGTATCGGGGACAGCGCCGGAGGCGCGCATGCCTTGGCGGGCCTTCTGCGTCCGCGAATTTCTGCCCCCATTCCTCCATCAGTGCGCTAAAGTGGAAGAAAATTCTGGTGTTGGTCGCGGCGCTCTAACGGCCCCGCGCACGGGACGATCAATACATTGATATTGATAGATTTAATTAACTCACTCCCACTGCTCCAATATCGTTCTCTTGTAATCACAAGAGCCAGCACTCGATGCTAGATACCTTTTTGCGCAATGAGGGAATGTCGTGAAACTATTTAACCTTGCTTTGGCATGCGCCGTTTCAGTTGCATCATTGGCGCTCCCCCTTCAGGGACATGCTCAAGAACACAATGAAGCATTGCCGCAATTTGATAACACCATTTATTGCGTTGCGCCGGCCGCTGACCGGAAAGGGGTGTCTCTTTACTCTATTGGGGCTTACCGCATGTTAACCGAGCACTCCGGTCAACGTTGCAATGCTTCCACCTACCATAATGGGCCTGCGTTTTGGAGCGATCCGATCACAATCTCCTAAGCTGCGCGATACAAACCGATCTGTCCGCAAGGGGCCAAAGAAGTAAGGCGCACAACGGCTCAATGCGGTATCTGCATCACGCCGTTAGCTTAGGGGCGCTCGCTTGTGGTGCCCCCAATGCTTAAGGATAAAACCAGGCAGCGTTCAGTCTTTTTCACCAAAAACCACAGTCTGACAAAGCACAGGCGCGGGGTCGGATGATTCATCTACCGAGCCCCATGCCGAGGAAGGCTGCGCACTATCCTCCCATTCTACGAGAACAGGGCGGAATGGTGTGTTTATTTTCATTTTTCCTCCAAAGAAGGCGGGCAATGGCCAAATTTCTCGTATCTTATCAATTCAGAACAACCATTAATGATTTACATGCGGTGTTTAAAAAGAAAGCAGAAGAAAAAAAATTTTGCGAATACGTATTCGCCACTGATATAAACAACAAAAGTCAATACTGCAAACTACCCAATACAACACTATGGTGCGAAAAAAAATCCATCACATCTGTTTCTGATGCCTTATTAGACATTTCAGGGAGAGTGTTTGATGAAGCCGTGAGCGAAGGAAAGCTCAGTCGTGCAGAAATAGCAAACGCGAGAATAACAGGCGGCCTCCTTGAGAACTTCTCTGTTTCTTACATTAGCACTCTTCAGGGGGGCAATGTATCGCTTCACGTAAAAGAGGGCACCTTTGTAGGCTTGGTTGATTATAGCGCCTCAATTTATGACGCACTGGCACATCAAGCCGCCCAGAGGGAGCAACCCCCTCCCCCTTCACTGCCCCACGCTCCTCCCCGGATACTGCGCGTACTGCATCAGATCCGGGGCCGTGCCTGAGGCGCGCATGTCTTGGCGGGCGCGGCGCTCCTGTGACGCCTCAACGTGTGCCGCAATCTGTTTCCCGTCCACATAGACATTCACCTGCGTTGCAGGCTGCGCTTGCCCGGCCTTCATGTTCAAGCCAAACATGCCGTAGCTATGGTCGTAAAGCCATTGAGCTTGCTGCGCCTCTTTCGGGTGAGAGCGGAGTGTCTCCCTGAGTTGATTATCCCGCGCCTTCTGGTCCTCGTATAGAGAATATCCCTCGTAAGCGAGGCCAGCACCAGAAAGCAGGCGACCGAAAATTGTTGAAGCTCGGGCGGCCGTGGATGCCGCAGCCGCGGGCGCAGCGCCAGAAGCGGCAGCGGTAGGAGCGCTTGGTATGGAAGCTTTCGACAGTGTTGCCAGAAGAAGCTTCAGTCCTTTGTTTAACGGCCCCAGAGCGGCCCCAGCAACGGCCATGGAGCCAGATAGCGCCACCAGTCCGGCGATGCCTGCAACTCCCAACTCAATGTCAGCTACCGCCCGGGGATGCTTGCGCGCAGCGTCCGTGAGCGTGGTTATAACCCCCGTCAGCCTGCCAATCATGCCTGTAGTATAGCAAGCACGCCTTCTACCTTCTGTGAGAGCTGCTCAATCTTTGGCGCTATCTGTTTATTAACGATGCCTTTCACCATGCCGCCAAGGGCCTGCATCATACGGCGTTCGATTTCCGCGACTGACACAGATGGCTGGATAGAAAGCGCCTGCTGTTCTCGCCATATGAAATAGCGACGAGCCAAACGGCCCTTCTCATTGTTCTCGACCATGGACAACTCCTTGGCCATGTCGAGCGTCAGGCGATATTCTTTAGTCTTCTGAGCGCGAGATTTTGAGGCGTCCGGATTGGGACGGCTCAAGCCATCATAAGTTTCAAAGTCTTGTCCCTCAATGAAACCAAACTCGTCCACGCGTCCCGGCATCCAAGCACGAAATGCGCGCCCTACTTTTAGGCCCTCATGGAGCGAACGCCCCTCAACGCCAAGAACAACCTTGCCGCCAATAGTCATTTCTGATGCAACGCAGATAGCAGCAATATCGACAAACTCTGCGGGAATAGGGAGATTGGCGCTCATGCCGTCCCTCCTTCACGAAGGAACGGGAACGCACTTAGAACGCGCTCGTGCATCACGTAGTATTCGCAGAATTTGCTCCCACATGCCAAACGAAGAGCGTTCCCTACGCAGGCGCGAATTTTATTCACATCATCGCCGCAAAGAAGAACATCCGCGGTAAGCATCATAAATGCCTCAAGGGCAATTTGGTGCTGCGCCACAGACGCGGCTTGCGGGTCTATCCCATCTTTGAGCATACAAGCCACAGCATCAGGAGATTGATGAAGATTTTGATATTTTTCGTCCATTCTGATACGATCAGACATAGCTGTTTTTTTCCTATTCAGCGTGAGAGGCATCGGGGTTTGCTTGGCGGCTGCCCGGTGCCTTTTTTGTTTCCAAACCTTCTTGAAGAAGGCCACGAATCGCATCGGTACGAGTTTTTCCTCCTCTTGCGATACCCCACCGATCTACATCTCGAACTACATCAGGATGTAATAGTACCACAACTCGGACCAGACTTTCTCGGCTCTTAAGCGCGTCTCGATATACCTCCCTCGCCTTGAGGGAGTGATTGCGTGCTGTCATATGTGTAGCCTCCAAACTACACTCAGGACTACATCATGACGCACATATGCAGGTCAATATATTTTATGAGATAAGGGTGGAATTATTTTTTATGTGCATTGGGAGGCGCATATGGCTGACAAAGACGGCATGGAGCGCAAGGTTTATCTTTTGCCCGAAGAGCTTGTTGAGCGCATTAAGGCATACCAGTCTTCTTGCGGATTGCCCTCAGAAGTAGAAGCCGCACGCCGACTTTTGAGTGAAGCTTTGCAGGCCCGTGATTCTATTGATGAAATAATGAAGCAGGTGAGGGATCAGTTCCAAAAAGATAGAGACTTAAGGGCCTTATCTAGGGAAGTTCTCAGCTCACATATCCTCGTAACCAAAATAGAAATAGAAGATAACGAGTTAAGATTTGTAATTAGAAACCTTGATGCTGGGAAAATAACCAGAAAAGGCGTTATGTTCACCGGTTCAGCAAACGATGATGGCTGGATAAATTCTTGGGAAACTTGGCCTAAAAAAGAAAAAAAGCCATCCTCCTCGTGGAGTGCGCAGGAAGAAGAAATCCCCTTCTAATCCCGTTCCCCATCTGTGTACCTTTTGGGGATATGCGGGTACTGGCAGGCTGGGCGGGAAGGGAATCCACATGACCGACAAAAAGCCCGCACCCAAACCTCAGCCACAACGCCCAAATCCCACGTCCATTATTCAAAACGTGAAAAGATCGCCCGGAGCGTTTGTGGGGGATTCCGCCTTAAAACGAACCCCACCCTCCACAAATAATGGACATAAGAAATGACATGACGGGCGTCAGGCTTAAAGATACCCATGCGGCCTTAAGCCAGCGCCTGTCTCTTCCTATGATTTTAGCATTTTCAATTGTGATATAGGACGCTGTGTAAGCCATCCATAACGTGGCATGCACTTCATTGCGCTCAGGCACATCGGATAGAATGGTATCTACCGTATCCGGCCCTACATTCTTGGTCACGAGGGTTGTGGAATAAAGGCCAGCCGCGCACAGGCCGCTTGTGATGCCAAACCCCAGCGCCATAAACGCACAGACAATCGAGTATTCCCTCTGGGAGAAAGCCCCCGCCAGGGATGCAGTTGTGAGGGTAACAGATAGTGGGAGAATAGCGCTCAGACGCCCCTTGATCCTATCGAACGAGGCGGCTGTTTCTTGGTATCCCGCATCGGCCAGTGTTCTTTTTTCCTTGGCCAGCCACAGAGCAAAATCTTTATCGTCGGTCATTCTTGCGTTCTCCACGCGGCGATATGCGGCTGTTCTTCATCAATTGCAATATGACGGGGCAGATATTCCCGCCTTATTCCGGGCTCCCAGTATCCCCGCTCCCCACCTGCTCAAGTCAAATTATATATACAATATACCTTCCCCAATCTGACCTTATCGTATATACAATAATCCATGAGATACGATTGGGACGAAACAAAGCGACAGAGCAACATCGCCAAACACGGCGTTGATTTTGTCGTGGCAGAAGGCTTCGAATGGGACGTTGCTCTCATCATGGCCAGCCAGAGCGCCAACGAGCCTCGCCTTGTCGCTGTCGCCCCAATCAATCTGCGGCTTCATGTTCTGGTATTCAGCATTGAAACCCGCATTGTTCGCATAATCAGCCTGCGCAAGGCCAACAAACGGGAGGCAAAGCTCTATGCCGCGCAAACCTGAATTTATCATGCCCACGGATGATGAGGACGCCCGGATCAACCAGGGCATTGCCATGGACCCGGACAACCCGGAACTGACGAAGGCAGACTTCCTACGGGCACGGCCTGCCCAAGAGGTCGCCCCTACCCTAGCCAGCGCACGCCGGGTGCGTGGGCCGCAGAAAGCCCCCACCAAAACGCTCGTGTCCATGCGACTGGACCCCGATCTGGTGGCCCGCCTCAAGGCCGATGGCCCCGGCTGGCAAGGCCGCGCGAATGAACTGCTGCGTCAGGCTGTGGGACTTTAAGGCGTACGACATTACAGCGGGAACAAACTCCTAGCCGCACACTGCGCCGCCATGGTACCGTGCGTGCCATGCAAAACCCCCGATGGGAAACCGACGAAGAATTTGACGATGGTGGAACGCCAATGTGGCGCGCACGTCAGGCGCACCTGCAGCAGCAGGCAAGGCACACAATCACCATCAATGCACCTCCGCCCGCCCCCAGAACCTTGCGGGAATGGTGGGATAGCCTGACTGTCGCGCAATGCGCCCTCATCGGCTATTTTGTGCCAATGTTCCTAATGGCATCACTGGTCGTGGGTGGTGTTATTTTCATTCTGGCGCTCGACTGGCTGGGGCGGCACGGGGTCATTCATCCCCAATAACGGGCACGCTGCCATTGGCAACGCCCTCACCAAACAACCGCCCAACAAAATGGCGCCCTATAACCCGCGCCACATCCTCTTCCTTGCGGATTAGCGCTCCGGCCAGCGCAGCGCGTGGCGGCTGCTTTGCGCTGCCAAGCTCGAAATACACCATTTTGTCATCATTGGAGCCAACACGCCCGGTGCGCCCCTGTACGTTACGCTCAATACCGCACCTGCCATATGAAACCGAAATTGCACTTTATTCAGATGCCCAAGCCCAGACCGCGGCGCTTGAGGCTGAGGTTGTGCGGTTGCGGGAGGTTATTCATAAAATGATTGATATGAGCAGGAATGCTCAAACATGGTCTCTGAATAACAGGCCTGCGAATTGCCGAGATGAATTGTCAGCCATAGGCCACCTCGGTGAGAAAGCCCTGAAAGGCGGTGCGGCATGACCAACCCCACAAACTGGCCCAACCCTGAGCGGCCCGGTGTGCCGATGTTTCCTGAGCGTGAAATGCGCCATGTCCTTAAAAAGAAAGATACCGGCAAAGTCATAATCAGAAACTGGAAATCTGATGGCCAGCATTGGGATATGATTGGTCGATCCGCTTCGTGGTGCAGCGACACATATTTTTATGAGGGAACATTCATCACCGCCACGCAAATAGACGAGTTGCTGGCGGGAGAGCGGGAGAGGTGTGCTGAAATAGCGCGCCGCAATATGAATGACGCAGCAGGACGTATGCAAACGGATGCAGGTGAAGCATGGGTCCGAGCCTATGCCCAGCGGACCATGGCAAATGAAATTGAGGTTGAAATAATTAACCTAGGAACCGCGCCATGAGGACAAGAGAGGAGCAGATTACTGAATTAGCACATCGTTTGGCGTGCCAAAATGACCGACTAGAAGATGGGCATATTCAAGATGCTACAGGAGTTATCCTAGAAGCCGAACGCCGGGCAGAACAGCGCGTGCGGGCGGAGATTGCGCGGGATAGTGAGCGGTTGGATTGGTTATTGGCGCACTCACATTATGGAATCCCCGGATTTGATCCAGTTGTCTCTGGGCGCACTCCAGAAAAGCGCAGGACTGATCTTATTCAAGCCATCGACGCAGCGCGGGAGGTGGGGTGATGCTGACAACATCAGATTACCAATCCGATGCCGCCGCCAGACTTGCCGACATAGTGGCGGACGACAAAATCCTATGGGGTATTGTGGCTAACGCTAGACCAAAGCGCAGAGGGCCGCGCTGGGTAGGAGTTATGGAGCGAACGGGGATGGGATCAACGGCTTCGGTATTGCTTTGCAGGCGCTTTGGATTTGACCCGGATGAGGTTGTAAAATGACTGACCCAAGGATTGAGGCGGCTGCCCGGGCTTTGTGCATTCAGAACGGGCATGACCCGGATGGACAAGATAGTTACGTCCAGTCAGGCATGGATGCAAACTGGTGTGCATTTGTGGATGATGCAAAGGCTGCCCTCGCAGCAGCAGGCGCGGCAGCTTGGAGGCCGATTGAAACGGCACCGAAAGATGGCTCGCTGATTCTTGTCACAGTAAAGCACATTGGCTGTGATGTGGTGTCGTTCTGGGGCACGGGCTGGCGAGAGACTACAAACGGCCTGATGCTGAGAGATGAGCCTACCCACTGGCAACCGCTCCCCACTCCACCCAACGCAACACCGCAAGCAGCCCCCGGCGCTATAACCATCCCAGAGGTGCGCAACGACCGGCCTATTCCGGGGAAGGGGGGATGATGGGTGATAAACCGAAAGAAGAGCGGCGTACATATTACTGCTCATTCTGCGGGAAGTCGCAGCACGATGTGCTTAATCTCATTGCCAGCCCCCGGGCATTTATATGCAATGAGTGCACGGATCTATGCGCAGAGGTTTGTGACGAAGCACGGGCCGAGAAGGCGGCTAAAAGCATCATCGCAAAAACACTGAAAGTGAAGCGCTCCATAAAGAGAGTATTATCTGCTCGGTTTTGGGGAGGAGGAGATGGGTGAGGTTTTAGCAGCTCCTGCGCGGCGCATACTCAACATGAAAGAGGCAGCAGCATACTTGGGCATGTCAGTAACGACATTCCGTGAATGCGTCGCCCCTAAAGTCCAGAGCATAAAACTTATGCCCAGTAGGGTCAGCTACGACGTGGATGAATTGAATAAGTTTATCGACCGCGCATCAGGGCGCGCCCCAGCGCCGACCGAGAAACAATTTTGGGATCAATATAGGTGACAGTAATTCGCCTGAAATACGTTCACAAATTCCCCGGCAGAAATGGAAAGACACGCTACTACCTAAGAAAGCCGGGACACAAACAGGCAAAGCTACCAGATCCATCTAGCCCAAGGGCCTTGGCGAAGGCGATGAAATAAGGAACCGAACAGCCATTGGTATCTGTCAGCCGCGCCACAACCTGTGCGCGTCGTTGGGCAATGCTTGGGTTCACCCCAGCGCACGGATCTGGCAGCCCAAGTGTTGCCTCCCACTCGGGCAACAGTTCGGTTGTACTGGTGGGAAACGCATCAACCAGCAGA
>NZ_WOTG01000025.1 GCF_011516925.1 Acetobacter fabarum
CCACACCGTCAGACACCCACGCTTCTTCAGTGCTGCGTTGTAGGAGGACCAGTTCGTCGTTCGGTAGCGTGTGCGCTTCGGCTTGCTCATCACTCACAGCTAACAAACTGGCTTCAAACATGGAATCCCTTGCCAGTATTTCTGCAACAAAGCCCCCCCAAGATGGACATGGAGTGAATCCTCCGCATGAAACAAGTCCGACTAAGAACGGGCTTTTAACCTAATTAAGGGACTCCTTGTAACCTGATTAAGGTTACTTTTGGTGGGGTTTGGCGGCGTGGAAGCCGGGATTCTCCTAATTAAGGAATTTCGACATTCGATCGGCTTTTTGCCCGGATTTTTTATGTCCGACAAGGGAACTTATCGGACATAAAAACGGGGGAGGGGGCTCATGACAAAGTGGTGTCCGAGATTTACTCTAATCCCCCGATAGCGTATTCTTGTGTGGTAATTTTAGATGGACCTGCATTGATGCAACACCCACTCTTAGCTCTGGCGGCCGCTTACGATCAGTCGGTGCCTCCTTCCTCTGTCCGCCCATCGCTCAAACGGCTCATGGAGGATTGGCTAGAGAGTGACCCAGGTGAAGCGATTTGCCACTATGCCGCCCATTTTTCAGTGCTGACACAGGCCTCTCAACTGGGGGAACATGGCATTCTGGAAGAGCCGCAGACCGATGCTCTCTATGGCCTTCTCGCCAGCAGCTTCTGGCATGCCAGAGTGCTGGACGATGCTTATCAGGCGTTCGAGGAAGCGACGCATGGAGTGGATGCCGATCGAAGCCCGCGCGCGTGTTATTGGTCACATCAGAGCAAACATCAGGAAGCCGAAAGTGGCTTTGATTTTGGCATCATCACGCCTTGCAGCAATCATCGTGTTAAGGTGACGCTGTTTCAGGCCAAACGCCCCGCTAATGACGCGAGCTCTGGAAAGCTATCACTTGGCTACGTAGTTCGAGAAGCAAGCGGGCTGAGGTTGCATAGAGGTCCTGCGGAGTGGAACAAGGCCTGGGACACCGTGCAGAAAAAGATCAGCGCAGCCAAGAAGTCTGAGGACCGTTCATCGTTGAGGCGCAAGAAGAAAAACCTGCAGCGTGAGAAGCAATGGTGGAGTGCTCATGCTGGTCCGCGTATGCAACTTTGTGCGCTGGCAACCATTCGCGACGCTTTGGCCAGCGGCGCAACTGTGGCTTCCGCTCTAAAGCTTTGTGAAGATCACGAGGAGTTCGCCGAATACATTGCTCGGCGTGGTAACGGCTCCCTGTTCAACAAGCGTTATGCCTATGAGCAATACTATGCCTTTCTGACCACAGCAATCAGCGGCTGGCAATGGGAAGGCTCACTGACGCATGCCAGCAGTTGGTGTTATTATGTGCAATGGGTTAACCGCAGCGCGGGTGAGCCGTGGTCGATACGGCTGGAGCATGCATTAGCCTCACTTAATACTAAACAAAACGAGAGGAATCAGCAGCCGTTCGCTGAGGTGCTGGCTGCCTCCTTGTCCTCCACGGATGGCTCCGTGGGCCTGATGATCCATGAAGATGACCTGAGCGGCCTGACTGGATTGATCAAGAGCGACTTACCCGAGATAGTCTGGGGAGCAGTAGCAGAACAGTCGGAGATTGCCCGCAATCTGCTGCTTCAATGCGGGGTGCCTGAGGGGGAAATCGTGCCCGATATTAGCCAGCCGTGTCCAAGGTCTGTGGCTCCTGTGCAGCAGCCTGAAAATGATCTCGGGAACGGTAAAGCACCTAGGCGTGAGCCCCGCTCCCCCGTTCGTTAAATCTAGCAGGGAAAGATGTCAGGGCTTAACGCATCAGTCACTGAGGCCGCATTTGCCATCGGTCGCCTCGATCAGGCCTTACATGGCCATCCGCTTCTTCCGGCAGCATTGCACCGCATGCGGCTGGATGCGGTGCGGCGGCAGGCAGGCGTGGACGGTTACGCGATCGATCCGTGGCACTTAGCGGCGGTGATCGAGCATTTGCCACTGCGCCTCGGCGACGCAGATCGTGGTGGCGTGTTTGAGGCGGCCCGCTACGCCTTTACCCAATACCAGTGGCTGGTTGCGCCAGATTTGGAACAGGAAGGCGCAGTGCAGGAGGCGATGGCCGTGTTGACGCGTAAATGGCGGGATGACAGCCCACTGCTATGCGTCGCCCGGGGGCTGCATGACTGGCTTGAAGCAGGTCACGCGCGGTCAGCGATGCGCACTGCGATCGTGCGTCATCTCGGTGCCATGCTGACACGGTTACCACTGCCGTTGACAGGGGCGGCTGCGTTGCAGGCGGATGTGCCATGGGATTTTACCGCATGGGCACCACTTTTCCTTCAGGCGTTGGCAGGGGAGGCGCGCGATGCGCTGCGTCAGCTCGGTCTCCTTGAGCATGGCTGGCTTCAGGCAAGGCAGTCAGTGGCACCTGGCCGGCGTCGGAACTCACGCGCACTCGCGGCTATCGATTTGATTGCGGCCGCGCCATTGATGTCGGCCGTCACCCTGGCCGGGCGCTTACGGATGGCACCGAAGAACGCTCTGATTTTGCTCGACCAGTTTGTTGAACAAGACATTGTCGTTGAGGTCACGCATCGCAGTGCCCGTCGGCTGTTTGGTCTGAAAGGACTGGCGCCGTTGGCTATGGAGGTTGCACTCCCCCGCAGGGCGCGACGCGGGGCTAATCGGGTTTGTGAATCAATAATCGAGAGCGCGCCGTTGCTGTCCACCGTGTCGCCGCTGGCGCGCTGGCAGCCAGACTATGCGGATCTCGAAGCAGCAATGGCGGCGGCTGATCAGGCGGTGCGCAATGCGGATATTCGTCTCAAAGCCCTGAGCTTGGATGGCCCTGTTACGATGCAAGTCCGGAGTAAAAAGGAAAGGTAGTAGAGGACCACCAGTAATGCCGCCGCAACCAAGCCAAGTATTATCGTACCGGCCGTTCATGGTCCCATCTTTGGGATTCAGGCTCCAAGTGCAGCCGTCTTCGCAGGGAAAACTGTGCTTGTTTCTGAAGGGACGGCAGACAGAAACGCGGATACCCAACCTGGAGGGTTCGAAGAACCCTCTGGTTTTGGGGCTGCCTTTGTGATTCCATTACTCATGTATTGATTGGGAGCATTGATCATGAAGCAGGCTGGCTTTTTTGATGTTGAAGAGCGGCTTGCGCGATTGAGCGGGCTTGGTGATCAGCTCGAAGCTTTTTCCCAGATTGTGGATTTTGAAGTGTTCCGACCTGATTTGGAGCAGGCTCTAGCCTATTCAACTGGGAGTAAAGGGGGGCGCCCGCCGTTTGATCCGGTACTGATGTTCAAGATCCTGGTGATCCAGACACTGAACAATCTGTCCGATGAACGGACGGAGTATCTGATCAACGACCGCCTTTCCTTCATGCGTTTCCTTGGTCTGGGGCTTTCAGATCGGGTGCCGGACGCCAAAACACTCTGGCTGTTTCGTGAACGCCTGACCCAGGCGAGCGCAATTGAAAGACTGTTTGACCGATTTGACGCGACCCTGCGCAACGCGAGCTATCTGCCGATGTCAGGACAGATCTTGGACGCAACGCTGGTGGCCGCGCCAAAGCAGCGCAACACCAACGATGAAAAGACGGCACTGCGGGAAGGACGGATTCCACAGGACTGGCAGGACAAACCATCCAAACTGTCCCACAAGGACAGGCATGCACGATGGACACTTAAATTTACCAAAGCGAAGCGGCAGGATGACGGGAGTATGCCCGCAACGGATCTGGCTATCCCGTTCTTTGGCTACAAGTCGCACGTCTCCATTGATCGGAAATTCCGGTTCATCCGCAAATGGAAGACGACGGATGCCGCCGCCAGTGATGGCGCCAGGCTACGCGAGGGCCTGCTGGATAAAACCAATACGGCCTCAAGTGTCTGGGCTGACACGGCGTATCGCTCAAAAGCCAATGAAGACTTCATGGAAAAGCACGGCTTTGTCTCAAAGGTTCACAGGAAAAAGCCGCATCTCAAACCTATGCCCCGGCATATCCAGCAATCTAATGCAGGAAAGTCGGTGATCCGATCCCGCGTCGAGCATGTCTTTGCCGATCAGAAATCGCAGACGGGATTGTTCATCCGAACTGTTGGTATCACCCGGGCCACCATGAGGATCAGGCTGGCCAATATCGTCTACAATATGCGCCGGTTCCTCTTCTTGGAGCGGATCAGCACCGCAGCGTAGCTATCAAACGGGTAACAGCTCCCAATCTGCTCAAAACGCAGATCAAAAGAAACGTCAATCAGCAGGCCAAAGGCTCAAAATCACAAGCAAGGCACACCAATTCACGGTTCTTCGATCACTCCGGGTTTTTCGAACTCTCCATCTGTATAAGCTGAAAGACTGGCGACGGGTGGCAACACGATATGACCGATGCGCTCATACCTTTATGTCCGCAATCCACATCGCAGCAAGCTTCATCTTCTATCTTAAAGAATGAGTCCTGATCCTAAAGGGTTTGGTTCACTCCATTTTATTTTTTAAAGTGCATATAAAATTTTGTTGAGATCCAACCGAACGATGCATTTTGGGTAAACCATACGTTCGTATTTCCATCTGTTACAGCCATCATATCTCCAGGAATTAGCATAAATGGTGATATTTCTTGTGCTTCTATCCATTTACACCTGCTCGAGGAAAAGATTTTATTATAATATTTACTCCGCAATTTATGATCAAATGCATCTTTTTTTAATTTATCATATAGTTTATTTAACATATATTCATTTATATCCATTTCGTTATCAATATTATTTTGAACTTCTCGCCAAAATAGTTCCGCACTATCCGGGCTATCACAAATGAAAATTTTTTCTATCCGATCTTTAGAAAAACATTCCTTTGCGTGAAGAATTAAAAAAGAAAGAATTAAAAAAGAAAACATGAATTTTCTAAATTTCAAGGTATCATCTCCCACCTATAGGAAAATAAACTTCAAACATTTTTTTTCCATAGAGTATTTAAACTAACAACAATTATCGTTAATAATGAACTGAAAATTAACAATAAAACCGAAAATTTAAAGTAAGGCATATGATAAGATAAATCTAACGTTCCAGAAGATTGATCTGCGGGAAGATCAACAGAGACCATAAAGCCAGCAAAAGGAGAAACTGGTACTGGAGCGCCATTAAAGGTAGCAACATAACCTGGCCAATATGTGCGTGCAAAAATTAACTTATTTACATTCCGTGACGACAGAATCAAAATCTCATGATTCCCCATAGCAATGGATGGTTCACTGATTGATACTCCCTTCAAAGGCCAAGAAAGTGTTCCAGGAAGTATCTGATTGGGTAATTCATGTGAAAAGACAGTTGAATATTTTTTATTTTCAATCTTTCTCCACCCTTGTGTTTTTACCCGATCGAATATGTCTGCTTGTTCGCCATTGAAAGCAATAACATTTTTAACTCTCATTAAGTCAAAAAAAGATAAGCCTGTTGTTGGTTCTATTTCTAAGCCTCTAATGCCAGCTTCAATAGGGGTCGTACCATGCACAGGAGTATATTTTCTCACCTCGTAAAAAAATCTTCTAGAAAGCCCAGATTGTTTAATGGGTGAATATCCATTTACGCTTGGTTTATTCTGCGCCAACCCGATATTACCAAACCATATATCTTTAATATATTTATCACTATTCTGCTGCCATCTTTTATTGAAAACATCATCAACCAAACACATGTTGTAATAAGGGTTAACGGAGTTGAGATTTATTTGTTCTGACACTTCGGGGAATATTTGCCAATCAGGAGTTACACTATTGTAAAAACCACCTGTAGCTCGTGAGAACACAGAGAAAATAACTGTAATTAATATCCAATAACTGATAGGCATATTTTTTTTAGCTATACGAATTCCAAAATACATACAAAAAATAAACGAAACAAATATAAAGATTCTTTTATTGGGGTTTTGTAATGCACTTACCAAGTCTAATGAAAATAATGTAATGGCAAAAAAATAAATCCTATATCGAGAAATGTATTTACATTTAAATTTATCAAACAAATACAACATAGATATAATAAGAAATATTTGGAAAAATGCTATATATCTAAACGGCAAGCGAAGCGGACCAAAATGTTCCGGACCTTGTGTCATAATTACAAAAATAAACATTGAAATTGCCACAGTAAGAAATTTGGAAGACAGGTTTCTTACATTCTTCCAATCAATAAAAAACATTAGGGGCAGTATGAACCATGCAATATAAAAATGCGCAGCTTTAAAATTTCGATATGACATCATAATCATATGAGATGGATGAACAGGATTGGAGAAATAAAATAGATCGCCAATCTGAGGTATTAAAGATCCAGCGCTAAACAGAGTTGTTGTATTCCTATCGGAAACGGATAGCATAGCCATTGACGGTAGAAAAGATATCAAAGCGGCTAGAGCTCCCAATATAATTGCAATCATAGGTAAAAAAGATGCAAATGTTTTGCGTTTAAATATCTCTAAACAGGAATATATTCCTCCAAAAACAAAGAAAGCAACAATCGTCTGTGGAAATCCTACCGTAATCATAAGATAAACTGACACCACGGCACCTAGGAAATATCCTCTCGTTTGATCCGCTTTCAATGTGAAAGCCATAGCCCACAACATAAAAGATATAGATGTAAACTGAGGGAACCAACTCGAAGCATACCAATAATATATGAAATTATTGGTTACGATCGCCACAGAAGCGACATATGAATATTTATCAGAAGCACCTACAGCCTTGGAAAGGAAAAACATTCCAGAGGAAAGTATGCCATAATGTATTATAGCCATAAATGCGGCCGCATATGGCATATATGAAATAAAAGTAATTGAGGAATATAATATTATTTCAATTGGATTGAATATTCCATATTGAAATTCTCCTATTATATTTCCGCCAAACCATGTATGTGTGGTGATAAATGGAACAAAATATTCTTGTGTAATAGTTCGTCCAATTGCATAAAACATTGGCATATATTGGGCTTGCATATCATCACGACAATATGCATCACCATGTATCAGAACGGGAATTGTTGATAAAAATATTCCTATCATAAAACTGATTATAATATTTTTATAAGTTTTGTTTTCCAATTCCACGTTGAACCTTCTTTAGGAGATAAATAAAGATTAATAATTATATACCTATTTCGTGGAATATTCAATAATTTTTTGAATGCTCTATAGGGGCCGCCTGTTGAAGAGCGGTTTGCTCGACTGAGTGGGCTTGGTGATCAGCTCGAAGCGTTTTTCCGGACTGTGGATTTTGAGGTGTTCCCCCCTGATCTGGAGCAGGCTCTGGCCTATTCAACTGGGAGTAAAGGCGGGCGACCATCATTTGATCCGGTGCTGATGTTCAAGATCCTGGTTATCCAGACGTTGAACAATTTATCTGATGAGCGGATGGAGTATCTGATCAACGACCGTCTGTCCTTCATGCGCTTCCTAGGACTGGGCCTGTCGGATCGGGTGCCGGATGCCAAAACGGTCTGGCTATTTCGCGAGCGTCTGACACAGGCGGGTGCGATTGAAAGTCTGTTCAATCGCTTTGACGCTACTTTGAGGAACGCCGGTTATCTGCCGATGTCAGGCCAGATCCTGGACACAACACTGGTGGCTGCTCCAAAGCAATGCAAACGCTTAGAAAGCCGATCTTCGGGAGGGACGGCTCCCACAGGACATGCCGGCAAAGCTGCCGCATAAGGACCGTCACGCGCGCTGGACACTGAAATTCACGAAAGCAAAACGGCAGGATGACGGAACGATCCCTGCAATGGACCTCGGTATCCCGTTTGTTGGCTACAAGTCGCACATCTCCATCGACCGGAAGTTCCGGTTCATCCGGAAATGAAAGATGACGGATGCCGTCGCCAGTGATAGCGCGCGATTGAGAAAGGGGCTGTTGGATAAACCAATACGGCCTCAAACGTCTGAACTGACACGGCGTATCGCTCAAAAGCCAATGAAGACTTCATGGAAAAGCAGTGCTTTGTCTCAAAGGTTCACAGGAAGAAGCCGCATCTCAAGGCTATGCCCCGATATGTCCAGAAATCGAATGCTGGAAAGTCCGTGATCCGGTCCCGCGTCGAGCATGTCTTTGCCGACCAGAAATCACAGATCGAGCTGGCCAATATCGTCTATAATATGCGCCGCTTCCTCTTCCTGGAACGGATCAGCGCGAGCGCATAGCTATCCAGCGGGTGATCTTCCCGGATACACTCAAAACGCAGAGCGAAAATCAGTTTCAGGAACCGTTAATCAAATCGCCAAAAGCCCAAAATAAGAACCAAGGCACATCAATTAACGGTTCTTCGATCGCTCCAGGGCGCTCATCATCAGTCTACTTGCAGTAGCCTGAATCAAAACTCCCTGTGCCTTTGTAGTGCATCATGAATTAATTCCAAATTAAGAAATAATTTTCAGAAAAGAATCATAAGCCATATTCATCATCTGAATATCATCATGCGAAGGAGACCAACCCAACTCTGTTCTAGTCGCCGTCGTATCAAGCAGAATATCAGCATCGGCTATCTCGAACTGCTCTGGATATAGAAGTGTAAGTCCAAGCTTATCGAGGATTGCCAAAAGCACTTTTAACGGTGCAGCAGGAACTGCTAGCAGTTTTGAGCGGGAGTGTGCGTGGCGAATAATTCCATCTAACAACTCTCTAGTGGTAGGGGGATGTTCAGAACCCAAGTTAAAAGGACCTGAAGGACACCCTTTTGTTACTGCCAGAATAGCAGCTCGTGCACAATCTTCGACCCCAACCATTTGATAACGATTTTTCCCATCTCCAATCATTGGAACAGGCAACCCTTTATGGATTAGATAAAACAGCTTACCTAAAATACCCAATCGGCCATAGCCCGTTATTAAACGAGGTCTGAAAATTGTCGCGCTAATGCCCTCAGCAGATCTCAAAATACATTCAGCTTGTAATTTACTGCGTCCATATGACCCGAGGGGATTCTGAGGATAATCCGGCGGAATCGGGCAGACTTTAGGCTTGCCATAAGTCATATCTGTTGAGAAAAAAACAAGTAAGCGCGTTGAGGCGGCCTGCATTGCGTGTACAATATTGTGAGTTCCCACAACATTGACGTCATTAAACCATGCATCGCGCCCTGTCCGTGGTACAGTATTAGCAAACTGTCTTGCCGCGAGGTGGTAGACAACATCATCCGGTCTCAATTTTAATTGAGCAAGATCAGCAGGAGACCGGATATCACCTTGAATTAGTTTAATTTTTTTAGATAAATTAGGGTCGTTTATAGGCTGAATATCAAAATTAATAATTTCCGCATCTTGCTCAAGCAACTGTCGTATGAGAACTTTACCTGTAAAGCCGCTTCCTCCAGTGATGATATGTCGCATGTTTATGCACTCCTCGAAATGACAATAATGCCCGCACATATCACAAAGATACCTACCATCCGCATACCATTAACATGCTCACCCAAAAATAAATATCCAATCAGTGCTGCGATAAGGTATCCAATTGATAGCAGTGGATACGCAAGACTCACCTCAACTTTACCTAAAACCGCCATCCATGCGCCAATACTAATAATATAAAAAAACATTCCACTCAAAAACCATGCATTAAGCCCTAGTGAAATTAGAAATGGTAATAGAGAAGGTAACGAATTTGGCAATGTGCCAATGGTTAACATTGTTTTTCGCAGAGAGATTTGGGCCAATGCGTTCAATGTCACACTAAATAAAGCAAGGAAAAAAGTATTTATATTCATGCACACCATAAAAAATAGAAATCCATACATGATGTATCTTCTAAAATATCAAAGAAGCTAATCATCAGTATAACTTCTAATTTTTACCTCCTATTAGAAATTTCCCATATTGATAAAATCTCTAGCACTCAAAAATATTTTTTGGCAAGTTTAAATTCAAAATTTAACAAGACCAAATTTTATTTT
The DNA here is from genome assembly GCF_011516925.1 of Acetobacter fabarum. Lineage (GTDB taxonomy): Bacteria > Pseudomonadota > Alphaproteobacteria > Acetobacterales > Acetobacteraceae > Acetobacter > Acetobacter fabarum. The sequence goes on from NZ_WOTG01000025.1 coordinate 9,948, forward strand.
TTAATAGTATAACTTATTCAATTAATATAAATAATATTCAAATAATTTAACTTATCTTTTCAAGATATACCTACATTGAAAAATTTCCAGAATTAGAATATCTCAACACAAGTCAATATATGATGTGTTGTAGTTGCAATTAGAATTAACGCCTCGAAAATTCTTGTCATTTCACAACCTCCACATCATTTTATTTAATTGATTTTATTTCATTTTTGACCAAATATCCTTCATTCGCAAATCGAAGCAAGGGCATGTCGCCAGATGAATCTCCATATGCTGTAATATAGTCATACTTATGTCCGAGGCTTGATATATATTCTTTTATGCGATGTACCTTCTCTATTCCGTAACAGTTATTGCCTTGCAATTGGCCCGTGACCCTCTGCTTTTGATCGACGGCCAATGAAGAGCAAAGCACATCATGAAATCCCGTCGCGCGGGCCCAGGGAACAAGATAGAGGTCGAGGGACGCACTGAGCAGTATACAGTCTTCCCCCTGCGCCTGATGTGCGCGCAGGCGTGCCATCATATCTGCTCGAAGCATGGTAGGAATGTTGTCGTGTGCAAACGCACAGCCTGCGGCCCGCAGGCGGTCAAGGGGAAGGCCGCCCAGCGTATAACGTAGCAGGCGTTGTTTGGCTGTATCATTCGGGATGCATTTCAAGGCGTAGCCAGCCAACCAGGGGAGGCTTTTCGTCATACCCCAGCCTAAACCCCAATACCCTCTGACGGCGCGAAGAAAAGGAATAAGAGAGTCGTGCCGCGTGAGTGTGCTGTCAAAATCAAACAGAGCCAGTTTACGCGTCACAGGGCAAGCTTTCTGAAGATCGCTTCGGGAATGGACCGAATGATCAGCATGATAATCCGCCAGAACCACGGCAGATAGACCACATTCCGTTTCCGTTTAACGGCCTGAATAATTCCTTGACCAATCTGGCCCGGTGTCGACCACAAAACGCCTTTTGTGGGAATATGTGCTGTCATCGGGGTATCAACAAAGCCGGGTTTGATGGTCAACACCGTAACGGAAGCCTTGGCCATACGATTGCGCAGCCCTTGCAGAAAAATATCCACCATGCCTTTGGCTGCTCCATAAACATAATTGCTCTGCCGCCCGCGATCACCTGCCACGGAGCCAATGACTGCGATTGTTCCTTCACGCTGTGGTTCAAACAGGTTGGCGGCCAGCGTGGTGAGCGAGATAACGCTGAGCGCATTTGTCCGGATTTCCTGCATTGTTAGTTCAACCGAGGCCTCGCAGGCTTTCTGGTCAGGTAGGGAGCCGTGTGCAACCAGCACAATATCAGGTGCGCCAAGGGCCTGAGCTGCCTGAGCGTATAGCGCCTCATGCGTAGAAAAATCATTAAGGTCGGCCGTGGCCGTGGCGATTGTCTGCTTCTGCGTGCTCCGGACCATCAGGTCGGTGCGCATAATCTCCAGTTTGTCTGCATTGCGACCAACCAGAAAAAGATTATGACCTGCCGCGAGCCAATCCCGCGCGCATGCAGTTGCAATGGCCGATGTGGCACCGAATATAACGATATTGCTCATTCAAGGTTATCCCTCAGGTTCATTTACTCGTGACCAGAACCCCGAGGAAAATCGAGGGTCAACAAAAGGCAGCATTTTCTCCCATTGAGGGAACCCGCGGCGGAACATGGCTGCCGACATGCGGGCGTCTTTGGCTGGATACAAGGCTCCCCCGGCTGATGCAACAACGCTGTCCAGGCGATTCAGCAATTGTAAGGTCTTCTCACCCATATTGGGGAAATCCAGCGCCAACGTGGCTCCGGGGCGCGGGAAGGAAAGTGTCCCCATGGCGGGGCGGGTGCCGAAAGTTTTGAGCACGGCCAGAAACGACCCCATGCCAGAACGTGAAATCTGACGCATTAGCTCAGCGAGTCCGTCGGCCGAGACCTGTGGTGGCAGAACGCACTGATACTGATAGAACGCTTTGGTGCCGTAGATACGGTTCAGGTTTTCTATCGCGTCCAGAGGATAAAAATAAGGCACATAGTGTGCCACGTACCGATCACGGGGAAGTTTCTGCCGGTAGTAAATCTCATTAAACGCTTTGAGCGAGAGACTGTTGATACATGAGAACGGCAGGTCCACCGGCACGGTGCGGTGGCGGCTTTTCCATACGGGCAATTCCGGTTGCGGCGGCGCATGCTGCCCCGCAAACAGAATACCCCGCCCGTTCTGGCGAGTGCAGTCTATCCAAGCGACGGTATAGGGCCATTCGCGTTCAGCGCGTGCATTGAGGTGCCAGAACTCATCCAGTGTCGAAAATCGATAAGCCTGCGTTACCATGAACGGATTGGCAATAGGTAGCAGATCAAAAGTAACCTGCGTGATCAGACCAGTCAGGCCCAGCCCCCCAATTGTAGCGGCGAACCAATCCGCATTCTGTTCGGTCGAACAGATCAGACGCTGCCCATCGGAACGCAGGAGTTCAAACGAACGAACATGATTACCGAAACTCCCGGTATCGTGGTGGTTCTTGCCATGCACATCGTTTGCGACACAGCCCCCCACCGTTACAAAGCGTGTGCCAGGGGTTACGGGAGGGAACCAGCCCTGAGGGGTAACCAGATCAAGAATATCCGCAAGGATTACTCCGCCTTCGCAGGTAATGCGGCCACGCTCCCGATCGAAGGCAATCATATGATCCAGCGCGCGGGTACGGATTACGGCTGCATCCGGGTTCAGGCAGACATCACCATAACTACGGCCGTTACCAAAGGGAATGCAAGTTTCTTTCCCCGGGGGTAAAGGCAGGCAAGCTGTGCGTGCCTGTATATCAAGAACGTGCTGATGCCTTACAGCAGGCAGACGGTTCCAAGATTTGATGTCGTCTCTCATGGGGCGAGTTGCGGTGTTGATAGCATCAATTGCCTGCGTCCCACTAACAGCACTACGAGACCAAGACACACGGCAAACCACAGTGTCGTAAGACGGATGATGATGGTTGCCGCAACGGAATCGACACTGGAGACGCCTACTATGACCAGCAGCGCAGTCATAGCTGCCTCGGCGCTCCCGAGCCCGCCAGGTATGAAGCTTATGCCGCCGACCAGCATGCCCAACGCATATATGGACATTGACGTCCACAACCCGACATCCGCTCCCATGCGCTCGAGCACGAGGTGAAAGGCAAAAGCCTCGGCTGACCATGCCGCGAGCGAAAGGGGCAGCACCATCAAGATAACATCGGTCGTATAGCACTTCCTGGCTGCAATTAACATATCAAGCAGATGCCGTAGCACCCTGACGGTTTTGGACTGGCTGGCAGAAATCCATGTCGTGATAGTTTCCAGTATGCGCCCGTACAGCACGACGAACCCGAAAATGAAGATCATGACAAGACAGAGAACTGCTACGGGGCGGGCGGGGGGATATAGCGACAGACCAGGCAGCCCGATCACTATGATGGCTATCATGTCAGAGAGGCGCTCGCTCAGTAAAGCTGCAATACTGCTTGAAAACGGCATACCGCGTCTTTCAAGGAAGACGCCACGCAGCAATTCCCCCGCCTTGCCGGGTGTGGTGGTGAGGGCGAAGCCGGAAAAATAAATCAGAGCGCTATCGACATTCCCCATCCTGTGGCCCAACCTAGATAGGTAGATCTGCCAGCGTACGAAGCGTAGTCCGTAATTGATCAGCGACAGGGCAACGGCCAGAACAACACCCCCCGCACCGACCATACCGAGGGCATGAAGGACCTCACTCCAGCCTGCCCAGAGGGAAAACCCCAGATACCCGACCGCTGCCAGCACACCGGATAGGACAATGCCGCGACTGAGCGCCTGCCGAGATGGAATTTTTATACTGGCCATGCAATGACACCTATCGTGACCATAAGCCAGAGCAACCCAGTTATCAGTAGGTGCGGATCGCGCAGCATGTCACGCGCGGTATCATTGCCGCCAGTCCCCCGATGCAGGAGAAAAAGATAGCGGAAAATGCCATAAACCACGAAGGGAACCGTATAGATCAGATTTGTCGTGTGATGCCGTGCCACGGTTTCAGGTGAGACAGTATACAAGCTATAGCAAATGATGGTGCAGGCGGCGCTGATAGCCGTAAACTGCTCAATCATTTCAGGAGAATAGTCATCCAGCACGCGACGGATGGAAGCGGGGTTGAGATCGTCGCTGTTTTCAAGTGCCAACAGTTCAGCTCGCCGCTTCGCAAACCCAAGGAAAAGAGTCAGCATGAGGCCACAGAGCAGTATCCACGATGTGGCATGAATACCTAGCCCTACCGTACCGATCAAGATGCGCAGCATGAATCCTGAAGAAATCAAGAACACATCAATGACGGGAACATGTTTCCAACGCAGCGAGTATCCAATATTAATAATCATATAGAGAACTAAAAATGCCAAAGCCCAAAGACTGATAACAAAGCCTAAAAACAATGCAAATGCGGTAAGGATAATATTCAGAGCAATAGCTTCCCTTACGGATACTTTCCCGCATGCTATTGGCCTACTACACTTTACTGGGTGTTTCCTATCAGAATTTACATCAATTATGTCATTAAAAATATATATTGAACTCGCCATCGCCGAAAAAGCGATGAACGCCAGAAAATCTTTTTGAAGAAGATCGTATTCCCGGATATTGTAGAATAAGGGACCAGCAAAAACAAAAAAGTTTTTTATATATTGATGTGGTCGGCATAGGCGCGCAACGTATAGGATTTTCATTGGTATATCTAATTGTAAATGACTGCTTGTTAAGAAGCCGATATTGATCCGCAAGTCAAGACTGCTGAGCGTAAGAAACTCTCCATTTTTGTTGGCATAAGATATATTACGCGATTAATTTGCCCCTGCGTATAGTTGGAATTTTCACCTACAGCGAAGCAGAAATTTTCGATTTGACGTCCCCTGCCCGCTCTTGGGATTTACCAACTTAATTTGTATTATGGGTAAATGTTAGGCTCAGGACATATAGCCAGAAGATAAAGGTTGCGGCGAGACAGATGACTGAAAAGAAGACAGTCCGGCGTCTGTCGTAGCGGGTTGCGACCTACCGCCAGTTCTTGATTCGTCTGAACATGATCTTGCTGCGATTGCGGCCTTTATATTTTCTCTCATTGCATTTGACTGATTTTCCGCGAGATTTGCGTCCTGGAATGCAGGGCTTTATATCTTTTTCTTTCAGGGTGTCTCTGAACCAGTCGGAGTCATACCTGCGATCTCCCTGCACCTGTTGTGCTGCAGGAAGACTGTCTAGCGAAGCAGCGGCACCGGTATGGTCGCTGATCAGCCCCACAGTCATGAAAAAGCTCAGCGGCCATCTGTTCTGATCGGCGGCCGCATGCAGTTTGGTATTCATACCGCCTTTGGTGTGACCGGTCAGGCGGCCTGAATCCCCTTTTATAGCTGCAGGCTCGAAGCCATGCGGTGCACCATGAGATACATCGCATCAATCATAATCGTCTGAGGTTCGGTTTTCGCGGCAGACAGGCCATCCATCATCCGCACAAAAATGCCCATGTCGCCCCAATGCTTCCAGCGGTTGTAGAGCGTCTTGTGTGGACCGTATTCCCGGGGGCATCACGCCAGCGCAGACCATTTCTGTTCACGAAGATGATCCCGCTCAACACACGACGGACATCAACGCGAGGTTTACCATGGCTCTTCGGGAAAAAGGACCGCAGACAATCCATCTGCTCTTCCGCTAGCCAATACAGGTCATTCATCTTCAATCTCCTCAAGGAGCCTGAATCACATCCTGTCGCACATATCAATGGGGACTGAGCCTGGATTATGGGGAACATTTCTTAATACTGCGCGCCCCTACCCATGACACATAAGGAACAGTTTGCCCCGACTCTGTTGCACAATTCCAGCGATTGGGCGTGCTGCAATCTTTGAGGGGTTTTCTTACGCGACAGGGTGCGTGAGGGGGATTCCGAGGGCTGTGAAGCGATTGAGGACAG
>NZ_WOTG01000026.1 GCF_011516925.1 Acetobacter fabarum
GGAGAGGCGATCGTTGATCAGATATTCCGTCCGCTCATCAGACAAATTGTTGAGCGTCTGGATCACCAGGATCTTGAACATCAGCACAGGATCAAATGGCGGTCGTCCGCCTTTGCTTCCGTCAGAATACGCCAGTGCCTTCTCCAGGTCAGGGCGGAAGACTTCAAAATCCACAGTCCGGGAAAATGCTTCGAGCTGATCACCAAGCCCGCTCAACCGGGCAAGCCGCTCTTCAACGTCAAAAAATCCCGCCTGCTTCATGATCCATACTCCAATCAACGCAAGGAAAATGGAATCACAGAGCAGACCTCAATACCAGAGGGTTTTTCGAACCCTCCAGGTTCACCTTCCATTAATCCGGGTGACGTGGCGGGTAAAACACCAGCAGAAATTGATTCTTTAGCGCAGAATTCTGGTTTGGTGCCAAGAGGACCGGATCCCATGAATGGAAGAGGTGCCTATATTGATCCGGTAACGGGTGAGCAGCGCATTTTATCTCATCCGAATGCGGATCCTCCTCACGCGCACGTAAATGATCCTTTTGGGACAAGACTTGACATCAATGGTAATCCGGTTGAGCCGGAATCTCCTGAAGCACATTTACCTATTGGGAATTAATATGAAGCTGAGTGACTTGCATGATGCGAGCTTAATCCAAGTAATAGTAGATTGGCAGGGAGGTCTTTTATCTTGCCGTCTCAATGCCAAAGAAGGACATGTGATTTTGGAAGCACATAGTATGCAAAAACTGGAATGCCCCAGATTCAACCCATGGGGTCCGAGCGTATCTATAAACGAAGTTAAAACCTATGATATTGATTCGGGTATACGGATAACAATGGAGATGCAAAGTGGTGATATAATTGATATCATTTGTGCAAGTTTTAATCTTATACCAACCGTTGCTTGAAGTGCCTCATGGGGTACCCATTGGGTTAAAAATGTGATTCACAGGATGCTGAGTATTCTCAGAAGGAGGCCTTCTGGATGGTCAGCCCTCTGTCCCTGCGTGACGATCATGATAGTTCGGAGTTGCGACGACCGGTTGAATCCGCCAAACAGGGAAGCGGTTGAACTGGCAACACTTAAATGGGTCGACTGGTTCAACAATCGACGGATCCTGTCCTCCATTGGAAACATCCCCCCAGCAGAAGCTGAAGCTCGCTTTTATGCACAACAGAAATCACATGCATTAGCCGCTTAGTTCAGATAAAAAACGTCTCCACAAAACCCGGGGCAATTCAGTCAATTGAAATCGGAGCAGTGTCAGGCATGAGTCAATTTTCAGTGGAAATTTATACCCTTCCCGGGTCAGTTCTCGGTGAAAATCAACACGGATTCTTATCTATTTAAAAATGCGTCTCATAAACGCCAAAATAATTGACGCCTTTAGTCGCAAAGATATCCATTCTTTGGAAGAAAATGCTGAAAATGGTTCCTGGGTATCAGGAAGTTCTTCTACGTTTTTAATAAATATTTTTATATACTCACATAATAATGGATGAATTGATTCGTTTTTATTTACCCATGTTATCAAATTTATGTCATCAATATTATTACATAGCTCGTCTGGAGAAGACGCTGAATGATTAAAACCAAACCAGCTATTTTTCTGAAATTCAATATCAGAAAATAATTCAAACAACTTCAATACTTTGTGTTCTTCATGGTCCATCATTTAAATCCAAACTGTGAAAGTGGAATGTGAGCATCTGGGTCACTGCCTAAGACAGCATCTCCATTCGCGTTAACAATCTGTCCGTTGCTTGATCGTATAACATATGGCCCTCTTTGTGCAGGGAAAGGACTTTCCGAATTCCCTGGCATCACTCTTACGAAATCATTGGGGTTCTCTGGGTTCGTGTAACGACCCCCCCTCCTTTTCTTGTGGGCTTTTCTATCCAATTATTCGGAATGCCATTAGGTTTTTGTATTTTAGGTGCATTTTTATTCTCCTCAGGTAGAAGTCTTGATGAATTATCAATTCCTTTAAGTTGTTCTTGTTCGGCGACTTTTTTTGCCGCTTCGGTCAGGTTTTCTGTGCCCGTTGGCGTTTTTGCCAGAAGCTCTTTTCTTCCCTCTGGTGTCGTCAACAGTCGGTTGACTTCACGAGCCTCTAAAAGCGCATTCTCCACCCAACACCTCTTCAAAGCAGGATTGCCACTGATCCTGCTTCAGATATCCGATAAGCCCTGTCAGATTGTCAGCGTTCATAAATGCGACGACTTTCACTATTTTTCTGCGGCGGAACGGCAAACACCATGTTTACCCGAGAGCCTGACTCAAAAAGCGGTCTGATTGATTTTTCGCATCATTCTGCGTATATAAGCAATAATGAGACATGCCTGTGAGGCTTGGGGATTCGGCAAACAGCATCGCCTTAAGGAAACGCATGCTTATCTCCCCGATTTTACCTTAAAATTATAAATCTCACTATCGGCCCAACCCGCCTGCAAGAGATCGTGCGGCTCATGTCCGTTATGCGGAAAGCTGTTCGTCGGTGTGTATGTCAAATATGAGGGCGAAACCGGTAAGTCTGCTTAGGTGTTTAGTCCCGTGTTTTGATGGGTTGGATTAATGATGAATCTTTCTGGCTCTGAAGTCCAGATTTTGCAGACGTATTCGTAAGGGGTAAGGCCGTTCAGGGTCTTGAGTCTTCGCCCGAAATTATAGGCTGCCATGAAGTCGCTGAGGTGTGTCCTCAACTGCTCATGACTGTCGTAATGGAAGCGTTTGACAGTTGCTTCCTTGATTGTCCGGTTCATCCGTTCAACCTGACCGTTCGTCCAGGGATGGTTGGGTTTTGTCAGACGGTGTTCGATCCCGTGGGCTTCGCAGATCATGTCGAAGCGCATTGGACGCGACCACGCCGTATTGCGATTGCGGGGCTGGTCAGCGAACTGGATGCCGTTATCGGTCAGAATGGTATGGATCCGGTAAGGAATGATGCTCAGGAGATATTCGAGGAATTCCCAGGCGGTCTTCCGATCGGCTTTCTCAACCAGTTGTGTGACAGCGAACTTGCTGGTCCGATCGATGGCGACGAAGAGATACAGCTTGCCTTCAGCAGTTTGGACCTCGGCAATATCGATGTGAAAAAAGCCGATGGGAGTGCGTTTGAAACGTTGTCGTCTGGGCTTGTCTCCCTCGATATCCGGAAGCCGGGATATCCCGTGGCGCTGCAGGCAACGATGCAGGGCCGAGCGTGTCAGATGGGGAATGCTGGCCTGCAGGGCATAAAGGCAGTCATCCAGCGGCAGCAACGTATGCCGGCGAAACGCCACGATCATCGCTTCGTCCGTCTCGGACAGAACCGTGGATCGCGGCTCTTTGGGACCTGTCTTCTGATCCTCAACCGTTTGACGCTTCCGCCACTTTGCAACTGTTTTCGGGTTAACCCCGAACTCCTTGCTCAGCGTCGCGAGCGCAGCCTGCGATCGCTGTATTGCTGCTCGCACGGCGTGCGTGGTCGTGGCGCTGCCATGACGTATCTGTCCCATAAGGCTTCCTTCCACTCGCGTGAAAATAATACCCCATCAAACAACGGGACTAAACACCTAGATACAGCCTACGCGTATAGTTGTATACGTGTATAAATGTATACTTAATCGCTAACGATCCTGCTTCGTCCTTTCTTCACAAACAGATCGTCCAGTGCTTCTCCAAGCAAACTCTGAACCGTCGTTCCCTCTTCGGCCGCGATAATACGAAGCTGGATGCTGACTTCCGGAGAAAAATGCCCACCGATCAACTTGGTCCCCTTACGACCATTCAGCGTAGGTTTACGGGATGATATATCTGGCTTCGGGGAAGGGGTTGGCATTGCCTCACCACTACCTTTGGCGCGATCAAGCATCGCTTGTAGCGTATTGCTTTTCGCCATCACACTACCTCCCGATTTTTGTATAATTGTATATCTGTATACTCGTATAAACGCTTGATTTCGTTTGCTGCTGGCCCATGTGCTTCGAATTCCTGCACAGCCTGTCCCGCCGCTTGTGCACGGAAAAATGCCTTGCGGTTTCCTACTGTCACCGGACAGACCGTTGCCCCCAATTCGGTCACGGCCTTAATGGCATCCCCTGTCTCCTGCCCCTGAGGGGGCACAAAAGTTAAAACGACAGCGAACGCTTTATCGAGCTGACGAACCACATCTAATGTGTGTGTCATACTCATTGTATCGAACACGGCAGTCTTCGTCGGAATAAGAACGAAGTCAGCATGCCGCGCCGCTTCATAAGCTACATCACGCGCAACAGCAGCTCCGTCGATAATCACAAGATCAGTACCCGCATCCGCGCAGGCTTTGAGCATGGCAGGCAAACGTATCGGCTGAATTGAAGCCACAGCCGGTGTATCGAGCTGGCGTACGTCTTTCCAGAAAGAGGCTGTCGCCTGTGGGTCCAAATCAATAATAGCAGCAACCTTACCCGCTTGCTCAGCCGCGACAGCGAGACAGGTTGCAAGCGTCGTTTTTCCGACACCGCCTTTCTGCGAAAGAACAGCGAGAACCTTCATGCCACACCTCTACACGTATAATCTTATACCTGTATACACTTTCTACGAGGGAAGAGAAGGCCTCACCTGATCTCTCTGTACAATGGCAGCAACTGTGTTCTTGCTGATCCCCAGATCACGGGCGATCCACCGATAACTCCGCTTTTCTGCTACCAGCGCCAGAACCTTCGGAGCCAAGCGGTCAGACTTCGGCCGCTCTCCTTTCTGTCGGCCGAGAACCTTCCCACGCGCCCTGGCAGCGGCCAGACCGGACTTCACCCGCTCGCTGATTAGATCCCGTTCAAACTCCGCAATCCCGGCCAGAACCGTCGCCAGCATCCGCCCATGTGGCGTCGCCAAATCAAACATCATCCCCGTCATGGCGATCAGGGAAACACGATAGCTCTCCAACTCCTGAAGCGTGGAGATGAGATCAATGGTTGAGCGCCCCCAACGGGACAGCTCCGTCACCAGAACAGCGTCAATTTCACGGGCCTGGGCCAGTGCCATGACCTTTCGACGCTCGGCCCGATCCACCCGGACGCCAGATCCTGTCTCCATGAAAACACCCAGCACTTCATAGCCCGCGCGTTCGGCAAACCGCTTCAACTCGTCTTTCTGGCGCACGCATGACTGATCAGCCGTGGAAACCCGGCAATAGATGACCGCGCGCTGTCCCATTTGAACCCTCCCGGAAAAACCACCATGCAGCCCTTGATACACCGTGGCTCCGGTTTGTCCCAATATGACTATAGTCTAATTGGGATAAGCGGTTAAAGTATCTGTTGCCGTCATCGAGCGGAATCTTCTGCAGCTTCCGCTCGCATCCATCCTGTTCTGGATGATTATTTAGCAATCCGACCGTCAAGAACAGCGCGATCTTTCCCTTGGCGAACCAAAGCCCGCTCAACTAGGTATTTAGTCCCGTGTTTTGATGGGGTATTATTTTCACGAGAGTGGAAGGAAGCCTTATGGGACAGATACGTCATGGCAGCGCCACGACCACGCACGCCGTATGAGCAGCAATACAGCGATCGCAGGCTTCGCTCGCGGCGTTGAGCAAGGAGTTCGGGATCAACCCGAAAACAGTTGCAAAATGGCGGAAGCGTGAGACTGTCGAAGATCAGAAAACTGGCCCTAAAGAGCCTCGCTCAACGAGCCTGACAGAAACCGAAGAAGCCATGGCAGTCGCTTTTCGCCGGATACGTTGCTGCCGCTGGATGATTGCCTTTATGCCCTGCAGGCCAGCATTCCTCATCTGACACGTTCGGCCCTGCATCGCTGCTTTCAGCGTCACGGGATCTCCCGGCTTCCGGATATCGAGGGAGACAAGCCCAAACGACAGCGTTTCAAACGCACTCCCATCGGCTTTTTTCACATCGATATTGCCGAAGTCCAGACTGCTGAGGGCAAGCTGCACCTCTTCGTTGCTATCGACCTGACAAGCAAATTCGCTGTCACACAACTCGTCGGGAAAGCCGATCGGAAGACAGCCTGGGAATTCCTCGAATATCTCCTGAGCATCATTCCTTATCGGATCCATACCATTCTGACCGATAACGGCATCCAGTTCGCTGATCAGCCCCGTAACCGCAATACGGCCTGGTCGTGTCCCATGCGCTTTGACATGATCTGCGAAGCCCACGGGATTGAACACCGTCTGACAAAACCCAACCATCCCTGGACGAACGGTCAGGTTGAACGGATGAACCGGACGATCAAGGAAGCAACCGTCAAGCGCTTCCATTACGACAGCCACGAGCAGTTAAGGACACACCTCAACGATTTCATGGCAGCCTATAATTTCGGGCGAAGGCTCAAGACCCTGAACGGCCTCACACCTTACGAATACGTCTGCAAAATATGGACTTCAGAGCCAGAAAGATTCATCATCAATCCAACCCATTAAATCCCGGGACTAAACACCTAGAGACTGAATCAGCAAACGGTCTGATCGACTTCCGCAGAACTTCAGCAGATATCCTCGCTCATATTGCAGCCGCTTTGTTCCACGCGCTCATCCGCCGGGATAGAGTCTTCGGCACGATGGCTCCCATTCAGGCGATACGGTCAAACATAGATGAATAAATTCAAATAATTTTATCTGGACGCTGTCCACATGGTGAATGAACTATTTCAATAGTTCCTCTTCACGAGGCTCTTTTGAAATACTTTTCATAATGAGCCTCGTAAGGCGCTGCGCGAATTCAGCATCAAGTTTGCCTCCCAGAAGAAGGTGATACCAAAATGCACCATGAAACGCGGCGACCGCCATTTCCACATCGGCATCTTCCAGGATTTCTCCGTTTGCAATGCCGTCACGAAAAATGGTGGCGACGATTTCCGCTCTTGGCTCAACAAAACCGGCCCGGAAACTCTTTAGAAATTCGGGATCGTCCTGCGCGGACGCAATCAGGTTCCTGATCGCAGGTCCATCCTGCTGCAAGTTCCTGAACACGTTGACCAGAAAATGCAGCAACCGCTTCTCGGCGCGGCCGTCCGATAGAACGTCCGCATCACCAGCGCTTTCCAGGAACGCGGCCAGAACGAGTTCAGCCTTACTCGGCCATCGGCGATAGAGCGTCTGCCTGCCAACACCAGCCTCTGTCGCAATCATCTGGATGCTGACACCGCAATATCCGTGTTGCAGGACGAGCTGCCGGGCTGCCGCCAACAGGCTTGGCCCAACTTTATTATCGCGCGGGCGCCCCGGAGAGCGAGTAGAGGTTGTCATTTTCGTCATTGCGGTACGCCGGTCTCGTATATATTATGATACCTTAGTCTCGTATTTAGATTGCCCAAACAGGAAATGTCCATGTTAAAGCGAAGGGGCGTCTTTGCTCTGCTCTGTGTCGCATGTCTGACGATCATGGTCGGCTGCGTTATCGTACCTGGCCTGCCCGGCATCGCGACGGCTCTCGGTCTCTCCCAGGAAGCAAGCTGGCTGGTCACCTTGCCCTCACTCGGCGTAGTGATCTTTGGCCCCTTTGCCGGCCACCTGATTACACGCCTTGGCTCTCGCCAGGCCTTGCGTATTGGCCTCGCTCTGTACGGAGCGCTCGGGCTGGCATGTATATGGCTGAGCAACGCAGTATTGATCTTTTCTGACCGGCTTTTGCTCGGGGGAGCAACAGCGATCGTGATGGCTTCGGGCACAGGGCTTTTATCCGATTTTTTTGAGGGACACGCGCGGCTCAAGATGATCGCACTCCAGGGCATGGCCATTGAACTGGGAGGCGTCATCTTCCTGTCTCTGGGAGGACTCCTCGCCAGTATGGGATGGCAATGGCCGTTTTCGCTCTATCTGATGAGTTGGGTCTTTCTCGTCCTCGTCGAACTGTTCGTACCGTATCCGCCAGTCAAACCCGTTGCGTCACCCCAAACAGAAGCAGATCGAGGTTCTGTTCTGGGAAAACTGGCGCGAATATATATAGCCGCTCTCCTCTCCATGACCGTGTTCTTCACAGCGATCATCTCCTTGCCCAGACGGCTGGAAGGCATGCACTTCTCCGAGGCGCAAACAGGGTATTTTCTGTCATTCGTCTCTCTTGTCGCTGTAGGAGCAGCGTGGTTTCTCCCAAAAATCTGTCGGCGTATCGGGGAGCAAAACACTTTGCGGGCGGGCTTTCTGGCCTATGCAGCCGCCCATGCACTTTTTGCTTCCATGATGACGGCAGTCCCGATGATTGGCGCTGCAATCATGCTCGGGACCGGTTTCGGACTGACAGTTCCCCTCGTCAATCACCTGACGATCGAACGCACCCACTCTGTCGAACGCGGCTCAGCACTTGCCTACCTGTCTGTTGCCATTTTTATGGGGCAATTCCTGTCATCGTTTTTGGAATATCTCCCTGGCAATATAAGTTCTGCCTTCATAGCCGCCATTATTCTGGCTTTGGGCGGCGTTGCTGTCTCTGGTCGGCCATCGTTGTAAGAAACTGACCAACCTGCGGCGTTTTGCGACACCATCAACTATCCGTCGATCGGGTCTTCGTTCTCTTCAGATCCCAATGATCTGCGATACACCCCATTCAAACCCCTGCGCAGCAGCTCCTGCTGCTCAGCCGACCCGTCGACGGGCAGAAGGGTGCGCCTGGCAATCATCCAGCGACCTTTGTGCCGTTCAAGCTCCCAACGGTTCACGACCACGCGGTGAATGCGGTATCCCGTCGAGGCCCCATGATTTGGCAGTTCGCGTCGATGACCTTCATGGTCAAGATGAATAATCATGAGGTAGGATGTGACAATCGCGACGTCACCCCGCAGATCGATAAGCGGCAGACCAGTAAAATGGGCAAGGCCGCCTAGGTGTTTATACCAATTTGTTTTGGCTGTGACTCAGGGGGGGGTACACATAGGCGTTGAATTGTGATTCACAGGATACCGTCATTGAAGGAAGGTATCCCTGATGAGCAAGGCGGTCGCACTCCGAGAAGATTATGATGCAGCGAGCATGCGAGGTCTGGCGCGACGAAGCAGACATGCGGCCCAGTCGCGGCGCCTTCTGGCGCTTGCCGCGATTTATGACGGGGCAACGCGTGGCGAGGCGGCCCGTCTTGCGGGAACGGATCGACAGATCGTTCGGGACTGGGTTTTGCGCTTTAACGCGCAAGGGCCTGCGGGGCTGATTGATCGTCATGGTGGGGGTGCTGCCCGCCGCATCACACCTTCCGTCATGGAGGCTCTGGCGCAGCGGATTGAAGACGGTCCCATTCCTTCGGCTCATGGCGTGGTGCGCTGGCGATTGCGTGATCTGTGCGCCTGGCTTCATGAAGAGCACGGGGTCAGCCTGTCTGTTTCCTGGTTGAGCAGGATTGTCCGCAGTGAGAATTTTCGTCTGCTGACGCCACGCCCCCGGCATTATGCCCAGAACCCGGATGCCCAGGACATTTTTAAAAAGATTTTCCTGATGCCCTTGCCGCAATCAGCGCCTGTCACCCCGGAGAAAATATCGAACTGTGGTGGGCGGATGAAGCAAGGATCGGCCAGAAAACGAAGCTGACACGGCGCTGGGCGAAGCGGGGAACCCGCCCCCGGGCGACAGCCGACCTAAGGACCCGATCCGCCTGGATTTTCGGGGCAATCTGCCCCGCTCAGGGAAAAGGGGCTGCTCTTGTTCTCCCCGTGTGCAACATTCATGCGATGAATTTCTATCTCAAGGAAATCGCCCAGGTCGTTGCACCGCAAAGTCACGCCGTCCTCATCCTGGATCAGGCAGCATGGCATACTAGTCTGAAACTGACGGTTCCCCCCAACATCACCATCATGCCGCTCCCGCCACGCTCTCCCGAACTCAATCCTGTGGAAAACGTCTGGCAGTTTATGCGCAATACATGGCTCTCAAACAGAATCTTCAGAACCTATGACGATATCGTCGATATCGCCTGCCATGCGTGGAACCAGCTCACCGAGCAGCCATGGCGCATTATGTCCCTCGGATTGCGCGACTGGGCTCATGGGTCATAGCAAAAACAAATTGGTATAACTCCGTGAAAGAGCTGGTTGATGATCTGGCTCTTGCGGGCAATGCCATCGAGTAGCTGCCCGCTGCTCTGATGAGCAAGCCAATAGAGGGCAGGCAGGCTCAGGCGCGGCGTGTTGGCGACAACCATCAGACTGGCCTGAAGGCCGATGCCGAGGATGCCGTAAAGCACGAGCAGGCTCAGCCCGAAAACGCATACCCCATACCAGCAGAGTGAAACGGCAGAGCGGGCACGGGCAACAAAGGTGCGCAGGAAAAGCATCAGTAAAAACCATAGCAGAAAAGAACAGGTGAACAGGCTGGCACAAAGCATTGTGACGCCTCGCATGGGATCGGGGCGGCCGCAACGGTCGCAGGCTCGCGCTTCGCGCGTCCGTTGCCCCCGTCCCGATCCCATGCAGCGGCAGAGGGATGAAGGAGAAAGATAACAATGCACAAACAGATCGCCGTCACGCCACTGTGGAGAGGTACTCCCTCAAACATGCCCGCCGATGTGCTGGCAAGGGGCCAACAGGCTGCCCTGATCTCGGTGTCGATTGCTCCGTGCGACAGGGTCTGGAGCGCGCGTGAGCGTCTGGCCGACGAGTTGGTGCGTGTCTGCTATGGGAGCGACATGCCCGAGTGCAATCGCACAGCACTGGCTTGTATGATGCGTACTTTGGTTGAACAGGCGGTTCCCGGCCTACCGAGCCAGCATGTGCAGCGCAATGCCCCGCCCCCGCCGGTGGGTGATGGGGAATGGTATCGTCACTGGTTTGCCGTTACCCGCAGGGAGGGCAGCGTATGAGCGACATGGGGCTACCTGATGTGCGTGTGCAGGTACGTGGGCCTGCGCGCGATCGTGCGGCATTACGGGACTGGTTACGTGCGGCCTGTCGCGATACGGGCGTCTGCCCGCCCCCGGTCTTTGGGATACACACCTCCCGAAAGCTACTGTCCTTCGAACTGGAGCCTATGCACAAGAGTTTCCATGTACCGCTGATGGCCCGCCTGACGCGCCGGTATCCCCGGCTGGTGCATACCCTGACATGGGACAACCCTGATGACACCTCGCGCTATGCGAGAACGGGCCTTGAGATCTGGCAGGCTGGTCGTGTGCACAGGAGCGGGTATTTCGCTGCTCTGCTGGGTGTAACACGGCCCCGGCCGGGGCGCAGGACAGCCCGTGTCATGATGTTTGAATCGGATACCAGCATCGCCAATATACGGCCCTTTGCCAGGGTAGGTGCGGGATTTCGCGGCATCCTGCCCGGTTCGCACGACATTGGCCCGTGGCGCGTTCTGGAGGCGTGGGTGCCGGAGTCACCAAACACTCTGTACGATCCTGCCCGCAATATCGTGCTCCATACCGTCTCTACGCTGGTGACGGTTATGAGCGACATTACCGCGTATGGCCGGATCGGAGCGAAGGAGTGGCTCGATGTGGATCAGCTGTCTCGGCGTTTTCCGGAACTGGCTGGTTGGTGCGAGAAATGGCGGGCCTATGAGGCGGATGCTGAGGCCCAGGCGCGTGAAGCGGCCGCGCATTACGATCGCTACGCGCGGCGCATGAAAGTGCTTTATGGCCCGGACTGGGACGCAATTCTGTTCTGATGCTTTTTTGCATGCCCGGACGACACGCGCTGAGGTGTGTGAGGCCGTGCAACGCTGTTACGGGCTTTGGCCCGTTCAGCATTGCACGGCTCACAGGCGATGCCTTTGCGACAGGCCGTAACGCTTGGCATTTCGATCCAGCGGCTTTCCCACTGGCAGCGGGGGCAGGTGAAAAGTGCGACCATGCGCATACCCGGCTGGTAAACACAGCCGTGATCGCCGCAATCCCTCAGGTGCGCGAGGATGCGCGGCGCACTGCGTGGCTGCTTCCATCCGAACAGGTCGCCCTGTCGTGCCATGTCTGGCTCCTGTGTTTGGGAACGGTCGGGGGCGGGTTGCCGGTTGGCCAGAGGACACCGGCAGCAGCTGGGTGTTAGTCCGGGGTGTGGGACTGCATTTCTCTGGCGGTTATTGTGGCACATACCCCGGACTCAGTGCCCCCTCTTTTGTATATCCAATACAAACCAATGAAGGAAAAAACGTTCTGCGCAGTCATATGGGACGCAATGATATTGGCGATGTCGTAGAAACGCTCCGCGTGTGTGCCATGGCAGAAAATGTAGTCGCCCATGAACAGGATGGATAAGGCGCAGAAATTCACGAACAGGAAGATGAAAAACGCCTTGAGACATATTTCGACCAGTTCGAACGAGAAATAGACCAATCCCCGGGCCAGTCTGGGAATGACTTCCTGAACCAGTGAAGAGAGAATGTCCCGGATAAAGACCCGCTGGGGAGGCTGATGAGGGTTTTCCTGAGGTGTGGAAATGGTTTCTGGCGTTGGCGTCATGGTCTCTGCTTTCTGTTTGGCGAGGGCAGTTCCGCTCGCTCTTTGCAGTATGACGCAACCGGTTGTGACGCCTGTCGGGCGGGCTCTGTCCGGGTATGGAGCACCGTGTCCCCCCGCGTGCTGCCCACAACTCCACAGGCACCTCCCAAGGGCCGCGCGCCACCAGACTCTTGGCGGTCGTGTCACACGGCCCTCGGGTCCCTCCTGTGGATTTATGTGGACGGCCGTTCAAACACAATGTTTCACACGAGTCTCCCTGTGCGATTTCCAAAGTTTATTGTTTGTTTCACCGGCTGGA
>NZ_WOTG01000027.1 GCF_011516925.1 Acetobacter fabarum
CAGATCCGTCACCCCGATGCGTATTTCCAGGCCCTGGTCGAACGCGGGGTGCGTGGAACACTCCACCTCGACCGCAGTCTTTACGCCCTGAAGGACACGCTGGCACAGGATGTGTCGCAAATCCCAGAACGTGCGACAGGCCGGGTGAAAACAGCGTCACAACGGGTGCGAATACAATGAGGGAAGGAGCCGGATGGTTTGGCTCGAAACGTCCAGCGACGACAACCAGCAGTGTTGCAGTAAAGATGGAACGAGGAAACCCGGAGTGTAACACGACGGCCCTGCCAAGGCAGATCCAACAATGTGCGGCGATAAGGACTGTGGATCCGTTGCGTCCGGATATGACAGTCGGGAGAGACGGCATTGCGATCACGCAAACTCGCTTCTATCTGCACTGTATTGTCACTCGGCGTGACCTAATCAACAAATCACGCACTGAACAATGACTTAGAGGCAAACGAAACAGGTAAAATCCTTTCCCTAACGAATAGTTTCGAAAACGCATCCAGAGATGGATGCCATGAACCACAAGGGATACAAAAAATGATAACCAATAAGAGTTTAACAGATGAAGAAAGAGCAAAAAATGACGCACAATAATAGTGTCAAAAGACTATTCTTTACCTTATCTCCTCTGTTGCTGCTGACTGGCTGCGTGCGTCCGGCGCCACCCAAAATACCATTCGATAGTGCTGAAGTCGCATGGGCCCAAAAACCGGGTCATGCCACCATTAAAGGATGCGTCAGTGGTGGCGAATTTACAAAATATTATACTTACCAAGTACCTGATGGAAACTATGACTCTTACCCAATAGAGAGTTCATATCGTGAAAATCCATCAAGAAATTTCACAATAGACCTCCTCCCGGAAAGTGACTATATGTGGAGCCTCGCACAAAAAATGCAGCAATATTATTTATTAAATAGCTATCATACATTGAATGATTCCCGATGGGTTGAACCTTCGGTTATTCCTTTTATTCCTCATATTTCTTGCCCTGCAGATGGGCCCGATATTTGTCCATCGAGAGGACATTTTATTTTCAATAATCTGCCTGCAGGCAATTGGTATATAGTAGCTGGATATAATGCGACAAAAGAAGATAACGCTGTGGCAGTTACCGTGCAAAAAATAACCACTATTGAAGGGCAGACTGTTCCTTATGTGTCATGGTTTGGAGCCCGCAGTATCAAGAAGTGTTCTCCATAATTTAATGCATAGGGCAATAGTTTAAAGTGCCTTTCAAAACCCTTTGTACTTTGACCAGGGGATAGGTGATGGGAGGATATGGCCAGCCCTCTTGTTTCCAATATTCTGTGGGTGGTGATCGAACCACTCCTGTCCGAGATTTCTGGTGAAGGCCCGCGCGTACCCGACCGTGAGGCGCTCAAGGGGACACTGTTCGTTCTTCTGACAGACATTCGGTGAAAAACGGTGCTCAAAGCGCCATGTCGTCATTGTCCGACAGGGTATTTCGCTGACCGTCCGGCTCTCTGGCGCCAACGTCCATGACAGCGGGATGCTCGCCCCCCTTCTCGCTGCGGTCCCCGCCATTCGGGGTAAACGCGGCTACCCGAAACATCGGCCCGCAAAACTCCATGCCGACAAGGGATATGACTACCGGCGTTGCTGCGCCGCCTACACGCGGCGCGGGATCAGGCACCGCAGCCCGCAGGGGTGTTGAACGTAACCAAAATCTCGGCAGTCAGCGTGGAGAGACAGTTCGGTTTTTCCAAAACCAATACCAACGCATCATCCAGCACGGCCCTGGATATGGTAATCCCCCCCTTTTTAGTGGGGGGTCTGAATGAGAATTCAGGCAGCGGATTTTAGTTTCTGGGCGGGTGTAAACCCGCCGTTCCCCATGTTGGGTCTGTCATGGTTATATGTCCAGAGCCATTGTGTTGCGACTTCCTGCACATCCTGAATGCTTTCAAACAGAGACTGCTCGAGCCATTTCTGTTGTAGCGTTCGTTATAGGCGTTCTGCTGCGGATTACCCGGTTGCGTATCGATCAGGATAATGCCCTGCTTTTCGGTCCATGAAACCAACGTATGACTGGCATATGCAGGGCATGGTCCATTCGGATAGCCTTTGGCCTGCCGCGCCATTCCATAACCTGTTCCAGGCAGCGGACAACCCGACAGGTCTGTAAGGAAAAATCAACCTCAATCGCCAGTCCTTCACGATTGAAGTCATCCAGGATATTCAGGAGCCGAAAAGCACGCCCATCCAAAAGCCTGTCCGCCATGAAATCCATGGACCAACTCCTGTTGGGAAGGGCTGGGACCGACAGCTTTTCAGGCTTTTCGCGAACCAGACGCTTACGGGGTTTAATCCGCAGATTGAGTTCCAGTTCCCGATAGATCCGATAAACCCGCTTATGATTCCAGACATGTCCCTGCACATTGCGCAGATACAGGAAACACAGGCCAAATCCTCTTCACCATAGATACGGCGGATGTCGCCATGAGGGAGGATAACTCCATCGGTATTGAAGGGTAACAGCTGTTGTTTTTTTCGCGTAAGTTTCAATCTCTTTAATGACAACCTTGTCATTCCCAATCAATGTAACAACATACCAGATGCCGATAGGTATATTAAAGAAATTAAAGCGACCATCCGCACTGCATATTGTATGCCTTGTAGTGCTTGATATGCTGGAAGGAACAATTTTTGTATCATTGATTGTACTATAACGGAACATCATATCTACAACGTGATCAGATGTCTGATTTTGAGGAATTAATTGTACATCGTTTCCTGCACAATTTAGTTCGTTGTTTTTACTATTTGAAAAATGGGTAATCCCTCCATGACCATTAGGAGTACTTTGTTGAAAGAAGGCATGCATAAATGCCGTTCCCGTGATAGTCGCTGTACCTTTTTCATCTGATGTCTCTTGCGCTAATGTGTTTTGTGACATTAATGAAATGACAATTAAAGGAAGAATTTTGTATAAAGTAATATTTTTATTTAATAAATACATATTATGAAACTCTCAATTAGAAATAAATAGTAGGTGGCAGATCTCTATGGAAAACACCCAATTCTAAGATAAATTTCAACTATTAATTTTTTTATCATTTTATTTCGCCATAAATTTCTATCCACATATCCCACTCACCAGGAACACCCCAAACCCTGATTGGATTAATATTTATTTTTAATAGAAAACATATAAAATTTTGTCTATCTATATTTACAAATTTATTGACTTCTATTTCTGATCCCCGACTCATAAAATTACCGATTTTTCTCAAATTACTTTCATTATCAGATAAAAATAAAAAACTTTTTCGTTCTGTTCTCACATATTCTATTATTTCAGGCAAAGTATTGGTGCTTACCAATAATAAACCCCAAAAAAATAGCCCCTGACTAGACTCGTAAACCCCTTGTGATATTACCTTGCAATTTCCATCTATTATCTTTTTCACAAAAGGACGATTTAACAATCCCCGATATTTAGTGATTCTATTATTATCTTGTGCCACAGAGTCAAATATAAAAAAGTAAATATTTTCTATAATTCTCCTTTTTTTTAATTCTATGCTTAACCATTCAGCGGCCTCATGCGATGCTACATACCATCCCTTGGATGCAGAAAAATTTTTCTGAATTGTCGCGTTTGAGCCGTTTGTCCAATTGCCATTAGTAATCATAATGTCCCTTATATGGTTCTGGAGTATTGAAGTGTGGTCCGCGATTTTGACAAGCATCATCTGAGTAAATATCTCCAGCTGCTTCATCACGAATTATTATCTATCGCTTCCCGCCTCCTGATTTTGGAATTTCAAAAATATATATGCCGCTTGGTTGAGGTCTACCGGTGATGTCACGTTAAGTTTGGCGTGTTAGATGACGGACATGAGCACGTCTTTAGGTGTTTAGTCCCGGGGTTTGATGAGTTGGATTGATGATGAATCTTTCTGGCTCTGAAGTCCATATTTTGCAGACGTATTCGTAAGGCGTGAGGCCACTCAGCGTCTTGAGCCTTCGCCCGAAATTATAAGCTGCCATGAAGTCGTTGAGGTGTGTCCTCAACTGCTCATGACTGTCGTAATGGAAGCGTTTGACGGTTGCCTCTTTGATTGTCCGGTTCATCCGTTCAACCTGACCATTGGTCCAGGGATGATTGGGTTTCGTCAGACGATGTTCGATCCCGTGAGCTTCGCAGATCATGTCGAAGCGCATGGGACGCGACCAGGCCGTATTGCGATTACGGGGTTGGTCAGCGAACTGGATCCCATTGTCGGTCAGGATGGTGTGGATCCGGTAAGGGATGATGCTCAGGAGATGTTCGAGGAATTCCCAGGCCGTCTTCCGATCAGCTTTCTCGACCAGTTGTGTGACAGCGAATTTGCTTGTCCGGTCAATGGCAACGAAGAGATACAGCTTGCCTTCAGCGGTCTGGACTTCCGCTATGTCGAGATGAACGAACCCGATCGGGTAGCGTTTGAAGCGCTGGCGTTTGGCTTTGTCCCCCTCTATGTCCGGCAGTCGTGAAATCCCGTGACGCTGAAGGCAGCGATGCAGGGCCGAGCGTGTCAGATGGGGAATGCTGGCCTGCAGGGCATAAAGGCAGTCATCCAGCGGCAGCAACGTATGCCGGCGAAAGGCCACGATCATCGCTTCGTCCGTCTCGGACAGGACCGTTGAGCGCGGCTCTTTAGGCTCAGGACTCATAGCCAGAACAAGACGGTTGCGGCGAGGCAGACTGCGGAGAAGAAGACGGTCGGGCATCTGTCATAGCGTGTTGCGACCCGTCTCCAGTCTTTGAGCCTGCCGAACATGATCTCGATACGGTTGCGTCTTTTGTATTTCCGTTTGTCGTATTTGACCGGTTTTGCGCGAGATTTTCGACCAGGAATACAGGGTTTGATCCCTTTCTCCTCCAGGGCCTCTCTGAACCAGTCAGCGTCGTAGCCCCGGTCTGCCAGCATCCATTCGGCTGATGGGAGACTGTCCAGAAGGGCAGCGGCACCAGTATAATCACTGATCTGACCTGCTGTCATGAAGAAGTCGAGCGGACGTCCGTTCCGGTCAGTGACAGCATGCAGCTTCGTATTCATCCCGCCTTTGGTCCGCCCGATCAAACGGCCTGGGCCCCCTTTTTTAACCGCAGGCTCGAAGCCGTGCGATGGGCCTTGAGATAGGTCGCATCAATCATGATTGTCTGAGGCTCTGCCTTGCCAGTAGCCAATCCCTCCATCATGCGGATGAAGATCCCCATAGCACTCCAGCGCTTCCAGCGGTTGTAGAGCGTCTTGTGTGGACCGTATTCCCGGGGGGCATCACGCCAGCGCAGACCATTTCTGTTCACGAAAATGATCCCACTCAACACACGACGGTCATCAACGCGAGGTTTGCCATGGCTCTTCGGGAAAAAGGGCCGCAGACGATCCATCTGTTCCTCGGTCAGCCAATACAGGTCACTCATCTTCAGTCTCCTCACAGAGGCTGAATCAGATTGCCGCAATCAAATCAATGGGTCCTGAGCCTAAATACTTTACAGTTGAAGCAGTTGAGAGATAGCACAGTTACAATTGTAGTACCTACACGTATGCATCAACAACTCTCACGGACATATGGTGGACGAAATACCCCACAGCAAATTACGCAAGATCGGCAAAATTTGCGTGATGCAGCTCAAAAAGATCTTGAAAAATATAGAGAGACTTTTTTACAACGAGGCGTGGGATCCAAAAAAATAGATGAGATTTTTCAAAAAGTTCACAACGAAAATATTAAGAAGGGATGGTATAAGTGATAGTAATTTTGGATTTGTTGGGAAAAAATCCCAATACTATAGACGTTATCATTAATAAAAAATATCAAAATATACAAGAAATTGACGGAAGAATTGATTACGAATTTTTTAGTGATGGTTTTTCTTTATCCAAAGAGAGAGGTGAGGTTTGCATTGGTACTATTTTTTTATATAGTGAAAGATACGGCAATGGATATCATGGCTATAGTGAAGATTTACCGTTTGGTATTGATTTTTTCATGACTGATAAAAAAATTCATCGTTTGCTTGGTGTCCCATTTTTAATTAAAGATGAAATAATATTACCTGTTTTGGGAAGGCAAAACCCATCTGAAACGTATATAAAAAATAATATAAAATTATCAATAGTATATGAATTTGATAAAAATTCTATAAATTATTTGGTTTTTACAAAATTGTAATTGGATGGTTCGAAGAACCCTTGACTGATTACCCTTGCGCCTGATTTCTGGTTCCTGGTCCTGATTTTTACTCTGCGTTTTGAGCGGTGATGTCACGTGGTGATGTCACGTTAAGTTTTTTAGTTTGAGTTTGGTTGGTTTTGGGTGGATTTCAGGCTGCGAGAATGGTCGCGGCCCTCCACTGAGCGAAAGCTTGGAGACGATGAATGTGTCGTGTGAGGGCGTTGGCGTCAGCGGCGGGTGGAACGAAGAGATTACGGACGGCAGAGAAGACGGAGACGAACCTCTGACATCCCCCGGGGGAGCGGAATTTCTGCATGATCCTCTCGCGTTTTCTCAGCGGTAAATGGCTGTTTTCGGCCCGATTATTCAGCCCTTTGTGAGGAAGGTGCCGGACAGACAGGCCGAGTTTACGCTTTACAGTGCCATAAGATTTCAGCTTATCTGTGATCATCCGCCTTGGACATACGCCGTGTTTGCAGAACTTCATCGAGGACATACCCCTCTTGGTCAACGGCACGCCACAGCCAATGGATCTGGCCACCAATGTCAATCCTGACTTCGTCCAGATGCCATATATCACCGCGTTTGGCAGGTTTTCGCCGTAAATGACGGGCATAATCCGCACCAAATTTAAGGCTCCAGCGACAGATTGTCTCATACGACACAGCAATCCCACGTTCTAAAAGCATCTTCTCGATCAAACGAAAGCTCAGAGGAAAACGGAAATACAGCCACACTGCATGCGCTATCAATTCACGCGGAAAACGATGCCGTTTGTAACTCAGTCTGGGCGTGTTCATCCAACAACTCTAAATGAAAAAACTTAACGTGACATCACCGCACCACCACACTGGATGGTGCGAAAACATCTGGTGGTTCTGTGGATGTTACGGCGGGAAATCTGAATATTACTTCGGCCCAGAATACGGCCAGCTATCTCAGCACGCAGGAGAGTGCGGGGGTCAGTTTCGCCGTTCCGGTTTATGGCACGGGCGGGGAGATGGGCTTTTCGGTGAATGCAGCATCGGGGTTTTTGTGTGACACTTATGCTTCGACGGAAGCAAGTGGCCTGTCAGGCCTGTATGCCGGCGGGAATGGACTTAATGTGACTGTTGCACACAATACGACGTTGAATGCTGGTGTGATGGAAAGCACGGCTGCATCTGGCAATACGGTTACTACAGGTAGCCTGACGGCTTATGGTGAGCAGAACAAATCGGAATATGCCGGAGCATCGGCCAGTATTTCCTATGGCAATCTGGGAAGCGGAGGCAATACAGGGCCTGATGCAGGGCAGCCGCTTACAAAAAGGAAGACTTTTGATGGAAATTTAAACGTAAATGGTGTGGCATCCGCCCTCATAGACCTGCAGACCTCAACAAGCCAATCCGCCATTAGCTCGAATATTACAGTTCATTCCGGGTCAACTTCAGGCACTCTGCTTCGTGATCCAGCGTCAGCAAATCATGCGCTAAATAATAATTTTGAAGAAGACGAGGCGGGGGAAATCCTTTCCCTAACAAATAGTTTTGAAAACTCAGTCAGAGATGCATACCATGAGCCACAAGGGATACAAAAAATGATAACCAATAAAAGTTTAACAGATGAAGAAAGAGCAAAAAATGACGCAAAATAAATGTGTCATAAGACTATTCTTTACCTTATCTCCTCTGTTGCTGCTGACTGGCTGCGTGCATCCAGCGCCTCCTAAAATGCCATTCAATAGTGTTGAAGTCGCATGGGCCCAAAAGCCGGGTCGTGCTACCATTAAAGGATGCGTCAGTGGTGGCGAATTTACAAAATATTATACTTACCAAGTGCCTGATGGAAACTATGACTCTTACCCAATAGAAAGTTCTTTCAAAGAAATACCTCAACAAAATTTCACAATAGATCTTCTTCCAGAGAGTGATTATATGCATTCTCTGTCAAAAAAAATGGAAATATATAGTATCAGACTTCATTCTTACAAAAACGTAAATGACCCTCGCTGGGTTGATCCATCAGTGTTGTCTTTTATCCCTCATTTTACTTGTCCTATGGCCGGTTCCAGTATTTGCCCATCTGTTGGTCATTTTGTCTTTTCTAATCTCCCCGCAGGAAACTGGTACATTGTGGTCGCATATAACGATACACCAAAGCAGAGAGGCCAAATTGCGTTGATGCAAAAAATAACCACTATTGACGGGCAGACTGTTCCTTATGTGTCATGGTTTGGAGCACGCAGTATCAAGAAATGTTCGCCATAATCTAGCACTACTTTGGCAGAATAGAGTTAGGATGTCTTTTGAGTGCCCATCCGCAATGAGGGCATTGTGTCGGGGATGGACGAGACATGTGGTCAAGGATGGCCTGACGCACTGCTGGCAGACTGGGTTGTGGTGGTGGCCCGAGGGCTCTTTTTTTCGTCCCGCCTGAGCAAGCCTGCGGGATTGCAAAAAAGCGTAGGCCATAATCGACATCAAGGCATGGCGGTGAAGTCCGCTCCAGGATCGTCCCTCAAAGTGATCCAGGCCCAGCTGGAGGGTTCGAAAACCCCCCCTGGTTTTGAGGTCTTCTGTATGATTCTATTTCTTCTGCGTTGATTGAGGGAATGGCGATATGAAGCAGTCTGGTTTCTTTGATGTTGAAGAGCGTCTTGCCCGGCTGAGTGGGCTTGGCGATCAGCTCGAAGCGTTTTCCCGGACTGTGGATTTTGAAGCGTTCCGTCCTGATCTGGACAAGGCCCTGGCGTATTCCGATGGA
>NZ_WOTG01000028.1 GCF_011516925.1 Acetobacter fabarum
AACATCAAAGAAACCAGGCTGTTTCATTATTCATTCATCCACCCAATCACCACAGGAGGTATGGAATCACAGATACGCACTCAAAACCATGGAGTTTTTCGAACCCTCCATCTGGTCCGCCATGAACGAAAGCTCTCGGACGTGCGCTGGTTCTCCAGCAACTATCCGCTCTATGCCGATATGAGCCGCCGCGTCTATCAGGTTCTGCTGGATTACAGCCCAAGGGTTGAACCGTATTCCATTGATGAGATGTTCCTTGATCTTTCCGGCTTTGCCTCGGAGCTACATGCCCATTGCGGGGCCATGCGCCAGGCCGTTCAGAAGATCACCAAGGTGCCAACCTGCGTTGGCTGGGGGCCAACCAAAACCATAGCAAAACTGGCCAACGGGCTGGCCAAGGACAGGCCGGAGCTGGAGGGGCTGTGCGACCTGACTGATCTACAGACGCGCCAGAAATTTTACCGCAACGTGTCTGTGGGGGAAGTCTGGGGCATTGGCCGCCGCCTTCTCCCCAAACTGCACGATGCCGGAATGCGCACCATAGAGCAGTTTGTGGAGGCAAAGCCTGCGCATATCCGCAAGATCATGGCCATAACCGGCATAAGGCTGCAGGCGGAATTACAGGGGGAAAGCTGCATCCAGATATCTGAAATGGCAGAGGCCCGCAAAGGCATGGCCTGTACCCGCTCCTTTGGCCGCCCCATTACCACCTATAAGGAAATGCATGAGGCTATAACCGGATTCGCAGCCAAGGCCGCCGAAAAACTGAGAGCAGAGGATCAGGATGCCGCCCATATCGCTGTGTTCATTCAGACCAATCGACACAAGCGGGATGAGGGCTGGTACGCCAACCAATTCAGCATCAGTTGCGAACCGACCAATGACACTTTTACCATCTGCCAGCACGCCTCCCGCCTGCTGAAACGGATATGGCTCAATGGGTACCGCTACGCCAAGGCGGGCGTCATGCTGAATGATCTGGCACCACATGGGCAGCAGAGCACTCTGTTCAGCACAGCCAGTACGCAACCTGAGAGGGATAGCCTTCTCGCTGCCATGGACGGGATCAACCAGAAGTTTGGCAGCGGTACACTTTTCCCGCTTTCGGCAGGAATCAAGCGAGACTGGAAGCCCCGGCAGGCTATGCTCTCAGCCCGCTACACCACACGGCTGGATGAGATTATGGAAGCTCAGGCATGGTAATGTCTGCTTACGCCTTCATAGCAGACATTTAAGCAGGCAGGATCAGGGTCTCCCGTTTTGAGACGTCTCCTTATCCCCCATTTCCGACATTTTTTTGCCGAGAATAGAGCGTTAGGTTAAGAGTGTAGAAAAGCATCTCCTAATCTGCCCGTCATGGAGTTTCCGTCATATCTGCCACTATTCCCAAAAGCACCCTGAGTTCGTCCGGCTGTGGCTCGTTCAACAAACCGGTGCTGTCACAGTCCAGCATGCAGCACGTGAAATCAGGTATGTCGATCGAAAAGCGGGCTATGACATCAAGCTTCGGGGCTTGCTGCAGACAGTATGAGACGCACCAGAAGGCTTACTGACCTCGCATCTGGTGTCTTCCTACATTCTATTTCTGCGTCAGGATTTGTGACCTATATCCACGTAGGGGTGATTGTGCCCGGCCTTCTAAAAAAGCAATGATCTCAGCTTCGTTCATATTAAAAAAAACGTCTAACGCTTCAATTAAATCGTAAAAACCAGATCTATTAAATGGTAGCCTCAACACAGCCGAAAACTCCAATAATTTCTGGCCAGCCAACATAGCTAATTTCATCCCTTGCCCCACAGTAGCAATGTCCATTTCCAATTCTGGATTTTCATATGTTTCACGACATGCAGTCACATCTATTGCAAGATAAGTTCTGCATGCAAGAGGACGTGCCCGATAAACAGAACACCGTCCATCAAGCAAAAGTGGGCAAGCTATGCTTAACCTTCTACGCTGATCGTCCTGGGCTTGCCCTATTTGCTCCCTCGCCGCTCTGGCTCGCTCTCCCAGTCTTTTTACTACCTGCAAAATCTCCGGCCATTGCCCTCCGCTCGTTTGCACCACAAACGTAAAAATTCCAATCACTTCTTGCTCTGTGACGACCACAGGCAACGAACAGCAATAGTGGCAGCCAGATTGGCATGGTATTGTCACATTAGAACCGTCCCTTGCTCTGAAATTACGTGGTATGTTCTGTAGTTCTCGGTCAATGCTATTGTAAATCATAGCAATAACACTTGAAACCAAAAAAACATTATTTCCATTGAATTTTCTTTTTAAAATACTTAGTTCTTTATATTCTTGCGGAGAAATCATAATAATTAATTCTGCTTACTTAATGAAAGTTGTTTGAATTTAATTTCCCCTATCATGGCCAATCCGTCAATAGTAACAATAAGATCATCTTACACGGCGTCCTACTCTCCAGAATTTTGCTTGTACATTAGCAGTAGTGGCGCAGAATGTTTGATAGCAACTCTCGTGCTTGAGCTTCCTTAAATCGGACCTTCCGCTTTCCCCCTCATATCTGCCCTAATGCTCCCCTAACGTGGTAATGCATTACAGCCAACGGCTCTCCGCTGCCCATGAGCGCCGTTGGTCAGACCATTTTCCTGACGCCGGGGAAATGGTCTTGTCACTCACTTTTTAACGTCAAACGTGCTTGCTGCTCACATGCCAGCACTAAAGGCCGACAGGCCGAGTATGGCCCCAGCATGGTGCCGCTCGGCCCTGTGTATTCCACCTGCGCTACACGCCCCTGTTGCAGCCGGGCGACAAAGTGACATGTGCCATGGCCAGACAGGTCCAGCTCCAGGCTAAACGGCCCCTTGAAACTCAGCGGTCCCTGCACTTGCTGGTCCTGCCGCCATTGCAGCACCTCACCATCTGGCAGGGTGGCCACGTTGTCCGGCACCCCTGCGCAAGCGATGAGGTCAGAGCGGGCCATGCCCAGCAAGTCACGCTTGGCCTGTAGCGGGACGTTGGAGCAGGCAGAAAGAGCCAGAAGGCAGGCCAACGCTTTAATCCGCATCGTCCTGCCCTTTCGTAAGCTGGCCCCAGAAACTGCCTGCGCTTGCCCGCCAGCGCCATATGAGCGCCAGCAGGAGAGTGCCGAGGCCGACAATCGCGCCCCCGGCAATGGCTCCGCATTCAAAGTCTGGCGTCATCCTATGGTCCGGCTGTACAGTGCGAGCCAGTAAACGCCCGCGAAGAAACCGACCACGAGCCCGGCTATGCCGCACCCGGTGGCAATCAGATAGGTCATTGTGAATTACTCGCGGCATAAGCATAAAAGACAAAACCGCCGAGAAGCCCTACGGCCACCCCGGCGATAGCGGTTGCTGTGAATGCAATGACTGTCATGCTGTCAGAAACTCCACATTCTGCGCTTTGAGCGCATCAAGATCAGGCCCGGTTGGATACAGGCCGTTGGCCAGCGTGAGCTGCGGCCAGACAAGGCCATGGGCCTCCATGATCCGGCTGCGCAGCCAGCCCCATGTGACCTTCTGAATTGCCCCCCACGTCAGCAGTTCCACCGTGTCGGAATCGGACAGGCCGCTATAACTCCAACCCAGTAGACAATGGCCGCCAGCGCTGCCCGGCGTAGTATCCCCATATGCGCCGTTGTCCGCCTCCAGCACGCATGCACCATTGGTCGCTTCAATCTGATTCATGTCAGACTGGGAAAGCAGCACGCCGAGATAGACAGTCCCGAGGCTGGCCATGATCAGAGCCAGAGCATTGCGGTCCTGTGCGTTGGCGGTGCCCCATAAGGGGTAGTAGTCCCCAGATGCCAGACGGTAGCCACAAACCACCGCAAATTTTAGAACATCGACCTCCACGCCACCCTGGTCTGTTTCCGGACAGCCCGGCTTGTATCCGGTGCTCTCTGCATAGAACTGGATAGCGTTGTCGTCATCCACACCGATCTGAAAGCCACCGAGGGCCGCCGTGGCGCGCAAGGCATTGGCCAGCCCAACACTGGTGCAATCTCCGATCTGGTCATTCCCCAACATGAGCGGGGCAGGATTGATATGCGACCGGTCCAACACAGCAGGAGCCTTGCGGGCCATCATGCGCAGACCGTCCAGGCGGGGCTGGCCCGGCAGAACAACTGCCGGGCGGCACCCAAGTTTGCGCCCGCTCATAGATACCACGCCCGCGTGTAGACGCTTGCAACCCACACCCCGGCCAGAATGAGACCAGCCGAGGCAACCAAGGCGGATGGCCGCATTACTTCACCCCCAGAATGGCCAGAGCCTGCGCCTCGGTCATGCTTGTGGCGGGGTTAGCAGCCCCCACAAACACCATATCGCGGGTCATGCGCGCACGAACCGGCGCATGGGTGGAGGAAATGCCCAGCAATGCCTCAAACACACTGACGATGGTAGCCAGCGCGTTTGACGCCGTTTTGGCATCGGCAATGACCTTCGCGGATAGGATGGAGCCAGACCCGGCGATGGCGCTGTTGATCGCCCCACCGACCGTAGTCATGCCCGTAAGAACACTGCTCACACGGGTTTGCCACGTCGCATCATTATAGTTGATGGTCAGCGTGGATCCGGCAGCATCCGAGAAAGCGGACAGTGCCCCGGAAAGTGCTGTATCGGCAATGCTGATAGCTGCGGCATAGGGCGCGAGTGCAGGGAAAGCGGACAGAAAGCTGCTCACCGTGGCGGCCGCATTCAGGCCTGCCTGCCCGTAAGCCTTCACCTTTGCCACATCAAGCGTGATGGTTGTCACGCCATTTGTGGTTGTGACATGGCAACCGGATACGGAGGCAACAGCCACCAGAGCGCCAACTGACATGAGGGCACGCCCCATAAAGCAACGCTTGCCCTTGTCGATAGCCTCGATCTGAACGGCATGAACACTCTCGGGCGTGCCGGAGCGCAGGACATTACGCAGAGAACTCAGTTTCATCATTGATCCCTTGGGCAGATAGCAAAAAAAGCCCCGCTGCATTTGCAACGGGGCGAGTAGGTCAGGCCGAAACCTGAGTGGGGTCTGTGGCAGGTTCCTGCGTTGCCTGCGCAGGAACCGCGGCTCCCGCAGTCAGAGCAGCCAGTTTGGTCATGCCGGAGAAAATTTCGGACAGGGCCGTATCCACCCCGTTCAGGTCGAGTGCAGGATCCAGCCGGGGCACCAGTGTCTGCACCAGCAGGCTGACTGCTGTGCCCGCGAGGTTGAGGTCTGCCTTAACTGCGGCATCTTCATGTTTGCCAGCAATCTGGGAGACCAGGCCATTCAGGGCCGTGGCGGACTGAAGTTCGTTCATATGGGATTGCTCCATAAAAAAAGCCGCCTCTTCGGGCGGCTGTGCGTTGGGGGAGAAAGGCGGGGTTATTCCGGGGGACTGTCCCGCGCCAAAGGGCTGGACGGAATAATTGCCCGCCCTGCTACAACCGGGGGGCGAAGTCCGCTCCCCTTACTGATCCAGAGGGTTGTCAGCGCGTTGGCCGCAGCCCCCCAGTTGCAGGCAATGAAATTGAGCACCCGGTAGGCCAGCATCAGAACAACCTGCATGCGGCCATGGCCGGCAGGAGGTGTCAGATCCGTGCAGGCCAGTGCTACGGCAATCCATGCCAGCAGAACGTATTCGCGGTACGGGTCAGGAATACTGAGAACAATCCCGACCAGAACCGTTGGCTTGCTCACAGCTTTTGCTGTCAGCACAGCCGTTCTGGCAGGCTGAGGCGGTGTATCCACCATAGGTTTTCCCTTGGTCAAAAGACGCCATGCTAATTGGCGCAACAGAGCAAGCCGCATGGCTGGCTCCTTTCCTCAGGCTGCAATGGCCTGCTGGAACAACCCGACGTTGTGGGCCGCATTGGCGGCACCCAGCGCCGTGTTGTAATTCTGTTTGTGGTAGGCACTTAGTGCCGCCGCATCATTGGCGGCCGGCAGGGCGGATGGTGCACGCAGGTACTTCACCCGTGCCATGGCGCATGCGTAGCGAAGGTTCCAGACCGTGGCTTCAGCATCAGGAGAGCCAGTCATCCCGCATAGCATCAGGATACGCCGTGCCATATCCGGCTGATAGCGCAGCCAGTTCGCCCAACAGTCATCATGCGTGGCGGGTTCCATCTGCCATAGGCCAAGTGCTGGTCCTTGGAGCTGGGCCAGATAGCTGAGCCCGCTTTCCACTAGAGCCGTACCGGTCAGCAGGTTAAGTGCCGCATCCCCACCCTGCCCCATAGCCTGAACAACGGGAAGAACAATGCGGGCCTTAAACTGGGAGAGGTTAAGGCCGGTCATGCTGTCCGGCTTCCTGCTGGCCATCATCCATATGCGGGTGGCGATGAAGAAAATGCACGCTTCCAAATGCCCAGTCATCCCATGTCTGACTGGAAAGGAGCGTTCCACCGACCATGCCACCTAGCGTGGCAACTATACCGATGACTGTCCCCCATATCTTGATCTTCTCACCACGGATTTTGACCGCCCGGAGTTCCTGCTCTTTCAGCTCATTCTGCCGCTTTTGTGCGCCAGTATGTTCAGCTAATTGACGAACAAGCCCTTCTACACTGCCCCGGATATCCGAGAGCGCCGAGACTGAAGCCTCTGAACGGGCATTCCCTTCCGCGCGGACCGCTACGATCTCGCGCATCAGATTATGCTGCTCTTTACCCAGTCCAGCCAACCGGCCGTTAATCTGAGAAATTTCTTGTGCATGCTCACTTACGATTGCGCGCAGGTCATTATCAGATGCGCGCGGTCGCGCGCCCTGTGCTTCAGTCATTCGTTTTATCCGGGCATAAAAAAACCGCCTCACAGGGCGGCGGGTCGGTGCAGACGGGGCGGCGCGGGTCAGGCCGAGGCCGCTGCCATCACATCCGCAGGCTGGGCAGGCAGCGCCGTGCTGGTGGTATCCGTACCGCTAGCTATGGCCGCGATAGCCTGCACATATGTCTTCATGTCTGCGGTGAAGGTCTCACCCATCGCGGCAGCCAGGTTGGCCTGCTGCTGTATCCACGCCTGCGCTGAGACTGCCTGCGTTTTCAGCGGGACTGTCACAGTGGGCGGAGTATATTGAGAGAATACCCCATTCGCTACCTGCCAGTATCCAGTGGCGCGGTTTTCCCACACAGCGTCTGGAACTTCTGCGGTCTGATCGGCAGCAGGTAGCCAATCCGGCTTCTCTGCAAACTGGGAGCATTCCACCCAGCCAGTAACAACACCATCACTGCCGAATACCGCCAGCCGGGCCGAGGGATATGCAGAATACCACATGCTCATGATACCACTCCAACCGCATGAAAGTTCATGGTGACTCCGCCAGATGGCGCTGCGGTATTCCCTCCAGTGGAACCGTAAAGTACCAGCGTCGATATTACGAAATTTGTCGCCGTTACCGATTCATTCGGCAAACAAGAGTAACCCATCTCATAATAAGGAGCCTGATCCTCATACAGGGTTTGCTGAGTATAAACTTTCGGAGGAGCGGTAAACGCAAATGGAAATGGGACTGTATCTCCAGAATGAATTTTCTGGCTCCACCAGATTTGGCGGATATTCCCTGTTTGTATCCAATATCCGCCTGTAAATGTTCCGTACGAACCGGGGGCATAACTGGTAGTTGTGCCGTCTGACTTTGTGGCGATCAGGTTTCCCGCTGCGTCTTCCTGCGCATCCACGATACGGACATTCGTGCCACCCGCAGCCGGAACAGACCGAACATACCGGCCGTCTGCTGTTTTGGCATTCAGCGCATCGCCCCCGGCAAAGGCCTCCACATCAGGAACCGTTGTTTGTCCAGCAAAAGCCACCGGGCCTGTAACCTTCTGGAGCGTAGCAAGGGC
The DNA here is from genome assembly GCF_011516925.1 of Acetobacter fabarum. GTDB lineage: Bacteria > Pseudomonadota > Alphaproteobacteria > Acetobacterales > Acetobacteraceae > Acetobacter > Acetobacter fabarum. The sequence continues at coordinate 7,804 of NZ_WOTG01000028.1, forward strand.
GAGTTGCAAAAACTGATCCTTGGCCCAATTCTCTGTGGCATAGCCGTTAAACAGGGATTGCCACTTTGCACCATCAGCACCGGGAACACTCATGTTGCTGGCTTGGGTCGAACACCAGTAATTTCCATCTGCGTCAAACACAACAGCGCCTATAGGGTACCCACCCACCAGCTGCGCGAGTTGTGCGCTATATGGTGCAACCCCATACTGAGCGGGCGAAAAAATGGTCTGCATAGCCTTTAGGACCTGCGACCAGTCTGCGTTGCTCGGAGTAATGCCCGCAGCTTTAATGATGGCGATCAGTTCCGACATCATCATATTATAATGCCATGCGGGTGCATCGGTCGCCAATTGGCCGGTAGCCGGGTTGCCGTCCGTGGCCCACCCGGGCGTGCCAGAGGCGGGCGCTTTATCCGCCTGCTCCTGTGCGACTGTGTTGGTCGCTATCAGCAGATCCATGTCAGTTCCCGTAATTGAATAAAAGGATTGTATGGGCTGGTGCGCGGGCCTTCAGCTCGCACTGAAGAACATTGTTGCTCCACTGTGCCCAAGGCTGGCCGAAGCTGTCACCGAACTTCAACCGGTTGATTGTGAACTGCGGGGCATTGACCTGCCATGCGTAGGCCCAGGCATCACCGCCAAATGGCGTGCCAAAGCGTGCCCCAAAGCGCCGGGGGGTAAACTGGGTGATGGTGATGTCGTAGCCAAGGGCCTTGGCGAAGGCGATGAAATAAGGAACCGAACAGCCATTGGTATCTGTCAGCCGCGCCACAACCTGTGCGCGCCGTTGGGCAATGCTTGGGTTCACCCCAGCGCACGGATCTGGCAGCCCAAGTGTTGCCTCCCACTCGGGCAACAGTTCGGTTGTACTGGTGGGAAACGCATCAACCAGCAGA
>NZ_WOTG01000029.1 GCF_011516925.1 Acetobacter fabarum
GAAGGATGTCGAGGCAACAATCTCGTCATCCCACGCGTGGTTGATGATTGCCCATATCCGCAGAGTTCTGCGAAAAATCAATCAAACCGCTTTCTGATTCAGGCTCTAAGGCGAGATAAAGTGAATAAAAAATTACTGCTTTCTTCTATTATCGTTTTTTCCGGAATTTCTTTTGTTGCACATGCAGATTCGTCTGTATCTAAAGCCCCAACGCCCCCCCCTACCATCCAGAATAATTTTGGAGCATGGAAAGCAAGCTGCACTTATGCTCCGGCAACCCGGGCCGCGTCATTGTGTATTGCAGCCCAACAGCTGACGATGCAGCAGGATGGCAAGTCAGTCGCACTGGGTATGGTTATTGTCGCTCGAGCTGCATCAACCAAGGAACCAATTACGACACGTCCATATGAATTGAGTCTTATGGTTCCACTCGGGTTTGACCTGACCACGCTTCCAACGCTCACGATGGATAATGGTAAGCCTTTGAATTTACCTTATCTGGTCTGCAATGCTTCAGGCTGTCTTGCGACCACGCAAACAACTCCGTCCACCATGGCTGGTCTGAAAACTGCCGAAACAGGTCATATTCGTGTCACTCGTGTTCCTTCACAAGGAGGGGGCACTGTAACAATAAATTATAGCATGAATCATTTTTCCGATGCTTTAGGTGCTCTCGAGACATGGGCTACGCAGAAAGCCCCTTCCTGAGCCGTCGCATAGTTCGGGCCACAGCGTATGCGATGGCAGATTCTCGCTGGTTTGGTCATCATGACTATGCCAGATCTGGCAATGGGGCAGGTCTCGGGGTTGCCCGGTGGGATTATGCCGGCAGGGCCAGGATCCGCACAGGATCAGTATCAGCGCTTTGAACAGCATCAAGAACAACTGGACGCTTTACCGCCGCCATCGGGTGATATTGATCTTCATAAACCCGCATCTCCAGCGCAGGGCTCCAGGGGATGCGTGACAATTCATAGTATTACTGTGGAAGGAATTTCACGGCTTTCTCAAGCAGATATCGGGCATATGACTCAGCCTCATGTGGGTAGTTGCATGACTGTGCGAGATCTTAATAGCCTGATTGACGCACTGAACGCAGCCTATGTTCAGCAAGGATATATTACCTCCCGCGCTTATCTGCCAGAACAGAAGCTTTCCTCCGGACACCTCAGAATAGTCGTCATTGAGGGAAAACTGACAGAGCTCAAGCTGGAAGGGCGCCCAACCCGGCTGGCAATTGCCATGGCCTTTCCCGCTCTACATGGGAAAATCCTCAATCTCCGTGACCTGGAGCAGGGGATAGAAGATATGAACAGGCTGAGCCACTGGGGGGCCCGCATGCGTATTATCCCCGGCGCGAAAGCAGGCACCTCAACTGTTGTGATCAGCGCGCCAAAGCGCGGTGTGCTGCATGGCCAAGTCTGGTTTGACAATTATGGCCAGAAAATCACGGGACAAGAAACAGGGCATGCCATGCTGACGGCAGAGAACCCCTTGGGACTTCTGGATCTGTGGTCAGTTGAATATGATCACTCACTCGTGGGCCAGGCTGGACAGCGGGGAACATCCTATCTCTCCGTTAATGGCTCAATCCCTTTTGGTTATTGGACTGTTTTCGGTTCATGGTGGCATTCAGAAGATGAATACCCCCTGCGCGGCCTGAGCGATCTCTATCATCTTTCTGGTGGTCGGCGAGACTGGCGTTTGGGAATTTCACGGGTGCTGCTGCGGAACAGCCTTGGCATTACGTCTTTCCAAGTCAGTTACGAACGAAAATCATTCGGTTCTGAAATCAATCATACTGTGATTGATACTGAAACCGCACGGCAGTCCTTCGTTAACCTGCAAGTCAGTGAATCTCTCAAAGGATGGGGCGGGGTCTGGTACATCACAGGCGGTCTCAAGGTTGCCGTAGCCGGGGCCGGGACGTGGTCTAACATTGCTCATCCTGGCTTGCAGGAGCCCCATTCGTCTTATCTTAAGCCTTCACTGGATATAGATGGGTATAAACCCCTTATGCCCAACGTGTTATGGCATACATCGTTACATGCTGAATACAGCACCCGAGACCAGTTTCCGACCAACGAGTTACAGGTGGGCGGGCCTTATTCAGTTCGGGGTTTTCTGGAACAGGTCCTGCTGGGTAACGATGGCGGCTATATGCGCAATGATTTTTCATGGCAGCTTCCATCGTTGGACAAGAAATGTGGGAAGTTCGCTTTTCTCTGTCACCATGTCATCGAAGGCACGCAGCTTTATGCTGCTCTGGACGTCGGTGTCGTGCGGGCGGGGTTTACTTCTTCGTCCATGCCTCCGGCACTTAAAGGCGGAGAAATGGCAGGGGGAGGCCTCGGCCTCAGGAAGACCACAGGTCCATTTTTCTGGAACGTCTCCCTTACACATTCGATCTATACCGGCCCTCTCCCTTCTGAAGGTTTGGTTACGCTGTTTCAGGTGGGAGCGAAGATGTAATGAATACGGCCTATAGGCATACTATTCTCGAAATGCTCCCCACCACAACATTGATGCAGCGTTGTCTGCGTGTTCTGGTCGCAACCTGCCTGCTTTTTACGTCAACTATTTCAGTCGCATTAGCTCAACAGGCAGAACCGCAGATCGTAATTGATCCGCATGCAGCGGGACCTGAGCCGACGTTGGATAAAACCCAGAATGGGATCGATCAGGTCAACATCGCCACTCCGAATACTGCTGGTGTGTCGCATAATGACTTTCTGGAATACGGGGTACCTGAACGTGGTGTCATTCTGAATAATGCTACGTCAGCGACAGAGACGAAGATCGGTGGTGCAGTTTACGGTAATAGTAATCTTAATGGCCATTCGGCGAACCTCATTCTGAATGAGGTGACGGGTTCCCTTCCAACTCTGATGCTGGGTTATACGGAAATAGCCGGGCATCAAGCTTCGGTCGTTGTCGCTAATCCAAACGGAATTACCTGTTCAGGCTGTGGTTTCATCAATACGGCACGTGTCACCCTTGCGACAGGCAAGCCGGAAATGGATGCGAGTGGTGCACTCAAGGATATAGCTGTTCGAGGAGGTAACATCACTTTTTCAGGGCCGGGTGGGGATTTCACCACAGTGCCAGTGCTGGATGTCCTTTCGCGATCCGTGACGCTGAAGGCACAGGTGAATGCTCAGACAGCCAATATTGTAGCTGGACGTAACCGGGTTGATTATGGCACCAACGTTGCCCACACACTAGCTTCCGATGGGACAGCTACTCCCGAATTTGCCATTGATACGGCCGCCTTGGGTGGACTCTATTCAAACCGTATCTACATGGTGGTTAACGAAGCTGGGGCAGGTGTAAGGGTCGACGGCGCCATGGCCGCCAATGCCGGAGACATGACCCTCACCGATACAGGTGATCTGGTACTAAATGGTAATCTGGCTGCCAGCGGTACTATTCAGGCCCAGGCCAGTGGTCAGATCACTAATGCCGGCAGCCTGCAGTCGGGTACCAGTCTGCAACTTGAGGCGGCCAATGCACTGGCTAATAGTGGCCGCATCAGTGCGGGCACAGCACTAACCGCACAAGCGGAAACAATCGGTAATAGTGGGACGATTTCAGCGGGAGGCGGTATGCTGTCTCTTGCAGCACAGGGCCTCCTGACCAATAGCGGTGGTATTGGCGCATCGAATGGTAGTCTGTCTGCCAGGGCAGCGTCTATCGCAAATACCGGAACAATCGCATCAAAGGCAGACCTGACACTGAACAGTGCCAGTTCTCTCTCAAATGTTGGCGGGAAGATATCGAATACGGCAGGTCTGGCTTCAATTGAAGCGGTTGGCGCGCTGGATAACACTGGGGGGACGGTCCTCAACCAATCTGGCAACATGATATTATCGGCGCAGGATGTCACCAATAATGAGGGTGTCATTCAGGCTGGTGGTAATCTGACGGCAGCATTGGGCAGCTACAGCTCTAATGCTCACTCTTTCTTCACAGCAGAACAGGCACTGGCTGTCACAGTGTCTGGCAATCTGGACAATGAAGGCACCCTTGGCGGAAGCACAGATGTCCTTGTAACAGCCGACAGCCTCACGAATGCGGCGTCAGGTCTTCTGCTTGCGACAGGTGGTTCTCTCAGTCTGAACGTGGGTGATCGTCAAAGACAGGCAGCAAATGACAGTGTTCTGTTTGATGGCGTATCCGGCAATACAGTTACCGGGACAGTAAGCAATACAGGTACGCTTTATAGTGCCGGTGGAATGAGCCTGACGAGTACGGGGGCCTTTTCCAACGATAACGGTACGATCAGGGCCGGGACCGATCTGAGGGTTTCCTCGACAACGTTGAACAACACATACGGGAAACTTCTGGCAAGACACGATCTCGGGATTAATAATAGCATTACCTCAGCACCGCTTTCTATTCTCGATAACCACAACGGCCTGATGCAGGCAGGAAATAACCTGGATGTTGAGACAACGAGCCTAGCCAACACGGCGGGAACTCTTCTTGGCATTAACGGCGATGTGACTCTTGCTGCTGGAAGCTCCGGTGCAATGATGACAGCGCTCGATAATACATCTGGAGGTATCATTCAGGCTGGTGGAACTGTTTTAGTAGCTGCTTCCACTATCAGCAATGACGCTGGCAGCGTTCTGGCGCTGAACGGCGATATTGCGCTGAACGCGGTGAGTGCGCCCTCTTCCGCACTGTCCTTCTCTAATGTGGGAGGAGCAGTAAAAGCGGCAGGAAACCTGATCCTGGTGACGGGGAACTGGCGTGATGATGCCAATGGCGTCATGAGTTCGGGGAAAGATCTTTCTGTACAGGCCTCTGAAGACCTGAGGACCGAGGGCGTTCTGGTAGGGGGGCAGGGCCTGTACCTTGATGCAACAGGTCTGACGAATGCTGCAAGCGGGCTGATCGCGACCGAGAATGGCACGCTGGACCTTGTCCTGAATGGAACAGGCACAGGAGAGGGGCTTTCCAACTCTGGCCGGATCGAAACGGCGGGCACTGGGGCTTTCCTTAACGTCACGACACAGGGGAACATTACCAACAGTGGAATCTGAGTATCACAGCGAATGGCACAGTCACGATTAACGCGTCTGATCTGGGTGCCGCGAAAGAAGCAGCCATTACCGGGTCTTCGGTCGCATTCAATGCCCTGAATGACGTAACAACCCAGACCCAGACTCATAAGTCGATGTTTATCGGGAACACGACTGGTCTCGATCCGAACTCTATTGTCGGTCAGATGGTGGACATGGCGCTTGCCGCGTCTCAGGCATCTGGGAAAGATAGCGGCAAGCTGGCGGCCGCAGATGGCGCACAGGCCGCCATGACCGGTGTAATGACAGGCATTCAGGCCAGTACCGCAGGAAGCATATCGCAAGTTACATCCCTGTCGAACTTATTCAAAAAAGGTGATACCCCCGACGGCAACATTGATCTGATTGCAGTCAGGTCAAATGTCGGATTTGACCTTGAAAAATCGAAAACAACGCTGACGACCAGAAAAGTCGAGGGTTCATCGGCGGAAGCCGGGAATACCCTGTCCGTGACGGCTACGGGAGGCACACCAACGGACGCTCAATCAGGCGACATTATTGCGACAGCTTCGAATCTGTCCGGACAGAATGTGGTTTTAACCGCCCTTGGAAATGTAACGCTCCAAGCAGGGTATGACACGACGCATGAGGTTGCGAGCTCCAAGTCGCTTTCTGCCAGTGTTGGAGCTTCCGCTAGTATTGGTACACAAGGAGCTGGTGTCAGCGTTGAGGGACAGTTCGGTTTTTCCAAAACCAAGACCAACGCATCATCCAGCACAGCAGTAGATACGACCGTTGTTGGCACTGATAACGTCACTATTGCCAATGCTGCGGGCGCGACAACGCTGGACGGAGCTGAGATCAGCGGTAACTCTATTGATGTTGCAGCTAAAGATCTGACGATCACTACAGCGCAGGATACGTCTCGCTACAACTCCAAAACCACTGGTGTGAATGCAAGCTTTTCTGTTCCCGTGTGGGGAGCAGGAGATATAGGCGGGAGTGCGAGCTTCAGCCACAGCAAGACGACAGACAGTTACGCGTCGACGGAAGCGACCCAGTCCGGACTTTATGCGGGTGTAGGTGGCCTGACTGTTTCTGTGGCGGATGCGACGACGCTGAACGGGGGCGTTATCGAAAGCACGGCCGATGCGGCACTGAACCATGTGACAACCGGTTCGCTGATCGCCAGCGACATTGCCAATTATGCCGATGCCAGTGCGAAGACGATGGGGTATCAGGCCAATGTCATGAATCCCGGTGGTGCGACGGGTGGTGGCACGGGCCATATGCTGACGGCGATTGGTACGGGTATGGCGTCCAACGCGGGAGGTCTTCTGGGCGCTGCGGTGCATCAGGACGCCAGTTCTGTAACCCGGTCAGCAATCGGGGCAAACGTGGTGGTCACGGCGGGGAGTGTAAGCGGCACACTCTCGCGTGATCCTTCGAGTGCCAATCATCCGCTGACGAACAGCTTTGATGCACAGAAGATGCAGAATGACCTGCAGATCCAGCAGGTCGGATCACAGGTCGTGGGTGAAGTGGGCGGGGTTATTTCCGATGCGCTGGATCATGCCGGGATTTCCGGTTTTGGCACAACAGATGTCAGTAATGCTTGGGGGCGCATAGGGCTAGAGACCGCAGGAAGCGCTCTGGTCGCTGGGTTGTCTGGTGGGAATATCGGAGCAACGGCTGCCGGTACGGCAGCGGGAGATGCGGCTGCGATAGCAACGCGTGAGTGGGCAGGCTCAGTCGCACAAGCCATCACGACTGATGGAAATGCCCAGCGTGTGATTGAGAACATGCTGAGTAATGCGATAGGGGCCAGCGCTGGAGCTGCGGGGGGAGCCGCTGCGGGTGGTTCTGGGCACACCATGCTCAATGCATTGGCTGGCGCTGGCTACGCATCAGCCATACAGCAGTTCAATCAGGCAAACGAAAATGATGAAAAAGAAGCGAATAAGGGGCCTCGTAATACGAGAGAGGCTCTGGACTGGGTGTTAGGCCCCAGTTCAAGAGAAGTCACGGAAGAATTCAGAGAACAGACTTACGATATTGATGCACATGAACTGGCAAGACTGGATCCATCTAACCCCGAACTACAAACATTAACAGATCCCAATCAGCCGCGGGTTATTAGTGACAATGACGTTTCAAGGATGGAGAATGCGCTTTTAGAGGCTCGTGAAGTCAACCGACTGTTGACGACACCAGAGGGAAGAAAAGAGCTTCTGGCAAAAACGCCAACGGGCTCAGAAAACCTGACCGAAGCGGCAAAAAAAGTTGTTGAACAAGAACAAGAACAAGATAATGCTTATATCACGCAAAGAGTTAACGAATTACAATCAGCCATACCTGAAGGGGCGAGAGGTCGCGTGACGATGGGTGTCGGTATCGTAAAAAATACGGCTGGACAAAAAGTAACAGTAATATCCACAAGCGAACCTCGTGGATACTTACGGAGTGGCGTGGCGCAAAAATTACGCTCTGAAGATGTAGTTATATCTGGCACGGGCCATGCGGAGACTGATATAATAAACTGGTCTAAGGAGCAGGGCTATACTGTTAGAGCAATAGGTGCTGGTAGACCCATTTGTTCGTCTTGTGCATTGGCGATAAAGAATGTTAACGTATTGCCTGCCACCTCAATAAAAAAGTAAAGAAAAATAATGGATTTAAGTATACGTCTCAATCAAGTTTCTCCTGAACTAGTTGAATATGGAGAAAGACTCACAAGCGATGAACGCTCTTTAATAGCTCGTTTAATTGCGAAATGGGCATGTAGTACTAGCCATTCAGAAGACTACCTTAATGATAATATTCAGTCATACTTCGAAACAGGAAAATTAATAAGCATACCAGAGAGAAGAGAGCTTGAAAAAACAATACAGTATATAGACAATAAATATTTCGATATACTGGAGGATCGTGGACATATAGATGTTGAAAAAAAGGCAATGTATTGGTTCCAGAAGGCCAGATCATTAAACTCAGTGATGTATGCCATAGATTCTAAAAATTTAGATTCTTTTTATGATTGCTTATATGAAGCCCTTGCCGCAACCAATGATATAAAAAAAATAAAAGAGATATGTTATTTGACCGTGGAGAGATTGAAAAACCGATGATTGATGCCTTTGGCTAGTGATTCTAGGGCGTGTCGTCAGTTATGGTGCGGTGCGGCTCTGTTGCACAATTCCAGCGATTGGGCGTACTGCAATCTTTGAGGGGTTTTCTGACGCGACAGGGTGTGTGAGGGGGATTCCGAGGGCTGTGAAGCGATTGAGGACGGCGATCCGGACATGAACTTCGGTGACCTGACGGTCGAAATCGCGTGCTGTCAGACGCTGGCCCAGCAGCTTGATGCAGTGCATTTTCGTCTCAACGCGGCTTCGTCGATGATAACCACTCCATCGTCTCCAGATAGC
>NZ_WOTG01000030.1 GCF_011516925.1 Acetobacter fabarum
CGCAGGTTACCCGTCGCCCATATCCTCAGATGGTCCGTCTTTCGACGAACACATCAGGCAAACGCTATGCGCTCTCACTCACAATACAAAATGCAACTGTAGTGCTAGGCTACAAACCGCGGTCGCGTTTTTATCAACGCACGGGTCTGTTTCCGCCTCATCCTCGACATACAAGGCGCGATAAAGATTTCCAAAACCGGACATGTGCCCGTGGCAAGTCCGACATACTCGCGTATGCCGTCACCGTTGTTCCCGTCTGCCAGTAATTTCCGCTCATGTGCCTCACGATGCTGCGCATATTGGTAATTATACTGTAGCAAAATGAACCGACATCTCTGGACAAACACCTGAGCGAGCGCATGGTTACACTCCCTAATTTCCATGCACGACTATCCATAGCGCAAAATCGCAATAGTTTCAGCAAGAAGCCAAGAGAGATATCTTCTGGCATAAATTACACCTCCTTCGACAAACAAGGGCGATTGAAGGCTCGTTGTGTGGAGAAGGTTATGAACATTGCAGGAAAAATTGCTCTGGTGACCGGAGCATCCAGTGGCATTGGTGCGGCAACAGCGCGCAAACTTGCAGCAGAAGGAATGACAGTCGGCCTGGCGGCACGTCGTCATGATCGCCTGAATGCACTTGTCAGTGAGATTACCAAGGCTGGCGGTCGAGCTATTCCTCTGGTGACGGACGTTACTGACCTTGTCTCGTGTCAAGAAGCCGCAAAGAGCTTGATTGCCCAATTTGGAAGGATTGATGTTCTGGTCAACAATGCGGGCCTGATGGCCTCCGGTCCGTTGAAAGGGACCCCATTGCGCTCCGGCTTTCTGATTATGAAAGGCGCCAATCGGCAAGAGATCGACGCGATGCTTGCCGGTGATCCCTTTGCATCCGAAGGTTTGATTTGTGATCTGCGGATTGAAGAATGGGATCCTCTGTTCGGTTGCCTTTCAGATCATGCGACAGGGGCTCTCCCACAACAATTGAAGTCTATTTTCCCTTGATGGCGACAGTTCTGTATTTTTTAAGAAATAAAAACGAGAGAGAGCCTTATGCTTCTGAACGATCTTCAGTGGTATACTGTGGGGGATGCCCGTATTCTAAAAATACAGGATCTGATGCTGGCTGCACTCTCTCCAGAACAGTTGCTTCCAGATTGGGACGAAGCAACGGCTCTTCAGATTTATCCCCGACTGCCTGAAACGCTGGATAGTTCAGAATAAAACCAGTTTCATGACACGCATTGATAGCGTTGATCCGATTATCTCGGCGGGTCTTGCAGATCAGATTGACGTGGACGGATCGGATGTTCTCGAAGGAATTTCCTTTCATCCCACACCGGGTCATACGCCACATCACGCATCTATTGTGCTGAGGTTACCCTGCTCGCAGGCCGCATCGTGGGCACGTACCAGCCCAGTTACCGAATTGTAATCAGTAACGCCCAACGCGGTGTAGCCCAGAGCTTTGGCCTGTCGCATCAGTTCATCGGGATGGCTGGCGCCGCGCAGGAACGAGAAACAGGTTGCAACCTGCAGTTCGACATAGCCTCTCTTATTCACGGCAAGCCTCGGCTGGATGAGGATGGGCTGACGCCGTGTGGCTGCTGGTATCCTGCGCACGACACAGGACAAAGCCACAGCGTTCAAGATGGGCGACCAGTCGTTCAGCGACCAGTCGGGCCATCAGTTCATCCGCATCATGCACCCGGCGGCGTCCGTCATCCTAAACTCCGCTGGAAACCCCGGCGTTCAGGCCGGGGAGGAAAGCGTTTCCGCTCTTTACTGAACGGGCGTTCCATATTGAGTTAATGGTATGTCGTTTCGTGGCTTTACATACAGGCTCAAGCCCACCGCTTTGCAGGAAGAAGTCTTCCTTCAATTTGCAGGCGTCTGCCGTCTTGTATGGAATCTTGCTCTTGAGCAGCGCCGTGATCACTGGCGGAACTATCAGGCCAGAACCGGCAACAATCTCAATTACGTGACACAGGCGCGTGAACTGACCACTCTGCGGCGGGACGTCGATTTCGTCCGCGCTGTCAGCCAGACCAGCCAGCAATACGCGCTCAAGGCACTGGACGAAGCGTATCGTCGTTTTTTCAAAGGTCTTGGCGGCTATCCGCAACCGAAGAAAAAAGGCGTGAACGACGCCTTCACCTTCAACGGACGCGAGATAACCGTCGAACGCCTGAACAACCGCTGGGGCCGTGTCCGTCTGCCGAAGATAGGCTGGGTCAAGTTCCGCATGACGCGTAACCTGTCGGGCAAGCAGACAGAAGCGACCATCAGCCTCACGCCCCTCGGCTGGCAGATCAGCATCGGTTGCAAGGACTGCGACACCCGCGACTTTGCGACCGATGGTGCGGTCGGCATCGACCGTGGCGTGTCCGTGCCGCTCATGCTCTCTGATGGTACGGCCTACATGCTGCCGGAACGGCTCGACGTCATCGAGAGGCGAGCACGTAAGGCACAACGCATCCTCGCACGTCGCAAGCGGGGGTCGAACCGTCACGCCGCCGCCCGCAGGCGGGTTGCCGCGCTCAAGGCGAAGGCCGCCCGTATCCGCAAGCACTGGGCGCACGAGACTACAACCACCATCTGCCGGAACCATGGCACTACGGTTATTGAGCGATTGCGCACCAGAGACATGACCGCCAGCGCCGCGGGAACCATGGAGGAACCCGGCAGCAACGTCGCACAGAAGCGTGGGCTCAACCGCGCTATTCTCAACGTGGGCTGGCACCAGATCGAAACAATGCTGTTCTACAAGGCGCATCGTGTCGTGAAGGTGGACCCGCGCTTTACCTCGCAGCGGTGTTCGTGCTGCGGAGCCGTGGACAGTCGAAGCCGCAAGAGCCAAGCGTCCTTCGTCTGCACAACATGCGGCTTCCGTACCAATGCCGACCAAAACGCTGCAATCAATATTCTTCACAGGGGGAACACTCCTGTCGTGGAGCCACAGGTTACTGTGGCGTCGAAGCGAGAACTGCATCCGGTCTGACCGGAGAAATCCTCGTCCTTCAGGGCGAGGAAGATGTTAAGGCAAAGTGCGTGCATAAAAGCATCGGCGATGTCGTCTGTACGGGCCGGACGCAGGCCGGGATGGTCTGGCGGGTGCTGCATCAGAAAACCCCGTGCAGGAACCACACGGCCCGCCCTTTAGCCGGACCCGTGCCATCATGAGCAACGAACAACCAGAAGCGTTCGCCCTCTACCGTCTCGGCTACCCAGTAATCGCGCGCGAAGCCCCCCTGAGGATCATGCCACCAGTCGCTCCAGACCCGTTCCGGGCCGATCAGCCCGCGAATGGTGAGAGTAACACGCTTCCAGCGGAAGGCTTTGGGGGCACCATCCGGCCAGAACGCCGTAACGGTGAGGGGGGCTGGCGCTGGGAGCAGCCGGGCAGGCCGTGGCCCATGAGGGCCGGCTGGGGAGTATTCCTCCAGACGCTGCGCGCGCTCACACCCCGTGTAAACCTGCTCGCTTTCGGGAAACTGGCTGGCCCCATCGTGCAGGCGCAAGAGGCTTTGAATCCCGGCCCGTCCCCCAAGACGATCAAGGAGGGCAGGCAGGCCTGCAGGATCGGTGGCGGGCGTCAGCCAGTCCCGGTTGGCCGGGGCATCCAGTGGGGCCGTTTCTGTCGCACTGAGGGTAAAGGCTTCAATCCCGAAGCCCGGTTCCAGGGTTTCGATCCGCTCCGCCAGAAGCCGGTTCAGGCGGAGCAGATCGGCACTGGCGTTCGACAGTCCAATCTGGAGGCTCTGGAGTGTGCCATCGACCCGCATGCACTGCACCTGTAGCTGGCGCGCGCCGTGCCCCCGTCGGCTCAGGGTGTCTGACAGTTCTGCGACGAGTTTTTCCTGAGCGCGGGCAATGGCCGGGGCCGTGCTGATTGGTTCGACCAGTGTGCCAGAAGCGCGGAAGGCTTGTGGCGCCATCCTGAAGGAGAGGGGGTCAGGCAGCCGTCCCATCGCCTGATCAAGCCGATCGGGCAAGGCCTGCCCGAAGCGGCGGGCCAGAGGGGCGCGGGGCATGTCCAGAAGCTGGTCAACACGCACAAGGCCCAGACGACGCAGGGTTGCCAGTGTCTCAGGATCAAGTCGCATACTGGCCAGAGACAGTCCGCGCAGGACACTCTCCTGACCTCCCGGGGGAATGAGGGTGATGGACCGGTGGCTGCTGCGGGCGACAGCCGCCGCTATGGCTGCTGTATCTGCTATCGCGATCCGGGCAGAATAACCGGCCTTCGCAAGACGGGTAAGCAGGCGTTCAGCCATCTGGTCCTCGCCTCCAAAAAGATGATCACACCCAGTTGTCTCCACCCACACGCCATCGGAGCCATCTATGGCCGTCAGGGGCGGCAGCCACTGGCACCACAGGGTGAGCGTCTCCAGTGCGGCCTGATCGGCGGCAGGCTGGGCCTGCGCCACGAGCAGCTCCGGTTGCATGGCCCGGGCTTGTGCCAATGGCATCCCGCGGCAGATACCCAGTCGCAGGGCTACGGAATCTGCCGCTGTCACCAGAAGTCGGCCAGACACCGCGTTCGTTCAGCACGTCCTCGCAGAGGGCTTCCAGACCGCCCTTGCGGGTGGTGACGCAGAGCAGGCGACCCGGATTGAGGCCGGACTGGCGGATGCCCGGGGCGGACAGGTCGGGGTAATCCTCGCTGACCCAGATCACCGGTCCTGTGGTGCGGGCCAGCACATGAGCGACGAAGGCTGCTGAGCGGGAGGAGAAAACACTATCTCGACCGGCGCTGAACACTTCATGCACCCCACCTCGTGCGAGGCCACCGTCCAGATGCGTATCGATGGCCGCAAACCCGGTTGGTAGCCGTTCGGCCGATGCGGGGTGGGGGGCTTCCATCCTGCGAATTTTCTCGCGCAGAAGATCCAGCGTATCAGTCTTGTTCTGGTGCATGGGGGTCGCTCCTTTACCCCTCATGGCTACACCGGAACAAAAAGGGAACGCAAGCCTTTTTGATGCACGCATAAGCCCGGCGTCGCTATCCGTCTGTTCTGGCAAAGAAAACTGAAATGGCAGGTTTTTTGTGACTCGGTCCTTATGGCTTTGGAGCCCGCACAGACAGCAATATCAGTGACAAAGCGAGGCGTTTATGGTAAAATCCTATTCGTAATCAGGGGAACTCTCGATCATGACGCTCTCTCATGAAGACATCATGCGCCGGCAGCAGGACGTTCAGGATGCTCTGGCCAGCGCCGCCCGGGAAGGGCAGCCCATCCCTGCAGAGGCAGCGGCAGATATGGAAGCATACGCGCGGGGAGAAATCACGACAGACGAAATCCGTCGGCGCGCCATGGCCCGACTGCAGGCTGATCCCCGTTATAAGAAAACCAACAGAGCAGCATAGCTCGGGTGGCTGATCCTTATCTTCAGTTCGATGGACTCACCTTAGTCAACAAAGTTGGAATAACCGATGATCCGCAGCTTCTTGCGGAAATGGAAGCCATTCATGTTGCCGCCCGTGAACTGGAAATCCGTGGAACTGGTTATCCCGACAGGCAGGGCGTTGATCTTCTCAAAGCCATTCATCGGCATCTTTATCAGGATGTGTATGAGTGGGCCGGGGAGTTCAGGCAGGTCAACCTCTCGAAACAGGCGTTTATCCAGAGTGATGACGCCACGACTTTTTCACACCCTTCACGGCTGACGCTGGAATTGCGGGAGTTTTTCGACCAGCTTGCTGCTCAGGATAACCTGAAAAACCTTTCCCAAACTCTTTTTATCGAGCGTCTGGCGCCGCATTTCATAGCGCTGAATCATATTCATCCTTTCCGTGAAGGGAATGGCCGGACGCAGACCCTGTTCTGGCGCAAGATCGCCAGAGACGCCGGGCATGAGCTTTCCTTTTCGGTTATTTCACGCGAGCGTATGATCGCGGTGTCGATCGCAGGTGAACTGGGTAACACCGCATCCGTGAAGCATATGCTATCCGACGCCATTGATCCTATCCGCAGTGCCGCCTTGCAAAGGGCCATTACGTTTTTGGAGAACGCCCGTACAAAGGGAAGTCCGGTTGAGTGGCAGGAACGGTTCATCGCGACAACGGCACCGGGTCAGGCTTACGAAGGCCAACTGATCGGAAAGAATAGTCAGGAGTTTCTGTTCGCATCCAGTGAGGGCCTATACGTTGGATGGACCAAAGACCTTCCCCAACATGGCAAAGATATTGCCCCGGGAAACTTAGTTGCCTTTGAAGCCTCACAGTCTTCCTCAGGTGCCCAGCAACGTGATCAATTTCTGTCGCCTTCGACAGATGTGCACCGTAACCGTCAGTCATCGCCCACACTGCGGCCGACCCGTGATTGGCCAGAGCCAGACTGATCACTCCGCGAGTTACGCTTATCTCCCAGCGGTTTTCCAGGCATTGAGCGAGATGATCTTACGCGCGACCAGATCCTGACGAGCCGACCCGGTATCGTTGCTGACAACGGTACCCGGACGAGCCGGATTGGCTTTACGGAAGGCATCAAACACCTTGCCAAAAGCCCCCCATGCACCTGCTATCCAGTGTCCCCCATGCCAGACCTGGTATAGAATTCTGCCTGCGGTTTCCCGCCTGGCACGGAAAGCCAGATCATTCAGTGTTTGCTCCACAGTTGTATTCTGTGTGATCTGCTCGATCTGGAACCGCTCATCCTCTGCCTGTGCCAGAAGATGCAGAAAGGTATCAACCGCTTCCTGCAGGGAAAGCCGGGCCTGTTCCTGCAGTTCGTCTAAATCTGCGAATATCGAAAAATCGAACCCTTTTGCTTCGGTTCGAACGGAACGGGCAGCCTCCCGCCTGATGGCCTCGGCTTTGCGGGAAAAACGTAGTCCAGCGGCATGGAGGGTTGCTGCGACCGTCTCAGTGTCCGGCGTGAGCTGAAGGGCCGTCTCAATCGTCCGCTCCGCCAGTTTTTCACGACCGAGGCGGCGGACTGGAGTAGACAAACCCGCACCGACCTGAACAGGGTTATCTACGCTCAATTCACAGTTCCGACAGCCATCACCGCCAACTCGCAGTTATATTTCGACAGTGGGAACCAGCCTGATGTCATCAGGCTGGATTTTATATTCCTGAAATCAGCTACCGAGGCCGCCGTGCGTTTTCACTGCAGAATTCGACAGGGAGTGATGCCAGACCTTATTCCCATTAAAGATTATGGAAAGCTGTTTCTCAGTTCCGTGGGAGCCAGAGGAGAACATGCCATAGTAAGGGATGAAATTTGTCCCATCTTCTTTAGATTTAGTGAACGCATATTTCCAAACTTCATGACCACTATCGGTGAAGCTGGTATCCATTGGGTCACCAAATTGAGCACGAACCTGATCTTTGGTTGTCACGCCATCCTGAATTTTCTGGTCGACTGTCGCGCCAGTTTCGTTCTTGATGGATTCATTCCCGCTTGAAGCACAGGCTGACAGAGCCAGAAGAGCTGTCAGGCATCCAGCCAGGGTAGTATTTTTCATAAACTTACCTTCAATGCATAATTTCTAATTAAAGATTCCGCAGGCAGAACCACCGCAATTTTATAGCACAGATGTGGATTTTCTGTGAATAATAAGCTTACTTTCCATAATATTTTTCGGTCATTGAATGCTGAATTGGATGTTTCCGGCTCAATAATTCCCAAATGTATCTTATATAATTTCGCTATTAGTGGGCCTTAAGAAACAGAAACCACCTTGCCCAGAGTGAATTGCACCGGGTTTTGTGGAGACAGAAAGACCTAGCACTACAGTTGCATTTTGTATTGAGTTCTGACTCTATGGGTAACCATGATTCAGGATATGATGACCGGTGGTGCCTCTGTTGAAGAGACACTGGAATTATGGGCGC
>NZ_WOTG01000031.1 GCF_011516925.1 Acetobacter fabarum
GAACCGGGCCTGGGTGGCGCGGGCAAAGGCGGCGCCTGCGCCGGGATCGGGCTGGCGTCAGACAGACCGACCCACCCTTTGCGCGCGACGCTCAGGGCTGGTCGGAGTTTTGTTTTTATTTTACGCGTAGCTGAGCATTTTCTGGAAATTAGACATGTCTAATAAAAATTAACAGGTTGATCGGGCAGTCTGGAGGATGTAATCATTGCGCGGTAAACGTAATTAGACATGTCTAATTTATATAAGGCGGTAGCTACATGACAAAAATCGTTTTAGTGTCGTCGCCCAAAGGTGGAAGCGGGAAGTCAGTGGTCACGAGGCACCTTCTTGTCGCAGCGGCACAAGAAGGCCAGAAGGTCATTGGAATAGACTTTGATCGTCAGGGTACCATCGACAAGTGGGGAAAGCGACGGCAGGCGCTCCGGTCTAAAATGCCTGAGTTTATCGACGTTCCGATTGTTGGCGCGCAACTTCAGGATTGGCGAGGCGGTCTCAGTCAAGCAAAAGGTTATGACTTAGCCGTTATTGATACGCCTCCCAGTGTTGAAGATCACATGTCAGCAATCACTGGCTTGGCGCAAGCTGCTGACATCGTAGTTGTTCCTTGCGCCTGCACTCAGGACGATGTCGATAGCATCGCCCCTTGGATCGATGTTTTAAACCAGGTTACCAACAATACCGTTGTCGTGTTGAATAGAGCTAATCGCCGCACCAATTCATTTGCTAGAGTTCGCGGGCGGCTCATCAAAGTGGCCGATGTTATTCCAGTAGAGCTTCCTCAATTAGAGGATGTGCATGTGCCCAGTGGCAAAGGACTGACCCTTCTCGATTTCACAAAAAGTCGAGGTCAGGAGCCATTTGAAGAACTTTGGGCATTCATAAACAGGAAAATCACCAATGTCTAAAACACACCGGGTATCACGCACCTCAATCATGTCCGTAATGGAAGAAGATGATAGCCTGAGTGTTAGTGATAACCGTGCCGAAATGTTAATAGAACGAGTTGTCATTGATGATAACGTCATGACGACAATAGAAGACGTGTTTGCAGGTACTTCTGTAATTTCCGATACTGAAAAAGTCTCACGTATTTTGGCAGTTCGTGCCGAGGTCAATCAGAACTGGAGTCAAGCCCGTGATTCATTCCTCGCCATTGGGCGGGCTCTTCTGGATTTGGAAAATGTCCTGTCAAAAGCAGAATATATTAAATTAAGACAGGGCTCTGATCGTCTGTTCCCCTTTTCTGACGCCACGGCAACTCAATTAAGGCGGATCGCGAAAGCCGTTTCGGATGGGGTAATCCCTTTGGATGCATGTCCTGGGAGTTACGGAACCGCGTATCAAATTACTCTATTGAATGAACATCAGCTTCGGGTAGCCAAAGAGCGCGGCTTAATTCGTCCAGATGTAACTCGGCGGGAGATTGCCAGCCTTCGTAAAGAGACGGTTATTAAACCAGAAATTTCAGGCCGAGTGGACGTCAATGTATTGAAGGAGGAGTATAGAAAACTCCTACGTCATCGAGAAAAGCTGGAATCTGAAATGGCTGCCGTTGATTCCAAAATACAGGATATCAGGGGACTCTTGGGGGATTTAGTAGAGTAACTGGTTGACAACAAAGATACCCCGCTAGAGTTCGCACCATGGGGACTCTAGCGGGGTATTCCATGAATCTTAGGGGCAATAGGCGCCCTAGATGGATGTAAGATAACACCAGTTTTTGTAACTTCAGTTTTAGCCGCAGGATATACAGCTAGCGCTATTTTCAAGTTGTCTATGAACTTCGGTCTGAAATGGTCTAACCGCACGACACCTGCTCCAAACTGGGCTTTCAAAGCAGACCATGTGATTGCTGTTGGTCCTTTCAATGCGTGAAGCCGATAAGCAAGCCAACAATAGATGTCGAGCGCTTGGCTATGTCCGTTTAATGCGCGGATTGCAGCTTCTTCGATCGGAATCGGATGTTTTTGCAGTTGATCGTAAAATAGTTCGGAAAGCTTAGCTCTCTCTAGGAACTGTTGTTTGCCGTTATCTTTATGATCATCCGTAAATATGGCGGCATCCACAATATTTTGATTTATCAACCCGCTAGAGTTCCCGGATTGGAAATGAAATGAGATTCGGCATCTGAAAATGCGCTCGGCTTGCTCTTTAACGTCTTTAATAGATTTTCCACCTTGCGGAATGCCCATTCTCTTGAGCCAATCTCTCAGAGATTTTCCTAGTTCAATTTCTCTATTCTGGGTTTTTATGGCTTCTGTTTGTAGGTAAAGCATGATTAATCGCGCTTTACTTCCGTAGGGTACTCCTACAGATACTGGATTTGCACCACGCACTGCCCGACGACCGGGTTCAACAATCATCACTGCTCTGTCTGTCTCAATTTGCCAGACAAGATCGTCAGCTAAGCGTTTATGTGGCAGTCCTACATGAGCGAACCCACTATATAGAAAGCCGATACCTGTATCTTCATAAGCCATATAGTCAGCGGCAATTTCTATGATCTTTCGATCTTCGTCAAAGGACAGAGCCCCTTGTTTACCGTGTTCTTCTATGAGCTTGTGAATGGTTCCCACTAGAGAACTCCTTTGAGCAGGATCGATGAACACTAGCAGTAATTTTGCGCTTGAGAAGTGGGAACTTTAGCGGGAAGGCACCGTACGAGGCGCGCTAATATTTGAAGTATTATTTAAAATATTAGTTTGTCACGCCAGAGTCCTCGGGGTAACTCCAAAAAATCAGGAATATCCAGCATTTTTATCCGCTAGAGTTCCCAGACAATCCCGCTACAGTTCCCATTTTGCCCCGCTAAAGTTCCCGGGGTTCCGCCAGAGTCCTCGGGATAATCTAAACATTTTTCCCTCTAAAGTTCCCACCTTATTTTTAAAGTGGACGTCACACATCCGAGTCTCTGTGACTGCTACTGTGTCTCAGCCGCTTTGCTGTTTAAAGCCATGAAATCTAAATAACTTTGTTCTGGGAACTCTGGCGGGGCAGTGATCTCTATCGTGATGAATCATTAGACAGATTTATTTTTGAATTAACGGTTTAACGCATGTTCTTCAAAAGGATCACCTAGCTCCAAATAATCGCCCAGCGCTGCATACGTTGCGTGTCGTGCAAGGCGCTTGAGTTTGACTGGGTGCGCTCCCGCATCCATCCCGGTTGTAAGCGCCCCCCGTTTCAGGCTGTGGCCCCCAAAGGTTTTTCCATCCAACCCGGCAGCACTGGCACGGCTCTGGATGATGCGAGCGATCGAGCGATCTGTCAGGGGCTGCTGTCCAATTTCACGGCCATCCCCGTCAGAGGCAGCTGTGCTTTCCTTGCGGACACGGCGGAAGATAGGGCCAGCCTGTATGCCAGACACGGCCAGCCAGGCCCCGTATGCCTTTACCGGGCAATACTGATTCTGGGTGTAGGGGAGGGCGATCTCCACCCCCTTGCCTTGTCTATCACCCTTTGAATGGGGAAGGGTGACAAGCAGGCCTTTACTGACCAAGGTTACGTGGCGAACATCGATGCTGGCCAGTTCAGAACGCCTGAATGCACCGTAGAACCCCATGAGGAGCAAAGCCCGGTCCCGCATCCCGGATAACTTGCTCAAGTCTATCGCATTGATGATTGTTGCCAGAACGTCCTGCGTTGCGGCAGCTTTGCGGCGCGGTGTAAAGCCATCCTTCGCAGCGGTGCGCCTGATTCCGGTCATGGTCTCCCCAATAGCGGCGTCAGCGGTGGGTACGGCGCAACCCGCCAGACGGTGAAGATAGGTGATTGCAGCTCGTCGCAACTCCAATGTCGCGGGCGCAAGGCCCCGACCTCTTTCGTCTGCCAGAAATGCGGCAATGTCGGCCGAACGAGCAGGGAGGCAGGGAAGGGCATGACGATCAGCCCAGGCACACCATGCCCGGACACCAGCACGATAGGCTTTGCGTGTGTTACCTGCCTTGGCCTGCAAAGCGTAGGCTGAGGCACTATCACGCGCGGTTTCAAGAGAGCCATCGCGTTGAGGAACGGCCCTTCCAAGAGAGGCGTCAAACCATCGGATAATGACGCCGGGCGTCTGGCCCGCAGGAGAGGGCAGGGGAGGAGACGCGTCAGACTGTGCGATAGTGTCCCTGTGTGCTTGCCTGTAGCGCGCCAGAAAATACGGAACTGAACTGAGATGCAGGACGAGAGTCAGTGAAGGGTCATCTGGAGGCACACCGATCCGCTCTGCGGCCAGTGCACGGGCACGGGAGACGAACGGCACATCATGAGCAATCAGTAGATCGTCAGTCTTATTCCCTGAAAGGGAGATACCAGACAAGCGCAGTTCCAATCCCGGGGAAAGACGGGCCGCTGCAAGAATTCCAGGTAGAGTTTCAGTTTCTGAACCGGCCTCGGCCAGACGGTGTCGGGTGGTCCGGTCACACCGCTCGAACAGAGCTGCGAAAACTCGATCTTTTCGGCCGTGGACAACAACTTCAACCTGCATGAGTGGTGCCTCGCGCTTTCTACTGCCCTAAATGTCTTACACCCAGTGTAGTAGCTCACGGCGCTAAGCGAGAACCGTATTTTTTATCTCATCATGCCTTTATTGAAGACCGGCATGGAGAGAGAACAGAATGTCTGGTTTTATACGTCAAAGTTTTTATCGGACGGTTCCGTTAATCTCGGGACGCATGGTAGCAAATGCTACCGGGAGGAATAAATCATGATCGCGAAGCTTAGATCGGACAAAATTCTACGAGCGGCACTCGAGACCTTTTTCTCACTCATCGAGGCTGAGGTGCAGCCTAAAGAAACAGCCGGCGAACATATTATATTCGAGCCAGGTGGTCGCTTTGTACGTGGAGTGTGGTTTATTGAGTCTGAAGCTACCAAAAGAGCAGGCTCCGACGTAATCAATCGTTTAACTCACATTATGGGACCGGTGTTCAGTGATGAGGAAGAAAACTACGCGCTTATTTGGAAATTAGCTGCTGAGCGTAGTAAGTCATCAATAACAATGAGCGTCAATGATGTGATTGGAAAAGTGTTTGATGAACTCCTAAAGAACGTTGTCGAACCGAGAACATTCATCAATCAGAACTGTGCTGTCGCATTTAGGGATAGTATCAACGATCTCCGCATTGGACCCGTTCGTGCTGTTAAAAGAACCATTTTAGAAACTGAGTTATCTGCAAAAAAAAAGGAAAGTGAATACTTAAGTATTATCTACACACCACTTTATAATGATGGAAGAACTTCAGATGAACGTATTAAACCTGAACTTTTATGGGAAATAAGTATCATAGCATCAATTAAAAATATTAGGGAGCAGGCTGTCTGGATGATCGATGTAGCACTAGGCCTCATACGCATAGCAGAGATTCAACAGCCTCATTATCATCCATACCTTTCCAGTTTCCCAGAGGCTAATCCATTTTGGAATCGCTCTCATAATGCATACGGTGTCTTACTCGAAGAGGGCTGCCGGCATTTTCTTTCAGATAATGTTAATACTATTTGGATCGATGCAGGTATTCATGCGACTCTAATGACCGATCCCTGCATGAAATATATGGCCATATTTAACGCTAAGAAAGGCAGTGTAGGGGCGCGTATTGCACAAGGACTTGGTTGGATGACCCGTGGACGGCAGGCATCTGATCGTTCCCAACGTCTACTATATTTTTTTACTGCCATGGAATCTTTACTCACGAGCGGTGATAAGGCAGCGCCAGTCATACAAACTATAGCCCGCCATGCCAGCGTCATATTGGCTAAAACACCCGAAACACGGATTGAAATCGCGAATAAGATTAAAAAATTATATGGAGCACGTTCTAGCCTGGTGCATGCGGGGGAACGCTCTGTAACTAGGCACGATGCAGATCTAATACAAAGTATAGTGGAATCAACATATTTGAGTGTGATGTCTAAGCTTGATCCCATGATGAACTTCGACGAACTGAATACTGCTCTGGCAACGGCAAGCTACGGCGGTCCATGGCCATGATGCATATTTGTAGTGTAAGGGCGTTTTAGGTCGAAAGAAAAAATCATGTCTAAAACATGTTTCCTATGAATGCTGTAGAAGGAAACTGAATTTATATTACACGTTTTACGCCGACAAGTTTCGGGTCGTTCCTGTCTTGGGAATATCTCCGACCATGCTGAAAAGTGCTATTATTGCCGTGCTGATCCCTGACACCATCGCAGCGATGAATGGCGCCGCCCAAGCTCGGCCGAAGTTATAGGCCGCTATGAAATCGCTGAGGTTGTGTCCTTAACTGCTCATGGCTGTCGAAATGGAAGCGCTTGACGGTTGCTTCCTTGATAGTCCGGTTCATCCGTTCAACCTGACCATTGGTCCTGGGATGGTTGGGTTTTGTCAGACGGTGTTCAATCCCCTGGGCTTCGCAGATCATGTCGAAGCGCATTGGACGCGACCAAGGTGTATTGCGGTTGCGGGGCTGTTCAGCAAACTGGATCCCATTGTCGGTCAGAATGGTGTGGATCCGGTAAGGAAGGATGCTCAGGAGATGTTCGAGAAATTCCCAGGCCGTCTTCCGATCGGCTTTTTCGACCAGTTGTGTGACAGCGAATTTGCTTGTCCGGTCGATGGCAACTAAGAGGTGCAGCTTACCCTCAGCAGTCTGGACTTCGGCAATATCGATATGAAAAAGCCTCTGAGATAGCGTTTGAAGCGCTGTCGTTTTGGCTTGTCTTCCTCTACCTCATCGGGGAGGTCTGCCAGAAGCACGTCTGCGC
Source organism: Acetobacter fabarum (assembly GCF_011516925.1). Classification (GTDB taxonomy): domain Bacteria; phylum Pseudomonadota; class Alphaproteobacteria; order Acetobacterales; family Acetobacteraceae; genus Acetobacter; species Acetobacter fabarum. The sequence continues at coordinate 6,736 of NZ_WOTG01000031.1, forward strand.
CTCTGAAGTCACTGACCTGTCCAGCAGTCAGATGAAGGCGGACAGGTCGGCCCTGATCATCGCACACGGCATGAAGTTTTGAGTTCAGGCTGCCTTTTGTCCGTCCGATATGGCGGGGAAAAGCCCCTTTTTGAGCAGGGACGCCGATGTCCGGTGTGCCTTGAGATGTGTTGCATCGATCATCAGACGCTTCGAACGGCCAGCCTGTTCTGTCAGGGCGACAAAGATCCTGTCAAAAACACCCAGACGGCTCCACCGGATAAAGCGGTTGTATAAAGTCTTGTGTGGACCATACGCTTGCGGAGCATCCTTCCACTGAAGGCCGTTGCGGATGACATAAACGATACCGCTCAGAACACGCCGGTCATTCACGCGTGGCACTCCGTGCGCCAGAGGAAAAAACGGCTCAATCCGCTCCATCTGGCGCTCAGACAGCATAAACACATCACTCACAGGCCTATCCTCCATCGGTAAGCCTGTGAATCACAACAGTTCGTCCAGTTCAATAAATTAATAGGTCCTGAGCCTAGCACTACAGTTGCATTTTGTATTGAGTTCTGACTCTATGGGTAACCATGATTCAGGATATGATGACCGGTGGTGCCTCTGTTGAAGAGACACTGGAATTATGGGCG
>NZ_WOTG01000032.1 GCF_011516925.1 Acetobacter fabarum
CGCATCAGCAGGACGATGGAGACCGGGGTCCGCCCCGGTAGATCCGGCAGTATGTACTAACCAACGTGATGGGAAGACTGTGATCGGAAACAGTTTCAGGTAATACCGTCTGTGGATTTGTGCCTTTGAGCACGCCTACAAGTTTGGTACCTGACACGCGAGCGTACACCCATAATGGCCAGCGAAAGCTTTCGCACGAACAGGCCGGACATAAGTACGCATCTGACCGGATCTTCATATCAAATCGGTAGTCGTCATCCAGCCGGTGAAACAAACAATAAACTTTGGAAATCGCACAGGGAGACTCGTGTGAAACATTGTGTTTGAACGGCCGTCCACATAAATCCACAGGAGGGACCCGAGGGCCGCGCGACACGACCGCCAAGAGTCTGGTGGCGCGCGGCCCTTGGGAGGTGCCTGTGGAGTTGTGGATAGCCCGCCGGGGCGACAATACGGCCCTTTTTTACCGGCCGGAAGGAACAGAAGAACAGCGCAGGCTAAAACGCCTTACGGCGGGCCATGCCCGCCGATCTCGGCTTAGTTGCGCTCCAATGACTCCCGCCATTTGGCAAGGCGCGTCATGACCGGACCGATAGAAAGCCCCGCGACAAGGGTAAAAATGGCCGCTGGCAGCAGGATAAACAGAAGTGATTGTGTGAAAACATCCATAATCAAACTTCCTCCTTCGCTTCTACAGTATAGGGAACGTAAGCCAGTAGAGTCAAAGAACATAATTCAAGAGCAGCCCCAAGCACAAACGACAAGCCCGCATGAGTAAGGTTCAAAGCGGGGTATGTTGTCATCAGGGGCGTTAGAATACCCAGCCCCCACGCACTAAGCGCCAATGTCTGAAAAATTGCCGCCAATGCCTTAAATCTATCTTCAAGATGTTTGGGCGTTTGGCGGGGTGGCAATAAAACCCGCAAAATGGGATGAGGTTTTTTCGTGGTCATGCGCTCACTGTCACGTTCGGGTTAGCCGGGCCAATAAGGCCCGGCTGGTCGTTGTTCAGATACCAAGTGCCTCGTCGAGGGCTGCGGCGGCTTCCTGTGACACGGTGCGGTTATTCGCACGGGACTGGTAGGGCTGCCATTCTTCGCCCATGACTTCGGCATAAGCCGTGCAGGCTCCGCTGGCGATATGGTACAGAGCGTATGCCTTCACTGCATGTTCGGCTGCGACCCGGCGCAAGCGGCCTGTATAGTTATCCTGCCCGTCGATGCCCATGCGGTCGTCGTCGCGGTGTTCGTTTGCCCATTTGTCCTTTGCGTCTTTTGCAAGCTGGCGGCGGGTTTCGTAGTAATTCGCCGCACCATGAGCCGAGCGCACAAGCGCATCTACGATACGGTCAAGATGTATCTTGATCGCCTTAAAATCATCTTCACCGTTAAAAGACGTGACCAGAACGGGCCGTAACGCCTCATACTGGTCACGGACGGCGCTCAGGCCGAGGCCGATCATTTCGTCAACGTCTGCAACGTCCAACCCGAAACGTGCGCTGATAAGAGCAATCTGGTCGTCTGAGGGGGCCAGAAGCTCCACATTGGCCAGAGACGGAGACCGCTGCGCTTTCATGCGCTGTTCCGTTTCATGGAACTGACGGGCGCGGGCGGGAGATACGGAACCGGCGGCATCGCCCTTGCGGGGGGAGTTAGCCTTGCTTACAGTGTTCTTTACGTCGGACATGAAAATACCCTTTCTGTTCTGGCTAGCCCCGGTTTGGTGTTGGTCGCACCGACCGGGGCGTTTTGTTGTTTGGGCCTATTCCCTCTCAACAAGTAAAGATTAGTACATCCCGACAAACAGAGCAAGAGAAAAAGCGTAGAAAACAGCCAAAAAAGCGTATTTTTTCGGTCTTTTTTACACAAATAAACGAAACAATATTGCGCGGTATATTTCTGTATTTCTTGGTTCGCCTTTCTCCTAAGAACAAATTGGCGCGGTCGGTTTCGTTATTACACTTCCCGTTATTTTATACCTGAAACCCCCTCGCGCCCAGCAACGCGGAACGGCGGGCAAGAGGCATGGTCGCCCCACCCCACTCCTTGCCTCCTGAGCAAAAAGGCCACGTCCCCGGCACAAGGGACTGACTGCACCAGAGGGCGCGTGTGACGCGCCAGCCGTAGGCCGCCGTAGGCGTCTGGTGAGACCACCGGCCCTGCTCACTGGTGCCGGCACAAGGTCATGGCTGTCCATAAATCCATAGGAGGGACCCGAGGGCCGTGCGACACGACCGCCAAGAGTCTGGTGGCGCACGGCCCTCGGGAGGTCCCTGTGGAGTTGTGGGCAGCACACGGGGAACACGGTGCTCCATACCCGCGCAAGACAGGCGTCACAACCGGTTGCGTCAGACTGCAAGAGCGAGCGGAACTGCCCTCGCGCAAACAGAAAGAACAACCAATGATGTCACCGACTGAAACTACTCGCACACCTGAGGAAAACCCTCGTCAGCCTGATCAGGCCGCCTGTATGCGGTCCGCTTCTTTTTCCCTGCGCGAAAGCCTTACAAACCTGATGCGGGGGTTAGTCTGTTTCTTCTTCGAACTCACCGAAATATGTCTCAAGGCGGTTTTCATTTTCCTGTTTGTGATTTTATGCGCTTTATTCATTTTCTTTTTGGGAGATTACATTTTCTGTAATAGCGCACACACAGAGCGCTTCGGTACCATTCTCAATATTATCGCGCACTGTATAACTGCGCAGGGCGTTCTTTTCTTTGTGGTTCTGTACGGAATTGCATCACGCTGCAGGAGGTTCCGGACTGATCTCGACTCAGTCGCCTCAATAACCGTTGGTAGAACCCAGACCCACACCCCGGACTGACCCAGCCATTGCCGGTGTCCTCTGGACAACCGGCAACACCTGCTCGACCTTTCCTGAACACAGGAGCTAGACATGGCACGACAGGGCGACCTGTTCGGATGGAAGCGGCCACGCAGTGCGCCGCGCATCATCGCTCACCTGACCGATTGCGGCGATCACGGCTGTGTTTACCAGCCGGGTATGCGCATGGTCGCACTCTTCACCTGTCCCCGCTGCGAGTGGGAAAGCCGCTGGATCGAAATGCCCAGCGTTACAGCCTGTCGCAAAGGCATCGCCTGTGAGCCGTGCAATGCTGAACGGGCCAAAGCCCGGAACAGCGTTGGACGGCCTCACGAACCATCTAATAGCGCACCAGCGCGTCAGAACAGAATTGCGTCCCAGTCCGGACCATAAAGCACTTTCATGCGGCGCGCGTAGCGATCGTAGCGCGCAGCCGCCTCGCGCGCCTGCGCGTCAGCATCCTGTGCGTAGGTCCGCCAGCGCGCGCACCAGTTCGCCAGTTCCGGAAAACGCTGAGGCAGTTCATCCACATCGAGCCACGCCTTCGCTCCGATCCGGCCATACGCGGTAATGTCGCTCATAAACGTCACCTGCGTAGAGACAGTATGAAGCACGATATTGCGGACGGGATCATACAAAGTATTCGGCCGCTCCCGGACCCACGCCTCCAGAACCCGCCACGGGCCGATGTCGCGCGGACCGGGCGGGATGCCGCGAAGCCCCGCACCCACCCGGGCAAAAGGCCGTATATCAACGATGCTGGCATCCGATTCAAACAGGACGACACGGGTTGTCCTGCGCCCCGGCCGGTTCCGTGTCACACCCAGCAGAGCCGCGAAATACCCACTCCTGCACACGCGGCCTGCCTGCCAGATCTCAAGGCCCGTTTTAGCATAGCGCGACGTGTCATCAGGGTTATCCCATATCAGGGTATGCACCAGCCGGGGATGCCGGCGCGTCAGGCGGATCATGAGTGGCACATGGAAATTCTTGTGCATGGGCTCCAGCCCGAAAGACAGCAGCGTTCGGGTCGTGCGGATCCCAAAAACCGGGGGTGGCCAGCCCCCCGTATCGCGACACGCCGCACGTAACCAGTCCCGTAATGCCGCACGATCGCGCGCAGGCCCACGCACCTGTACGCGCACATCAGGTAGCCCCATGTCGCTCATACGCTGCCCTCCCTGCGGGTAACGGCAAACCAGTGACAATACCATTCCCCGTCACCCTGCGGCGGGGGCGGGGCATTGCGCTGCACATGCTGGTCCGGCAGGCCGGGAACCGCCTGTTCAACCAGAATACGCATCATGCAGGCCAGTGCTGTGCGATTATGCTCGGGTATGTCGCTGCCATAGCAGACACGCACCAGTTCGTCGGCCAGACGCTCCCGCGCGCTCCAGACCCTGTCGCACGGAGCAATCGAAACCGAGATCAGGGCGGCCTGTTGGCCCCTTGCCAGCACGTCGGCGGGCATGTTTGAGGGAACACCTCTCCACAGCGGAGTGACGGCGATCTGTTTGTGCATTGTTCTGTTTCTCCTTCACCCCTCTGCCGCTGCATGGGATCGGGACGGGGGCAACGGGCGCGCGAAGCGCGAGCCTGCGACCGTTGCGGCCGCCCCGGTCCCATGCGAGGCGTCACAACGCTTTGTGACACCCTATTCGCCTGTTCTTTTCTGCTATGGTTTTTCTGATGCTATTCCTGCGCACCTTTATTGCCCGTACCCGTCCTGTCGTTTCACTCTGCTGGTATGGGGTATCCGTTTTCGGGCTGAGCCTGCTCGTGCTTTACGGCATCCTCGGCATCGGCCTTCAGGCCAGCCTGATGGTTGTCGCCAACACGCCGCGCCTGAGCCTGCCCGCCCTTTACTGGCTCGCTCATCAGAGCAGCGGGCAGCTGCTCGATGGGATTGCCCGCAAGAGCCAGATCATCGACCAGCTCTTTCGCGGGATCAGCGGCGTCATTGCCCTGGGTGCTATGGCGCTGCGCCTCTGGCGTCACCGCCGTCACGCCGCAAGCCGCATGTCCACGGGCGACGCTTGCGCTGCGGCCAGCAAAAACTCCACGGCAGTCGATGCGTGACGCGCGGCTGTAAAAATAGCCCGTTTGTCCGCCTTCATGAGGGTGATCCAGCTCTGAAGATACGCCGCATGACGCGTGGTCGGCGGCACACCCTTCACAGCACAGATCTGTGCAGCAGCCAGTTCGGCGACAAGCTCTTCCATCTGGTATGCCGCATCACCAAAACGCTGGCCGAACGTCCTGTCCAGACGGTGCACGGCACCTGTCCAATGCGCCAGTTCATGAGACTGAACCCGGAACAGGTCAAAAGCGTTTTCAAAGGCCTGCGGCTGCGGACACTGGATGTAATCGCGTGAGGGAACGTAATAGGCTTCATCGCCCCCAAACCGGATGTCAGCCCCGGTCGCGGCGACAAATGCGTCCAGTGTCGCATTGGCGACAATCGGCGTGCTGATGACATGCTCCGGCACGTCGACCCCCTCGATCTGGTCGAGATTAAAGACGGTGTAACGCTTCAGAAACGGTACCGCACGCGGATCTTCCTCACTCCCCTCGGAGCGCTCACGCTCACTCTGCGGGACATAAGTGGATGCTTTCACGATCATGGTGCCACGCTCACCGCGCCTTACATGCCCACCCACCTGCATGGCCTGTCGATAGGTCATCCAGCGGCTACTCGAATAGCCCTTCATCGCGCCAGAAAGCCACAGCAGGATGACATTGATCCCCGAATACCGGTTCGTCGTCAGGGCGTTTGTGGGCAGACCGGCAGCCCCCGTTGTCTTCCATGGCCGTGTCCAGGGCAGCGTGCCACTTTCCATCTGGGCAAGAATGGTCTGCGTCACCTCGGCATACAGGTCGAGACGTTCGCCAAGGGCATCAGTGTTTGTGGATGTGCTGTTTCTGGCCATGTGTTTTTTCCTTCCTGACGTCGCCGCCCGAAGGGGCGGCTGATACGCAACCGGAAGGGGTCGCCACAGGTAGGCCAATCACGCGCAGCGCCGTAGCGCAGCGAAGGACCGCAGGTTGATTGGCATGCCGGCGGCCCCAGAAGGGCGTGTCAGCCGCCCCTTCGGGCCGCCACGTCCCTTCTGAGTGTTTCCTTTGGTTTTATTCCCTCTTTTTCCCTGGCATGTCCTTGTCGTGAGCCGGATTGCCTACATTCCCAGCGCACGCCGGTAGATATCGAGCAGCGTTTCCTGCTCTTCCACTTCCGAAGGTTCCTGTTTGCGCTGGCGGATGATCTGGCGGATGACCTTCACATCGAACCCCGCC
>NZ_WOTG01000033.1:2500-5581 GCF_011516925.1 Acetobacter fabarum
TGTGCATGGGGCGAGTGAGCGCGATAAGGGCATTCGGTGGATGCCTTGGCACCAGGAGGCGACGAAGGACGTAGCACGCTGCGAAAAGTTGTGGGGAGCCGCGAGCAGGCATTGATCCGCAAATATCCGAATGGGGCAACCCACCCAGCGATGGGTATCATCATCTGAATACATAGGGTGATGAGGCGAACCCGGGGAACTGAAACATCTCAGTACCTGGAGGAAAAGACATCAATTGAGATTCCGCTAGTAGTGGCGAGCGAACGCGGATCAGGCCAGTGGTCTTTAGAAGAGAAGCAGAACGATCTGGAAAGGTCGGCCATAGTGGGTGATAGTCCCGTATGCGTAGTGCTTTTAAAGATCCTTGAGTAGGGCGGGGCACGTGAAACCCTGTCTGAACATGGGGGGACCACCCTCCAAGCCTAAATACTCCCTGGTGACCGATAGTGAACAAGTACCGTGAGGGAAAGGTGAAAAGCACCCCGACGAGGGGAGTGAAATAGACCTGAAACCGGATGCCTACAAGCAGTCGGAGCCTCTTATGGGGTGACGGCGTACCTTTTGTATAATGGGTCAGCGAGTTTCTGTTTGCAGCGAGCTTAAGCCGATAGGTGTAGGCGTAGCGAAAGCGAGTCTGAATAGGGCGCATAGTTGCTGGCAGAAGACCCGAAACCGAGTGATCTAGCCATGGCCAGGCTGAAGGTGCGGTAACACGCACTGGAGGGCCGAACCCACGCCTGTTGAAAAAGTCGGGGATGAGCTGTGGCTAGGGGTGAAAGGCCAATCAAACTCGGAGATAGCTGGTTCTCCGCGAAATCTATTGAGGTAGACCGTCAGGTGTTGACCCCGGGGGGTAGAGCACTGGATGGGCTAGGGGGGCCCAAAGCCTTACCAAACCCAACCAAACTCCGAATACCCGGAAGTTTAGCCTGGCAGACAGACAGTGGGTGCTAAGGTCCATTGTCGAGAGGGAAACAGCCCAGACCACCAGCTAAGGCCCCTAAATCGTGGCTAAGTGGGAAAGGATGTGGGGATTCCATAACAACCAGGAGGTTGGCTTAGAAGCAGCCATCCTTTAAAGAAAGCGTAATAGCTCACTGGTCTAATAGAAACCCTGCGCCGAAAATGTAACGGGGCTCAAGCCACGTGCCGAAGCTGTGGGTGCATACTATGTATGCGCGGTAGCGGAGCGTTCCGTAGGTCTGTGAAGGAAGCGGGGTGACCCCTTCTGGAGATATCGGAAGTGCGAATGCTGACATGAGTAGCGACAAACAGTGCGAGAAACACTGTCGCCGAAAGTCCAAGGGTTCCTGCGCAAGGTTAATCCACGCAGGGTTAGTCGGCCCCTAAGGCGAGGGCGAAAGCCGTAGTCGATGGGAATCAGGTGAATATTCCTGAACCTGCCAGAAGTGACGAATGCGATATGTTGTTGGTCCTTAACGGATTGGACCGGCTTTTGGAGCATTCCAGGAAATAGCTCTGGCGTATAGACCGTACCCTAAACCGACACAGGTGGACTGGTAGAGCATACCAAGGCGCTTGAGAGAACGATGCTGAAGGAACTAGGCAAATTACTCGTGTAACTTCGGGATAAGCGAGACCCACATTTGGGCAACCATTTGTGGGTGGCACAGACCAGGGGGTAGCGACTGTTTAGTAAAAACACAGGACTCTGCGAAGTCGAAAGACGACGTATAGGGTCTGACGCCTGCCCGGTGCCGGAAGGTTAAGAGGAGGTGTGAGAGCACTGAATTGAAGCCCCGGTAAACGGCGGCCGTAACTATAACGGTCCTAAGGTAGCGAAATTCCTTGTCGGGTAAGTTCCGACCTGCACGAATGGCGTAACGACTTCCCCGCTGTCTCCAGCATCGGCTCAGCGAAATTGAATTCCCCGTGAAGATGCGGGGTATCCGCGGTCAGACGGAAAGACCCTATGAACCTTTACTGTAGCTTTACAGTGGCATCAGAGACATTCTGTGTAGGATAGGTGGGAGGCTTTGAAGCAGGGGCGCCAGTTCCTGTGGAGCCATCCTTGAAATACCACCCTGAATTTTTCTGATGTCTAACCGCGGCCAGTAAGCCTGGTCCGGGACCCTGTATGGTGGGCAGTTTGACTGGGGCGGTCGCCTCCCAAAGTGTAACGGAGGCGCGCGATGGTGGGCTCAGGCCGGTCGGAAACCGGCTGTTGAGTGCAATGGCATAAGCCCGCCTGACTGCGAGAGTGACAGCTCGAGCAGAGACGAAAGTCGGCCATAGTGATCCGGTGGTCCCGCGTGGAAGGGCCATCGCTCAACGGATAAAAGGTACTCTAGGGATAACAGGCTGATCTCCCCCAAGAGTCCACATCGACGGGGAGGTTTGGCACCTCGATGTCGGCTCATCACATCCTGGGGCTGGAGCAGGTCCCAAGGGTTCGGCTGTTCGCCGATTAAAGTGGTACGTGAGCTGGGTTTAGAACGTCGTGAGACAGTTCGGTCCCTATCTGCCGTGGATGTTGGAGATTTGAGAGGATTTGTCCCTAGTACGAGAGGACCGGGATGAACATACCTCTGGTGCACCGGTTGTCGCGCCAGCGGCACAGCCGGGTAGCTAAGTATGGACGGGATAACCGCTGAAAGCATCTAAGCGGGAAACCCACCTCAAAACTAGATCTCCCTGAGGGTCGTGGTAGACCACCACGTTAATAGGCCAGATGTGAAAGCGTGGTAACACGTGCAGCTAACTGGTCCTAATCACCCAATAGGCTCACTCTCACACTATCCTTACGGATAGCCCGTGCACAGAAATCATCCATAACCACGTCACACACAAAACACCAAAACGCACCAACCGCATCCACACACCCTAAAGGGTGGTCTGGATGACCTGGTGGCCATGGCGGGGAGAGTTCCACCCGATCCCATCCCGAACTCGGCCGTGAAAACCCCCAGCGCCTATGATACTGCGGCTTAAGCCGCGGGAAAGTCGGTCGCCGCCAGGTCTTCCAGTCTACCCTCACAAAACTAAGCCAAAACAAAATCAGCACTCTCTCAACCGCGGGGTGGAGCAGCCCGGTAGCTCGTCAGGCTCATAACCTGAAGG
>NZ_WOTG01000034.1 GCF_011516925.1 Acetobacter fabarum
AACATCAAAGAAACCAGGCTGTTTCATTATTCATTCATCCACCCAATCACCACAGGAGGTATGGAATCACAGATACGCACTCAAAACCATGGAGTTTTTCGAACCCTCCATTTGGGAGAGAACTTCACTTCTTTACCGTTAACCATGACGGGAGGATGTTCCTGAATGTAAATCATCCAGCCATCATCCGTGTGGACAAAATCCTCACATCTCAGGTGACAGATTTCGCTCTGTCTCATTCCTGAATAAGCGGCAATCGCTGTCACAAAGGCGTAAGTTGTTCGGGAGAAGGTGCGGGTGGTCCATGGATAACTCATCAGTCTGGTGAGATTTTCTTCCGACCAATCTTCAACGGCCCGAACTTTTTCCGACTTGAACTTGAAGCCTTTCCAGATGTTTTTCTCCACATGACCGATGGGGAGCATGTAATCCCACAGGCTTCTCAGAAAGGTGACGCGCTTTTCTACTGTTGCATCACTGAGACGGGGAATGTCTTTACCCGCGTGTTTCTCCTGAAAATCAGCCGAAGTAATGGAATCAAGAACGGGAACAGGAGTGATTGAATTCTTGCCATAATTATTGGGAAGACGCCTCATGGTCTCAATGAATAAATGGGCATCTTTGCCTTTATAGCTGGCAAGTGGTTTGTCTCCGACAATCTCCAGAAACTGAGCAAGAGTCACCTTCATGACCCTGCTGTCTCTCTCGTTCTTGAGTTCCTTGCTCTTGGACTCCGCGTAGGATTCCATAATTTCCGAAAACTTTGGAGTTTCATCCACGGGAACGGACGGGGAGGGAGGAATAGACTGGGCCTGATTTGCCATCGTCATCATGCCCGTTGCCATGCTCGCAATCTGCTTGATGGCTTCTGTCAGTTCGTTCCTTGTGTTACGGGCTTCAGCAAGCCGTCCCTGATTGAGAATGGCCTTGTGATTCAGGTCTTCAATCCGACGACCAATGTCGCGCAATTTCTCTGCTTGCGTCTGAATGAACGCGGAAAACTCGGAATAATGGGTAAGAGCGTCGGTTACACGCCTGAGTTCATGCTGACGCTTCAGGATGGTGATTAAGTCGTCTTGACCCGAGATAATTCCATCCGATGTGGTGAGGGCATCCTCAAGAGTGCGGATGTATTCCTCTGTTTCTGACATATCCCGACAGTCCTGAAAAATCTGTTCAACCATTCCATAGACCATGCCAGCCCGAGCGGTGGCCGTGACCCGACTGGTGGTTCTCATGGAAAACCAGATTTCCTGTTTTCCAATGAACGGACGGACCATGAGAGGAACAGCGCGACGAAAATGCCACGCTCCCTGAACCCTTGTGAGCATCAAACTTCAGCCCGATTGGAGAAGTCTTTGGAGAAGTTCTCCAATCGACCCTCGATTAGGGGAAGATTTTAGCCAATGATTTCAATGGGTTACGCGGACGAATGGCTGGGGGACCTGGATTCGAACCAGGGCTGACCGGGTCAGAGCCGGTAGTTCTACCGCTAAACTATCCCCCAGCAGGACGACGCTTTAGAAGTGTAAAACACCACTTCCTTGCCGGTGACGCTCTACTAGCACCGTCATATTGGGCTTGCAACCCCATCCAACAAAAGAATTTTGTTTTGGGCGCATATTTATCTTGTCCCCAGGCGTCGTGGTCCCCAGAATAAGAGAAGATTCAGCGCAACCCTAACAACCAAGGACCGGACAGATGGATCACCCTCTTCCCTGGACCGGCCCCTCGGTCAACAGGCTTTTCCCCCCTTCGCGGGGTATGAGCGGGGATCCGGATCTGTTTGGCGCTCTTGATCTGGGCACTAATAATTGCCGCCTGATGATTGCAGCGCAAACCGCCGGGGGGTTCCGGGTGGTGGACAGCTTCACCCGCACTGTACGGCTGGGGGAAGGCCTGCATCATACAGGTCGCCTGAGCGAGGACGCCATGGGGCGCACGGTTGAAGCGCTGCAAATTTGTGCAGACCGACTGGCGCGGCGGAACGTGGGCATGTTTCAGGCGGTCGCAACAGAGGCCTGCCGCCGTGCGGTAAATGGGCAGGATTTTATTGAGCGTGCTCAGGCTGTTGCCGGGTTTGACATTCATATTATATCCGGCCGGGAAGAAGCTACTCTGGCGGTCGAAAGTTGCGCAAACCTTATTCATAATCCCCGTTTCGGCTCACCTCGAAACCGGGCGCTACTTTTTGATATTGGCGGTGGTTCTACAGAAGTGGCGTGGATCCGTAGCGATACTGCTCAGCAAACGGAATCCCTGATCGGCTACCTTAGCCTGCCTGTGGGCGTGGTCACCCTGTCGGAGCAGTTTGGGTCGATGGAAGATCTAACGCCAGAGCGTTACCGTGCCATGGTGGACCATACCCGCTCATTCCTGAATGATTTTGAAGCAGTTCACCGTATCCGTTCAGAGATCCGCCGTAATCAGGTGCGGCTGATCGGCACAAGTGGCACGGTCACAACCCTTGCCAGTCTTATTCTTAATCTCCCGCGCTATGCCCGGGCTGCGGTTGACGGGTCATTGCTGCCTGCCAGCAGCGCACGGCTTGCCATGCGCAAGCTGCAGGGCATGGGGTTGAGCAATATTGAGAGCCATCCGTGTATTGGCCCTGACCGCGCTCCCTTTGTCCTGCCCGGCTGTGCTATTTTTGAAGCTATTCACGATATATGGCCAATGCAGGATATTATTGTTGCGGATCGTGGGTTACGAGATGGCATGATTCTTCGCATGCTGCGTAAAGCCTCCCCCATGTCACGCCGCTCTGCGCGGTCCCATCATGCCAAGCAGGCTCACTCCACACAGAATTTGATTCAGGCAACAGGTTTATGAGCGACAAGAAACCCCGTTCGTCCGGGCACTCTTCCACACTGCGCGTTCCAGGGCGCGCGCGTAAAAGCAGCGCAACCCCCGGTAGTAAGCTGGCAAAGGATGATTCCGATGCCCCGCAGCGGATGCGTACACAAACAGTGTCCCTCAGGACCGCGCGGGGGCGGACGACAGCCCAGCAGAAATGGCTGGCCCGCCAACTGAATGACCCATATGTGCAGGCCGCTCACAAGCAGGGGTGGCGCTCCCGAGCCGCGTTCAAGCTGATTGAGCTGGATGACAAGTTTCGCCTGATCCGCCCGGGCATGCGCGTGGTGGATCTGGGGGCCGCCCCTGGGGGGTGGACACAGGTGCTGGTCAAGCGTGGCGCGGCTCAGGTGGTGGGGGTTGACTTGCTGCCGGTTGACCCTGTGCCCGGTGCTGAAATCATAGAAGGGGATTTTACCGACCCCGACATGGCCTCCACTCTAACAACCATGCTGGGTGGCAAGGCGGATCTTGTTGTCTCGGACATGGCGCCCAATACGACCGGGCATGGGCCGACTGATCACATCCGCATTATTGGTCTGACAGAAGAAGCCTTGCATTTTGCATTTGAAATTCTGGCCGAAGGTGGCGGTTTTGTGGCTAAGGTGTTTCAGGGTGGGTCTGAAAAAGCCATGCTGGACACCTTGAAGCAGGCGTTCTCTCTTGTGCGCCACGCCAAGCCCCCCGCCAGCCGTAAGGATTCGGCGGAACTCTATGTTGTGGCAACGGGTTTCAGGCCGCACAGGCTCAAGGACTGAACATGCCGCATGGCATGCAGGCAGCATGTTCGATTGGGGTGCCCCTGAATCTACGGTGTGAAGTGTGATCATGAGTGAGACTGTCCTTGATGTCAGGGGGTTGAGTTGCCCCCTGCCCGTCCTCAAAGCCAACCGTGTTCTTCGTGACTTGCCCGAAGGGGCGCGCCTGCGGGTTTTGGCGACTGACCGGGCGTCAGTATCCGATTTTCAGGTGTTCTGCAGGGAGACTGGGCATGCCCTTGTCTCTTTTGCAGATGAAAACGGAGTTTTCGCCTTTACGATCAAACGGCGTGCGCAAAGCTGATAATTTTCAGTCATAGCTGAAATTCCACCAGTCATTGACAAGCAAGGCTTGGCAGAAGGCCCCTACTCGCGCTATTGGCTGCCCTTCATGAAGGATAGGGACGCCCGCACGATGCCGGACAACATCACTTCGCTGTCTTTTGAAGAAGCGCTTTCCGAACTGGAAAAAATTGTGCGCGGCTTGGAAGGCGGCCAGATGAAGCTGGAAGATGCCATTAAGGCATATGAGCGCGGTGCGGCCCTGCGGCAGCATTGTGAGGCCAAGCTAAGTGAAGCTGAAGCCCGCGTGCAGGCGATCGTGCAACGGTCCGACGGGTCGTTGGACATGAAACCGATGGACTGAGATGTCGATGACTGAGCCGACACAAACCACAATCATTCGCGCAACTGATGCTGCGCTCCTCAAACAGGACATGAGCACACGTGCGAGCGTGATAGAAAGCACGATCGACGCTCTGCTTCCGCCTACAAAGGGGGGTGATGCGCGGCTGATAGACGCCATGCGCTACGCCACTTTAGGTGGCGGCAAGCGTCTGCGCGGCTATCTGGCGGTTACAGCCGCCAGCCTGTTCGGCGTGCCGGAGAGCCAGTCCGCCAGAGTGGCAGCTTCCGTTGAGATGCTGCACGCCTATTCCTTGGTGCATGATGATCTGCCCGCCATGGATGATGATGACATGCGCCGCGGTCAGCCCTCCACGCATCGCAAGTTTGACGAGGCAACGGCCATTCTGGCTGGGGATGCCCTGCAGACCAGAGCGTTCGAAATTCTTGCCGCAGCCCACACGCATGCAAGTGCAGATGTGCGCATCGACCTGATCCAGAGCTTTGCGGAGGCCTCCGGTGCCGCTGGCATGGTCGGCGGGCAGATGATTGATATGGAAGGTGAAGGGCGCGCCCTGCCGTTGGACGAAGTCCGCCACCTGCATGCGCTTAAAACTGGCTGCCTTATCCGTTACTCGGCTGAGGCCGGTGCCATTCTGGGGCAGGCTTCGGCTGATCTGCGCAAGCGCCTTAGGGCATATGGTGCCAATATCGGCGCAGCATTCCAGATAGCGGATGATGTGCTGGATGCCACAGCCACAGCCGAAGAACTGGGTAAAACCGCAGGTAAAGATGAAGCCTCCGGCAAGTCCACGTTTGTGGCACTCCTTGGGATTGATGGCGCAAGAAACGAGGCTGCACGCGTAACCGAAGCCGCGATTGCCGAACTCGCACCCTTTGGCGCACAGGCCGACCGGCTGCGAGATCTTGCCTACTACGTGATCGAACGGAGAAACTGAGATCATGGCCGACCAGAACGCCGCGTCACCGATTCCCACTTTTGGCCGTTTTCCTGCGCTGGATCGTGTTCGGGTTCCTGCGGACCTGCGCAACCTGTCTGTTGAGCAGCTCAAGCAGCTTG
>NZ_WOTG01000035.1 GCF_011516925.1 Acetobacter fabarum
AAAATAGGCCCCAAAGATATGGGGCATCGTTTTCGTGATCCGGGCTGAATCCAGAGAGCCGACATGTCCGTCTGCCGTGGCCACCATGTTCAACAGGATGTTATGGATATGGGCCTGCGGATCACCGGGCACTGGAATTTCGACCGACGCCGTCGGGCCTGACACACCATCCTGAATCTGCATGGCGGGACGGGCCGCATAGTGTCGGAAGGACACCCAACCAACCTCCCCCTGCTCGTCGACCTGCACGCCATTCACCATCCGTCGCGCCCAGCCCAGTTCCGCCGCTATCAGCATGAGGGCGCGATCATTCGCCGTATGGATGGCGTGCCAGATCAGCGCCTGCTCAGCCTTGGTGGACGCAAACTCGGCGGCGAGCGTGACTGACTTGTCGGGCGAAGCCGTAAAATCAAACCCGGAGATGGTGCGCTTGCGACCGCCTGCCTTCCGACCCGCCTGTTTGGTTGTCTTCTCCCCCTCAATGTCATGCCACTCCTCGCCGGTATCGGCACGCTTGGCCTCGAACAGATTGCACAGGGCTTCATCCGTGGGCGGAGCCGTCAGATCAATGCCGAGTGCGCGGGCCGCGAGCGGGCCGATGCCAGGCCCCCAGTCGCCCCGCCCTTCCCGGCCAGTATAGTAGTTGTTGAGACGTCCGCCCTTTTCTTGGCCGCCGTCCGGCGACACTTCAGCCCCAGGCGCGGCATCCATCTGATGCTCGCGCAAATAGGCCATGATCAGCTTCCCTGCTCCATCGGCGGAAAGCTTGCGAAATGTCATCATGCCAGGGCCTCTATTTTGGAGACCAGTACCTGAACCACAGACTGCATCTCAACCGTAGCCTGCGTCTGGACCGCAATGCTCTCCGCCAGAGCTTCCAATGCTTTGGCAATCCGGTTACCCCCGTCATCCTCCGGGGGCGTCAGTAGTCCGATAATCGTGGTAATACCTTTTGTCGTCTGCTCCGCCTGCGTCTGCAAAAGCATCAGTATCCTGGTATGTGCTTGCAATGTATCGCGCAGCTGCGCCGTCTCGGACATCAGTCTTCTCTCCGTTGTGAAACGGCGAGAAGACTCGCATAGATGGTTGTGACGCCTGTTCGCGCGACCCGACCGACGCGTCCTACTGCCCGGGCGGGCAACCCTCGCGTAATGTCGACGACAATACCTCCACGACCTGCGCGACCGCCTTCCGCTGCGCCGCCGGCAGAGCGCCAATCCGCTGGGCGTCTAAGGCTTCAATTGTCGCGATCTTCGCCGTGCGTACCATGGACGGAGCCGGAAGACCTGCCGCCCTGAAATCGTCGATGTCAATATCGAGCGCCCATCGCCTGTGAGCGGACGACGTGACCATCAGCACCCAAAGCAGATCGGGTGCGCCAGCAGACTGCACAACCCGCACGACAAGAGCCGGGCGATGCTGACGGACGGGACGAGTTGTATAGGGGAACGGAACCTTGATCAGGTCCCAGACCTCAAAGCCCGGCATAGGCCTGTTGGTCTGCGACGGAATTCCACTCGCCGAATGTCGCGAAGGGATCATCCTGCTCCGCTGTTGCCAATACCCGGGTCAGGATGACCTGCCCGTTCTCCACGATATAGCCTATCTCGTCACCAGGCTGCAGGCCCAGTGTCGCACGAACAGCCTGCGGAATGGTCGTCTGGGACTTACTGGTGAGGCGGCTTCTGATCATGTTCCCAAGGTAAGGAATTTCCTTGCCATCCGCAAGTATTCTGTCGCCAGCGCCATATCCACACCCCCGGCATACCCCCATCAGGATGCAACTGGCAGAGGCCAGCAACACGCCATCAACCCGATCAGCGACTGCTCTTTAACCGAAGGGCTGACGCGCCGCAGGCGCGGCAAACGGAACGTTTGCATTTGTATATGGAGAAATCTTTTTGTTGATGTTGAAGTGAAGTAGTTCCGATGTAAAGCGCGAGCAAAGCTGATGTTTTCTTGAGGTGGAAGTGAGGGCGTGTTATAGGGTGCTGGCGCGGTCACAGACGAGCGTAGAGGACAGGGGACGGGTAAAATGTCGGCAGCAAGCATCGGGATAGAGGGGGCACTGGAGGCGCTTGACGGCGCTGCTGGCGTCGCATCTGTACGGGCATGGATGGAGCGCCATCGCGAGGCGTTGCTGGCACATCAGGACGGTCGCCGGATCAACTGGCGGGCATTATGCGACTGGTTCGCCTCGGTCGGGCTGCTGAACGGCAAAGGCCAGACGCCCACGATCCGCTGTGCCCAGCTGACGTGGTACCGGGTCGGAAAATGGCTTGAGCGACGGAACGAGCGTGCTGCGGAACGGGCCGCCGAAGCCCTGCGCCTCGAAGCGGAACGCGAGAGCGAAAAGGCGGCCATTCAGGCGGGAATTCGCCAGCGGCGCGAGGCGGAAGCCGCCGAGCAGGCCGCCCTGCACGACAGGATGGAAAAGACAGAAAGGGCCGCGGCATGGCGGCGCGAGGAAGCCGCCCGCGTGGCGGAACACAACCAGCGCGTTAAGGCAGAAGCCGAAGCACGAAAGGCGCGAGCGGCCACTGTTGCCAATCCGCAGTCAACAGCAGGACACAATGCTGCCGCGCTGACTGGCGACACGCCACTCGTCACCCTTGACCTACCCAAGATCGCAGGGGTGTCGTATCGCGCCTATAAGCCATTCGACCCTACCCTGCCACCAGTTCGAGAAGGCGAAATCAACCCCCTGAGTGGGAACGCATGGGAGTTTGGCGACGATCTTCCGGGCTATCCCAGCAAACGGGGCTATGAGTTCGAAGGGGAGTGGCTGAAAGACGTAGGGCGGCTAATAAATGCGCGACACGAGACAACAAGCTCCATGAGCGAAGGAGAAAAGTTCGTCTATCGTGCAGCTCGGGGTAGTGGGAAACTCTAACGTCTAGGTCACTGCACAGCGTCACAACGGAATGAGCAACAATAGTGAAAGACGGGCATGGTGCCCGCCTTTCACTAGAAGGTCTCATTTTATGGCTGACACCAATAAATTGCCTACAGTTCCCACTCACAGCCCCCGCGCCCTGTGGCGTATAGGACGCGGGCGCAGCGGTGGCAGTTTAGGTTGCGCCGTCATCGCACAACATGCCATCGGGGTGGGGCACAAGGTCCTTGTCGCTGACGGCGACATTAACAACCCGATGTTGTCGCGTCTTTACCCACCAGAGGGAGCACATGGCGTTGGCCGCCCAAAAAACGCGACACTTGAAACCTGCAAGGTCTGGCTAGCCGATACATTAGCGCTGGCGCTAAAGCAGAATGCCTCGGTGGTAATCGACATGGGCGGCGGGGACAGAATTAGCGAGGAACTTGCGGCAGA
This sequence comes from Acetobacter fabarum, assembly GCF_011516925.1. GTDB lineage: Bacteria > Pseudomonadota > Alphaproteobacteria > Acetobacterales > Acetobacteraceae > Acetobacter > Acetobacter fabarum. The sequence goes on from NZ_WOTG01000035.1 coordinate 3,332, forward strand.
ATCTGATCTTGGGCACTTTCTTGCCGCATCAAACCTGACCCCGACCTATGCCTATTTCACCGGGCCGGAACGGGATGATTTCGAGCATATGCATCGGATTTGGGCTGGCGGCGCATTTCAGGGCGGAACAAGCCTGCTCTTCCTGAATGCGGGCCTGCAACGTAACACCAGCCGCACGGAAAACCCTTTTGCGTGGCTAAGGCAGGACCCCCGGATGACCGAAATGACCAAAGCCGGTGTAATCCCGATCGACATGCCTGCGCTTACATGCATGAAATATATTGAAGAGGAAGGGCTGAGTGTATTCGAGGCGATTGCCAATAAAACAGGGCAGTCGGGACGCCCCCTTAACCCTCTTTGGGTCCATATGGCTCAGAAATGGCTGAAGGACTTCACCACCAATCTGACCAAGGAAGGTGCTGACGAATGGATGCCATAAATCATCCCGTCAGCAGAACGCCGGAAGAGGAAGCGCGACAGCGCTTCCTTGCCAGCCTCCACGATGCGGGCATCGATCTGAATAGCCCGCTGGGGTTCCTGCTAGCCCGCTTGGGCGATGCGACAGCAGAAACCTGCCAGCGCCTGAACACGGCTGCCGCACGGATAGCAGCCGCCGAAAACACGGCACAGACCAGTCTGGCGCAGCTGCGCGCAGACCTGGCGAACGGACTGGAAGCTGTGCAGGCAATCCGCTCGGCAGGGGAACAGCGGATCAAGTTGGAGGAGGAACGGCTCAAACAGTACCAGCAGGTGACCATTGACAAGATGATCGCCTCAATCATGGGAGGGCTGAAAACGGAGCTGTATGACCGGCTGAAACAGCAGATGCCCCATCACGAACGAGAGTTCTACCGGGCGACATGCTGGAAAGCGATTTCACGTCTGGCCCTAGCCGGGGCACTGCTTTTCTGTGGGGGGCTGCTGGCACATTATGCGGTGGTGTCGCATACGCTGGAACGGGCGCGCTACTGTGAGGGCCATAGCTACGTTACGGAAAGCGGACAGGCTTGGTGTGATCTCACACCCTTGCGTATCCCGACCCAGAACCAGAACTAATTTTTTGTGTCCAAAATGGCGCGCGTTCGGCGCGCGCCATATCCACCAATTCAGAACGGAATTTCGTCCATCGGGCCAGCGCTGCCATAGGCAGGAGCAGCCTGCCCGCTCCCAGAGGCAGAGCCATAATGACCGTCCGCATCGCCTTCCGGGCGGCCATCAAGCAGAACCAGCTCGCCACGGAAGCGGTCAACGATCACTTCGGTCGTGTAGCGTTCCTGCCCGCTCTGGTCGGTCCATTTACGGGTCTGCAACGCGCCTTCAAGATAAACCTTGCGGCCTTTGCGCAGGAAGCGTTCGGCAACATCGGCCAGCCGGTCGTTAAAAATGACAACACGGTGCCATTCGGTCCGCTCGCGCTTTTCGCCAGAGGCGCGGTCGTTCCACGTGTCGCTGGTCGCGAGAGAGAAAGAAACAATCTTCTGACCGCTCTGCGCATGACGCACCTCGGGGTCTTTGCCCAGATTACCGACCAGAATGACCTTGTTAACGCTGCCTGACATTTGCCTGTTCCACTAAAAATATTGAGAAAAATATCACTGATCTGAGGGGCGATTTAAGCGGCTTTCA
>NZ_WOTG01000036.1 GCF_011516925.1 Acetobacter fabarum
GCGGCCGAGAAGAGGAAGGACGCCAAGACCGGCCGGGAATACGAGCTGGCGTTACCGGCCGAGCTGGACGCGGGCGCACGGAAAGAACTGGCCCGGGATTTCGCCCGTGAGCTGGTAGCGCGGTACGGAGTGGTGGCCGATGTGGCGATCCATGAACCCGGCCGGGAAGGGGATAACCGGAACCATCACGCCCATATCCTCACCACGACCCGGACGGTCGGGGAGGATGGTCTGGGGGCCAAGACGCGGGTTCTGGACGTGGCCAGCACTGCCTCGGCCGAGATCGAGCATATGCGGGGCGTGTGGGCGCGCCAGGTGAACATGGCGCTGGAACGGCACCAGGTCGAACAGCGGGTGGATCACCGGAGCTTCGAGCGCCAGGGGAAGGAACAGGAGCCGACCCGGCACATGGGGGTGTCAGCGACTGCCCTAGAGCGTCAGGCGGCCCGCGAGATCCCCGGCCGAGATCCTGTGACGGATCTCGGAAAGCAGAATGCGGATATCCGCGAGCGGAACCGGGTGCTTGAGGCGGCACGCAAGGCCGTGGAGAAGGCGCAGGAGCTGTTCTCTGGCCTTGAGAAAAAGGCCCGGCAGGCGGTCGGTCTGGCCCGGAAAATCGGGCAGCGGATGGAGCAGCAGCGGGAAGCCGAACGCCAGAAACAGGAGCTGGCGCGTCAGGCCGAGATCAAACGCCAGCAGGACATCCGAGCGGTCGAACAGGAAAGACAGAAGCAGCTTCAACAGGAGTTGGGTCGATCCTTGGGCCGGTCACGAGGACGGAGCAGGGGGCGGGATTATGATAGCGGGCCAGATATGGGGTTTTGATCACAATATTGAGTCAGTGAGTTATGTCATTGGTCTGTTTGAATATTAGAGAATATTCTGTGAGCGCGGTCACCGTGCAGGCGCTGTGAGGTCGTCGCCATTAAAACAAGGCCAGAATTGGCAATGTTTGGAGTGATTGATGATGAAGAATAGTATCCTGAAGGCATCAGCGGCTCTTCTTTCTTTTTCTCTTCTCATGGGAGGGACTTTTTCCACTGCACATGCAGAAGATGTTACAGGAACAGTGGAAATCGGTAAGATTTTCAAGAAGAAAATTAAAGTTTCTATTTCTTTGCCAAAAATTCAAGCGCGCGATTTGGCTCCGAATATTTCATCAGAACAAGTTCTTTTCATTGAGTCGACAAATACGGCCCCTGATGGGGAATATATTGCTCAAGGACAAACTACTACTCGCCTCGATCAAGGTGGTGCCCAAATGGAATTGGTACTCGCAGAAGTTGGATATGGTAGTAATTATCCCAAGATAACAATGGATGGTCAAACTCTGCAACATTCAGCAATAGAACTGAGAGTTCCGTTTTGTATTATAAATGGGCAAATAGACACTTCTTGCCCGGCGGGTACTGTTGCTACTGGATATCTTTATGAAATAAATCTTAGTGGATACCAGTCTGGAAAGTTTACTTTCTTTAATACATCACAAAACCAGCCATCCGTAACGGGAAGCACATTCCTTAATATTCTATAAAAATGGTAACTGGGTGAGTCGTTTTGATTCACCCAGTTAAGCTATTATTGAGCGATTTTGAGAGGTATGCACGTCATTTTCTTCAAGCGTTTCTCTCAAAGCTTTAAGAGAATCAATGTTATCTTTGACATTAATCGTGCCATATTTTTTTTGATAATCCAGCATTGAATCAATCATCGAATACATATTTGTTGATTCAGCAACCTGCTTTCCACCATTAACACCTATAAATGCATACCCATCCATTAAAGCCATTACTACGCTTTGATGGAGAGAGATTTTTCCTTCATTCCCCAATTCTCTTCTTGCAGATTCCATTTCTTGGGGGGACATATTACTGAAATCCAGATTAAGAGATGGGGAGCTTTTAGCTCTGGAGCCGTTGTCCGGTAGGTCATATGTGATGTTAGTGTAGCCACTGACTTTCATAGTGATAACCTCAGATATAAATAATGATTACTTAGTATTCTGCGACAAGAGTTAAAAATCAATGATTGGATCGAGAAAGAAGTTCACTTTCGAGAGCTTCAATACGTCCTTCCAACTCCCGCCGCCATGAGAGGCTGGCTCCCATTGTCTCTGCTTTGAGCATCACTTCCAGATCGTCTCGCAGTTCACCCATGCGGGCACCGAGACGCTGGGTATATTGCAGGTTGGTAGTGACTGCTTGATGCAACTCCACCTGATTGCGGGCGAGCTTATCGACCTTATCTTCCAACCTTCGCAGATGGACGAGAACAAGGTTTTCCGGTGCGTCAGTCATTGTGCGCCTCCTTGCAAAAGCTCAAGTTGCATGGGCGGCCGGGTTTCTGCGGCTAGAGCCTTGCGAACGTCCAGAGAGCCATTCCATGCCACATGCGGGTTGATGAAATATACAGCTATTCCTCGACCCTGCATTCCTTCGATTTTACGTCGTTCACGACGGATTACGCCCATTTTTTCCAACGTCCCCATGATCCGGCTGACGTTGGCGGGGGCGCATCCGATCCGTTCCGCGAGCTGGTCACGAGTAAGTAGAACCTCTCCGGTGTCCTGCCGGAGATTGAGTATTATCAGATCAAAAGCATGACGGACCTGATTGGGTCGAGCATCTGATGGTAATTCGCGGATGGCGTCCCAGATCGCGGCGGTCTGCGTACGGCTCAACATGCTGAAACCTCCCGGCCAAAGCCCTTCGGCGGTGTCTGGTCGCGCGGCCTTCTGTAGCGCGTGTGTGGCCCGTGAGATGGCTATACGCGCCTCTCCGGGTAAATGCTTCAGGAGTTCTTCGGACAGGAGCGAGAGCTGCTCGGCCGCCTGTGCGGCTTCCTCCTGTCCCGACCGCTGCTGTTTGGTGGTGAGGCGCACAATCTGGGCCATGTCTTGCTCCCTGTGGAGAACCTGTTTTTACGTGTCAGGCTATGGCACCAATACGTGTCAGATTCCGACACGTAAAACAATTCATTTTTCCCAGTTTCTTGCCTGATGTGGCGATCCCTAAGAAAGAGAAAAGAATCTAATCCCCCTGTTGTCCCCCCTTTTCCCGGTGGAAAACTGCCATTTCGGGGTCTGTTCCGGCGCCCTGCGGGCGGGCTACGCCGCTCCCGCTCCGCACTCGCCCGGACCCTGTAACGCTGGCAGAATCGGGCAAGAGAAAATGGCTCAGGAAGCGACGAGAGAGCAGGCCGGCTTTCCCATCATGGTGACGGTCAGGGGAGATACCAGCCTGCCATATTCCCTTTGGCGTCAGCTTGGGGGAAGCAGACCCGTTTTCCGTTCTGTGTAGAGCGTTGCCAATCATGGCCCATGCACTGGCTGACAAGATCGAGGCTGCCTAGCTGGTCGAGGGCATAGGCCCGCTGTCCGGCCGGAGTGTTGGCCCAGCTGGCGGCTGCCTCCTGATTCCGGGCTTTCTGGTATCCGTCCGCGTGCCCGGTGTCCCATCCAGACCAATGACCGAAGAAATACCCCCCGCCAAACGCCACCAGAACGATCAGGAAGGCTGTCAGGCCCGCCCAGAGTAGAGACGCACGTATTTTTGTCTGACTGGCCTGTAGCGCCTTCTGTGAGGCTCCTGTTGCCTGTTTAAGCGCGGTCTGCATTTCGACTGACAGGGCGTGTTCCTGCTGGTTCCGGGTGGCTTGATCGGACCGGACGGCCCGAAGCAGACGGTTTGTTTCCGCCATTTCCCGGCCGAGCTGGTCGAACGCGGCCAGCCCGTCATCCAGCTCGTGTTCGTCAGTCATGACCTGTCAGGCTCCGGCTTTTGCCAGCCCTCGAACGCCTTGTGGTCATGGTCGCGGGTGATGCGTTTCATCAACTCGTCAATGACCCGTCCGAAGCGTTCATCCTTCCCGGCCGCGTCGATCAGCAGCCCCCCGAGAATGACCTTACGTCGGGTGTCCAGCTTGCGTTCCTCGGCGTTCTGTCTGGCGAGCAAAGCCTGATACCGGGCCTTGGCCTGTTCGACCTGCTGTTTTGCTTTCTCGATGGGTGTCATTTTTTCTCCCGCCCCAAGTGGGTGCAATGGTCTGTCGTTATTCCTGTCCCCGCATGACCCTGTTGATAATACCAGATTTTTCGGAAGTTTTCTTGATTCATCGTGGAGCGCAAACAACCCTTGCGACGAAGGAGTGAAAGGCGCACTTTAGCATTGCTTCGCAATGCGTGCGTCAGGGACGTTCCTTCCCTGAACCCTTCCTCAACGGAGCGGCCCGTGGCGATCTACCATCTATCCGTCAAATCCATATCCCGTTCGGCCGGTCGCAGCGTCGTGGCGGCTGCTGCCTATCGTGCCGGTCAGGAGCTGACGGACGAACGGCAGGGCCTGACGCATGACTACACCCGGAAACAGGGGGTGGAAGATGCGTTCATCGTGGCCCCGGATGGCGCGGACTGGGCGCAGGACCGGAACGCTCTATGGAACGCAGCCGAAGCGGCCGAGAAGAGGAAGGACGCCAAGACCGGCCGGGAATACGAGCTGGCGTTACCGGCCGAGCTGGACGCGGGCGCACGGAAAGAACTGGCCCGGGATTTCGCCCGTGAG
>NZ_WOTG01000037.1 GCF_011516925.1 Acetobacter fabarum
GCGTCCAGCTCGGCCGGTAACGCCAGCTCGTATTCCCGGCCGGTCTTGGCGTCCTTCCTCTTCTCGGCCGCCTCGGCTGCGTTCCATAGAGCGTTCCGGTCCTGCGCCCAGTCCGCACTATCCGGGGCCACGATGAACGCATCTTCCACCCCCTGTTTCCGGGTGTAGTCGTGCGTCAGGCCCTGCCGTTCGTCTGTCAGTTCCTGACCGGCACGATAGGCAGAAGCCGCTACGACGCTGCGACCGGCAGAGCGCGAGATGGATTTGACGGACAGGTGATAGATCGCCACCTGATGAATTATTTACCCACCATGGCTTCATCTGCATCTTGAACTAGAGCTTGCGCATCTGCGGCAGTTTCAATGCTCTTGGCACGAACATTAAAACTATCGTCTAATTTTCCATGCGCCACAAAAATTCCGATAGCAGTGACAAGAGACGCCTTTGCAGAAACACTCAAATCACCGAATGCATAACCACCGGCATTTGCTATTGCTCTAGGCACCGTATACCCCCCGGCTGGGGTAGGTAAATGCTCAACCCCTGCTGCTTGGCATAATGCCTGAGCAACAAAACCTTCAACATTAATAGCACTCATAATAACAACCTTTTTTACGCACGCATTGGAACAATGCTAAAGTGCGCCCTTCATTCCTTCGTCGCAAGGGTTGTTTTTCCTATACGACGAATCAAGGAAACTTCCGAAAAATTGGGTATCATCAACAGGGTCACGCGGAAGCCGGAATGACAGCAGACCATTGCACCCACTTGGAGCGGGAGAAAAAATGACACCCATCGAAAAGGCAAGACAGCAGGTCGAACAGGCCAAGGCCCGGTATCAGGCTTTGCTCGCCAGACAGAACGCCGAGGAACGCAAGCTGGACACCCGCAGGAAGATCATTCTGGGTGGGTTGCTGATCGATGCGTCCGGGAAGGATGAACGCTTCGCCCGGGTCATTGACGAACTGCTGAAACGCATCACCCGCGACCATGACCACAAGGCGTTCGAGGGCTGGCAGAAACCGGAACCTGACCGGTCATGACCGACGAACGCGAGCTGGATGACGGGCTGGCCGCGTTCGACCAGCTCGGCCGGGAAATGGCGGAGACAAACCGTCTGCTTCGGGCCGTCCGGTCCGATCAGGCGACCCGGAACCAGCAGGAACACGACCTGTCAGCCGAAATGCAAGCTGTGCTTAAACAGGCTACAGGAGCCTCACAGAAGGCGCTACAGGCCAGTCAGGCAGAAATACGTTCATCTCTACTCTGGACGGCCCTAACGGCCTTCCTGATCGTTCTGGTGGCGTTTGGCGGGGGATATTTCTTCGGCCAACGGGCTGGATGGGACACAGGACACGCAGACGGATACCAGAAAGCTCGGAATCAGGAGGCCGCTGCAAGCTGGGCGAACACACCGGCCGGACAGCGGGCCTATGGCCTCGATCAGCTTGGTAGCCTCGATATGCTGGCCCTGTGCAAGGGGGATGGCTGGATCACGGAACGTCAGAAGGGTGGGACGGTCTGTTTCCCGAAAGAGAACGCCAAGGGAAACCTTAGCGGCTGGTATATCCGCTGACCGTCATCGGGACGGGAAAGCCGCCCCGCCCCTTCATCGCTTCCTGAGCTATTTTCTCTCGCCCGATTCTGCCGGCGTCACAGGGGCCGGGCGAGCGCGGAGCGGGAGCGGCATAGCCCGCCCGTAGGGCGTCGGCCCCCTGCGGGGAATAGCAGTTTTCCACAGATTTAAGGGGGGGATCATAGGGGGGAATAAATATCTTTATTCTATCTAGACATATCCAGATCGCCGTTTTTCTTTGGTATTCCGCCAAAAATAACTTGGCATTAGGACGCACACTGTGCGTCTATATAGACGCACAGTGTGCGTCCTAATAAGCCCTTATACAAAGGTTCCTCACATGCGGAACGTGACCCGTCTCAAGACCCGCAAGGATCGACTACGTGAAGATCAGGCCGAGCAGGTCCGGCAGGCTCTCCTGCCATTTTTCGATGATCCGTCTTTTGATCACGATGCACTCGGACGGGTTATCGTCACAATTAATCGTCTTACCTCGCCTGAACCAAAAACTACGGAACCGTTTGTCATGATCCGTCCCGCACAGAACCGCGCGGTTACCCTCTGGCTGATGAAGAATAGTAAGCGCCCTATGAAAGCCGTGGACGTGTGGACATTACTATTCGACCACCTATTCCCGCACACTGGACAGATCATGCTTACCCGCGAGGAAATCGCAGAATCTGTTGGCATCCGTGTCAGTGACGTCAGCGAAATTATGCGTGAACTAGTAAACTTCGGTGCCATTTTCACAGAACGGGAAAAAATTGCCGGAATGCGTGGACCGGGTCTCGTTCGCTATTTCATGAATAAACATGTTGCCGAAGTCGGAAGCCGAGCAACCCAGAGCGAACTCGATCTAATCCCCAAGCCCGGGGCTAAACTGGCGATTATTCAAGGCGGAGCATCCTGACTGAGGCACCAAAGTGGCCAGAGCTTGCAATTGAATGCGGGTCCAAAGACAACCATATTAGTTATATGAGCGAGGCAAATAGGGATTGTGTCAAAAACGCCTAGAAACAAGTTGACTCACTCATCTGGGACAGAAACGAAACTACGGTTTGATGTTGACTTCCTACGATTCGCAGTTGTAAACCCCATAACAAGAACGCCCCCACCGAACGATGTCGGTAGAGGCGTCTTGGTGTCTCAATGTTTAGAAGTTAAAGTGCTTACCCAGTAGCCTGACCAAGACTTGAGAAAGCACAGAAACCATAAACGTTATACAAGCGGTTTCCAGCATAACATCACCCCCTTTCAGCTGGAGGCTCCACGCGCGATCAATGTGTTGGCGCACATGATCAATGGGTATTGTAGGGCATCTCTCTCGCAAATGCGAGATAAAGTTATAAGATTTTTAATTTTCTTCGAGATAGTGGTTTTTTTGCATCACTTCATTTCGATATCGAAATGAAGTGATGCAAAAAAACCTATCTACTATAATCACAACCAAGTCTTTTACCGCTCAATACCCTTTGCGACCGACTGCGCTCCTGACGACGGTACTTTTCTCGCCTAGTCTCTGCGTCTCTCTCACGTTCCATCCTCTGCCCGATCTTCCGGGCCAGACCGACCGCCAACTTTGCCCGCTTCTCAAGGCCGGAGAACAGCTCCTGCGCCTTTTCCATGGCCTTGCGGGCCGTCTCAAGAACCCGGTTCCGCTCGCGGATCTCCGCATTCTGCTTCCCGAGATCCGTCACAGGATCTCGGCCGGGGATCTCGCGGGCCGCCTGACGCTCCATGGCGGTCGCTGATACCCCCATGTGCCGGGTCGGCTCCTGTTCCTTCCCCTGACGCTCGAAACTCCGGTGGTCCACCCGCTGTTCGACCTGGTGCCGTTCCAGCGCCATGTTCACTTGGCGCGCCCACACACCCCGCATGTGCTCGATCTCGACCGAGGCGGTGCTGGCCACGTCCAGAACCCGCGTCTTGGCCCCCAGTCCATCCGCCCCGGCCGTCCGAGTGGTGGTGAGGATATGGGCGTGATGGTTCCGGTTGTCCCCTTCCCGGCCGGGTTCATGGATCGCCACATCGGCCACCACCCCGTACCGCGCCACCAGCTCACGGGCGAAATCCCGGGCCAGTTCCTTCCGTGCGCCAGCGTCCAGCTCGGCCGGTAACGCCAGCTCGTATTCCCGGCCGGTCTTGGCGTCCTTCCTCTTCTCGGCCGCCTCGGCTGCGTTCCATAGAGCGTTCCGGTCCTGCGCCCAG
>NZ_WOTG01000038.1 GCF_011516925.1 Acetobacter fabarum
GGTAGTGGGGGCGAGACAGGGCGCAAGCAGGCTGTGCACCAGTATCCCTACAGGGACGGGGTCTATGTTGAGGATCTGGGCAAACGGGGCCGAGTTTACCACATCCATGGCTTTGTTTTCGGTGCAACAGCTGCTGTGCAGCGAGACCTTTTGGTCAAGGCGGCAGAAACAGCAGGACCGGGTCTTTTAATCCACCCGACCATCGGGGTTATCAAAGCCTCGTGCATGAATTTTTCATGGGGCGAGCCAGACGGCATTACGGGCCGGATCGACATTTCGTTCGATTTTCTCGAGCAGAAGGATCTGCTGGGTAGTACAATCAAGATTGCCCTTGATGCAGCAGTCGCGGCGGCTGCGATTATTGTTCAGGCGGTTTCAGCCAGAAGTTATGCCAAAACTGCTACATCAGCTCTGGCGGTTGGCCAGCCGGTTGTCGCTGCGGCTCAAGCCGTAGCCACAGGCTGGGGAGGGCAGGCATATCACGCTATCCGCTCACCCAGAGCTATGGTCTCAGCCACAAGCATTCTGCCCGGAAATAACGGACGATACGCCTCGGGGAATATCGCTGTGGTCGATAATGCAGCTACGGTGTCAACCGTTTTGGCTAACCTGACATCCTCCCGTGTGGCTATGGAAAGTGCCGTGGCGGATTTGGGGGCAGGTGGTTCGGCTGATGCTTTGTCCAGTGCTGCACAGAACGTGGCGGAACTGGTGCGTACGTCGCTGACGGATCCCGGAGCGCAACTGGCGGCTCTGTTGTCTCTGGCCTCATTCTCAGTAGAGGCGGACGAGACACTGGCTCCCATTGGAGCCGCCATTGCAACGGCCCGATCCGCCACGGCGGCAATGTGCCAGCAGATGGCTCTGGCATCCATTGCTCTGGCCTGTGCGGACTGGAACCCAACATCATCCGATCAGGCAGAAGCACTCCGTAAGCTGGTTGCCACGCAAATGGATACGGCAGCTACCGAAGCGGCGGATGAGGGCTACACGGATATCTGGCGGGCGTTACGGGATCTTCGTTCGTCCCTGACCACCTTTCTGGCCGATCAGGCCAGCCGGTTACCTGACCAGATTACCGTTACCCGCAACGGGCCTGTGCCCGCCCTTGTGCTGGCGCAACAGCTTTATGCCGATGGCTCCCGATCGGATGATCTGATCGGCAGGGCCAACCCTATCCATCCGGCCTTCATGCCTGCCAGCTTTCAGGCTTTGTCTTCCTGATCTTACGGAGTTTCCCATGGGCCTTCTTAGCGGTGTTTCTTCTGCTCTGGGGTATGACGGGACGACTGCTCAGGGTGCCACAATCAGGATTGGCAAATACACCATTACCGGCTGGGAGCGGGTTTCCATTCGCATCGGGCTGGAAATCATGCCCTGGGCGGCCATGCTGGAAACGTCTAGTTGGCAACCAACGACATCGGGTGGGAGCACTATTTCTATCAACGAAGGGGATGCCTGCAGCATCCTTATCGGCAAGGATCAGGTCTTAACCGGTTATGTCCAGAGCATTGCCGAGGATATCGGACCGGAAGAGCATTCCTTACGGATTGTCGCCACATCCAAATCGGTTGATGCGGTAGAGTGCTCGGCTCTGTTCTCCACCTATCAGATGAACAACACGACCGTTCTGGGTATTGCCCAGCAGGTCTGCCAGCAGGCGGGCATACAGGTCAGGTCCATTGGCGGTGCAGGGGAAACCAATATCCAGCAGTTCTCTGTTATTTTGACCGAAACCGCGTATGAGGTCATCGAGCGCGCTACGCGCCTGGCGGGGTGCCTGTTTTACGACCAGCCGGATGGCAGCATCGTGCTGGCTCCTCTGGGCACCAAAAACGTTGGGTGCCTGACGATGGGGCAAAATATCGAGCGCATGTCTGTCCTTCGCTCGCTCAGTGGCCGCTATAGTAATGTGCAGGCCATTATCCAGAATATGGCGGTGCTGTTCACTCCACCCGATGATGCCAACAAGCAGACACAGCAGATGCAGGCACAGACTGCTCCTGTACAGGCATCAGCGAATGATAGCGGGGTAAAGCGCCCACGCACACTGCTCATCCCGGTTGAAACAGGGGATGCGGATTACGCTGTGGCTCGTCAGCGAGTGCAGTGGGAGGTCGCACGCCGGTATGGTCGATCACAGGTTGTGGAAATAACTAGCGATAGCTGGCGGGATAGCAACGGAGACCTCTGGCAACCCAACACGATCTGTACGGTTTCACGTCCCCAGACAGGCTTCAAGAAGGATCTTCTGATAGCCGAAATTGAGTTTGTGCAAGGTGAAGGGGGCACCCACGCCAATCTTGTTTTGATGCCCCCTCAGGCTTTCAAGCCACAACCTCTGGTGCTTCCTCTGGCCCAGAACGAAGGTGTGGCGGCCGCAATAAGGAATACATGATGTCCAACGCATTCAGCCGATTGGGCAGGCGCGTATCCATGGCGCTGGGGTTGGGCCGTCTGACAGCCAATACGGATGAGAAAGCTTCTACTCACACCGTACAGGCGGCACTAGCTGGCGGAGAACTCCGCAGTGATGTGCCTTTGCTCCAGCAAGTTGGCTTCCACAGCCGTCCTCTGCCGGGGTCGGATGTTGTGGTGCTGTTCCAAGCGGGGGACCGGTCGCGTGGTGTTGCTGTGGCGACTGGGGACCAACGGTCTTACCCCAGGGACCTGCAACCGGGGGATGCATGCCTCTACCACGTTACAACGGGCGCTCGGGTGTGGCTCAAGGCGGATGGTAGCATTTCCATCTCCACATCAGGCCCCCTCAATGTCACTGCGTCTGAGGCGGCCTTTAACTGCCCCATAACCAGCACCGGAGATATTTCGGCAAAGGGGGACGTGCTGGCCGGCAAGATCAGCCTGACCAACCACGAGCACCCCGTGCAGGCCGCGCCAGGTACAACAGGGGCACCGGAATAAAATGGATATTGCTCTTTCGTGGAATGTCGCACGCGGCGAAGGGGAGTGGATTATCAGCGGTGGTGACCTACTGCTTGGTAGCGCTCTGGCCTCTGCCGTGATGGTCAGCCTGTTCTCGGATAGGGTGGCGCCGGAAACCATAACCGCGCTTGACGGCGATGTTGGCATTTCTCCAGCTGCTGGCGCTTCTGGTTCCCGCACAAACAACCGCCGTGGCTGGTGGGCCGATGCCTGGGCAGATAGCCCCATAGGCTCGCGGCTGTGGCAAATGGAGCGGGCCATAAAGGCCGGGCAGTCCAGCGTCCCGCGCGAGGTCGAGGCCATATGTCAGGAAGCACTGCAATGGCTGGTGGATGATGGTGTGGCCCAGAGCGTGGTGGTTGCCGCGCAATGGAGTGCCACCAACAGGCAGGCGGTAGAATTCCGCGTGACTGTGCAGGAGCCCGGACAGGTCGCTCCACAGGTATTTCTATTCTCTTGGGCATGGAAAGGGCTGTAATGCCATACGCAAGACCGACCCTGACCGACCTGCGGCAGCAGGCGCTGCAGGATGTTCTGGATGGTGGAATATCTGGTGTTTCCGCCGTGCTGCGCTTTTCTGTTCTCAGTGTTCTTTGTTACGCGTTGGCGGGTCTGTCCTACCTCCATTACGCCTATCTGGACTGGATATCCCAACAGGCGGTCCCCTGGACTGCAACGGATGAATATCTGGAAAGCTGGGGGGCGCTAAAAGGCG
>NZ_WOTG01000039.1 GCF_011516925.1 Acetobacter fabarum
ACGCGCAGTTCCATGGAGAGGCTCCTGATCATGGGGAAAACTGGCAGGCGATTGCGTCTGAGCTGATCTGCTCTTTTTTCAATCTCCTGATGTTTTCCGCGCGGTCGCAGCTTGGGCGGGCGGGCAAGGCCGCGCCGTCAGGCGCGCACTGCCTGGCGCTTGCGCGCCCGCCCAAGCTGTGGCAGCCGTTCTTGCCTTTTTATGTTTCGGTTATGTCTGCTTACGTCTAATTCTGTTGAAAACAGCCGCTCATGGAATAGCCATGTCTTGCCGATTCAATCATCTTCACTTCGGGTGTCTTTCTGGCCTGCCCTATTAACGAGGAAAATATCTTTTCTAAAACCATAAATAGGGGATGTGATCTTTTGTGTATTTGAATCTACTTAAAAAGATTAAAATTAATATAGACCACAAAATAAAAGACAATACTCGCACATAGAATACGAGCTTTTTTTGACCCTCTGTTATCCCATCTTTTTCAGGTTGAGTTATAGTTATATTTCGTGGGTTATATGGGACGCTATCAATATCCATATTTAGGTTTCGGGCTTTTTTCTTAAGGTAACGCATTTGGCTACGTGAAATGGGGTTTATACCCGCTCTGCCCATTCTGGATTGAATATACAGCCAAAGAGCAAAGAAAAAAACCATCGCAATTATGTGCATTTTTTGTCTCTTTTGTATGTTTTTTCCACTCTATGACTCCACCTTCTTTTCCCAGGACGCCGAACGAAAAATTATACTTAGTGCAAACTTTATAGCCGACCAATTGCCATTTTTCGAATGTTTGGGTCTGACACATTCTATCCAGTTCACCCCCGGCTCCTTTGAGGGCTTGTGATCCACATCTGTTTCCAGAATGCCGCCCGACGTTGTGACCCCGGACGGCTCGTGTGGCTCAGGCTGCGTCCCTGAGCGCGTTGGGGGCATCGTCCTCCTCTGTTATGGGGGGAATATCATCGTTGGCCGGAGCCTCCTCCTCCCCTTCCCTGCTGGTGGCGGCAAGATCGGCCTCCAGCTCGGCCAGAGCGTTCCGCTTCTCATCGAGCAGCGCCTGATCACGGAACGGCACACCCAGTCTGGCCTGATAGGCGGGCAGCCGTCGTGCGGCCTCATCACGGGTTTTCTGGGCGTCGGCCAGTTCCCCATCAAGACGCAGCACGAGGTTTTCGATGCGTGCGACCAGTCCCAGAGGTTTCGTGTCCTGATCCACGGTAATGTCCACCGTTCCATGCGCGAAAGCCACAGACAGTCCCGCGTCGGTCACCACCTTGTCCTCGGTGAAACGCTGACGGTTGACCGCATCCAGCGTCACGACAAACCCGCCAATCCGCCCCAGCGTCCACCGACCTTCCTGCCCGTTCCTGACCGCCAGACGGAGCTGGGCCAGCAGGAACGCCCCCGCCTTCTCACGCTCGGTGACCACACCGCGTTCGGTCTCAAAACTGAAGGACTCACCACGCGTGGCTACACGGGCCGCCAGATCAGCCTCGATCAGCGGGATCCGTGCCTGCGCCCATGCGATCTCGCGCTCAGCCTGCTGGACAGCACGACGCACGGCGAACTGGTCATCGTAATGGGCCGCATAGAGGCGTTCGAGCCGTGCGAGCTCCGCCTCCAGACCGGCTTTCTGCATGAGCCGCATATCCCCAGAGGCCAGCGCCTTGGCCATGGCGAACTGGTTGCCATCGCTATCCAGATCTTCCACACGCCGGATGGACCGATCACCAGACATGGCCATGGCGATGAAGCGCAGCTTGCGTTCGAGGAGCTGCCAGTTGGTGGCGTCCACAGACCCTTCCTGCGCATAGGCGTAAATCCGTATTTCGGGGTTCTGGTTGCCCTGTCGCTCGATGCGCCCTTCGCGCTGGATGATGTCGGAGACCAGCCACGGCACATCCAGATGGTGTAGAGCCAGAAGCCGCTGCTGGGCATTGACCCCCGTGCCCATGGTCTGGGTGCTGCCAATCAGGATACGCTTGCGTCCGGCATTGAGGTCGCCGAACAGACGCTGCTTGGCTTCCGCCTTCTTGTAGTCCTGCATGAAGGCGATCTGCTCGCGCGGCACCCCCATGCGCACCAGCTCGTCACGCATCCACAGATAGGCGGAGAAGCCCCGCTTGCCCTGTGCCCCCACGGTGCCCAGATCGGAGAAAATCATCTGCACCGCACCGGGCTGGGCGTAGGGCTGGCCAGTCTCGGGATTGGTGTACCGGTTCTGGGCACTCTCTTCCCAGATGGAGAAGACGTTGCGGATCATCAGATCGAGCTTGCTGTCCTCCCCCTCCCCTGCCCGGCCCCAGCCGACAAAGCGCAGATCAAGAGCCGCATGACGGGCGTCCCCCATGACGGAAAGCAGGATGTCATCCCCTTTCTGGGGTTTGCCCTTGCGACGTTCGATCGCGGTGATCCGCTCGGCCAGCGTCTTCTGATAGGCACGGAAGCGGGCATGAACTGGTGCCACCACAATCTGGCGGTGCCCACCGCGCACGGCTGGCAAATTGACATAGCGGCGCAGATCGTCCTGCTGGACCACATCGGCGAAGTCACGATAGAGCGCCATGAGGTCGGCGACATTGACGAACTCGGTAAAGCGCGTGACGGGCTTGTAGAGGCCACTGGGTTGCAATTCGAGTTCGGTCCGGGTCTCTCCGAAATTGGCGGCCCATGCGTCAAACTCATGCAGCCCACGACTACGCAGGGCATCAAGAGCCATGTAGCGCTGGACCGAATACAGCTCGCCCAGTGTGTTGGTGATCGGGCTGCCTGATGCCAGCACCAGCGCGCGACCGGGATTGATCTGCTCCAGATACCGGGCCTTGACGAACAGATCCCACGCGCGTTGCGAGCCTTCTGGGGCCACCCCCTTGAGATCGCCCTGATTGGTGGCTAAGCTCAGTTTGCGGAACTGCTGTGCCTCGTCCACGAGGATCTGATCAATCCCCAGTTCCCCCAGATGCAGCATGTCATCCTTGTGGGTCGCCAGCCCTTCGAGCTTCGCCTCCATGGTTTCCTTCATGTGCTCGATGCGCTTGCGCGACAGCCGGTCGTCTTTATCCATTTCGCAGAGCAGCGTGTCATAGGCCTCGATCTGCTCGTCGATCATCCCGCGCTCAAAGGCGGCCTCCACCGCGATGAATTTGAAGGCGTCATGGGTGATGATGATCGCATCCCAGTTCCCGGTGGCTGCGCGGGCCAGAAACCGCTGACGTTTGGCTTTTGCAAAATTCGTCTCATCCGCGACAAGGATTTTGGCTGTCGGGTAGAGCATCAGGAATTCACGGGCCATCTGGGCCAGACAATGCCCAGGTACCACGATCATCGCCTTGCTGATCAGCCCCAGCCGCTTCTGCTCCATGACGGCGGCGCACATGGAGAAGGTTTTACCCGCCCCCACGGCATGGGCGATGTAGGTGCTGCCCGCGGCAATGATCCGCCAGATCACCCGCTTCTGGTGTTCGCGCAGGGTGATGACCGTGCTTGCACCGGGCAGCCGGAGATGATCACCGTTGAATGTGCGCGGCACGAGATTGTTGTAGGTGTCGTTATACAGCCGCACCAGCCGGTCAGCGCGCTCGGCATCCTGCCAGACCCAGTTCTGGAACGCC
>NZ_WOTG01000040.1 GCF_011516925.1 Acetobacter fabarum
TGAAAGCCGCTTAAATCGCCCCTCAGATCAGTGATATTTTTCTCAATATTTTTAGTGGAACAGGCAAATGTCAGGCAGCGTTAACAAGGTCATTCTGGTCGGTAATCTGGGTAAAGACCCCGAGGTGCGTCATGCGCAGAGCGGTCAGAAGATTGTTTCTTTCTCTCTTGCCACCAGCGACACGTGGAACGACCGGGCCTCTGGCGAAAAGCGCGAGCGGACCGAATGGCACCGTGTTGTCATTTTTAACGACCGGCTGGCCGATGTTGCCGAACGCTTCCTGCGCAAAGGCCGCAAGGTGTACCTTGAAGGCGCGTTGCAGACCCGTAAATGGACCGATCAGGGCGGGCAGGAACGCTACACCACCGAAGTGATCGTTGACCGCTTCCGTGGCGAGCTGGTTCTGCTTGATGGCCGCCCGGACAGCGATGCGGGCGGTCATTATGGCTCTGCCTCTGGGAGCGGGCAGGCTGCTCCTGCCTATGGCAGCGCTGGCCCGGTGGACGAAATTCCGTTCTGAATTGGTGGATATGGCGCGCGCTGAACGCGCGCCATTTTGGACACAAAAAATTAGTTCTGGTTCTGGGTCGGGATACGCAAGGGTGTGAGATCACACCAAGCCTGTCCGCTTTCTGTAACGTAGCTATGGCCCTCACAGTAGCGCGCCCGTTCCAGCGTATGCGACACCACTGCATAATGTGCCAGCAGTCCCCCACAGAAAAGCAGTGCCCCGGCTACGGCCAGACGTGAAATCGCTTTCCAGCGTGTCGCCCGGTAGAACTCTCGTTCGTGATGGGGCATCTGCTGTTTCAGCCGGTCATACAGCTCCGTTTTCAGCCCTCCCATGATTGAGGCGATCATCTTGTCGATGGTCACCTGTTGATGCTGTTTGAGCCGTTCCTCCTCCAACTTGATCCGCTGTTCCCCTGCCGAGCGGATTGCCCGCACAGCTTCCAGTCCGTTCGCCAGGTCTGCACGGAGCTGCGCCAGACTGGTCTGTGCTGTGTTTTCGGCGGCTGCTATCCGTGCGGCAGCCGTGTTCAGGCTCTGGCAGGTTTCTGCTGTCGCATCGCCCAAGCGGGCCAGCAGGAACCCCAGCGGGCTATTCAGATCGATGCCCGCATCGTGGAGGCTGGCAAGGAAGCGCTGTCGCGCTTCCTCTTCCGGCGTTCTGCTGATGGAATGACTTATGGCATCCATTCGTCAGCGCCTTCCTTGGTCAGATTGGTGGTGAAGTCCTTCAGCCATTTCTGAGCCATATGGACCCAAAGAGGGTTAAGGGGGCGTCCTGACTGTCCCGTTTTATTGGCAATTGCCTCGAATACAGTCAGTCCTTCCTCTTCAATATATTTCATGGCTGTGAGCGCGGGCATGTCGATGGGGATGACGCCAGCTTCAAACATAGCGAGCATCCGGGAATCTTCGCGCAGCCATTCGAAGGGATCTACTGCACGACTAGCGTTGCGTTGTAGGCCTGCATTCAGGAAGAGCAGGCTTGTTCCGCCCTGAAATGCGCCGCTACTCCAGATGCGATGCATGTGTTCGAAGTCATCCCGTTCTGGCCCGGTAAAATAGGCGTAGGTCGGAATCAGGTTTGATGCAGCGAGAAAGTGCCCAAGATCTGATTCCGCCGCAAGTTCCTCGCTAATCCTGTCGCCGCCGCCCATATCGATAACCACCGAGGCATTCTTCTTTAGCGCCAGCGCTAATGTATCGGCTAGCCAGACCTTGCAGGTTTCAAGTGTCGCGTCAGCAGGGCGTTCAACCCCATGTGGCCCATTGGGGGGATATATCCGCGAAAGCATCGGGTTATTGATGTCGCCATCAGCGACAAGCACCTTGCGTCCTAGCCCGATGGCGTGTCGCGCGATAACGGCGCAGCCCAAACTGCCGCCACTGCGACCACGACCTATGCGCCATAGAGCGCGAGGGGCATGAGTGGGTGCTTTGCTGGTGTCAGCCATAGAATGAGACCTTCTGATGAGAGACGGACACAATGTCCGTCTCCCTCATTGTCGCTCATTCCGTTGTGACGCTGTGTGCATGCTTATGGCTCAGAGGTGTCGTCTGGCACGCGCGACCCGGTAGACGAATTTTTCTTCCTCAGTCATGGAGCGGGTCGTTTCGTGCTGGGCATTTATAAGGCGGCCTACATCTTTCAGCCAGTCATCTTCGAATTCGTAACCCCGCTTGCTGGGATAGCCCGGCAGATCGTCGCCAAACTTCCATGCGTTCCCACTCAGGGGGTTGATTTCGCCTTTGCGAATTGGCGGCAGGGTGGGGTCGAACGGCTCATAGGCGCGATACGACACCCCTACGATTTTCGGCAGATCAAGGGTGACGAGCGGCGTGTCGCCAGTCAGCGCGGCAGCATTGTGTCCTGCTGTTGACTGCGGATTGGCGACAGTGGCCGCCCGCGCCTTTCGTGCTTCGGCTTCTGCCTTAACGCGCTGGTTGTGTTCCGCCACGCGGGCGGCTTCCTCGCGCCGCCATGCCGCCGCCCTTTCTGTCTTTTCCATCCTGTCGTGCAGGGCGGCCTGCTCGGCGGCTTCCGCCTCGCGCCGCTGGCGAATTTCCGCCTGAATGACCGCCTTTTCGCTCTCGCGTTCTGCTTCCAGGCGCAGGGCTTCGGCGGCCCGTTCCGCCGCACGCTCATTCCGTCGCTCAAGCCATTTCCCGACCCGGTACCAAGTCAGCTGGGCGCAGCGGATGCTCGGCGTCTGGCCTTTGCCGTTCTGCAACCCGACCGAGGCGAACCAGTCGCACAATGCCCGCCAGTTGATCCGGCGACCGTCCTGATGTGCCAGCAACGCCTCGCGATGGCGCTCCATCCATGCCCGTACAGATGCGACGCCAGCAGCACCGTCAAGCGCCTCCAGTGCCCCTTCTATCCCGATGCTTGCTGCCGACATTTTACCCGTCCCCTGTCCTCTACGCTCGTCTGTGACCGCGCCAGCACCCTATAACACGCCCTCACTTCCACCTCAAGAAAACATC
>NZ_WOTG01000041.1 GCF_011516925.1 Acetobacter fabarum
ACGGCTGGCGCGTCACACGCGCCCTCTGGTGCAGCCAGTCCCTTGTGCCGGGGAGGTGGCCTTTTTGCTCAGGAGGCAAGGAGTGGGGTGGGGCGACCATGCCTCTTGCCCACCGTTCCGTGTAGCGGGGTGCAAGGGTGCGTGATGTATGAAAGGACAAGAAATGTAATAACGAAACAACCTTCACCAATTTTTTCTTGTCGGAAAGGTGCATCCACAAATACAGAAATATAACGCGCAATATTGTTTCATTTATTTGTGTAAAAAAGACTGAAAAAACACGCATTTTTCGCAGTTTTCTGCGCTTTTTCTCTTGCTCTGTTTATCGGGATGTACTAATCTTTACTTGTTGAGAGGGAATAGGCCCGAACAACAAAACGCCCCGGTCGGTGTTACGAGCACCAAACCGGGGCTAGCCAGAACAGAAAGGGTGATTTTCATGTCCGACGTAAAGAACACTGTAAGCAAGGCGAACTCCCCCCGCAAGGGTGATGCCGCCGGTTCCGTCTCTCCCGCCCGCGCCCGTCAGTTCCACGAAACGGAACAGCGCATGAAAGCGCAGCGGTCTCCTTCTCTGGCTAATGTGGAGCTTCTGGCTCCCTCAGACGACCAGATTGCTCTTATCAGCGCACGTTTCGGTCTGGACGTTGCAGACGTTGACGAAATGATCGGCCTCGGCCTGAGCACCGTTCGAGATCAGTATGACGCGTTGCGGCCCGTTCTGGTCATGTCTTTTAACGGCGAAGATGATTTTAAGGCGATCAAGATACATCTTGACCGTATCGTAGATGCGCTTGTGCGCTCGGCTCATGGTGCGGCGAATTACTACGAAACCCGCCGCCAGCTTGCAAAAGACGCAAAGGATAAATGGGCGAACGAACACCGCGACGACGACCGCATGGGCATCGACGGACAGGATAACTACACAGGCCGCTTGCGCCGGGCCGCAGCCGAACATGCAGTGAAGGCATACGCTCTGTACCATATCGCCAGCGGAGCCTGCACGGCTTATGCCGAAGTCATGGGCGAAGAATGGCAGCCCTACCAGTCCCGTGCGAATAACCGCACGGTGTCACAGGAAGCCGCCGCCGCTCTAGACGAGGCGCTTGGTATCTGAACAACAAACAGCCGGGCCTTTTGGCCCGGCTGACTTCAATTTCCGGAGCGGTGTTAGAAATGCTAGGTATCCCGGCAAAGCCCCCACAGAATGAGATACAGCTCACAGAGCGGCTCAAATTGGCGGCGTCTGCCTGCCAGAATCTTGCGCTTACGTTGGTGGGCCTGTCGCTTATTTCTCCATTCTTCGCGGCAGGTGGGTGGTCATGGCGTAAGTTGCCCGCAGTTATGGTTGCCGCAATTTTGGAACGTGCAGCTTTTGAGTTTTTGAGTTATATTCCTGCTAAGGAAACCTCAAAGGAGGATAAGCAATGACAAACGCCTTCCTGACTAACACAGTCATGGTGCTCGGTGTGTTTGCTGTTACCTTTGCCGCGAGCGGGTGGCTTGCACGGCGGCTGTTGCCAGCCCGCCAGTCTTCTGAACACAAGAGGTAGTTGGTAAACTATCATCGGGAAATCGCACGGCGGGCATAAGCCCGCCGTGATGCATTTTGGTCTTCATTCCTGATTTTGTTGCGTTCCGGCCTGTAAAAAGGGCCGTATCGTTGTCCCGGCGGGCTATCCACAACTCCACAGGCACCTCCCGAGGGCCGCGCGCCACCAGACTCTTGGCGGTCGTGTCGCGCGGCCCTCGGGTCCCTCCTGTGGATTTGTGGATAGCCACGACTTTGCGCCGGGACCTATGGTGGCGGGTTTGCACTGCCATATGCCCGAATGGTCTTAATACCTGGATGGCGACATCACCGCTTCTCCCGAAATAACGGCTACTCGACAAAACCGGATTGCCGCTATTCGTCCCCGCGTGCTGCCCACAACTCCACAGGGACCTCCCGAGGGCCGTGCGCCACCAGATTCTTGGCGGTCGTGTCGCACGGCCCTCGGGTCCCTCCTATGGATTTATGTGGACGGCCGTTCAAACACAATGTTTCACACGAGCCTCCCTTGTGCGATTTCTAAAAATTATTGTTTTACCGGCAGGATGACGACTACCGATTTGACATGAAGATCCGGTCAGATGCGTACTTATGTCCGGCCTGTTTGCGCGAAGTCTTTCGCTGGCCATTATGGGTGTACGCTCGCGTGTCAGGCACCAAACTTGTAGGCGTGCTCAAAGGCACAAATCCATAGACGGTATTACCTGAAACTGTTTCCGATCACAGTCTTCCCATCACGTTGGTTAGTACATACTGCCGGATCTACCGGGGCGGACCCCGGTCTCCATCGTCCTGCTGATGCG
>NZ_WOTG01000042.1 GCF_011516925.1 Acetobacter fabarum
ACACCCAGTGCGTTAAGGGCGGTAGCGACGATGTGGGGTGCGGAGAGCCCGGCCTCGTCATACTGCGCGTCCTGCGTGTTGTGGTCGATAAAGCGGTCGGGCAGGGTCATGGGGCGGAAGCGCACCCGGTCAAGCAGCCCGGTGCGGGCCAGATGGTGGCAGACCTGTGTGCCAAACCCACCTTCGGACCCTTCCTCGATGGTGATCAGCACCGCATGGTTGCGGGCAAGGTTTTCCACTAAAGCCGTATCAATCGGCTTGGCAAAGCGGGCATCGGCCACGGTCGGGGGCAGGCCCTGTGCCGCCAGCATGTCGGCTGCCTGCAGGCAGGCCCCAAGCCTTGGCCCGAGCGAGAGAATGGCAATGCCACCCGTCTGCGCACCGGACTGGCGCCCCATCTCGCGGATAATGCGGCCCTTGCCAATTTCCAGCACCTGCCCTTCGGCAGGCAGGTCCAGCCCAAGCCCGTTGCCGCGTGGGTAACGCAGGGCAATCGGGCCTTCATCAAACTCAGCGGCTGTGGCTGTCATGTGCAGCAGTTCCAGCTCGTCCGAAGGCGCCATGATGGTCATGCCCGGCAGGCAGCCCAGATAGGCAATGTCAAACGACCCGGCATGTGTTGCCCCATCGGCCCCGACCAGACCCGCGCGGTCAATGGCAAAGCGGACCGGCAGGTTCTGGAGCACCACATCGTGCATGACCTGGTCATACGCACGCTGGAGGAAGGTGGAGTAAATGGCGCAGAACGGGCGCAGCCCCTCGGTGGCCATGCCTGCGGCAAAGGTAACCGCGTGCTGCTCGGCAATGCCTACGTCAAAAAAGCGGTCGGGGTAGTTTTTGGCAAACGCATCCAGCCCGGTGCCGGACGGCATGGCGGCGGTGACCGCGGTCAGGCGCTTGTCGGTCTGGGCACGACGGACAAGTTCACGCGCAAACACCGAGGTGTAGCTGGGCGGGCCTGCGGGGCCTTTCTTCTGCTCACCGGTAATGACGTTGAACTTGGCTACGGCGTGGTATTTGTCGCCCGCGTTTTCTGCCGGGCGGTAGCCGTGGCCTTTTTCCGTAATCACATGCAGCAGGATGGGGCCTTTATCCGTATCGCGCAGGTTGCGCAGGATATTGACCAGCTGCGGCAGGTCGTGCCCGTCTACCGGGCCAACGTAGTAAAAGCCCAGCTCCTCGAACAGTGTGCCGCCGGTAATCATGCCGCGGGCGTATTCGTCCGCCTTGCGGGCGGTACGTTCCACCGGAGCGGGCAGCTTCTTGACGAATTTACCCGCCAGTTCGCGCAGTTCCATGAACTTGCGCGACGACATGAGACGCGAGAGGTAGTTGGACATGGCCCCGACCGGCGGAGCAATGGACATCTCGTTATCGTTAAGGATCACGATCAGGCGTTCAGCGCCCGGCCCGGCCACTGCGGCGTTGTTCATGGCCTCATACGCCATGCCGGCAGAGATGGAGCCATCGCCGATTACCGCAATCACATTGCGTTCACGGTAGGAGGGGTCATCCTCGGCGCGCAGGTGGTGTGCCACCGCCATGCCAAGCCCTGCGGAAATGGACGTGGAGGAATGGGCCGCGCCAAACGGGTCGTATTCGCTCTCGGAGCGGCGGGTAAAGCCCGACAGCCCACCCGGCTGGCGCAGGGTGCGGATGCGCTCGCGCCGTCCGGTCAGAATCTTGTGCGGGTAGGCCTGATGCCCCACATCCCAGATCACCCGGTCATCGGGCGTGTCGAACACCGCGTGCAGGGCTACGGTCAGCTCCACAACACCAAGCGAGGCCCCAAGGTGCCCCCCGGTGGTGGAGACCGCGTCCACAGTTTCGGCCCGCAGTTCGTCCGCAAGCTGCTTGAGCTGCTCAACAGACAGGTTGCGCAGGTCCGCAGGAACCCGAACACGATCCAGCGCAGGAAAACGGCCAAAAGTGGGAATCGGTGACGCGGCGTTCTGGT
>NZ_WOTG01000043.1 GCF_011516925.1 Acetobacter fabarum
ACACTCCACGCTCGCGCGGTGCTGAGTGGTGCGCCTCCAGCCCGCCGTTTTGCTGCCTAAGCCAATGCAGGGAGGCACAACCGCCTGCCTGCAATCAGAAAAAACAGAATAGCCGCGCAGAAATAGATGGGGTGGATGGCTCCCGCTCACGGTATTTATAGTGCCAAAGGTGAGAACATTATCATTGTGTCCTTCTGGCAGAGGAGCCACCCAATATGACGATTACCACGATTGGTCTTGATCTGGCGAAGAACGTCTTTCAAGTGCATGCCATCGATGAGGCGGGTACCGTTGTAGTGCGGAAAGCGTTGCGTCGGGTGCAAGTTATTCCATTTTTTACCAAACTTGCGCCGTGCCTGATTGGCATTGAGGCGTGTGGCACGTCTCACTATTGGGCGCGGGAGCTGCAGAAGCTCGGCCACGACGTCAGGCTCATGCCTCCAGCCTATGTGAAAGCATACGTGAAGCGCGGCAAAACGGATGCTGCCGATGCTGAAGCGATATGTGAAGCCGTCATGCGACCGACGATGCGTTTTGTGCCGGTGAAATCACGCGAACAGCAGGCGGAATTGTCACTCCATCGGGTACGCTCCCTGATCATCAAACAGCGCACACAACTCATTAACATGGCGCGCGGGCATTTGGCCGAGTTTGGGATCTGTATCCCTCAGGGCATTAACAATGCCCTACACCTTCTTGAGAAATCTCTTGATGGTGATATGGGCATGGATCTGCCAGAACCTGCTCATGCCATGCTGCTGGTTCTGGCAAGGCAGGCTTTGCTTGCTCACGAGCAGATTCGTGATGTTGATCGTCAATTGCATGTCCTGTGCCGCACGAATGATGTCGCACATCGTCTGACGACAGTGCCTGGTGTTGGACCGGTCGGCGCCGCAGCGTTTGCCGCAGCCGTTACTGACCCAGGCCAGTTTAAATCCGGGCGTCAATTCGCGGCGTGGCTGGGTTTGACGCCTTTACAGAATTCAAGCGGTGGCAAAGAACGTTCGGGACGAATTTCGAAAATGGGCGACAAGTATCTCCGCAAACTTTTGGTTGTCGGAGCAACAGCTTTGGTCAGGCAGTTCAAAATTCGTCCTGATCGCGTTCCACCTTCGTTTGCTGCCCTGCTGGAACGAAAACCGATGCGTGTCGCGACCGTCGCAATGGCCAACAAGATGGCCCGCATTATATGGGCGCTGCTGACACGTGGTGACACATATCAGGCGAATCACGTGCCAGCGATCACCGCATAATCGGGAAGACAGACAACAACGGGATCGGTCGGTTCACACCGACCGGAGGAGGTTGCAGGAGCGAGGAGACATGATGGCGATATCGGTCAGGCCGAGAACAGAGACAACCCACTTTGTGTCCAAGGCATCATAGCCTGAGAAATAGAACGGGACTTTGTTCGCGGAACCCATCAGGGCCAGCAGTCTAAAACCGACTGCACAAACAGGCCGGACAGAAGACTGCTCCTGATCAACGTCAATATGTCATTTTTCTCTTGCAACGCGGGAGCCATCCACAGAGGACACAATTGGGCCGACCGAAATACTAGCAAGAAATTCCAACAACACAGACAAAAAGCGCGCCTGCCAGACCGGGACCGTGCGTTCAAACGGTGGGGCTTCGCTCCCGGCGCTACGCGCCGCGTTTGAGCGCACGGCCGTCGTCCCGGCAGGTAGCAGGCTGTCAAAAAATCACGAAGGGATAAAGACATGTCTGCAACGCTGGCTGACGCTCAACCTGA
Organism: Acetobacter fabarum; assembly: GCF_011516925.1. GTDB lineage: Bacteria > Pseudomonadota > Alphaproteobacteria > Acetobacterales > Acetobacteraceae > Acetobacter > Acetobacter fabarum. The sequence continues at coordinate 1,754 of NZ_WOTG01000043.1, forward strand.
AACGATCACGGGCGCGACCCTGGCACAGTTTATCGGCACGACCCGGTATTATCGCTACACGATGGGTCTGATCCTGACCGATGGTGCGGCCTATCTGGTGCGTAATGGTGCGGCATGGCTGCTGGACATTGTGGCGAGCGCGCGACTGGTTCCAGCCGTCAGACGTGCTGAGTTCGAGTGCTGGAC
>NZ_WOTG01000044.1 GCF_011516925.1 Acetobacter fabarum
ATTAGAAAGTAATACTGGAGTGGAGGCCGAAGATGGCCTCGTTCCCGATCCGTTTGGGTGAATCCCCCCATGAGAGAGGGATCCCGCCCGAAGGGTTCCAGACATACTGGAAGTCCGGCTGCATGACCCACCAGGGCATGACCTGCGCCTGATAGGTCACTTCCAGATGGTTTTCGTTCCCCTGCCGGTGTGTGCCGGAGTCCCGGTCAAACTGGCGCTGCCCGTAAGAGGCACGGCCAATGCCCCAGCCCACGCCCACCGTATCATTGTCACGCCCCTTGAAGGGGGCCTTGAGGTTGATCCCCGCATCCACGGCAAAGCTGATCAGGTTGCGGTCACCACCATTGCCCGTGGCACGGGCAAACACACCCACAGACTGGGGAGACTGGAGCGAGGGACGCCAGATCATCTGGTCGATAATGCCGTAAACCATCCAGTTGCCACGGTCCCAGCGCGGGGTCAGGTCACGCTGGTTGGTGCTGCCGTTCAGCACCGCTGTTCCCAGCGAGCCCCCGTTCTTGTTGTAGCGGTAGTCTGCAAACTTGGCGGTGTCGTAAAAACCCCCCAGCTTGTAAATACCGGGCAGGCCGGGGTCCTTGGTGACCTTGGACATGTCATCGGGCTGGGGGTTGATGGCATATTGCAGCTCGGTCATGAGCAGCGCCCCCGTGCCCATGTTGAACTGGGTGCCCGAGGCATTGTTGTTGGCGTTCTGGCTGGTCGGGTCGTTGGTCTGCCCTGCATCCGAGCCTGTGGCCTGCTGGATGGCGGTGGAGTTGTAGCGGTTGCCTGGCGGGTTATCATCCGCTGCGGCAAACATGACGGTAAACTGGTCCGTGGGCCGGTAGCGGATACGGATGGCGGGGGATGCCAGCGGCCAGGACGGCCCACCCCCATACAGGTTGACCGATGGCGCCATGGGCCAGCCGAAGTTGGAGTTGAGGTAAAGGCTGCCGTAATCACTGATCAGGAATTCGGTATCCAGATCCTGCTGCCCGATCTTGACGTCGAGCTTGCCGCCAAGGAAGGACTGCTGGTACCACAGCTCGAACAGGCGGGTTGAGCGGTCTGCCTCAAACCCGGATGCGGGGTTGAACACGCCCAGATGATCCTGCGAGATCGAGCGCCCGCGCAGCTGGAGTGCGCTGATATTGAAAATACCGCCCTTGAGGCCGATGAGTTTTTCCAGGTCCACGGTCAGGGTTGGCATGGTCATGCCGTCATAGGCCGGGCCGGTGCCCGAGCCATTTGCCCCATCGGCTGCTGATGCGGTGCCGCCTGAGGTATTGCCCCACAGTTCATCCACTTCCTGGATGTCGAGCGTAATGCCGTGGCGGGCCATCCAGTCACGTGCGCCCCACATATTGCCCAGCAGGTGGTCGCTCAGGTCGGGGTGGTCTTCATCATTCTTGGAGGCAGCCGCTTCTGCCGCGCGCATGCTGTCACGCACCGTGGCAGGGTCAACCTCGGA
>NZ_WOTG01000045.1 GCF_011516925.1 Acetobacter fabarum
CCTAGCACTACAGTTGCATTTTGTATTGAGTTCTGACTCTATGGGTAACCATGATTCAGGATATGATGACCGGTGGTGCCTCTGTTGAAGAGACACTGGAATTATGGGCGCGTTCGCTTCGGGCTGCCAAGGAGCGGATTGTTCCACTCTTTACGCAAAAGCGTGTCGCGGATTCAGCGTGTTCTTTTCTCGATGTTTTAATTGGCAATGATCCACGCAAGACAGGATGGATGCGGGCAGAAGCAGCAGGAGATCCTGGTCCCTGGCGGCAGCAGGCGCTTCTGGGGCGCGGGCGCTGGGATGCCGATGCCCTACGTGACATCGTCAGGAATTATGTGATCGAGCATCTGGGCACTGACGATGGCGTTCTGGTCGTCGATGAGACTGGTTTTCTGAAGAAGGGTCAGGCGTCGTGCGGTGTGGGGCGGCAGTATACGGGATCTGCCGGCAAGATCACGAACTGCCAGATTGGGGTATTTGCCACCTATGTATCGGCGCGGGGCTATGCTTTTATTGACCGCGCCCTGTATCTCCCGAAAGACTGGACATCTGACCGTGAGCGCCTGCAGCAGGCCCACGTTCCCGATGACGTGGTGTTTGCAACCAAACCGGCGTTAGCCTCGATGATGATTGAGCGGAGTATTGAGGCCGGTGTGCCCTTCCGCTGGGTTGCAGCAGACAGCGTTTATGGCGTGGGAGATGTGGAACGCACGCTTCGTCGGGCAGGCGTTGGATATGTCCTTGGCGTCAAAGGCAATCACTGGTTCGGGTCATGGGCAACCAACCCGCTGATTGCAGGAGAAGCCAAAGATATTGCTGCAAACCTTCCAGAGCAGGACTGGTACCGCCTATCTGCGGGACACGGCACAAAAGGTGAGCGGCTGTATGACTGGGCGTATCTTGCGCTTGCTGATCTGGATGCTGAAGAATTTGACTGCCCTATTGCCGGACCATGGACACGCGGCCTGTTGATCCGTCGGAGTATAGGCGATGGAGACCTAGCCTATTTTACGACCTGGTGCCCGAAAGGGACAACCATGCAGGAACTCGTGAACGTTGAAGGGACGCGCTGGAGGATCGAAGAATGTTTCGAGACAGCCAAAAACGAATTCGGTCTTGATCACAACGAAACCCGCTCCTGGCATGGTTGGCATCGGCATGTCTCTCTGGTCATGCTCGCCTATGCCGTCATGGCAAGTGTCCGGTATCAGGCAAACTCACGGAAACCAAAAAAAACACAGCGCAGGACACGATCGTCCTCGTCCGCTGGTCCATACAGGAAATCAGGCGCCTCGTCGTAAAGCTTGCACAACGCAGGTTACCCGTCGCCCATATCCTCAGATGGTCCGTCTTTCGACGAACACATCAGGCAAACGCTATGCGCTCTCACTCACAATACAAAATGCAACTGTAGTGCTAG
>NZ_WOTG01000046.1 GCF_011516925.1 Acetobacter fabarum
ATGGAGGGTTCGAAAAACTCCATGGTTTTGAGTGCGTATCTGTGATTCCATACCTCCTGTGGTGATTGGGTGGATGAATGAATAATGAAACAGCCTGGTTTCTTTGATGTTGAAGAGCGGCTTGCTCGTTTGAGCGGTCTTGGCGATCAGCTTGAAGCGTTTTCCCGGACTGTGGATTTTGAGGTGTTCCGCCCTGATCTGGAGAAGGCTCTGGCCTATTCAGATGGAAGCAAGGGCGGGCGACCGCCATTTGATCCGGTGTTGATGTTCAAGATCCTGGTGATCCAGACGCTCAACAATTTGTCTGATGAGCGGACAGAGTATCTCATCAACGATCGCCTCTCCTGTATGCGTTTCCTTGGTCTGGGACTTTCAGATCGGGTGCCCGATGCCAAAACAATCTGGCTGTTCCGTGAACGCCTGACACAGGCGGGGGCCATTGAAAGACTGTTTGAGCGCTTTGATGCGACCCTGCGCAGCGCTGGTTATCTGCCGATGTCAGGCCAGATCCTGGATGCCACGCTCGTAGCGGCTCCGAAGCAGCGCAATACAAACGCAGAGAAAGCGGATCTGCGAGCAGGCCGTATTCCTGAAGACTGGCAGGACAAGCCATCCAAACTGTCGCACAAGGACAGGCATGCACGATGGACGCTGAAGTTCACGAAGGCGAAGCAGCAGGATGATGGAACCATGCCATCCAGAGATCTTGCCATCCCGTTCTTTGGCTACAAATCCCACGTCTCCATCGATCGGAAGTTTCGGTTCATCCGAAAATGGAAGACGACGGATGCCGCCGCCAGTGATGGTGCGCGATTGAGAGAGGGGCTGCTGGATAAAACCAATACGGCCTCAAGCGTCTGGGCTGATACAGCGTATCGCTCAAAAGCCAATGAAGACTTCATGGAAAAGCATGGCTTTGTCTCAAAGGTTCATCGCAAAAAGCCGCATCTCAAACCCATGCCACTCCATATCCACCGGTCCAATGCAGGAAAGTCCATGATCCGCTCGCGTGTCGAGCATGTTTTTGCCGACCAGAAATCACAGACGGGATTGTTCATCCGAACTGTCGGTATTACCCGGGCCACCATGAGGATCGGGCTGGCCAATATCGTCTACAACATGCGCCGCTTCCTCTTCCTGCAGCGGATCAGCACCACAGCGTAGCTATCAAGCGGGTAACAGCTCCCAATCTGCTCAAAACGCAGACCGGATGCCATCGCAAAAACCGTCAATCAAATCGCCAAAAGCCAGAAATTACCCGCCAAGCACATCAATCAACGGTTCTTCGATCCCTCCA
>NZ_WOTG01000047.1 GCF_011516925.1 Acetobacter fabarum
GACCCAGCAGGCAGGGGGGAATGACGCAGGAGGATGGCGGACCGTCGGTTAAAACTCTTGCCGTGTGATGCCATAATTCTATGATGCACCCACGACAACCATGAGAGTACGCAGTTTTTTCTGACCGACCCGCACACGTTTTGCGTTGTGCCACCTTGCCAAGAAAGAAAAGGATAACACCATGAACACATCCGTTCATACAAATGCCCCCGCACTGGTGGCCGATGCGGGTATTCCCCTGCGTGAGATTCTGCCCTGGGGCGTGTTCGGCCTGATCATGGCAGCACTGCTGATTTACTTTGTGGGTGCGGAACAGGGTGCCACTTCCCTTATTTCTGGCCATTCCGTGCATGAATTCGTGCATGACGGCCGCCACCTTCTTGGCTTCCCCTGCCATTAAATAACTAGGCGTCAGGAAAGAACTCATCTCATGGTTGGTCGTCTTCTCGCCCGCGGCATGGTCGCGGGTATTGTGGCTGCGTTGTTGACCTTTGTGTTTGCCAAACTGTTTGGCGAGCCACAGGTGGCTCTGGCCATTGCCTTTGAATCCGCACAGGACGCCGCAGCAGGTATCGCGCCTGAGCCCGAACTGGTCAGCCGTTCGGTGCAGGCATCCTATGGCCTGCTGACCGCAGTGCTCATGTATGGTGCGGCCTATGGTGGCGCGTTCGCCATTGTGTTTGCTCTGGCTTACAAACGCCTGAACCTGTCCAGCCCGCGCGTACTGGCGCTGCTGCTTGCGGGTGTTGGCTTTTTAACCTTTGTCCTTATCCCCGATCTTAAATATCCGCCCAACCCACCCGCTGTGGGGCTGGAGGAAACCATTGGCCTGCGTACAGCCATGTATTTTGCCATGGTGGGGATTGCCATTGCCATTTCCATGATCTCGCTGCTGGTCGGTCGGGCGCTGGTGGCATCTCTGGGCCGCTGGAACGCGGCCTTGTGCGGCATTGCCCTGGGGCTGGCCCTTGTGGTTCTGGCGCAGTTCGGTCTGCCAGACATTAACGAGGTCCCGGGTAATTTCCCCGCCATTGTGCTCTGGCGCTTCCGCGAGGCAGCCATTGGCATGCAGCTTGTCATGTGGTCCTCTCTGGGGCTGATTTTTGGCGCACTGGCCGAAAAACTGTTGCAGTCCCCGCGTGCACAGGCGCGCTAACGCTAGAACAGCCTTTATGCCGGTATAAAAAAAGGGCCACGCAACTGCGTGGCCCTTTTTTGTTGGAGCGTGTGGCCTTGCCAGAACAAGGCCATACGTCCTGCGG
>NZ_WOTG01000048.1 GCF_011516925.1 Acetobacter fabarum
CGTTGGGCAATGCTTGGGTTCACCCCAGCGCACGGATCTGGCAGCCCAAGTGTTGCCTCCCACTCGGGCAACAGTTCGGTTGTACTGGTGGGAAACGCATCAACCAGCAGATTACCTGCCCGGTCAGAGCTACGTGCAAAACTGGCAGCCCATGCGCCACTAATCTTGTAAAGAACACTCCCCTCGCCCCGAGGCCAGATCGGCCCGGTGGGCAGCAGGCTCATGAAGGCCGACCGAAACATATCTTTGGTGAAGACTGGCGGCATATCAGCTCTCGAAAGTGATGGAGCCCAGCACCGGCATGGCCGCTGCATTGGCACCCGTAACTGGACCCGTAGGTTCAGACACGCTGAAGGTACTTAGATTGAGGGCTGACAGGGCTTCATCCCAGTTATTGGGGTGTATCGTTCCACCAGGGGCCGACAGGCGAAGGAACATGTCGGTCAATGCAGCCTTGATAAGCGTCTGGTTGGCAACCGTATTGCCGGTCCCCAGATCGGCTATTGTAAAATCGACGGGTTGGGCCACGGGGGCGCAGACGATGACAAGGGCATCGACCGGTTGAGACTGATAAAGCGCATTGGCGATGACCAGTTGGTCCCCTGTTGCCGTCGCATACCGTGTATCCGAGGCACTTGCCCCATCGGTCCCGTTCGGGAAGCCGCCGCCAGACGCATTGGCGTCATCCAGCATGGGATAGACCACCACTGTTCCAGCTCCAAAGCCCAAGGGGTTAACCCAAGCTCGGGTTACGCCGGGCACCGCCAGAGCCCAGTCGATGTAATCCTGTTTTTTGCCATTTTCTCCGTCCCCTTGCCATGCGAGCAGGACGCGGGAGCGGAAGTCTTCCTCCTCCTCAATATCCGTGCCACCACCAAAAGCAGAAGACACCTGCCCCACTGTCTGGATGCCGGGCACAGGGCTGGATAATGTTGCAAGGCTGCCTGATGGCAGGTTGCCAGCACTTCCTGTTACGCTGCATGTGGCAGGGGCCGTGGCAACACTATTGGTGGTTGTGCTGTCCGCCGTTGTTGTGGCTGTTAAGCCACCAGCCAGCGCAATACTGGTGCCAGCCGGAATAGTACCGTCCCCCGTAACATCGAAAGAAACGCTACCAGAAGCCGCAGATGCTGCCTTGCGGGTCACGCCTTTTAGCGCCCCCCAGCTTTCCAGATATTCATCCGTTGCAGTCCAGGGGACCGCCTGTTGGGATATCCAGTCCAGATAGGCGTAATGGAGGTAGGACAGACCCGCCA
>NZ_WOTG01000049.1 GCF_011516925.1 Acetobacter fabarum
TACCACGCACTCACCGCCATTGGCATTGCCGGTCAGGCATCCATCGACAAGGTTGCCGGTCCTGTGGGTGAATCCCTGATCATGACCGCCATTGGTCTGGCAACGGCTGTGCCTGCGGTGCTGGGTTACAACCTGCTGGTGCGCCGCAACAAGGGTGCCATGGACCAGGTGCGCGACTTTGCCGATGACCTGCAGTCCATCCTGATCGGTGGCGTGCGCCACGGTGCGGCTGCGGAGAGCGTGCGGGTCAACGCCGATAACTCCCCGACCACGGTCACAACCTCCAACCGGGTGGGCTGAACCATGGGAATGCAGGTTGGCAACGGAGGAGGGGACGACGAAGTCGTCTCCGCCATCAACACGACCCCTCTGGTGGATGTGATGCTGGTTCTGCTGATCATCTTCCTGATCACCATTCCGGTGGCCACCCATACGGTCAAGGTCAACCTGCCGCGCGACATGAACCAGCCCACCCAGACCAAGATGAGCAACGTGGTGCTGGCGGTTACGGCGGATGGCAAGGCCTTCTGGGATGAAACCCCGCTGAAGGACCAGGCTGACCTGCTGGAGCATCTGGAAAAGGTGGCGGTGGTCAAACCGCAACCGCAGATCCAGATCCGTGGGGACATGAAGGCGCGGTATGAGACGGTCGGCAGGATGGTGGCGGCATGCCAGCAGGCTGGCATCTATCATATCGACTTCATTACCGAGAAGCCGAAGACCAACTGACAACGGCGGGCTGCGGCCCCCGTCCCCCGCGCGGCACGCGTGGGGGCAGGAGTGAAGAGAGTAACTGATCATGGGCATGAATGTCGGGTCGGATAGCACAACGGAAGACGAAGGCATTGTAGACATCAACACCACGCCATTGATTGACGTGATGCTGGTTCTGCTGATCATGCTGATCATCACCATCCCGTTGCAGACCCAATCTGTTGCGATTGATCTGCCGCAGGGCAACCCGCCGCCTTCGACAGAGGAGGTTCCGGTTGTGACCCTTGTGGTGGATTTTGATAATACGATTACCTGGAACGGGCAGCCGGTTAACAGCGAGGACGAACTGCAGGCCCACCTGCGCGAGATTGCCTCCGCCCAGCCCAAGCCCGAGTTCCACATCCAGCCCAACCGGCTGGCTGATTACAAGACTGTCGTCCATGTCATGGCCGACGCCCAGAGGCTCGGGGTCACCCAGATGGGCATCGTCGGGCAGGAACAGTTCGTCGATCAGTAAGGGAG
>NZ_WOTG01000050.1 GCF_011516925.1 Acetobacter fabarum
CTCTTCAACGTCAAAAAATCCCGCCTGCTTCATATCACCAGTCCTCCAGTCATCACACAAGAGAGTGAATCGCAGAGCCGACCTTAATACCAGAGGGTTCTTCGAACCCTCTCCGTCAAAAAAACGATGTGCAGACAACGGCTTACCCAAACAGCGGGAGCTAGTCCTTTACTCTTGCGCTCTTAAAATCGGCCATTTTCGCTCTCAATCTCAGCCAAGCTGTATCTCTGGCGCGCTTCTTCGGGCGATATCGCTCGCAAACGAGGTGGTCCTCCCCCGTGAAGTTCGCTCTGGGGATAATCAAGTTCCCATAGTCTCCCATCATTGGGATCGCGATAGAGGGTGAGCCACCCGCTTGCATCGTGCCCGATCATTAGGAGGTGGGATTTGGTAATCGCCGCGATCCGCGCGCTGACATCATCAGCAACGGGTCGGCCATCCTCCAACACCCATTGCCCGACCAATATCGTTTCATCAGGTTTGATGTTCATCATGGCACCGTCGTTACAGTTGCGCCTGCCGGGATCGGTCCGTTGGAGATGACAAATTCGGGTGCCCCTCCAGCAGTATAGCCGCCCCCCACAAATCCCGGGTTCCCCCTAAATACTGGGGAAGACAAGCCCGATTCCGGGGTTGGGAACTGGAAAACCTGATACCCGGTCGGGCTCTCCGGGATCGTGAGCCGCTGCGCTATACCCGCAGCATCAAGGCCTTCAATCGCTTCCGGTGTGGTGACGAAAACGTCAGCGGCACTTGGTGCTCCCAGCGTCGTCGCAGGAATACCATTCGGAATAACTCGGGTCAATGTCGATGGGATAAGGGGGCTTTGTTGCAGAAATACTGGCAAGGGACTCCCTGTTTGAATCCAGTTTGTTAGCTGTGAGTGATGAGCAAGCCGAAGCGCACGCGCTACCGAACGACGAACTGGTCCTCCTACAACGCAGCACTGAAGAAGCGTGGGTGTCTGACGATGTGGTTTGACCCGTCCATGAATTGGGAAGGTCTTCCGACGGGGCGCCACGGTCGTCAGCGAAGTTACAGCGATGCTGCGATCCAGGCCTGTCTGACGCTGAAGGTTCTGTTTGGTTTTGCTCAGCGACAGACGACGGGCTTTGTCGAAAGCCTCCTGCGCCTGGCGGGGCTGGCATGGTCTGTGCCGGATTTCAGCACGCTGAGTCGTCGGCAGAAAGCCCTGACGGTCGATAT
>NZ_WOTG01000051.1 GCF_011516925.1 Acetobacter fabarum
GGTAGGAAAATATGATAAGGCTATAAAGGATATGCTTGACTACGCTAAAAGTCTCAACCCTCAATCATTTTTGAAAAAATAGGATTGTAAACGTGGAATTATATCCGTTTAATAAAATTTCTCAAATTCCTCTATATCCTGAAGGATTAGGTATTCCGCAGAAGTTTGTTGATATTACGGAAGGAATGGATCTTATAGATATTGCAAATTTGTTTGTGATGGATCGTATTCGAGGTGTCAATATTTCTAAATATAGAGGGATTATAACATATTCTTTCAACGGAAAATTACAGTTTTCCTATAATGAAAAATATATTATTGACTCTCTAGAATTTCGGTTTCCATATAATACCTTTGAAGAAAATAAGTTAACATATAAGAATATTAATATTTTTGGGGAAAATATTATGGAAATGATGATATTTTTTACTGAAAATGGAATGGAAATTAAAAAATATGATTATGGGTTTTATGTTTTACCTTTAGGTATTTCTTATTTTTCCAACGATTTTGAAGAAGGGAAAGATAGTACAGTAAATGCACTGACCATTTTTCTGAATAAGTCAACATTTCTATAGTTATTTTTAAATTATATTGTGCGTAGAGAAAAATCAGTACACCTATGAGTATAAAAGCAGCGCCACCCAGAGTGGCCTGTCTGTCTCGATTCCGGTGTGGGGTGCTGGGAGAGATGCAAGCGGGAGCGCGAGTTACACGCGGCAGAACACGACCGACCATTTCGCTGATAATCCCCCCATTTTTAACGGGGTGCATCCGGAGAATTTACTCGATCATTTTCAGTTTCATGGCGGGAGTGATGCGGCCGATGCCCATATTTGGACGGTCGTTGTTGTAAGTCCAGAGCCATTGCGTGGCGAAGTCCTGCGCCTCCTCAATGGTTTCAATGATATATTGGTCCAGCCATTCGTGCCTGACTGTACGATTGTAGCGCTCGATATGGGCGTTCTGCTGCGGCTGTCCCGTTTGGATTGCTTTAGGATAACCCCTTGTTTCGCAGCCCATTCCAGAAGT
>NZ_WOTG01000052.1 GCF_011516925.1 Acetobacter fabarum
GAGAGAGGGGGCGCGTCATGCGCCAGGATATGAGAAGAGGATCATGCCGTCAGATGGTCTCATCCCGGCCACGATGCAGTGTGTGCCCGCAGAGGCTGTCGTGGATGTCCATGGCTGCAGATCCTCGGTCGGTATCCATGCGGCTTTCCCATAAGCGCGCAGGATGCGGGTCCAACCGCCTGAAGTCGTCGTGGTAACCGCAAGCTGGGGTGGGGCGACACCAACCTGTCTCGTATTGCTCCCTGGTCCGGCATAGACCGGTTCAAACGCCATGTGAGGCGACATGCACGTAACGTGCCCGCCAAGCGGCATCAGCTGCGCCTCAGGTGCGGGGTCGACAGGCGGTCCCCAGTCGCGCGGGCCGATGGCTTCCTGCCGCTCAGCAGCCAGTCGGTCGAGTTCGGCAGGCGGCACATCCTGAGCGTAGGCTGGCCCTGCCAGCAGGCCACCTGCCAGCAGGGTGAGGGTAAGCGTGGATCTGAGCGACACGGGGCGGCTCCTTTGCCTTGTTGGTCTCCCCCCAGTATGTCTCAGACCGTTGTGACGCTCTGCGTTCGGTTTTTGTTCCACAGAGCGTCACAACGCTCTGGTGCATCATGGGGAGAGAAGGAGACCCCAATGCGACATTCCCGAAACACTCTTCTGGCGGCTACAACCCTTGTGGCCCTTTCAACACTGGCGCAGGCCCAGCAATGCCCTACCCTGCCGCCTGTGGCAGTGACACCCCCGTTACCCGTCCCATCAGGCGCCGCCGACGCTGGTCCTGTCCTGCGTCCCACCCCGACCGTGCCTACGCCACGGCTCATCCCGGCCGGGGAAATTGCAGCAAGCCCTGCACTCCGACGCATCACCAGTACAGGTGCCAAAGTCTATGAGATCGGTAACCACGTCATGAATCATGGCCTTCAGGGTGTGTATGCCGTCAATGGCGACATCTTCCGGGTCTTCTACCTGACCCCGGATGGGCAGGCGCTG
>NZ_WOTG01000053.1 GCF_011516925.1 Acetobacter fabarum
CCTTAGAGCCTGAATCAGAAAGCGGTTTGATTGATTTTTCGCAGAACTCTGCGGATATGGGCAATCATCAACCACGCGTGGGATGACGAGATTGTTGCCTCGACATCCTTCGTGAGGCGACGGCAGCGTCCGAGCCATGCAAAGCTGCGCTCCACGATCCAGCGTTTGGGCAGGACGACGAAGCCTTCGGCCCGATCGCTACGCTTGACGATCTCGATCGTCCATCGGCCGAGTTCAGCCAGCGCACCACGCAACTTCTCGCCGGCATACCCGCCGTCACCGATCAGATGGCGAAGCCAGGGAAACAATGAGCGTATTCTGGTCGCTACCAGCGGCGCGCCATCACGATCCTGAATGTCGGCGGGATGCACGACGGCTGCCACGACATGACCCAGCGTATCGGTCGTGATATGCCGCTTGCGGCCCCTGATCTTCTTGCCCGCGTCATAACCGCGTGGACCGCCGTTTTCAGCAGTTTTAACCGACTGGCTGTCAATAATGCCTACCGAAGGCGTGGCGTCTCGCCCGTCCTGCTCACGCGACAGGATCACGAGAATATGGTTTATCGCTTCCCATCGTCCCTCGCGGATCCAACGGTAGAAATAGCCCTGCACGGTCGTGAAGGCGGGAAAATGACGAGGCAATTGTCGCCACTGGCAACCCGTAGTGACGATATAGAGGATCGCCTCCATGACCCGGCGCAAATCCGTACGTCGTGGTCTCCCCAGTCGTTTCTTCTCGGGCATCAAAGGCGCAATCAGCGCCCACTCCGCATCGCGAAGGTCGCTTGCATACTCCAGGTCGTCCCGGCGATACTGCGCGCGGGTGATTTCAGTCCAGGCCATCTTGATCTCATCAGGTTATCGCAAACCCATGAATCATAACCTGCTGAAATCACTCAACTCATTTTCGGTCAGACACTTA
>NZ_WOTG01000054.1 GCF_011516925.1 Acetobacter fabarum
TGGACATCCACGACAGCCTCTGCGGGCACACACTGCATCGTGGCCGGGATGAGACCATCTGACGGCATGATCCTCTTCTCATATCCTGGCGCATGACGCGCCCCCTCTCTCTGGCCCGGTGGAGCGGACTGGGCCTGCTGGCTGTGTGTATCGCCGCACGGCCGGGTGTCGCGCAGGTGGCCACCCAGATCGTGCCGAGCATCGAGGAGGCTGGTGCGCCGACCTTCGTCTTTCCAGGTGCGCAGACGTCTTCCTCATCAGGGGCAGGCGCATCGGCGAGCGCGGCGCGTTACTCGGGTGCGTGGGGCAGCAGTGATGCGATGTCCAAACTGCTGTCGCAATCCTATGGCGCCGATGCTGTTGCTGCAGCCAAAGCTGCCGGGATCAATCCCGATACGCTCGCAGCTTACGCTCAGATCGAAAGTCATTTCCAGAATACCGGCAACAGCTCTTCATCGGCCACGGGGGTCTGGCAGATCACCAATGGCACATGGAATGACTACGCATCCAAGCTTGGGCTGAGTAGTGCTGACCGGAATGATCCGACGGCGCAGGCGAAAGTCGCCAGTGCCATCATCAGTTCCTATGCCAGCGCTGTTTCCAAATCCACCGGAACAACTGCAACCTCGGCGCAGGTCTACGCCGCCTATATGTTCGGACCGTCGGCCGGTTCAAAGATCGCGGCAGCGACCAGCAGCACACCTCTGAGCAGCCTCGTGTCGCGTTCCTCGCTGGCTGCCAACAACATGAGCGGCTGGACAGTGGGACAATACCTCTCAACCGTCTCGACCCGCATGGGCAGCGGTGCATCCGAAACGGTCACGGGATGAGAACAAAAGCGGAAAAGTTGCGCAATTTTGGACACAAA
>NZ_WOTG01000055.1 GCF_011516925.1 Acetobacter fabarum
GAGTAAAATGAGCAGACTGCCCCGTTCTTTTGTGTCAGGTCTTGCCGCTCCGGCTCTTGCGCTGCTGATGAGCACGGCAGCCCCCATTGCCGCCTTTGCGCAGGATGCCGCCGCCCCCGCACCGGCAGCCCCGGCGGCTACCGCTCCTGCAGCCCCGGCTGCTCCGGCTCCGGCAGATGGCGCTGCAGCTCCTGCCCCCGGCCCGGCCACCCCCGCCGCTCCGGATGCCGCAACAACCCCCACACCCACCGATGGCACAACAGCCCCGACCCCGGCCGCCGCTGCCGCAGCAGAAGCTCCTGCGCCGGACGCCAAGGATGACGCCAACCCCTACGGCCTGTCCGCCCTGTGGTCGAACGGTGATATTATCGCCCGTGGCGTGCTGCTGATCATGCTCGTCATGTCGCTTGGCACATGGTTCATCATGATCACCAAGTTCATTGAACAGGGGCGTCTGTTTGCCGCTGGCAAGGATGCCACCAAAAACTTCTGGACCAAGCACAGCATTCAGGAAGGGGCTTCCGCACTCTCCACCTCCTCCCCGTTCCGCTATATTGCCGATACCGGCATTACGGCAGCCGAACACCATGAAGGCACGATGCAGGAAGCCATTGACCTGCATAGCTGGACCTCCATGTCCATCCAGCGTGCGGTCAACAACATCCAGAACAGCCTGCAGAAGGGGCTGGCCTTCCTGGGCACCGTGGGGTCCACATCCCCGTTCATCGGGCTGTTCGGCACGGTCTGGGGTATTTACCACGCACTCACCGCCATTGGCATTGCCGGTCAGGCATCCATCGACAAGGTTGCCGGTCCTGTGGGTGAATCCCTGATCATGACCGCCATTGGTCTGGCAACGGCTGTG
>NZ_WOTG01000056.1 GCF_011516925.1 Acetobacter fabarum
CACAGCCGTTGCCAGACCAATGGCGGTCATGATCAGGGATTCACCCACAGGACCGGCAACCTTGTCGATGGATGCCTGACCGGCAATGCCAATGGCGGTGAGTGCGTGGTAGATACCCCAGACCGTACCGAACAGCCCGATGAACGGGGATGTGGACCCCACGGTGCCCAGGAAGGCCAGACCCTTCTGCAGGCTGTTCTGGATGTTGTTGACCGCGCGCTGGATGGACATGGAGGTCCAGCTATGCAGGTCAATGGCTTCCTGCATCGTGCCTTCATGGTGTTCGGCTGCCGTAATGCCGGTATCGGCAATATAGCGGAACGGAGAGGAGGTGGAGAGTGCGGAAGCCCCTTCCTGAATGCTGTGCTTGGTCCAGAAGTTTTTGGTGGCATCCTTGCCAGCGGCAAACAGACGCCCCTGTTCGATGAACTTGGTGATCATGATGAACCATGTGCCAAGCGACATGACGAGCATGATCAGCAGCACGCCACGGGCGATAATATCGCCGTTCGACCACAGGGCGGACAGGCCGTAGGGGTTGGCGTCATCCTTGGCGTCCGGCGCAGGAGCTTCTGCTGCTGCAGCGGCGGCCGGGGTCGGGGCTGTTGTGCCATCGGTGGGTGTGGGGGTTGTTGCGGCATCCGGTGCGGCGGGTGTGGCCGGGCCGGGGGCAGGAGCTGCAGCGCCATCTGCCGGAGCCGGAGCAGCCGGTGCCGCAGGAGCGGTAGCCGCCGGGGCTGCCGGTGCGGGGGCTGCGGCATCCTGCGCAAAGGCGGCAATGGGGGCTGCCGTGCTCATCAGCAGCGCAAGAGCCGGAGCGGCAAGACCTGACACAAAAGAACGGGGCAGTCTGCTCATTTTACTC
>NZ_WOTG01000057.1 GCF_011516925.1 Acetobacter fabarum
ATAGGCTTGAGATGCGGCTTTTTGCGATGAACCTTGCAGACAAAGCCCTGCTTTTCCATGAAGTCTTCGTTGGCTTTTGAGCGATAGGCCGTGTCGGCCCAGACACTTGAGACCGTATTGGTTTTATCCAGAAGCCCCTTTCTCAATCGCGCGCCATCACTGGCGGCGGCATGCATTGTTTTCCATTTCCGGATGAACCGGTATTTCCGATTGATGGAAACATGCGATTTATGGCCAAAGAACGGGATGGCGAGATCGCTGGATGGCATGGTTCCATCATCCTGCCGCTTCGCCTTCGTGAACTTCAGTGTCCAGCGCGCATGACGATCCTTGTGCGACAGCTTTGCGGGTCTGTCCTGCCAGTCTTCAGGAATACGTCCTTCCCGAAGATCGGCTTTCTCTGCCTTGGTGTTCCGCTGCTTCGGAGCCGCTACCAGCGTGGCATCCAGGATCTGGCCTGACATCGGCAAATACCCGGCGTTGCGCAGGGTCGCATCAAAGCGGTTGAACAGCCCATCGATCGCACCCGCCTGGGTCAGACGCTTTTGATACAGCCAGACCGTTTTGGCATCCGGCACCCGATCTGAAAGTCCCAGACCAAGGAAACGCATAAAGGAGAGGCGATCGTTGATCAGATATTCCGTCCGCTCATCAGACAAATTGTTGAGCGTCTGGATCACCAGGATCTTGAACATCAGCACAGGATCAAATGGCGGTCGTCCGCC
>NZ_WOTG01000058.1 GCF_011516925.1 Acetobacter fabarum
CCCGCAGAATGGATGCTTCCAGCCCCTCGGATGGTTCACGCTGAGACACCTGCCCTGCACGCCGCATTGTCTCAATGCGATTGCGCCCCTCGGGCGCTACTACAACAACCTTTTTAGGTTTTTTGTTATTTCTTTCTGTATAGTGGGTGCCAGATTGAGCATCCATGGGTGCCATTTCAGGGGTACACCAGACAGAATCTGGCGACCTGTCGACACGGTTTTCCGCAGGCTTTTCCACAGGTTTCACACGCGCCCAGAGCGCTTTCATGATGTCGTGATAGCTGGCCAGCGTATCAATCAGGTCCGTGCCGCGACGGAGCCGCATGATCCGTGCGGCTTCCAGGGCGGTTGCCTCATCGCCCTGCAGCTCGGCCGCCACGCGCACCTGCTCGTTCAGATCGGCAATGGCTTCACGCAGAAATGCCACTTCCGCGCGCTGTCGTCGGCCGATCTCAAGTTGGGCCTGTAGGTCCGGCCACCGATAGCGCAAGGACGCCAGACTGAATCCAACCTGCGACATGCCTTCCTGCCCCTGCCAGCGCCGTCCCCGCTGTCCGTTCCGGCCGTCACAGGGCACGATCATCCCGGCCTCGGCCAGCTCTCTGACCGCCCGCCTCAAAGCCGTAAGCGACAACCCCGTCCAGGACATCAGTGTCGCG
>NZ_WOTG01000059.1 GCF_011516925.1 Acetobacter fabarum
CGTCTGCCGGTCCGCCAAAGAGTCCCATGGCACCATGCCCTCGGTGCCGGCACGGTTCCTGAGCATCAGGCCCTGTTTTGTCCAGCCCAGAACATCGACAAAATCACCATTCGAGCCCAATTCCAGCCAGCGTGGGCCATAAGAGCGCTGGGCGTGACACCGCACCTTGCTGAAAAGCCTCAACCGGTCGCCAACCGCAATCGGCAGATCATAGGTCTCACCCCGCTGGTCAATGGCCGCGCGGACGATCTCCTCTTTCCCAACCTCCCCGCGTTCACCCAGCCTCTCGCGTACCGCCATGCTCAGCGCCATGACGTCCTCATTCGTGGGAGCAGACATCGTAATGCCGCGCGTGCTCCCGGCGGCACGGAGCATGTCGCGGCGCTTCAGGTAGAACTCCGCAATATTTGCGACAACCTGCGCGTGATCACCACCGACCAGACTGAACGTCCCATCCGCCCGCTTGAGGTCTATCGCCTCACGCGCACGCTGCGCGTCCTCGGCGTTCTGCTCTTCTTCCGATTTCGTCATGTCACGGCCCGTTCCACGAAACAGACCCGCGATCATCCGGCCGCGCTCGGTTTTCTGACGGATGGTGCTCAGCAACTCAAACCGCACGCCCGCAGGCACGGAACGCATCATCAATTCCACG
>NZ_WOTG01000060.1 GCF_011516925.1 Acetobacter fabarum
AGAAGAGCACGGGTCGAATGCAGAGACAACACGCCCTGCTGTTCTTCGGTCTTGATCGGAACAAACATTGTATCAGGGTGAGTTGCCGCCACACAGATCGCCGCCGCATCAACGGCGTCATTCTTTTTGCCTTTTCTCACAAAAGGTCGGACCCGATCGGGGGAGACGAGTTTGACATCATGACCCGCGCGGCTGATCACCCGAGCCCAGTAATGAGCAGACCCGCAGGCTTCCAGGACAACTTCGCAGCGTTCAAGTTCTGCAAAAAATGCAGACACTTCACTCCGCCCAAGCTTGCGTTTGAAAACGCACTTTCCACTTGCGTCAGCGCCATGAGCCTGAAATACGGATTTGGCAATATCCAGGCCAATTATGCTAGCTTTCATGCGGATGGTCTCCTCCTGATGGTGCATCAACCTCCATCATGGCACATTGATGCCACAAGGAGGCCGTCCACCCCATCTTGTGGACAGTCATGACCTTGTGCCTGCACCAGTGCGCAAGGCCGGCGGTTTCACCAGACGCCTTCGGCGGCCTACGGCTGGCGCGTCACACGCGCCCTCTGGTGCAGCCAGTCCCTTGTGCCGGGGAGGTGGCCTTTTTGCTCAGGAGGCAAGGAGTGGGGTGGGGCGACCATGCCTCTTGCCC
>NZ_WOTG01000061.1 GCF_011516925.1 Acetobacter fabarum
GATATTCACGGTTCAAGCCGGGAAGATCAGCTTAAGTTCATGCAGTGGGAACTCGACCACCAGAGTTATCTGGGGGGCGATGAAATCCGTCATGCCAGAACAGCATCACAGGCTGCGGCATTGGCGTCTGTGAATTATTTCCGTCCGGGCCGGACTCAGGCGGACCAACTGCGCGAGATGAGCAACCGGGCAGGAATGGGCACGGATTGGTATAACGCTCTCTCAGCTCCACCAGCCCAGATGCCCACGCCGCCCAAGCAGGACGCTGGCGGTGGTCTTGATGGCACAACTTCTCGACTGCGGGTTGAGATCAGCCATGACAATGCCCCGCCCGGGTCTTCGGTCAAAGTCACCTCAGCCAGTTCCAACCTGAAGGTGGCGTCCATCTCGCAACAACGGGCGATGGATCCAACCAATACCGCTCTAGGCAACTGACACATGTCCGGTTCACTCATCAACACAGCGCTGGAATATCTCCAGTGCTCATTCCGCGCGGTGCCATTTGCCGTGCTGGGTAGTGGGGGCGAGACAGGGCGCAAGCAGGCTGTGCACCAGTATCCCTACAGGGACGGGGTCTATGTTGAGGATCTGGGCAAACGGGGCCGAGTTTACCACATCCATGGC
>NZ_WOTG01000062.1 GCF_011516925.1 Acetobacter fabarum
CTGACGGTCGAAATCGCGTGCTGTCAGACGCTGGCCCAGCAGCTTGATGCAGTGCATTTTCGTCTCAACGCGGCTTCGTCGATGATAACCACTCCATCGTCTCCAGATAGCCCGCCCGAGATGTCTGCAAGCCCGTAGAGTTTCATTTCGGGCGATGGCTCCTGCTGATGTGGGGCACCATGTCTTTGCGTTTTTTCGCGGGGGAATGATGGCCTGAGCGCCACGTTCGGCAATGGTGTCATGGGATCGCCTTGTATCATACGCGCCATCAGCCGTGACACTGGCGATGTCTTCATCTTGAGGGATCTGCTCCAGAAGCATTGGCAGAACCGGGGCATCACCGATCTCGTTTCCCGTCATTTCAACGGCACGGATTTCCAGAGAACCTTCGTCAACAGCAATATGAAGTTTGTGCCATATACGATGTTTCGAACCGCCATGTTTACGCCTGTGCCATTCGCCTTCTCCCTCGACCTTGATCCCGGTGCTGTCGATCAGAAGATGAAGCGGACCGTCTGAACTGCGATAGGAGATATCGACCGTCAGGGCTTTCTGCCGACGACTCAGCGTGCTGAAATCCGGCACAGACCATGCC
>NZ_WOTG01000063.1 GCF_011516925.1 Acetobacter fabarum
CACCAAACCGGGACTAGCCAGAACAGAAAGAGAGGCTTTCATGTCCGACTTGACGAATAGTGTACGCACCGTGTCCACCCCTGCGCAAGAGGGGAATGTCTGCACCGGGCGGTGCAGTGAGTGTGCTAACCGCAAGACCACCTGCTTTGTGGAACTGGAAAATGCCCATTACTCCCATCAGACGCTGGCAGCGTTGGTGAAGTATCACGGTTGGCAATACTATGATGCACAGCGCCCCCAGAATGGTGTGGAACGTCTGTTTGTCGGGATGGCCGCCGATGGAGAGATGGTTCCTGATGGCGCACGCTACCTTGGAGCCAATTACTCCAAAGACCCGGAAAGCCGCCGGTATATCGCCCTGCATTATGGGTTTGACCTGCTCAAAGACTGGGACGGTCGGGAAGGAACGCCAGCGGAGATTGCGGCTCAGGTCAACAAATGGGCGGAACAGTACGTCCAGATGGAACGGGCCAAGCTGAAAGCCGCTTAAATCGCCCCTCAGATCAGTGATATTTTTCTCAATATTTTTAGTGGAACAGGCAAATGTCAGGCAGCGTTAACAAGGTCATTCTGGTCGGTAATCTGGG
>NZ_WOTG01000064.1 GCF_011516925.1 Acetobacter fabarum
CGCCTGCGGCGCGTCAGCCCTTCGGTTAAAGAGCAGTCGCTGATCGGGTTGATGGCGTGTTGCTGGCCTCTGCCAGTTGCATCCTGATGGGGGTATGCCGGGGGTGTGGATGTGGCGCTGGCGACAGAATACTTGCGGATGGCAAGGAAATTCCTTACCTTGGGGGCATGATCAGAGGCCGCCTCACAAGTAAGTCCCAGACGACCATTCCGCAGGCTGTCCGTGCGACACTGGGCCTGCAGCCTGGTGACGAAATAGGCTATATCGTGGAGAACGGGCAGGTCATCCTGACCCGGGTATTGGCAACAGCGGAGCAGGATGATCCCTTCGCGACATTCGGCGAGTGGAATTCCGTCGCGGATCAACAGGCCTATGCCGGGCTTTGAGGTCTGGGACCTGATCAAGGTTCCGTTCCCCTATACAAATCGTCCCGTCCGTCAGCATCGCCCGGCTCTTGTCGTGCGGGTTGTGCAGTCTGCTGGCGCACCCGATCTGCTTTGGGTGCTGATGGTCACGTCGTCCGCTCACAGGCGATG
>NZ_WOTG01000065.1 GCF_011516925.1 Acetobacter fabarum
GACCGATGGTGCGGCCTATCTGGTGCGTAATGGTGCGGCATGGCTGCTGGACATTGTGGCGAGCGCGCGACTGGTTCCAGCCGTCAGACGTGCTGAGTTCGAGTGCTGGACGCTCAGGGTGGATCTTACCAAACACTGCGCCGAGGTTGTCTGCACAGACGGGAACGGCGAGCGCGAGGCCAACATCCTGTACCGCCAGCCTGTAGGCTATACGGATTTCCCTCTGGCAGAACTGAAACTTTACGTTGTGGCCGATAGCGATCCCGGCAAGGTCGTCATGCTCACATCCGAATACTGAGCGACGCCGCGTCAGTGCGTGCGCCAAAATGGACACAGCCACGTACTGGCTTCCGTGGTCTTTAGGTGTGCTGTGCATTGAGATCGCCACACAAAAAGAAAAACACCAAACCACAAAAGCAAAACCCGCTGCCACGTCTGGGAGGCCGCCACCAGAGGCAAGCTCTGGCCCCGGCCTCCCAGACGTGGCGGACGCGGACGTGTTGAAAACAAAATATGAAAAGGAAGCCAT
>NZ_WOTG01000066.1 GCF_011516925.1 Acetobacter fabarum
GCGGCATCCTGCGCAAAGGCGGCAATGGGGGCTGCCGTGCTCATCAGCAGCGCAAGAGCCGGAGCGGCAAGACCTGACACAAAAGAACGGGGCAGTCTGCTCATTTTACTCAAGATCCTCATCCAAAGGCCCGGTCCTGTTCCCCTGCCGGAGCGGACCGGGCGGGTCCGTGTTGCTGTGTTATCCAGAGGCCCGGCACAAGGCCGAACCGTTAGTCTGTGTCAGTCATCCAGCCGGAAGCGGATGACATATGTCTTGTTCACTTCCCGCACGGGCACACCATTGCGGCTTGCGGGCCGGTAGCGGGCCTTGTGCACGTAATCCAGCGCGGCCTGCGCAAATGCCTGACCACCGGTTACCGCCTGCACACGGCAGTTGCTGGTCATGCCTGTTGTTTCCACATCACACACCACGGTTACGCGGCCTTCAATGTTGTCTTCCTCCATTTCTGGCGGATAGACGGGGCGCACATTGTTCAGCGGCGATGTTCCGGCCGTTGTATCGGGCGAATCATTGGGCGGTGT
>NZ_WOTG01000067.1 GCF_011516925.1 Acetobacter fabarum
CGCCGTCTGATGACAATTCCAGGCGTTGGTCCCGTGACCGCATCGCTGGTTGTGGCGTCTGTCGCAGATATCGGTTCGTTTGCCTCAGCACGACATTTTGCCGCGTGGCTTGGGCTTGTACCCCGTCAGTATTCCACCGGGGGGAAAACCCAGCTGGGCAGGATTACCAAGACGGGCAACCGCCAGATCAGAATGCTTCTGGTTCTTGGAGCGACATCCATGCTCAACCGTGCTCACCAGTGGAATAGTGCGGCGGGGCAGTGGATGTGCCAACTCATCGAACGTCGCCCCAGACGCCTGGCAACAGTAGCGCTTGCCAATAAAATGGCCCGTATCATCTGGGCATTATTAGCACGCAAAGAGATCTATCGTCCGGCTGGTTGCAGTGTCACCGCTGCCTGACCCGCATCAGCAGGACGATGGAGACCGGGGTCCGCCCCGGTAGATCCGGCAGTATGTACTAACCAACGTGATGGGAAGACTGTGATCGGAAACAGTTTCAGGTAATACCGTCT
>NZ_WOTG01000068.1 GCF_011516925.1 Acetobacter fabarum
CGCCCGGTGCAGACATTCCCCTCTTGCGCAGGGGTGGACACGGTGCGTACACTATTCGTCAAGTCGGACATGAAAGCCTCTCTTTCTGTTCTGGCTAGTCCCGGTTTGGTGTTCCAGCACCGACCGGGGCGTTTTGTTGTTCGGGCCTATTCCCTCTCAACAAGTAAAGATTAGTACATCCCGGCAAACAGAGAAAGATAAAAAGCGCGGAAAACTGCCAAAAAAGCGTGTTTTTTCCGGTCTTTTTTGCACAAATAAACGAAACAATATTGCGTGTTACATTTCTGTATTTCTTGACGTGTCTTTCCGATAAGAACAAATTGGCGCGGTCGGTTTTGTTATTACACTTCCCGTTATTTTATACCTGAAACCCCCTCGCGCCCCGCAACGCGGAACGGCGGGCAAGAGGCATGGTCGCCCCACCCCACTCCTTGCCTCCTGAGCAAAAAGGCCACCTCCCCGGCACAAGGGACTGGCTGCACCAGAGGGCGCGTGTGACGCGCCAGCCGT